>CAYUYJ010000005.1:0-153259 GCA_964449325.1 uncultured Lachnospiraceae bacterium | reverse complement strand
GGGCATTTTTATTATAGATTCCTCCAGCAGGAGGAATTTCCTATTATATAAAAAATAGAAAGCGGTTGTCCAAAATGGATAACCGCTTTTTATTTATCTTGTCTTTTATTAATACTGGTCTTTAATAAACTGTTCTACAGCCTTAGTAAACTGCTTTTTGTTTATTTGTTCCGATTCCAAAAGATATGTTGTATTTCCGCTTGTAAAGCATGCAGCATAGTAGCCTTTGCCCTTATCTTCGGAAAAACATACCTGCATACCGTGCAGTTCCGTAAGAACTCCTTCCAAAAGAACAGAAGGTACTTTGGAATCCTGTGTCAAAACCGTAATGGATACTTTATCTTCTACATAGTGTTCCGCACTACCGTCCGGCTCCTGTTCCCACTCCAATATACTTTGATAAACTCCGGACACTTCAATACCGGAAGCATCAATATCGTTATAGGTAACCGGATTATTTTTCAGCATCAAAACCGCTACAATCACAACCACAATAACTATCGCTGCAACTGCCATAAGAAGATGCATAATCATAGAAAGTTTACCATGTGTTTCTTCCGCTTCATCCGTTTCAGTTTCAGCATCCGCATCCCAATCTTCAAAATCCAGTTCTTCCCCTAAAATATCGTCTCTCTTTTTTGTCATTCTTTTGCTGCTCCAATACTTACCGTAACAGGTATTACTTTACAACACGAACCCGGAAAACACCTTCAATATTTTCCAATGTTTTAACTATTTCCGGTGTAACCTTGGATTCCACATCCAGCATGGTATAAGCAACTTCCCCTTTGGATTTGTTCATCATATCGGAAATGTTAATATTATTATCACCGAAGCATGCTGTAAATTTGGTAATCATATTGGCTACGTTTTTATGGAAAACAGCGACACGTCCCACCTGATTACATACGCCCATATCACAATTCGGATAGTTTACACTGTTGATGATATTTCCGTTTTCCAAATAATTCATTAACTCTTTTACTGCCATTTTTGCACAGTTGTCTTCCGATTCCTCTGTAGAAGCTCCAAGGTGCGGAATTACAATACAGCCTTCCTGACCGGCAGTTGTAGGATTAGGAAAATCTGTTACATATTTACGTATTTTTCCGGCTTTAATTCCTGCCAGAACGTCTTCCTCGTTTGCAAGCAAGTCTCTGGCAAAGTTCAGAAGAATTACGCCATCCTTCATCTTGGCAATTGCCTCTTTATTAATCATTCCTTTGGTAGAATCCAGAAGCGGTACATGAATTGTGATAATATCACAGTTCTCATAAATTTCTTCCACATTCAGAACATGCTTAACATCACGGCTCAAATTCCATGCAGCATCTACGGACACATAAGGATCATATCCGTATACTTCCATACCAAGATGCTTTGCTACATTTGCAACCTTTACACCGATAGCACCAAGTCCGATAATACCAAGCTTCTTGTCCTGTATTTCTGTTCCGGCAAAATTTTTCTTTTCTTTCTCTGCTGTTTTAGCAATATTAGCATCATCCTTTGCACTCTCTACCCAGTTGATACCGCCTACAATGTCTCTGGAAGCCAGAAGCATTCCTGCTAAAACAAGCTCTTTTACACCGTTTGCATTGGCACCCGGTGTATTAAATACAACGATTCCTTTTTCCGCACATTTATCAAGAGGAATATTGTTGACACCTGCTCCTGCTCTGGCAATAGCAAGCAATTCATCAGAAAAATCCATCTCATGCATGGATGCACTTCTTACCAGAATTCCCTGTGCTTTATTTACATCCTCTGTTTTCTCATAATTATCGGTAAAATTTTGAAGCCCAACCTGTGCGATTGGATTCAGACAATGATACTGAAACATACTTTTCATCCTTTTCTTTCTTTTGATTGTTATGCGTTTTCCGCCTCAAACTTCTTCATAAATTCTACAAGCTTCTCTACACCTTCCTTCGGCATGGCATTATAAATACTTGCTCGCATACCGCCTACGGTTCTGTGTCCTTTTAAGTTTTCAAAGCCTGCTTCTTTTGCTTCTTTTACAAACTTTGCATCTAATTCTTCATTTCCGGTCACGAACGGAACGTTCATAAGAGAACGGTCTTCTTTTCTTACGGTTCCCTTGAACAGTTTGCTTTCGTCAAGGAAATCATATAAAATCTTTGCCTTCTCTTCATTGCGTTTCTTCATGACTTCCAGTCCGCCCATTTTCTTTAACCATTTAAATACTTTACCGCAAATATAAATACCGTAAGCAGGCGGTGTGTTATATAAAGAGTCGTTATCAGCATGTGTCTTATATTTTAACATGGTAGGAGTTCCCGGCAATGTATCCTCAGTAATCAAATCTTCGCGGATAATAACAATTACTACACCGGCAGGTCCGATATTTTTCTGTACACCGCCGTAAATCACTCCGTATTTTGTTACATCTACCGGTTCGGAAAGGAAACAGGAGGAAACATCTGCTACCAGCGTTTTTCCTTTTGTATTCGGTAATGTTTTAAACTTTGTTCCGTAAATCGTATTGTTTTCACATATGTATACATAATCCGCGTCTTCGGAAATCGGAAGGTCCGAGCAATCCGGAATATAGGAAAAAGTTTCATCCTCTGAAGATGCGATTTTATTCGCTTTTCCGTACATACAAGCTTCCTGATATGCTTTCTTTGCCCATTGTCCGGTTACAATATAATCGGCAACGCCGTTCTTCATCAAGTTCATCGGAATCATGGCAAACTGCTGGCTTGCACCGCCCTGTAAAAAAAGTACCTTATAATTATCAGGTATATTCATTAAATCTCTTAAATCCGCTTCCGCTTCTTTAATTATCGTATCATAAGCCTTGGAACGATGGCTCATTTCCATAACGGACATTCCGGTTCCCCTATAATCTAACATCTCGTCGGCAGCTTCTTTTAATACTTCCTCAGGTAAAACTGCAGGACCTGCTGAAAAATTGTACACTCTGGACACTTTCGTTTCCTCCTCATATATTTAGTCTATACATAAATTCCATTGTAACCACAAAAATGCTTTTCGTCAATCACTTTAGTGTGATAAAACATTAAATTATAAACTCTTGTTAATAAAACATCACTACCGGCGTGCCGATTTCCACACGGTCATAGATTATTTCCATTTCATCATAAGGCGTATTGACGCAGCCGTGAGAACCGCTTGTTTTATAAATTTCACCACCGTACTCACTTCTCCACGGTGCATCATGAATGCCGATATTTCCTCTGACCGGAACCCAGAAATTCACAAAAGAAGCATAATTCGGGCCCCGAAGCACACGATTTTTCTGTTTGCCGTATACAAAACAAGTGCCCTCCGGTGTTCCCATTCTCCTGCCGGTGTTTCCGGTAACAACCGCTGTTTCCACATAAAGTTCCCCATCCACATAATAGTACATCATCTGTTGGGTCATATCAATTTCAATATAGGTATTTCCTATATCCTCTTTCCCCCGTACAACCGCCTCCTGCGTGTACTTTGGGACATGTACCTCATCTGCTTTACTTAAAAATGCCTCTGTTAAATAAGACGTCTCTGCCTTTTTATCAATTTTATTACCATAAGTTCCGCCACAAACCGTAACCGTTTCTCCTCTTGTTGCCCGGAAACTTCTCTCTGCGCCTACCGTGTCGAACTCTGCTGCAAGTTTATCGATAAATTCCTTAATCTTTTTTTCATCTGTCTGCAACTTTCCGTTTTCATCCAACAAAAAGTTTCCCTCTTCATCAAGAACTATCCATTCACAGACAACGGCTGCATCTATGGGAACTATTTCGTCCCCCATATCATACCGGATTTTACAGTTTTGAAACTCCTGCACCTGATTCCACAGTAAAACTTCTCCCGACTCTTTCTCCGTCAATGTCAAATCCTTATAGCAGGTTTCTTCTACCTTAATTTCATAAGGTCCCTCCTTTAGAGCTTTTTTCACCTGTTCCGTTAATTTTACTGCATCCAGTACATGTTCTTTTTCATTCACCAGTTTATAGCCATTTTGGGTTTTCACGATTTCTACCCGTCTGTCTTTCTTTTCTTCTGCCTTTGCTACAGCCGGAAGATTCTCTATGGCTTCCGTCAGTTTTTCTTCATTGTATGAAATAACCGGCAGAAGCTGTGTTTCGTTCTGTAGATTCAAAATCCATAGATAGGGATTCTGCCGCTCCAAAAACAGCTGCAGTCCCTCCTCATAATCTATGGAGTATTCCAGTTCATCAAGGGCTATCGCCGCTTTTGTCCCATCCTCAAAGGAAAGTACAAGCTCCGTTACCGCGAACTGACTTTTCAGTTCTTTCTCCACCTCTTCCACGCTTTTTCCGGTACAGTAAATCCCGTTAATCCACGTTCCGAAAGAGAAACCTTTTGCATAATACTTTGCCAGACCGAAATAAAAGCCTCCCACCAGAAGCAATAAAACAAAAACACTGGTAAAAACAATCAAAACTTTTTTTCTCATGGTAATATCCTATTATCGTTTTCTGCTTTTGTTCCTATTTTTCTTTCTCTTTCAAATCATCACCGTCAAAAGCGTCACTGATAGGCGCTCCTGCCGGAACCATAGGAAATACTTTATCATCCTCCGGAATCATACACTCAATAAGCACAGGTTTTCCGCAAGACAACGCTTTTTCAAAAGCAGGGGCAAGTTCTTCCTTTTTCGTTACACGGATTGCCTCACATCCAAGACCGTTTGCCACCATACAGAAATCCACACCATCATTTAACACGGTCTGGGAATATCTGTGGTCATAAAACAGTGTCTGCCACTGGCGTACCATACCAAGTACATGGTTGTTTATTACCACCTGAATAATCGGTATATTATAACGGCTTGCCGTTGCCAGCTCGTTCATATTCATACGAAAACATCCGTCTCCGGCAATATTTACACAGATTTTATCCGGTCTTCCCATCTTTGCACCGATGCATGCGCCAAGCCCATAACCCATTGTGCCGAGTCCTCCTGAAGAAAGGAAGGTTCTGGGTTCGGAATATTTATAATACTGTGCCGCCCACATCTGATGCTGTCCTACATCGGTTGTAATTAATGCTTTCCCCTCTGTAATGCGGTCCAATTCTTCTATAACATAAGGACAGGATAACTGACTGTCATCATACTTAAGAGGATATTTTTCTTTCAATTCCTTGATGTGCGCTGTCCACTCTGCATTGTTTCTCTGCTCCAGTTTTGCATTTAATTCTTTCAAAACCATTTTCAAATCGCCAACGACAGCTGCATCGGTTTTGATATTTTTATTAATTTCCGCAGCATCAATATCAATATGTAATATTTTTGCATTACTTGCAAATTTATTCGGATTTCCGATTACACGATCGGAAAATCTTGCGCCCAGAGCAATCAATAAATCACATTCGCTGACACCAAAATTGGACGTCTTTGTACCATGCATACCAATCATACCGGTATACAGCTCATCGTGTCCGTCAAAAGCGCCTTTTCCCATAAGCGTATCGCAGACCGGCGCATCAATCTTTTTGGCAAAGGTTCTGACTTCCTCTTCTGCTCCGGAAATGATTGCTCCGCCACCCAAATAAATATATGGTTTCTTCGCTGCTCTGATAAGCTCCAGTGCCTTCTCAATATCCTCATCGCAATACGTCTTTTTGTGCTCCGGTAATACCGGTTTTACCGGTGTATATTCACACAAATTCGCTGTAACATCCTTCGTAATATCCACAAGTACCGGTCCGGGGCGACCGCTTCTTGCAATTTCAAAGGCTTTACGAATCGTATCGGCCAGAATGGTTACATCCTTCACAATGTAGCCATGCTTCGTAATCGGCATGGTAACACCCGCAATATCCACTTCCTGAAACGTATCCTTTCCGAGTAACGGAAGATTCACGTTTGCCGTAATTGCCACAAGCGGGACGGAATCCATATAGGCCGTAGCAATTCCTGTTACGAGATTGGTGGCTCCCGGTCCGCTTGTAGCCAGACAAACACCTACCTTTCCGGTCGCTCTTGCATAACCGTCTGCAGCATGCGCTGCTCCCTGCTCATGAGAAGTCAAAATATGATTAATTTCATCACTATGTTTATATAACGCATCATAAATATTTAAAATGGTTCCGCCCGGATATCCGAAAACGGTATCTACTCCCTGTTCCTTTAAACATTCAATTACGATTTCTGCCCCTGTAAGCTGCATCTTCGTTATCCTCTCTCTGTTTTTATTTTTTCGGCACTTCCAAAATAGCACCACGGTTACCGCTTGTAACAAGTTCTCTGTAACGGCTTAAATAACCGGTCGTAACCTTCGGTTCTCTTGGTTGCCATTTTGCCTTTCTTGCTGCCATTTCCTCATCAGAAACCTTCACTTCCAGTTTATTCTCCGGAATATTGATGCTGATAATATCTCCTTCTTCTACCAGCGCAATCGGTCCGCCAACTGCTGCTTCCGGTGAAACATGGCCGATGGAAGCACCTCTGGAAGCACCGGAAAAACGTCCGTCAGTAATCAATGCTACACTGGAGCCGAGTCCCATACCGGCAATGGCAGAGGTAGGATTCAACATTTCACGCATACCGGGTCCGCCCTTCGGACCTTCATAGCGGATAACCACCACATCACCGGCTACGATTTTACCGCCTTTGATAGCTGCAATGGCATCTTCTTCACAGTCAAACACTCTTGCCGGTCCTTCATGTACCATCATTTCCGGCACAACCGCAGAACGTTTTACCACACCGGAATCCGGAGCAAGATTTCCTTTCAGCACTGCAATACCGCCTGTTTCGGAATAAGGATTTTCTACCGGACGGATAACCTCCGGATTTTTGTTTACTGCTCCCTTAATGTTCTCGCCTACTGTTTTTCCGGTAACAGTAATTAAATCGGTATAAAGCAGATTTTTCTTTGTCAATTCGTTCATAACCGCATAAACGCCGCCTGCTTCATTTAAATCCTCCATATAAGTCGGACCAGCCGGCGCCAAATGACACAGATTCGGTGTCTTTGCAGATAATTCATTGGCAATATCCAGATTCAAATCCACGCCTGCTTCATGGGCAATTGCCGGAAGGTGGAGCATGGAATTTGTGGAACAGCCCAGTGCCATATCTACCGTCAGAGCATTCATAAATGCTTTTTCCGTCATAATATCACGGGGTTTAATATCTTTTTCCACTAATTCCATAATTTTCATACCTGCATGTTTTGCCAGACGGATTCTTTCGGAATAAACTGCCGGAATGGTTCCGTTTCCGCGAAGTCCCATTCCCAGCGCTTCAGTCAGACAGTTCATGGAGTTTGCGGTATACATGCCGGAACAGGAACCGCAGGTAGGACAAACCTTTTCCTCAAACTCTGCCAAATCGTCCATGGTCATTGTTCCCGCAGCTACACTTCCGACTGCTTCAAACATAGAGGACAGACTTCGCTTCTCTCCCTTTACTCTTCCTGCAAGCATCGGTCCTCCGGATACAAAAATTGTGGGAATATTCAGTCTTGCCGCAGCCATCAAAAGACCCGGCACGTTTTTGTCACAGTTCGGAATACACACCAGACCGTCAAAGCCGTGCGCCATTGCCATACATTCCGTGGAATCGGCAATCAAATCTCTTGTTACCAGAGAATATTTCATACCGATATGCCCCATGGCAATACCGTCACATACGGCAATTGCAGGGAAAACGACAGGAGTACCGCCTGCCATTGCCACTCCCATTTTTACCGCTTCTGTAATTTTGTCCAGATTCATATGTCCCGGCACAATTTCATTATAGGAGCTGACAATACCAATCATCGGTCTTTGCCGTTCCTCTTCGGTATACCCCAACGCGTTGAACAAACTCCTGTGGGGTGCCTGCTGTGTTCCTGTTTTTACGGAATCGCTTCTCATATTATCCTCCATTCTGCTGTGAAACAGCTTCCACCTGTTTTTATCTTTTAAAATTTTAATTCATCCTTTTTATATTCTTTCTGCCAATAAATCGCCCATTTCGCTACAGCTTACCTGTTTGCAACCCTCTGACATAATATCCACGGTGCGGAAACCTTCTTTTAATACCTGTTTTACTGCCGTTTCCACTGCATCCGCTTCTTTATCCAAATCAAAAGAGAAACGAAGCATCATCGCCGCACTGAGAATCGTGGCAATGGGATTTGCAATATTCTTCCCGGCAATGTCAGGCGCAGAACCATGGCTCGGTTCATACAACCCAAATTTGCTGTCATTTAAACTTGCAGAAGCCAGCATTCCGATAGAACCGGTTACCATACTCGCTTCATCGGAAAGAATGTCACCAAACATATTCTCTGTTAAAATCACGTCAAACTGTGCCGGATTTTTTACAAGCTGCATTGCACAGTTGTCTACCAGCATATGCTCTAAGGTTACATCCGGGTAATCCTTTGCCACTTCCTCTACCACCGCTCTCCAAAGTCTGGACGAATCCAGTACATTTGCCTTATCCACGCTGGTTACTTTTTTTCTTCTTTTTCTTGCAATATCAAAGCCTTTGATGGCGATTCTGCGGATTTCTTCCTCGCTGTAGGTCAATGTATCAATGGCAGTACGCACTCCGTTTTCGGTTACGGTCTTTCTTTCTCCAAAATACAATCCGCCGGTCAGTTCCCGCATAATCATCATATCAAAACCTGCTTTACTGATTTCTTCCTTTAACGGACAGGCAGCAGCAAGCTCATCATAAAGATTTGCCGGTCTTAAATTGGCAAACAGATTCAGTTCCTTACGCAATTTTAAAAGTCCTGCCTCCGGTCTTAAATTCGGCGGAAGCTTATACCATGGTGATGTAGTTGTATCTCCTCCGATAGACCCCATTAAAACCGCATCTGCATTTTGAGCCGTTTCAATTGCTTCATCGGTGAGCGGCACACCATGCACATCGATAGAGGCTCCTCCCATTAATATATCCGTATATGTAATACTGTGACCGAATTTCTGTGCCGTTTTATCCAGCACCTTCTTTGCCTCTGCTACAATTTCCGGTCCGATTCCGTCACCCGGAATACAGGTAATCTTTAATTCCATACTCTCTTTTCCTTCCCTTCCGTAACTTTGAGTCTCTTTTTACTCTATAATACTCTAATCATATCACAAAGATAAATATTCCTCAAATACATATTATTTATATTTTTTATAATATAAAGTTATATTATTTTATCCTGTCCCTTACCGGATAATACAGAAAAAAAGAGTCAATAAACTATGCGATTATCCCGCAAGTTCATCAACCCTGTTCTCCTTCACCTGTCCGATTTCCTATTCTTCTTTATATCCTTTTCCTATAGGATGATTTCTTTATGCCTCTTGTGTCTTCATAACATACAAAATTCCTACAACAGAAACAATTGTAAAAAGTGCAAGACTTATCAAAGATACTGACATAGGAAATGAGTAATCCATTTCAAATTGCTGCAAATCCATAATTCTCCATGCCACATCAATCGGAAGTAATGCCGCAAGCGGTGCAACCCACGAAGCAAGAAAAGAAGCCAGTGCATAAACAATGCTTACGCAAATAGACACTAAAAACCCTTTTCTTGCAATGATTGATACAAGCATCACCGGAAGTATGCAAATAAACATCAGAAATCCTGATAAAAGATAGACCCTTAATCCTTCCATAAATTCGCCAAACGAAACCGAAACGCCAATAAGCATACCTGATAAATTTAAGATATATGTCAGAATTGCCATCGCCATAATAGCTGCAAACATTACAAACATTTTTGCAACCGCAAGCCGAACCCTTCCCACAGGAATTATCAGGAGATTCTTATAGGTATTTTCTATCCGTTCACGGCAAAAAATATAAGAACCGAATACGCCGAAAATACAAGGCCATAGCAAAATAATCTGGGGCCAAAGGTTTTGTTGTACATACTGTATCCATGTAAAATCTTCGGGATTAGAAAGATTGATTCCCAAAGCCATAAGCGGCAGAATAAAACATCCGCCAAGTCCAATCCACAACATACTGGAGCCTTTTAATTTTTTGAATTCTGCTTTTATTATGCTACCCAATCGAAACACCTCCTGTCAGTTTTAAGAAATACTCTTCCAGATTGCCTTTTTTTACAGAAAGTTCCGACACACCGACACCGCCTGTGACGAGCGTGCGGTTTAAATTTTCTAAATTGCAATCCATCTGAAAAACCTTTATCTCATTGTTATTTACGATTTCAAAATCATGGATTGCCAGTTCTTTTTCAAGAACAGGAATGGTTCTGCTCACATCTGAAACAGTCAGTTTTACATAATGACGATTTCTATGACGAATTTCATCCATTGTCAATTCTTCTACCAATATTCCTTTGTCAATAATTCCTACTTTATCCGCCATCTGCTCAATCTCATTCAAAATATGACTGGAAATAAGAACCGTAACACCATTTTCTGCAGATAATCTGGTAATAAGCAAACGAATTTGCTGAATACCAATCGGATCCAGACCATTTGTAGGCTCATCCAGAATAATAAACTCCGGATTATGCATCATTGCCATTGCGATTCCAAGTCGCTGCTTCATTCCAAGAGAAAACTGCTTAACCTTTTTTTTCGTTTCTTTCTCCAGATTAACGAGTTTCAGGGCCTCCTCAATAGAATTTTTGGATTGTGTTCCCCGTAAATCCGAAATAATTTTCAGATTTTCTTTTGCGGTAAGATTTTCATAAAAAGCAGGCGACTCGATTAAAGCTCCTATTCTTCCAAAAATCTGTTTCGTAGGCGTTTTCATTTTTTCGCCAAAAAGAATAACCTCTCCGTCGGTTGGCTGCAATAAGCCTGTTACCATTCGGATTGTAGTTGTTTTTCCTGCTCCGTTACGTCCTAAAAGACCGTAAATTTTGCCTCGCTCAACGTTCATGTTCAAATCACGAACCGCAAACTGTGTACCATATTGCTTTGTCAGACCTACGGTTTGTAAAACCATGTTCATTCTTTTTCCTCCTTGCTATCGAACTTAATTATACTATACAGGAAAGTTCTATTATGCTGCTGATATAAGTCTGACATTTTTCTGACATTTACTTTGCCTGCGGAAATGTAATTCGAAAAACAGTGTCACCGGGAATGGAACGAAGTATTTCTATATTTCCGTTCATTTTATTAGCCAATTCCTTTGCGATGGCAAGTCCTATTCCTCCACCTCTTGACCTTGCACTGTCAGCTTTGTACAACCGTTCAAAAACAAACGGAAGATGTTCTCTGCCTATTCCTTCTCCCTTATCAGCAATATCAATGCAAACACCGTCTGCATCCTTCTTGATAAACACACCAAGATATTTACCCTCACCGCCATGTGTCAATGTATTTTTAATAAGATTTTGCAAAATACGAACGAAGCTGTCTTTATCAACGAAAACAGGAATCTCTTCATCCGGAATAGATGATTCCAATTCTATATGTTCCTTTTCGACAACAGGCAGAAAGTCTATCAACACCTGCCTTGTTATTTCACACGCATCCACTTTTTCCATTGACATCCTTATTTCTTCCGCATCACTTTGAACGAACTCAAATAATTGATTGACCCGTTCTTTTAATATCACAGCTTTTTCATATGCCGTGGCAATATAATCCTCCTTTTGGTTTTCGGATATTCTGTTTTGTACAATCGCTTCCAAATAACCTATAACAGAAACCAATGGTGTTCTGATATCATGAGACAGATTGGAAATAAGCCTCTTTTTTTGAAAAAATCTGCAGCTTCTTTTCCCCTTCCAAAATACGTTCTATAATAGCATTCATTTCTGAAATTCTTTTATGATATGCACACTGTCTGATTATAAGAAACGCTATCATTGTCAGTAAAAGAATCACTGTTATTATGAAACTGTAAGCCATTTTATTTCACCTCACCAATAAAGCGGTATCCGATTCCCCAAACAGTCTGAATGTATTGCGGTGTATCGGGATGACTCTCAATCTTTTTTCTCAATCTGCTTATCAGCGCCATAATGGTGTTGTCATCATACAGAAAATCCTCATTCCAGACATTACTGTAAATTTGTCTTTTTGTAAAAACCTTTTGCGGATTTTCAGCCAGAAAGCATAACAGTTTATATTCTTTTGATGTCAGCTGCACAACTTCTTCCCCTTTTTGAACAATGCCTCTATCCATGTCAATTTGCAATTCCTTGTTGAAAAGAAGTAATTTATCTTTCTTGCTTTGACTTGAACCGCTACATCTGCGAAACAAATTTTCTACCCTTGCTATAAGTTCTGATAAACCGAAAGGCTTCGTTATGTAATCATCTGCTCCCATTTTCAGTCCTAATACTTTACTCATTTCCTCGCTTTTAGCAGATAACATCAAAATAGGAATATCGCTAAATGTCCTGATTTGGCGAAGAACGGCAAAACCATCTGTTTCAGGCAGCATTACATCAAGAATGACTAAATCTGTTTCATTCGCTCTAAGAAATGAAATTGCTGACTTTCCGTCATTTTGACATGACACCTGATACCCTTTTGACCGGTCTGAATCTAAAAAGGCAGCAGAGCTTTAACGCTCTGCCACCCTTCTGTTTTTATGCGTATATGCTTGGCATTTCCCGCAAATCATTCTTTTTAGCTGACTGCAAATCCTTATTCCGCATTCGGCTTTTCTACCTGTGCAATAGCAGACTTTTGCATGGGAATACGGCAATTTTTATTATTACCGAATTCTACAATCACGGTATCATCTGTAATATCAATTACAATTCCGTAAAATCCGCTGTTTGTTAAAACGCAGTCTCCGATTTCCAGTGCTGAAAGCATTGCAGCTATTTTTTTCTGTTCTTTTTTCTGCGGACGCATCATAAGAAAATAAAGCGCCACCATAATAACAACGATATAAAGAAGGGAAAAAAGTCCCATACCGCCTACTGCGCCGTTTGCTGCATCACCTGACAATAAAATACCCATTCGTATTTCCTCCTCTTATTGTGCCTTTCGGCTTGCCTAAAACATATAATACACAAGGTTTTCCATTTGGGCAAGCGAAATTGTATTTTTTATACATTTTTAATGTTCTCCGGACATGCCGTCCAGCTTTTTCTTTTTATAAGAAGCAAAGTTTCCTTCGTCCAAAGCCGTTCTGATTTCTTCCATCATGGTATTGTAAAAATAAAGATTATGCAGCACGCAAAGCCGCATACCAAGCATTTCCTTTGCCTTTAACAAATGTCTGATATAGGCTCTGGAATAGCGTCTGCATGCCGGACAATTACAGCCTTCTTCAATAGGATGGGAATCCAGTTCATATTTTGCATTGAACAGATTTATTTTCCCATGATTCGTGTATAAATGTCCGTGTCTGCCGTTTCTTGTGGGGTATACACAGTCAAAGAAATCAACTCCCCGTTCTACTGCTTCCAAAATGTTCGCAGGCGTACCTACTCCCATTAAATAAGTGGGCTTGTCTACCGGAAGATAGGGAACAGTTTCCTCGATAATATGATACATCTCTTCATGGCTTTCCCCGACTGCAAGTCCGCCAATCGCATACCCGTCTAAATCAAATTCCCGGATTCTTTTGGCATGCTCTATCCGAATATCTGCATAAATTGCCCCTTGATTAATCCCAAAAAGCATCTGCTTTTTATTAATGGTATCCTCCAGTCCGTTCAACCGCTGCATTTCCTTTTTGCAACGTTCCAGCCATCGTGTTGTCCGTTCCACGGAATTTTGTACATAACTCCGGTCCGCCACGCTGGAAGGGCACTCATCAAATGCCATAGCTATGGTAGAAGCAAGATTGGATTGAATCTGCATACTTTCTTCAGGACCCATAAAAATTTTTCTTCCGTCAATATGGGAATTAAAGTAAACTCCCTCTTCTTTAATTTTCCGAAGTCCGGCAAGGGAAAACACCTGAAATCCACCGGAATCCGTAAGAATGGGCTTGTCCCATGACATAAACTTATGCAAGCCTCCAAATTGCTTAATAATATGGTCACCGGGACGAACATGCAGATGGTAGGTATTGGACAACTCCACCTGTGTCTTAATATTTTCCAAGTCCTCCGTGGAAACAGCCCCTTTAATTGCCGCCACGGTTCCTACGTTCATAAAAACCGGCGTCTGAATGACGCCGTGCACAGTGTGGAATTCTCCACGTTTTGCTCTGCCTTCCTGCTTTAATAATTTATACATAAATTCACTCTCTGTTCTTTCTGCTTTCATAATCATTTTTATACTAAGTATATGCTACAGCCTGTCTATAAATTCCTCTAAACAGATTCCTTCCTCTGTTATGACCGTTGCTGCTTCTTTTCCCACATAGCGGAAATGCCATGGTTCATATTCTACGCCGGTAATATATTCTTTGCCAAGAGGATAACGCAAAATAAACCCGTACTCATAGCAATGTGCCGCAAGCCACTTTCCCGCTTTCGTATCCGCAAAACCTTCATCCAATGCCACATAGGTATCACTGTTAATATCAATGGCAAGTCCAAGCTGATGCTCACTGGCTCCCGGTACCATAACAATCTGAGAAGCAAGTGTATAGGCCTCCATATACGACATTCCTTTGCCCATATAATTTTTGATTTTCCGTTCAAACAGCCATTCTTGTCTGGACAAGTCACGATAAGGAGAACAAACCGCCAAATTTACACCTTCCTCTTTTGCAGCCTGAAACATGGCAATTAAATCACCGAGAATGCGTTTATCACACATCATATTGCCCTTAATTGTCTCCAGCTGCACTTCATAATTTTCAGGAACAGTATGCTGCTTATTTACCAGAATCAACCGCCAGTCGTTTTTATCAAAAGCATATTCTTCCACTGTCTCACCGGAAAGCTCCGTTTCCGACAATTCAGCAAAATTACTGTTTTCTTCTAAGATTTCATCCAAAGTATACTTATCTGCTTCTTCCATTCCATGCTGTTCAATGTTTTCATAGTCTTCCATTTCGTCCTCTTCCAAAAGTTCTACATCCTCAAAAGAGACCGTATCCTCCTGTGCCAGCACCACCTGTGAGTCATATTGATACACCGCATTATCTGTTACCTGCATTCCTTCTTCATTTATGTCTTCCGCAAAACCGGGAAAAGAAAAACTACTGCTAATTGTAAAAAAAAGTAACACGACAATAAGGGAAGCAAACCTCTTCCCGTTCGAAGCAAAATATAAAATTACATTATAAATTCCCAGTATTACCACAGCACATACAAACATCGGGAGCTTTAGAAATTTATGTCGTTTTGTAATTTTTCGAAATCTTGATAATACTTTCTCCTTAAACGATTTTTCCATCATGAAAGTAATCCCTTTTTCAACCGTTTTTCTCTTTTCTCCCCTTATAACTCCCTATCAGACCCCTAAATTACTACCCATATAATAGCATAAATCTTTCAATTGTACACCTTTTTTTACAAAAAACGCGAAAAATCGCGACTTGTAATTTTTCTTTTTCCCTTGCCAGCAGGAACCAAATCTCCTATAATCATCATGAGAACTTTACTATAATTTATATATGGAGGAGACATCATGGCGGGCTCTACATACGGTAATATATTTAAAATCACAACATGGGGAGAATCCCACGGAAAAGGCTTAGGTGTTGTCATTGACGGCTGCCCTGCGGGAATTGCCCTTTCAGAAGCAGATATTCAGAAATTTCTTGACAGACGTAAACCCGGTCAGTCAAAAATTACCACACAAAGAAGGGAAGCAGACGAAGTAGAAATTCTTTCCGGAGTTTTTGAAGGACGTACTACCGGAACACCGATTTCCATGCTGGTGAAAAATACTTCCCAAATTTCCAAAGACTACAGTGAAATTGCAGCCTGTTATCGTCCCGGTCATGCCGACTATACCTTTGATGCGAAATACGGTTTTCGTGACTATCGGGGCGGCGGACGTTCCTCGGGACGGGAAACCATCGGACGTGTAGCTGCCGGTGCTGTTGCTTCCCTTGCTTTAGAGCAACTTGGTATACAGGTTTGTGCTTATACAAAATCCATTCACAATATTGAAATCAATCCGGCTGTTTTTGATGCTGCCGCCATTTTGGAAACACCTACCGCCATGCCGGACCGAGAAGCTTCCAAAAAAGCGGAAGCATACTTAAGCACATGTATGGAAAAGATGGATTCCGCAGGCGGTGTTATAGAATGTGTCGTAAGGCATATGCCTGCCGGCGTAGGGGATCCTGTATTTGAAAAATTAGATGCCAACCTTGCCAAAGCAATCATGTCAATCGGGGCCGTAAAAGCAGTAGAAATCGGTGACGGCATACAGGTTGCAACTGCAAACGGAAGCACTAATAACGATGCCTTTATGATAAAGAATGAAAAACTTACTAAGAAAACAAACCACGCAGGCGGTATTTTAGGTGGTATGAGTGACGGCAGTGATATTATACTCCGCGCTTATATCAAGCCCACCCCTTCTATTTTTCAAGCCCAGCAAACGGTAAATACTTCTATGGAAGAAATTGAAATAAAAATCAAAGGCAGACATGACCCGATTATTGTTCCGCGTGCTGTTGTTGTGGTAGAATCCATGACCGCTGTTACCCTGTTAGATGCCTTGCTTATGAATATGACGGCACGGATGGATAATATTAAAAAGTTTTATTCCTAAATACAGAGGCGAGATACGCTATGCGAATCTCGCCTCTGTTTTCATTATCTCTCTATTATCCAAGCTGATGAAATACTACACAGTTTGGCTTTTCTACCGGTATTTCTCTTCCGTTCATAACGATAACGCCCTCTTCCATATTAACGGTAAAGAATGTCAGCGTATTGGACTCATGGTTCAGCGATACCAGATGTTTATTATCCGGAAACAAACCGGCATCCTTCGGATAATCTCCGCTTATCGGCAGACAGAGTACGGTGCTTAACAGACCGGTCTTTGCATCCGCTTTATAAAGCACTACACTGTTATCTCCTGCATTGGAGCTTAACAAATATTGGTAGTCCTTTGAAAAACTCAGTGCACTCGCCGCAACACCTGTATTATCTCCGTTTACTGTAGTGATAGTCTGAATTTTTTCAAAATAAGGTTCTCCTTTTTTCTCTTCATAGCTGTAAACCTCAATATAATTTTTGAGTTCATGTACAACATACATAAATTTTCCGTCTTGACTGAAAGTCAGATGTCTCGGAGCGGATTCCAGTTCGCTTCTGACTACATCTACCTGTTTTAATTTTCCGGTTTCATGATTCAAAAGATATACATTAATATGATCCATTCCAAGATCCGCTGCACAAAGGAATTTATTATCCTTTGTCATCTTTACACAGTTTACATGGGGACGGAAATTTCTTTCTGCCACGCTGCCCAAACCTTTATGAAAAATTTCTTCGGTAATTTCTCCTACACTCCCATCCTCATTCAGACGAAGCACCGTAATTTTACCATCATGATATCCTCCGACAAATAAAAATTTGTCCTCATAATCCGTAGAAAGGAAACATCCTCTCATACCGTTAATGGACCCCTTGTTAATCAACTCCAGATTTCCATCCTCCAATATACGGAATGCTACAACACCTTCATCCGTAATGGAATACAAATATTTATAGTTATGAGAAATCGAAATATAGGAAGAGTTTGTAATTTCCACTTCATTTTTTTCTGTAAACCTTCCGTTTTTCATATCTACATCATAAACCTTTATACCATGATTGTCTTTCATCGTATAAGTTGAGACATATGCCACATTTTTTCCTTTTTCCATAAGAATGTCCTCCAGTTTTCCGTCGTTCTTCATATAAAAAAAATCGTTACATCTTTTTTATCTTACCATATTGCCGATATTTTGTTAATAGATTTTGTAAATTTACATTGACTTTCTATGAAGCTCAACTATAATTTATCATAATATAAAAGCAGACGAGGTCGTAATTATGAAACGCATTTTTGAGTATCGAATTTCATCCGAATACGAAAAGAAAACTATAGATTTCTATTTAAAATCTATGGGATTTTCATCCCAAAATATCATTCAATTAAAGAAAATGAAAGAAAGCATCCTTTTAAACGGTGTATGGTCCTATGTTAATACACCGCTGAAAACCGGAGATATTCTAACCGTACACCTACAGGAATTTACGGTTTATGACAAAATTGTACCGGTTGCTCTTCCATTTCCTGTTATTTACGAGGATGAGGATATTCTGGTTGTGGACAAACCTGCCGATATGCCAATTCATCCATCCCAGAATAACCATGATAACACCCTCGCCAATGCTGCCGCATACTATTTTTCCTCCAAAGGGCTTCCCTTTACTTTCCGCTGCATTAACCGTCTGGACCGGAACACAACCGGTCTTACAGTTCTTGCCAAGCATATGGTCAGTGCCAACATTCTTGGAAAGATGGTGTCCCAACGGACATTAATCCGTGAATACCGTGGGCTATGTGCCGGTATTCCCATTCCTCAAAAGGGTTCTATAGAAACGCCCATAGGAAGAGTATCCGGTTCAACGATTGAACGATGTATTGACGAAGAAAACGGTGAATATGCTCTGACCCACTATAAAGTGCTGTATGCCGGAGAAGATTATTCCTATCTTGCTTTTCGTCTGGGTACCGGACGTACTCATCAAATCCGGGTTCATATGGCTTCCATCGGGCATCCTCTGTTAGGAGATTCTTTATACAATCCGCACACGGATGACAGAATAAAACGGCAGGCACTTCACTCCTACCGTCTTTCTTTTCCTCATCCGATTACCGGAGAGCAACTTACATTTACAGCACCTATCCCTGCTGATTTTCTTCACATCCACAAGTGTCAGAAAACGGAGTAAAAGGTCGGGCTTCCACGGTTCTTCTGCAACCGCATCCGTCCTCTCGTTCTCTGTCGCGTTCTTTCTCTCTATCCTTTTCGCAACCGCAATTGTTATCACGTCTTCTTTCCCTTTCACAACCGCAATCGTTATCACGATTTCTTTCTCTTTCGCAACCGCAACCGTTATCACGGTTTCTTTCTCTGCTACAGCTACGGTCGTTATCGCAATCATTATCTCTGCCGCAACCTCCCCATCCGGAGCAATTCCCGCCGCAGCAGACAAGTAAAAATAATAATAAAAGACAATTCATATATATAGTCTCTTTTCATTTCTTTACTTTATCCTATTCTGTTTTTCCCTTTTTGTGACAAAACTTCTTTTCGGATATAACAAAAGGTTTCTTTTTCTCCTTTTTGGGCAAGCATCAAAAGCAGCTTTTCCAAAAGCGCTTTGGTCTGTTCATGAATGGGTGCCGAATCTTTTCCAAGCATATAATACTCCATCGGTGAAGAATCCGTATACTTTTCTTTTTGATAAACCTTGGATGCCGCAATCCTATCCATAAACATTTCCACCACGTATTTTTCCGGCATCGGCGCCGGTGCCATGCCCCCCGGAATTGCATGAATACTATAATCTATCCAATATTCATAGTGATGTTTATTTCTTCCTTTATGATGGAGCCATGCTGCCGAGTAGCCTTTTGCTTCCCTCTCTGCATTGTTTGGGCTTCTTGTTCCTTGAAAAAAACGTGCTCCGACAAAGAATTCCGCGGGAGAATACTTGGACATATCATGCATAATTCCCTGCCTGTACAACCCTACCCGGAAACACCCCTTTGCCACCAGATACTTATGATAGGTGATTGTCTTAAAATGCTGCCATATCTTCATCTTGTCTTCCCGTCCTGTTTTATCTATTTTGCCACATAAATGACAATAGTACGCGGCTTTAATTCTATTTCCACACAAGTCCCGACCTTTTCTCCTGCTTCCTCCACACTTCCAATCAACTCATCCTTTTCCGTGGTTGCAAGAAGATACCAGTTTCTTCCCTTCGGAAGCTTGGGGAGTGCCAGTTTCCGCTTCTGCCAATGCATATTATAGGCAACAAAAAAACTGTTATCCTCTTCTGTTTTATTCTTCATTACATAGTTTCCCGCATAAAGAATCCCTACATGGCGATTATAATTTTCCAGTTCCGGTCTCCATGCCTGACTCCCATGATAGGAAATATCCGGATAACCACAGCCAAGCGTGTCCATCATCTTTAATGTCCGCACTCCGTGCAACAGAGGGTGTGCTTTCCGAAAAGTGATTAAACTTTTTACATACAAAAACCAGTCCCGATTCTTTGAAAGTTGTCGCCAATCCAGCCAGCTTATCTCATTATCCTGACAATAGGGATTGTTATTTCCCTTCTGGCTGTTTAAAAATTCATCTCCGGCAAAAAAAACAGGTGTACCCTGAGATAAGAACAGCAAATTCATCGCATTTCTAAGTTGCTGTCTTCGTAAAGCAACAATGTTTTTTTTGCGGCTTGTCCCTTCCGTACCGCAGTTCCAGCTGAGATTAAAATCAGTTCCATCGCGGTTTTCTTCCCCATTCTCCAAATTATGCTTCCTGTCATAGGATACCAAATCATATAACGTAAAACCGTAATAATTGGTAATATACTGAAGCACTCCGTGGTTATCACTGTTATGGCGCAGATGACCAAGCACAGCGGGAAGCATATTTTCATCTCCCTTTAAGAAACGGCGCATATCATACATAAAATCATCCCGATACGATGCCAGATTCCGGTAAAAAACCTTCTCATCCTCTTTATATATTTCATCATAAGGGAAAGAATAATATAAAAGTTTGGAATCCTTTAAAAGTTCTTCGGTAGCAAGCAACATAAGAGGAATATCTTCCCCTTTTAAATGAAAACCGTCTACATGGTATTCCAGTCTCCAAAACTTTAAAACATCTAAAATAAACCCCGGTGTCTCTTTTTCAAAATAGAACTGCATAATCAGTTCTATTCCGTTTTCATGGAGTGCCTTAACCATCGTCTTGAACTCGACATCTGCCTCATCCGATTTTGCTGCAAAAGATGCTTTGGGTGCAAAATACTGACATTCCTTTGTATATCCCCAATAATTCAGCTTCGGCTTTTTCTTTTCCTTCTCCGGCTCCCTTGCATACTGTTTCGCCGTTTCCTCCATCGAAAGCCGTATTTCCTTTGGACTCACCGCTTCTCGGAATTCATAAGCAGGCATAATTTCTATTGCCGTAATCCCCAGTTCTTTTAAATACGGAATTTTTTCTATGATTCCCCGAAATGTCCCCTTACCTTCCACATCAGAAGAACTGTGTCTGGTAAAACCTCTCACATGAAGGCAATAAAAGCAGCTGTCTTCAAAGGGGGTTTTTAAAATGTTGTCCTGCCCCCACGCAAAATCCGCACCGGGCACTTTATAGTACATATCCTCTTGTGCAATTACCTTGCCCCACTTTTCGGTTCCGGCAAGTTTCCCCGCATAAATGTCTTTCACCGACCCATTCTCTGTATAAATCTGATATTTACAATTGTCTGCATCTACCCCCGGCACATACATACAACTGATATTTCCAACCCTGAATTTATCCTGAAAAGGTACATTATGACGTCTTTCCACGCCGTTTTCTTCTTTTATCCATAAAGAAACTCCACCATCTTTTCCCTGTGGAATTTTCACTGCAATATTGATTCCGTCCTTATAACGGCTGATTCCTCTGGGTGCAATCCTTCCCTGTTCAATGTTTAATTCTGTCTTCATAATCAGCCTCCGCTCATATTAATATTTATAGTTTAACATATTTTTCCCTGTGAAGAAACTATTTTCCCATATCCTATTGATTAAATTATACACTTTTTGTACAATGGCATTATAAAATTTATACTAGACAATAAATATTTCGCAGTAGTGAAAAAGGTGCCCCTTAAGAGGGCTGAAGGGAGTAAACATGGGAAATGATACCAATCGTAAGGAAGAACTGACTGATGAAGAAATGACCGTAGATTTAGAATTAGAAGACGGCACAAAAGTAACCTGCGCTATCATTACGATACTGACAGTACAGAAAAAAGACTATATAGTTCTTCTTCCTTTGGATGAAAACGGAGAAAACGAAGATGGCGAAGTATGGTTTTACCGCTATTTCGAAGATGAAACTGATGTCAACGCCGAGCCTGAGTTAGAATACATCGATGACGATGATGAATACGAAATGGTTGCCGATGCTTTTGATGAATATCTGGATAGTGCGGAATTTGACGAACTGGTAGATTCCGAATAGCTTTTAAGCGGTCTCAAACGAGGCCGCTTAAAAAATGAGAAGCTTTTTCCCGCCCGTTCTCTACATAAAAAATTTCCAACCTGCTTTTTGCTCTTGTCATTGCCACATAAAAAATCCGTCGTTCTTCCTCTTCCTCCTCTTTCGATAACAGTTTTCCGTACGGAACCGTTCCTTCATTGATTCCCGGAAGAAAAACGTTATCATATTCCAGTCCCTTTGCCCCATGCATTGTAAGAACCGTAACCCTGTCTTCCTTTGACTCTCCTTCTTCCCCTGCCTGTCCGACATCTACAGATGACTTTTTGTTTCTTTCCGTTATTTTCTGTCTTCTTTCTGTTAATGATAAGAGCCATTCCTCCATGCTTCGATAGGACGCAGCATCCTTCTGCACCCATTCTATCACTTCAAATAACCTCTTTCCGTTTTCTTTCCCTTGTTTACCAACATATTCCTTCAAATAAAAATCATACCCGATAGCTTTACGAATAAAGTTGACCGCAAGAAATGGAGATAACGTTTTTAATTGATGCAAATCCGCTTTTAATTTTCGGACTGCATTTTTCTTCTCAATATCTGCCTCATAATATCGTTCTATTGCGCTAATATCCACCCCCTTTTCTCCTAAGCTTTCCCTGCTGATATAGCGGGAGGGCTTATTCATAATGCGCAGAAAGCGCTCTCTGCTGACTTCCCCGCCGGCAAAACGAATATAATCTTCTATATCCCTTGTCACGAAATGAGAGACATAGGAAGGTTCCTCCCTCTCCCCCAAAAAGGGAATACCCGCCTTATACAGTCGTTTTTTCATCTCTGACACTCCCTGATTCGTGCGAAAAATCAAGGCACAAGCTTTCAGTTCCCCTTTTTTCTGATAATCTTTCAGCTTTTCCAGAATTCTTACATACTCTGCCTCCTTATCCCGAAAACCCTCTATTACAACACTTCCCTCCCGTTTTGTTCCCGCAGTAATTTCTTTTGGAATGCGGTTCTCATTTTCCGAAATAACCTTCATGGAAGTATCAATAATAGACTTTCCCGAACGAAAATTCTGATGCAACATTCCCCTTTTTGCTTCCGGAAAATCTGTCAGGAACTTCTGCATGATTCCCGGATTGGCTCCGCGAAAACCATAGATGGACTGATCATCATCACCAACAGCAAACAGGTTATTATGTTGTCGTACCAACAGACGTATTACCTCATATTGTGCCCCATTTATATCTTGAAATTCATCTATTAGAATAAAAGAGAACTCTTGCTGCCATTTCCGCAAAATATCAGCTCTTTTTCGAAAAAGTTCCAGACATTGTAATGCCATATCATCGAAATCCATTTTTCGGTTTTCTCTGCAAATAAGACAGTATTTACGGTAGACATTTCTAAATTCTTCAGGTTCCATAAAACCACACAAAAAAGGATATTCTTTGATTCCCTTTTCACTGTTCTTTACTTTACTGAATTCACAAAACAGTTGTTCCATTAATATTTCGTCCACTTCTTTTATACTGCTTTTCTCCAGTGCATAGCCTAAGTATTCTCTTTTTTCTTTTTCGGAAATAATATTACCGGAATGATAGTGATAGGTTTGTTTTAAAATATGAAAAAAGACTGCGTGAAAGGTTCCGAACTTTACCGAATATGCTTTCTCCTTCACGGCTCTTTGAAACCGCTGCTGCATTTCTGTTGCTGCGGCTTTTGTAAATGTAATCACTAAGATTTTGGTTGATTCTACCCCATAATGTTCGATTAAGTAACGAATCCGTTCTATCATGGTGAAGGTTTTGCCGCTGCCGGGACCGGCTGTTAAAAGCATCGGTCCCCGAAAGTGCTTCACGGCTTGTAATTGCGCTTCACTGCAATTAGTTAACGGCATTTTTTAAAAGTTCAATTCCTTTTTCAATTCGTTTTACGGTTTCTTCTTTACCGATAATCTCCATAATCTCGGTAGCCCCTGCCGGAGTCATCTGTTTCCCGGATACGGCAGTTCTCACCGGCCACATTACATAACCGTTTTTGCAGCCTTTTTTCTCTACGAAACCAAGCAAAAGCTGATAAAGAGCATCGTTACTATAGTCCTCCTGTTCTTTTAGCAAGGGCAGGATTTCTTCCAACACTTCCAAAGAGGAAGCCTCATCGGTTTTCATTTTTTTATGGGTATACATTGCGGTATCATATTCCGGCAATTCTTCAAAGAAATCAACCAGTTCTTTGATGTCCGGTAAAATCTCAATTCTGGTTTTTACCATTGCCGCAATTTTCTTTAAATTCAATGGCTTACTGATAGCTTCTTTTAAATAAGGCAGAGCAAGCTCATAAAATTTCTCTTCATCCATTGCCTTTAAGTACTCGCCATTCATCCATTTCAGCTTCACAATGTCAAATACGGCAGGGGATTTACTGATTCTGTGGTAATCAAATTCTTTAATCAGTTCATCCAGGGTGAAGATTTCACGATTATCTTCGGGACTCCAGCCAAGCAGTGCAATATAGTTTACAACTGCCTCCGACAAAAAGCCCTGCTCTAATAAATCTTCAAAAGAAGAATGTCCGCTTCGTTTGGACAACTTTTTGTGATTTTCATCCGTAATCAACGGTAAATGTACATAAACCGGCACTTCCCAACCGAAAGCATCGTAAAGTCTCACATATTTCGGTGAAGACGAAAGGTATTCATTTCCTCTTACAACATGTGTAATATTCATCGTATGGTCATCCACCACATTGGCAAAATTATAGGTCGGATAGCCATCGGATTTTATCAGAATCATATCATCTAATTCGGAATTATCCACAGCAATGTCTCCATATAACTCATCATGGAAGGTTGTTGTTCCTTCTTTCGGATTGTTCTGACGGATAACATACGGTTTCCCGGCTGCCAGATTTGCCTCCACCTCTTCTTTGGAAAGGGAAAGGCAATGCTTGTCATAAACCGTAATTTCTTTCCCCTCCACAACCTCTGTTTTTAAACCTGCCAGACGCTCCTTATCGCAGAAGCAATAATAAGCTTCTCCCTTGTCAATCAGCTCCTTGGCATACTTCATATAAATACCGGTTTTCATACGTTCGCTCTGCACATAAGGACCTACGCCGCCATCCTTATCCGGGCCTTCATCATGAATCATTCCGGTTTTCTCCAACGTACGGTAAATAATATCTACAGCACCTTCCACATAACGTTCCTGATCCGTATCTTCGATACGTAGCATAAACGTACCATCTTCATGCTTTGCAATTAAAAACTCATACAGTGCAGAACGTAAATTTCCTACATGCATTCTTCCTGTGGGGCTGGGTGCATATCTTGTTCTAATTTTCGTCATTTTCCTACTATGCCTTTCCTTTCCATACATAATTCCTCTACAGTTTATCACCATAGAGGAATTTTTTCCATAAAAACTTACATCGATTTGATTTGTACTTATTTTATACTTCGTTGTTTTCTTTATCCATATCCGGCAACTTCTTCTCTGCCCGGTTCTTAAATGCTGCCAACTCTTTGGCCGCCTGAGCAACGGCAATGTTGGTACCTGCACCGGCAATACAACCTCCGGGACATGCCATTCCTTCAATCAGACATCCGTTTTTCTTTCCTGCTTTGGCAAGCATCAACATTTTTTTACATTCGGCAAGACTTTCTGCATGTTCAATATGCACATCCACATCCGGATAATATTCCTGAATGCACTCTTCAATGGCACTTGCCACACCGCCTGCCACACCATAACCGCGTCCTGCTCCGGTTGCGTCATTCATTACTTCATCTGTTTCAATGCTGCCAAGTTCAATCCCTTTTGCCTCAAACATACCGGACAATTCTTCAAAGGTGATAACAAAATCCACATCGGAACGCACTGTTCTTCTGGAAGCTTCCAGTTTTTTGGAAGCACATGGTCCGATAAAGACAACACCGGCATCGGGATGTTCTTTTTTAATCACCCTTGCGGTTGCAACCATCGGCGTCAATTCATTGGAAATCTTATCAATGGTCTCCGGAAAAAACTTTTTAGCAAGTACCGACCAGGAAGGACAACAGGAGGTTAAACTGAATGGCTGTTTTCCGCTTGCCACCTGTTCCACATAATGCTTCGCTTCCGCCATGGCCCCTGCATCCGCACCGATTGCTGTTTCATATACATCAGCAAATCCAAGCTCTTTTAAAGCCTTTTTAAACATTTCCGGTGTTACATTCGCTCCAAACTGTCCCACAAAAGCAGGCGCTACCTGTGCAATGATTTTCTTTCCTGACTGAAGAGCGCGGATTAACTGGAAAATCTGCGATTTATCTGCAATGGCACCGAAAGGGCAGCTTACCATGCACATCCCGCAGGAAACACAGGTTTCATTATCAATCACCGCACGTTCCAAATGGTCACTCTTAATTGCCCCTACTCCGCAGGCTGCTGCACAGGGACGTACCTGATGGGAAATGGCATCATAGGGACAGATTGATTTACACTTTCCGCACTTGATACATTTTTCCTGATCAATCACCGACTTGCCGTGAACCATGGAAATGGCATTTCTCGGACAGACCTCTCTACAGGGATGGGCAATACATCCCATACATTTATTTGTAACTTCATAACGATTCTCAGGACAGGCATTACATGCAGACGGAATGACCTGCATGAGAGGCGGCTCGTAATATTTTTCCGAAATATTCGTCTCTTCAAGCCCCTGTGTTGCATGCACCGGAACATTTTCCGGTCTCAAACTCATGCCCATGGCAAGCCGGATTCTTTCACGGATAATTGCTCTCTCCCGATAGACACTTTCCCGGTACTCCGGTTCATCATAATCTACGATTTTATATGGCAGTGCTTCCACATCATTAATTAAATCTTTAGATGTATATGCTAAATTTGCAATTTCTTTAAATACACGACGTCGAAGCTTTCTTACCTGGGTATCAATCCCTCTCATATTGCCTCCGTTCCAAACCTTTTAAAATTTCAAGTTAAAAAGAAGATTTCAAAAAATAACAAAATCCTCGTCTGCTTATTTATTTTTACATAAACAGACGAGGAAATCAAGCAATTTGTTAAAAAAATCACAAAAATTTTCCGTACGCTCCTAAAACAAGCTTCCTATCTGGAAGACCAAGGTGGAAACACCCCATGCCAGCAGCAATTGAAAGGCCATTAACCGAAACGTAAACTTCCATGAGCCGCTTTCCTTTTTAATAGTGGCAACCGTAGCGATACAAGGTACATACAATAAGCAAAACAGCATCAGGCAATATGCATTCAATGCCCCGAATTCCGGATTAATCGCCTGAATATTGGCTACAATTGTCTCCATGCCTGCAGCAGAATTCGCATTTGCCACTCCAAACAATACAGAAAAACTGGAGACCACTACCTCCTTTGCTGAAATTCCTGATATTAATGCCACTCCAATCTGCCACATACCAAGACCGGCCGGTGCAAGAATCGGTGCCAATATCTTACCCAACAAAGCGCCAAAGCTATCCGCGGTATCTGTTACCATTCCGTTTACACCGAAGTTCAAAATAAACCATATAACGATAGAAGCAATAAAAATTGTTGTTCCCGCCTTGGACAGATAATCCTTTAGTTTATTCCATACATAAATCCGAATTGTCCTCGGATTCGGTCTTTTATATTCCGGCAGTTCAATTAAAAGAGAAACATTTTCTTCTCCTTTTTGCAGCTTATTTAAAATAAGGGCAGCAAGAATGGCTATCCCCATCCCTATAACATACATGGAAAATGCAACCATTCCTGCACAATCCGGAAAAAACATTTCCGAAAACAACACATAAATCGGAAGTCTTGC
This sequence comes from uncultured Lachnospiraceae bacterium, assembly GCA_964449325.1. Taxonomy (GTDB): domain Bacteria; phylum Bacillota; class Clostridia; order Lachnospirales; family Lachnospiraceae; genus RGIG3002. The sequence continues at coordinate 125,400 of CAYUYJ010000005.1, read as the reverse complement.
GGAACAAGACATAAAAGGTGTTACCATCATAGTCTTTCTACGGTCTTTTTCCGTTTCTAAGGCTCTGGTTGCCATAATGGCAGGTACCGTACAGCCAAATCCCAAAATCATCGGAAGAAATGCCTTACCCGAAAGCCCTACTTTACCCATAATTCCATCCATCACATAGGCAACTCTTGCCATGTAACCACTGTCCTCCAGAATTGCCAATGCCAGAAACAAAATAAAAATATTGGGAATAAAGGTCAAAATTCCGCCTACACCTGCAATAATCCCTTCTACAAGCAACGAAACCAGCCAGTCCGAGGTATGTAAAGATAGTAAAACATCATAAACCGACTGTGATATACTGTTCAGACCGATTTCAAAAATTCCCTTTAATGCATCTCCTACTGTAAAGGTAAGAAAGAATACCATTGCCATAATTAAAAGAAACATTGGCAACCCCCATACAGGATGGGTAAGCAGCCGGTCTATCTTATCCGTTCCCGCACTTTTTCCCTCTTTTCTAAAAAGCACTTCCTTTACAACCATTTCTATATATGCATATTTTCTGCTAATAATTTCTTTCTCATAGTTTTTATCTACCACGTTGGTTACAGAAATCGGATGCTCCTTTTTTACCTCTTCATCCTCTTCCAAAAGCTTTATGGCATGCCACCTTGCCGCAGAATGTTCCGGATATCTTGCCTGCATCATGACTTCCAGCTTGGAGATTTTATTTTCTATCTCTGCACCATACTCCAAAAATACATCATGAGGTCCCTCCTCATAATGATGCACAACCGCATGAAGTAAAATATCAAGCCCTCTTCTTTTTGCCGCCGACACCGGCACAACCGGAATATCTCCCAACAGTTCCGGCAACCTGTGCATATCGATTTCCATACCCCGTTCCTCTACGATATCCATCATGTTAAGGGCCAGTACAACCGGCTTTCCAAGTTCTAAAAGCTGCAACGTAAGGTACAAGTTTCTTTCCAAAGAAGATGCGTCTACAATATTGATAATTACATCAATCTCATCATCCATAACACATTTTCTTGTTACTTTTTCTTCTATGGTGTAACAGGTCAGAGAATAAATCCCCGGAGTATCTACAAGTGTCAGATGAAACCCCTCATATTCGGCTGCTCCTTCCACTTTTTCTACTGTAACGCCCGGCCAGTTTGCCACCTTTAATTTAGAGCCGGTAATTGCATTAAACAGCGTTGTTTTTCCACAATTGGGATTTCCCACAAATGCAACGTGAATCTGTTTTTCATTCATTGTCTTTTCTGTCCTCACCTTTCTCTTCCACCTCAATACCGGAAGAAATATGCTTTCCCAAGGCAAGTCTCGTCCCTCTCACTTTAACAATCAAGGCTCCTGCTTTTTTACGATTTTGCACTGTCAGTGCCGTCCCGTCATTTAAACCTAATGCCTGCAGACGCCTCGTTACCGCCTCTTCTACAAACAATCCCTTTACAACATAGCTTGTCCCCTTTTTTGCTTCAAATAATGTCATTGGGTTTTCCTCGCTTTTTGATAATGATTCTCAATACCACTCCATAATTATAGCCCTACCGACTTAACATGTCAATAGGGCTCCTAACTATTCCTCTTCTGTAAGAGCATCAATCGATGTGGAAAAAGGAGTTACTGTAGTGGCCGGAACTGTATAAACGGTTGTTTCACCCTCCAGTCTCACATAATATTCTCCTGTAATATCATTACAATCCCCCATTTGAATAACATACTCTTTTCCATCTACCGTAAGCTTCACCGTATGCAGCGGGTTATCCAGACCATATTGAGCAAAATCCGTTACATTATCAATCTTTGTGGAAGATGAAATGTTTCCTGCCTTTTCTACCATGTTTTCAATGGACGACTGCACAACCGAAAGTTCTTTATCCGTTTCAAAATACCAGTTTTCACCTTCCTTTACAAAAGAAAGCTCCGTGCCATCATTTGTAAAAACAAGCTTCGTTGCAAGAGTAGCATCCAGTACCGTTACTGCATAACTCTTCTCTTCCTCTTCTTCCGGTTCCTTTACCACCTTAGGCAGAATAAAAAAAGCCGCAAGCAACAGGATAAGTACTGCACCCAAAATCAAAATCTGTTTTTTCTGCTTTTTCATGACAAACCTCCTTCTGCATGGTCTTAGGCTGTTCTACGTTTTATCCATACAACAATTCCTGCAACTAAAATCACAAGCGGTAATGCAATTGTTGTAATAAACGCTAAAAAGCCAATCTGTGACTGCGTCATGGAAAGAGTCGAAAACTCATAGCTTTTTGCCGCAATGGAGACAGTGGTTTCATGTTCCACCAGACTGCTTAATGAATTAACAAATAACTGCAGATTAGCTCCCGATACGGCCTGATTGGAATCTTCTGTAAACAATCCTTCCGACGAATAGGCAAGCAGGGTTGATGTCTTGTCTCCCTCCGTCTTTACTGCCTTAAGTCCCAGCGCAAAGGGTCCGGCAATATCCTCTTCCTCTTTATCATAGGTACTGCTTTGCAGATTCGTTTTGGAAAAAGCACTGTCGGAAGTAGTCAATAAGGTCGTATATTCTACACTGTTATCTTCCGCTTCACTTGTAAACATACCCCTAGCGGTATTGACAAAAATATTATAAGAGTTGTAAATACCTTTTGTAACCTCATCATACTTTATCTCCGGAACAAGCCATAACGGATACTGATAATAATAATTCGCGTTTCCCTCCACAACAATGCCTTCTGCAAGACTGATTCCATACCAGTCCAAAATGGATTCAAAGTTTGTCATTGCAACATCTGTCCACGTAGAAATTACGATGGCTTTTCCGCCGTCTTTCAGATAATTTAGCACTTTATCGGCATCATCCTTGGAAAAATCCGAGGTAGGTGCATTGATTATAATACACTCTGCGTCTTCCGGTACAGCATCTGTATTTAGCAGTGTCAATTTCTCATACGTTACATTCTCTTTCTCAATAGCTGTTGTGAAAGAACTTTCCCATTCCTTCTCTCCGTGTCCTGTTATCATGTAAACCTTCGGCATATTCTCATTGGTTACATATGCCAGCGCACTGGTAATCTGACCTTCTCCGTCATATCCTGTAACCGTCTGGCTATACGTTGTATAATCAATAGAAGTCTCATATAAAGAATTATAATCAATAACCTTGCTTCTCTTTTCACTTACCACAATCATACTTCCATAGCTTACCGCACTATCCGTATACTGTGTATAAAATTTCGGATTCACTGCCGGGTCAACAAATTCTACTTTAATATGCTTAGACTGTTCCTTATACCGCTCCAATGTCTGTGTCACAACACTATCCATGTTCTCCTCATTGGAAAGCACATAAATGGTAACATCTTCTGTAACCGTATTTAAAAATTCCTTGGTACGTTCCGTAATGGAATGCAATTTATTCTCTGTTACGTCAAAGCTTGTCAGATTCCCCGGGAGATTTCCCACAACAAGATTAACCAATACAGCTACTACCATTCCCATTGCCACCAAACCGGTACTATAAGCTCCAAAACTCAAGCTTTTTACCGATACACTGTACCGTCTTTTCTGAATGGACTGCGTTGTCAGAAACAGCATCAAACCGATAACGGAAAGAAGATAAACAACAGCGCTGATATTTAGCGTACCATTTAAAAATTCATCAAATCTTGACACCACATCCAGACATCCCAATATTTTTGTCAACAAATTTCCTGTCCGGGAAATCAGGCTGCAGATTCCACTCATCACAAAGGTCAAAAATAATGCAGCAAAGGTAAGTACCGCAGCAATCACCGTACTTTCCGTCAAGGATGAAATAAAAATACCAATTGCGATACAAGCTGCTCCATAAAGGAAGAAACCTAAAATTGCTACATAAGACTCCGCCATCGGCACCGTTCCAAACCTGCTAAGGAGCAACGGATAAATACAAAGCACTGCTGTGGGAATGGCAAAAATTGTAAGTAAAGCCAAAAACTTCCCTATTACAATCTGTCCGATTCCGACCGGTGCCGTCAAAATCATCTGGTCTGTTTTCTGCCGTCTTTCTTCTGCAAGAATCCGCATTGTAAGTACCGGCACACTAATTAAGAACAAAAATACCACACTGGATATGGCATAAGAAATATTCGGATAGCCATTAAATAAATTATAAACCGTAAAATAAAGTCCTATTAAAAATAATGTTGCGGCAATAAATAACGGACCGATAACAGAAGAAAAATAAGACTTTAACTCTCTTTTATAAATTGCTGTCATGCTCTGTTCCCTCCTGTTTCTTTCCTTCCTGCGCCTGTTCTTCCTTTTTCCATTCTTCCTGTGCTTTTTCTTCCGTTTCTGCATTTTCCTGTCCGCTATCCTCTGTTAGTTCAAGGAAAATATCCTCTAAGGATTTCTCTGATAACTGCATGGCAAGAAGCGGCAGTCTCTTTTCTGCCAAAGCAAAGAATAAACCTTCCCGGATATCTTTGTTTTCTTCTATTTCTATGAAAGCATCCATACAGTCACTCTCTTTTCCGTCCTCCAGTCTATATGTAACAATTCCTTCGGTCTTGTCAAGAACTTCCTGTACCTTTTCCCTGCTTCCCTTTACGGACAATGTAAGTTCCCTCTTTCTATTTTGCAGTTTCTGCAAGCCCTCCGGTGAGTCACTGGCAACCAGCTTGCCATGTGAAATAATCATAATATAGTCACATACTGCACTGACTTCAGAAAGAATATGAGAACTCAATATTACCGTATGTTTTTCTCCCAACTTCTTAATCAAATCCCTGATTTCTATAATCTGTTTCGGGTCTAAACCAACCGTAGGTTCATCTAAGATAATCACCTCAGGATAACCTAAAATCGCTTGAGCCAGTCCCACTCTTTGCTTATATCCTTTAGAAAGATTCTTAATCAGCCGGTCCTTCATATCCGTAATCATGGTCATTTCCATAACCTCTTCCAACTGCCTTGTTCTTTCCGCCTTCGGAATTTTCTTTAACTGTGCAGCAAATTTTAAATATTCATATACTGTCATATCTACATAAAGAGGTGGAATTTCCGGCAGATATCCTATGGATTTCTTTGCTTCCTCCGGTTGCTTTAGTACATCAAATCCATTAATTTTGACCGTTCCTTCTGTTGCAGCAAGATACCCCGTCATAATGTTCATAGTCGTAGATTTTCCAGCTCCGTTTGGTCCCAGGAAACCATATATTTGTCCTTTCCCTACATGAAAAGATAAATGATCCACTGCCACATGATCTCCATATCTTTTCACAAGATTTTCAACTTCTATCAAGGTCATATCCTCCTTTAAGTCTGTGGCTACAAAATCCACAATTCTCTTTTTCCTATTCATTCTAATTTGTAATTGTGTTTAAAATCTCAAAAATTTGTGAAACATATGTGAACACCCACCATACTATAATATTATATTAAACTTACAATTATGAAAGGAGTTTTATGAAGGATTATAATTTTGATGAACATTTTGACCGCTTTCCCATAGCGATGGCTTATGTTCCGTTTCAACATATGTCTCATATCTATGAGAATCTGGATGAAGCCTTAAAAATCGGAACTCTCTTTCCCGAACTCACGAAACCATTTGTTGGAAGGAGAAAGAAATCATGAACTATACCATGTCCGACCGGGAACGCCTGATGAATGATATTAATACACTCGGTTTCGTAATGGTTGAAATGGCACAATATTTAGACACTCACCCTTTTGATCGGGACGCCATTGACTATTTCGCACACCAGACAAGAAGACGCAATCAGGCCATGCGCGAATACGCCGTAAAATTCACTCCTCTCACCTTGGATACCGCCGATGCCTGCGGCAAAGAATGGACATGGGCATTAGACCCAATGCCTTGGGAAGGAGGATGCTAATTTATGTGGAATTATGAAAAACGCTTACAATTTCCGGTAAAAATTAAAGAAACCAATGCTAACATTGCACAGGTTATTATTAGTCAGTTTGGAGGTCCCGACGGTGAACTTGCCGCTTCCATGCGATATATTTCTCAACGCTATACAATGCCGTATAATGAGGTTGCCGGGCTGTTGACGGATATAGGCACCGAAGAGCTGGCCCATATGGAAATGGTTTCCTCCATTGTTTATCAGCTTACGAAAAATCTTTCTACCGAAGAAATCGAACGTAGCGGCTTCGATAAATACTATGTAGACCACACCCTTGGTCTGTGGCCTCAGGCAGCAGGCGGTATACCGTTCAATGCCTGTGTATTCCAGTCAAAGGGTGACCCGATTACGGATTTATTTGAGGATATGGCAGCAGAACAAAAAGCCCGCTCCACCTACGATAACATCTTACGACTGGTACACGATTCCGAGGTCTGCGAACCGATTCGATTCCTTCGTGCCAGAGAAATCGTACATTTCCAACGTTTCGGTGAAGCTCTTCGTCTTGTGCAGGACAAATTAAACGAAAAGAACTTTTATGCCTTCAACCCTGCTTTCGATAACAGCATGGCAAAGAACGACAATTGTCCTTGTGATTAGCGCCTATGTATGCAGATATTACACAAGCCATTAATGTTCTGCTTTCTTTGGGACCAACTGCCTATTCAGAAATCCATGGCAGCCGTTTCTTTCCTGCCATAAACGGCTGTGCACTATTTTATCCTCTTTCTGCCGGCACTCTGATGGCAGTCCATGTCATTGGACTTCCACACGAAAACTCCACCTGCCAAAAAAGATTTTTCGGTTTTCATATTCACGAAGGAAAAGGTTGTACCGGAAATGACACAGACCCTTTTGCCGATACCGGCGGACACTATAATCCCGGCAACTGCCTACATCCTCATCATGCCGGGGACTTACCTCCCCTATTAGGTAATAACGGGGAAGCACTTACCATGTTTTATATAGATTCCTTTTTACCCGAACAGGTCATTGGTCGTACCTTGATTATTCATGATATGCCGGATGATTTTGTTTCCCAGCCCTCCGGGAACTCCGGAATAAAAATTGCCTGCGGAGAAATCACGATTCCTCCTTACGAGCCAAAGCCTTAACCCTTTCCAATAACGGAGCTGTCGCTTTAGCGAATGAAAATTCGTGAAGTGTCAGCTTCATTTTTGCAAGGGCAGCCGTTACAGTTTTCACATCTGTAAATCGTCTTTTTGCTCACATACCCGGTTTTACCATCAGCTCATGTCAAGGATGGAACAAAAAATTGTTCTAACATTTCTTTGCCAATATATCAATTTCTTCTCTAAATGCTCTCTTTCTGGAATGTTGTTTTTTATAATAATTTATCAGATTCTGCATACCATTGATTTCGCCTCGTTCTTCTTTTATTGCCCCCAACACTACAATAAGTTCTGCTGCTTTGTAATAACTTTTTCTATGCCCTCCACCAACAACATGTTCTGTTCGTTCATCTATCTCCCTGCTCAGCCACTGTATATACCTCTTATTTTCATTTTCCGGAATAATACCTGAGTTTCTCCAGATAGTTAAATATTCGTCAAATAATTCGTTCTCAGTACTTTCAAATTGGATTCTATTTTTTATTTGCTCAATCAGATTCCGTTCCGCACAAGTCCTATGTTTTTCATCCTTTTTCAAATAAAGCAGCAATAATGGGATAATTGTTCCTTTTATATCAAAACTCCAACCAAGATAAGAATCTTTCTTCTGACATTCTTTCATAATATCCTTGTAATCACCTAGCAGAAAAAGATAGAGCATTTTTTGGTTTCTATCGCATATGGCGACCTCTCTATTCTCTACAGAACCAGTATTGTCAGGAAATGAAATCGGTTTTAAAGTTTGTACCCTCTTCAAAGCTTCCTCTAGCACGGTTTTGTCCTCTAACTTAAATAATCTCAACAAATGCCAGCTATTAGGATTTGAATAGAATGCATCTTGATAAAAATGAGCCACATTTTCATTTCCTATCTCTTTCGCTGACTTGATTGCAACATCTGAAATATCAGCTCTTATTATTTTATTAACATCTATCTGCTTCACTGCCGCCTCTGCAATTGCAATACACTTTGCGTAATCATGGCATTGATGCTTTCTTTCACAACACACTTTATATAAATGCGGATGAGTCTTTACATTTTCTTCAGCTGTTTTTAGCAGATAATCATCTCCACCAATATAGATGCACGCATCGACAAGCAATTCTGCCGCACGGTCACCGGAAGCATTCATTAAGAAAGTACGCCACTTTATCATAAATTCCATTTCGTCTGTTATTTTTTCGGGTCCATAAGCAAATATATCTGTTAACACGATTGCGCTACACTGTTCCCGCTTCAAATACTCATATATTTTCTCAATCCTGTCTTGTCCTGTATTCGTCTGATAGCATGCATACAACAGGGAAAGTGACATTTTTTTGAAATCACCAGAAAATAATCCTTCAGATGCCAAATCATCTATAGACAATCCATCAGCATACTCAGATGACCAATCATTTTCACAATCTGTATGGAAAGTCAACCTGAATATCCTATCCAATAGTTGAAAGGTACTATCATATTCTTTTTGCCAAAGCATCTGATAACATGCATTAATTGCTTCTCCAAGAAAAGGAATTATGCCAGATACATCATGATACTCTGTCCTCCAATCAGATTCCCAAGCTCCTTCCTCATAATATTCATATTCTTCCGTTTCAAAATAAATCTCTCCACTATCTATTTGATTACACCATTCCAATATGCTACCTGCCATCAATTCTGCATGATTATTTTTTCTTCCAGACAAATTTTCAAGAAAATCTTTTCTCTGATTTTCCTCCACAATTCTTGCCTGATTATAAATCCAATCTGTTTTCTGTATTTCTGACATTTGACTTAATTGTCTTTCAACTGCTGAAATATATGTCTTAAAATCCATCCTGTTTTATCTTCCTTTTATTTTAGTATTTCCTTGATATATTTTTCATAAGCATAAATACGATAACGCTACTTATCGGATATTTCCCTATTCAATCCATTTTCTTCTAAAATTCCAACAAATTTAGCAGCAGTATTATATGCTATATGAAAATTTTTTCAAAGCCGCCAATTAAAAGAATTGGATTGGCTTCCATAAAAATGATTATATCATGCAACATTTTCTCTGATTTTTCTTTACTTATAACAGTATATGCATCTTTTTCAATCTTCTCAAGTTGCATAATCATCTGATTCATTCGTGCATATGACTCTTCCAGGATTTTCATAAAAATTTGAATCCAAATATCATAATTACATTCCTCTCTGACTTGCTACATCACTCTTTTTCTCTCATCCTACTTCTCAAATAGATATCTTGCAAATGGAATATAATAATTTGTGCCAATCTCCTATTCCCGTAAAAAGCTATTTAGCCATCAAAAGACTACTCAATTCCCTTGATGCAAATTGGTTATAGTCAATTAATGTAAACGATGACGGAATATATGTCCCATAATATAATCTGCCGTCAGATTTCGCACTACCTCTTTCATTGCAAATCCTTTTATCATACCATACTATTTCTGAATCCATGGTAAGGATGAATATTTTCAAATTTACAATGTAAATATGCCGCTACCTTTATTATATTTCCAACCATATTTTGAATACAATGGAATTTCATTACGTTTTGATAAATAATCCAACATTGCCAACATATAAAATGCACAAGCATAATTGTCATCATTCCAATAATCTTCAATATCATTATTTATTAAAGTATCTTCAATAAATTTTAATTCACCTTGACTTGAGCGACATTTATTCCATACCTGCACAGAACTCATCGAAGTTTTCAAACATGATTTCCAGCTTGTCTATCTTCTTTTCTGTATGATAATGTCCACAGTACCATTTTTGATAGAGTATCCTTTCTTCGATATGATCCAGCCATTCCTCCGTAGACTTGTCAACCCTGCTCTGATCCACACCAGACATAAATACCTCGACAGGCTCATATTTCAATGGTGTCGTATGACTTAATACCACATCTACCTTCCAACCGGAATTTTCAAGCTGCTGTTCTACATATCTTTTGATTTCTTCCGAGGGCTGCTCGTCCTCCCACCAGCCCCAACCGTATGCAAGACGAATTTCTTTGTCAATGCTGTATGCACCGCCCATGACCACCGTCTGCTTTCCATTCAGGTCAAATATCTCCCCATCCTTTGCAAACAAAAGACTGGGGTATTCTTCCTCATAGTATACCGTTCCACCATGCCACAGCTTTTCCTTGTAGCTGTCAATCGTATATGGTCGCTGTTCATGATTTCCGTGAATTGCGAATATTGTAATTGGCAGAGACTCCAGCATTCTCTTTTTCCGACTGTCATATTCTGCACCACTGAAATTGATGCCTGCATCTCCCAATATAATAAGTATATCATTATGAGAAGTCTGAAACCGCCTGCAAAATGCTTCAACTCGTTCAAAACTTCCATGTGTGTCACCTGTAATATATATCATTGTTCCATCCTTTCCGGGTGCCTGTAAAACAAGCACTCTTATTGTACCACAACTTGCTTACAGAATGGACAAAATTATTATCCAATGGATTTCTCATGTATAATCAATAATGTATTACTTTTAAAAGATTTCTAACTGTTTCCGACTGTATTAATATCCGCATCTTCTCATTTCCATCTTCAATCTCCGGCTTACCACATCTCAGACTATCCGGATGTTCCGACACACAACAATCCTTGTACCAGCATTCACCCATAAGCGACCCCTTAACGGACCACTTCTCATTTTGAGTAAATTCACGTACCAATGATTTCATCACTCGTTCTGTAGAATATCTCTTAAACCCAGCCAAGTACTGCAATGTCTTATCGTCATCAATCTCTGACAAGCTAATTCTATGATTCTCAACTGCTGATAAAACTTCTTCACGAATCTTGATTTTATCTGTCTTTCCAGTGCCAGTCCATTCCACCAGCTTGTCAAATGCAAGAATCAGGTATTCAAAACATATCATATCCAGAACTATAATCTTTTCTTCTGACTTTTCTGCTATTGTTCTCAGCATACGATACTTATTTCGAATATCCTGATTATCAACCACATAATCAAATGCAATATAATACTTGTCATCCGCTTTAATTTCCAAATCTGACAATGCATCCAATATGCCCTGATTGCTTTCTTTACTTTCGATTGTAATTTCATTATCAAAAAAAAGTTGGTTAACCAATTTCCAGAAGTGAAGTCCTGCACCGGTATCTTCTGTCCATAAATATTTCATATCACAACTCCTCTTCCAGCGTTATCTTGTTATCATCAAGCTGCAACACTTTAAAGCTCATATCCGATACATTGAGTCCATCGCAATTTCTTAAGAAAAGCATATATTGATTGGAAAACTCAAAATTGATAAATCTCCTGATATTATCATCAATCAAAATATCCGCATTATCAATCACGATAAAATTGTCCCTACACTGTTTAACTGCCTCTAAAAGATTATCTGATTTGTAATTGAACAATTTAATCGCTTTGTATTCATCGGTAAGTCTTAAGTCCTCTAACATTTCATAAAGAACTGTTTTACCTGTGCCACTATCTCCACCAACGAGAGTTATTCTATCATCAAACAATAAATCGTATGAAAATGGATCTGCTTTAAATGTAATATTTTTATAGATCATCTGCTTCTCTCCTTTCATACTCTTTACTCCACCATGCATTGTATCCTGAATTACCGGTTACTACATCTACATCATTAAATCTGATTTCTACATCATCCGAAATCTCTGCAAGTGTAGGACGTGACATATATATCTTTATATTATCCATCGTAAAAATAATTTTAAGTACATTTGGACCACATTCCTCTACACACACCACTTTATCAGGATGTTTTACAATATTGAGCAACGTCTTGCATCCAGATGACAGATTACGGATTGTACCCAATCCATACTTTGTTTCAATGTGTTTATCTGGTGTCAATTTTGCCTCATCCACTTGCTGAATGAGTTTAATTTCATTTTCAGACATTTCTTCATTACCTGTATTCAAATTGAAATACAAATCATTTTGAAGTATCCAATCTTTTGACTCTTTTTTTTCTGTATATATATCAATCATTTGGTGTCACTCCTTTAAACAAATTTCATTCTTGATTATTGATAATCCTTACATAATTAATAAACATTGAAAATATCTCCTTCTAAAATATTGTACTGTGCAAATTCAGGTATTGCATTTTTTTTGCATTCATCAATTATGGGCGAAGATGCATCTATCTTTTTTATAAGTATTACTGAAAAAGGATATAGAGGTTTTTCTAATTTTTGTTTTCTGATGTAATCATACTTATCGTATAATGGAATCTCATTTCTTTTTGATAGATAGTCTAACATTGCCAACGTATAAAAAGCACATGGATAATTTTCAGCTTTCCAATATTTAGTTACATCATCATTTAATAAAGTATTTTCTATAAAAGACAATTCTCCATGTTTTTTTACATCATGACAAACATTACTTTTAAATAATTCAAAATTCATCTTTGTCACCTCCCATAATCAACGCAAATTTTTTAGATATATTGTACCATATTTGCTTAAGCATTAAAACTTCATCCTTCATTGAATACTTTCATCACCTGTGTTGTTTATGAAAACATCTATTTACGAAAGTCTCACTACCTGCTCTACTGCTGTGGAACAAATCAAGGCACCTGCTTCGGAATTAACTCCGTGCTCCTTATTGATCATTTCCATAATCAGATTCCTTGTCTGATTGGTTGCCAGTATCACAATAATTTCTTTTTCAGCCTGCAGCGTAATCCCATAAAACTGCTCGCTTTCCTCCGGTCCGCTAAAATGTGCCCTCAGAATAGTTCCTCCACGTGCACCGGCTTTTTTTGCCGTCTCCATGACCTGATCTGTATGGCCCTGATTTACCGCTACTAAAATCAGACTGTTATTACTTTTTTCCATAATCTTCACCTCTTCTTCCATTCTGTTTTCACTCTGCAAGAGTACCGCTGCAACCAGATTATTAATTCCTGTCAACGGAACTGAAAAGGCAATTCCCTTAGACTGCACCGTTCCACGCAAGTCATTGTTTAAATCAAATAACAGATTTCCTACTCTGTTTTCTTCGGCAAAACTAAACAACACATCCCTTTCTGCAGTTCCGAAACCAAGTACATCCAAAAGCTCCGAGGGCGCCGTTCCAAGCCCCGTGCTCTGATAATGCCACTCCACTCCATGTTCCGCGTACAACTTGCGCATCGCCTTTCCCTGACTCCGCTCTACAATGGTCACCAAGAGCCTTATTCCTCTTTTTTTATCCATACAAACTTTCTCCCCTATCCTTCATCAAAATATAGAATTGTGTCTTCCAAGTCGCCAAGCGGCATGATGCGTTGCGCCTTCTGTATGTTCTTCTTCACATTATCCATCAGCCCTAAAAGTTGAATGGTTACAAGCGGTGTCATGGCAACCATAGCAACAATTCCAAAGGCATCCGTAAGAATATTTCCCCCAACCGCTTCGCAGGCACCCATAGCAAGCGGAAGTAAAAAGGTTGCTGTCATAGGACCACTCGCCACTCCGCCGGAGTCAAAAGCAATACCGGTAAAAATCTGAGGTACAAAAAAAGTCATAATCAGAGACAAGGCATAACCCGGAATCAAAAACCACATTATAGAAATTCCCGTCAGAATACGCAACATAGCAATCCCCACAGATAAAGCAATCCCGATGGACAATCCATGCTTAATAGATTTCTGTGAGATAGAACCATTAGAAACCTCTTCTACCTGTTTTGTCAAAACCTGTACTGCCGGTTCTGCCTTTACAATAAAATAACCGATTAACATACCGATAGGAATCAACATCCATTTCTTTTCTCCTGCCGCAATGGTTTCCCCTATAAACTGTCCGGCAGGCATAAAACCGATATTCACTCCTGTTAAAAACAAAACTAATCCCAAATATGTATAAATCATTCCCGAACTGATTTTAATCAGCTGATGCATGCGGAATCGACGGAATAATAACTGGAAAATCACAAATAAGAGTAAAATCGGTAAAAGTGCTGTAGCTACTTCCTTTGCATACACCGGAAATCCATGGGCAAACTGCGCTGCTGCATCCTTCGTAGTTACGATGTCCGGTATGACCGTTTTCGTATAAGTACTCTCCTGCGGCTTATAAAAAATTCCCAAAAGCAATACGGATAATATCGGACCGATACTACACATAGCAATTAAGCCAAAGCTGTCACTATTGGAATTTTTATCACTTCTTACCGATGCCATACCAATTCCCAAAGCCATTATAAACGGCACGGTTATGGGACCGGTTGTTACTCCGCCGGAATCAAAGGAAACCGGGATAAAATCCTGCGGTGTCAATGCCGCTAATAAAAAAATAATGATATAAAAAAATACTAACGCATAAGATAACGGGATTTTAAACAACATACGAATTTCAGCAAGAACAAGAAAAATACCTACTCCGACTGCCACAGTTATTATCAACACAAGATTTGGTATCGCAGGTACCTGTTCGGCAAGCACCTGTAAATCGGGCTCTGCAACGGTAATCAGAATGCCCAAAAGAAAACATACGGCTAACGATATTGTAATTTTCTTGGATTTACTCATTACAACACCGATACCTTCCCCCATTGGAATCATCGACATATCTACACCAAGTGTAAAAAAACCCATTCCCAGAATAAGCAGAAGTGCTCCAAACAGGAATAAAACCAATGCTCCGGACGTCATCGGGGCAATACTGATACTAAGTGCCAGTACAATTGCCGTAATCGGTACCACCGAAGCAATGGACTCATAAACCTTTTCCTTTAGTAAAGTATTCAGTTTCAAATATGATATACTCCTTTCCAAGCATTATTTTTTCATAATTATTTCGCATAATTATGTATGGTCAACAAACTACTTATACAGTATAAAATATCTTTTTCTTTCCTTCCATAAAGAACCCGTTAAGATTTTTACATATCCTGTTTTATTTTCTTAAAAATTTATAAAATATCTTAAATAAATATAATGAATATATATTGACACTTATCCTTCTCTTATGGTATTTTTATGCAGAGTAATACGAAGAAAGGGGGAGAAACATGGTTCAGAACAGAAGTATTGCAGTATGCATTATTTTATCTATTGTTACCTGTGGTATTTACGGTTTATACTGGTTTGTTTGCTTAACAGATGATGCTAACACTGTATCCGGTGATGTAAACGGCACATCCGGTATCATGGCTTTAGTACTCACTATTATTACGTGTGGCATCTACGGCTGGTATTGGGCATACAAACTTGGTGAAAAACTTGACACTGCAAAACAGCAACGTGGAATTCCTGCCAGCAACAGCAGTATTTTATACTTAATTTTATGCATCTTTGGTCTTGGAATTATTACTTATGCAATTGCGCAGGACGAATTAAACAAATTTGCACCGCAGCAGTAAATCATAAAATAAGCTGATACTTTCACGGTATCAGCTTATTTTGATATATTATCGTTCCTCTCCCAAAAAGAATAATGCAATTGTACCTACACCGGTATGAGAACCGATAACCGGACCAATCATACTTATCATAAAATTCTCCATCCCAAAACGGTTTTTAATCTCATCCCTCACCCACTCAGCATCTTCCAAAGAATCGCTGTGACTGATAAATACCATGCCTTCTTTATTATTTTTTATATATTCGCCCTGCTTTTCTTCCATATAATCAACCAGCGCTTTTAAGGATTTTTTCCTTCCTCTTACCTTCATAATCGGAATCAGCTTTCCGTCCTTATCTACATGCAACACCGGTTTAATTCCTGCAACGGTTCCGATAATTGCTGAAGACTTACTTACTCTTCCGCCCCGGTATAAATGAAATAAATCGTCTGCCGTAAAAACATGTACCAGATTCTGTACATGGGCTTCTAACCAATCCGCTGTTTCATCCATCGTTTTTCCGTTCTTTCTAAGCTCTATCGCAAGATGTACAAACAAACCTTCTCCCATGGAAGCGCAAAGCGAGTCAATGACCCTGATTATGCATTCCGGATGTTCCTCCATGACCTCTTCGGCTGCCACTCTCATACTGTTATAAGAACCGCTCAGACCGGAAGAAAAAGCAATGCACAGAATCTCTTTTTCCGTATCAACGTATTCTTCAAAAACTGCTTTTGCCTGTGTCGGATTGACCTGTGCTGTAGTAGGAAGTTTTCCTTCTCTTATCATCCGATAAAAATCTTTTAAATCCAGTTCCTCCGCATTATCCCTTCCGTATGTTTTTCCGTCCATAATGCATTCTAAATACATAAGACCCAATTCATTTTCTTTTATATACGAAAGTGGTAAATCTGTAGTTGTATCCGTAATAATTTTAAAATTTTGCATAGTTCCCTTTCCTGCACTTTAACAAACAGTGCACCTCTTACCTTTGTTTCTACAGTATTTTACCACGTTCCGTACATTACCGCAAATAAATGTTTTCTATTACCTATTGCTCCGCCTTACTGTCTAAGGCTTTCGGAAGCCTATGCCTGAAAATCCGTTTGGAAAGCTGGCCTAAATTCAACGGGAAAAGCGGATACATATAACTTCTGCCGGAAACCGTCTTGTTTTTCACCATGGCAAGCAGGCAAAGTAAAATCCCTGCCACATATCCATAGACATTAAATATCGCCGTTAAAATGATTGTAATCATACGCATAAATTTCAAAGCATATCCAAGTTCATAACTTGTCTGGGTATAATTGGCAATTGCCACAAATGCCATATATAACATAACCTCACTGTTGAACCATCCGCTATTTACGGAAAATTCCCCTAATACCAATGCTGCAAGCACACTCAAAGGAGTGCTTAACATATTCGGAGTATTTACTGCCGCCAAACGTAGTCCGTCGATAGCAAGCTCCAAAATCAAGAATTGCCAGACAAGTGGAATATTCATTGTTTCCTGCACCATAATAAATGCAAAGCTTTCCGGTATCCACTCCGGGTTCTGCATCAAAAGCAGATATGTCGGTGTGAGAATATAGGTAAGAAAGGCAATAATAATTCTTGACAGTCGAAGATACGTTCCCGTAATAGGCGGAAAATAATAATCGTCCGCTTCCTCCACCACATCAAATATGGTATTAGGTAACACCATTGCCGAAGGAGAATTATCTACCAAAATAATAATATTCCCTTCGAGAATTTGTGCCGCTGCCGTATCCGGTCTTTCGGTATATTTAAATTTCGGAAAGGGATTATACCATTTGTTTGTATACAGACATTCCGCCAGACTTTCCTGATTCAAAGTAAGAGCATCAACCACAATATTATTGATTCTGTCTTCGATTTGTTTTAAAAACTTCTTATCTACCCGGTCATCCATATAGCAGAGAACGATATCCGTTTTGGAGCTTTCTCCCGCATTCATCATTTCCATGCGAAGCTTTTCACTCCGTATTCTTCTCCGTATTAATGCGGTATTGAATACTACCGTTTCCACAAATCCATCCTTAGAACCGCGTAACACCTTATCCTTTTCCGGCTCGGCTACTGTTCTTGCCGGATAGGTTCTGGCATCAATCAAAATTGCCTTGTCATAGCCTTCAATAATCAGGATAAAAACACCGGATAACAGGTTCTTAATAATCTCCTCAAATTCATCTGCCAAATCTACTTCCACATAGGGCATACACTTTTTAGACATCTCATGGGCATCCTTTGGCATTTCTTCCGGCGTAAGACCGATAAAATATTGCAAAACCTTCTGCATCAGTTCATCCTTGCAAAAACCGTCAATAAAATACATACAGGCTTTTTTTCCGCCTATCTGAATCACCCGGTAAACAATGTCAAAGCTTGCATTTACCGCCAATGTATCGTTCAAATAATCTATATTTTTCTGAAAGTCCGAATCAATCTTTTTTTCTTTTTCGCTCATAAAAAACTCCCTTTCTGACAAATCTGTTATTAGTCTGCCAAAAAGAGAGCTTTCTATACTTTAAGATTGTAACCTTTATTTTGTCGTACTTCCGAAACCACCGTTTCTTATTTCGCTTGCATCATCATCTTCCGTAATTCCATATTCCAAAAAGATTCCTTGTACAAATCCCGTTCCGGCATCCACAGTTACACTCTTACCTTCATTGGAATCGTTGGTAATCTTTACGAAAATGTGACCCTCATTATCGGAATAATAATAATCACTGTCAATAATTCCGACCGTATTGTTCATCTGTAAACGATATTTAAAGCCTAAGCCGCTTCTCGGATAAACCTTAAGCACCCAGTTTTCCTCCATGCGTACACGGATTCCGGTAGCAATTTTTATCGTTTCTCCCGGTTTTAAAGAAAAAGCCACCGGTGCATAAAAATCATATCCGGCACTGCCTTTGGTAGCACGCTTCGGCAGCTTAATCTGCTCATATATCTCTCTGATTTGTGCCTCATCCGCTTTTGCGAAGCAATCCTCATATCCTTCCTTAAACTGCTCAAAACTTACTTTTTCAAATTTAGCAATTCTCTGCATACTTGTTTTCTAAGCCTTTCTGTATTTGTTTTACTCATAATCCTGACAGTGTAATATCGGAATCTTCTTATCCGGCTGCTTTAACGATTTCTGCACATCAATCACACGCTGGTTTTTACTGCCCTTCCAAAGCAGCTTCACATCTTTCTCTTCTACCTTAAATTCTCCGTCTACCAGCACATCCACGAACTGTAACAGCGGATAATGAAGAATATTTTCCCATGAATCTCCGGTATAAAGCCAAATCGTTTTTGTGGGAAATTTGCTTTTAATTTCCTCCATCAGGTTCCGCACATCCAAACGGTTTGCCGAATGAAGCGGATCACCGCCGGAAAAGGTAATCCCGGAAATATACGGCTTGTCCAACGCTTCAAACAATTCTTCCTTTGCCGCTTCATCAAACAAAAGACCGCCGTTAGGATCCCATGTAATCGGATTCTGACATTCCTTGCAGCAATGAGAACAGCCCGCAACCCAAAGCACAACTCGAAGGCCGTCGCCATTTAACATATCATCCTTGGTAATATTGTGGTATCTCATTTACTACATTGACTTCCTTTCTGCAATTTCTGCCATTTTTGCATCATTCAGTCTGGTATCCCCATGCACTCTGGAATAAGAAAGATAGCCGTTCATTCGGTCAATCTTCGTCAAATTCCTGCTTCCGCATTTCGGACAAACATCCATCTCCAACTCCTGATGACCGCAATCATCACAATAAGCCAATGACAGATTGACTCCTTCATAAAAGCCCATGTCCATCGCTCTGCGGATTAACGTTTTAATTGCTTCGATATTATAATCAATCGGATATTTTACATACTGAATCTTACCGCCATTTGCCAGTTCCCAAAAACGATATTCCAAATCCTGTTTTTCAATCGGTGTAATATCTTCGCTTACATGGCAATGAAAACTGTTGCTCACATACTCTCTGTCCGATACGCCCTCAATAATGCCGTATTTTTCACGGAACTGTTTTACCTGTAATCCGCACAGATTTTCTGCCGGAGTTCCGTAAATCGCATAGAGATTTCCATCCTCTTCTTTAAATTCGTTTATTTTTTTATTAATATGCTCCAAAACCTCTAACGCAAACTGTCCGTCCTCTACTAAAGATTTGCCGTTATAAAGTTCCTGCAATTCATTAAATGCAGTGATACCAAAACTTGCTGTTGCCGATTTTAAAATCGGTTTAATTTTATCGGTAAGCTTTAAATGCCCGCCCAAAAAACCGCCTTCACAGTAAGCAAGGGGATTCGTGGAAGCACGCATCTCTCCCAGATATGCATAGGTTCTGATATGTAACTGACGGATTAACTCCAGATAATAGTCCAAAACCTCATAAAAATCTCTGGATTCCTGTCTTGCTTTCGCCAAAATCATCGGAAGATGCAAAGAAACCGCTCCAATATTAAACCTGCCTACAAATACAGGTACATCCTTATCATCAGCCGGGTGCATACCGCCTCTTTCATACCAGGGGGAAAGAAATGCACGACATCCCATAGGTGAAATAATTTTGCCGTACTGCTTGTACATACTGGCAATATACCCTTTGCCGGTCAAACTTAACCAGTCCGGATACATAGTCTTTGCCGAACATTTTACACCTGCTTCAAATACATCCTCCAGTTCTTTACCGGATCCGTGCAGATTTTCATCATATAAAAATACAATTTTGGGGAACAATACCGGCTTCTTGCACTCTGCTTTTCCCTGTCCTCTGCGGCGTACATTCAGCATGGAAATGGTTGCCAGCTTTGCAAAACGTCCGGTTCCCGTACCCGCGGTTACGGTAATAAACGGATAATCGCCACGGCTCGAAGCAACGGTATTGAATTTGTATTCCCAACCCTGGAAGCCCTGCTCAAACTCCCTTACCACATCTGCGTAAGCTTCTGCTTCTGCGGTCTCCTTGTCAATCCCAAGTCTGACATATTTTTCCACATATTTTTTGTAAGACTTCTCCGCATAAGGCTCTAAAATATTGTCCACGCTGGGCACCGTAAAACCACCATACTGCTGGCTCGCTGCACTCAATACAATGTCACCGATAACATCAAACGCAACATCCAGTGTTTTTGGCTCGTTGTACCAAATATTTCCCATTTCAAAACCACCGCTTAACACGTTCTGCACATCAAACAAACAGCAGTTCATAGTATCTCTTCTTGCAGACATGTCATGTACATAAATATATCCGTCACGGCAGGCCTGAATTTCTTCGGTTGTCATGAAAAATTTCTGATATAACTCTTTATTAAACTGATTAAAAATCAAACTTCTTTTGGTGGAAACAAGGGCAGAGTCCGTATTTGCATTTTCTTTGTCTCCTACATACATAATGGACTGACTCTTTTTATATACATCATCCATCATACGTACAAAGTCCTGCTTATAGTTCCGATAATCCCGATAGCTCTTTGCCACAATGGGTTTTACATCTTCAAGGGCACTTTCTACAATGTTATGCATAATCGGAATCGGAATTTCATCCTGCTCCATTTCATCCACTTTATCTACAACAAACTGGCAGATATGTCGTTTTTCCTCTTCCGTAAATTTGGTCAAAGCACGATACGCACTTTTTCCTACTGCACTTACTACCTTTTGCACATTAAAAGCTTCCCTGCTTCCGTCCTTTTTGATCACCTTGACCGGACGTTTGGTTTTATATATCACACTATAGTCCACTTCTTCATTTTTGCAGTCGGCTTCCTTTTTTTCTACCATCGCTATTCCTCCATCTTTTTTAACCACACGGACTACGGAATGTAAGCTCTCATCTTTCTTCCGGCTCCGTCACAATATATGGTTTTCCATTCCGTTTTTCTTCCTATATATTGTGGTCTTTTACAAGTATATGATATGTAGCATAGAGTGTCAACTAAAATACCATCTAAAAATTCAACGAAAAAGAGAGACTTATTTTGTATTATTTTTTATAATCTCTGTTAAATATTTTCTATACTCCTCTTCCACCTCTTTAGGAGACAAAATAGTCGCTTCCTTTCCAAGCCCTGCCAGCCAGCCGAAAAACTGTCCGCTGACTGCTACGCGCAGCCGAACACTAAAATGCTCCTCATCACGCTTTCGCACCTCTGCTTCCTTTCCGAAACGGTCCATGATAACCCCAATCAGATAATCGGGGAACTGCAATGTTACTGTCTGTTCCTTACCACCAAACATTCCGAACATTTTATTGGTATACTCCGCAATATCAAACTCAGAAAAACTTTCC
Organism: uncultured Lachnospiraceae bacterium; assembly: GCA_964449325.1. Classification (GTDB taxonomy): domain Bacteria; phylum Bacillota; class Clostridia; order Lachnospirales; family Lachnospiraceae; genus RGIG3002. The sequence goes on along the minus strand of CAYUYJ010000005.1, from coordinate 103,668 downwards.
GTACCCTGTCTTTTTTTCTCGCATAACTCTATTGTACCCATTTTATCTACGCGAAAGTGCTTAATTTTATTTTCTGTCTCATCAAAACCTGCCAGATAATAATTTTCATCCTGCCAGATTAATGCCCACGGACTAATCTGATATTTCATTCCGTTCTTTCTGGGAATCATCTTCTTATCCATGGACCACTCAAAATATTGAAAGCAAATCTGTACATTGTCCTGAATTGCACGATGAATATTGTCCACATTATAATAAATACTTTCATTGGAAGTTTTGACTCTGTTCACTACATAGACCTGACGCTGCAGTCTGCCTGCCTCATAACGGCTTGTAAGCTTTTCCAGTTTTCCAATCAGTTCTTTACTCTTTTTGGCGGTAATAAACCGGGAAGCCTGTACAGCATCTACAAGCAGCTTCAACTCCGGCAGTTCAAAATCTCTTTCGCCCAAATAATATCCGCCGTCCGTTCTGGAGGCATTCCACAAAATGTCATAGCCAAACTGTTTTAAATCCTCCAAATCCGCATAAACCGTCTTTCTTTCCGCTTTAATATCATATACGGCAAGTTCTTCAATAATACGCTTCATAGGCATAGGATGCTGTTCATCCGTATTTTCACTTAAAATCTTAATCAGATACAACAACTTCAGTTTTTGTCCCGCACTCTTTCCCATATCATTCTCCCTAACTGCCACCACTTGGCTCGCGTTCTCTCCTATTACATAACAGAGGCGAGATACGCTATGCGAATCTCGCTCTGATTAGCGGTCGGCAAATGTCCATTCATGCAAGCATGACGGACGCTTGCCTCGTCGCTATAACAAAAAACTGCCATACGAAAGGTTTCCCTTAAGCTGGCAGTTTCCCTATGCCTTCTTTCCCTTATGAAGCAGAAGTTTCTTTTCCTTCCTCTGCCTGCATCGCCGCATTTTTTCTTTTTCTCATACCGACACCAATAAAACATGCGATAATACATAATGCCACAATAAAAAGAAACATCACCGCATACGACAGAAACGAATTCAAAAATAAAATCAGATTATCCATGACCGCACATCCTTTTTTCGTAATTATTTATTTAAATCATACCACTTCCTGCACAACATCGTCAAGTAAGTCCTTGCCGTCCGCAGCTGTCGTTGCCAGCTTGTCACACCGTTCGTTCTCCGGGTGACCGTCGTGCCCCTTTACCCAGATAAACGTAACCTGATGGGGCTCTTTTGCCTCCAACAGCCGTTTCCACAAATCAATATTTTTTACCGGCTTTCCCGTACTGTTTTTCCAGTTCTTTTTTAACCATCCGTCAATCCAGTGCTGATTAAATGCATCTACCAGATATTTGGAATCGGAAATCAGAGTTACCTCACAAGGCTTCGTCAGTGCTTCCAGACCGGCAATAGCTGCCATCAGTTCCATTCTGTTATTGGTTGTTTTTTTATAGCCGGCGGAATATTCTCTTTCATGCAGCACACCCTTTCCGTCAACACATTGTACTACTGCACCGTATCCGCCCGGACCTTCCGGGTTTCCCCTTGCTGCGCCATCCGTATAAATTGTAACCTTCATAGCGTTATTCTCTCATCTCCTTTTCTTGTAAGCCTATTGCCATATTCCGTTTTTAAGAAAATCTTCTGCCATTTTATCCGCTTTTTTTATAATATCTGTTTCATAACCCATCACCCCGAGAAGCTTAATGGCATTTCTTGTCCTTGCCCTGCCCTTTTGCAGTTCATAGTTAAACAGCACATCGCCGTCTTTTACTTCTTCTTCAAAATGATAATTTTCATAATCCTCTTCCAGAAGTCTCGTCAATTCGATATCGTGGGTTGCCGCAAAACACATGGTATTTTTCCCCGCAAAGCTCCTCAATATCTGGGTAGATGCCGCAATACGCTCTACCGTATTCGTTCCCCTGAGCACTTCATCTACAAAGCACAAAATCCTCTGCCCTTTTCCTCCGGCATCAATAATTCTTTTTAAGGACTTGATTTCCACAATATAATAACTCTCACCGTTTCCTAAACTGTCCCGCAATGCCATGGACGTATAGATGTGATAAAACTCACCCCGGTAGCGTTTTGCCGCACAGGTATAGATTGTCTGTGCAAGAATGGCATTCACTGCCATGGTTTTCAAAAAGGTGGATTTTCCGGAAGCATTAGAACCTGTAAGAAGCACTCCCTTTCCTGTCTCAATGCTGTTCTTCACCGGATTTTGAATCAGAGGATGATATCCATCCTCCAGTAAAATACCATTGGAAAACTCCGGCACACAATACTCTTCTAATGATGTCCGATATGCTCCAATAGCAATAGCCGTCTCAATAGAACCGGCTATACCGACGATTCCGTCCACATCCTCTTTATGCCCGCGCAGTTCTCTCATCATTTTATTAAACTGGATAATATCCGTGTGGAACATCATCCTGATATAGTCCATCAGAATCGACAGCGGATCTCCCGCACCGTTCATTCTGTTCGGTGCCATCAGCCAATGAGAACCTCGCTTAAACTTATTGAATTTTTTTATTAACTGCTTTAATTCGTTCTGTTCATTCACAAGAACAGGAACATCTGTCTTTATTATCTGCTCTGCCATAGACAGCATACGCATAATATATCCAAAGCTTACAATATATGGTTCAATATCCCCTTTAGATCGAAAATAAGTCACCATATTGTAGCAAATGATTCCGATTGTAAATAACAGTCCTAAAGAACCGTTTACAAAAATAAGCAGTATTGATATCAAAAAAGCTATGATGCAAAAATAATGCTTTCCGTTTGATATATTTTCTACTGCATCCAAATAATCTAAATAATCATAAAGTGAAAATTTTCCCGTCTTTCCGGTCTTTGCAAACAGCACCTGCATTTTTACCCGTTCTTCCTCATTTTCCATAAAATACCGGACTTTTTCTTCCCTGCTTTTTAAAGGTGCTTCCTCCATAAACGGAGTTCTTAAGGTGTAATACAAATATTCCTCTCCCGCCGAAGAATACGTGTGGTTCATCTGCATAAAGACCGCATCCATATCCAGATCGTTCCACGTTATATCATCAATAAAAAAGCCGTCCTTATGCTTATCAAAATATTTCCGTATGGAATTGTACTGATTAATTTCATATTCCCGATTTGGGAATTGTCCGTAATTCTGATATAAATCTTGAATAAACTTCTTTTCCTTCTGTTTCTCATCAAAAATGCCTTTGATAAAAACAAAAAGAATGATTAAGACAATCACACAAGCCAAAACTAAGTATTCCATGAATTCTCCAATCCAATACAGAAGGCACGAAATTCGTGCCCTCTGATAACATTTATTTAAGACAACGCCATCCGGCTGTTTTTTACAGGAAAATATATTTTAAAACAAATAATACTGTCAAAATATACATCACTATACTGATTTTCTTTTCCTTTGCTTTTCCGGTAATCAGATTAATCAAAGTCCAGGAAATCACACCGATAGCAATTCCTTCAGAAATGCTGTATGCAAGCGGCATTGCAACAATACAAAGGAATGCCGGAATTGCATCTGACATATCGTCAAAGTTAATTTTCACAACAGCACCCATCATATAGAAACCTACTGTAATCAATGCAGGTGCAATGGCAAAAGAAGGAATGGTCAAAAATAACGGTGAAAAAATCAAAGCAAGCAGGAACAAAAGTCCTGTTACTACTGCTGTAAGACCTGTTCTACCACCTTCGGTTACACCGGAAGCGCTTTCTACATAAGTAGTTGTTGTGGAAGTACCGAAAACAGCACCTACACTTGTTGCAACGGCATCTGCCATAAGAGCCGGTTTAATTCTCGGTAACTTACCGTCTTTATCAAGCATGTCCGCTTTGGAAGCTACACCGATTAAGGTTCCCAGTGTATCAAACATATCTACAAACAGGAACGCAAACATAACAACAATAAAATCCAAAATGCCAATGGAAGAAAAATCAGCCTTAAATACCTGTCCAAAAGTTGTTCCGAAAGAACTGAAATCCAAACTTACAAAGGATGTAGGGATAACAGAATACATACCTGCATCCGGATTCGGTACATAAATGCCTACCAGTTCACAAAGAATACCAAGTACCCAGGTAATCAAGATACCGAAGAGGATTCCGCCTTTCACTTTCTTAATTAACAGAATCGCAGTAACCAAAACACCGATTAATGCAAGAATCGCTCCAACACCTACGGAAGATGCATTTTCTTTAAAGGACTGATAAGTAACCAGCGTTGCATCACTGTTTACTATCAGCTTTGCATCCTGCAATCCGATAAACGCAATGAACAGACCAATACCTACGCTCACTGCGGATTTTAAGGTCATCGGAATAGCATTGAAAATTGCCTCTCTTACATTGGTAAGGGATAATACAATGAAAATCAGACCTTCCACAAAAACTGCCAGCAAGGCAATCTGCCAGGAATATCCCATCTGTAATACAACCGTATAGGCAAAATAAGCATTCAGCCCCATACCCGGTGCCAGTGCAAACGGATAATTAGCAAGTAATGCCATCAGCATGGTTCCTACAAAAGAAGCCAGTGCCGTTGCAATCAATACCGCATTTGCATCCATTCCTGTTGCGGAAAGAATGTTCGGATTGACTGCGAGAATGTAAGCCATCGTCATGAACGTTGTAATACCGGCCATTACTTCGGTTTTTACATTCGTGTTGTTTTCTTTCAGTTTAAAAAACTTCTCCAACATTTCTCTTTCTCCTCCTTATGAGATGTTGTAATAAATTTATTGTAAGGCTTATGCCACTACAACCTGCTTATTCTTTTCCCAAATCAGACTTTATCCGTTTAGTAATCCCATTGACTTCCTCATAAATTTCTTCCGGCATAAAATCCGTATAAAATTTACCGTCCCGGTACAAAATTTTACCGTCAATCATAGTCATTTTTACGTTCTGTTTACTTCCGCTGTAAACAATGTTTTTCACTATATGGTTGAAAGGCTGCATATTAGGCATATGCAAATCCAATAAAATCATATCTGCTTTCTTTCCTGCCGCCAACACATCACATTCGGTCAATCCCATGGCTTTTGCTCCACCCACGGTCGCCATCTTTAATACCTGAACGGCATCCACTGCCGCCGCATCTTCTTCCCGCACCTTAGAAAGCCCGGTTACTAAAAACATTTCCCGGAACATGTCCAGACAATTGTTACTTGCCGGTCCGTCCGTACCGATTGCCACATTGATGCCTCTTCTTTCATATTCCTTTATCGGTGCAATACCGCTGGCAAGCTTCAGATTGGAAGCCGGATTGGTTACGATATGAAGCTTTTTCTTTTCCCATAGCTCCACATCTTTTTCACTCATATACACCCCATGATAGCCGCCTCCGCCATAATCAAATATTCCAAGTGAATCCAAAAATAAAGGAGGGGTCATACCATAACGCTTCACACACTCAGCCACTTCTTTCTTTGTCTCGCACAGATGCGTAAATACCGGTGCTTTATACTTCCCGGCAAGCTCTGCTACCTTTCCGAGCAATTCCTTGGAACAGGTATATTCCGCATGAAACCCCAGCATAAACGATACCAAAGAATCTTTCCTGTTTAAAGTAAGATATTGCTGCTCCATGATTTCCGGCGTTTGTACAAAATCATTCAGCCCGCTTACAAGTACACAGCGCATTCCCATCTCTTCACAACCCTTCCCTACTGCCTCCGGGTTCACATACATATCAAAAATAGCGGTAATCCCGCTTGTCAGATATTCCAATACCGCAAGTCTGGTGTTCGCGGTAATGTCTTTTGGTGTAAGCTTTGCCTCTGCCGGAAAAATCTGTTTGTGCAACCAGTCATCCAACGGCATGTCATCTGCAAAGGAACGTAAAAAGGTCATGCCCGAATGAGTATGTGCATTTTTAAAACCGGGCATAAGAAGATTTCCCTGACAATCAATCTCTTCGTCCCAGAGCATACACACTTTACCGCTCTTTCGGAAAAATTCTTCCTTATCTTCTCCTGTCCCAACATAGAGAATACGGGAATCTTCAATCCACACTTCCCCTTCAAAAATCTCCCGGTTTTCTTCCATCGTCAAAATTTTTGCATGATATAAACGAAGTCTCATACGCCGCACCCCTTTCTGCTCCTTCACTGCTCTATTTTACATTTTCCGGTCCAAAGCCTTCCGGCAGTAATTCCCGCAGATAAAAAACTTTGTAATCCGTCTCCGATTTTGCTACAATAATCTGAAACTCCTGCGGATTACAAAATTCTGTCATGACCTGTCTGCATACTCCGCAAGGGGTCGCATACTGGGTCACTTCCCCCTCGGGGCTACCTGCAATTGCAATCTTTTGAAAGCTTCTGACTCCTTCACTTACCGCCTTAAAAAAAGCTGTCCGTTCCGCACAATTGGTTGGTGTATAAGCTGCATTTTCCACGTTGCATCCGGTATATACTTTACCGTTCGCTCCCAAAAGTGCAGCTCCCACCTGATAACCGGAATAGGGAGAATAGGAATATGTTCTTGCTAAAAGTGCTGCTTTCACCAATTCTTTATCATCCATCAAATTTTCCTTCTTTTTCCTATACTTCTTCTCTCAATGCTTTTACCTGCTACGACTGCTCATCTTCACAAATTACTTTTTGAAAATTTATTACTGCTGTTGTCATCAGCTTCTTAAATAAAGGTGCTGCCTTATCCGCTGCCTCCTGTACCTCCTTATGGGACAACGGATTTTCCGTCATTCCGGCCCCCGGATTGCACACGCAGGAAATACCACAAATCCGCATACCGCAATGATTTGCCGCGATTGCCTCCACAACCGTACTCATGCCTACCGCATCCGTTCCAAGGGTACGAAGCATTCGGATTTCTGCCGGTGATTCAAAAGAAGGACCGGTAAGCTGTGTATACACACCCTCCTGCAAAATAACTCCTGCTTCTTTTGCACTTTTCCGAATGATTTCTGCCAGTTCTTTATCATAAACCTCACTCATATCCGGGAATCTTGTTCCCAACTCTTCCATATTTGCACCGATTAACGGGTTCGGTGCAAAACAGGAAATATGGTCGGTAATCAGCATAAAGTCTCCCGCCTTGAAGTTTTTATTTACCCCTCCGGAAGCATTGGTTAAGAACAAAATTTCCGCGCCCATCAGTTTCATGAGGCGAATGGGAAGTACCACATCCGAAATAGGATACCCCTCATAAAAATGTACCCTTCCTTTCATGCAGACAACAGGCACCTGGCCGATATAGCCAAAAATAAACTTTCCTGCATGTCCCGGTACTGTGGAAACCGGAAATCCTTCAATTTCTCCGTATTCCAGTTCCTGCTCCACCTGAATATCATCCGCATAATCACCAAGACCCGAACCGAGCACGATTGCCACCTTCGGAACAAATTCCGTTTTTTCCCTTACACTTTTTAAACAGTTTTGCAATTTCTCATAAATCGGATTCATTTTTTTCACCTTCCCCTTATTTTTTTTACATCACTGCCTTTTATTATAAAAAAAATCAAGGACAAAAGCAATGCTTTTGTCCCTTTTCCTCGCTCCTGCGATAATTTATATAATAATACAAACCAGCCCACCATTACTGTCATTGACAATTTTTTGCATTGTATCCTGCAATTTTACCTGACTTTCCTCTCCGATTGCATTAATTTTGCCGGTAATTCCGTCATAAACAAGCTGTTCCACGGTTTTTCCGAAAATATTCGTATCCCAGATTCCGGTATTACTGTTCTCCGCTTCTTTTATATAGCGAATCAAATCTTCTGCCTGTGCTTCACTTCCTACAATAGGGGCAATCTCCGTTTCAATATTGGCACGTATCATATGTATGGAAGGACTGTCGGCTTTAATCTTTACTCCGAACTTATTACCGTGACGTATCACCTCCGGTGTTTCCAGCCGGATTTCGTCTCTTTCCGGTGTCACTACTCCATACCCTTTATAACGCACGGCTTCCATGGCATGCTGTACCTTGACATATTCCTGCTTCATTTTGGACATATCCTGCAGCATTTTTATCATATGATATTCACTTTTAATTTCCTCGCCAACCAGTTCACTGAGCATTTCATAATAAAAAGAATCCTTCACATCTATCCGAAATCCGATTGTACCGTCTGCAAGATTAATCTGTTCCAGTGTACACTGGTCAATATACTCACTGTCCATGTCATAATTTCTTTCAGACACGTCACGAATTGTATTTAATTCGTTCAACAGCATTTTTACCTTATCAAGGATATCGCTTTTCAGGCGGTTCGTGTTCGGTAGCATCTCCACCCATTTCGGAATGTTGAATTCCATAATGGAAATCGGAAATTCATACAAAATACTCTCCATAATATAGTGAATATCTTCTTTTTTCAACTGTTCGCAATTTACCGGAAGCACTTTTACCTGATAGGTTTCTTCCATTTCTGCCGTCAGGCCTTTCGTTTCTTCCGAATAAGGCTTCGCTGAATTTAACAATACCAAAAAAGGCTTATGTAGTTTCTTTAATGCCGTTATCGTTTTTTCCTCTGCCGGCATATATTGTTTTCTTGTAATTTCCCCAAAGCTTCCGTCCGTGGTGACTACAATACCTACCGTGGAGTGGTCAGCAATGACTTTATCCGTACCGATTCCCGCCGCCTGTGTAAAAGGGATTTCCTGTTCAAACCACGGTGTCTTTACCATCCGTTCCTGTTCATTTTCCATATGTCCGGCAGCACCTTCCACCATATATCCCACGCAATCAATCAGCCGCACCTTCGCTTCCACATCCGCTCCTAATCGGATGTTGGCTGCTTCTTTAGGAATAAATTTGGGTTCTGTTGTGGTGATGGTCTTTCCGCCTGCACTCTGAGGCAGTTCATCCACCGCTCGTTTCTTTGCTGCTTCATCCTCCATGGCCGGAAGTACCAAAACGTCCATAAAGCGCTTAATAAAGGTAGATTTCCCTGTCCTCACAGGCCCTACTACTCCCAAATAAATTTCTCCGTTTGTCCGTGCTTTTATATCCTTGTATAAATTAAAACTATCCATATCTTTGATGCTCCTTTCACACTTTGCCTTCACACTCAGCCTCTCACCATCCGTGATACATTGTATGAAAAAGGGCATCCGATTATGCTTTAATCTTCTTCCATCTGTTCTAATTCTTTTGATATTTCCATCAACTGGCTTACCAACAGTTCCTCTCTCTTCATAAGTTCCTCTCTCTCTTTAATCAGATTTTGTCTCTCCTGTACCAGTTCATTCACTCTTTCAATAATTTCATTTTTTTTCATAACCTTTTCTCTCCTTTATCATATATATTTTTATAATGCTTTTTCTGCTGCTTCCAAAGAATCATATCCGTAAAGCAGTGCCGTATTGGTCATAATCATTTTTGCCAGATTTTTCCCTTCTCCTGCAAGCCCTGCAACAAATCTTCCATAGAGCATCAGCATGTCATCCGAATACGTTCCCATTTCTCCACGCAGATAGGTTTCATAAGAAGTATCAAACTCACTGTCTTCATAGGTGTGAATTGTTCTTGCATTACCTGCCATTTTCGGATATTGCTCTGCAAACTCTTCCATCCAGCCCACCTGTATTTTAATAATCTCCTCCATAATTGCTCTTTTTTCTTCCGAAACAGGCGGCAGACTATTCTCCAGTTCCCGATATTTGTCCGGTGCCGTACTTTCCATCATTCTGGCGTATTTTTCCGTAATCGGATTCCAGCCTCTTCCCATCGCTTCCCTAAAATCTGCCAGATACTGTGCAAGCATCGCTTCCGTCCATGCAAGATACTGACTTTTTCTCATAATGGAAAAGGTTCCGATATTATTCTGGCAACTCGCCCTGCCTCCTTCATTTTCCACCTTATCAAAAGCTTCCCACTCCAGTTTTACGATTTCCTCAACATATTCCTCTTTTGTTTTGCTCGCATTTTGTACACTCTGTGCAATTTGTCCCGCATAATGCTCCAAGTACGTATCTTCTCCTTCCACAAGCCCTTCCACCTTCAGTTCTTCCAAAAATCTTCCTGCCATCCGCTCTATCAAAGTCCTGCATTCCTCCTGCCTGTCCTCTGCCGCCAACAATAACAGTTCCTCCAACATATCATGCACATCCGAGAGTCTGGTAAAATACTTCATTCCGCGACTTAACCATTTATAATAAGGGGCATATTTCCGATTCAGAAGATAGGCAAGCTTCATGGCATGCTCCGCAAAACGATTCAATGCTATGGATGCCGCCAGTCTGTCTTTTCGTTCCAACATCCGAAAATAATTATATTGCCCTGTCTGGGAAAAAAGCGCCATTTCCTGTGCAATTTTCTTTTTCCATACTCCATCGGGATAATACTCCATCAATGCTTTTCTAAAAGCACTAAAGCGTCCTTCTCCATCCTTAAATACTCTTCCGTTTACTGCCTCCGCAAGCATTTCCTCTTCTGCAAAGAGCCATTCCTGTTCTGTGTCAGGCACCCTTGGAATTCCTAAAAAATACTGATAAAATTCTTCAATTACCCAGACTCTGCAACGATGTTTTCCCTGAACGGTAGTCTTTCGTTCCACTCCCTTGAAAACTTTGGGTAGTTTTTCGTATTCTGCCTGCAACTGTGCCCCTATCTTCTCATAAGTTTCCTTTGTGACCCACATACAAAATCCCGGTCCGAAATCATGGTCTTTGGAAAAAGTATCATCAAAACCAAAGCATTCCGATCCTTCACCCACAAGTCCAACTGCAATTTTTTCTTCATACTCCGGAAATTTTTCGTGAATCATCGGTGCACCGTATTCCAAATAAAATTGTTCACTTAAGGCAAGTCCTTTATCCTCTTTTTTTCTTCCCCATCTTTCATATACAAGGGAAAGACTTTCCTTAATTCTCTCATAGCTTTTTGTTTTTCCCGTATTCACTTCCAATAGAGCAAGCGTATTTTCATAACATTGTGCTGCTTTTTCATATTCTCTTTGTCGAAACAGCACTTCGCCCATAGAGGCTAGTGCTGCACAGTAATGGGAATCTTTCAGCTTCATGGCTTCAAACAGTCTGAGTGCCTCCTGCAACCGTTCTTTTGCTTCCTGTTCCCTGTTCAGCTTAAGCAGAGAGGTGCCAAGATTCGCATAAGTAACCGCCAGTTCAAATTGCGCTTCCGGATATTTTTTTACAATGGCAAGCGCTTTTTCCAGACTCTCCACTGCCTTTTCAAAATCTTCCATTTCCTGATACAAAAGGCTTAGATTATTCTCTAAACTTGCAAACCGGAAATCTTCTTTATCCAGTTGTTCCTCATAAATAGGATATACTTTCTTATAACACGCCAGAGAATCCTCTAAAAGTCCCGCTGCGCGATAGGCATTAGCGGCATTCAGAAGCGTGGTGGCATAGGGAACCGTTCCTTCCATCCCTAATTTTTCCATCAGGGAAAGAATCTGTCTGCTATAAGCAATGGACTTTTCATCCTGACCTGTGTCACGGAAAAATCCAATCATTTCATTCACAATAGTAATGACCGAGGAGGTATCTTCCTCCTCCATCGCTTCTTCTAATTTTCCGCTCAGGAAATCCTCTACCTCATCCATACGGTTTGTTTCAAATAAATAATCCAGCCTCTGTAAAACCTCTTCTATTTTCATAACCGTAGCTACCTTCCATATTAAATCTGCTTTCTCACTACCGCATATTCATCATCCAGTCTGAAATACGGACAATTGTCAAAAGTATTTTGCAAAAATCTTCCCATTTCATCTTCATCCAGATTTACAAGACAAGTATAACATTCATAATCTTCATCGTAAATATAATTTATACAATTCTCACAGCTTGCTCCCATTTTTACATGTCCCTCCTAAATAAGTCCTAAAAAAGCACCTAAATTTCCTCTCTTTCCCTGACTGTATCTGTGGGAAAACAGTTCCTCCCCGTTACAACAGGTACAAATATCCGTTACGAAAATATGGTCGGCCTTTATGCCTGCCTCCCGCATAATCAGGTAATTGGCTTTTTGAAGATTCAGCAGATACTTGCCGTTTTCTTTCTTTTTCAGAATCTCTTTCTGTTCCTCTGCCTTTGGAAATGCCTTTACAAACTCCTCCGCCACTTCACTGCCTACTTCATAACAGGACATACAGATGGATGGACCGATTGCAGTAAACAAATCCTCCGGATTGCTGCCGTACACCTCTGTCATTTTCCGTATCGTCTTTGCCCCCATACGGTTTACGGTTCCACGCCATCCGGAATGGGAAAGTCCGATTGCATTTTTTACCGGATCCACAAAATACAACGGAACACAATCTGCATAAAAGGTAGCAAGTACAATTCCCTTTTCATTTGTAATCAGCCCGTCCACATCCGCATAATCCTTCTCTCTTACTACTCCTTTTCCGCCGTCTTCTCTGCCTGTTACCCGTATATTGGTAGTATGAGTCTGGTCGGTGCAGACAAAATCCGTCAGGCTGCAATCAAGTACCCCTGCAATTCTTCTATAGTTTTCCAGCACATGTTCCCTGTTGTCTCCTCTGGTAAAGCTCAAATTCATGGAGGCAAAAATTCCTTCACTGACACCGCCTGCTCTGGTGGAAAAAAGCTGTCTTACCACACCTGTCTTTTCCAATGCCGGAAAGCTTAAAAACTTTACGCCGTTTTTTTCTTTTTCCTCCAACACCACCCTGTCTCCGTATCTTTTCATGTTCTGCCTCCGTTATTACTTATTTATTGCCAAAAAGCATTTTGATACCAATGTATGTGAGTCCCGCAGATTGCTACCACATCAAATCGCATCGGGCAATCCGTACCAAAACCCTTTAAATAGCTGTAAACCCTTGCACAACTTATAATCCGCTTCTGTTTTTCCTTATGTACTGCCTCCTCCGGAAATCCCCGTCGTTCATTCTTCCTGTATTTCACCTCCACAAAGGTCAAATATCCCTTGTGAAAACCAATAATATCCACTTCTCCCTGTCTACATCGGTAATTAGTCTCCACAATCCGCATTCCCTGCTTTTGTAAAAATGCGGCTGCAAGCTGTTCCTTTTCTGTTCCCGTTGTACGATTATTCATGACTTATGCTCCTTTTCCCTGTCCCCAAACACTCTCCGGGCATAAATCCAACCGTTTTTAACTTATTTCATCACTTTACCTTTAATCTTGTCCATAGCATCCACAAAGACTAGAATTTCAGCAACCACCTCATACAACTCAGGTGGTATGGCATCTCCGATTTCCAACCGGGAAAGTGTATCTGCCAGCTTGTCGTCTCTGTGTACGGGTACCTGTGCTTCCTTTGCCCGTTCAATAATTCTCTCCGCCAGCTGCCCTTTTCCGGTTGCAATGACCTTCGGTGCTTCTTCGTCGGGACTATACTCCAATGCAATCGCCTGTTTTGGCTTTTGCTTTTCTGTTTCCTTCTCCTTCATTACTGCTCCTTCTTCCTTTTAGGCACGTACATCAAAAGAACGCATACCGATTTTCATCATTTCCGGTACATTCTTCTCCTGCTTTAGAATTTCTTCCATAACTGTTGTTTTTTCTTCTGTCTGTTCCCGCAGTACCACCTGTGCACTTGTCTGATACCCTTTTTGTTCCAAACGCTTTGTCAAAAGTTCCATATGCTGTTCCAAAAAGTCCATAACCGACTCATCCTGCAAATAAAATTTTGTACTCACCCGTTCCTCCTGCATTGCAACATACACATCCAGCATTCCCAAATGAGGCATATCCAAATGTAACAGGGCACTTACATTTCCGTCCTTTTTTGCAAGATTCTTTTTATTGGTATATACATATAAATCTCCATGCGCTGTATCCCTTGTCATTTTCAAAGGAAGCTGCACGTAAGAATACATCTGGTTCAATTGATTCAGAAAATCCACATTCCTGTTCATATTCTGCAACGTTTTTGCCGCCGGCGAATCTCCTCTTCCCGTACTTTCCAATAACTGTAAAAGCTTTGAGGTCTGATTTTTGAAATTCGTATAATATTCCTCTACTTCTTCCTTACTGACCTGTTCCGGTCTTAAAAGAAGTTGATTTACCATCTCATTTTGCAACAGCTTTCCAAATTCTTTGGAAGAAAAAAGTTTAGCAAGCTGCTCTCCTCCCAAATGTTGTGTCTGCAAAAGTGCTGCCAGCTGCTTTCCATTCAACTGTCCGTTTTGAAATGCCTGTACCGTTTTGGAATCCGCTCCGATTTCTCTCAACAGAGAGAGAAAGGTTTCTTTCTCTGCTGCATTCAGAACTTCCTTTTCCGAGCCTTCTCCTATCCCTACTTCCGCCATCTGTGTTAAAGAAGCCTTTCCATCCTGTAATGCTTCTTTCGCTGTGGTTTGCTCTGCCCCTTCTTTCCCGGGAACAGGTATTGTCTCTTTCCCCTGCTCTATTACTCCTGCCTTTGTTTCCACCTCTGTTTCTGTCGTCATCTCTCCTGCTGTTCCCGTTATCTTCCTAACAGAACCATCTTCGTTCTGTAAAGCAGACTCCTCACCGTCCGCTAAAAAAGAAAGCATCTGTCTTAGAAATTCCTGCGAACTTTCCAACCCTTCTGCAGCCCCTTTTCCCGCAATCTGAAGCAAACTGTTCCATTGATTCTGCAACTCAGTCACACCATCCGACAGCTTATGGTTATAATTTTTGTAAGCTTCAAACTGCTCGAGATTTGCCTCGGTAATCGGAATTTTCAGCCGTGTCATCTGTACCAGGGTTTCCGTTCCAGCTTTTGGAAATGCCAGTAACTCTTTATTCATATTAAGAAGAGTCTCTTTATCAATGGGCATGCCCTCTTTCATAAGAGTATTGACCATTTCTACCGTTCTATCCGTAACCGGAAGCCCGGCTTCTCCAAGCGCTTTCATAACATTTTCGTCCATTGTCAGATTGACGGACAATGGGACTAACGAAATCAGGGAATTACTGATACTTCTCACTTGAAAGCTCATAAGCTGTCCAATATTCATATCAGCCTGACTATCCAGAGAAGCATTCAGCAAAAATTCATTTCCGAGCAGAAGTTGAACCTGACTTCCCTGCATAGAAACAATCTCTCCCTGCACCGTCTGCCCGGGCAGTAACGCCAACATTTTTGACGCCATGGCACTGTTATTTATTTGTACATTTCCTGCCGCCTGTACCTGATTGCTTCCTGTACTCACAGACGTATATTTGCCAAAAAATGAAGATAAATCAAATGCCATTCCCACTGCCTCCTTCTGCCTCGCTCCGTTGCTGAATTCCTTCCGGACTGTTCTGTATGTTATACAAAGTTTTTAATAAAGGTCTTTCTATGTATCGGTGTCGGTCCGTATTTTTTCAAGGCTTCAATATGTGCAGCTGCACCATATCCTTTATTTGCCGCAAAACCATATTCCGGATATATGCTGTCATACTGTACCATTAGTCTGTCTCTTGTCACCTTCGCAATAATGCTTGCTGCTGCAATCGAAACACTTTTGGCATCTCCTTTGATAATCGGAACCTGTTTGATTTCTACCTGCGGAATCGTCACCGCATCATTTAATAATATATCGGGTGAAACGGACAGTTTACTAATAGCTTCCCGCATTGCTTCATAAGTTGCCTGTAAAATATTTATTTCATCAATTCTCTCCGGTGTGGCAAATCCAAGTCCATAGGCAACTGCTTCCTTTGTAATGACCTGATACAACTCTTCCCGTTTCTTTTCACTCAGTTGCTTGGAATCATTCAAATAGTAAATCTGACAGTCCTTCGGCAAAATTACGGCACCGGCTACCACCGGCCCCGCCAGAGGGCCTCTCCCTACCTCATCAATACCGCATACATACCCGAATGCTTCGTATTGCTTTTCATAAACCTTTAAACTCTCCGTCCGTGCTTTTTCTTTTTCCAATGCTTCAAGCTGCTTTTGCGCCCTTGCAACAAGTGCCTGAACACCGCTTCTTTCATCCCCACGATACTGACTGATTAATTCAGGCAGCTTATCCTCCTTAGCTGCCTGAAAAAGTTTCTTTATTTCACTGATTTTCGTTTCCATATCCGCTTCCTTTTCTATTGGTGTTTCAATACTCCGAATTTGTCTAATGGCCAGATACGAATCCATGCACGACCAACGATATTTTCTTTCTTAATGTTGCCGACTACCTCGGTACGGCTGTCCACACTGTCATTCCTGTTATCGCCAAGCACAAAATATTCCTCTTCACCTAAAGTAATACCATCCAATGCCCTGCCGGGGTCTGCAATAACAGTTCTGCCGTAGGATTCCACCAACGGTTCCTCATTAATATATATTTTTCCCTCTTCATCAATCCGCACCGTTTCTCCGGGAAGACCGATAATTCTTTTTATGTAATAGGTATCCTGCTCATAAGCAAAGGGAAATACAATAATATCAAACCGCTCCGGCTGTTTAAATCGATAGGTAATTTTATCGACAATCAGATTATCTCCATCACTCAATGTATTCTCCATAGAACTGCCGCTTACCTGTGTCCGCTGTCCCACAAAAGTAATGCACAGCCAGGTAAGACAGAGCACAATCAGCAGATACAAACTCGTACTCAGTATTTCCTTTAATGTCTTATTCATCGGTACCCTTCATCCCTTCCGGAAACTCTAACGTGATTTTTCCTAATTTTCCGCTTCTGAAATCCTCCATCAGCATGGCAGCAGCCTTTTCTATATCCGGTTCTTCTCCCTTCTTAAAGCAACGGCGGCTGATACAAATTTTTGTCAGTAACTCAAATTTATTCAAATTTTCTTCTACTCCGTAACGTTCCTTCAAAAGTCCCGGATAATTGTCAATCAGAAATGCAATTAATTCTGCCGCCAACTCATCCATGTGCAAAACTTCGTCATTCATGGAGCCGATAAATGCCAACCGCATTCCTACTGCCTGATCTTCAAACTTCGGCCACAAAATTCCGGGCGTATCCAGAAGCTCCAGACTTTTATTCAACCGAATCCATTGTTTTCCTTTTGTGACACCGGGTTTATTTCCGGTTTTTGTACAGGCTTTTCCGGCAAAGGAATTGATAAATGTGGATTTCCCTACATTGGGAATTCCCACCACCATAGCACGTACCGGACGATTCAGAATCCCCCGTTTTCTATCCCGCTCTATTTTTTCCTTGCATGCCTCCTGTACCATTCCCTGAATGGCTTTCATCCCTGCACCGGACTTGGAATTGATTTCCAGCACATGAAAGCCCTTTTCGGTAAAATATTCCATCCATTTCAGATTCTGTCGTTTATCTGCCAAATCCGATTTATTTAAAAGAATCACTCTTGCTTTATTTTTTCCTAATTCATCAATATCCGGATTCCGACTGCTTAACGGAATTCTTGCGTCCACAAGTTCTATCACCAAATCAATCAGTTTGATGTTTTCCTGCATCATCCTTTTCGCTTTCGTCATATGTCCGGGATACCACTGATAATTCATCCTTACTCCCTTCTGCGTTTCTTCACGCACTCCCTTTATTTTATAAATCCGATTCCCGTTTCCGGTGACATCAGATGAAACCACGCTTTTCCGATAATATCTTTTGCATTTACTACACCTATATTAGCGGAACGACTGTCTTCACTGTTATTGCGGTTATCTCCCAGCACAAAATATTCCGAAGACTTCAATGTGATTTCATTTTCCGCAATTCCCGCATCTGCCATTTTATCGTACTCCTCGGAGTCAGCAGCCTCTCCGTTTACATGGAGAATTCCTCCTACAATCTGCACCGTATCACCCGGAACTGCAACAACTCTCTTTACATAGTAATGGGAATTTTGGTTGCCGTTTGGCAGAAATACGATAACATCATCCCTTTTCGGAGAAGAAAGTTTATAAATAAAACGATTGATTAAAATCGTCTGTCCGCTGTATAATTCGGGCTCCATGGACACACCGATGACACTGGTTGTCATCCCTACACAATACACTGTCACAAATGCCAGAAGAATACTTACGAAAATACCAAATATCCAACCGAAAATTTCCTTCACTAAATTGGAACTGATTTTCTTTTTTCTTTTATAAAAACTGAGTCCTTTATTTCTTCCCATAAATCCGCTTTCCTTATTTTCCTTCTACTGTTAAAGCACTATCCGAAGTATACCACATTTTCAGACTCATTAAAAGAAAAAAGGATAACTACATAAAGTAATTATCCCTTTCACCCGATTGTTATTTTACTAATTCTTTAACTTTAGCTTTCTTACCAACACGATCTCTTAAGTAGTTCAGTTTTGCTCTTCTTACTTTACCGTTTCTGACTACTTCTACCTTTTCAACGTTGGGAGAATGAAGCGGCCATGTCTTTTCTACACCGATTCCGTTGGAAGTTTTTCTTACTGTGAAAGTAGCTCTGTTGCTTCCACCCTGTTTTTTCAAAACAACGCCTTCAAAAACCTGGATTCTTTCACGGTTACCTTCTTTGATTTTACCGTAAACTTTTACAGTATCACCAACACGGAATTCCGGTACTTCTGCCTTTAACTGCTCTGCTTCAATGCTTTTAATAATATCGTTCATTGTGTGCCTCCTTAATCTTGGATGTTCTTAATACCACTATGGTAACAGAGGACCATCTATTTTCACAACGTGTATTAGTTTACCATATTCACCCATGCTTTGCAAGTGAATTTTCACACATTATCTGCATTTTTTCTGCTTTCTTGCTAACCTTCCCGGTAAATCCAGTAAAGCTTTTCTTTTGAAGGATACAACTGTAGCTTCTCCTGTAGTCTGAAAGAAATATTATTACCGGAAATCACCTGACCGAAAGGAGTATAGCCCTGTTTTAAATGCAGATTAATATAAAAGGCTTCCAAGGCTGTCCCAAAGCCCTTTCCCCGATATGCCTCAAAAACCTCCAGCATTCCGATACTGCCTTCTTTGTGCATTCCGATAAATCCTGCCAGTGTGCCCTCTTCATAAATTCCATACATGACGCCGCATTTTAACCGATTCTCCATATAGTCTTTGTCACAAAGCGTATAATGAGCGCAGACTTTCTCCATCTCCCGGATATCCAATCTTCGGATATCGGTCTCTTTTTTCAAAGGTAACGGTTCTTTTCTCGTATACACCACCTGCGTACATTCACTTTCCATTTTCATTCCAAAACGTTTGCAAATATAATCATTCATAAACTCCTGATGGGAAACAAACAGCTGCGTTTCTTCTTTGATACAATCTAATATCCGTTCTCCGCTTTCTTTATCTGATACGGTAAGCATATGCACACCATTATTTTTTTCTTTTAAAAGGACACCCTCTTCTCCGAAATAGAGAATTTCCGCATCTCCTCTACGAAGAGCTTCTATCATGTCCATATGCAATAGCTTATTTTGCAGCAATTTTTCTTCGCATGCCTTCCGGTACAGATACTTTTCATATAAATCCGGGCGTCGTTCCTTTGTCCGTTGTATAGACTGTTCCAACCGCCAGCTTTCAATTTTTTTGTGATTGCCGGATAAAAGCACCTCAGGAACCTTTTTCCCTCTCCACTCCTCCGGTCTGGAATACTGGGGATATTCCAAAAGGCAGTTATGAAAGGACTCTGTCTGTGCCGACTCTTCATTATTCAACACGCCATCCACAAGTCTTGCCACCGCATCAATCATCACCATAGCTGCAAGCTCCCCGCCGGTCAGCACATAATCGCCGATGGACACATAATCGGTAACTATTTCCTCCAAAACCCTCTCATCCACTCCTTCATAATGCCCGCACAAAAAGACAAGATTTTCTTCCTTTGCAAATTCTTCTGCCATGGACTGGGTAAAAGTTTTGCCCTGTGGAGTAACATAAATCACCCTCGGTTTTTTTTCACTCTTTTTTTGTAATTCTTCCTGCACTGCAAGAAAACAATCATAAACCGGCTGTGCCTGCATCAGCATTCCCGCACCGCCGCCATAAGTATAATCATCGGTTTTCTTATGTTTATCCAACGTATAATCCCGGATGTTATGCGCCTTCACGGTAATGATCCCCTGTTCCGCCGCTCTGCCGATAATACTGGTATTTAAGCCTCTCTCTACCATCTCTGGGAAAAGCGTTAATATTTCAAAATTCATTAGTCCAAAAGTCCTTCCAAAATGTGAATTTTTATAAATCCTTCTTCTACATCAACTGCCAGTACACACTGCCTGATTGCCGGCAAAAGCAATTCTCTTCCGTCATGAAGTGCAATCACGTAAACATCATTGGCCCCGGTTTCCATCACATCCTTTAAAACCCCGATTTCCTTTTCCTCTTCATCCAAAACCTTAAGCCCCATTAAATCCGCAATGAAATACTCGTCCTTTTTTAGTTTTACTGCATTTTCCCTTGTCACAAAAAGGCTTTTCCCTTTATATTTTTCAATATCATTTATATTATCAATGCCCTTGAATTTTAAAATGGCAAACTGTTTAAAGAATTTTACGCCTTCAATTTCAAGCGGCAGTTGTTCTTTTCCCGTATCCAAAATGACTTCCTTTAATCGTTTAAACCGCTTTACATCATCCGTCGTCGGGAATACCTTTACTTCCCCTCTGACACCGTGCGTTGAAGCGATAACGCCAACCTGCAATCTTTCTTCCATATTTTTACTCCATTCTGTCTTTGCGTGTTCTCCTGTAATAAGCGACCCCATAAACATTCGTTCATGTTTATGGGGTCTTTGCTCGTCAATAGACTTAAATGTTTAGATGATTTCCACATCAACTCTTTTATCGTCTTTGGATGATGCTGCTTTCACAAGAGTACGGATTGTTTTCGCAATACGTCCCTGCTTTCCGATTACTTTTCCCATATCGTCCGCAGCAACATGAAGTTCGATTGTGACATTCTTTCCTTCTTCTTTTTCTGTGACAACGACTTCATCCGGATTATCAACAAGTGCTTTTGCGATTACTTCAACTAATTCCTTCATAATCCACCTCCAAAAGAATGATTAACAAGTCACTATTATTTCTCAATGCCGGCTGCTTTGAAGATTTTAGCAACTACTTCTGTAGGCTGAGCACCGTTTGCTAACCATTTTTTAGCTAACTCCTCATTTACCTTGAACTGGCTTGGATCTGTGTTAGGATCATAAGTTCCGATTTCTTCGATGAACTTTCCATCTCTCGGAGAGCGGGAATCTGAAACAACGATTCTATAGAAAGGAGCTTTCTTCTGACCCATTCTTCTTAATCTGATTTTTACTGCCATTACATTTCACCTCCGTGTAATATTAAACATAAACCTTATTTTTATATAAAAACAGAAAATGTTACTTTTCTGATTCTATCAAACTTAAAACGGGAATTTCATTCCACCCATGCCGCCAAAAAGACCTCTGCCTTTCTTGCCGCCCATACCGCCGAACTGTTTCATCATTTTCTGACTCTGCTCGAACTGCTTAATAAACCGATTTACCTGACTAATGTCAAGTCCTGCGCCTTTTGCAATACGATGCTTGCGACTTGGATTTAACAGCTTCGGATTCCGACGTTCCTCCGGTGTCATGGAAAGTACAATTGCTTCCGTCCGTGCAAGTTGCTTTTCATCAATCATGGATTCGATATCCCCCATCTTGCCGCCGATTCCCGGCATCATACTTAAAATACTGGAAATACCACCCATATTCTTCATCTGCTTCATGCTCTCTAGGTAATCTTCAAAATCGAATTTACCCTTCTTCATGTTGGCAGCCATTTTCTTTTCTTTTTCTTCATCGATGTCAAGGTTTGCCTGTACCTTATCAATCAGGCTTAACACATCGCCCATTCCCAAAATACGACTTGCCATACGGTCCGGATAAAACTGTTCCAAATCGGAAAGCTTTTCTCCCATACCAACATACAGAATCGGTTTCCCGGTTACGGCTTTTACGGAAAGTGCCGCACCACCTCTGGTATCGCCATCCATCTTGGATAAAACAACACCGTCCACGCCAACCTTTTCGTCAAATTCCTTCGCTACGTTAACGGCATCCTGTCCGGTCATGGCATCTACTACCAAAAGTGTCTGATGTACTTCTACACCTGCTTTGATTTCCTGTAGTTCTTCCATCATGGCTTCATCAATATGAAGACGTCCTGCCGTATCCAGAATCACAACATTATGTCCGTTCTTTTCCGCATGTTCCAAGGCTGCCTTGGCAATATTCACCGGCTTATGGTTTTCTCCCATGGAGAACACCTCAACATCCTGCTTTTCCCCGTTTACCTGCAACTGTTTAATCGCTGCCGGACGGTAAATATCACAGGCCACAAGAAGCGGTTTCTTACCTTTTAATTTCAGCTTCCCGGCAATCTTTGCCGTGGTCGTTGTTTTACCGGCACCCTGTAAACCACACATCATAATGACCGTAATGGCTTTTCCTGGCTGTAACTGAATCTCCGTGGTTTCAGAACCCATCAGGGCAATCATTTCTTCGTTTACAATTTTGATAACCATCTGTCCGGGATTCAGACCATTTAAAACATCGCTTCCTACCGCACGTTCCTCTACGGATTTCACAAACTGCTTTACTACCTTGAAGTTTACGTCTGCCTCTAAAAGAGCCATCTTTACTTCTTTCAGCGCCGCCTTCACATCTTCCTCTGTGAGACGTCCCTTGCTTCTTAAGTTTTTAAATACATTCTGTAGTTTATCCGTTAAACTTTCAAATGCCATAGGTTCCTCACTTTAGCTTCCAAATACCGCTGTCTTTTCTTTTTACTTCCTACAATTCCTGCAAAATTTCATTTGAGAGCTTTTTAATCTGCTCTAACTGGATGTGCAGTTCTTCTTTACCGCTGCTTCCTGCATGGTCGGTAAGCTGATGAATCTGATAAATCTTTTCTTTTGCATTCTGAAATTTTTCTACCAAATGCAACTTGCTTTCATACCCTTCCAGCGTTTTGTTACAGCGTTTCAGCAAATCATGTACACCCTGTCTGCTGATGCCCTGTTCGTCAGCAATTTCACTAAGAGACATATCATTGTAGACTGCCGACTCAAAAATCATTTTCTGATGGTCATTTAAAAGTTCTCCGTAAAAATCATAGAGAAGTCCCTGTTCTACAATCTTTTCCATATCGGTCACATCCTAATAAAATGTTTGCTCTGCTGACTCGCACCTTTGGTATCATACTATATGCAAAGCAAGCTGTCAAGTATTTTTTCTTGACAGCCTACACAGCCTACACAGCTCAAATTCAAAAGATTAACGAAATTCACTGGGATTTTTCTTCATCCGTTTCTGAAATGCCCGAAGAAATGTAGAATAATCCGAAAATCCGCACTCCAAACTTGCCTTCGTTGACGGAACACCACTCATAATCATATCTCTCGCTGACAAAATCCGTTTCTCGGTAATATACTGATGCATGGTATATCCGGTTTCTTCTTTAAACTGCCGCATCATATGATATTTACTTAAGAAAAAGGCAGAAGCAATATTTTCAATAGAGAGCTCTTCTCCAAGATGCTGATTGATATATTCCAAAATTGCCACAATTTTCTCATTGTAAACCGCCGAATGGCTGTAAGAAGCCATCTCTTCCCCCAGGCAGGCACGGTTTAACTCTACCATAAACTGTAAAAACAGCAGTTTTCCATACAATTCTGCTCCATACTCCTCTTTTTCCTGCAATGCTTCTTCTAACTCCCGAAGCTGTTTTTGCAAACTTGTATTTTTGATAGCTGCAATCCGTATCACATTGGATTTTTCTCTGCGTGCACTTTCAAAACAGGCGCGGAGATTACACATTTCTGCTCCTTCTTTTTCCAGAAATTCCGGAGATATATACAAAATATACCTCTCATAAGGTACAGAAAAATCAACCTCCGGTTTATGGATTTCCTGTCTGTTCACAAAAACAATATCATAAGGCTTTAACTCATAGGATTTTCCCTCAATCACATAGTTGACTCTGCCGTTAATGAAAAACAAGATTTTATCGAAATCATGATAATGATATTTGTATTCTCTCTCTACATTATCCTTCAAATGAAACAAACGAAAATCATAATCCAAATATCCCGTTTTTACATATTCATCCAACATATTTCTGTCCTTTCTCCCTGTTTTTCCATTCTATAATTCATCTGTAAATTCAATCTTACAGTTCTATAGAAAATAGCGTACAGCATTTTTTGCAATATTACAAGCAATTATTATTATTTATATATTAGAAAATGCTTGCTATAATTCATATACAGATACAAAATTCGTCACAATGTAACATTTAGCTGTTTATGAACTAATAAAAAAGCAGAAAGGAGCACCTATGACACTCAGCAAATATCATGAAGCCGAAAAAGAATATCTGGTTTTCGATTCCGCAAAAAACGAAGTACCTTTAACCTTGGAATTACTCCGTTCCTTCGGCTATCGCAATTTTGGCAGCAATTCCGACGGAATCTTACTGCTTTCCCCGACCTCTGATACTGCCGCTCCCTATAAGCTTTTGGACTTTTCCGGCAAAGAAATAACTATAAATAAAGAGAGCCGTATGATTTTCGAAAAATATCTGCAAAACATACCGCCCTCAAACGTTATCTATTATTTTGAACGCGAAACCTCTCTGCACTCTTAACAGTTTTGTCTGTCAAAATCAGAGTTTTTCGCTAAAATAGCTTTTATACCCTTCTCCAAATATTTCCGTCGCACCGGATATAATCATAAATGCAAGTGGGTCTTCTTCCTTCACAATCTGTTCCACTCTTGGCGCCAGCGTTTTACGAACCACACAAAAAATCACCTTTTTTTCTTTTCCGCTGTAAGCTCCGGCGCCTTCGATATGTGTTACCCCCACATCCAGTTCTTCCAATAATCTTACTGTAATCGTATCGGCATAATCACTGATAATATGAATCATCTTTGCTCCGTCTCTTCCGTACAGTACTACATCCATTACAAGAGAAGTAATGACTACCGCAATTCCCGCATACAACGCAGCATCCAAGTCACGGAATACAAAAGCCGAAATCGAGACAATGGTTGCATCTGTCAGCATAAAAAGCGCACCTGTCCGCAAATGCGGAAAACGCTGCCGCAATAATTTGATTATGATATCCGTTCCGCCGGTTGTAGCACCGCACTTAAAAACGCATCCCAAAGAAATTGCCACCAAAGAACCGCCTGCAATGGCTGCCAATAAAGTATCCTGTGTTGCTGCCCCAAAAGGCGACAATATATTCGTAAATAAAGAAGTTAACATAACGCAATAAAATGTTGACAACATAAATCGCCATCCGAATTTCCAAAAGCCAAGCAATACAATCGGAATATTGATAAAAAAGATTAATGTTCCCGTTTCCATGCCGCTTAACCGATTAATGATAATGGCAATACCCGTAACACCACCCGGTGCAAGATTGTTCGGATCTATAAAAAGTGCTACCGCTACCGCATAAAGAAAAGAAGCAGCTGTCATCATCATATAATCCCGGATTCTTCTTTTTAACGATTTCTTTTCTATATAATTTTCTTCATATTTTTTCTTTTCTTCCATCTTTATCCTTTCCGTACAGAATCACAGCCTGCTTTGTGATTCTGTACTCCTCCTCTTATCCCTTTCACATCTTAATAAATCCCGCTTTTTCTTCTCTTTTCATTTCTTATTTTTTACAAACTTTTTCCCCTTATCCATATCATTTTTCAAGACATGAGAATTATATTCCGTTAAAACATGAAACATTGAAAAAAGAACCCTGTTCAGGATTCTTTTCTCTATCATCCGCAGCAGTCTTCTGCCGCTCTTTTTATTCTCTGCAAATCATTTTCTAAATATTTGTCGTAACCACTCTTGGACGATATCCTTCCTTCTCCAAAGCCTTGATAATCTGCTCTTTGTGCTCTGTACCGAATGCCTCCAGCGTAATCCGAAGTTCTACCGCCGCATTCCTGTTTATGGAAACAAACTGATTATGCTCCAGCTTAATAACATTACCGTTTTCTCTGGCAATCACATCCGCAACTCTTGACAATTCACCCGGCTTATCAGGAAGCAGCACAGATACCGTAAAGATACGGTCACGGAAAATAAGTCCCTGCTGTACCACAGAAGACATCGTAATAATATCCATGTTTCCACCACTTAAAATCGAAACAATTTTTTTATTCTTAACGTCCAAATGCTTCAATGCAGCCACAGTCAGAAGCCCCGAATTTTCCACTACCATTTTATGATTCTCTACCATGTCCAGGAACGACACAACCAGTTCTTCATCCGGTACTGTAATAATATCATCCAGATTTTTCTGTAAATACGGAAAAATTTTCGTTCCAGGCGTCTTTACCGCTGTACCATCCGCAATAGTATTTACTCCCGGTAAAGTTACCACTTTCCCTTCCTTTACGGATGCCTTCAAGCAGGCGGCACCTGCCGGCTCCACACCGATTACTTTAATATTCGGATTCAACAATTTTGCCAGCGTGGACACACCGGTTGCCAATCCACCACCGCCAATCGGTACTAATATGTAATCTACCAAAGGCAGTTCCTTAAAAATTTCCATGGCAATCGTTCCCTGTCCGGTTGCTACCGTCAGGTCATCAAACGGATGAATAAACGTATAACCGTGCTCTTTAGCAAGTTCATAGGCATGAGCGCATGCCTCATCATACACATCCCCGTGAAGTACTACCTCAGCGCCATAACTCTTTGTACGGTTTACTTTCATAAGCGGTGTAGTCATGGGCATTACAATGGTTGCTTTTACCCCATAACATTTCGCCGCATAAGCTACACCCTGCGCATGATTTCCTGCGGAAGCGGTAATAAGTCCTTTTTGCCTGTCTTCCTCCGATAAGGTACTGATTTTGTAATAAGCACCACGCAGTTTATAAGCTCCGGTAAGCTGCATATTTTCCGGTTTTAAATACACTTTATTTCCGGTCTGATTACTGAAATAATCACTGAAAACAAGCTTTGTTTCCTGTGTCACACGATGTACTGTTTCCGATGCTTCTTCAAACTTTTCAAGTGTCAGCATTTCTTCCATGTCAAATCCTCGTTTCCGCTGCTTTTTCGTGCAGCCAATTTTCACCTAGTATTTGTCGACTTTTCTATGACTTTCTTTTTTCTTTCCTATTCAGTCTACTCACTTTTTTCTTCTATGTCAAATAGCGCATTCACAAACTGGTCGGAATCAAACTTCTGCAAATCATCAATAGACTCTCCTACCCCGATGTACTTAACCGGAACTTTCAATTCGGATTGTATCGCTACTGCGATTCCTCCCTTTGCCGTACCATCCATCTTCGTCAGGATTATTCCTGTCAAATCCGCAACCTCACTGAACTGTTTTGCCTGTACCAGTGCATTCTGACCGGTTGTTCCGTCAAGTACAATCAGATTTTCCCGATGTGCATTCGGAAATTCACGCTCTATTATGCGATTCATTTTTTTCAGTTCTTCCATCAGGTTCTTTTTGTTATGCAGTCTTCCTGCCGTATCACACAAAAGCACATCCACATTTCTCGCTTTCGCTGCCGTCACCGCATCAAATACCACACTTGCCGGATCAGAGCCTTCCGCTCCACCGATAATATCTACTCCGGCACGATGCGCCCATTCGGTAAGCTGCTCTCCTGCCGCCGCCCGGAACGTATCCGCTGCCGCCAGTAATACCTTGCGGTTTTGTGCCTTTAGTTTACCCGCCAGTTTCCCTACTGAAGTGGTTTTTCCCACACCGTTTACACCGATAACAAGCACAACCGACTGTTTCTCTTCAAACTCATATGCTGTTTCCCCTACCTGCATCTGCTCCTTGATACTGTTAATCAGAAGTTCCTTACAGGCAGCCGGTTCTTTAATATGCTTCTCCTTCACCTGCTGTTTCAACCGTTCTATAATTTCCGTGGTTGCCGATACACCGATATCACCCATAATTAATATTTCTTCCAGTTCCTCATAAAAATCCTCATCAATGGAAGAAAAACCACTGAATACCGCATCAATACCATGCACAATATTGTTTCTTGTTTTTGTAAGCCCTTCTTTTAATCTGCTGAAAAAGCCTTTCTTTTCTTCGCTCATAAAAATCTCCTTCCACGCCTCACCGGGCTTTCGCTCCTTAATCGTCCAATTCTTTGTCAATCAAGTTGACACTTACAAGCGTAGATACGCCCTTCTCCTGCATCGTAATACCATAAAGGCGGTCGGCTTTCTCCATCGTACCACGCCTGTGCGTAATGACAATAAACTGGGTATGCTTCGTCAGCTTATGTAAATATTTGGCAAAACGGGTAACGTTGTTATCATCAAGTGCCGCCTCAATTTCATCCAGAAGACAAAACGGAGAAGGCTTTAAATTCTGAATCGCAAACAAAAGTGAAATTGCCGCCAATGCCTTTTCACCACCGGATAACTGCATCATGTTCTGCAGTTTTTTTCCGGGCGGTTGCGCGATAATGCGGATTCCTGCCTCCAGAATATCCTCATCTTCCATCAGCTCCAGCGTACCTTTTCCGCCTCCGAACAGTTCTTTAAATACTTTATCAAACTCGGAACTGATTTCGGCAAATTTTTCTTTAAACTGCTTACGCATTGCGGTATCCAGCTCTTCGATAATATTTTCCAATGTCTTTTCCGCTTCCACCAAATCGTCATGCTGTGTCTTTAAGAAAGTGTAGCGCTCCATGAGATTTTTATAATCTTCGATTGCATTAACGTTAACATCGCCTAACTTCTTAATCTGCTCCTTCAAAGAAGAAATTTCCTTCTTCATTGCCGGTAAATCGGTCATTTCTTCATTTCTAAGCGTTGCCGCATCGGAAAGCGTAATTTCATACTCGTCCCACATATAGTTAATCTGATATTCGATAGAATCCTCCAGCTTTTCCTTCTGGGCATTCAGACGATACACTTCCTTGTCAAGAGCGGTCATACGTTCAGCCATCTCTTCCCTGGTGGTAAAGAAGTTTTTCTGCTTCGTATTTAATTCTTCTCTTCTTGTAATATCTTCTTTTAACTTAATTTCCGTATCGGACTGGGTTTCATGGGATGCTGCAATGGTCTTTTCGATTTCTTCAATGGAATTTTTCTTTTGTTCCATCTCCGTATCGTTGTTCAGAATCCCCTCTTTGATTTCTTCCAATTCCTTTGTAAATCTTAGAATTTCTCCATCGATACGATCTACGTTCTGCTGGTGGAATTCCTGCTTCTGAAGCATCTTTTCCACCTCCACATCCCACTCGGAGGTCTGGGCGGTCTGCTCGGATTCTTCTCTTCGTTTTTCATCCAACTCGGTCTGAAATTCCCGAATCTGTGCATCCACGTTTTTCTCTAACTGCTCAGAATCGGAAAGTTCTTTGAGAATTGCTTCTTTTCCTTCTTCAATCTCCCGAATCTGCTTTTCGATTTCCTGCTCTTCGCTCTTTAATTCACCAAAACCGGCTTCGGTTTCGCTTTTCCGTTCCTCTGCCTGCATCACATTCAGACGGGCGGTATTCTGCTCAATAAACTTATCCTGCAGGGTAGCTTTTGTTTCCTCCAGCTCCACCCTCATTTTATTACGTTCTTCTTTTGTCCTTTCGATGTCATCTAACAGCGCGTCAATATCAGCAAGCTGTTTCTTTACTTTTGCCTCCAGTTCTTCCATCTCTCTTCGTCTTCCCAAGAGATTGCTGTTGTTCTTAAAAGCACCACCGCTGATGGCACCACCCGGAACAAGAAGCTCGCCTTCCAGCGTTACCATACGAATACCATAGTCAAACTTTCTTGCAATTTTCACTGCATTATCCACATTATCTACGACAACGATCCGACCCAGCATTGCCTTGGCAACATCCTTGTACTTTTTATCAATCTTAACAAGTGCATCCGCCATATCAATCACACCTTTTTCGGATAAAACCTCCGGTGTCTTAAACTCCTGCGGATTTTTAATACTGGTAAGTGGCAGGAAGGTAGCGCGGCCTCCCTTGTTCTTCTTTAAAAAGCCAATCATTTTCTTGGCAGTTTCTTCATCATCCGTTACGATATTCTGGATATTTCCGCCAAGCGCGGTTTCGATTGCGGTTTCATATTTCGGTTCTACCTTAATAATATCTGCCACGACACCAATAATGCCCGGATTGTTCTCTTTCTGCTCCATAACCCGTTTGACGCTGCCACCGTATCCTTCATAACGCTCTGTCAGGTTAGCTAGTGATTCCAACTTCGCCTTTTCCTGATGATATACCACCTGCATATCCCGCAGTTTCTGGTCTTTATCGGAAAGAGCAGTTCGCATACCGGAAAGCTGCTCCTCCAAAAGCGTCTGCTTGTCATTCAATTCCCGAATCACAACATTAATACTTTCAAACTGTTCCTGCAGTTGCTTAATCTGTTCTTCCTGCTCTGCCTCATCAGACTTTGCTCTTACTAATCTAGAAGTCAATTCCGCTTTTCGAATGTTGACCTGTTCCATCATTGTATCAAAACGACCCATTTGTGATTTAATGGTAGCTCTTTGGTTCAGGGCATCAATAATCGTATTTTTGCCTGCTTCAATACTATTATTCAGTTCCTCGATTTTTTTCTGTACTTCCTCCAGCTTCTGACCTGCCGCATCTCTGGCAGACTGAATCTGAGCTACCTGTTCGTCAATTTCTTTTTTATCAGCAAGAATTCCGTCCTTATCTACATTCTTTAAGTCAATTTCATGCTGTACGTTCTGAAGGCGACTGTTCAAATGCTCTTTATTTCCCTCTGCGGAACGAATCTGCTCCTTTAAGACATTGATTTCACCTTCCAGCTTTCCACGCATCAATCCGGTATCGGAAAGATTGTTTCTTGCATTTTCTATCTTTTCATCCAGACTCTCGATTTCATTCTGGATATTCTCATATTCTTCTTTAATACCTTCATAGCGGGCATTGGTTTCCTCCAAATCCCCGCTGGCAATATTGTACTTTTCTTCTACACCCTGTAACTGCTCCCGCAAACGATTATTTTCCAACAGGAACATATTCACATCCAGTGTTTTCAATTCTTCTTTTTTCTTCAAATAAACCTTA
The DNA here is from genome assembly GCA_964449325.1 of uncultured Lachnospiraceae bacterium. Taxonomy (GTDB): domain Bacteria; phylum Bacillota; class Clostridia; order Lachnospirales; family Lachnospiraceae; genus RGIG3002. The sequence continues at coordinate 72,753 of CAYUYJ010000005.1, read as the reverse complement.
GCTGTCTCAGATTGTTTCTCCAACGGTCCGACCTGTTTTTCCAGTTCCGCCAAAATATCCTTCACACGCACAAGGTTTTGCTGTTCATCTTCTAACTTCTTCTGTGCCGCATACTTTCTTCTTTTGAATTTTACGATTCCTGCCGCCTCATCAAATAATTCCCGACGTTCCTCCGGCTTTCCGCTTAAGATTTTATCAATCTGACCCTGTCCGATAATGGAATAACCTTCCTTACCGATACCGGTATCGTAAAACAGTTCGTTCACATCCTTCAAACGACAAATGGTTCCGTTAATCATATATTCACTTTCACCGGAACGATACAGTCTTCTGGAAACCGTCACTTCGTCATAATCAATGGCAAGCTGGTGGTCGGAATTATCCAATGTAATTGCCACATAAGCATAGCCCAAAGGCTTACGCATTTCCGTACCGGAAAAAATGACATCCTGCATGGATGCTCCACGAAGCTGCTTGATTCTCTGTTCACCAAGTACCCATCTTACAGCATCGGCAACGTTACTTTTTCCACTTCCGTTAGGGCCAACAATACCGGTAATACCCGTATGGAACTGAAAATTGATTTTATTGGCAAAGGACTTAAATCCATGTACCTCGATACTTTTTAAATACATAACCTTACTCCACCCATTTGTTCTTTAAAATGCGCACCGCCTCATATGCTGCACGCTGTTCTGCCGCCTTTTTGGAACGGTCTGCGCCTTCGCTTATTTTCTCGTTCTCAATCCAAAGTTCCACTTCAAAAAGCTTGTCATGCTCCGGTCCCGTTTCCCGAATCAGCTTATAAATAACCTCTTTTGCTTTTTTCTGAGCCATTTCCTGCAAAATGGTCTTACTGTCCATAAAAAGCTGCTTATCCTCCAAATCCGATAAAACAAACCGATGAATATGGGCTTTCGCTTTTTCAAAGCCCCCATCTATATAAATGGCACCTATCAGTGCTTCACATACGTCCGCAATAATGGAATCCCGTTCTCTTCCACCGGTCATCTCTTCCCCTTTACCGAGATATAAATATTTCCCCAGTTCCAAGTCTCTTGCACAGATGGCAAGGGACTGCTCACATACCATGGAAGCTCTTGTTTTCGTCATTTTCCCTTCCGGCATGTCCGGATGTTCATGAAACAAAAAATCACTGGAAACCATTTCTAAAACCGCATCACCTAAAAATTCCAGTCTTTCGTAATCTTCACATTTATTGATTCTTCTCTCGTTGGCATAAGAGCTGTGTGTTAATGCCTGTTTTAACAATTCTTTATTCTGAAAACAGTATCCGATTTTTTCCTCCAACAACTCGTCGGGATATTTTTTATTCATAAACAGCCTTGTCCTTTCAGCTTTTCTACTCTCAAAAAAGCGCCGCTTGGCAGCGGCGCTTTTAAACTCTCTGACTAATTTACTGCATTTTTAATTAGTTCAACTGCTTCTTCAACCGTTGTAATATTTTCTGCTTCTTCTGCCGGAATCTCAATATCAAATTCCTCCTCGATTCCCATAATAATTTGGAAAACGTCTAAAGAATCGGCACCTAAATCATCCGTGAACGTAGATTCCATTGTAATTTCTTCCGGGTCCACATTCAAAACCTCTGCAATTACTTTTTTCAGCTTTTCAAATTCCATTTTATTACTCTGCTCCTTTTTAATCCTCTAAAGTAATTTTTTCTTTTATTTTATCATTAATCTTCTGTTCCTTAAATGCAATACACTGAAGAACAGAATTTTTGATTTCAATTGCTTTACTGCTTCCATGAGTTTTTACTACAAGCCCGTTTAAGCCAAGTAACGGTGCTCCGCCATAGGCTTCTAAATCAAAAGCCTTTAATGTTTTTTTCAGAGCCGGTTTCACAAGCAATGCACCGATTTTGCTGCGAAGAGAAGTCATCATCCCTTCTTTTACTTTCTTAATCAGGACACCGCCTACACCTTCATACATTTTCAAAATCACATTTCCGACAAATGCCTCACAAACAATCACATCCGCATCTCCTGCCGGAATATCCCTTGCTTCAATACTTCCTATAAAATTGATATCGGGACAGTTTTTCAAAAGCGGAAAGGTCTCTTTTACAAGTGCATTTCCTTTTTCTTCCTCAGCACCGATATTCACAATCGCCACTTTAGGATTTTTTACTCCTACAACACTTTCCATATATACCGAGCCCATTTTAGCAAACTGTACCAAATGGGAAGGTCTTGCATCTACATTTGCGCCACAGTCAATCAAAAGAGAAGCTCCCTTTGCTGTAGGAATCATCGGTGCTAAAGGCGGACGCTCCACACCCTTAATTCTTCCCACAATAACCTGACCGCCTACCAGAGTAGCCCCTGTACTTCCGGCAGATACATACGCATCACAAGTACCCTCTTTTACCAGATTCAGTGCTTTCACAATTGAAGAATCTTTCTTTTTCCGAATTGCCATAACCGGAGGCTCTGCCGTTTCAATAATCTCTTCTGCCGGAACAATTTCTACCTGTTTTTCATCATATTGATATTTTTTCAGTTCTGCCTGAATCGGCTCTTCTTTTCCAACAAGAAACACTTTGATTTTGCTGCTTTCCTGTACTGCTTCTATAGCACCTTTCACAATTTCACCGGGTGCGTTGTCCCCGCCCATTGCATCTACCGCAACATTGACATATTCTGACATAACCATCCTCCTGATTTTCCTTCCTATAATATACTAAAGGCGTATCTAAAAATCAAGGATAATTTGGTAGAAATTCCTGCAAAAACGAATGAATTTTATCCAAGTGTTACATCCAGTACCATCATAACCATGAATCCGATGGCAAAACCTATTGTTCCTATGTTGGAATGTTCCCCTTGCGAAGCCTCCGGAATCAATTCTTCCACAACTACATAGAGCATGGCTCCTGCCGCAAAGGACAGACAATACGGAAGCACCGGTCTTGTAACAGAGGTAAGTAATATGGTAATTATCGCACCCATCGGCTCAACAATCCCCGAAAGCATTCCATAAAGAAATGCCTTTCCTTTTCCTGTACCTTCACTCCGAAGCGGCATGGAAATAATAGCCCCTTCCGGAAAGTTTTGAATGGCAATACCAATTGCAAGAGCAAATGCCCCGGCCATGGTAATCGGACTGCCTGCCGCCAAAAGTCCTGCAAAGGCAACACCTACTGCCATCCCTTCCGGGATGTTATGCAATGTCACGGCAAGGACAAGCATAGTTGTTTTTTTTAAAGTTGTCTTCGGCCCTTCCGGCTCCGTACTTTTTAAATGCAGATGAGGAATTATTTTATCCATTACAAGCAAAAACAACATCCCCAAACCTAATCCCACCGTCGCGGGAACAAAGGCAAATTTTCCCATTATCTCCGACATGTCAATTGCCGGAATCAGAAGGGACCAGACACTGGCTGCCACCATGACTCCCGATGCAAAACCAAGAAGAATTTTTTGTAAAAGCGGCTTCATTTCCTGTTTCATAAAAAATACACAGGATGCGCCAAGTGCTGTTCCGATAAAGGGAATCATGATTCCCAATAATACATATTTCATATCTTCTCTCTTCCCGCCTTTCCATACTGTTTCTTTATTCTAATCTGCTATGATAATATATGAAATAACCATCATAGCGTGCCATGCATCTTTATTTAGTATAAAACACGGCATCTTCATTATACTCTGTTCCTATTATTTCACCAAGTCTTACAACTAACAAAATTTCTCAACAAAATACATCGTTTTCCACCACACGAAAAAGTATCGCTGCATAAGAGCATTTTCCCATTACACGAAAATGGAACCAGATTGCCTCTGATTCCATCTTTATTAATCAAAATGTCTGCAAATTATTAGAATGTTGCTCCATCACCAAATGGCGTAAACACTAACCTTTCGTACTCATAAGAATCCATAATCGTATTTGCCTCTTCTTCTGTAATCGGAGTAGCCGCATCAAAATCAACTATACCGGCTCCGGAATGAAACCAAGGATTATTCATATCCCGTATCCCATCATATAGTACTCGCTCTCTTAACCCCACTGATAAATCATCCCTTAACACCTGACCAATATAATCATAGTAGCTATAGGAGAACGAACCTGCTCCGCCATCGCTTTCGTATGCAATCGCACCATTCTTGCAAAGATAATATTGTTCTCTATCCCACGCAATAACAGTAGAGACAATCCCTCCATCTTTTATTGTGTATATATCATATATAGTACCATCGCAGCTTTCCGGTCCATTTGCTCCAAATATCAGCTCATCAATTCCATCACCATTCAAATCTCTAAGCAAATAGCCATATTGCGTATCTGTGGCAGGAAATCTGATGCATACAGCGAATTCTGCTTCCAGATCCATTACATAATCATCCGGAAATCCCAACTCAACTCCGCGGGCAACCTGTTCAATATGTCTGTAATAGCAGGAATAATCGACCTTCGCTTCATTCTCTTCCTGTTTTTCTGTTTCTGTCTCTGTAGTCGCAGCAAGTTCCGTATTCTCTTTTTCCACTACTTTTTCAGTTGATTCTTCTACTACACTTTCCTTTTCATCTGCACTTTCAGTTGCAATGGCACTTTTCATTTCATTTGCACTCTGACTTGTGGCTTCCTTTCCGCATGCATTTAAAGTAAAAAGCCCGATACATAATAATGACAATAATATTTTTCGACGCATTTCTACCTCCATTTCTTTCGTTAAAAAAATATATAATTAAGTTAATCCTCTAGTGACCACATTCTCCAATTCTCCACAAAAAATCAGTTCCTTTTCTCCACCAAATGGATTTTCCATTTTATCATATCCCGTAATATTTTGTAATCGGTCATTGGTCCCGCCAGATAAAGCTTTTTAATATCAGGTAACCAATATTCCAATATATCATCTTCATCGGCAATAAGCTCCTGAAGAAGTATTTCGTACCGTCCTAATAAATGATTGAAATCTTTGTTTGTTACAAGCTCTTTATACAAAGAAACCAAGGTAACATTTCTCTTACGCAGAAATTCTCTTAAACAAATTGATGTTGCAACATCCGTGGAAAACAAACTCTCATTTCGCTTACTGACTATGCTTGCAGTTCTATGCTCTAAGTCTTCAATATCAAAAGCCATCTTCATGATGAAGAAATATACCTTAACAGGATAATATCTCTCTGAGTATCCCATCCCATTACTATAACTGGAATTACACATTTCTAAAATAAGATCTACCCAAACATTTCAATACGACCTTGAAGTTCCCGGATGGTTCCCATTTATTAATACAAAAATTTTCTTATACATCTTTTGTTCCCTCAAAAAATATCTTCTGATAATAATTTTACGTAAACGCAAATTTTATGTCAAGAAATATATCCGGTGAAGATGGACGAAAAAAGACTTCCTGCTTTTCAGGAAGTCTTTGCTTTCACTTTTTCTTATTCTGCACTTACGATTTCTTTTTTATTATAAGAACCACAAGCCTTGCATACTCTATGAGGCATCATTAATGCACCGCATTTGCTGCATTTTACCAATGTAGGAGCACTCATTTTCCAGTTTGCTCTTCTCTTATCTCTTCTTCCTTTGGAAGATTTATTCTTTGGACAAATAGACATCGTTACACCTCCTTATTCGCGTTAAAGATATCTTTTATCATTGCCATTCTGGGATCCGGAATAAATGTGTCACATCCGCACTCCCCCTTGTTCAGGTTCTTTCCGCACATGGTGCAGATTCCTTTGCAGTCACTTCTGCATAAAACCTTCATTGGCAGGCTTAATAAAATCTCATTGTTAATCAAGTCTTCTACGTTTAACTGGTAACCTTCCATAAATGTCTGGTCACTCTTCTCATCTGTACCTTCTGCTAATTCATCCGGTGCAAAAACTTCTCGAAAAAAATCAAGCGAAATTTCTTCGTTCACTTCCTTCAAACACCTGTCACAGTTCATTTTTAAAACAACCTTTGCACTTCCTTCAATCCGTGCCTTTCCTCTTTCCATATTAGAAAGCCGGAACTGAACCGGGCTCTTTTCCACAATCGGATATTCTTCCACTCCGTTAGAAAAAGAAGTCATTTCAATAGGAACCTGCAGTTCTTCTGTCTTGCCTTCAGATGTTAAAACATCAGTCAAATTAATCAACATATTAGACTCCTGTCAAAAGCTTCTGCTTTTGTTTCACACATTGTTAAATTATACATAGCGCAAATAGGTTTGTCAACATTTTTTTCAATTGATTTTCCTTTTTCAAACTTATCTCACGGTAATCACTTCACTCCAGTCCGCTATGCCGATATAGGACTTTGCAAATTCCGTTACTTCTGCCGCTGAGGATGTATCAATATGTTTAAATACATTATAAATATATTTGTGACTGCCATCTGTCCTGTTAATTCCAAGGGACAAGCCCTGTGCAATCTCGACCGACATATCCATCTGCTTATTCAGAATAAACATATCAATATGCTGATTATTAGAAGCAATCTTGTAGGCATACGCATATGCCGCTGCCTGCAGTTCTTCTCCGTAATCAGAACCGAAGCCAACTTCTGTCAATGCAATAGAACGTACTTCTCCGTTTGGATTTAGTAATTCAGTTCTCTGCATATATTCTGTCAGCACATGAATATTCTTTACCGTAATATACGGTGTATCCACAGAATTGCGCACCAGATTCATGGACTTGTAATTAGAGGGCATTGCCCAGAACTTCGGCCATGTAAGAGGCACCGGATACGGATGATGTGCAAGTCCCCAGTCAATATTTCCCTTTAATCGTATTTCCGCATTAAAAGCATCCAACACGTCTTTCGCATCATAGGAATCCGTAGAGCTTAAGTTTCTGTCCCAAAGCTGGTCTAAGGATATGTACACATTAGCGCCAGCATTAATACTCTTAATTCCGTTATAAAAAATCCGAAATGCCTTCGCATATTCCCGTGCATACGCATCCACAGAAGTATAATCCATATAGTTCCATGCCGTTCTGGCATTGATTTCATTACCGATAACCCAATTTGAAACCTTTCCGTGTCCGCTTCCCGAATATCTGCCTGCCAAAAATGTCGCCACAGCTTCCAGATATTCACAACCGGATTCATTTGCGGCATTAAACATATAGTAAGGTGCACCTCCGCCCCCCGCATTCGGGTGAATCATTTGCGGATAAGCACCATTTCTGTTATTTAAAATAACTGCCGTAACAATAACGCCTTTGCTGCTAAGCCTGCTAAAAATATTATCAAATTCTGCTATTCTCTGTCCATTGAAGGCATAAGTATTCCCGTTATACTTATAATATACGGTAGGATAGGTGGCATTGGTAGTTTCTCCCAGAATATATCCTACCGGAATGTTATAGGCAGCATGTTTAATACCGAGATTATCAATTTCACTCCCAGATATCATTGGATCCACAATCAAGCCCTTGATAGATGCTGCATTCGGATGTGGAGAGGTATATTTTGCCACTGCTTCGGGATTGGTTATATAATGTCCCCTGCTGATATCCACATATTTTCCGTCAATTTTTACCGCAACAACAAACTTGGAAAAAAGTCTGGAAGAAGCCGTATTCAAATTCAGATTCACATAAAATTTTGAATCCTCCTTCCACTTGCTTGTCTTATCTGCAAATTCATCCCCATGCTCCGTTTCATAGGTTGCCAGTTCAAATAAATAATAATAGTCATCATCCGACACCGGCACATATGGCACACTGAATTCCAGCTTAATTTTTCCTGTATCTTCCGCACTGATTTCACAGCTTTCAATAGTTAGAAATCCGGTTCTTTCTTCTGTCGGCAGTTCTCCTTGCGTAAGTACCATTAAAACCTCTTCTACCGATTTTTTCCCGGAAATTTTACCGTCCGCAATCATTTTTTCAGTTTCTTCCGGTGAAATCGGTTCATTATGAGCAAAAACCTCCTGCACGCCTGCCACATTCAAAAGTTCTAAAAGTTCACTGTTCTTGCGTCTGGTTTTGGATTCTTCATACTGCTCTATCCCCCGTATCGCCGTATATGCCGGAAATTCGGCAGCTTTTAAATCTTTTTCCCACAATTCCTGTATCCTTGCAGCTTCTATTTTTTCTTTTTCCTTTTGCATTTTATAAACTACGGCTGACGCAATGCCGGCAATACAAAGCACCGTCAAAACCACCGCGACAATTATTTTTTTCCTGCGTAAATCTTTATTTCTTTGTGCCTTATTCATAAAATAAACTCCAATCCGGAAATATGTCTGTCTTCCTGCCGGCAGGAAAATCAAAACAGAGACGAGATACGCTCTGCGAATCTCGCTCTGATTAGCAGTCGTCAAAGTCACTTGTGCAAGCACGTGACTTTTCCTCGTTGCCATAACAAAAAACTGAGCAGCCGCCGAAGCAGTCACTCAGTCTTTAGTATACTTTAATTCCACACTACTGCGCAACTATTTTATTTATTCACAAGCGCATTTGTTTCTCTTGCAATAGCAAGCTCTTCATTTGTTGGAATAACAAGTACCTTTGTTTTGGAGTCTTTTGTAGAAATTACAATATCCTCACCACGTTTGCTGTTAGCTTCTTTATCAATTTCAATTCCAAGATAACCTAAGTATTTGCAGATATTCTCTCTGTTTGCACTTCCGTTTTCTCCGACACCCGCAGTGAAACAGATTGCATCCACGCCGTTCATAGCTGCCACATAAGCACCTACATACTTAGCAACGCGATAACAAAATGCCTGTAAAGTAAGGTCTGCTTTCTCATCTCCTTCTTTCTGTGCTTTTTCCAAATCACGGAAGTCAGAAGAAATATTTCCGGATAAACCATATACACCGGATTTTTTATTTAATACATTCATAATTTCATCAATACTCAAGTTTTCTTTATGAGCCAGAAACTCCATAATAGCCGGGTCAATATCCCCGGAACGAGTTCCCATAATCAGTCCTTCCAAAGGAGTAAGTCCCATGGAAGTGTCCACACACTTACCGTTTTCTACAGCAGACACGCTGGCTCCGTTTCCAAGATGGCATACAATAATTTTCATCTTATTGTAATCCTCTCCCAAAAATTCCGCTGCTCTCTTAGATACATAGGAATGACTGGTTCCGTGAAAACCATATCTTCTTATTTTGTACTTTTCATAATATTCATAAGGAATACCATACATATATGCCTTCGCCGGCATAGTCTGATGAAATGCGGTATCAAATACAGCTACCATCGGTGTATCCTGCATTAACTTCCGGCAGGCACGGATACCGATTAAATTTGCAGGATTATGAAGCGGAGCTAAATCATTGCACTCTTCGATTGCTTTCATTACTTCTTCATCAATAATTGTGGAGGCTGCAAATTTCTCTCCACCATGCACAATACGATGTCCGACTGCACCGATTTCATCAAGATTCTTCACAACACCTGTCTTTTCGTTTGTCAAGGCTTCCAATACCAGACGGATTGCTTCCGTATGATCCGGCATCGGAGTAACCTTTTCTTCTTTCTCTCCCCCTGCCGGTGTGTAAGTAATCTGGCTTCCTTCAATACCGATTCTTTCACATAAACCTTTTGCAATCCATTTTTCTGTTTCCGAATCAATCAACTGAAATTTCAAGGATGAACTTCCACAGTTAATAACTAATATATTCATATTTTTTCCCTCTCTGTTTATTACATATTTTGAGCTTGAACTGCTGTCAAGGCTACTACACCTACGATATCCTCCCAAGAGCAACCTCTGGATAAGTCATTTACGGGTTTGGCGATTCCTTGAAGCATCGGACCGTAAGCATCTGCTTTTGCAAGTCTTTGCACTAATTTGTATCCAATATTTCCGCAATCCAGATTCGGGAAAATCAAAACATTTGCTTTTCCTGCCACATCTGAACCCGGAGCCTTGGATTTACCGATAGCCGGAACCAGTGCCGCATCTGCCTGAAGTTCACCATCCAAAGTAAGATGGGGATATTCTTCATTTGCTATTCTGGTTGCTTCTACAACTTTGTCTACAAGTGCATGTTTTGCACTTCCTTTAGTAGAATGGGAAAGCATGGCAATTACAGGTTTAGCACCGATTAAACTTTTAAAACTCTTTGCAGAAGTATCTGCAATAGCAGCCAGTTCTTCCGCTGTAGGATCCTGATTCAATCCACAGTCGGCAAAAAGGAAAGTACCGTTCTCACCAAAATCACAATTCGGAACATCCAAAATAAAGAAACCGGAAACAAGTTTTACACCCGGTGCTGTTTTTAAAATCTGCAATGCAGGTCTTAAGGTATCTGCTGTAGAATGACATGCTCCTGCTACCATACCGTCTGCATCATTTGCCTTTACCATAACGATACCGAAAGTCAGATAATCCGTAGTCAGAATTTCTCTGGCTTTCTCCATCGTCATACCTTTTGCTTTTCTTGTTTCATACAAAAGTTCTACATACTCATCAAGCTTGTCCGAAGTTGCAGGGTTCACTACTGTTAATCCTGTCAGGTCGACCTCCAGCCATCCGGCACCATCATGAATTTTTTCTTCATTACCGATCATAATAATATCAGCAATGCCTTCCTGAAGAATCTGTGAAGCCGCAATCAATGTTCTCTTGTCTGTGGATTCCGGTAATACGATTGTTTTCTTATCCTGTCTTGCACGATCTTTAATAGTATCAATGTATGCCATACTAAGAGATCTCCTTTCATATAAAAAATATTTAAAAAAAATTGGATTCGTACATAAAACTGCTACATTTTTCCAGTTTTTCCGCATCAGCATTTACACATATTATATATGAAAACGCTTAATTCTTCAATATGTAAGCGCTTACAAATTGTGCAAAATTGAGTACAATCTGACATTGTACGGAATAAAAAACAATGTTAAACTATGAATATAAAAAAGAGAAATCAACAGATTTTTTATACACCAGGAGGGTTCTTATGAAAGTTGCCGGAATCATTGCAGAATATAATCCGTTTCACAACGGACATAAATATCATTTAGAAAAAGTAAAAGAATTAACCGGAGCTGATTTTTGTATTGTTGTCATGAGCGGCGACTTTGTTCAACGTGGTGCCCCGGCACTGATTGATAAATATTCCCGTACCAAAATGGCACTTTTAAACGGTGCCGATTTAGTCCTTGAGCTTCCGGTCTGCTATGCCACAAGCAGCGCAGAAAATTTTGCGGCAGGTGCCATTGCTCTCTTAGACCGTCTGGGTGTCGTAGATTTGATTTGTTTCGGTAGTGAATGCGGTGATATTTCGGTTATAAAAACCATCGCAGAAGTTTTAGCCGAGGAACCGGAAGATTATCAGGAAATTCTCCGTAGTCTGCTAAAAGAAGGGATGTCCTACCCTCTTGCACGGAATACAGCACTTACCCACACACATAAAGAGCTTTCCTCACAAATTGATGTGCTCAACTCCCCAAACAACATTTTGGGAATCGAATATGTAAAAGCCCTGATTCAAAGGAAGAGTTCCATTATGCCTTATACAAATTTACGAGTTGGCAATGACTATCATGATACAAGACTCTTGCAAAATCAAAGTTCCGCCATTGCAATCCGGCAATCTCTGGAACGTACAGATAACCTACTATTTATTGCAAACCAGGTTCCTTCCGGTGTATTTCAGATTCTGGAAGAGCATTTTCATGTGAATTACCCCATTTATCAGCAGGATATTTCATTAATTTTAAAATATAAGCTTTTGCAGAATCAAAACAAAGGTTATACGGAATTTGTTGACGTTTCGGATGATTTATCAGACAAAATCTCAAATAAACTTGAGTATTATAAAAGCCTTCCTGATTTTTGTGAATTGCTGAAATCAAAGGATATGACTTATACACGAATCAGCCGTTGTCTGCTTCACATCCTGTTAGATATAAAAAAGGACAACCTGCAAACGTTTCTTTCAGATGACTATGTCTATTATGCAAGAATTCTCGGATTAAAACAGTCCGGAACCGACATCTTGAATGCCATCAAGAAAAAAGCCACCATACCTCTTCTTTCCAAACTGGCAGATGCAGAAAGCATTTTAGGCATTACCTCACATCCCGAACATGCCCTGAAAATGTTGCAATGCGATATTCGGGCAGCTCACATTTATGATTCTGTTGCAACAGACAAATTTCATACCGTTCTGCCTAACGAATATCGCAGACAAATTGTAAAAATCAGATAGCTTTAAGTTTCTGACACATTCGCTTTCGCTACACATTTAAAGCCGATAAGCGAATGTGTCTTTACGTTATTGCAGCTGCATAGGTGTCGTCTCCTTATACAGAATAATTCCGTCATAAGCCTTTGCAGGAACCATTTTAATTGTATAGAAAGATTTCATGGCAGTATAACTCTCTGCAAATTCATCCCCGATATTCAACATGGAAATCTTTCCCTCTACAGTTTCCTTTAAGGCACTGCCTTCTGCCGCTTTCATGGATAAGTAAACCACATTCCGCTCCTGTTCTTTCACTAATTGTGTCAGCGGATTATCATTTGTCACCTGAAATTCCAACCGCTTACCTTCCGCACTACATGCTGCATTAAAGCCTGCCTCTAAAATTTCTGTTCCAATGGCAAAATATTCTTCCCCATATTTTTCAGCAAGGTGATTTCCCATGGATTTATATCCTGCGAGATTAGCAGAAGTTTTTTCAATATGCCCTGTATGTGCAGACAAAAGTATCCCTTCTCTCCCATGAAACTGTTTTTCAAATTCAGATATCCACATTACATTTTCTGCCATATATTCATCTCTCATCTGACCGTATTCCTTTTCAGCCCCTCCTCGAAGCATACATGCCTGAAGCAATATATTGGCCGTCTGTCTGGCAAGAGCAAACTCTTCCTCTGAAGAAACAGAAATCATGTATTCCTTTTTACCATCCATTTCGGCAATTACCTGTTTCATGCCCTCTGCCGCTTTCTGATAGCTTTCTGCCGTCACGTCATACATGGTTTCGTCTGTTATTTTTTCCAAAACCGGTCGATACATTTCTAAGCTTCCTTCATCCGCTTTACTTAAATACATTTCCAGAACTTCTTTATTGTTATCAAAACGCTGCATATCGCAGCCGTAAAAATTGATTTTTTCCTCCTCCGAAACACTATCATTATATTCCCGCATCCACTCTGCAAACTGTTCCATTTCTTTTGTACGATAAATAGCAAAACCTATTTCGGCTACTGCCTCTTTTGCATTTCCTTCACCGCCATGGATATATTCATTTACCCGCTTACATCCTCCAAAATCACCTTCCAGCACAAATGTACGTATATTGTTATCTTCCAATAATTTTTCCAACATCTGCTGTTTCAAGGTCTGCAATTCTCCGCTACCGTGCACTGCTTCTCCCAATCCGATAATTTTCGCTTCCTTGGGAACTTCCATCTCTTCCAGTCCAACCATTGTTTCCGAAAAAGCTTCGGTAACAGCCTCTGCCGTCTTTTCTTCCTCTTTCCCCGTTCCGCAGCCGGTTGCTCCCAACAGCGAACCGATAATCAACCCTATCATTAAAAATTTCTTTTTCAAACTTTCTCCTTATAAACTGTTTTTTATAAATGCAAACAACTCGTTTTCATTTTTCCGATAATAAATTATTTTCTTCTTTTGTCTTTTTGTTCTTCACAAGTTCCTCATGATAAAAATAATTGATATGTTTTATATTCCGCTCCTTACAATATTCTTCTATCTCTATCGCCAGATTCTGCCAATAGTCCATCTTTCCCTGTACATAAATATGGTTATAAATTTCTGAAAATTGCGGAAATTTTTCATCAATATAGGAAAGGATGGTTTCTTTATAGCTTCCGCGTAAATTCAGATTTTCAAACCAATATTCATCAATAAAGCCTCTCGTCTGCTCCAAAATTGCCTTATAATCCGTCAGCATCGGGAACATCGGCGACAAAAACAGCACCGTATAAATGCCATTTTCATGTAATTTTTTCAATGTTTCCAATCGATTCTTTATGGAATCTGCATGATCCATATCCTTTCGGAACCCTTCATCCAGTGTGTTCAGTGACATGGAAACCTTTAAATTCTTACACTTTTTCAGCAAATCCAAATCACGAAGAATCAATCCGGACTTTGTGGAAATACCAATTTCACAGTCCGCTTCCGTCAATTGTTCTAAAATTCTTCTTGTCACTCCATACCTTTCTTCCAATGGATTGTAACAATCCGTAACCGAAGACAAAAATACGGACTTTCCTTTTATTTTATTTAAATTTATCGGCTTATCGCACAACTTTATATCTACGAAGCTTCCCCATTTTTCTTTGTGTCCCGTGAAGCGTTTCATAAAACAGGCATAGCAGTAAACACAGCCGTGTGGACAACCTATGTACGGATTGATGACATAATCACTCGCAGGAAGATTGGATTTGGTCAGATAATCTTTTACTTGAATTGTTTTTTCCATTATGTGCATATTGCGCTCCCCTCCTAATTCCCGTTCAAATCATTTTCAATCCACTTAGCAATATGTTTAAATTCAATTTTCAACGCTCCTTCATAAATACCAACCGGAACCGGCTGATTCAGTCCATAAATTACAGGATAAACATCGCTTTCAAAAAAATATACGAGAAGCTTCTGCTGGTACGGATCCACAATCCAGTATTCCCGCACTCCTGCCTCCGAATATTTTGTCAGCTTTTTCGTATAATCCTTTCTTCTGGTCGAAGGCGAAATCACTTCCAGTACAAAATCCGGTGCTCCGTATATTACCCGTTTCTTCATCTTATCAGGGTGACACAGAATAATAACATCCGGCTGTACCACCGTCTTTTCATCGCAGTCAAGCTGCACATCTATCGGCGAATAAAACGGCACACAATTTCCTTCATTTTCAAAAATGAAATTAGCAATCTGACGATGTATCTCGCCACCGATTCTCTGATGCAGCAGCGTCGGAGCTGTCATATCGTAAAATTCCCCATCAATCAATTCCACCCTCCGCTCCTCCGGTAACGCATAATAATCCTCAATCGTATATCTCCCATGCGCATAGTAAGGAACTGCATCCCGTACATACTGCTGCTCCTTAAAGAGCTGTTCCAATGCCTGCAGAGTATCATAGCGCGGACTTTCCGTTTCACCGGAAAAAATTTTCTGAACTGTTCCAAGTGGTACTCCGGACATTTCTGCTATTTGCGCATAAGTGTATCCTCTTTCCTGCTTTTTCTTCTTCATTTCTTCAACAGTCATAAAATACCTCCTGTCTGCTTCGTCCATTGTAAAACCTCTTTTATATTCTCAATATACCCTCATAGTTTCCATTAGTCAACCGTTCTTTTATATTTTTTTAACCGTTTTCCTGTTTCTTATCCCGCTATTTAACCAATTAAAAAATGCAGTTTTCCTTCTCATCCGAAAAGGAAACTGCACTTTTTTATTTGAAAACTTATTTTACAACAATATTGATAATTCTTCCCGGAACATAAATTTCTTTTACAATATTTCCGGTCAACTTATCACCTAATGCTTCTTTTCCGGCAGCAATAGCAGCGTCTTTATCCATATCCTTCGGAATCTGAATAGTAGCACGAATCTTTCCGTTTACCTGTACTGCAATTTCCACCGTAGCTTCTACCGTCTTGGCTTCATCAAATTCCGGCCATGTGGTCTGATATACCCTGCCCTCAAATCCGGTTCTTGCCCATAATTCTTCCGTGATATGAGGTGCTACCGGATTCAATAAAGTAAGAAGCGTCTTAAACTCTGCTTTATTTACTTCATTTTTCTTGTAGAACTCATTCACAAGAGACATCATGGCAGCAATAGCTGTATTATATTTCAAGTTCTCGAAATCAGAGCTTACCTTCTTAATCGTCTGGTGCATCTTTGTTTCCATATCCTTGGAATAAGCATCACCATCCACAAGAATATCCTGCAATTTCCAAACTCTTTCCAAAAATCTGCGGCAGCCCTTTACTCCGTCTTCCGACCAGGAAGCGCTCAAATCGAATGCACCGATAAACATTTCATAGGTACGAAGAGTATCCGCACCGTAATCCATAACAATATCATCCGGATTTACTACGTTTCCTCTGGATTTTGACATTTTTTCCCCATTGGAGCCTAAAATCATACCATGTGATGTTCTCTTCTGGTACGGCTCCGGACACGGAACCACCTTCTGGTCATAAAGGAATTTGTGCCAGAAACGGGAATATAACAAATGCAGTGTAGTATGCTCCATACCGCCGTTATACCAGTCTACCGGAAGCCAGTATTCCAATGCTTCCTTACTTGCCAGTGCTTCCTTGTTGTCCGGATCGGTATATCTTAAGAAATACCATGAAGAACCTGCCCACTGTGGCATGGTGTCCGTTTCTCTCTTCGCAGGACCTCCACAGCACGGACAAGTAGTGTTCACCCAGTCCGTCATTGCAGCAAGCGGAGATTCTCCGTTATCGGTAGGCATATAACTTTCTACCTCCGGAAGTTCTAACGGAAGTTCACTTTCATCAAGAGGAACGAAACCGCACTTTTCACACTGTACAATCGGAATCGGCTCACCCCAGTAACGCTGTCTGGAGAATACCCAGTCTCTTAACTTAAAGTTGGTTTTCTTTGTTCCGATACCCTTTTCTTCCAAAAATTCAATAATTTTCTTCTTTGCGTCAGCAACAGACAATCCGTTCAAGAATTCGGAATTTACAAGCGTTCCTGTAGCCACATCCGTAAATACTGCCTCTTCTACGCTGACCGGACTTCCCGCTACCACCTCAATAATCGGAAGATTAAATTTCTTTGCAAATTCCCAGTCTCTTTCATCATGTGCCGGAACTGCCATAATGGCACCTGTTCCGTAAGTCATAAGTACATAGTCGGAAATCCAGATTGGAATTTCCTTTCCGTTAACCGGATTGATTGCACGAAGACCGTCAATCTGTACACCGGTCTTTTCCTTTGCAAGCTCGGTACGTTCAAAATCGGACTTTTTGCTTGCCATTTCCCGGTAAGCCACAATTTCATCCCAGTTGCCTAATTCGTCTTTATATTTGTCAATAATCGGGTGTTCCGGTGAAACTACCATATAGGTTGCTCCGAATAAGGTATCCGGTCTTGTGGTGTAAATACGAAGTTTATCTTCTTTTCCACTGATACAGAAATCCACTTCCGCACCTTCCGATTTTCCAATCCAGTTTTTCTGTGATACCTTTACACGTTCAATATAATCTACCGAATCTAAGTCCTTAATCAACTTATCTGCATACTCGGTAATTTTTAACATCCACTGGCTCTTTACTTTACGAACAACTTCGGAACCGCAGCGCTCGCAAACACCGTTTACTACTTCCTCATTTGCAAGACCAACCTTACAGGAAGTACACCAGTTAATCGGCATCTCACTCTTATACGCAAGTCCAGCCTTGAACAGTTTTAAGAAAATCCACTGTGTCCATTTATAGTAATTCGGATCCGTGGTATTGATTTCTCTGTCCCAGTCAAAAGAATATCCTAAAGAATGAAGCTGTCCTTTGAAACGTTCCACATTATTTTTCGTTACAATCTTCGGATGAATGTGGTTTTTAATCGCATAGTTTTCCGTAGGAAGTCCGAATGCATCCCAGCCCATCGGATACAAAACATTATAGCCCTGCATTCTTCTCTTTCTTGCTACGATATCCAATGCCGTATAAGGTCTCGGATGTCCTACATGAAGTCCCTGTCCCGATGGATAAGGGAACTCTACCAATGCATAATATTTCGGTTTGGAATAGTCATTGGACGTAGCAAATGCCTTTTCATCATCCCACACTGCCTGCCATTTCTGTTCCACTTCTCTGTGATTATACGGTTCTGCCATAATCTTATCTCCTCTCAAACGTAAAGCCCTCTCTTCTCAAAACTTAGAGACGAAAGGGCTTATATTCCGTGGTACCACTCTAATTCACATCTTATTGTGCACTCATTCATTCTGTAACGGGAACTCCCGCCTTAAACTACTTCGCTTTTATCATGCTTTCTGCAAAAGCTTTCCCTTAAGGAACTCCGAGGCGAGTTGGAAGCTTACTTTGCTGCCTTGCACCCTCCGGCAGTTCTCTGAAAAAGATAGGCTTTTAATACTCCTCTTCAACGTCTGTTTTCTTTTATAACTGAGAATTATTTTACCTACAAACGTTTTTGTTGTCAAGATAGAATTCCGTTATTCCATACCCCGAACCGTATTCAGTCCATATCCTTCCACATATTTGAAGGTAACGGAATCTCCCTCAGAATACCGTACAATTCCAATCAATCCTTCCTGTGACATATCAATATCAAAAATATCCTCACTGTTTTCCAGACAAATATAATAATGTGTTGTACCCTCCAGTACAATCGGGGCAATGGAAGCAATCTTTCCGCTGATGCTCAACATATCCTGTGCCGAAGCACTGACAATGCCGTTTGTATTCAGCAGCTCATTATAATTTTTCTCACATTCACGAATAGTATCGCCAATGGCAACCCACTGATATTTCTGCACATTGACCATAGCATATTTCTTTACCAGACCTGCATCATCCTTTAGCGCCATGAAATACGTCGGTTCTCCTGCAATATTTAAAAGTAACGGGAAGGTTGCCTGATAGCCTAAGTTCTGCACCTGACCTTCTGCGGAGGACATTGCCGAGTCTTCAATGGCACCTTCTATCTTATAGTAGCGTGTTTCCATGGTACGCTGATTCATCAACACAAATCCCACATTGGACTGGTCGCCGCTTACGGAAGTAACACCGGTGTATACCCATACATCATCATCCAAAGCAATATAATTGTAGCCGTTGGTAGACTGCAAACAATCCTTCTGTCCTAATATACTGTTAAAATAACCATGCTTCAACGTTCCTGCATAATCATACAATTCCATCAGAAGTTCTGCAGAATATACTTTATCAATCCACTGCGGTACATCCTCTACCGCATAATCTATACATTCACCGGTAATCGCATTACATAGTACAACTCTTCCAACCGTCTGTCCGCCAAAGAGACCGATATTGAATTTCTTCACCGGACAAACCCAGTAAGGTGTTCCCTCATCATCAATTTCAAAGAAAAGCTGATCATCAAAAATGTAGGTTGGGAAGTTAAAACGCAAATGTCTGTACAAATTCCGGTTAAAGTATTCGGATTTGGAATATTTGATTTCATCCTCCAGCATCACACATTCCGTATCCTGTGTTGTCATATCAATCAAAATATAGGCCGGAATACCTTTGCTCTGATTCGTCAGCCACTTAATCTCATTGGCGTAGCGAAGCGGTGTCACTCTGGTTGGTTTTCCCTTATAGTTAATCTGTGTATAGTCACCTGCTACCTCGAACTGAGAAACCATTTCCACCATGCTTCCCATCTTTCTGTCTCCCAATAAAGAAGCAGAAGCTTTATCCAGACAGGGAATTGTAGTATAGTCCACTTCCTTAATATCTTCCGCAAATACTCTTTCTTCTACATTCAAAAGCTGTTGATATTTCTTCGCATTGACAATCGGCGAAGAAAGCAAATCCCCAATGAGGAAAATGACAAACACCGCCACAAGAATGATTCCCATTACTTTTAAAACATTGTCAAATTTAAAATCAATGTTTACCATTCCTTTTTTAGTAAATGAAACACTCTTTTCCTTTACTGTTTTGCGGATTGCATACAAAATCATGCATGCCACAATCAAAGACATCACAAAGAACCAACAGCCGGCAGAATGAATATTCAATGCCGGCAGTGAGAAATAATAATAAATTCCTGCCGCAAGTATAATAACTACTGCGATAATAAGTGTTTTTACTCCCTTTTTCATAGTATCTCCCTATTTCCTTCTATAGTCTATAGTTCTATTTTCATTTATTATAGTACATTTCCCTTAAAATACCTAATAAAATTTTTATAATATAAGCAGAAAGAAAAGCAGAAGCTTCTTTCTTCCCTGCTCCTGCTTTTCTCTTCATATATAGTTACCCTTTGCACACATTACAAATGAATGAAATAATCAGTCTTCTGTATTATTTTCCGCTACCTTTGCAGCCCTTGCTTCCACTTCTTTTTCCTGAATATCAGAAGGAGCCTGCTCATATCTGGAAAATTCATAAGAATAGTCTCCGCTTCCTCCGGTCATGGAGCGAAGCACGGTACAATACCCAAACAGTTCCATCATCGGAATATCCGCTTCAATCACCTGTTTCCCGCCGGACGCCGGATTCATGCCAAGCACTCTGCCACGTCGTTTATTTAAATCTCCCATAATATCTCCGGTATATTCCTCCGGTACCGTTACCTTCAAGGCCACAATCGGCTCTAACAGAACCGGATGTGCTTCCATAAATCCCTTCTTAAATGCCTGAATAGTGGCCATTTTAAATGCCATTTCCGAAGAATCTACAGGATGATAGGAACCATCATATAAAACTGCCTTTACCCCTACTACCGGATAGGCTGCAAGAGGTCCTTTTATGACAGATTCCTGTAAGCCCTTCTCTACTGCCGGGAAGAAGTTTTTGGGAACTGCACCGCCCACAACCTCCTGTTCAAACGCAAACGGTGTTTCATTATCACCGGACGGTGAAAATTTCATTTTTACATGACCGTACTGCCCATGTCCGCCGGATTGTTTCTTATACTTGTATTCAACGTCCGAGTTTTTCTTAATCGTCTCTTTAAAGGCTACCTTCGGTTTCACCAGTTCTATTTCAACTTTATATTCGTTCAGCAGTCTGCTTGCCACGATTTCCAGATGCAAATCTCCCATACCATACAATAAGGTCTGTCTGTTTTCCGTATCATTGACTACCTTTAAGGTTAAATCCTCATGTGTCAGTTTCTGCAAAGACTGGGAAATCTTATCCACATCATTTTTATTTTTCGGCTTATAACGCATATAGGTGTAAGGAACCGGTATATCCGCTTTTCCGTATTTAATTGTTGTTGCCTTGGTAGAAAGTGTATTTCCGGTTCTTGCCGCCGTCAGTTTCGCAATAGCACCGATATCTCCCGCGTGAAGCTCGGGTACTTCGATAGGTTTATTACCGGATAGCACATATAATTTACTGATTTTCTCTTCTACTTCTTTATCGTTATTGTATATTAAATCATCCGTCTTAAATACACCGGAACAAATTTTAATCAAAGAATATTTGCCGATAAACGGGTCAACGATAGTCTTAAAAACATACGCGGATTTCGCTTTGGAAAAATCATAATCCGCTTGAAAAATTTCATTTGTTTTCAGATTAATACCGGCACATTCTCTGTTTTCCGGGCTGGGGAAATATTTCACAATATCATCCAATAAAGTATAAACACCCTGACATAATATACTGGAGCCCATAGACATCGGTACAATCGAACCATCCATCACATTCGCGCGAAGCGCTGAACGGATTTCTGCCTCCGAAAAGGTCTCTCCACCAAAATAACGCTCCATCATTTCTTCACTTGTCTCAGCAACCGCTTCCATCAGAGTATCCCTGTACAGTTGCAGATTCGGCTTATTATATTCCGGTATTTCGCATTCCACAACCTCTTTACCCTGCCAACGGTTTGCGGTTTCAGAAATAACATTTACATAACCTACAAACTTTTCATTTTCACGAATCGGCAAATGGAACGGTGCCATTTTCTTTCCGTACATATCCGTCATTTCTTCCACAACCTGTTTAAAGGATGCATTGTCCAAATCCATATCCGTTACAAAAACAAATCTCGGAAGCTTATATTTCTCGCACAACTCCCATGCCTTTTTCGTTCCTGCTTCAATGCCTGCTTTTCCCGATACAACAATTACCGCCGCATCTGCCGCACTGGCCGCTTCTTCTACTTCTCCTGCAAAATCAAAAAATCCCGGGGTGTCCAGTAAATTAATTTTTACTCCGTCCCACTCTATCGGAATCACAGAAGTGCTGATGGAAATCTGTCTCTTCTGTTCTTCCTTTCCATAATCGCTTAATGTATTGCCATCCGAAACTTTTCCCATTCTGGAGGTAAGTCCACCCAGGTATGCCATAGCTTCTGCTAAACTGGTCTTTCCGCAACCCCCATGTCCAAGCAGCACCACATTACGAATTTTGTCAGTTGTGTAAACGTTCATAATAGTTTCCTCCAATTT
Organism: uncultured Lachnospiraceae bacterium; assembly: GCA_964449325.1. Lineage (GTDB taxonomy): Bacteria > Bacillota > Clostridia > Lachnospirales > Lachnospiraceae > RGIG3002. The sequence continues at coordinate 50,680 of CAYUYJ010000005.1, read as the reverse complement.
TGATGTTTTTGGGTATTTTGCTAAGACAGAATTGGATATATGCCTTACTATTCCGCTTCCCATAGTTAGATTTTACTAAATTTTATTCCGAATTACAAGCTTTTATGTGCATTTTTCATACATTTTCATTCTTTTTCTGTTTTTTTGTTAATAATTCTATGTACTCTTCCGGTCACCCGATTTAAAAGTACTTAATTTTACGCCATTTTCTTCTATTGACTTTCGCACGTTGAAGCGTTATACTGTTAAACAGTCAGTTTTGAAATTATGAAGCGGCCGGATTCTTTTTCCGGCACGGAAAGGAAACATTATGATTATTATTATGAAACCAAACGCAGCAAAATCCAGTATTGCTGCCGTTACCGAATACATCGAAGCAAGCGGCCTCAAAACTCATCTTTCCACCGGGGAAGAAGTCACCATCATCGGTGTAGTTGGCGACAAAAGCAAAATTTCCAGCGAAAACCTTATGGTATATAAAGATGTCGACCGAATTGTCCCTGTTACCGAAAGCTACAAACTTGCCAATAAAAAATTTCATCCGGAACCTACCTGTGTGAAGGTCGGCAATACACAAATCGGACCGGACAATCTGACGATTATGGCAGGTCCCTGTGCCGTGGAAACTGAAGAACAGTTAATGACCATTGCCCGTGCCGTCAAAAAATCCGGCGCAACCATCCTGCGTGGCGGTGCTTACAAGCCCCGTACTTCTCCGTACTCCTTTCAGGGATTGGAAGAAGAAGGACTTCGCTATATGCAGACGGCTAAAGCAGAAACCGGACTTTCTACCATTTGCGAGGTTGTCAGTTTAGAAGCCATCGAAGCTGCGGTAAAATATGTGGATATGATTCAGATTGGTGCCAGAAATATGCAGAACTTTATTCTGTTAAAAGAAGCCGGACGTTCCGGTCTTCCGGTACTTTTAAAAAGAGGCTTGTGTGCTACCATTGACGAATGGTTAAATGCCGCAGAATATATCATTGCAGAAGGCAACCCCAATGTAGTATTATGCGAGAGAGGTATCCGTACTTATGAAACGGCTACACGAAATACGCTTGATTTAAGTGCCGTTCCGGTTTTGAAGGAACGTACCCATCTTCCGGTTATTGTAGACCCATCCCATTCTACCGGTGCTTACAAATACGTTGCTCCGATGGCAAAAGCCGGTGTTGCCTGTGGCGCTGACGGACTGATGATTGAAGTTCACAACGATCCGGCACACGCCCTTTCGGACGGACCGCAGTCATTAACCTTTGAAAAATTCGATACATTAACAAAAGAACTGAAACCATTCTGTGATGTAGTCGGACGTTCTTTTGCTTTATAGGAGGTACTCATGTCCACTCTCACTTGTGGCTTTGTAGGTCTTGGACTGATTGGCGGCTCCATTGCAAAGGCTCTCCGTCTGAAGCTGCCCGATACAAAAATTATAGCATATGATATTAACAGCGATACTCTTTCTCTTGCAAAGGAGGAAGGTATCGCCGATGTTATTTTAGAAAAAATTGATGCTCATTTTGAAACATGCGATTATGTATTTCTTTGTGCACCCGTTTCCAAAAATGATGAAAATATACAGCTTCTCGCCGGATTTTTAAACAAAAACTGTATTATTACCGATGTAGGCAGTGTCAAAACCGAAATCCATACTCATATTAAGGCACTGGGACTGAATGCACAATTTATCGGCGGACATCCGATGGCAGGCAGCGAACGTTTTGGCTTTGTCAATTCCAAAGCGCTTCTTTTGGAAAATGCCTACTATATTCTGACACCTACAGCAGAAGTCCCGGAGTTAAAAATCGATGCCTACAAAAAACTGGTACAGGCTTTAGGTTCTATTCCACTGGTCTTGTCCTATCAGGAGCATGACTATGTGACGGCGGCAATCAGTCATCTCCCCCATGTAGTTGCGGCAAGCCTTGTCAATCTGGTGCGTGATAATGACTCCAAAGAGGGAACGATGAAGCTCATCGCCGCAGGCGGTTTTAAGGACATTACTCGTATTGCTTCCTCCTCCCCGGTGATGTGGCAGCAAATTTGTCTGGCGAATACAGACAATATTTTGAAACTTTTAAATAACTATATCGAGGCACTGTCACAAATCAAGGAAAAACTGGAAGATAAAGATGCCGAGGCATTATATTCCTTTTTTGATGAAGCACGAAGCTATCGTGATTCTTTTATCGAGGCTTCCAGCGGACCGATTAAAAAATCGTATTCTCTTCGAGTAGATATTCGGGACGAAGCAGGTGCTCTTGCCTCCATTGCCACCATGCTCGCTTTGAACAATATAAACATAAAAAATATCGGTATTACCCATAATCGTGAATACGAGGATGGTATCCTTCAGATTGAATTTTATGAAGAGGCGGCAATTGAACAGGCAACTTCAATTTTAGTCGGAAAAGGATATACGGTGTACTCCAAATACTAAAAAAGTGTCGCTCTGCTGCGACACTTTTTTAGTATTTCTCAAACGTATTGGTAATAAACATGGCATCTCCGAAACTAAAGAAGCGATATTTTTCTTCAATTGCCTGTTGATACGCATGCAATACATTTTCTCTTCCTGCAAGTGCCGACACCAGCATCACCAACGTAGACTCCGGCAGATGAAAATTCGTAATCAATGCATCCAGCACCTTAAACCGATACCCCGGATAAATAAAGATTTCCGTATTGTCACAGCCCGCTTCTATATGTCCGTTTTCGTCCGCCGCGCTTTCCACGGTCCGACAGCTTGTTGTTCCCACACAGATGACTCTGCCACCCTTTTCCTTCGTTTCGTTAATCACCTTTGCAGTCTCTTCGGAAATCTGATAATATTCCGAATGCATATGATGCTCCAAAATATTATCCACCTTCACCGGACGAAACGTTCCAAGTCCCACATGCAGTGTTACATAAGCAATTTTTATACCCTTTTCTTCTATCTTTGCAAGCAGTTCCTTCGTAAAATGCAATCCCGCTGTAGGTGCTGCAGCCGAACCTTCATACTTCGCATATACGGTCTGATAACGGTTCTTATCCTGCAATTTATGGGTAATATACGGAGGAAGGGGCATTTCTCCCAGTTTATCCAGCACTTCTTCAAAAATACCTTCATACGAAAACCTGATGAGTCGGTTTCCCTCTTCTACCGTCTCTAAAACCTCCGCCTTCAGTAAGCCGTCTCCAAATACAAGGCGGGTTCCGGGCTTTGCTTTCTTTCCCGGTTTTACCAGTGTTTCCCACACATCAGCTTCATGCCGTTTCAAAAGAAGCACTTCCACTGTCGCACCGGTATCTTCCTTGCAGCCAAGTAACCTTGCCGGAATAACCTTTGTATTGTTTAGTACAAGGCAGTCACCGGGATTTAAATAATCAATGATTTCCCGAAAAATATGATGCTCCACCTCGCCGGTATTTTTATTCAGCATAAGAAGTCTGGATGCGGAACGATCCTCAAGCGGATCCTGGGCAATCAGTTCTTCCGGTAAATCAAAATAAAAGTCTGATTTTTTTAAATTTTCCATGTTTCCTCCATGCACATCCGGCTCATTTATAAATCCGCATGTTTCAGGAATGCTTCATAGCCTCTTTTTGTTTCATAGACATCTGCCTTGCTGGTTGCTTCCCATGGAGCATGCATATTAAGCACCGCAACACCGCTGTCAATTACATTCATGCCGTAAAGAGCAAGAATATATGCAATGGTTCCCCCACCTCCTGCGTCTACTTTACCAAGCTCTGCCGTCTGGAAGTTAATGCTCTCTTTTTCAAAAACGGAACGAATATGCGCTATATATTCTGCGTTAGCATCGTTGGAACCGGATTTTCCTCTGACACCGGTAAACTTATTAAATACCATGCCGTTTCCTAAAAATGCCGTATTTTTCTTTTCAAAGCTTGCCGCGTAGGAAGGGTCAAAACCGGCACTCACATCGGAAGAAAGCATGCAGGAAGCGGCCAGACATCTGCGTACATTCAATTCACTGTATTCTCCTGCAAGATTCATCACCTCAGCTACCGTATTCTCAAAAAATCTGGATTCCATTCCGGTAGCACCTACGCTGCCTATTTCCTCTTTGTCCACCAGAATGCAACATGCTGTTCTGTCTGTTTTCTTTGTATCCAACATAGCTTTTACGGAAGTAAAGGCACAAACCCTGTCGTCCTGTCCGTAAGCTAAAATCATGCTTCTGTCAAGTCCTGCTTCTCTTGCCTTTCCTGCCGGAACAACTTCTAACTCTGCGGAAAGGAAATCTTCCTCTTCCACATCATACATTTCCTTCAAAATTGCAAGGACACCTTTTTTCACTGCCTCTTTTCCGGCTTCCTTTTTCTCTTCTTCCTTGTTCTCTGCATTGTTAATCACAAGCGGCTTGTTACCGATAATCAAATCCAGTGCCTCACCCTCAATGACCTTTGCCGCTTTTTTATCAAGCTGTTCCGCTGCTAAATGTATTAGCAAATCGGAAATGAAGAATACCGGATCATCCTCTTCCTCACCGATATTGATTTCTACACAGGTGCCGTCCTTTTTAATCATAACACCATGCAGTGCAAGCGGAAGGGTGACCCACTGGTATTTCTTAACACCACCATAATAGTGGGTATCCAGATAAGCGAAACCACCTTCTTCAAATAACGGATTCTGTTTCACATCCAGACGCGGGGAATCAATATGTGCTCCCAAAATATTCATGCCGTCGGTAAAAGGTCTGCTTCCAATCTGAAACATGGCAACAGCCTTGTTCATGCACACCGCGTACACCTTATCACCTTTTTTCAGCTTTGTTCCGCTCTTGATTAAAGTTTCCAGTTCCTTATAGCCCTCTTTTTCAATCATGTTGACAATGGTATCCACACATTCTCTTTCGGTCTTTCCATTGTCCAAAAAATCCATATATTCTTTGGAAAGAGCCTCTGCTTCTTTTAACTGTTTTTCATTCAAAAGCTCCCATGTGTTTTTATTTTCCATGCGTTCTTAATCCTCTCAAACTTCTATATTATACTTCTTTCTGCACTTAAGCACGAAGTTCAATTCCAAGGCTTTCCAATCCGTTTAAAATCTTCTTCATAGCTGCGGTGACATCCGCATCCTCCAGAGTTCTGTCCTTTGCCCGGAAGGAAATGGAATAAGCCACGGATTTATAGCCTTCTTTAATCTGTGCACCCTCATATATATCGAACAGAGAATAAGACTCCAAAATCTTTCCTCCGCGCTGCTCAATCATATTTTCAATCTGTCCGACCAGAATTTCCTTCGGTACGACCATACTGATATCACGGGTAACCGCAGGATATTTTGCAATACCTTCATATTTTCGGTCGAAGGAAGCAAATTTAAGAACCTCCGGCATATCCAGCACCGCTATATAGGCTTTCGTTCCGATGCTGTAATTATCCAGAACCTCCGGATGAACTTCGCCAAGGAATCCGACCACCGTTCCTTCATAAGAAATTGCTGCCTGACGTCCCGGGTGGAGATAACATTTTCCGGCATTCGGCTCATAATTGATTTTCTTTCTCATACCAATGCTGTCAAAGAACTCCTCAATAACACCCTTCATCGTAAAGAAGTCACCTTCTCCGTACATACCGAGTGTAAACTGCATTCTTTCCTCCGGAAGTTCCGTCATCGGCATCTGCTTCGGTAAATATACATTTCCCAGTTCATAAAGACGAACATTTTTATTTCTTCTGTTATAGTTTGTAGAAAGGCTGGTCAGCATACCGTTTAAAGACAATGTTCTCATAATGGAGAAATCCTCTCCTAACGGATTGGTAATTTTCACCGCACTTCTGTATTGGCTGTCTTCCGGAAGCAACAGCTTGTCAAATACCTTCGGACTTTCAAAAGAATAATTCATACCCTGTGAAAAGCCGCAAAATTCCGCAATTTCTCTTGCTTTTGCTTCTACCCTCATTTTGAAGGAAAGCTTTCCGGTTGTAGCTTCTCCGCTTGGCAGGGACACCGGAATCTTATCATAGCCGAAAAATCTTGCCACTTCCTCTGCAATATCTGCAAAGCAGCCGATATCCTGGCGGAAGGATGGTGCAGTAATTTCCTCTGTTGCCTCATCATAGTCTAATTCCAACATCTTGAAAATAGCAAGCATCTCTTCTTTGGAAATATCCGTACCTAAGAACTTGTTGATTCTTTCCGGCTCGAATTTTACTTTCTTTCTTTCTTTGATAGGCTCACATACATCTACCGTTCCTCCTACCACTTCTCCACAGCCCAATTCCTGAATCAACTGACATGCTCTGTCAATGGCAGCCTTCGCGTTCACCGGATCAAGTCCCTTTTCAAATTTGCCGGAAGCATCTGTACGAAGTCCCAGTCTTTTCGCAGATTTACGGATATTGGGACCGTTAAAGGTAGCTGCTTCAAACAGAACGGTTTTTACATTGTCTGTAATCTTGGAGTTTTCACCACCCATAATACCGGCAATTCCGATTTCCTTTTCTGCATCGCAAATCATCAGAATTTCAGAATCCAGCTTACGCATCTGTCCGTCTAAAGTCTGGAATTCCTCTCCGTCCTTTGCTCGCCGCACAATAATTTTGTGTCCTGCTACGGTATCTAAATCAAAAGCATGCATGGGCTGACCGTACTCTTCCATGACATAGTTTGTAATATCTACCAGATTGTTAATCGGTCTGATTCCGCTTGCTGCCAGTCTTCTCTGCATCCATTTGGGTGAAGGTCCGATTTTAATATTTTTACATACTCTCGCACAATATCTGGTACAAAGATCTTTATCCTCCACTTCAACAGAAACATAATCATTCACATCTTCGCCGTTTTCTTTCACTTCCACAACAGGCGGAACAAAGGGCTTTCTAAAGGTAGCTGCCGCTTCTCTTGCAATACCCAAAATACTATAGCAATCCACACGGTTAGAGGTAATTTCGTATTCAAATACGGTATCATGAAGTCCCAATGCTTCGATCGCATCACTGCCTACCTCCACATCATCCTGGAAAATATATACACCATCCTCCGGTGCCTCCGGATACATATCTCTGCTCGAGCCAAGCTCTTCAATGGCACACATCATTCCGTTTGAGGGCACACCACGCAACTTTCCGGCTTTGATTTTTATGCCGTTTTCGGGAAGGGGACCGCCGTCATGACCGCCTGCAACCTTTCCGCCATCCAATACAACCGGAATCTTATCTCCTTCTTTCACATTCGGTGCTCCGGTTACAATCTGGATGGTTTCACTACCGATATTCACCTGACAAATAATCAATTTGTCAGCATCCGGGTGACGTTCGATTTTTTCAATCTGTCCTACTACGATTTTTTCCAGATTTTTGTCTAATCTTTCATACCCTTCCACTTTCGTTCCTGTCAGGGTCATCTTGTCAAAATATTCCTGATCTTCACACTGAAGCTCCGGTACATATGCTTTAATCCATGATAATGCTGTATTCATTTCTTTTCCCTTTCTTTCCTGATATTAGAACTGTTTTAAGAAACGGCTGTCATTTTCATACAGCAGTCTCATATCGTCAATTTCATATTTCAAAAGCGCAATACGCTCCAAGCCTACACCGAAAGCAAAACCTGAATATTCCTCCGGGTCAATATTGCAACGTCTTAATACTTCCGGGTGTACCATTCCGCAGCCTAAAATTTCAATCCAGCCGCTTCCTTTGCAGAACCGGCATCCGCTTCCGCCACATTTAAAGCAGGAAACATCTACCTCCGCACTGGGCTCGGTAAACGGGAAATGATGGGGTCTGAATTTTACTTTTGTATCTTCGCCGAATAACTCTTTTGCAAACTCCGCAAGCGTTCCTTTCAAATCCGCAAAGGTGATGTTTTTATCAATAACAAGTCCTTCTATCTGATGAAAGGAAGGGGAATGGGTTGCATCCACTTCGTCAGAACGGAACACTCTTCCCGGTGCAATCATACGGATAGGCAGCTTTCCCTTTTCCATCTCACGAACCTGTACCGGAGAGGTCTGTGTACGAAGAACGATGTCATCACTCACATAAAAGGTATCCTGCTCATCTCTTGCCGGATGGTCTTTCGGAATATTCAAAGCTTCAAAGTTATAGTAATCCTTTTCAATTTCAGGGCCTTCCACAACTTCATAACCCATACCGATAAAAATACGCTCTACTTCTTCCAATGCAATCGTGTTTGGATGACGATGTCCCACATTATTTTTCTTTGCCGGAAGGGTTACATCAATAACCTCACTTTTCATTTTGGCCTCCCGTACGGCTTTTTCCATCCGGGAAATATGTTTTTCCAATACTTTCTCAATTTCTTCTCTCGTTTCGTTTACCATCTGCCCCACTTTAGGACGGTCTTCCGGTGCTACATCCTTCATACTTTTGAGCACTGCGGTAAGCTCACCTTTTTTCCCAAGGTAGCTTACCCGGATTTCATTCAGTTTTTCCAAAGCATCACTGCTTTCAATTTTACTGAGGGCTTCAGCCTTGATTTGTTCTAACTTTGCTTTCATGATTCATTTCCTCTCTGTTTTATTCATTCCGCGCAAACAAAAATCCCTTGCAAAAGTTACTTTGCAAGGGACGAAATCTATCCGCGGTACCACCCAAATTCCTGAAATTCTTTCAGGCTCTTTTCAGCGTAACGTGCTGCCTCCGTCTTAAACTACTTATCACTAAAGCAATGATGTTCACCCAAGAAGCTCCGGTGGGAAATTCGAGTATCATCTGAACTTAAGGAAGCTTCCAGCCGATGACTTCCTCTCTCTGCAAGAAAATGATTCTCTACTGACACCTTCTATGCCTTTTTCTTACTGATTATTAATTGTAGTGAAAATTTGCTTTCTTGTCAAGCTTAATCCTTTAATTCTTCCCAATGCTTTTTCACGCCGCCTTTTTCATTAAAATAACAGTTGATATATGCACCAATTAATATAATATACATACAAAAATACAGATATAACATAATAATAATGACCGTAGCCAGACTGCCATAAATGCTAAATCCTTCAAAACGGTCTACATAAATGGAAAAACACCATGAGAATATACTCCACACCACCGCCGAAAACATAGCGCCCGTTATTTGTTCTGAAAAATGCATCTTCCTATTAGGCACAAAGGTGTATACCATTGCAAAAAAAAAGGTCAATATTACCCATGAAAAAATAAAACGGAAATTCATTAACAGTTCAACAAAAAGCCTTGCCCGCGGAAAATCCTTTAAGAGCACACTGACAAAGAAATTCCCGAATACCATCAGAAACAGAGATAAAATAACAGCTATTATCATAATCAGTGTATAAAAACAGGATACCGACCTTACCACAAAATAATTTCGGTTTTCTTCCACGTCATTGACCGCATTCAGTCCCCTTATTAAAGCAAGAACTCCCTTTCCTGCTGTCCAAAGCGTACCGATTGCCGCAACGGACAGTACTCCTGCCGAACGGGCATACACATCTTCCACAATACCGCTTATCAAAGGTTTTACCGAATCTGCCATATTCCCCGTTAAAAGCACAAGCAGATTTTCCTCCGTCAACGGAGTGTAGGGTAAAATAGCACAAAGCAGAATCAACATGGGAATTAGGGATAAAAAAATAAAAAATGCTGTACTTGCCGAAAAGGCACTGATATTTTTTCGGGACATGTTTATCCCAAATTCACACATATTTTTATAGACCTTACGCACCATTCTGTTATCCTCCGTCAATATATGGCCTCTATATTTCCTCCTTCATAGAAGAAAAGAAGAATATCTTCATACTTCCAGCCGGAAGCTGCCATAGTCCTTGCTCCGTTCTGGGACATTCCTACACCGTGTCCGTATCCACCGCCTCTAATGGTATATCCTACCACACTTTCCTCTTCTTTGTCAGTAGCAATCGTAAAAAATGCACTTGGCAAAAGTGTCGCACAATCAACTTCTTTATTATCCTTCCGTTTTACCTTTGTTTCCCCGTTATTTAATACATAACGTATGTTATATTCTGTAATTACCTTTATCTGTACTTTTTCTCCTTTAATAATTAATTCATAAGCAACCCCTCCGGGTTTTCGGGTTTCCACATAAATATCCTGAATCTCTCCCAGATTTTTAATTGCCTTACTTTCATACTCTCCTGCCTCGTTTTGTGTCAGAATTTGGTTTTTGTTTACTTCATATCTTTTTTTCAGTCGTTCTTCTATCTTTGTACTGTCAATGTTTTCTACCTCATAGCTCCAACGATAATAGTTTTCTTCTTTTTCAAAGGCATTGGCATCCTCATTTTCTATAAAGCTTTCAAAGCAGTCCTCTTGCTGTAGTTGCTCCGGTGTATATGTGCATTCACCTGTTCCGATTTGTTTGGACTGCAAATATGGCATGGTTTCCGTGCCATTTTCCCAGATACCCGCATCCGTTCCAAATCCGCAGGAGGTAGAATAATAGTATGTTCCTGCAAGTTCGTCTCCCACATAGAGTAATGCTCCGGCAGTTTCTTTCACAGCTGTGGTGGTCTCCTCCCTTTCCGCAATATTATTGTAAACCTGATAAGAGGTGCTGTCGTCCACATGCGCACCATACCATGCCAGAGGGGAGTGCAGCATTTTGGCATACGCATACGTCCTTGCACATACCGCCTGTGCTTTCAATGCCTCCACCGGATAAGATGCCGGCATTTCACTGGGTACTACCGAATACAGATATTCCTCCAAAAGAACCTCATTGACAATATAAATATTGCCATCTTCCAAAGAAAGTTCTATCTTTCCGCGGTATTCCGGGATACCCTGACTCCGGTTTAAATGCAGCAGTTTCACTTTTCCGGAAAGTACTGTCGGAGCAATAATCACCCTTTGTCCCTTAAAATATTTACTGTCCGTTCCGATATCTACCTTTTCCCCTGCCGAAAAGGTATCGACCTTCTGCTCTTCTGCCGTTCCATAGGTTATCGAAAATTCCGTATCGCTGCTTAAGCTCACTTCCTTATGACCGATGCCCGCATAATCCGCATTCTTAAGAAGTACACGTATATAAGGCATTTTTTCTTCTTTGATGACAAGTCCGGCACAGATTTTTCCATCTTCTATGACAAAATCCGTAAAATCATACCCTATGATCAAATCAGATTTTTCGATTTTCTCCAATGTTCCATATAATTTATAAACACAAAACTTATCGGAAACCGGAAACTCTCCTTTTCCTTCCAACGTAATACTGTCATCCTTAATGCATAATATCTTCCCATTCAGCTTTTCGGTTTTTAATTTTCCTTTTTGCAGTATTCCTTTCTCAAACTCTAAATCCGCCACCTGTTCCCGTTCTATTTTTTCCTGTATTCCGTCTCCCAACTCCTGTGGGAGCAAAACCATCTGCCTTCCTTCCGAAAAGAAGCGGATTCCCCCCTCCTTATTCGATTCCGTAACCCATATATTCGAGAAGCGGCATTGAGTATCCAACACTTGATTTATGGTAATTAGTTTTCCGTCATAATAATATAGCTCTACTTTTTGAAATCGATACCCCGGAATTTCTTTATCCACCGCTTCATAAATTCCCTCTGCAGTCAGTACTTCCCCTTCTTTTACTTCTTCTCCCTCCGGTAGCACACAGTTTTCCCGGTTTCCGAGAATTGTCACCGGAAGAAGCTGCATTTTCCCCTCCTTATCAAATTCTTGTAAAAACAGACTATACATCGTATTAAAATCATCTTTTGTCATGTAATACTCTTCCAAATATTCTTTTTTAAAGAGTGGATATTGAACCTGCCCGTCCCCTGACTCACTAAGAACCTTACAGATACTCAAATACTGTCCGTAAGTCAAAAATTCACTGTCGTTCTGTTGTAAAGCGGACAACTCTTCCTTTTCACCCAGAGACGGCTCCACGGTTTCAAGCAGTAACAGTACTCTGTAGAGAGGAATGTATTCTCCTTGCTTTTGGCTGATTTTTCTCATATTCCCAATATTTACAACCGCCAGAAAAGCCAAAAAAAGAATCCCGCAAAAAATAAAAATCAGCTTTATCCGAATCCTTTCGTCTCTGTTCATGTACTTCTCCTTTCCCTTTTTATTTTATTGTTTCAAAAATTCCTGCATCTTCTAAATATATTAATCCTTTTTTGTAAACATGCTTTTTTACCCGAAAAAAGCAGCCTGTCAAAAGGCTGCTTTTTATTTCTTTTGTATTATCCCAAAATGCCGGTTCTTGTCTTTTGACTCCTAGCATATGCTAGGTGGGTAACCGCAACCACCCTTCTGCCTTCCCCTGCGTATTGGGGGCCTGACATCCACATGGCAATGTAGGAATCCCGTTTAAAGTAACTGTAGGTTCAAAACAACAAGAGTTATCGAACATTTCAGGTTACTTATATTATAGCCAATATACTATTTCTTTACAAGTCCATTTTTTTCCTTTTTGCGGTTTTTTTGCGTTCTGTAAAGAATCAAAAGAACCACAATCGCTGCTGCTACACCGGCAGCAATATAATATAGCATGTTACTTTCTACTGTACCGTACACTGCAAAAGCTGTAGCGTATGGAATCCGGACAATCAGATAGCTTCCGTCTCTTTCCGTTTCTACCTGTCTCCAGCCCTTTTCTTCTTCTATAAACACTTGCGCGCTGTCATATTCTTCCGGTATCAACAGATGCACTCTGTACTCTGTCTCCCGGTCCGGTGCATTTTCAATTTCCCAGCTATAAGCATAGGCAGGTTGTTCTGTCTTTACACTTTCCGCCCTATTACAAGCAGTCAGTATCATTGTCGTATCTTCATAAAATCTGCCTTCCGCCAGTGCATAGCTTTTTTGCTGCTCCGTTTTTTTATCGGAAGCAACACTCAAAATCCACCGTTTTTCCTCTGCCTGAAGGGTTATATTTTCCGTTACATTCTCTATAGGAGAAGCTTTTTCCCAGCAAAAATAGGACTCTTCTTTGTCCTCAACAGAAGGAAACTGTTCCCCTGTCAGAGTACTTCCGTAAGGAATCTGTATCGTTTGCAGTATTTCGTCTCCCAGTTCAAACGTAACCGTCACAGTCTGAAAACCTTTCGGTATACCGGACATTTCCATAATTGTTTCATAGGTACACGGCTCTGCTTTGCCGGCATAATTAATATTATCAATTCCCCCTAATTCGGAATTTGAAAAATAATTTCCCGAAACAGTTGCCTCACTGTCCGTCGTACCGGCAATGCCTCCTACACATTCCCCTTCCTCCCTGATAATCGTACTGAGAGAAATACAATTATGAATATCATAGCCTTCTCCGCAGATACCACCCAGATAATCTTTTCCTTCAATATTACAAAAGGCATAACTGCTTTCAATATTACTGCTACTCATACCGGCAATTCCACCCATACGCTTTCCATTATCGGACTGCAGTCCGCCATAATTTTCACAGTCAAAAATGATACCCATTTCACTGTTTCCGACAATTCCTCCGCAATTATTCTTTTTGATTTTAATTGTACCGTAATTTTTACAATGAAGCACCACATCATTTACGGTAGCTCTTACTGTCACATCTGTAAGAGTTGTCAAATCAAAATCCAATTCCGGGTCGATGTCATATTCCACATTCATGGTTCCGATAATGCCGCCGGTATTGATATCCGCTTCCACTATCCCGTAGTTGACACAATCCGAAATCACTCCAAGCATATTAACCGATAGGTCGACAGAAGAAATATCCGAGATTGCACTTCCGTTCCCGAGGAGAATATTAATATCCTCGCCAACGTAATCGGAAATTTCATCGGTAGTACTCATAATTCCATTTAAACTGCTTGTCATTTTCTGAATGCCCGCGTCTACGGAATTCGTCAGCCCGTTTACGCTTTTTCCCGACTCTTTACTGTTTCTCTCCAGTTCATCTGCAATATTCCCTGCCGTTTCACCCACAGAGTTTGTGGAATTGGAAAGTATACTCTGCATCTTTTTTATATCTCCGGTTGCGGAAATCATTTCGTTGTTCATACGATCCAAATTCCCCTGAATTTCCGGATCAACCGTCTGCAAAGATGAATGTACCTCCGTAACCGCACTCAGTTTCCGAAAATGACCTGTGTCTATACTTCCAACCTCTCCTATGTTTTCTGTGCCTTCCGGCTCTGCTGCCTCCCCTTCCGAAGTAGTGCTTACTCCGTTTGTATTTGTCGTACCGCTGTTACTACTGCTTTCCTGAGATGAAGAACTTTCCTGTGCCGAAGAACTTTCCGGCTCAGAAGAACTTGACGACTCCGGGATACTTGGCAACTCGGGAACGCTTGGCAGTTCGGGAATACTTGGTTTCTCTGACGAAGAACTTTCCGGTATTTTACTATCCAATTCATTTTTTAAATTGTCCAGTTCACTTCCAATACTGTCCACCATTTTATTGACAGTATCATTTCCCAGATTTCCCATGTTCTCCAGAGACTTCGTCAGACTGTCCAGATATTCCTTCGTCTGTTCATTATTTGCTGCAATCGTTCCCTGCAGAGCATTTACCTGACTGTTTAAGCTTGCAATTGTATCCTCATACTGTTTCTGCAGGGTCTGCGTATACTGCTTTGTACTACCCGATGTTTCACTCATCGCATTAGACATCTGCACCACAAGATTATTAATCCGATTAAAATCTTCTCTGATTTTTTCCAGCCGGTCCGACAAATATTGTGACTCCATATACGGCTCTGCCTGTCCCACAATACCACCTACATCTTTTCTGCCGTACACATTCCCTTTATTGGTACAATTCATCATCGTACCGCTATGTCTGCCCACAATTCCGCCTACGTTATAACCTGTATGTACAAAACCGATTGTTCCTGTATTGGTACAATCAGCAACCGTTCCTTTGGAAACTCCGGCAATCCCTCCCATATCATTTCTCGTTACAACGTTTTGGGTAAGATTTAAGGTTCCTAAATCAATACCGTCCAGATCCAACGTTGGCCTTAAATCCTCTACATTGACAAAAGCCTCACTGGTACAGTTTTTAATAATCCCATCGTTTTGTCCGCATACCCCGCCTGTTATATTCGTTGCCGTCACCGTTCCTTTTACGGAGCAATCCAGCAGTACGCCATTCTCTTTATTGCATCCCGCAAGACCGCCGGCGGAATCAATCCCCGTTACCGTTCCTTCAAAACTGCACTTTGCTACAATTCCTTTATTAACGCCTACAAAACCGCCGACATTTGCCGCACTGCCTTCCAGTCTGATTTTACCGTCTATATGCAGTTCTTTTACGACGCCCCTTATTCCTATATATCGAAAAAATCCGTAATCAGAACCTTTCATGGAAATATCCATGCCGGAAATCGTATGTCCGTTTCCTAAAAAGGTTCCTTCAAAATAAGGGATTCCGGTAAACTCTTCCCCACTGATATCCAAGTCCTTCTTCAAAGAAAAAATCCTGCCATAGCTGTAGGCATCCATCTGACATCCTTTGACAAACGCAAGAAACTCTTCCACGGAAGAAATTTCTGTTACTTCCGCATCCGTTTCCCGAAGTTCCCTCTCTTCTATCTCCTGTTCCAAATCCACTGTTTCCTCTTGTTCTGTCTCAGCAGACTGCTTTGTTTTGGCAAAAACAATATCAATATCGGTCAGGACAAGTGTCACCACAAGCAGCCAGCCTGTTGCTACTGTAGAAAGAAATCTTTTCTTTTTCATGTTTCCTCATCCTCCTCTATCATGATAATTTCGGTCTGTTTTCCGGGTATTCTTGTATCCAAAGACGCTTCCATTCTTCCTTGGAAATTACCCTTAATTTCCGCATCAATTTCTCCTTCGATGTGTCCTCTGACATGCCCGGTAACCACCATTTTTCCTCCAACCTCTTTGGTATTGTACTTGGAAAGATTCATCGTAAGTGCCGTCTTTTCAATGATAATATCACCAAGAAGAAGTATCTGCGGCAACACAAACAATACCAGAATAATGGAAATCAACGTTCCCCTTCCCAATGCAATTCCGATAGATGCCACTGTCGCATCGGAGGCAATTTTACCAATTAAAAAGCCCGCACAGGTCAATATGGAACCGGACGTAAAAATCGTCGGAAATGACTGGTTCAAAGTCTCCACAATGGCCTTCTTTATCGGCATCTCTTTTTTCAACTGTAAATATCGGTTAGATATTACAATGGCATAATCAATCGTTGCGCCCATCTGGATGGCAGAAACAATCAGATACGCAATAAAGAAAATGTTTCCTCCCGAAAGCACCGGTATGGAGAAGTTAATCCAAATACTTCCCTGAATTGTCATTACAAGCAGAACCGGCAAGCCGGCTGACTGGAATGTAAAGAACAAAATAATGACAACAAACAATGCCGTCAGCACGCTGATAACCATATTGTCCGCTGCAAAGGATTTCATCAAATCAAAATCGCTGGTGGAATTACCTACCAGAATGATGTCACTTTTATGATAATATTTCGCACAAAGTCCCCGCATTTCTTCCAATGCCTGATAAGTTTCCTCCCCTTCCACCGGAAGACTTAAATTCAATACAAACCGGGAATACTTGTCTCCCATAAGCTGTAAATTGGCATCATGCAGTGTATCATAAAGCTCATTTAACATATCATCCATTTCTTCATTCAGAGTGACATACCCCTGTTGATACTGGTCATACAAAAACAGGAACATATCAATAATCGGTACCTTGTATTCGTCAATTCCGGTAAAGACCGGGCCATATTGTTCCTGATTGTATGCATATGCTATGTAAAGAAGTCTCACGATTTCCATATCCAAATCCGTCAGTTCCGAAAAATCCCGCGGCGAAATTTTACTGGTCAACATATATTCATCGTTGATTTCCACATTGGCAAGTCCCAGTACAGACTCCACATAATCCAGTTTTTCCAGTTCTTTGAGACATTTAGCTTCTGCTTCATAATTACCCTTCGGCACCATGATTACCATCTGGTTCGATTTTCCGAAGGCTGCCTCAATTTTTTCCTGTGCAATTTTTGCCTCACTCTTCTTTGCACTCTCTACCGAATTTGTATCATAAATATATTCGCAATTGGCGGAGGTCAGGAAGGCTAATACCAAAACCACCACAAATAACGGTGGTACAATATACTTGGTTTTTCCCGCAAATTTTCCGACAAAGGTAATATTCGGCACATAGCACTTGTGATGGGTCTTGTCGATTCCCTTTGCAAATATCAAAAGAACGCCCGGCATCAACAGGAACACGGAAATCAAACTGAAAACAATTGCTTTCACCAAAACGATACCCATATCGTACCCCAATCGGAACTGCATAAACATCATGGCTACCATACCCGAAATCGTTGTAAGTGAAGATGCGCTGATTTCCGGTATTGCCTTGGAAAGCGCAACCTTAACCGCGTTTTCCGCATCCATCGTTTCATGTTCTTCCATAAAACGGTCACACAAAATAATGGCATAATCAATAGCAAGAGCAAGCTGCAGTACGACGGAAATCGAATCCGTCACACTGGAAATCGTCCCCAGCCAATAGTTACTTCCTTTGTTTAAAATAGCCGCCACACCGAAAGTAATCAACAATACCGGAATTTCCATATATGCTTTTGTTGACAGCAACAAAACCGATACAATAATGACAACTGCCAGAATCAAAATCAAATTCATATCCTTGGCAAGAGAAGCACTGGACTCCTCTTCTTTTCCGATTTCTGTTGATACATAAATGTCATAGCCGGAAAGCTGCTCTTTTACTTCCTGTAAGGCATTTCTGCTTGCCTCTCTATCCGCTTCCCATTCAAAGGTCACATCATATAAAGCATCGGTTCCCTGATAATGGTCTTCGGAATTATCAAAGGCAACTTCTTTTACTCCCTTCACTGCCTCGATCCGTTCCACTTGTTCTTCTGCCTCCTGAAACGTCACATTGGAAAGCATGATTTTAGCACTTCCGTAAGTAACAAACTGTTCATCCATCAGTTCCAGACCGATATGTGTTTCACTGTCTTGTGGCAGATATTTGGTAATATCCTGATTTACGGAAACTTTGTTTATGGATGCAACACTGTAAGCAATGGCGATAACAAACAAAATGAGAATCGCCTTTCGCTTATTTACGATGAAAGTAGCCACCGTAAGCCAAAACCCGCCTTTTTTTTCTTTTTCTTCCATGCAGGCACCTCCAAAAAATATTTTTAAGACACTATAATACTTTTTCCAAAAAACAGTTATATCCGGTATAATTTTCCCGGCTTAATCCGTAAATTGAGCCGAAAAAAAGGGTATGAGCGAGACAATGTTCTTTGCATAGGGACGTATATCCTCATAACTGTCATTTTCCAGACACCATCTTATAGACTCCATAACAAAAGTCGCATAAATTGTTGCAAGATAGTCACATAATTTACTTGAAAAGTTGCCTGTCTCCTTTTTATTTTCCAAAAATTTATTTTTTAAATAACAAAACATATCATCATATAGGTGTATTGTTTCTGTTTTTATTTTAAATAGAGCCAGAACCTTACTACTGTTTTGTGATAAGGTTCTATACAATTCTTTGATAATATCTATCATTTCTTCTGTCTTAGTTTCAAAAAGGAAACGCTGTTCTACAAATTCTCGAAACAGTGCAAAAATATCCTGACACAAGTTTTCTGCAAGTGCATATTTATCTGCATAATGCTTATAAAAAGTCGAACGATTGATAAGTGCAACGCTCAATATATCCCGAACCGTAATTTCATGAAAATTCTTTTTCTGCAGTAAATCAATCAATGCATTTTCTATATTTTTTTTCGTCTTAACCACACGTAAATCATTTACATTCACAGTCCCACTCTCCTTATACGATGTATTTTTCGAACAGATTATACTACATACTATATAAATAAGCAACACTTTGTCGGATAATTGTGGCTTATCCATATAACTGTCAAGAAAAAAGCAGATAATACAGATGCCTTCCAAGCCTTGTACTATCTGCTTTTTCTTAATTTTGTTCCAACATATTCTCTATGAATATCCCATATCCTTTGGTTGGATCATTTACTAAAACATGTGTCACAGCACCCACAATTCGTCCATTTTGTATAATAGGCGAACCGGACATTCCCTGCACAATGCCGCCTGTTAAAGAAAGGAGCTCCGGATCTGTAATCTTGATAACAATCCCCCTGTTTACATTATCATGGTCAAGCCGAATTTCCGTAATTTCAATATCGTAATATTCTCTTGTATCTTCTACAGTCGAAATAATCTGCGCCTTTCCAAGCCGTATTTCCTGTTTTAAGCCAATGGGAAGAAGTTGCGCCTCTTCTAAAAGAGGGACCTTTCCCGTATCGCATTCTCCGAAAATCCCGGCAGTTGTATTATCCTCTATAGTTCCCACAATATTTTTATCAGAATAAGAAATCATACCTGTCAATTCCCCCGGGGAACCGTTTGTGCCTTTTTTTATGGAAATGATATTTGTTTTATAAAGCAGCCCTTCCTCCAGTTCCATTAACGCACTGGTGTCAACATCATTTATCCCGTGACCAAGAGCCCCGAAATTACCGTTTTCATCTACAAAAGTCAGCGTACCGATTCCCTGAGCATTATCTCGTACCCAGATGCCAAGCTTATTTTCTCCGTTTTGATTTTTTTTCGGTGTCACTTTACATTCCATCACTTCTTTGTCACGTCTGACAGTCAGATTGATTTCTTCGTTTCCTTTTTGCTTAATCAAATCTATAAACTGTTTTTTTCCCTCCACACTCTCATCATTTACCTTTAAAATATAGTCTCCCTTTTGCAGAATGTACTTTGACGGTGCACAAAGCAATCCGTCCGGTCCTTTAAATTCTCCTACATCAACGACTAAAACTCCTTCCGTTTCCACATAAATCCCTATAGGTACTCCGGCAGGCATAATCATTCTGTCCTCAATAACCTGTATATTCACCTGTTTTAAGGGCATAACTCCAAACAGCTTCACACTCATTTGATAAGTAGAAAGTTTCTCGGACTTCATCGTCAGTTTTTCACTCAAATCCACCTTCAGACATTCCTTCTGAACAGAATTACCAAATTCTCCTACCTCCACTGCCTCCAGATACACTTCTCCGGATGCCGGCACATGAAAATCAAAGGTTTCTTCCACACCCGCTTTAATTCGTATTGTTCCGGGTATCTGCATCCACCATGTATACATAACCATTCCGATTATAATAAGTGCGGACATAATGATACCCCAGTATAAAATCCATCTCTTCCATTGCCTGCACATTTTTTGTTCTTTTTCCATTCTGCCACATCTCGCTTCCCATTCTATTTCAAACTGCTTTCTCTGCAATCTTTCTATCAAAAAAGGACATTTCCTTACAACAGCGGTTGTAAAGCTACGTCCTTTTTATTATGTGACAAAATAGTGATTTCAATTAGGATTGTTTTGTATTTGCTGCCATTTCTTTCAATTCTCTCGCATTGGAAAGTGCTGTTTCGGTAATCGTCTCACTTCCCAGTAGTCTTGCCAGTTCTTTTGTGCTTTCTTCTTCCTTTACTTCCCGAATTGTTGTGGTAGTTTTTTCTTTATCCGTTGTTTTTTCAATCAGGAAATGATTGTCTGCCATAGCTGCAATCTGCGGCAGATGAGTAATACAGATAACCTGATGCTCTTTTCCTAAAATTCCCAGCTTTTCCGAAACCTTCCACGCTGTTTTTCCACTGATTCCCGCATCAATTTCATCAAAAATCAACGTATCCGTCCGGTCTTTTTTGGCAAGAACTGTTTTTAATGCCAGCATAATACGGGAAAGCTCACCACCGCTTGCCACCATGCCAAGAGGTTTTATGCTTTCACCCGGATTGGTACTAATCATAAATTCCACTTCATCAAATCCGTCTGCATGAATATTCCCTTTATCAGGGCGTACCTGAATTTCAAACCTTACATCCAAAAAGTTTAAGTCCACCAAAGCTTCCTTCATCTGTTTTGCAAGAGAAACCGCATTTTTCTCCCGGATGGAGGAGCATTCCGCACAATCCTCCAATACCTTTTCCAGTGCACTGTTTGCCCTCTTTTCCAACTGCTCCCGATAGAGCTCATAATCGGAAAGCTTTTCCAGTTTTTCCCGCACTGCATCTCCATAAGCAATGACTTCATCTATACTTTTTCCATACTTGGATTTTAAGTGATTCAACAGATTCAGACGTTCTTCGGTCTGTCGAAACTGCTGTTCGTCAAATTCCATATCACCCATTATTCTTGACAGACTATGGTTTAAGTCATTCATCATACTGTCAATATCATCCAGCATATTTTGTATCGGCTCAATATCTTCGTCCAGAGAAACCACAGAACGTATTTCCCGAATAGCACGTCCAATCTGATTTGCCGCCCCCTGCTCACTTTCAGAACCACAACAAGAATAAGCTATGAACAATGCCTCCATAATCTTTTGTCCATTTACCATTCTCCGGTACATTTTTTCCAGTTCTTCATCTTCTCCTCTTATCAGAGCAGCTTCTTCTATCTCCTTTGCCTCAAACTCTGCTAAAGACAATTCTCTCTTTCTTACTTCCTCATCCATAGCAGATTCTTCCAGTTCCTTACGGAGTGCTTCATATTGTTTATAATCAACTCTTAATATTTCCTTTTTCTTAGCAAGCTTTTCTCCTGAAAACTCGTCCAATATTTCCAGATGCTTTCGCTTATGAAGCAATGACTGATGCTCATGCTGTCCGTGAATATCAATCAAAATTTCCGCAAGCTCCTTCACCTGTTTTGCGGTAACCGTTTCTCCATTTACTTTGCATACACTTCTTGCAGGCTGAATCTTTCTCTGAATAATCAGTGTATTGTCATCTTCCAAAGGCAGTTCCATATCCAAAATTCGTTTTTGAAGTGCCTCTTCATCAACCTGAAAAACCAGTTCAATCAGCGCATAATCCGCTCCGACACGTATCATATCCTTATCAGCCTTTGCACCAAGTGCAAGATTCACTGAACCGATAATAATAGATTTTCCTGCACCGGTCTCGCCGGAAAGAATATTCAGTCCTTCCCCGAAAAACACTTCCGTTTCATCAATCAGTGCTAAATTTTTCACATGTAAGCTCAATAACATTTTGTCCACTCCTTTTCTTCATCCGTTGAATCTCTCCTACCCTGTTTCTCTCAACAGATTTCACCAAAAGGCTCTAATTTCCAAGCATTTTATGAATCTTGTCCATGACAATCTTTGTTTCATCCACCGTCCGGACTGCCATCATAATCGTATCATCCCCTGCAATGCTTCCTACGATTTCCTTAAATTTCATAGCATCCACCGCAACAGCAACCGCACTGGCCATCCCCGAAACCGTTTTGATAACGAGAATATTTTGTGCCATATCCATAGAAATCAATCCATCCTTTAAGACACGGATATATTTGTCAACTAAATGACTGTCATCCTGTCTTAAAATAACATACTTCTGTTTTCCGTCACCGGTCGGTATTTTGGATAATTTCAATTCCCTTATATCTCTGGAAACAGTCGCCTGAGTCACCTGAAATCCTGCTTCCCGCAAATAATCCGCCAACTCTTCCTGCGTTTCCACATCATATTTTTCAATTAATTCTACTATTTTGGCATGACGTGATTTTTTCATCTGTGCTCCCCTTTCCCATCTTATTTTTCATTCATTTTTTTGTGAAGAACTTCCAAAAAACTGACATTGCTCAGCTTAATAATATCCGTCTTTTTCTCTGACTGCTTAATTTCTATCCGGTCTCCGGTCTTTAAGGTAAATTTATGATTGCCGTCAAAATTTGCCTCTACCTCCAGTTCTTCCCCTTCTCTGACTGCATTAATTTCAATGATAATCCGGTCTTCTGCCGATAGTACAATGCTACGGGCATTCAGTGTATGCGGACAAATCGGTGTAATCAGCAAAAGCTTTGCTTTGGGCTCCACAATAGGACCTCCCGCGGAAAGATTATAGCCTGTAGAACCGGTAGGTGTAGACACCATCACACCGTCTGCACTGTAGGAATACAGAAATGAATCATTCACATAAATGCTATACTTAATAATCTGCAGGGAACCGCTTCTTGTAATGGCAATATCATTCAAGGCCCAATCCTCGATGGGAGCATCCCCTTCCTTTTTCACAATGCCAATCAGCATCATGCGTTCTTCCCGTTCATATTCATCCTTCAAAAGATGCTCCAATGCAGCTTCAATTCCGGGTAATTCCACCTCTGCCAGATATCCTACCGTTCCCATATTAATGCCAAGCATCGGAATTCTTTTTTCCACTGTATCTCTTGCCGCCTGTAACATCGTGCCATCCCCGCCAAGTACAAGCATACACTCCGTCGTTTCCGGCAGCCATGCACTATCCGTACAGCCTTCGCTCCTGCACAGACCGGGTTCTTTGATTTGTACCGTGCATTCCCCGCCTCTCTCTTCAATATATTGCTTTACCCGGTTAGTAACCTTCAATTCAGGATCCTTATGCCGGTTTGTAATGACATAAAAATGTTTCATCTACCCACCCATTTTCTCTTTTTATGAGCACGATAATGCTTTATGTGCCGTCTCCACTGTATCCGTAATCAGTTTCCTCATATCCTCACACCGCGAAAAACCGCTTTTTTCTTCCATAATCTCCTGCAATCTCTGTTCAGCCTCCGACTCAGTAATACTTAATGTCTCTGACGAACGTTCCTCGTTCTTTTCTAAATATACCAGATATTCGATATTGCCTTCCGGTCCCTTAATAGGAGAAAATTCCAGATTTAATACCGTAAAACCAAGACTGTCCGCATAATCAATCACTTTTTCAATAACTTCCCTATGTATTTCCGGCTCTCTGACTACCCCCTTTTTCCCCACCTTTTCTTTTCCTGCTTCAAACTGGGGTTTAATCAGGCATACCATCTGCCCTTTATCTTTCAAAAGTTTTCTTGCCGGAATCAGAATTTTGGTCAGGGAAATAAAAGACACATCTACCGAAGCAAAATCCAAATCATCCTCAATATCCTCTCTCGTAAGATAACGGAAATTTGTTTTTTCCATGCACACAACCCGTTCATCATTCCGAAGTTTCCATGCCAACTGCCCATGCCCCACGTCCACGGAATATACCTTCACGGCTCCGTTTTGCAACATACAATCCGTAAAACCACCTGTAGAAGCACCGATATCCATACACACTTTATTTTCCAGCGTGATGCCAAACTGTCCCATCGCCTTTTCCAGTTTCAGCCCTCCACGACTTACATATTTCAAAGAATGTCCCTTTACTTCTATGGAAACCTTATCCGCGTCAAAGGTTGTTCCTGCTTTATCCTCTCTCTGTCCGTCAACAAATACGCTGCCCGACATAATAATTGCTTTGGCTTTTTCCCTTGACGGGGCCAGACCTCTGCTTACCAGTAATACATCCAAGCGCTCTTTCATTCCTGCTCCTCTCCATGCATATCACGAGCTTTGCTTTTTTGCCGTTATTTTTTCCACAATGGTATCCGTATCAATCCCTACCTCTTTCCGAAGAATTTCCACATTACCATGCTCCACATACGCATCCGGAAGCGCAATGGAAAGCATTTTAGCGTCCGTGCCAATTGTTTCCAGACACTCCCGTACCTTTTCGCCAAAGCCGCCACTTGCCACATTCTCTTCCAACGTAACAAGGAGTGTGTGCTCTTTGCACAATTCTTTCAGTATTTCCTCATCCACAGGCTTTACAAACCTGGCATTAACAAGGCTCACCGAATAACCTTTTTCTTTTAGTCTGTCCCTGACCTCCAGTGCCGTTTTCACCATACTTCCCACTGCTACCAGCGCAATTTCTTTTTCTCTGTAAATCCATTCACTTTTTCCCAGTTCAATCGGCTCCCGATACTCCTTTAGACCGTCAAATGCCGTACCTCTCGGATATCTAACGGCAATCGGATGTCCGAATTTCACTGCAAATTTTAACATATCCGAAAGTTCCCATTTGTTTTTGGGTGCCATAATATGCATATTAGGTATGGAGGAAAGATAGGACAAATCAAAAATTCCCTGATGAGTTTCTCCGTCACTTCCAACAAGTCCTGCTCTGTCAATAGCAAAAACAACCGGCAGGTCCTGAATGCAGACATCGTGCAAAATCTGGTCATAAGCTCTCTGCAAAAAGGAAGAATAAACCGCAACAATCGGTTTCATACCTCCGGCCGCAAGGCCTGCTGCAAAAGTCACGGCATGCTCTTCCGCAATTCCCACATCAAAAAAACGCTCCGGGAAAATATTCCGAAACCGCTTTAATCCGGTTCCGTCAGGCATCGCTGCCGTAATTGCTACGATTTTTTCATCTCGACTTCCAAGCTTTGTCATAACCGTGGAAAAGATATCCGTATAATTGGCAACGGTCCTTGGCTTTGCCGGAAGTCCGGTTGCAACGTCAAAAGGTTCCGTCCCATGAAATCTTGCCGGATGTCTTTCCGCCGGCTCATAGCCCTTTCCTTTTTCCGTAATTACATGCACTAATACGCCTCTGCGAATTTTCTTTGCCTCACCGAAAACACGAACCATTTCTTCAATATTATGTCCGTCAACAGGTCCCAAATAAGTCAGCCCCATATCCTCAAAAAACATTCCCGGAACAACAAGCTGCTTAAAACTGTTTTTAGCCTTTCGGATTCCTTCTACCAACGGCTCACCGTATTTTGGCATTCCTCGTAACGTATAATAAATACCTTCTTTAATATCCCAGTACTTCGGAGCCATACGCAGATTATTCAGATATTTGGAAATACCACCCACATTCTCCGAAATAGACATATTGTTATCATTCAATACCACTATAAAATTCGTTTCCATGCGGGAAGCATTATTCAGCGCTTCATACGCCATTCCTCCCGTCAAAGCACCGTCACCGATAACCGATACAATGGTATTCGTCTCTCCTAAAATATCTCTCGCACGCACCAGACCTAATCCGGCAGAAATAGAAGTGGAACTGTGCCCTGTATCAAAGCAGTCACAGGCACTTTCTTTCCGTTTCGGAAACCCGCTCATACCTCCATATTTACGCAAGGTTTCAAAGCCTTCCCGCCTTCCGGTCAAAAGCTTATGAGTATAAGACTGGTGCCCCACATCCCAAATAATTTTGTCCTTCGGCAAGTCCAAAGATAAATGCAGTGCCATGGTCAGTTCCACTGCTCCCAGATTAGAGCCAAGATGCCCACCTGTCACACTGATTTTCTCAATTAAAAATCTTCTGATTTCCTCTGCCAGAATTTCATAATCTGTAGGACTGATATTTTTTATGTCATTTTCCTTCTTTATCTGGTCTAAAAGCATGGCATTTCCTCTTATCTACTTTTCTCTGTTGATTAACTGTTCTACCAATTCTTCCAAAAACAGATTTCTTTGTCCAAAGGAGGATAAAACAGCAATTGCCTCTTCGGACAACAGTTTTACATCTTCCTTTGCCTTTTCCAAACCATAAATGGATACATATGTTTTTTTATGGTTCTTTTCGTCACTGCCTATAGGCTTTCCGAGTACCTCCAAAGTGCTTGTCACATCCAGAATATCATCCTGAATCTGAAAAGCAATTCCGATATTGTAAGCACATTTTTCAATGTCCTGCACATCCTTTTCCTTAGCGCCTGCCAATATGGCTCCTATCATCATAGATGCCTGAATCAGCGCAGCAGTTTTATGTTCATGAATAAACATAAGTTTTTTTCCGTCCACATCCTGTCCCGGTTTTTCCGCCTCAATATCTGCCGTCTGCCCGCCTATCATACCATAGATTCCCGCCTTTTTTGCAAGAACGGTAAGTGCCTTTAAAAGATACGGATTTTCTTCCTGTGCTGCCGTCAAAGCCGTCTCAAAAGCAAAATTCAAAAGACCGTCACCCGCAAGAATTGCAGTACACTCATCAAACTGTGCCCATGTTGTCTTCTTGCCGCGTCGATACTCATCATTATCCATTGCCGGCAGGTCATCATGCACCAAAGAATACGTATGTATCATTTCTATGGCTGCCATAAAGGGTTCTATGACCTTTCCCGTTCCACCGAACATTTCAAAAACTTCCTTCATCAGCATGGGGCGAAGACGCTTGCCTCCCGCAAGAACACTGTAATTCATAGCTTCGATGACAGGTTTTTGATTCCCTTCCTCTTTCGGTAAATACTTCTTGATTATTTCTTCTGTCTGTCTTGTTTTTTCTTCCAGCTGCATTTTACTCAAACTCACACAGTTCACCGCTTTCACTGATTTTTAGTACTTGTTTTTCCACTCTGTCGATAGATTCACTGCAATATTTTAAAAGCTGCATTCCCTGCTCATATTCTTTAAAAGCATCCTCTAACGAAATCTCATTATCCTGAAGTCTCTCAATCACATCCTCCAGCTGCTCGAAAGCCTCTTCTAAAGGAAGCCCTGCTTCTTCTTTTTTTGCCATATTCTTTTCCTCAATTCCAGTTCAAACTTTCCGTTTTTTCTACCACTGCTTCGATTTTACCGTTACTTACATATACGTTAATAAGCTCTCCCGTCGTCACCTGTTCAATCCGTGTTACGGTTTTTCCCTCACCCACGCAAGTGTGGGAAAAGCCTTGGTTTAGCTTATCAAGTGGGGATAAACCTTTTAGTTTTTCAATATACAATTCTAGAAGATGACGTTTTCCCACCAAAATGCGGTTCATCGTTTCCTGCAAATTTTCTTCTAACTTCATGGCATATGTCCGCTTCTCCCGTATCTGGTTGATGGGAGATAAATATCTAAGCTGTTTTTGATAGCTTTGCAAAAGTACCTGCTTTTTTTCAATATGATACGCCATACCGCCCTGTAGCCTTAAAGCATATTCCTCAAGCCTTTCTTCCAGTGCCCGCATATCAAACACTGCCAGCTCCGCTGCTGCAGACGGCGTAGGAGCCCGTAAATCCGCTACAAAATCGCAGATAGTTGTATCCGTTTCATGCCCTACCGCTGAAATAACGGGAATCGAACAGTCAAATACTGCCTGTGCCACAATTTCTTCATTAAATGCCCACAAATCTTCTAAAGAGCCGCCGCCTCTTCCTACGATAATGGTATCTACCCTACGCTGCTCCAAGGCACGTATTCCCTGCACGATGCTGGCTGCCGCCTGTTCCCCCTGTACAATTGCCGGATAGAGAATAATCTGAATATACGGATTTCTTCTCATTGCAATGTTAATGATATCGCGCACTGCTGCTCCCGTGGGTGCTGTCACAACACCAAGGGTACGAATATATTTGGGAATCGGCTGTTTATATTCCGGTGCAAACATACCACGCTCCAGCAGTTCCTTTTTCAAGCGTTCAAACCTCTCATTTAAAGCACCTGCGCCATCCAGCACAATCTGTTTCGCATATAACTGGTATTTTCCGTCCCGCTCATATACATCAATGGTTCCGCCTGCCACAATCTGCTGACCTTCCTCCAGTCGGAATTTCAAACCGCTCCGGTTTCCGGCAAACATCACACAGGCAATCGTCCCCTTTTCATCCTTTAACGTAAAATAAATATGTCCAGAGGAATGATACTTACAGTTACTTACTTCCCCTCTTACGAGAATGGACTGTAGCATAAAATCCTGCGTGAACATATTTTTAATATAAGAATTTACTTGTGCTACCGTATAAACATTGCGCATTCTGTCCTCCAAAACCTTCCCACCGATTCGTTCCTCATCTTAGACTCTAAGCGAACTGAGAAAGTACTCCGTTTATAAAAGAGGACGCACCATCCTGTCCAAATTTCTTTGCCAGTTCCACGGCTTCATTAATGGCTACACTAACAGGAATGGTATCATCATATTTAATTTCATATACGGCAAGACGCAGAATGGTAAGCTCTACCTTTCCCATTCTTGCCGTCGTCCAGCATTCTGCTTCTTCGTTTATCATATCGTCTATATCAGAAAGTTTTTCCACAATATGGTCATATTTTTCCCTGATATATGCCGCATCCTTTTCCCCTACCGGGTTTTCATCATCCTCAAAGAACAATTCTTTCTGTTCTTCCATCTCCTCTGCCTTATTAAATTCAATACGGAATAACAGTTTAAAAATCTGTTCTCTTAATTCTCTTCTGCTCATTCGTCTTTGCTAGTTACCTTTCTGCATATTTACACCGGCAATCCGGATGTTCACATCCGTAACATGTAAACCTGTCATATTTTCAATTGCAGTTTTCACTTTCATCTGTACCTTCTGGCAGGTTGCCGGAATATTATAGCCATACTCCATCATCACAGCCAGATCCACCGTAACATGTTTCTCAAAAACATCTACTTTTACGCCTTTTGTCAGTTTTTTCATCCCAACCTTGCTCATCAGTTCATTGCTGATATTTCCTGCCATGGCAGAAACACCTTCTACCTCTGTTGCTGCAAGCCCTGCAATCATAGCAACAACATCATCTGCAATTTTTACCGATCCGATATTTTCCTCTTCCTGTAATACATACGTCGTTCTTTCTATTTCTTTTTCCATGAGGTTACCTCCAAATTTTCCGTTTCTCTTTTCCGTTCATTATATCAAATATTGAGTATATTGACAAATACTTATTCAGAAAGCCAGAAACTTAAACTGAGCTGTTCTTCGTTTTTTGAGTATGCAATCACACCGTCTGCCGCATCCATATATTGAAACACCTTCTGCTTCGTAATCAGTTCTTCATACATACTATGATAAACTGCCTCATCCGCACATTGCAGCGTAATATATTCTTTCCCTTCCGCATAACTCTTTTCAAACAATCCTGTCAGTTGCTCTTCATCGGCTTCTGTAAAATAAGCGCCTTCTCTGACGTAGTAGTTATCCTCAACCGCCGTACATTCCGGTACCGGAACCACAGGCTGAATCGTATGCGTTTTGCATAACTGTTTCGTTGTCACACAAAGATAGTCATAATTAATAATCGGAAGGTTACTGACCTCCTTGCTTTCCTCCGTTGACATCCGATAGGACGCATCTCCCCATGTTGTATCCACATAATAAGGCTCTCCGTCTGCATAGACCAGATTCCATGCATGTCCTTCTCCTCCGTCTACAAACCCCACTACTATGCTTGCTTTGATTCCAACCTTTAAAAGCAGATACTGGGTCGCCTTTGCATAGCCCTGACATACGGACTGTTTATCCAGAAAAACAGAACAAATATTCTGATTATTCTCTGCTTCCACATTATACTCCGTATTCTCAATTATATACTCATAAATATATTTTATTTTTTCGTAATCATCCGCATCTGCCGAAATACCGGAAAGAATCTCTTTCGTACAAGCTTCAATTGCCTGTTTCTTTTCTTCCGCTTTCGCTGCATCCATCGTATAGGACGCATCAAAAACAAGCTTCGTAATTTTATTTCCTTTAGAATATTTGGTAAAGGTATACCCTTCCACATAAAAAAATTCCGGGTGATCGTTCAGCACACACTGAAATACCTTCTCAAGCTGTTCCGTATCGGTGGTAGCCACCTCTGCCGATTCTCTTTCCTTTATGGAAGCATAAATCTGTGCATAAATTTCCTGTTCTTCCCCGCTAAGAAGTTCATAGGAAAATAAACCCTCCTGCTCACTCTTTAATACTAAAAACTCCTGCTCTTTCTGTTCACTCTCCGCGCCGTTTTCTGTTGATTGGATACGGTTTGTCCATTGTCCGTTTTCATTTTGCCTTAAATCAAGCAAAAGACAGATTACTAAAATCAGGGTACTTGCAAAAAAGAGTATCGTAATACGTTTCTTCATCCTACGCCTCCTAACTGCCGTTTCCGGCTAATTACGTCCAAATTCAGAAAGAATCAGCCCTTCATTTCTGTCAAGTGTCATTCCCACACTCCACTGATTGATAAAAAGAAGCAATGGATTTCCTTTCAAATCCTTAATCTTCTTCATATCAGATGTGCCGGTCAGTTTATTCAAATCAATATCCTTGTTTTCGATCCAGCGGATATGCTCATAAGGCAGATTTTCCAGACGAATTTCTACATTGTATTCGTTTTCCAGACGGTATTTTAATACATCAAACTGCAGGACACCTACTACTCCTACAATGATTTCCTCCATACCTGTGTTAAATTCCTGAAAAATCTGTATGGCACCTTCCTGTGCAATCTGGGTAATTCCCTTTACAAACTGCTTTCTCTTCATGGTGTCCATCTGCCGCACTCTGGCAAAATGCTCCGGTGCAAAGGTAGGAATTCCCTCATACTGAAACTGTTCTTTCGGCATACAGAGTGTGTCCCCGATAGAAAAAATCCCCGGGTCAAACACACCGATAATGTCCCCCGCATAAGCTTCCTCTAAAATTTTTCTCTCGCTTGCCATAATCTGCTGGGGCTGGGAAAGACGCATCACTTTGCCTCCCTGCACATGTTTCACTTCCATCTGGGCATCATATTTTCCCGAACAAATCCGCATGAAGGCAATTCTGTCACGATGGGCTTTATTCATATTTGCCTGAATCTTAAATACAAAAGCGGAAAACTCTTTTTCTGCCGGTTCAATCAGCCCGATATCCGCTTTTCTGGGAAGGGGTGTAGTTGCCATTTGTAAAAAGTGCTGCAAAAAGATTTCCACACCGAAATTTGTCAGAGCCGATCCGAAAAATACCGGTGTCAATTCTCCCTTCCTTACCAGTTCCAAATCAAATTCTGCACTGGCACCATCCAGAAGTTCAATTTCTCCGTCCAGAATTTCTTTATTCTCCTGCCCGATATGAGTAAGAAGCTGTTCTTCATCGGAAAGCGGAATTTCTGTACTTTCTCCTTCTTTTGTTCCTTTCTCCGTATCGGAATAAGTAATGACACACTTCTTCTCCCTGTCATAAACTCCCTTGAAGTTTTTACCGGAACCGATAGGCCAGTTAATGGGGCAGGTCGCAATTCCAAGCTCTTTCTCAATTTCATCCAAAAGTTCAAACGTGTCGTTAGCATCCCTGTCCATTTTATTGATAAAAGTAAAAATCGGGATTTTCCGCATGACACAAACCTTAAACAGCTTTCTTGTCTGTGCTTCCACCCCCTTTGAAGCATCAATCACCATGACAGCAGAATCCGCTGCCATCAGTGTTCGGTAAGTATCCTCCGAGAAATCCTGATGTCCGGGTGTATCCAGAATATTGATACAATATCCGTCATATTCAAACTGCAAAACCGAAGAAGTAACGGAAATACCTCTTTCTTTTTCAATTTCCATCCAGTCTGATACTGCATGTCTTGCTGTTGCTTTTCCTTTTACGCTTCCTGCCAGATTGATGGCACCGCCATAGAGCAGAAATTTCTCCGTTAAGGTTGTTTTTCCTGCATCCGGATGCGAAATAATCGCAAATGTTCTTCTTCTGTTAATTTCTTCTGCATAGTTTCCCACGCTTATTTCCTCCATTTTTATGTTTTTCTCTTCCTATAACATGGACGTACCGGCAAATTCCGGTGTAATTCCAAAATAATCCAATACAGTTGCACCGATATCTGCAAAGGTCTCTCTTGTGCCAAGATTTTTCGGAGCAATATTTTTGCCATACATAAGAAACGGTGTATATTCCCTTGAATGGTCCGTAGACTGCTTATATCCCGGGTCACATCCGTGGTCTGCCGTAATCATCAGCACATCATCTGTACGCATTTTTCCTAAAATAGAAGGAAGTTTGGCATCAAAATAAGTCAATGCCTTTGCATAGCCATCTACATCGTTTCGATGCCCGTAAAGCATGTCATAATCTACCAGATTGATAAAGCATAATCCTTCAAATGCCTTATCAAAATACTCCAGAGTTTTTTCTATACCCTCTTCATTTCCCTTTGTATAAACATGCTCAGTAATGCTCTTTCCTGCAAAAATATCATAAATCTTTCCCACTGCTGCCACGTCATATCCATGCTTCTTTAACTGGTCAAGCATGGTAACTGCAGGAGGTGTCAGGGAAAAATCATGTCTTCTCGCTGTCCGTTCAAATTTTCCGTTTTCTCCGATAAACGGACGGGCAATGACTCTGCCAACACCGTGCTCTCCCTGTAAAATTTCCCTTGCCATCCGGCAGTATTCATACAAGGTTTCCACCGGCACAACATCCTCATGGGCGGCAATCTGGAACACACTGTCTGCCGAAGTGTATACAATCAAATCTCCGGTTCTCCTGTGCTCTTCACCATATACTTTAATAACCTCTGTACCGGAAAAGGGTTTGTTACACAATATCCCCCGCCCTGTTTTTGCCGAAAAAGCATCCAGTACTTCCTTCGGGAAACCATTCGGATAAGTAGGTAAAGGTCTGTCGGAGCGGATTCCTGCAATTTCCCAATGGCCGATTGTTGTATCTTTGCCCTTGGAAGCCTCTGTCATACGTGCAATGCAAGCTGTGTGTGGTTCTCCCTTTTCTTTTACTTTTACACCGTCTATTTCAAACAAGCCCAGTTTTTCCATATTCGGCATGTGGAAAAAGGGACTGCCGGAAACCGACCTTAATGTATTTGTTCCCCGATCTCCGTAACACGCTGCATCCGGCATTTCCCCTATTCCAAAACTGTCTAATACAATTAAAAATACTCTTTTCACTTTCGTACCATTCCCTTTCACAGTCCGGAAAACTGTCGGACTTTTGTTAAAAACGCATCATACGCGCTCAATTATATCATACTTTTTCCAATTTACATACCCATTTGCGATTAATTAACCGTTACAGGACTGATGATAATATCTTCTCCCGCTACTCCGGTTTTTCTTTTTACAATGTCTTCAATCTGTGCCCGGGAAGCATCCGACAGTTCTGCCGCATTGACAACAACGTCAACTCCGTCTTCGCTGATGCTGACTACCACATCCTCAAAGCCTTTTGCTTCTAATAAAATCTCTGCAGCCGTTTCTTTTTCCGCAATATCCGTCATGGTAATCATGCTGTTTACCGCTTCCTGCTTCTGCTCATCACTAAGATTTGTATTATTGATAATCTCCAAGAGCATTTCCTTATTTTTGGCTCTGGTCTGCTCCTTTAAGAGCTTTGCATCCGCTAAAGATACCATTCCTGTACCGGATGTAAATACCGCTTCACCGGGTGCTTCGGTTCCGGTCACTTCATCACTGATTACAGCTTCCATATCACTATCTAAATAATCCTCCATTGCCACGTCCACGTCAGAATCCAGACTGTCAATATCCGTCAGTTGTGCCTGTTCCAAATCTTCCTCGGAAATATCTGTAATGGCAGCCAGATCTGCTTCCTCCAAAACACCGTCCAGCTGTTCGTTTACCACGTATTCTTCCCCCAATACTGCACTACTCAAATCAGAAGTTACCGAATCACTTCCGGCAGCTGTAAGCTGTTCTTCTTTTAATTTATCTCCTGTAAACTGTAAGTAACCTGCTACAGCAATCATAATAGCAAGTGCCGTAATCATAATTTGATTTTTTTTACCTGTTCCTTTCAAAAGCCCTACCTCTTTTCTATTCTGTTTTCATTTTAGCTATTTTAATTTTATGAGCTTCAATTCCAAATAATGCCTGTATTGCTTCTGTTATATCAGAATTTACATTTTTTCTTCCTGCTCCCTGTGCAACCACCATTACGCCGGTAATTTCCGGTTCACAGACCTGCGTCACATAAGGAATCTGATTCCCCTGTGCATCCGTTGTATAAAGGGTAGTTTCTGTATTCTCCAGATTATTTATGCTTCGGGTACCGCCTTCCGAATCCGTTTCCACCGTGTTGGAGCGGGTCGTTACCAAATCCTTTTCCACAACTTCTCTTTGGGATGCGGAAACCGTAACCATCACCTTAATTTTCCCCACACCTTCCACGAAAGATAATGTATATTCCAATTTTTCCTCCAGATAATCAACATAATCCGCATCTTTTAATGTTTCTTTTTCCTGTGCTCCTATTATCTCATTTTTGCTGTCTGTTAAAACGGACTTTTCCACTTTATTTTCTTTGGTCGGCAAAGCAATGATAAAAATCAGAACCCCTAACAGGATAAAGACAATCATATTTTCTTTTTTTAATTGATTTCCCATACATTTTTCCAGTATGTCTTTCCATTTATTCATGTATCGTCACCTCGATTTTTACCTTTTCCACATCCGCGCTCTCTTCCTCTTTATCTGCCGCATTTTCCCCCTCCTTTTGTTTCTGACCTGCTTCTTCCTGCGTTTTCTGTACCATTTTTTCTGCTCCTACCCTTTCTTTCTCGATTTGTTTTGCAATTTCCTCCTGATACAGAAACCATTTTTTCTCTACTGCTTCCATAGACCGTGCAAGCTGCTTTTCAAAAACAGCCTTATTCTTTTCATATTCCTCCAGTGTTCCTCCGCTTCCCAATGCCAGAACAGGTGTTGCAAACTGCAGTACTACCATAAACCCAAACAGCAGTTTTACATATTTTTCGTATTTTTTTCCAGGGCAGAAATACAGTAACGTTTTCCCCAACAACATAAACACACTGATTTGCTTCATAAATTCAATCATGTTTTCCTCCCATGCATTCCTTTTTCTAGCTTGTGGTATAGGCTGCAATTGCCACAATAATCATAAACAGTGC
Source organism: uncultured Lachnospiraceae bacterium (assembly GCA_964449325.1). Taxonomy (GTDB): domain Bacteria; phylum Bacillota; class Clostridia; order Lachnospirales; family Lachnospiraceae; genus RGIG3002. The sequence goes on along the minus strand of CAYUYJ010000005.1, from coordinate 15,245 downwards.
AATCACCGTAAGCGTTGCTCTAAGTAACAATACGCCACCTTCTCCGGCATGGTCCGTACACTCGCAAATTCGTTTATCTCCTACCATACCCATCACCGCCGCACACCCCTTAAAGGCACAGGCAATCAATGTAATTTTCAAAACCGGCACGGCACACAAAATAAGTAAAAGCAAAAGCAGGACCACACCTATACTGTTTTTAATCAGTACTGCGGACCCCATCACAATCTGTGTAATACCGTCTGCTGCATCTCCGATTCCGGGGATGGCACCTACCGCTTTCTGTAAGGTTGTATTTTTCAAAGAATCTACTGCCGGAAGAATCATGGACTGAAAAAGGCTGATTCCCGTAATCACTCCAAGCACCGCCTTCACCCCTGCCAAAATCAATTTTTTTAAGCCTTCCAACACTAAAACAAGCCTGTCCTCTCCCCATACTCCATTCAAAAAAGCGAAAAAAACATAGCCGTTTATCAATGGCAGCACTATCATTTCCATCAGCTTTTCAATCCCATATAAAAGCAACATTGTCACCTGATAATAACCATATGCGGTAGCACTTCCGCTTGCTGCTCCCACTGCAATTAAATAGGTCGGTATAAACAGCTTCATAAACAAAATAATATGCTCTACTGTATTCTGTGCAATTCGTGCCATCTCCATATACCCACGTATCAATATGGAAATGAGTAATAAATATAGAAAATAGAAACTTAAATCCGAAATCTGATGACTTTCAAAAATATCCCCAAAATGAACAAACAAAGCCGAAACAATTCCCAGAATAAGTAACCAGACAATCATACTTTTCAGACCTTCTGCCTGCTGTCCTACAGAGGCAAAGACCTGTTTTCCAAACGATTCGAAGGCTCCCCATACATCTCCGGAAATCACCTGTGTAAACAGTTCTTTCATATTCCAGTCAATTTCCGGGAAAAAACGGGAGAGATTTTTATTCAGTTCCTCCATTCCATATTCATTCCAAAATTCTGTAATTTCCATGATTGTAGTTTTCCTTTTATGTTAAAAATCCCTGCATCGTTTCAATGAGCGCAAGCAGAATCGGGATTCCTGCAAGCAATACGGAAAGTTTTCCGGCAATTTCTATCTGCCCTGCCACTGCTGAAAATCCTGCCTCTTTGCAGATACCGGAACAAAACTCAGAAATATAGGTAATTCCGATTATTTTCACAAGCAGACCAATATAAGAGGCGGAATTTCCCAACAATGTTTTCATCTCAAAAATAGTTTTCAATACACTTTCCAGACACTGTACACCATACGAAAAAATAATGATACATACGGCAAAACCGATATACAGACTATACTCCTGTTTATGAGGTTTGAACTGGATGCCTATCAATGCACCGATAATTCCGAGAATTCCTATTTTCATCATATTCATTGTGCTTTCTCCTTATAAATCAAATAAACCCTGTATGGTTGCAAAAAGGTCATATATATACGGAATAATCCATGTGAGAACAAGAATCAGTGCTGCCAGACTTAATAAAAAAGCATGTTCTTCCCTTCCGCTGTGTTTTAGTATCTGGCTTAAAATGGTTACCAGTATTCCTACTGCCGCTATTTTAAAAATGAGGCTAACTCCCATACCTCTCCTTTCCTTAGTCACCTGTTCTGTAACTAAATCAAAATAATTACCAGCATCAGTCCTCCTAAAATTCCTACTCCGGTAATTACTTTTTCCTGATTTTCCAATGCACCCTTCGTCTTTTTATACAATTCATCCAATTGAGCAATATTCTTATGAAGCACTCCCACCTGCATTTCTAAATCCGAAAAACCAAGCTGATTGCCAAATTCCAAAAAAATAGCTTCTTCTTCCTTTTTTACCGGTATTTCCCTAAGGCATTGCTCCATTTGCATTTTCCAAATATCCGGGAAACAGACACCGCTTTTTTCAAAGGTTTTACGATAAATTTTCTCCAGCGCCGTTTTGTACGGCTCAGCGGCCCTGACGGCTACCTGATAGCAAGCCTCCGGTAAGGTTATCCTGCTGTAAGAAATCTCAGACAGAAAAAGCCCGAAAATCTCTTTCATCTGCGCAATATGCCGGATTCTTGTACGCATTTCCTGACAAAGCTTCAAAGCATATCCAACACTTCCGTAAAGAATCAAAACTACCGCTAACAAACGAAACATTTGGAAAACTCCCCATCATAACCTGTCCGTTTTACACTTCCGTCCGTTTTCTTTTCCAGTACAATATATCGTTGAAATATTTTCTCTTCCACAAGCTTCCTCCCTATTGCGCTGTTTTTCAGATCGTCCATTCCTTCTCCGTGAATGGTTGCCAGTATCTTCACTCCACAGCGTGTTACCTGACGTATCATTTCTTCATCCTCATTTCCGCCGATTTCATCTACCGCGATTACCTTCGGAGACATGGAACGGAGTAACATCATCATTCCCAATGCCTTCGGACAGGCGTCCAGTACATCGGTTCGTATTCCTAAATTATTTTGTGCAATTCCCTGAAAGCAACCTGCAAGTTCCGAACGCTCGTCCACTACTCCTACGGTCATTCCGTGAAAAAAGCGGTTCCCATCAGAAACTTGTCTTATCATATCCCTCAAAAGGGTTGTCTTACCCACCCCCGGCATGGAAATCAAAAGGGTATTGCAAATCGTACCGTTTTCATAAAGAAAGGGCAACACGCCATCTGCCGAGCCTAAAATTTCATGAGAAATTCTTATATTTAAAAAGCGAATGAATTTCATACTTTTTATTTCTTTTCCCGTCCGCATCACAGCCTGTCCCGCAATGCCTATCCGGTGCCCACCCTGAACCGTCAGAAATCCCTGTCTGATTTCCTCTTCAAAGGCATATACAGAATAACTGCATATATGATTTAAAAGCATTTCTAAGTCTCTTTGCCCTATCTTTTCCGCCCTACTGATGTCTTTACTCAAAGTACCGTTTTCAGTAAGAAAAAACTCATTTCCCTTACTGATAATCAGAATAGGCTTTTCTGCACGCATACGGATTTCCTGAATCTGTTCTGCCTGCTTTATCACTTCCCTAAAAAGCTCTCTGTATGTATCGGGAAATAATTGCAATATGCTTGTTTCTTTTTCCAATATGTCACTCCCTTTTCTTCTCTTAACCTAATATATGAGGCTTTGCCCAATTTATGCCTAAGAAGAACAAAAGGAAACAGGAAAGAATTTTGTACGAAAAGAAATACATAATTTTAGGAAAAATATATAGACAGTCAGAATTAGAAATGATAATATAATTATACAAACAGTAATCATTATTATTATTAAAAAATAAGGAGGTATTTATTATGGCAACAAACACACAACAGGTTGATAATTTAGTTTCTTTATTGGATGGATATGCAGAGAAAGGCGGACATCACATCAATGTCAATGTTTTGAATCGCGACACCTTACTGGATGCACAGAAAAATCCGGAAAAATATCCGCAGCTTACCATTCGTGTTTCCGGCTATGCCGTAAACTTTATTAAGCTGACACCGGAACAACAGGCAGACGTTATTTCACGTACTTTCCATGAAGCTATGTAAATTCATTTTCTCTTCTGCTCAACACAGAAACATGCGCCGTAAGGCGTATACGAAAACAGGCAAAGGAAAATCCCTTGCCTGTTTTTCTTTTTCTATTCTGTAGCCACTTAATGCCAACTGTTATTTATCATGAATTTCACTATGCAATTCCTGTAAAGATTTTACTTCACTGTTCCCGTGTAACTTTGCATAATGAATTCCTTCAGCCGATGCTTTTGCCGCTGCAATGGTCGTCATATAAGGAACCTTGGCTTTGATTGCCGCTTTCCGTAAATAACTGTCATCATGCACACTGTCTTTTCCCACAGGGGAATTAATAATCAACTGAATTTCTCCGTTCGTAATCATATCTGCAATATTCGGACGTCCCTCATACAACTTCTTTCCTTTTGTTGCGGGAATTCCGGCACCGGTAAGTAAGTCATAAGTTCCTCCGGTGGCTATTATTTTAAAGCCATCCTCCGAAAGACTCTTTGCCACTTCCACTACCTCGTCTTTATCCTTGTTTGCCACGGAAATAAGCACATTTCCTTCAAGCGGAAGTTTAGACTGTACCGCCTCCTGTGCCTTGAAGAATGCTTCTCCGTAAGACTTGGATAAGCCTAAAGCTTCTCCGGTGGAGCGCATTTCCGGTCCCAATACCGGATCTACCTCCTGGAACATATTGAACGGGAATACAGCTTCCTTTACACCATAATTCGGAATTATCTGTTCCTTCAAATCCGGAACCGGTGACGGACGTCCGGTAATTTCCGAGGTAATGATATCCGTTGCCAAAGGCACCATACGAATATTACATACTTTGGATACAAGCGGCACGGTACGGGAAGCTCTCGGATTCGCCTCCAATACATACACTTTTCCGTTTTCAATCGCATACTGCATATTCATCAAGCCTTTTACATGCATCTCTTCCGCAATCTTTCTTGTATACTCCTTAATGGTTGCCACATTTTCCTCGGAAATATGCACGGAAGGAATGATACATGCGGAATCACCGGAATGAATACCTGCAAGCTCAATATGCTCCATCACTGCCGGTACAAAGGCGTGGGTACCATCACTGATGGCATCTGCTTCACACTCTAACGCATGGTTTAAGAAGCGGTCAATTAAAATCGGTCTGTCCGGTGTTACCCCTACTGCTGCTTTCATATAGCCCGTCATACTTTCATCGTCATAAACTACTTCCATGCCGCGTCCGCCCAGTACATAAGAAGGACGAACCATAACCGGATAACCGATTTTGTTTGCAATGGAAACCGCTTCTTCCACGGTAGTAGCCATCCCCGATTCGGGCATTGGAATATCCAGTTTTTCCATCATTTCCCTAAACAAATCACGATCCTCTGCCAAATCAATCACGGATGGAGAAGTTCCTAAAATTTTTACTCCGTTCTTTTCCAACTCTGCCGCAAGATTTAGCGGAGTCTGCCCTCCAAACTGTGCAATCACACCGAGCGGCTTTTCTTTCTTGTAAATACTGAGCACATCTTCCAGCGTAAGCGGCTCAAAATACAGTTTATCAGAAGTATCATAATCAGTAGATACCGTTTCCGGATTACAGTTTACAATAATCGTCTCAAATCCAAGTTTTTTTAATGCAATGGAGGCATGTACACAGCAGTAGTCAAATTCGATACCTTGTCCGATACGGTTCGGGCCTCCGCCTAAAATCATAATCTTCGGTTTCTCACTTCTTACCGGATTTTTATCTTCTGAATTGTAGGTAGAATAATAATAAGCACTGTCTTCGGTTCCGCTTACATGCACACCTTCCCATGCTTCCTCAACACCAAGCGAGATACGATGGTTTCTGATATCCTCTTCCGGAATTTCCAGTAACTGACTTAAGTATTTATCGGAGAAGCCGTCCTTCTTAGCTGCAATCAGAAGTTCGTCCTTCGGCATGCTGCCTTTGCATGCAAGCAATGCTTCCTCTTCTTCTACCAATTCCTTCATCTGTTCAATGAAATAAGTTTTTACTTTTGTAATCTCAAAAATTTCTTCTACAGTGGCACCCTTACGAAGTGCCTCATACATTAGGAAATGACGTTCACTGGAAGGTGTTGACAATCTTCTTAACAATTCCTCTTTACTTAAGGAATCAAAATCTTTGGCATGACCCAGTCCGTAGCGACCGTTTTCCAGGGAACGAATTGCCTTCTGGAATGCTTCTTTGTAAGTCTTTCCGATACTCATAACTTCGCCTACCGCACGCATCTGTGTTCCCAGCTTATCTTCCACGCCTTTGAATTTTTCAAATGCCCAGCGTGCAAATTTAATAACCACGTAATCGCCGTCAGGTACATACTTATCCAAAGTACCATACTTTCCGCAAGGAATATCCTTTAACGTAAGTCCTGTTGCCAGCATAGCAGAAACCAGTGCAATCGGGAAGCCGGTTGCTTTGGAGGCAAGAGCTGAAGACCGGGAGGTACGCGGATTAATCTCAATAACAATAATTCGGTCGGATACCGGATCATGGGCAAACTGTACATTGGTTCCACCGATAACTTGTACGGATTCTACAATTTTGTATGCCTGCTCCTGTAATCTCTTCTGACATTCCTCCGAAATGGTCAGCATGGGCGCGGAACAGAAGGAATCTCCGGTGTGTACGCCCAAAGGATCGATATTTTCAATAAAGCATACGGTAATAATGTTGTTGTCCGCATCACGAACCACTTCCAATTCCAATTCTTCCCAACCCAGAATAGACTCTTCTACCAGTACCTGACCTACTAAACTTGCCTGTAAGCCCCTTGCACAAACAGTCTGTAATTCTTCTTTATTATATACCAAACCGCCTCCGGCACCACCCATGGTATATGCGGGACGCAACACAACCGGATAGCCAAGCTTATCCGCAATTGCCAGTGCTTCTTCCACGGAATAAGCCACTTCACTGCGTGCCATCTCAATTCCCAGCTTGTCCATAGTCTTCTTAAATTCAATGCGGTCCTCTCCACGTTCAATCGCATCTACCTGCACACCGATAACCTTTACGCCGTATTTTTCCAAAATACCTGCTTTATTTAATTCTGCACAAAGATTTAAACCGGACTGCCCTCCTAAATTCGGAAGCAGCGCATCCGGACGTTCTTTTGCAATGATTTGTTCCAGACGTTCTACATTAAGCGGCTCAATATAGGTTACATCTGCCGTCTCCGGGTCTGTCATAATGGTAGCCGGATTGGAGTTGACAAGAACAATTTCATACCCCAGCTTCCGAAGCGCTTTACATGCCTGTGTCCCCGAATAATCAAATTCACATGCCTGACCGATAATAATCGGTCCGGAACCAATAATTAATACTTTATGAATATCTGTTCTTTTTCCCATGAAAGTTCCTCCTTATTCTTTTCCGTTCCAGCAATACGTACAAAGCTTGCATTTGTCAATTCCGACAGCATCCAACATATCGTCCAGTCTGTTAAATCGAAGCGATGTAAAATTAAGTTCCTTACGGATTTCCTCTACCATCCGTTCATATTTTTCGGATTCCGGATCTGCATATTCCTGTAACACTTCTTCTGTCACATTACCGTTTTCCAACCGGTCAATTACCCTTCTTGTAATCAAATCCATTTCCGATGAAGAACGAGAGAAATTCAAATATTTACATCCGTACAATAAAGGCGGACATGCCGGACGAATGTGTACTTCTTTCGCACCACTTTGATATAGAAATTCCGTTGTTTCTCTAAGCTGTGTTCCTCTTACAATAGAGTCATCAATTAAAAGCAGACTCTTATCCCGAATCAGTTCTTCCACCGCAAGCAACTTCATTTTAGCAATCAGATTCCGCTGGCTCTGCATGGTCGGCATAAAGGAGCGCGGCCATGTAGGTGTATATTTGATAAACGGTCTGGAAAAGGGAACACCGGATTCATTAGCATAACCGATTGCATGTGCAATACCGGAATCCGGAACTCCTGCCACAATATCCGGTTTCACGTTGTCACGCTGTGCCATTTTCCTACCGCAGGCATAACGCATATTTTCTACACTGGTGCCCTCATAAGAGCTGGAAGGATAACCATAATATACCCAAAGGAAGGTACAAATCTTCATCTCCTTATTAGGATTCACAAGTGTAATACAATTCTTCTCTGTAATTACATCTATTTCTCCCGGTCCTAATTCCTTATAGTCTGTATATCCGAGATTTTTGTATGCAAAATTTTCAAAAGAAACGCAATAGGCATCTTCCTTTTTTCCGACAACAATCGGTGTACGTCCGTATTTATCTCTTGCCGCATATATTCCCGCCTGATTCATCAGAAGTAAGGAAACCGAACCATCCACTGCCTCTAAAGCGTACTGAATACCGTCAATCAGATTTTCTTTCTGGTTTATTAATGCCGCTATCATCTCTGTGGCATTAATATCTCCACCACTCATTTCCAAAAAATGGGAATGACCGTTGTCAAATAAACTCTTCGTGAGTTCTTCCATATTGTTAATTTTACTTACCGTAGTAAGTGCATATGTGCCATGATGAGAACGTACAATCAACGGCTGAGGCTCATAATCGGAAATACAACCGATTCCGAAATGCCCTGACATATTCTGCACATCCTTATCAAATTTTGTACGAAAAGGAGCATTTTCTATATTATGAATAGAACGATTAAACCCATCCTTTCCATACACCGTCATACCACCACGTCTCGTTCCTAAATGAGAGTGGTAATCGATTCCGAAAAACAAATCGAAAACACAATCCTGCTTTGCTGCTACACCAAAAAATCCACCCATTAGTTTTCCTCGCTTCATTTGTTTTTATAATATTTAACGGCATCAGCTCCAGCCAATGCCGCTATAATTTTTTCACAAAAACAATAACCCTAAAACTTGTCCATCTTTTTACTGCTGTGCTACATCCTTCATAGAAAAGCTGATGCGACCCATCTTGTCTTTACCTAAGCATACAACGGTTACTACATCTCCCAGTGTCAACACATCTTCCACGCGGTTGATTCTTTCTCTGGAAATCTTGGAGATATGAACCATCCCTTCTTTACCCGGTGCAAACTCAATAAATGCACCAAATTCTTTGATACTGACTACTTTACCGGTAAATACCTGTCCTTCTTCAAAATCTGTTGCAATGATTTTAATCATATTCACAGCTTCATCCATCTTCTCTTTATCCGTGCCGCATACAGATACAGCACCTTCATCGGAAATATCAATCTTCACACCGGTTCTTTCGATAATCGTATTAATGGTCTTTCCTCTCTGACCTACAACATCACCAATCTTTTCCGGATTAATCTGAATCTGTACAATCTTCGGTGCATATTCACCAACCGTTGGTCTCGGTGCAGAAATAGCCGGTTTCATACAGGTATCCATGATGAACAGTCTTGCTTCGCGACATCTTGCAATAGCACCCTCTACAATCGGTCTTGTCAGTCCGTGAATCTTTATATCCATTTGGATTGCGGTAATACCTTCGGTAGTACCTGTTACCTTAAAGTCCATATCACCGAAGAAATCCTCCAGACCCTGAATATCTGTTAAGAGTACATAATCATCATCGGTTTCCCCGGTAACAAGACCACAGGAAATACCTGCTACCATTTTCTTAATCGGAACACCTGCAGCCATTAAGGACATACAGGAAGCACAAGTAGATGCCATGGAAGTAGAACCGTTAGATTCAAAGGTCTCGGATACTGTACGAATTGCATACGGGAATTCCTCTTCTGACGGAAGTACCGGCACCAATGCCCTTTCAGCCAGTGCACCATGTCCGATTTCACGACGTCCCGGTCCTCTGGAGGGTTTTGTCTCACCTACGGAATAAGACGGGAAATTATAATGGTGCATATATCTCTTATTAACTTCATTTTCATCCAGACCGTCAATTCTTTGTACCTCGGATAACGGTGCCAATGTACAAACGTTACAAATCTGTGTCTGTCCTCTTGTAAACATGGCAGAACCGTGTACTCTCGGAATTAAATCCACTTCTGCTGCAAGCGGACGAATCTGCGTAATTTCACGACCATCCGGACGTTTATGATCTTTCAAAATCATCTTACGGACGGTTTTCTTTTCGTACTGGTAAACAGCCTCGTCTAACACTGCAAGCCACTCTTCATTTTCTGCAAAGGCTTCTGCAAATTTCTCCGTAACGTTACGGATATTTTCTTCTCTTGTCTGCTTATCGTCTGTGAAAACTGCTGTTTCCATTTCTTCCGGTGTAACGATTTTCTTCATTTCTTCAAACATCTCAGCCGGAATTGCACAGCTTGTATAAGCATGCTTCGGTTTGCCGACTTCTGCCACAATTTTATTGATAAAGGCAATAATTGTCTGATTGATTTCATGTGCTTTATAAATTGCTTCAATCATTTTGGCTTCCGGTATTTCATTGGCACCGGCTTCAATCATGATAACCTTCTCACTGGTGGAAGCTACCGTCAGATTCAAATCTCCGTTTTTCCACTGTTCCTGAGACGGGTTAATAATAAACTCTCCGTCAATCATACCAACCTGTGTCATGGCACATGGTCCGTCAAAAGGGATGTCCGAAATACAGGTTGCAATAGAAGCACCAAGCATTGCCACAAGTTCAGGACGGCAAGCCGGGTCTACAGACATAACCATATTGTTTAATGTAACATCATTTCTGTAATCCTTCGGGAACAACGGACGCATCGGTCTGTCGATAACACGGCTTGTCAGAATCGCATTTTCAGATGCCTTTCCCTCTCTCTTATTGAAGCCGCCCGGAATTTTACCTACCGCATATAATTTTTCTTCATATTCTACACTAAGCGGGAAGAAGTCGATTCCCTCTCTCGGTTTTTCGGAAGCAGTTGCCGTACTTAAAACAACCGTATCCCCATACTGCATAAATGCGCAGCCGTTTGCCTGTTTGCCGACTCTGTTAACATCTACCTTTAAAGTACGTCCGGCTAAATCCATTGTAAAAGTCTGATACATAAAACTTTTCTCCTTTCAAATTCTTTCCGTTTTCAGGTAGAAGATGCCGAAACTACTGACAACTACATTTCGTAAAATATTTTTGTCAGTGGTCTCGGAAGCCTTCTTCCACCTTTTCCTATCTTTGCAGTAGGAATATTTATAGAAAAAAGGCGGTGAGACAAGCTCCTATTCCGCCTTTTACTATCAAATTCATTACTTTCTGATTCCAAGTTTTGCAATCAAAGTACGGTATCTTTCAATATCGGTTTTCTTTAAGTAAGCAAGTAAACCTCTTCTCTGACCAACCATTTTAAGAAGTCCTCTTCTGGAATGATGATCCTTCGGGTTCTCCTTTAAATGCTCTGTGAGTTCCTGAATTCTTGCTGTAAGAACTGCTACCTGTACTTCCGGTGAACCTGTGTCACCTTCTGTTCTTGCATACTCTTTAATGATTGCGGTTTTCTTTTCTTTTGAGATCATTGATATATCCTCCTTATTTTTTCTAATCGCCGGCTGCTAAGAAACGGTCGGAGTCGTCCAATTTCTGAGTAGTGGCTAAAATCTCATACTCGGTTATTGTAACATACTCTTTTTACTATGTAAACCATAAATTTTCTTGTCACATAGCACTTGTCACATATCACTTGTCTTCTTTCTTCCTACGTTCGGATTTCATAAATTGAATTATTTAAAATTAAAATAAGAATAATCCGTTGTTATTTTTGTTATCTCGTCTTTCAATGTCAATGTATGACTCTTTGGTGAACCAGATGCCAAATTGCGACTTAACATCTCTTTTACAGAACTCGCCACTCCAGACTTAGTCTTCATTCCCCAATAATTGCCACCGCTAAGATTCCGCACCCTCGAAACAGCAACACTGGTTGCTGTAATTTTTTCTACTTTTACAGTTGGTACTGTCACAAAAGCATAAGAAAACATTCTTGCATTATTAATTGAATAACCTTCTCTTCCTATTGTAATCCCAGTCTTAAATGCATTCGCCGAATAAATCATATCCCACAGCATAGGTATCTGCGCGTTGTCATTCCAATTTGTTTTACACTGAACAATGTGTATCTCTATTTCGGGAAAATCTCTAGCCACTAAAGCATTAAGTACTTCTAAAAGATTATATTTCATTTTCCCTTTATGAGTGATTTTTACTTTTTCACCATTTTCATCCAAAATATCAATTGCCTCTTTATCCATTTTATACTCTTCTTTATCAGGAAATGTAATCGCAATCAAATCCGACTCTGTATTCGAAATAAAACTGCCATAATTAACTGTAATAGCATTACTAATAGGTGTTGGAATAAGCTGCTTATTATGCTTTACTATTACAGTCCTTCTCCCTATGCTGCATAAATTAAGATACCAGCATACTAAAGCTTCCCAATTTGCCCCACCCCCAGAAACATCACTTTGCGACCTTGTACTAGATGTATTTGTTGTATAAAAGATGTCTTTTAAATAATCGCCCAAATTAAGTATTTGTGTTACTGTAGGAACTGGTGCAAGTGCATTTATCTCTTTCTTCCACGTCGGCCACGCCTTCTTAAATCCTGAAGTATTAAACAAATTGTTTATTGCTTCTTCACGCAATTTTTCAATAATATTTTGTACCATACATTTATTCCTCCAAATAATCATTCCTCTAGCACTCGCATTATCTCAGATGCTATTGCTTTCGCAAGCAATGGTGGAACAGCATTCCCCACTTGTGAATATTGTGGAATCTCAACTCGTCTGCGTAATCCACCGGTTGTCCGCTTACCTAGAAATTCAAAGCTATCATCAAACGATTGCATTCTAGCAAGTTCTCTAACCGTAAATGTTCTTGGTTCAAAAGGTGAAATATAATCATCCGGAATTGTCATTACTGTGGCTGCTGGTTTAGTTCTGTCTAATCTCGTACGTATATTCTTTTTTGTTAATAGAACATCTACTAATTCCTTACTTATGTTCCCTTTGCGATATACGAAAGATATTTCTTCTACACTCATTCCTGTTACTTTACTACAATGAGCAAGAAGCGCAGGATAATTTGAAATGTCTATCCCCTCTGTCATTATTCTACTTTTAAGTTCATTTCCATCCTCTCCTTCTCGGAAAAGCGAAAATCTCTCCTGAATTATCGGCAAATGTCTAGACAACTCATTATTATGCATTATCCCTTCACTTGCTATCGTATTACCATTGATATCCGGAGTTCTTCCTATCTTTGATTCCCTTTGAAACTTCGATTCTTCATTAAATATCTCACTTCTCACATCCTTATCCCTAATCAAATCACTAACAGCATCTGTAATAGTAAGGACATTATTATCTAAAAAAATTGGCGTTGGATATCTTGGCGCAGAAACATCTTTTCTATATGCCATCACAATAATACGATTTCGTCTTTGTGGTACCCCGAAATTAGCCGCATTTAATATTTGAGGTTCTAATGTGTTATATCCAATTAAATCAAACTCATTTCTAAGAATATCTGGTACAAGTTCTCCATCTTCATATAAATGTCCCGTGACACCTACAAAACCATAAAATTTTGTATCAGTAAACCCTGCAACATTTTCGAGAATAACATATTTAGGGCGTACTTCATTAATCACCCTCAAATATTCTTTAAATAACATATTTCTAGGATCATTAGGATTACGTCTGCCAGCACGACTAAATCCCTGACACGGCGGTCCCCCAAATATAGCATCTATTTCTGGAACCTTTTGATTATGAAAAATCTCAAGATTCTGAATTGCCTCCCGAATCATTACCCCATTTAATTCTCTAATATCGCCACGATGGAAATGGGTGTTTATACCCTGAACCAAGCCTAATTGCTCATGCCTATTCATATATGTACGTTGAACATCTTCATTAATATCACTAGAAAAGAGAATATGAAACCCCGCCTGAATTAGTCCTTCACTCATTCCACCTGCACCACAAAACAAATCTATTGCATAAGCCATAGTCATTCTCTCCTTCCTGTAAATTTCAACATCATGTATAGCACCATTTTATATTCTAGATGGCAGAACATTTTTTCATTTTCCGATTTTTTTCAGTCTTCGTTTCATAATCTAAAGTCAAATAGCGACATCTGTTCCCCCGCCAGCTTATCTTCAAACGTTTTCATATAAGAAAACAGCTTATCCGTATCACATACCATCCCGTTTTCCCTGCAAAATCTGCGTATCAACCCTGCCAGATATTTCCGCTTTGGTGAGGGAACCTCATAGGCATTCCCATAAGTTTTCCGATAGCGCTCCTTCATTCCCGGGAAATGGGTATCCAGCTTTTCATAAAAATACTGCCTGTCCCCATCCCGCAGTGTCACGCCCACATCAAAAAACATAATTCCGTAGCATTCTGCCTGTTTCACATAATTTAATAATCCGCAGATGTTTTCTTCCGTATCATTAATAAAGGGCAAAATCGGCGTCATCCAACAAATGGTAGGAATCCCCTCTTCACGCATAATCTGTAATACTTCTGCTCTTCTGCTTGTCACACATACATTCGGCTCTATGATTTCACATAATACATCATCATAGGTGGTCATTGTCATCTGCACTACACATTTCGTTTTTTTGTTGATGCTTTTCAACAAATCCAAATCTCTCAAAATCATATCGGACTTTGTCTGGATTGCCAAGCCGAAACCATACTCATCAATTAACTCCAGACACCGCCTTGTAAGACGGTACTCCTTTTCTAAATGCAGATACGGATCACTCATGGCACCGGTTCCAATCATGCACTTTTTCCTTTTACTTCTGAGTGCCTGTTCCAAAAGCTCCGGCGCATTGATTTTTATCTCAATATCTTCAAAAGCATGGTTCATCTGATAGCAGGTGCTTCTGGCATCACAATAAATACATCCGTGGGAACAACCCCGGTAGATGTTCATTCCGTTTCCGGCGGATAAAATTCCTTTTGCCTGTACTTCATGCATTGCATTTCTCCTTCTTATACCCCAGTTACAAAAGGATACTCTTTCCTCAGATTTTCATTCATTTCCATCATACTTAATATCCGACTTGCCGCCCCAGCGGGATGATTAGTTCCTGCTTCCCATGCTTCTACCGTTTTAACAGACACTCCCATATATCCCGCAAACAGCCTTTGGGATAAACCTGTCATGCGTCTGATATTTTGTACCTCTTCCGCACTGTACTCTTTGACCGGCAAAATTGTCACCACATCTCTTTTTAACTTTTTTTCTTTTAACCTAACATCTTCGATGGTTTCAGTAAGCCCTGACATAATACTTTCATATACATTACTCATAATATCACCTTCCTATCAAAGATTCTTTTCTAGAAATTCTATGGCTTTATTACTATTATTTTTTCTGCTTTTGTAAGATTATCCTTTTCACTTTTGGGATAAACTGTAATAAAGTATATCATTTCTTTTACCTCAAAGTCTACATAGCGCCCCTGCGCACTGCCACTTTTCCCCTCGTTTTCGAAGTTGAAACACATTTTTCCAGTGCCTTTCATCGTCTGCCCACTTTCGGATTTCCAAAAATTTCTGCTTCCAACCTTCTTAAATCTTCATCGTTAAATCCCAATCTCTCCTAATTTTTTGTAAATTCCGTGGTTTGTATAAAAGTTCTCATCATATGTACATCCTTTCTTTATATTGCCCTATTGAATAGGGTTTGTCAATAGATTTTCCATATCTTAACTTCCAGATATTTTACCACTCAAATGTAAAGATTGGAGCCTACTTG
>CAYUYJ010000004.1:0-158756 GCA_964449325.1 uncultured Lachnospiraceae bacterium | reverse complement strand
TCTCAACCTTCTTTCTTGGAATTCCCTATATTTGAATTATACAGGAAGCTCCTTGTCATCAGTATAAAGGATATAAATTTTCATTTCCTCGCATTTTCTGTTCCAAAAAAGCGAGGTTTCTGCAACAAAAGTTATTATTCGAATGTCTGACAGAAAAAGAACTGGCCACCTTATCCGCCGACCTGGTTGTTCTTAGCGATATGCTTGCAAATATTCTCGCTCACAAAGATTTATGTAAGGATGAGAATATATAGTTTATTCTCTCTGTTTTCACTCCTGAACAAATATTATATTCCAATTTTACATATATAACAAATGAAAAATTTGATATTATGAATATTACAAAGCAAAAACAGGCCTTTTATCTTTTTTCAGAGATTTTATTTGTCACATTTTTATCTTTTTTGTCATATTGTAAAAGAAAAAGGAGTTTTATATTATGTACAATAATCAATATGACTATGACTGCGACTGTGAAAAACAGAAGCACGTACACGAATTAACCGGCAGTACCAGAATCTTTGATGAATGTGACGATTGTCATAATCACAGATTCTGCACCGTATCCGGGGAAGCTATCTATACAAAGGATAAATACGACCATTATCACGAAGTGAAATTCCACACTGATTTTTCTGATAAACATTTTCACGAATTCTGTGGAAAAACAACCGGTGCCATTGACGTTGGTAACGGCAAACACGTACACTTTCTGAAAGATTTTACGGAAGAAAAAGACGGACACAAACATGAATTTCAGGTTGCAACACTGATTGACAGTCCAACAGATTTTAAATACTAATGGGGCAGGAGGCGGGTAATCTTACCTGCCTCCTTACATCTGCTCCGTTACCTGACAAATATAATGTTCTATACAAGCCAATGCCTGGGATTTCATTCTAAAAAAATCCCACATAGACTGCAACATAATGCCCCTTCTTTCATATTCAAACATTGAAATATATAAATGTTATAATCTTAAGATAAGTCGTACACACAAGTACGACTCTAATCTCCTAATTCTGTTCATTCATTATCTGCTCTACAATTATCGTTGCGCAGCGTATCATTTCCGGACACGTAGTTTTAAATAAACCTAATTCCTTTATCTTCGCCATATCTTCTTTTTTAGAAACGTCATACCCCAAAAGTTCCCTGCATACAACAGTCCCTTTTTCTGCAATAAAACGATTCATAAAATCTTCTGCAATTTGATATGCTTTTCCTTTTTCTTCTGTATCCTCTGCATGATAATGTCCGTATTTTAATCCTAATGCCATTAGTGCACCTGAAACAGCTCCGCACATTTCTCCTTTACGTGCACCGCCTCCAAATTGTGTCGCTATTTTAAGTGCAACTTCTTCCTCCAAACCTAATTCTGTCGCAAAAGTTGTAAAAACCGCTTGAGCGCAATTAAAATTATTACTAAAATATGCTTCCGCTTTATCTGCCCGATTCATTTCAATTCTCCTTATCCTTTATGTTTTTCGTAAATTCCTTCAGGAAATCCATTCCCTTTTCCATACCTTCCTTTGAGATGGAATAGTGCATCCATTTGCCTTCTTTTCTTCCAATCACAACTCCGGAATCACATAGGATTTTCATGTGATGTGATAAAGTCGGCTGGGTAATCTGCATTTCTTCCAAGAGACTGCATGCACATCTTTCTCCGCCCTGCAGCAATTGCAAAATCTGCACTCTGTTTTCATCACAAAGCGCTTTAAACATCATTGCCACTTCTTTACTATCCAACTCTGCACCTCCATTCATTGACTGTCTTCTATATAATATCATAGCATCATATAGACGATTGTCAATATATAATTCGTTTATACTTCTGACCAATGTGAATACTTAGTGCACTCTTTTTTGTGATAACCAAAAATTAATCTTATATTGTATCCATCCTAAAAACAGAATTCCTACTGCAACAAAAAGAACCAAAACAGAAACAAATCCTATCCCTTTCTCCTGTACATTAATTATTCCATACAGCCAGTTTCCCGAAATATAGCCGTAAGCAATAGCATATATTAAATAAATTACAGGAAATATCAAGGCTGATAAAATCAACTTTATGCTCTGCATTTTTTTGCAGGAAGTAAATACAAAAAATTCAATTGTAGCAATAATCGGATTAATAATATGCAGAAACAAAAAAGCTCCGGAAAAATTGAATTCGTTGATAAATGCCATACAGATAAAAAATACCACCTGTAACACAATAACAATGTTCAAATATAATGGCTGAGGCAGATTCTTCTTTTTGGTAATAC
This sequence comes from uncultured Lachnospiraceae bacterium, assembly GCA_964449325.1. Classification (GTDB taxonomy): domain Bacteria; phylum Bacillota; class Clostridia; order Lachnospirales; family Lachnospiraceae; genus RGIG3002. Next base: position 156,480 of record CAYUYJ010000004.1, on the reverse strand, counting down.
CATATATTCCGCCAATCAAAAAAATAATACCTGCAATCGTATTAGATAAAAAAGTTAACTCAAATTCATACATTCCTTCTTTCAAGGCTGCCGGCAGATGATATGCTATACACGTTGTTGTAATAAATAAAACACCGGTCATTAGAAGAATCGTCCATTTCAAATTTTTCATTTCTTTTGCTCCTTTAAATAAATAATTCTGATATAATCCCAGCCTCAGTAAGTGTAATACTACGACCGAAAAAAATTTAGAAGTCCATTCCCAACCTATATACTTCTTCCAAATGTATAGGAACAGTGTTTTCACGAAGTTCCTCATTCCAATGTGTAATATTATCCAATATAACCATTTGCTTTTCTTTGGCTCTACTGCGTATCCTATCTCCTAACATTACCGTTTCCATAGCCACTTTTTCCCCCGTTTCAGAAAGAGTTTTCATAGATTTTCCGGCACATGCAATTACTAATGCTTTGTCCAAAACCTTCATCTGCGGATTCGGATTATAGGCAAATCCTGTACTCCATACTCTGTCAAACCAACCGACTAGCTTAGCAGGTGCCTCTGTCCAAAATACCGGATAGATAAAAACAATGGCATCACTGGATTGTATTTTTTCTTGTTCCATTTTCACATCATCATTAACTGAAATATCTGCTCTATAAAAAGTTTCCTTCAAATACTCTTCTTCCGACATATCTGTTTTGAAATTCATTTTATACAAATCAGACACAATAACTTCATGTCCTGCTGTCTTTAGTCCTTTAACAAAATTTTCATACACATTATAAGTAAAACTCTTGTTACTGGGATGACAATATACAACTAAAACTTTCATAAGATTCCTCCTCATTTCTCAATTTATTGGTTTCTTTTATCACGAAGTTTTAACCATTCCGATTTTGTAATGGCAAACACTTTCATTCTTTCATTCACTTCGTCTTCATATTCATCTACCTGATGACAGCCCCATGAAACCGCGCATTTTGCAGAAGGTTCATTCGTATACTTCATGTAAGAAAAAATGATATTGTACTCTTTTTTCATCAAATGTATGCGGATAGTGCTTCATATTGTCGGAATCCGCCAACACAGCATAGAGCGCATCATAATCATTCATATTCATTTCCCGTAAAATCAATCTACTTGTTTCCATCTTCATAAATACTACTTCCTCTTAAAATATGAATTTTGAACTAATTTCAAATCAGGAACATATCTCCCTTGACAAATAACCAACTGTACGCAATCTTGAAAATAGTTAATTTTACTTTCGGAATCACCCATAAGTCCATTTCCGAATATCAGGTAATCATACCATTCAGACCTGTTCTTTTAGCCTCACCTTTTTTCTTTTTTCTTCATAGACAAAACAATTTTGACAAATGGGATAAACAACAGGAGCATCACTATGACAGAACCTGCAAGCTGACCATATGACATCCACACGTTTGCTTCCGGCGGGCAGGGGTAAACGACTGCCACAACTACACGGAATATCCAAACGAGAAGCAGAAATCCGTAAAGAAACACTGCTTCTCTGTTCTCCGCAAAGACTTTTCCACCCCACATCAGTAAAATCAAACTTAATCCTAAAAGCAAAAATGAAAAACACAAATTCACATAGTTTACGGAAACCACCAACGTTTCATAGGGTATGTATGATGCCCATCCAAACATCCATGGAACCGTGAAATGCCACAAGCCAACCAGCATACTAAGTACTGTGCCTGTATAGTACAAAATCTTAAATTTTTTCATGACTTGTTTCCTCCCAACTACTCCATTGCGGTAAATAAAAAGGGAACCAAATCTTTTCATCCAGCTCATTTCCCAAAAAATCATCAAACATCTTTATTTTCATTCCGAGTCACCATTACCTTCAACTTTCACTGTTTCATAGGGATTTGAGATTAAAATGTCATCCACAAATGCATTCCCGAACCGAATACCTCATTGGGTCGTGTTATGAAACCGAATTTTTCATAAAACTTCTCTTTTCCTTTTGCTGCACCAATTGAAATCTTTACCGCATATTCTGCCGGAATGGTATTCTTCATATACTGAAATATATCTTCAATTAAAGCTCTTCCCAATCCCTGCCCTTGATATTCCGGTAATACAATGACATCTGCAATGTAAGCCGTATAGCCTCGATCCCATAAAAGTCTTGCCATCGCAACAGCTTTTCCATTCTGTCTTATACATGCGATGTGATATGTATGTTCAATTCCTGCTTTGGCCTGTTCATCACCAAACAATTTCCATCCCACTGCCGACCGGAATGTCTGATACTCTTCTACGGTTACATAATCTGTCATCTTATACTGTAAATCCATTTTCTTCTCTCTCCTCACTTTTTTGATTTTCCTTTTTACGCAACATATCGTTCCATTTGCTATATTTCCTTTCGGTGTAGATTGATTTTCACCTCAACAATAGGAATTTATTGCTGTAATACAATCAAATCTGATGGTTCATAACGATTATGACCTTGCAAACTCTTTTTATATTTCCAACATTTAATAGCTTCTTCTAAAGTCTTGCCTTTATTATCTGCAAAGAAATCACGAATATATGTATTGTATTCAAATTGCTTATCAATAGTGCTCTTACCTTTTTTCTTATCTGCAATAATTTCATAATATGCGGCAATTGCCTCTTTATAGGTCTTTCCTGAATTATCTTTTAGCCATTTCTGAAAAGCGACATTGAATGAAAAACTATTTCCTATACATTCTTTAAAAAAAGCCCTGTGCTTTTCAGAACAGACAAAATTGGATTCTATAATACTATCTTGGTTAATTTCTAAAGGTGTTACCGTTCCTTTTTGCGTTTTGGAAGTTATAGGCTGTAAAACCTTTCCTGTATCAAGAAAATGTGCTATTCTATCCGTTAATTCTATTTTACCGCCCGATACCGGCAAACCATTGTCTCTACAAAAACTTACTAACTCCTCTTTCAAATAATAAAATTCACGAAAAGTTTTGCCGTCAATTTTTTTATCTAAAGCAGGTCTGTCTCCCATGATAAATGCCTCCCCCAATTCTAATTATGTCTAGCGTAAGTCAAGCATTCTGAAATAATCAGTTTCATCTTCATCGACAATTATGAAGCCCAAACTCTCATATAATTTACCGGCTACAGTATTTGTCTTCCGATGTCCTATATGAATTTCAGGAACCTTATAATCATTTTTCAGCTTTTCAATCGCTAACATCATTGCATCTCTGGAATACCCTTTTCCTTGATACTTTTCGTCAACCATCAATGGATTAATATATCCTGATATACCATCCTCATCGTACCCTATACCAATCAACCCAACAATTATTTCATCATTTTTTATAGCATATAGTGTTGTTTTTTCCTCATATCTACTAATACCAATCCAATATATATTCGGAATCGGAAATACCTCTTTCTGTTCTTTTGAAACAGAAAGTTCCATTGTTTCCAACCAATTATCTACATTTAATTCTTCTAATTCTATCATCATTTATCCTCGTTAAATTCTTTTTTTTCATGCATAACAAACAATAAAATATTTATAGCATAGAATATAGTTGCAATCCAGTAAAAAGTATGATTGCCATTATGCCATTGCGGATCAAATCGATACAAGTTAAACATCATATTCCCTGTAAAATGCCAAATGCTTGCCGGAACAATATTGTTTTTTGCCAGTTTCGTTATTGTAAAATACCCATAACTTTCAAACACGCACCCCAATGCAAAAGCTACAACAGGCACATCCATAGAACCTGATAATATAAAATGATAATGCCATAGAGCCCAAATAATACCTGTAATCAATGCTATATACTTGTCAGGAAAAATTTTTTCAAGCTTCTCCTGTAAATACCCTCGCCACCCTAATTCTTCTGCCACCAGAGCCCACAAGATAATCACCATCTTACGAATTGTAATCGGAGAAGGGAAAATATATACATCTCCCCAAATAACTGCCACAATTTTAGCACATGTCAAAAGGAAAAAAGGAACTGAAAAACCAAGTATACATTTTTTTAGATTTAAATTGGATATATACTTGTCATACATATACTTTTTTAATCCAATTTTTCTATCATGAGCCAGTACTACGATTATTACTGCAATTGCCGGAGATGCCCCTTCGATACCATACAATATAAAATTTATCACTTGATTCTCATTTATCCTGCATAATAATACGCACAGCAAAGGGATTCCAAATGCTAAAAGCAAATATTCCAAAATATGTATTACGATATTTTTTTCAGATTTTTTTCCGGTTTCATTTTTATCCTCCCCGATTTTCAAAGCGTTTGCAAGCCAAATTGCCATCATAAACATAAGCACTCCACGAATACTTTCCGCAATCATCAATTCTCTACCATTCATCACAACAATTTTTGTTTCAAAATCAAAAAAGAAATGCAACAAAATGGCAGGAATAATATTGTTGGACAATATAGTCATCTCTATCGCCAACCAACCAAAGATAAAAGCATTCAGTACCGTTAATGCAATTTCAAATACATTGCTTCCGGTGAAGGCAGTTGCTATATGCCCAATACCAAAAATAAAGGTAGACAGCAGCACTGTTCCTTTAATCGAAAATTCCTTTTTTAGAAATTGAGGTATAATCCCCCTAAAGTAAACTTCCTCTGATATTCCTACAAATAAATATAAAAATAGACTACCTAATACATATCCTGCAGATTTTATATGTATCCCTTTCATTGCTACCGGAATAAAAATCAAAAGAACCGGAATAAAAAATAATCTTTTTTTGAAACTTCCGAAATCAAATTGTGAAAAGCCGATATCATTCCAACGCCACTTACCACACATAACAAAAACAGTAGGTGGGATTAGGGATATTAACATAAAAGTTCCTTGTAAAAATAACGTTTCAACGGTATCTAAAGATAATATAACAGCCAGAACTCCTGATATAATTGGAAACAACAAAATTATAAAGCACCATAAAAAAGACTTACACATAGCCAGTATTTTACTTTTCATAACAATTTCAACATTTCTATTCATACTTTTTCGCTTATCCATCATCCCTATAAATACGATTTGTTTCTATACTATTGTCTTCCCTTTTCTGTATCTTCCGAATAAAATACCATCATCAACATATTTTGATGTCTCGGAAACCCACATAGGAAATTCATTAGTCATAACCGCTGTTTGTCCATTTAACATACCTGTATGAAACGACAAATGTCTAAATTGCCTTAACACCAACTCCATTCTTGTATAAGGACATCCATTTGGCTTTTCATATAACATTTCATCTGATAAAGTATCCAAATACTCATATGTCTTTTTTTCAATTTTCGCTAAATATTCTAATAACTCTTTATCAGATAGTATTACATCACACGGCTTTTCCGGATCATCCAGCCCTTCTTTGTGAAACAATGGTTCTTCATACTCTGTCGGATTAATAAACCATTTATCTGCAGAATGGAGAGCATGATATGCCCATCTCCATAAAGGACTGCCACAACACAAAGCATCCCGATTATAAGCCTGTATTGATGTTTTTATATTAAGAAAATTCGGTTTCACCATATCTTTTATAATCATACAAAGTTCGTTCATAAACCCCTCCCCATATATTCAAGTTCAGTAGGGAGGTTATCCCAAAGTTCTGTTCTTGTCTTGTTTACTCTTAGTTTTTCTATTATTTTTACGTCCGGTTTTGGATATACTGTAAAATTATCAATTTCTCCCATTTCCGGACGTACCGGAAAAGCAAGTTGTTCATTATCTATTGAAAACTGTGCATCCACATCTTTTCTATTTCCTCTTGCATCAAGTCTTATCCATTTTTCTAATTCTTTAATATACACGCCATTAAGCCCATGATATATTAAAATAGGTGCTGTTTCATCATCTAAAATAAGCTTTTGATAACAAAAACCTGTTGGAATAGATTTACAACGGAGTAAAGCGGCTAACAAATGAGATTTTGCAAAGCAAATTCCATGACCTGCTTCCAGCACTTCTGAAGCAGCGCAGGTAATGATATCCTCTTTTATATCTGCTGAATGAGAAATATTATCTCTAACAAATTCATATGCCATTTTAATAAACTCCAACTCATTATTTGCTTTTTGAAATAATGAGTCTGCTAACTGCATAATAGAATTATTTCTGTAATCAATCACATCATCAGCTTCTAAATATTCATCAATTTTATTCGAGTATGGTACTATATCCATATTCAATCCCTCCAAGTTATCGAAGTTTTTCTTCAATTTCTTTATCCGGCCAATATCCCCAAGATTCAACTATTTTTCCACCTACAACTTTGAAATTCTCCAGTACTTCAAAATGAATCTTTTTACCTGTTGCGGGAATCAACAATCTTTAATATTTCAACAGCTTGAGAATTCCCTCTTGCTCCGGCCGGACTATGGTCAATATAGTCATTTGCTAAATAAGACATTACCAAATTGTAGTTTTTATTTTCATATCCTTCTTTAAAAAAACGATATACTATTTCAATATTTGTCATATCCACGACCTCCTCAAATTCTTATTTAATCGTTTAAAACAGTATTACAAATATCGATAATAATACTTTCAATATCTCTTTCATATGTAATGCTAACTTCATTTAATACATCAGAAAAATCCTTTTCTCGCCACCACCTACGCATTGCTTCCTCACCAAAATCATTGCAATTAGGCTTTGTTTGGTGTCGTTTTAATGTTTCTTCAAAAGGTATGTCAAAATAGTATGCATATACTCTTGTATCATATAATTGAATAGCCAGCTCAAACAGGGTTTTATACCAATCTGCATACATAATGCCTTCTAAAATAACAATATCGCTATGGTTACTGCCATAAATTAAAAGCTCTTTCATAAGTGGCAATGCAGGTGTATTTTCTCCATCTTTGACTTTAAGCATATCTCTTCTAATTACATCTTGTGAAATAAGCATGGTGTTCCTGCCAAATTTCCGTTGCAATTCTTTGGCAATTGTGGTTTTTCCACTACCTGAATTTCCTCTAAGTATAATAAGTTTTCCCATATCATCGCCCCACAAATTTTTTTATATATCTTCTCCTCAACTTTCTGCCCCGCCGTCAAGAAGCCTTCTTCGCTCTAAAAAGTTCGGTCAATTGGAAGTTAACGCTCCATTTGAATAATACACTCTGTTGTACCTTCTTCAAATTGTTTTTCTTCCGTAAGTACAAAACCATGTCTTTCATAAAATTGTATTGCTTTGGTATTCTTCGCAAGAACCCATAAACAATCACACTTCATTTGTTCAATAGCAAATTCTATAAGAATACTACCAATACCCTGATTTTCAAAAAAAGTATCAACATACAATTCTTCAATTTGAGTTCCTTCAATATGTATCATTCCTTTAACAAATTCATCATCATAAACCCAAATATTATCTAATTTATCCGGATTATCAATATAATCCTTTGCTAATTGATAGACCTGCATTTTTCCAAATGACACTTTATCATTTTTAAAAATCTTTCTGTAATTCATTCGCTTTGTAAATATCAATATTTCCGCTATCCTGGAAGCATCTTCTGTCATTGCATGTCTTATCATTGCATTATCTTTCCCTTCTCTTATCATTGTCACCTCATAAACAAAGATTTTTGTTTATACTGTAATTTCATAAAAACGATACAGTTCTTCTTTAGCATCGTTAATGTCTTGGTACATTTTTCTTTCAACCATTTGAAAAGAAGCCTTTTCAATGGTTTTCCATGATGCAACATTTTCTTCTCTAATTGTTGCAATAAGTTTCTTAACTGGATAATGAGTAAAAAAATAATTTGTATATGCTTGTACACTCTCAACAGCATATCCGTTTCCTCTATACTTTTGTCCGATAAAATACGTGATTCCTGTTTGCTTTAAATCATCATAATATGAACAGCCAACAGAACCAATTATAGTACCATTGCTCTTTAAACAGATTGTATATGCTATATAATCATTTTGTGGATTGTCAACCTTATCCCTCTGCATTGCCCCACTAATCCAGCCCTCCATCCATTCTGCACAATTAATATCAAAACCAACATCCAAAAGACTTCCATCCTTTGCCATGTCGGCATAGACCGTCCCATCCCCACGTTCTACAGAACGAATAATTAGTCTGTCTGTTTCTATTTTCATTATTCTTTACTCCTTCGCTCAAAGGCTCAGTCAATTGGAATTTACACAATTGGATAAACAAGCTGAAGGTCGTCTGGTTCATCATTTGCAATGGATACAATTGGATTGTCAGTAACACTAGCCCCCATCGTTGTATAGAAATTGATTGTTTCCTCCGATGGGCAAGCCGAAATGTACAACTCTTTTGCTCCGTTTAACTGCGCTTCTTCCACCGCTTTTTCCCATAATATACGACCAATTCCCTGTCCGCGAAACTCCTTGTCAACTTGAATCAAATCAAGAATCATCCGCCCAGATATCAATTCCTTCACAAGACTCATAAAGCCAACAATTCTATCTTCTTCAAGTGCAAGATAGGAAATATAATTACCATCAACTAAGTCATGAGCAACTTCCCTTTTTTTATCAATACTCCAATCCATCACACCCATCTGTTCTTCAAGCACATACTGTTCATCTTTTCTAACATATATCCTTGTAATTTTCTGTTGGCGATTAAACTCATCCAGATTGATTTCCCCAAAAACATCTCTTCCTATTTTTTCTATTTTCATGCAATCCTCCACAACTTCAAATTTTTCTATGTCTCTGCCTCATACAATTGACTTGTGGTCAATTGTCATCCCCCGCTCAAAGAGCTCGGTCAATTCTTATTTATTTAATTCTTTTCGTAATAAACAATATCCATTCTATCATTTATTTTTTCAACCATTCCCGTTTTCACATACCCCATTTTTTCATACAAATGGCAATTTCCTTTTTCTTGAAGAATAGTATCAAGACTCCAGTTGTCATCTCCATGAATTTTCTCAATCTCACAAAAGGCTCTTTGCGCCAATCCCTTATTGCGAAACTCTTTCATAATAAAAATAGGTGCAATCCTCTTTCTACTTCCATCCTTTTTATCGACAACCCGTATGGCTCCAACTAGGCTATCATCGTCAAAAATGTAATAAAAATATGTAAAATCTTGTGATAACTTAACTTCTATTCTTTCCTTTGCCTCATTTCCGGGACTCGTCTCATAATCTTGATACTTTTCCAACAAATCAGCAAAAGCTTTTATTTGCATATTCCATATTTTTTCACAATCGCTAATACCGGCTCTTACTAACTTCATAATACTATCCCTCCAAATTCTTATTTACTTTATCTCTGCTCACATACAATTGACCTTTCTGTTGTTTATTATTAGAAATTATCTTCAAGCCACTTAGCAACACCATCTTCATCATTAGATAAAATGACCTTTGTTGCATATTTTTTTAAATCTTCATGTGCATTTTCGACAGCATAACTTTCGTCAGCTATCTGAAACATATCTATATCATTTTTACCATCACCAAATACAATTAACTTTTCACAATCCAACATTGTCTGCAATTGCTTTATTGCATTAGATTTTGATGCTTCTAACGGCATAATTTCCAACCACTGTTCGTTTGTATAAATATCAGTCTGATACACACAGTGATATCTGGCTTTGTATTTTTCATACAACGGCTTAAGTTTTTCAGGCTCATCAATACAGGTAATATAAAAAATGTCACCCTCTTTTAAATCGTGCAGCGAGTTAACTCTATTTGTACGAATGTCTCCTTTTCGGCTGTCAAGAAACATATTCATACCCTTTGTACATAATTCCGATACAAATGAAAACCTTTCCTTGCCATTGATATAAGCATAGACAATGGGATACACATTATGACTAAACAAATCTTCCAATACAGTATAAACGGAATCATCAAAATAATTAGCAAGCAATATCTTCTCTGTAATATTGTCAATTACAAATGCTCCATTGTACACTATCAGCGGAATTTTTGCCTCTATTCCTTTCGTCACTTTTTTAGCCGTAATTAAAGAACGTGCAGTGGCATAAGAGAAAATCATTCCTTTATTCACTAAAGAATTTATCACAGAATTTGTGTATTCTGATGTTACTTCGTTACTTCTCAGCAATGTACCATCTAAATCCGAAACATATAAATTACTCATATTTTCACCTTTCTAAAGGTGTTTCACCTAATTCAATTTATTGTTCTTACCAGTTCATATTCATATGTTCTAAAGTATTTATTCCAAAAACCTCTCGCATTGGGATTTGCAGTTCCGTGTTCTACCCACATATACTCTGCCCCTTCATGTTTTGCACGAACTTCCGCATATTGAAGAAGAGCTCTTGCTAAACCTTCCCCACGATATTCAGGAATAACATATGCTTCTACTCTTCTCCCAATGTATCATTCCTTTAACAAATTCATCATCATAAACCTAAATATTATCACTCCTATACATTCTAAATTTTCTATATCTCTTTCCCATCTTCTTGCCCCATTCGGACAAGAAGCATCCCTCGGTCAATTGGATAATAATATCATAAAAACGATACAGTTCTTCTCTAATTGTTGCAAGAGCGATTAACCCTTATTTATTGTGATTAATAATCGAATTTTGACTACCTAAATTATATGGACAAATATCTCTACACTTATGGCAAGAGATTTTCCACACTTTTTCTTCTTCATCGTCTCCAAAAGCAAAATCCCAACACAATTGTTGCTTTAATTCTAAATTTTCCAATGCATTTACAGGGCAAATTTCTACACACAAATTACAATTATTACAAAGAGGTTCTTTCATTTCATCAGGTTCTAATTCTTCCTCACATAAGACCGCTCCTAAAAAAATCATACTTCCAAATTCCGGTGTTATCAATAAAGAATGTCTTCCTATCGTTCCTATGCCGGCTGCTTGAGCTATATGCTTTTGAGAAACTATTGAACGCCATCTTCCGGTATTTTCATCCCATTGGCTCTCATTTGTTGGTATAGGCACACATACTATTTGATTTTTTTCCATTTCAATACAAAGATCAAGTGCTATCGCATCCAGTTTTGGCGTGATAGAATTTCGCACTCTGGTATATGGAATATCAGAATTGCAAACTAATGTTCCAACCGGAAATCTGCAAGCAAAGGAAATAACGGATTTGCATGTTGGCAAAACATCTAATGGATGATACCCTTTTGGTGCATCACTAAATCTATCTATACTTGCTATACCACACAAATCTGCACCTAATGAAAACAAAATTTCTTTTACTTTTGTACTATCGATCATACAATATCATTCCTCCTCAAATTCAAATTAACCCCAATTTTTAATATAAAAATATCGGCAAATATGGCTTACGCCTCGATACTCTTCTGTATCAATTTCATCACTCTGCTGCATGCCACACTTTTCCATAACTCTGCGACTTGCAATATTTTCCTCAAAATAACCCGCCTTAATTTTCTTAAATCCCATTCTGAATAAATCATTTATGACTGCCTTCACAGCCTCGGTTGCATAATCCTGTCCCTTGTAATCGGGGTGAATTACATAACCGATTTCAATTTCTTCATCCTCTATCCCACAATCATTAATAAAGCCAATCAACGTATCTTTTAAATATATTCCGTATTCTAAATGTGCGCTATCCTCTGCTTTACTAAACTCAATAAGCTTACATACCAGATCCACTACCTGCTTCTCTGAACTGAACTCCGGAACCATAAATGTTTTTGCTATTTCTTCATTGGTCAAAAGTTTTATCAGTTGTTCTTTATCACTGTTTCTGTATGATTTCAGTTCAAGTCGTTTGGTCTGTATGCACTCTGCCTGCTTTATCTTTCCGGACATTTTTCTGTCATCCTTTCTTCATTTTCACAGCTTCGGAATCATTTTATGAGTAATGCCCTATAACCGGCTTGTCTTTTTTCTTATGTTTTCTATTTGGATCATACTTCTGCCAATAAACGGCTTTTTCATTATAGCGGCATCTTCCGTCTGCCTTGCTGTTTGGATATCCCACATACATTAATCCTAAAGGATTAACATTGGATGGCATATCCAAAATGTCTCTTACCGCCTGCATTCTGGATGGTATCGGAAAAATTCCAACCCACAGACTCCCCAGTTCCATATCCGTAGCACGAAGTAACATATTCTCCATTGCTGCAGAGCAATCACAAATCCAAAGATCTTTATCCTGCCCTTTCAATCCTATGTTACTGTTGCCACAGACAACGATACATGCCGGAGCATTATATCTTGCAAAAGGCAGTTTTGCTCTTAATTTATCCAGTATACCGGCATCATCAATAACAACAAACTCCCATGGCTGAGCATTTACAGCTGTTGGTGCTGAAAATGCAGCATGTAATAATTCCTCCAATATTTCATGGGAAACTAAATCTTCTTTATAATCTCTACAACTTCTCCTGTTATATATTGCATCTTTTACCTGCATTTACTCCACTCTTCCTTTCCATAAATTCTTAAGTTTTCTATATCTTTCATCCATCTTCTTGTCCTTCCGGCAAGAATCCTTCAATATTGTAAGCCTATATAGAAATCCACCAACACACTCCATATTTGTCAATAATAGTAGCATTATATTTACTCCAAGGGAGCTCATGAATAGGTTCGATAACCACACCACCCTCACTAAGTACTTCAAAGGCATTATTGACAGCTTCTTCACTCCCCATTTCAAACACATTAAATGTCATTGTCTCCCATTTATTTTTATGTACTACCTCAATATCACAAGGATTTGAGGCTTCAGCCAGAGCCAAGAATCCCTCCCCATTTACAGACAATTCACAATGTTCATATGCAGTATCTGCTTCATTTTTGAATTCTCTTGTAATCTCTGCTCCAAAGGCTTTACAATAGGTCTTCGCTGCTTCGTAACTGTTCTTCACATATACCTGAGTATAATTCTTCATAAACTTCTCCCCTTCAAAAATATATTTGGATTACCATTAGAATTTGTTGTGCAGATTACCTTATCGTTTCTTGAAATACAATACAAACTGTGTAACTGCATTGAATATGCTAAGGGCAAAACTAAAACCAAAAAGTGCGGTTGCAACATCATGTGTACTATTTGCTATTCCTATTATCCAGCATAAAGACGCAATCGAGAAAGAAATTGCGGCTACCAGATGCAGATGCTTCTTTTTCATAAACAAAGCCTCTGTTTCTTCTGTTGCAGTCTTAACCGCAGGAATATCGCTGTCGCTTCCATAATCATCATTCAACAGATAATCTGTTGTAACATGGAACAATTTGCTAATCTGCAATATGTTTTGCACATCAGGCAGTGCGGTTCCATTTTCCCAGCGGCTGACTGCCTGCCGTGATACATTCAACTTGTCTGCAAAATCTTCTTGTGACCAACCATTTGCTTTTCTATGCTCAATGATTTTTTCTTGCAATTTCATAATGAAATCCTCCTTCAATTTGGTGATTTCATTGTAGCAAAATGCACTTCCAACTACCACCACATCAACTTTACAATTCTGCAACATGACTTTACATGCGGTCAAATTCCTAGTTTTCTACATCTTTCATCCCTCTTCTTGCTCTTACGGCAAGAAGCATCCCTCTTATTTTCGTTATGCCTTGTACTCATTTCTTAAAATAGAAAAATATAATCGTCCAACATACTGCCCATCCATAAAGAAATAATCTCTTAATGTACCTTCATACGTAAAACCACATTTTTCTATGACTCTTTTAGAAGGAATATTAATTGTTTTTGTGCAAATCTGAACTTTATGCAATTTTATGTTATCAAATCCATATTCTATAACAGCTTTTGTTGCTTCTGTTGCAAACCCTTTACACTGAAAAGCAGAACCAATACAGTATTCTATCTCTGCAAAATTGTTCTTATTATCAACAAGAAAATATGCAATCTGCCCTATACACTCTTTAGATTCTTTATCAATAACAGCCCAACGATAATAATCCTCTTTTTCATAGGAACCTATGTATTTATCAAGCAATTCTTTTACTTCCGCTTCTGTTGTATAAACCGGCTCTGAATACAATGATTGTATTTTTTCATCAGCAATCCAATACTTACGCATTGCTTCATTATCTGAATACTCAAATCTACGAAGAATTAACCTTGCGGTTTCAATTGTGTTAGTTCCAACATGTGTAAGCATAACATCTCTCCTGCATTTAAAATTCAATTTGCTATTTTCATACCAAGTACTTAACCACGGGCTATGTTCTACTACCATATAATGTGGTATCTGTCTGCAGATTAATCCACATTTCATATCACCCCACAAAAATTCAAAACTTTCTGTATCTTCTCCCCATCTTCCTGCCTTTCCGGCAAGAAGCATCACTCGCTCAAGGGCTCAGTCTTAGGCAGGCGGGAATCCAACGCAGCTTTAATGTCCTTTTCGTTATTATAAAGGTACTTAATCCTATTGATAGTATTCTTAACCTCAGTAATCCCCATTACTTTTTCAGCTTCATCAATACACTCTCCCAATGCCCTCCGTATGTTATACTCCAGCCATTCAACCCATGTATACGCCAAACCAAAAACATCACTATATGCCCTATAGCCATTGTCATAGGCTTCCAGATAACCTTCAAAATAATTAACCATTTTTTCAATGTCTATGTCGCAAGTGGTAATCCCCGACCATTGAAGTGCAAGTTGAAGTACATGCGATATTGGGTTTCCATAATCAAGGCATTCTAAATCTATTACCCACGGATTGCCATTATCCCACATAATATTCTTAGGATCCATATCTTCATCTGACATACAGAGAATATCCGGTAAGATAGTTCCAGCCTTGTTCATCTCTCTCTCAGCATAAATCAGCATTTCCTCATTTTCCGTCAAAAGAGAAGCAATCTCACTCATCTGTTCTTTAGCTTTCATCAAATATCCCTGCCAATCGATTTTACTTATTTCAGGTTCTTGATGAGAGACATTCTCTGGTTCAATTGCGTGAATCCTTCCAAGAATATTTCCGGCTATATGACATTCATAATTTGAAATATTATTCCAATCAGTAATATGGCCTTCCTTCCAATTAAAAATATAGAAATAATGCCCTTCTATGTTTTGCATCTTATTACCATGTATTGTTAAAGACGGTACAATAGGAATACCTTCCTTTTCAATCATGCTTTCCATTTTTTCTGCCCGCGCATATTTTTCATGAGCTCCTGCCCTACCCATTATTACCGGATTTAAATACTTCACAGCGTATGTTCCGCACTCCGTTTCTACTCGATACATCCTATGTAAGAACCCTCCGGATACCGATTTGACAAGGGGATTAATTGTTCCCAAACCACATGTCAGCATCAATTCTGATAACAATTCTTCTATCGTTTTTTCTTTCAATATTTCTCTCCTCATTCTCCTCAACTTTCTGTCCCTCGCCAAGAATCCTTCTTCCCTCTAACCGGTTCGGTCAATTGGAGGTGTCAATCAGCCATTAGTTGCTTCATTTTTCGAATGTAAATATCTGAATGATTAATGCTCAAATCTCCATGATAATACCCCGGCAAATTTTCGAGAGTAGAGTTCTGAATTCGTTTATGAAGAATATCGGCGGATTTTTTCATAGTCCCGGATTCTCTGCTTCCGACTAACACCAGCACCTTGGATTTACATTCTTCAATTTCTTTTTTCAGTTTGTAATCCGGATTTGCTTTTAAAAACGCAATCATATTTGCTTTTGTTATTGCAGCGCTGTCACGGTAATAGTTATCAAAGAGATCTTTCTTGATATGTAACGAGTTAAACTGTACTTGTGCAAACCAATGTTTCTTAACTAATGGATAACACAGCGAAAATGTTGGCTTAATCAATGCGTAAGTTGTTTTCATCGGTAAAACAAGTGTACTTTCTATTATTGCATATTTGCAGATGTCTTACCTCTTCAAAATAATTCCAAGGAGCCAGTCCACCGCCATGTAAAAAAATAATAGTATCTTTTTTTCTAACCCATATTCCGCATAGTTCATTTGTTACCACCTCAAATCTTTAATATCTCTTTTTCATCTCCCCGGTCTTTGAACAAGAAGCATTTCTCGCTCCAAAGGCTCGATCACTTGGACGTTGTTGATGTTATTTAATTGTCCAATATCCATCATAGGCATATCCCGTTTTTCCAATCAATAAATGTTCCGATTTAGTGAAACCTGCTTTCTGAATTGCTTTCATTCTCTCTACCGCATATATTGGCGCTTTAGTAAGTACACCTTTACATCCTAACATTTTTTCAATTTCCGGTGTGATAAGTGAAAAAATACTATACAATTCATTTTCTTGTTCATAATCACTTCTCACATCTACTCTTAAAATACCCATGTTATTAAATTCATCTTCGGACACTCTCAAGCATAATTCAACCGTTCCAATTACAGTTGATACTGTCTTGTCAACAATAGAAAGTCTGACAAACCAACCATTTTCATATGACATATTCCAAAAGCCAATAGCCTCTGTCATTCTTTCTTTTGTAGCATAATAAAAATTATCTCCGTCACAATTATCACTATTAAAGAACGGTAATGCATTCTTATCACTATATACTTTTAATAAATCATCGCAATCTTCATTCTGAAATAATCTAATTATAAACTTTTCATTTTCTAATACAGGACATGTTTCATAAATATTCATAAAATTCCTCCAAATTCTAAGTTTTCTGTATCTTTCATCCATCTTCTTGCCCTTCGGGCAAGAAGCCTTCCTCGCTCTAAAGAGTTCGGTCAATTGGGATTTAGCAATCTCTCATAAATTCGTCTATTTTTTCTAAAATATCCATGTCTGTTTGATACGAAAAATCATTCGCATTAATAGCTATTGTATTACCAAGAATTTTTTCACTTCTTAAATACTCAGTACATCTTCTAAAATCGTCAAAAACATCTAATGTTGTACTTAAATGTACGGGATGCCTGTTCTCATTATGCATTCGATTTAAATATCGCTTATGTAAAATCTCAACATCTCCACGAAGAACAAGGGTAAGCACCTCATAGTTATTTTCATATGCCATTTTGTGTAATGTTTCCAATTCTACAGTATGAAAGTTTGATTCCAAAATGAGATTCTTATTTAATTTTTCAAACTCTGAAAAGATAAAGAACATTAATTCCATTGTTGCTCTTGATAATATCTTATTTTCCTCTCTATTTGAGAATCCAATCGTATCTCCCAGCACTTCTTTGATTGAATCCTTAAAAAATACATTTGTATCATATCTTTTTGAAAGAATATTAGCAAAAGTAGATTTTCCTGTTGCTAAATCTCCCATAACCAGTAAAAGTTTCTTCATCATATACCTCGCCAAATTCTTAGTTTTCTATATCTTTCATCCATCTTCTTGCTCTTCCGGCAGGAAGCATCCCTCGTGCTAAAGAACTCGGTCAACCGGAAGTTATCAATCTCCTTTTTCTTTGAGCGCGATATATTTCGCTTTCCCCCAGTTCCCAAAATTGGAATCGGAAGTCATTTTTTGTGTCTGCCACAGATTACAATTTCATTCTAAATTCAAGAGACTCATATCGCCTGTCATTTGGAGAATCAAAAATCCCTTCCTGCTGAAATTCAAATCCTATGCTTCTAATCAGCTTTTCCGAATCAACATTCTCCTTAAAACAACAAGCCCATACATACACTATATTGTTCCTTGCTAATTCCTTTAGGACAGCATTCACCGCCTCTTTCATATAACCCTGTCCCCTATACTTTGAAATCAATGCAAACCCCATCTCTCTCGTGTCTTCTCTACATTCCTCAGAATCCGGATTAATTACTATATATCCTATCAGTGATCCTGTTTCTTTAAGAACAATCGCAAAGTGTCTCTTTGCATTCACCCATTTGTTGATTCTCTCCTCTGTTTCTTCAAATTGGGTGAAGGGTGGATACATTCCAACCAAACGCATTGCTTCTTCATCGCAAAACAGTTCATGTGCCTCTTTCGCATCAGTTTTAGCAAAATATCGTAATAATAACCGTTTTGTTTCAATAATCATAATATCATCCTCGCAACTACCAATTTATTTAATTCTTTTTTATCCATCCCCTCTAAAGAACTCGTTCAATTGGGATTTACCAAACTCTTTGCGTAGAAAAAACATTTTTTCCTTGTTTGTCACATCAACATTCTATGCTCTTTTAGATTTTATGGAAAAAATAATTCTACCGGAACACATTGATACTACAGTTATTACATTCCATATTATGATAAATACTTGGAAATCACCAGGCACATTTACTAATAGGAAAATATAAAGGACTGTCAATAAAAATCCCACACAGATATTTACGATACGTAATTTAGGCATGTGCTGTACTATAATCGCCATATCACTTACCACATAGATACTTCCAATAAAGAGATAACTAAAAATCTCTCCAATATGTAATGACATGAATAACCACAATGCCATATTAATATACAAATTACTTATTGGTACAACCTTGATAATGATTCCGGTTATTACTGCCCATATTGCATTTGCTATAATTCCACCATAGGCAATCAAAACATATTGCCTCGAATTCAAATTGTTCCATGCTTCAATATCCAATTCTCCTGGTGTTGAGAAGAAAATATAGGGTTTTACATTGACTTTTAACCACCCTTGTTTTACACCAAACAGACAATCCCAAATAGAATGTCCCACTTCATGAAGCCATACAGTCAAATACAATACAATATACCCAATCACAATAAAAAATATATATTTCATTCCCGATTACTCCTCCTTCCTTTTGAAATTCACTTCGTAAAATTTTTAAAAGGGCCAATAGCCTTATCGTAATAATGATATAAAAACAATTGGGACATATCAATTTCTATTACAAGCTACTGCTTTTCTGCACAAATCAACTGTAGATTCTTAATTGTAAACTGACTAATACCTAATAACTGATACCTTCTGTTTTTCAAAGCTCTAATCAATGTCTTCATAAAAAATCCATGTGTTACCAAAATACAATCTTCATTTTGACTTTCACATAAATCTATAACTCTATTCGCTCTTTGTATTGTACTATTTCTTTTTTCTAATTGACGAGAACTACCTATATACCATTGCACTCTGCCCATAATATTCCACATCCATAAAGGTAATCTTTTTTCTGTTTCCATAAATGATTTCAATGGAACCTCACCAATTTCCGGCATTTCATAATATTTCTTATTAGGAAACAGGATTTCGGCAGTATGTACGCTTCGCGATAACATACTTACATAAATTCTATCAGTTTCTTCACATAATGGAGTAATATTAATACTTTCCAAATCACTTCTATCATATTCCGCACAAGCCATATCAAAATCACTGGAAGAGCACTTCTTGGGCCACTTCATATTTACTTTACCATGGCGAATTATCGTTATTCGCAATCATAAACCTCCGCAAATTCTAAGTTTTTCTGTATCTTTCATCCATCTTCTTGCCCTTCGGGCAGGAAGCATCCCTCGCTCTAAAGAGCTCGGTCAATTGTAATTTTCTTTTCCTATAAATTGGACTTTAGCGTATACAAGCCTTTACGAATTTCATTGGTACATCCATTCTTTCTGCTACTTGCTCTGGGGTCATGCCACTATCCAAGAAACGTTTACAAACTACTTTTATGTTCTCGCCAACCTCAATAATATGTTTATCAGGGTCATAAATTCTAACCACTCGCTGTCCCCATGAATGTTCCTTGATAGGATGGACGTATTCCACATCACACTTTTTCAGTCTATCAGCAAATTTGTCAAAATTATCCTCTTCAAAATATACTTCAGAACTATTGCTACCGAATGAAACGCTGTCTGTACCAATAAATTCTTTCCAAGTTTCAAGTGTTTGCAGTGCCAAACCACCTGTCAAAGTCTTATTTGCACCAAAATCCATAATTACATGAAGCCCCAAAACTTTTTTATAAAATTCTACTGACTTATCAATATCCGTTACTACCAACATAGGGTTTTTTATTTTCATCAACTATACCTCCGTCAAATTTTTAGTTTTCTATATCTTCCACCCATCTTCTTGCTCTTCCGGCAAAAAGCATCCCTCTTACTTTCGTTATGCCTTGTACTCATTTCTTAAAATTGAAAAATATAATCATCCAACATACTGCCCATCCATAAAGAAATAATCTCTTAATGTACCTTCATACGTAAAACCACATTTTTCTATGACTCTTTTAGAAGGAATATTAATTGTTTTTGTGCAAATCTGAACTTTATGCAATTTTATGTTATCAAATCCATATTCTATAACAGCTTTTGTTGCTTCTGTTGCAAACCCTTTACACTGAAAAGCAGAACCAATACAGTATTCTATCTCTGCAAAATTGTTCTTATTATCAACAAGAAAATATGCAATCTGTCCTATACACTCTTTAGAATCTTTATCAATAACATCTCTCCTGCATATAAAATTCAATTTGCTATTTTCTATCTTTACCTTTTTCCCGTTTTCTTTTTCTGTCTCATTTACATTGAATTATATGCTATTCCGCCAGGTATTTACCTATAACATCATCACTCCAAATATGTGCTTCTATATATCTTTCAGGCCCATATTTTCCATCATCATTCCAATCCTGAGGTAATCCATACTTTTCTATCACTTCTAAGATTTCATCGTAAGTATAAAGCTTCTTACGATACTCTTTTCCATCATTTACTCTGTCACTAAAGGTCGGATGTGAATCTCCGTATGTAAAGGATATCGTTCTTAAGTCAAACTCTTCGATAGGTATTTTTATATAGGAACTATTTTCATACCAAGTACTTAACCACGGGCTATGTTCTACTACCATATAATGTGGTACCTGTCTGCAGATTAATCCACCTTTCTTTTGAAATTCACTTCGTAATATATTTTCATAATAAGTTCTTGCTTGCATATAGTCAGCATTTCTTTTGGCACATTGCACTTTAGGTTTTGTAATTGCTATTTCTTGAAGCACTCTATTTGCCTCTTCTATAGATAAATCTGATAAATTTTTAAAAGGGCCAATAGCCTTATCATAATAATGATATAAATACATTTCATATCACCTCACTAAAATCAAAATTTTCTGTATCTTCTCCCATTTAAATACTTAACAGCGTATGTTCCGCACTCTGTTACTACTCGATACATCCTATGTAAAAAACCGCTGGATACAGATTTAACAGGGGGATTAATTGTTCCCAAACCACATGTCAGCATCAATTCTGATAACAATTCTTCTATCGTTTTTTCTTTCAATATTTCTCTCCTCATGGTCTGACTAAATGTTTCTTTTCCAATAATTCCAGTGTATTCCCTTCCTGCAACTCCTTATTTAGTTTATTTTAAACATCTCCATTCATCCTCAAGAATAGACATAAGTATATCATCTGCATATTTATCTCCATCCAAGACGGCATCACGAAGAATACCTTCTCTCTTAAAACCTGCCTTAAGATATACCTTTTCCGCCCTCGGATTAAATGAATATACATCTAATTCCAAACGATGCAATTTCAATTCTTCAAATGCAAAATCACGAGTAGTTTCTACCACCCATGTTCCCATTCCTTTTCCTCGTTCTTCATCTTCAAGAGATTTTAGAAAAAAGGAAACTATTTCTTCTTTTGTAAATACCTCTTTGCATCCGGTCAATCGCGCCGCTTCTTTATCTAACGGATTAAAATTTTGGTAAAAATAATCTTCTGCGTCGGAGGCCTGTGCAGCTCTAATTACAAACCCTTCCTTTTCCCACTTTCTATTCGTATTCATTGTAATTTCTCCCACAAATCCGAATTTAAACTGTCCGATCCGGGATTTTACTCAATAACATTCTTTTCTGTTTGTTTCCAAATCTTTGGCCACACAGTCCCATTGCTATAAAATGCAAAGAAAAGAAGAAATTCCTTTTTAACAAATTCTCCGTTTATGATGATAATTTCCTGTATCACGCCATTCAACTTCATCATATATCCTGTTTCTTTATATCCATTTCGCATATAAAACGCTTTACGTCTTTTTCTCAATTCTATATCAGCTGCTTTTTCATCACAAGGCTCAATAGAAATAATAATCTTTTTATTGGGATACATCTTTTGAATTTCATGCAATATCGCACTTCCGTAACCTTTTGAACGAAGACTTTGGTCTACTGCGAAAAACATAACGAACACTAATTTACTATTTTGAGCCAAATATACAAATCCGCATAAGGTATCCCCGTCATAGAACGCAAAAAACTGTGTATTCCACAGCATAGACATAGCCACCATCATTGGAAAGGGCATTCGCTCTTTTTTAGGGAACGCCTCAAAATAGATACGTTTTACATTCTCACTATGTAATTTTACTTTTTCAATCCTAATCTGCATATTTCATTATCCTCACATACTTTTTCCTTCCCGGTACCAGCCTCCGGAGACTCCAAATACTCTCTTGCTCTAACTGCTCCTCCACTTTCCTTAAAACTCTTTTTCAAATGAAAGCTTGTAAATTGGTAAAACCATCTTCCAAAACATACCGCCATTTACAAGCAACAATATACCAAAGATAATTCTTGCAATCCATTCCTGTACAAACAGTGCAATTCCATTCATATCTCCTCCACCGAAGAAGCCACATAAAATACTCAAATACAATGGGTCAAGCAAGAGCATTGCCATCGTTATGTAATACATAACAGCTCGAAACACTTTACTCTTTGCTTGGCAAATCACCTTTCGCAAAGCAATAAGAAGATATCCGGCGATAAATGTACTGAGTGCACCCACCAAACAGAAAATGAACATTTGCGTTTCTGTCATTTCTACATTGTTGACATCAATCTGTATCCCCAATCCCAAAAAACGTACTCTTTTAAAAACACCGAATAGGAATGCAATAATCAAATGTGCTCCTTCATGTACGATATAATAAGCAACAAGTGCTGCCAGAATTCCAATATATTGTCTCATTCTCTTGTTCATAATCATTCCTCCACCAATTCACGAAATATTGCATCCCGGTCAAAGCTATTTTCCACAAAGCCCGGAATCTCCTTGATTGCTTTGCAAATACTGACACTAAAAGCTGTCATAATTTCACTTATTTCCTGTTCCGAATATGTACAACCTCCGGTTACAACAAGTGTAGCCAGACTATGCACCACAAGCCACATATCCCTATAGTATCGGTCCGCTGTCAGCGCATCAATATGATACGTTTGCTGTAGAGATTCTCTCACCAAATCCTGTGAATGCCGCATAGCGACCATTACACTACTGTTCTCACCCTCCTGTGTCGTTAAAAACAATAGCCGATACAGCTCCGGTTCTTCCTTTGCAAAACGAATATATTGCATTCCTACACCAAAGAACGGAATTGGCATATGCAGTCCTTCTGCCACATAACTATCATACAATCTCTCCGCTGCGGAACAAACCTCTCGCTTCGCTTCATCAATGGTATGAAAACAGGTGAATACCGGCTGTGTGGAAACACCGAGCTCATTAGCCAATGCTTTTGCCGTAAGTGCATCGATTCCCTTTGCACGGACAACACGCACCGCAGCTGCAACCATTTCTTCTCTCGTAAACTTATTCTTCGGCGCCATTTCTTTCATTTCCTTTCAAATATTCTACAATATATATTGCGCAATATATATTGTAGAATATTATATGAAAGCAAAGGAATCTTGTCAATAGTTTTGGGAAATTGAATTATTCTGTTACATCAAGTTCCGTCAAAACCTTTTCAAGCACATCAAAATACTCCGCAAACGTTTTTTTACAGCAAGACGGATTCCGAATGATTACTCCCTGTGTTCTAAGTCCTGTCAGTGCAAATGCCATTGCCACTCTATGGTCATCAAAGGTTTCCAACTCACCGCCCTTTGGTACTCCCGGATATATCGTTACCTCATCCGCTTTTTCCTCTGTCCTGATACCGAGTACGTCAAGGTTCTTTACAATTGCATTAATTCTGTCACATTCCTGCAAACGGATGTGTCCTATTCCGGTTATGGTTATCGGTGCATCTGCAAATGGCGCCATTGCCGCCAAAGTAAGTGCCTGATCCGAAAACGCAGACATATCCACACGGAATCCGCCCTTAAGTTTTCCGCCTTCTTTACCTGCTACAACAAGATTTCCATCGTTTCCATCCTGTATCTCGCATCCCATCTTTTCGAGTACCTTAAGAAACGCTACATCTCCCTGAAGCATATTGGCTGTCACACCCCTCACAGTCACTTTTGCCCCAAGCACTGCTGCAAGAGCATAAAAGTAAGCTGCTGCCGACATATCAGGCTCCACCTCGTATACAAGGGCTTCTAAACTTCCTTCGCCCGTAAGCAGATATTTTATCTGCCCGTCCACGACCTGTTTTTTCGGAGCGACTCCAAAGCTTTTCATCATTTCCGCAGTAAGGTCTACATAGCTTAGTCCGTGCGTACCTACCACACTTATTTCTGCCTTTTTCTCCAATGCCCCCACTGCAATCAGCAGGGCACTCAAAAACTGTGAACTTTTATCTATATTTACAGTAAACTTATCCGGTATCAGGGATTTGTCCCCAACTCCGATAATATGTAACGGAAAACGCCCCTCTTCTTCCATACACTCTACTTTTGCTCCTGCCTCTTTCAGTGCATCAATCAACGGCTGCATAGGACGTTTTTTCATCTGTTCAGAGGAATTCACAGTATACTCCCCATCCGAAAATGCCAGCATTGCTACCAGAAATCTTGCGGCTGTTCCTGCACTTCCTACATAAATTTCCGTTTTTTTATTGGGAATCTCTCCACCGTAGCCTGTTATGGTTATCGTACTTCCAAGTCCCCTATCAGCATCTTCCTTCACAGGAAAACCAAGCGTTTTAAGACACTCCAAAAAATGTCTTGCATCATCGCTTGTAAGACAGCCCTTAAGCGTACTTGTTCCATTCGCCATAGCTGCAAGAAGCAAAGCCCTGTTTGTAATCGACTTGGAACCGGGCACAACCGCCTCTGCCAAAACATTTTCCTTTATTTTCCTCGGACATTTCACTTCATAAATATTTTTATCCATCATCAGCCTCCCAAAAGTTATCATTGCCGGAAATTCTTCTTTCTCATTCTGTTCCAATACTCAATATTATACGCATTCTCTGCCTTACTGACAACTGCTCATTCTACAAAGATATGTTTCGGCAATAGACAACATAAATTAAAATGACAAATGAAAAATTTTGTGAAAATTTCCCTTTGAACTTTCGGTTAGATTATGTTAAGTTAAAATACGAAAAATAAATAAAAACACATAAACGACACAAGTATTGCTTTGCATGTAAATCTGATTACGGTACATATGTATATAACCTGAATCCGATTATTCTGCATTTTCTACTTGTGTTTTTTTGTGCGACAAAAGGAGAAAAGTTATGCCAAGAAATCAATTTCAAAGAATCGTATTTGCATTCTTAACCGTTTTAATTACTGTACATGCTTATGTATTCTACAGCCTTTATGTAGTAAACGGACAGACCCTGATGAATATTACCGGAGAAAACAGTGTCCTAAATGCCATCCGTGCTCAGGGTGGAGTATACATGTTTGGAAGAATGTGTCCCATCCGGACAGTAATACTTGTCGAATTCTGCTTTGCCTTCACGTTAGAAATTCTGGTGGGAAGCCCATTATCCTTCCGTCTGGCTTGCAGAAAGTTTGATCCACAAAAGAATCATCCGATGATTTTTGAAAGCGCAATTATCAACGCAACCGTAGGCATCATGTGTCCGACAATGAGCCTTATTGCAGCATTTTTGTACTTTCCCTACTATGCAGGCTTTCATATATGGACATTGCTTGCAAACTGGATAAAGCTTGTATGCTTTAATTTCCCATTTGCATTCTTTACACAGATGTACTTTATCCAGCCGCTTGTTCGTACCTTATTCAGGACTATCTTTGCAAAAGACATCAAAAAATATGCTGCTCAGACAAATGAATTTTCGGAACGCTGATAGAACTTCTAACAGCCTTATAATAAAATAGGCATTGAAGCTCATATATGGAGTGATGATACAATTAAGCGCTATAAATCAATCCCCGCTTTTCTCGCCTGACTGCACAAATCCCGTACCCGCAAAGTATACGTTTTACCGTCTTTTATAAAATGTGTTCCGCATTGTCTGAAGTTAAAATGCACCTTTTTAGAGACACACTGCTCCCGAATCCGCAATACCCATTCATAATCAAGGGGACGGGCATTTTTATCAGACTCTCCGCCTACTACAACCAACTCAATCTGCTCCAGATAAGGGGCAATATTTATCTCCTCCAAAAGTGGCTGACAGACAATATTTTTATGTCTAATCGGCAGCTCCTTAAAAATAGCGAGCCGATAATCAGCCATCTGCTGATTTTCCACCGTGCAGCTCACCGTCACATTCTCATAGCCTTCTCCCCAGTCATCGGGAATACAATCCATAAATCGTTCAATCCGCTTTGTCAGGAAAAGGAACTGCAAATCCGCCCGTTCCCTTATCATCTGCCAGCATTCCCCTCTCCACTCATCCGCATCTTCAACAAGAAAATCGGTAGTGAAACAAAGAAAAACAAGTTGCCCCGGCTTCATCTTATATTCCCCTTTTTTGTTCCTCTCGACCGGAGCATAAAATTTTTCCGTCTTAACCACCTGCCCGGTATCTACGCCTCTTTTGGCATCTCCCTTGTGAATATAACAAAATTTACATCCTTCGCTATATTTGTGGCAGCCTCGCCACGGATTCCACACAGCCATACATGCCTCCGTTCTATTTCTGTTCTTTCTTTTCCACTACCATATATGTATTTCTGTAGAACGGCATCTTTATCATAGAAGTGTTCCACAACTTTTTAAACTCGTCTATTTCTATCGCCCGGTTATAATACTTCTCATCACAATTCACAAACTCCTTTAAGGACTCTGCAAGAAAAATATAGTTTTCATCAAATCCCACCACCGGGACATAGTGCAGCCAGTTTTTATCCGAACGGACTCGTATCAGCACAATAACAGGATTGCCTTTTGCAACCTCCTTTTTGAGTGCCGACAACGTTCCGATACAATAGGTCACACGAAAGCCATATTGCGGAAGCAAATTTTGTATTCCCTTCGGATATACATAGCCATTTTTCATTTTATTAGGCATTTTCTGATAAAGCTCCGGTCCTTCAGCCTCTATTCCCCAATGTCTGAGGCAAAATGCCGAAGAATAAGCCGAACACTCAAATCTCTCCTGCAAATCAATTCTGTTCTCCCTTTCAATCAAAAACTGTCCCTTCCGGCATCCACGCCCTGATTTCACATGAAGTCGTCCCAAAAGAATAACATCCACAACCGTTGTAATGAAAGAATAATTTATTACCGTTGCTAACACGCTCCAAACCAATATCTTCATCACTCTTCTCCTTTAAAACAGATATTTTCAGTATTACATTCCGGGAACCAAAAGTCAAGCCGCCCATAATATAAACAGCATCCTTACCTAACTTCGTAAGAGCCTTGATAACTATCTGGTAAATTCATAAAAATTCCTAATATTCCTTGTAAATCATGTCGATAATAATTATAATTAAAGCAGAAAAACGGATTGTAAAAGGCACGGACGCCGCGTAACCATTTCAAAGGAGTTGATTGTATGAATATTAATTTAAAGAATGATTATTCCACATTATTTTCCGGTATGTTCTCCGGTTCTTCTAACAGTATGACCGGATTGTCTTCCAATAATCTTCTTGCCGACTACGCTTCCATCAAAAACGGCAGTTACGGCAAATTGCTAAAGGCTTATTACAAAAAAGTTTCCGCAGAGGATGACACTACAAAAACCTCTGCCAATAAATACTCTTCCAAACCCGGAGCAAGCACAAGTCTTGACTCTACGGAGACTTTAGCCAAAATCCAAAGCACTACCGATGCTCTAAAAGAGTCCGCGGATGCTTTGCTGGAAAAAGGCAAAAATTCCGTATTTGACAGTGAAAAAGAAAATGCCGCATACAATGCAGTTTCTGATTTTGTCAAAGATTATAACGCAGTATTGGATGCTACGGACAAAGCAAACAGCACTTCTATTTTACAAAAGACACTGTCCATGGTGAACACAACAAAAGCAAACGAAACTATGCTTTCCAAGGTCGGAATTACCATTAACGAAGACAATTCCCTTTCTTTGGACAAGGAAACCTTTGACAAAGCTGACAAAACTACACTTAAAAACGTATTTCAGGGCACAGGCTCGTACGGCTACAGTGTGTCTGCATCTGCTTCCTTTATCAATTTTAAAGCTGATACGGAAGCCACAAAGGCAAATACATATAACAGCTTCGGAAACTATAATGCAAACTTTACTTCCGGTTCCATTTTTAATTCTTACTTCTAAACCGGAGCAGTCGTCAAAGTCACTTGGGCAAGCACGTGACTTTTCCTCGTTGCCATAACAAAACGCCGGCTTAATCAGTATTCCCTGTTTGTGGGAATGGCACTGTTTAAGCCGGCTATTTTTACTTATTCCTGTTTGTCTACTCTCGATAAATACAGACATCCTAACAAAATTACCACAATAATTCCAAAATTAACAAGCCTTCCGTAAATACCGGGTACAAATTTATCTACGGTAAAAAATGCAATTACCCGATATAATACTGCCAACGGCAACGCATACATGAAATATTTTTTTGCACTGAATTTTTTCATTTTCTTTTCTCCTCTTGAAAGTATTTTATAAAATTGTTTCCATTCCGATTTTCTGGGGCTTTAACCCACATTTTTCATAAAACTTTTTCGCCCCTTCGTTCAGACTCCATACATTTAGCGTAACATTATAGCAGCCGCTCTCTTTCGCAAATGCCAGTACACTCTCATACAGGCTCTTCCCGATATGCTGTCCGCGGATATTTTCATCCACACACAAATCATCTATGTATAATGTTTTTATGTCAGTAAGAATGTTATCATCAGGATGCTGCTGGAAAATGCAAAATGCGTATCCCAGCACCTGCTCTTTCTCGTCTACTGCTACAAAAATCGGTGTCTTATCGTCATGAATAATCGCTCTTAGCTGCTCATCCGTATATTTCTTGGCTCCATACTTAAATAAATCCGGTCTTCCCTTATGATGAACCAGACATACCTGCAAAAGCAGACTGTTGATTCCGTCCATATCCTGTTCTTTTGCTCTTCTGATATTCATTTTTATTCCTTTCCATGCATACTTTTATGCTACGCCACTATCGATTTGTTTCGGAAGCCGTCTTCTTTATCCTTTCCGCTTCTTTTCGCAGTCGTTCTTCCTCAGCATCCGCAGACCCATCCAATACAATTCCGTGCTCCACCTTTTTTCCTGTCTTCTCATCCACGGTAACGAACGTTATCATGCCTTCAAATGCCTGCTGCCCCGTAAAAGCATCAGCTGCCGTAACCGACACCATAAAGCTTGTTTTTCCTGCTAAAACCACTCTGGAAGACAGATTTAAAATCGTTCCCGGCTGCACCGGTCTTGTAAAAGACATCTGATGAAGATTCCTACACACTAATTCATTTTTTCCGTAAGCACAGCCCGCCGCCACAAAAGCCGCCTCTACAAGCCATGACGCTGCCCTTGCTGCAAATAAAGTGCCGTGATGATTCAAGTCCTCCCCTTTCACCAGATGTGTTGTTTCATATATTTTCATACTGTTTTCTTCTCCTGTCTTCCTGCTATATTTCCGATATTTTCTATTCTAACACAGCTACTTTCTTTTCTCCATTCTTTTCATGATAACCACTGCAATCACAAGCAACAACGGAAAGCAGACTGCCGACAAGATTCCCTTTTTCAGATTCTCACCAAAAGCACTGGCTATCATTCCCACAAAGGTAGGGCCGCCACAGCATCCTAAGTCGCCTCCCAAAGCAAGCAGGGCAAACATTACCGTACCACCGCCTTTTATCGTGGCGGAAGCCTTACTGAATGTACCGGGCCAAAGAATCCCCACCGAAAAGCCGCACAGTGCAACACCGGCAAAGCCAATTACCGGAGAACGTGTTAAAGAAATTAATAAATACGAAAAAATACAAAGACAGCCACTACCGAGCATCATCTGATTGAGATTGATTTTATCGCCGAATTTCCCATAAATGAACCTGGAACTTCCCATCAACACGGAAAACAACGCCGGACCTGCCAAATCTCCCACCGCCTTTGTTACACCGAGTCCCCGCTCCGCAAAGGTGGATGCCCATTGACTCACCGCCTGTTCACTGGCACCGGAACAGACAATCAGCACCAAAAACAGCCAAAATGCCTTTGTTTTGAATAACTCCACGATGGAAAGGCTGTTTTCTCCTTCCGCGATGAGGGGTGCAATCGGTACCCTCGAAAAGAGCAGACCGTTACCGATAGGAATCAATGCCCAAAGAAGGGCAAGCAGTTTCCAGTTCCCGGTTCCGAATACGGAAAAGAACAAGGTAGACAACAGCACCACTCCTACACTTCCCCAGCAATAAAAGGAATGCAGCATACTCATTGTCTTTTCTTTATTTTCCGTGGGACAAGCCTCCACAATCGGACTGATTAGCACCTCCAAAAGTCCGCCGCCTATAGCATAAATCATAACTGCTGTCAGAAGTCCGGGGAAAGGCTTCTCAAAAAGTTCCGGTAAAACAGGTAACGCCAAAAGACCTGCTGCCGAAAAGCCGTGCGCCAAGAGCACCGAAACCCGATACCCGATTCTGTCTACAAAAAAAGCCGAAGCAAAATCTACAATAAGCTGTAAAATAAAATTAAGAGTTATCAAAAGTGTTATCTGCGAAAGAGGAATCCCGTACTGTGCCTGAAAAGTAAGAAACAGAAGCGGCACAAAGTTGTTCACAATCGCCTGTACAATATATCCCACAAAACACGCTTTTACCGTATGTTCATAACGAAGCTTCATAAAACGACTATACCCTCCTCAAATTTTGTTCTGTAATTTCGTATTATACTACCAAATTTAAGCAAAATACAGTCTTTTTCATCCGAATTTCACCGAATTTCCTTCAAAAAAATTGCCTTTCTCTTTCTTTTTCTGTCAAATAGTGCTACACTGTAACCAAAGAACAGCCAATAAGTTCTTCCCGGTAATCCGGCAGGACTGACACAATATAGTATTTTTCAGAATGGAGGACACGTTATGATTGGTTCTTTAACAAATAGCAACGGTTCTTTAACCAACGGATACAATTACGGTAACTATGACACTTACGGCAATGCTGCCGATAATTCCAAAATCATAAAAAATCCGGGAGAATCCACGGAAAAATCTGCCGGTCGAAAATCCTCTCCGGCTGAATGTGAAACATGTAAAAACCGGAAATATCAGGACGGCTCCGATGAAATGGTTTCTTTCAAATCCGCCTCCCATATTTCACCGGAGGCTGCCGCAAGCAAAGTTCGTGCCCATGAACAGGAGCACGTATCCAACGCCTACAAAAAGGCAGCAACCAATAACGGCAAGGTTATTTCCGCCAGTGTTTCCATTAAAACCGCTATTTGTCCCGAATGCGGACGTTCCTATATTTCCGGTGGAGAAACAAATACACAGATTAAATATTTTAATGAAGAAAATCCCTATCAGAAGGATAAAAAAGCTACTGACGGGATTTCCTACCGTGGTATGAATATAGATGTCGCCTGTTAAACAGGCGACATTTTTCTTTCAACGGCTATTCTCTTTCCTGCTTGCTATTCATCTTCCAGTCCGGCTATTATCTCATCCGCCAGTTCGTCGGACAATTCCTCTGTCCATTCATCTTTTAATTCCTCTTCCACAGTACGCCATGCCCTTCCGAAATGCACATCCCGAAACAATGAGGCAAGACCGGTAATCTGTTTTAATCGCAGAATTTCATCCTTGTCCATACCAAGATGTTTGGAAATCCATGCATCCGAACGCCCAAGCTCATGCAATTCTTTAATGATATTGCTCATTAAATCCACATCATGTGATCCTCTGGCCCGATTGTGCCGGATTGTGCTTGCCATGCGGCAGTCTATTGGTTTATCAATAACAGAAACCGGAAGCTTTCCTCCCTCACGCTCATAAATATCCGAATGCTCCAACATAACCCGGTAACGATGAAAGCCGTCCACAAGAATATACACATCCCGCGCACTGTCATAATAACAGACAACCGGCATTGTATAACCATCCTCCTTGATACTGTCATACAAAAGCTTTAATTCCGGGGGAGCTACCGAATTAGGATTATAGGAATTGGGTTCGATTTTTTCTATGGGAACCGAAATAATCTGATACACGGGACTTTTAAATTCCATCTTTACCTCCAATTACCTGACTATATTTCTGTTTCAGGGCATCTACATTTTTTTGCTGTTCTCTTGTCAATCCGAATCCCATAAAACGGCAGATATGGTCATTTTTCAAAATACAAAAGCACATTCTTTTCCAACTGGGAATATCCTTCGTAGATTTAATTTCGTCTGTATTATCCGGAATCTTTCCCAAAAAAATCACTCTGGATCGCTTTGTCAGCGTGTAGTTGGAAACGCCGTTCCGGCGGATTTGATAGCCATGCTCCTCCAACTCCTGTATCGTTTCCTCCTCCAGCCCTCCACCTACCTCATGCCAGAATTGTATAGACGTTTTGAATTTCTTTATATACCCGTCCCGAAGTCTTGCCGGAAGTGTCGCCAGCAAAAAACGGGTGTAGGACTCCCATGTATGTCCTTCCGGTAAAGTAATATTTTTGTAACCCATAGCCTTCGTTTTTCCGTAAATAGCTGCAAAATTGGCACCTCTTACCCTACCGACAAGTTTGACCCAGATTTGAGGGTCAATCACACGATACAGATTCAGGCTGTCCTTAGCATAATCATTAAAAGGAGAAGCCACACGCATCTGCGCCGGTGTCAATCCTGCCATGTAATACAGGTCATACAGTTTATTGTAATCATAATCAAACACATAATTGGCATGCCATACATCATTAGAGGTCCAGTCGTACATAGGTGACGCACAATAAACATCCTTAAACTGCTTACTAATCCAACAGGTATCCTTATATCCGTACTTTCGGTTCAAAAATCCGTTGTAACGCTGCAAAGATTCATTGGCGCGGATACCAAGCAGACAGACCGTCTTTTTCTTCCCATGGGACAGCCGATACCATCTGCAAAACTGCTTTGCCAAATCCTCCTGATGCATCCGGTAGCGATAGGTGGAAATTTCATCTGTCATAAAAGACATCATAGAAAAACTATTTTTTATGCCACTGATAAAACTCTTTCAACTCCGCCTTTCTCTCTTCCGGCAGCAATGTTTTTTTCACGCCACAGATTGCGCCCTCCAATGCAAGCAATCTATGAATGCATGCTGACTCGTCTATCTCTTGAATTTTCAGCCATGCCTGTTCTGCTCCTATGCTTTTCAATTCTTCATAAGTTTCTATTCCCACCTGATTTAACTGGCGCTCCACTTCTTTCCCAATATTGGGTAATTTTGCTAATTCTCCCATGTACTTATCTCCTCCTCTGTTTCACTTTTTATCCGCTCTAACTTTTCCTTTAAATTCTTTCTCCACATATACATGCTCTGTCTTGGAAATAATCTCCACTCCTTCAAAATCAAGTTCCACCACATAAGGCATCCAGTCAATAATCCGCAAAAAATCCTTACACCCAAAGGACGAATAATAATAGTTCAATATTGTACTAAGCGCCGTGCCATGCGTACCGATTACAATCGTCTTGTCCTTATTATTCTGTAATATTTCCTGTAAGGCTTCTATATTCCGCTCCTGCACCATACGAATGGATTCTCCGCCTTCTTCGTGATACTCATGGTCAGCCCAACGTTTTTCAAACATTCCATAATTATTTCCGTTCACGCCCTTCTCCCGCTCACGTAAACGCTCATCAGTCACAATTTTTTTCCCGAAATATTCCGCCGCTTCAGCAATCGTATCCATGCTTCTTTTATATGGACTGCAATAAAAACGATCCACTTTTTTATCCTTTAGAACTTCAAGTACCACTTTCGCATCCTTTTTTCCCTCGTCGGTCAGTGGTCTGGTTCTGTCGTCCGCATGGTCATGCTCCGGCTGCGCATGTCGCACAAAATAAACTCTTGTCATACTGCTTTTTCTCCCTCTCTGTTTGTTTTTCCTGCGTACATATAAAATAACTCCAAATACTTTTGCTCCACAACATCAAAAGCTAACACCTGATAAGAGAAATCGCTCTTCATCTGCGGTTCATCCCTATCAGATTTTTCCCCTAAGAGTTCCCGTAAATCAAAATAAAGCATATCTTCATCAACTTGTTTTACAAGTGCTTCTTCCTCATTTGTGAGCATTGTTCCAAGATACTTCTCATAAATGATTTCCAACAGCTTTTCTTCCGTCCGCTGATAACCCAATAAAGATTTCTTAAAAGGACTTGGTACATCGGACATATAGCACTCGCTGGCATCATGAAGGAGACAGGCTAAAATCACCCGTTCGGAATACCCACGCGCCTCCGCTTCCAAAGCACAGTGAATACAATGCTGCCCCACTGAAAAAAAGTTTTTCACATGCCCGTTTCCCCGACATAGCAAAGACAATGCATGGGCAATATCCACTATATCTATCACGTCCGCATCCGGTTCCAACGGATTAAAATGTTTCCCTGTAAAGGTTGTAATGCAGTTCATGTTCTGCCTCCTCTTAAAATTCCTTCTCGTACTTCTTAAAAAATTCATAATATGCCCGTACATTTCCAAGCTCTGTCCAACGTTTCACATCTACCACTTCTTCATCCAAATCATAAATTTTCGCTCCCCGCAAGGAGAGCAAAAACGGAGAATGGGTTGCGATAATAAACTGACACCCGAAAAATCGTGCAGAATCCTCCAAAAACCGAAGCAGTTCCTGCTGTTTCTCCGGTGATAGGCTGTTCTCCGGCTCGTCCAGCAGGTACAAACCGTTCTCCTTTATTTTATCGGCAAAATAAAGAAATGCACTTTCTCCGTTGGAGTGCTCACGCACATTATCGGGCAGATTTTTCCTGACATATTTGGACTGTGTATTACTTCGCGCCATATTTACTTTTTTCAGCTGCTCATAATCATCCAGTGATTTCATCTGAAAATGTGTGTATTTTTGTTCCAAATAATCTTCAAACAGTGTTTCCCGCTTCCTGTCAATTCCGTCATTAATACTTCTTAGATTCAGCATAAAATCAAACACGTCATCACTGGTAATAATCCTGCTGCCCTTTGGTATTACTCCCACGGTTTCAAATGAACACATCCCCGTATAATCCTCAAAAAAATTAGAACGATTATACAACGTGTCCCGCATAAGCCCCAGCTTTTCCGCGATAACATTCAATGCCGTGGTTTTCCCCGAACCGTTTCCGCCGTATAAAATCGTTACCGGCTCAAAATCCAACACCCTTAAACCATGCTTCGATAGTATAAAAAACGGATATAGGGTATCGTAGCAGGTTCGTCTCAACCCAAGATTAAAGTTTTCTTCTTCCTCAATCCCCGGAAATCGAAATTGCTCCAAATACATAAAATCTCCCCTGTCGTTTTCAATTTATCTCAGTTCAAGTCCGACAGTTTTTCTGCCTGTCTTTTTTGACTGTCACTCTTGCAATTCTTCTTTTTATGTGCCGTTATAATCGTATAACTGTAAGCATTCACTGTCAGTATACAATCTCCAATTTCCACATACCAGTTCTTTCCGCTTCTGCTGATAACCGCCTCCGGCTGCCTTATCCGCTCTTTACACCATCTGACAACATCGTCCGTATCCGGCGAAAGATTTTTTTTGATTCGTATTACACCTAATTCCGTTGTATGTAGTTGCTCTAAATGTTGCAGCAGTTCCTTCCCATCGCTCATTTCCATATTTCCTTTTTTCCTCATATTTCTATACAATCCTAAAACATTCCTAAATTATGTTTATCAATCATCATACTCGCAAATATAGCCGACCTTTCCGACATAAGAAGGTGCTGCTGCCAGAATATCATTAGGCACATCATTCAGATAGGCTCTTTGAGCCGAAGAGCGGTAAAATAAAACAACGTACCTCTCCTCTACCTCTTCTCCGCTTTCTGTCAATCCGTTATAGCTTGGTTCTCCCTCCAGCCAGAATCCCATATACACATTATACAAATCAAGCATGGAATAGGCTTCCGCAGTCTCTCCCTGCTCCAGCCAGTAATAGCCCCACCGTCCGTCTCCATCCAAATGTTTTCCGCCTACCCAAAAGGTTATTTTTGTTTTTCCTTCTTCCACAATCTGCTGTTCTATCTTCCGAAATTCTTCCGCCGAAGAAATCGTTGCCAGATAACCGCCTTTTTCTTTGCACTTTTTCTGGGCTTCTTCCCATGTTATATCCTCTGTAATCAGCTCATACCGGTGCTTAGCCGAACTAACTTCTCCTGTTTTTAAAACAGAAAAAATTTCAGTCAGACTATAGTATTTTTGCGGAGTCACAGCCTGTTCCTTCTTGTATATTTCACTTAATCTGCGGTTGTACTCCTGTTCATCCATTGCCTCTCCCTGCCAGCTATAGACATAAATAAAATCTCCGTTTTCATCAAACTGCACACCATCCTCACTGTCACCATACTCTCCTTCGCCTACGCAGACCCATTTCCCGTCTTCAATCGTAAACACACAATCAAAATAATATCTCATATGTCCGTCAGAATTACAAAGAAGATTGCCTTTTTCAATATAATCAAAATATAGCCTTCCTGTCTGTAATACATCTACTATCTTTTCATGATACGTCAAAATCCGGCAGCCTCCTGCTTCAAACCCGGTGTCAATAACCAATTCCGGAATTTCATCCTCATCCACATAAATCAGACTATAGGTACACCCCTCAGCTGTTTCCCCGAAATCCTCCAAATATTTTACATATGCTGCTCTCCAGTCATTTCCGCTGTTATTCATTGTATGTTCATCTGTGGTAAGGGAATCTTCCCCGCTTTCCGTACCGGATTCTATTGTTTCCCCATTACCGTTTTGTCCGTTCTGACCACAGCCGGTAAGAAGCAGACAACTGACCATGACCATTCCGACTAAGCTTTTTATTTTCATTGGTACTTTCCTCTCACAAAACCATAATCAACGTCCCTGCCGTAATCAATATTGCCCCAAGCAACGACTTAAACGTAAAATTTTCATGTAAAAATACAAAGGCAAGCACCAGCGTAATAACTACACTCAATTTATCCACCGGCACCACCTTGGAAGCCTCCCCTATCTGAAGAGCCTTGTAATAACACAGCCATGAGGCTCCGGTTGCAAGACCGGACAAAATCAGAAATATCCAGCTTTTTCTGCTGATTGCTGCAATTCCGCCCTGCGTATTCGTTAAGAATACCATTCCCCACGCCATAAGTAAAACAACCACCGTCCGGATTGCCGTCGCAAGATTAGAATTCACACCGTCAATGCCGACCTTTGCCAGTATTGAGGTAAGTGCCGCAAAAATAGCGGACAATAATGCCATTACAAACCACATACGCTTTTACCTCCTGTCTACCAAAAACAAACACTTCATTTCCTGTCATTCAAAATCTGCATAAGGAAATATAATACTTTCCCTTCCATACCTTTTCTTTAAACCCGGCAACCGGCTCTCTTCCTGCACTTTCAATCGTGCCATTCTGCCGGTTGACCCGGATTTCCTTCATGGACTTTTTCATGCCCTCTCCGGTCAGCTTTATGTAGCTTTCCTTAATAGTCCAAAGTCTGCATAAAAGCTCCTGCCTGCTTCCTTCCTCCGGCTGCATGCCTATTTGCTCCAGTTCCCACGGCGTCAGAAAATGCTTTGCCATATTTTCTTTTAAGTTTTTATGCTCCTGTATGTCAACACCTACCGGATTTCTGTCAAAAGCAGCAATCACATAGTCACCGGAATGGGACAAATTAAAATGGATAGCAGGATAGTGCATAAACTGAGGTTTTCCGTTTTTCCCGTAGGTACAGGAAATATCTTTTTGCTGCGCTTCGAAAAAGGCAGGAATCATTTCCCAGTTTACCTTTTTCGGTACGATTTTGTGCAACGCAAAATCCTCTTCCGTTTCATCCCACTCCATCACGCCAAGCATAAGAAGTGCCCCGGCACAAAGACTGCGAAGCTTGTCTTTATCATGGCGGCAGCGTTCTATCTTCTCCTGTCTCTGCTTTCCCAGGACCGCAAAAATCCGTTCTTCCAATATACTGTTTTCTTCTATCTCCTTTATGTCCATGATATAAAGCTTCAACTATGTGCCCTCTCATCACCAAAAAATTGCAATTTAAAACACAGGCATTCGTTTTATCCGAATGCCTGCTCTCTTTTTTATTCGTTTTCCGTTTCTTTCTTTTCTACCATATTTATGGCAATCTGCAATTCTTCCAACTGTTTGTCGTCTACCACATTCGGTGCATCGGTCATCAGGCAGGAGGCATCCTTTACCTTCGGGAAAGCAATGACTTCACGAATGCTGTCCGCTTTTACAAGAAGCATAACCAGTCTGTCCAAGCCATAAGCCAGTCCTGCGTGTGGCGGTACACCATATTTAAATGCATTTAACAGGAAACCAAAACGCTCATACGCATCTTCTCTGCTAAAGCCCAGCACCTCAAACATTTTTTCCTGTACATCGCTTTGGAAAATACGGACAGAACCGCCGCCAAGTTCCACGCCGTTTAATACAATATCATAAGCCTTTGCACGCACCTTGCCCGGATCTGTATCCAGAAGCGTCAAATCCTCTTCCATAGGCATGGTAAACGGATGGTGCATTGCCACATAACGATTTTCTTCCTCGCTGTACTCCAAGAGTGGGAATTCCGTTACCCAGAGGAAATTAAACTTATCATTGTCAATTATCCCCATCTGCTTCCCGACTTCCAGACGAAGGGCTCCCAGCACGCTCCACACAATGTTATTTTTATCTGCCGCAAACAACAGTAAATCGCCTTTTTCACCGCCCATTGCTTTTACCAGTGCTGTTAATTCTTCTTCGGTCATGAATTTGGCAAAGGAAGACTTAAAGCTTCCGTCCTGCTGTACGGAAAGATATGCCAGTCCTTTAGCGCCGTAGCCTTTGGCAAAATCTACCAGTGCGTCAATCTTCTTACGGGGCATTTCTGCCTGTCCTTTGGCATTAATACCACGAACAGAACCACCGTTTTCCAAAGCAGAGGTAAACACGCCAAAGCCGCAACCCGCAACTACCTTTGACACATCTACAAGCTCCATGCCGAACCGGGTATCCGGCTTATCGGAACCGAAACGGTCCATTGCCTCCTGCCAGGTCATTCTCGGAAGCGGCAGGGAAATATCCAGCCCGATGGCTTCCTTACATACTCTCTTTAACAGTCTTTCATTGACTTCCATCACGTCCTCTGCATCCACAAAAGATAATTCCATATCTACCTGTGTAAATTCCGGCTGGCGGTCAGCACGCAAATCCTCATCACGGAAGCATTTTGCCAACTGGAAATAACGGTCGTAACCGGAGCACATCAAAAGCTGCTTGAAAAGCTGTGGTGACTGGGGAAGCGCATAGAAATTCCCCGGATGCACACGGCTCGGTACAAGATAGTCTCTTGCACCCTCCGGTGTGGATTTACAAAGCATCGGTGTTTCAATCTCCAAAAAGCCCTCTTCTGCCAAAAATGCCCGAATGGTTGTAGCAATTTTGCTTCTGAGCATCAGATTTTTCTGTAAATCCGGTCTTCTTAAATCCAGATAACGATATTTTAAACGAAGCTCTTCTTTCGTTTTGGAATCCTCTTCAATGGGGAAAGGCGGTGTCTGTGCCTCGGATAAAATGCGGATTTGTTTTGCACGGACTTCTATGTCTCCGGTAGCAAGGTTTGCATTTGCTTCTCCCGCTCTTTTTTCCACAGTTCCCACGATGGCAACCACAAATTCACTTCTTACTTTTTCTGCCTTTGCAAAGCTTTCTGCTCCACATTCCTCTTCTTCAAAAATAATCTGCAGAATTCCGGAACGGTCTCTTAAATCCACGAAAATAATACCGCCCTTATTTCTCTGCTTCTGCACCCATCCCATAACGGTAACGGTTTCTCCTGCATTTGCGGCACTCAACTCACCGCATCTATGGGTTCTCTTTAACCCTTTCATTGATTCAGCCATAATGCTCCTCCTGTTTAATCCTTTAAAGGATTTTTATAAAATTCTTTAAATTCCTCATAACCTTCCGCTGTCAGCTGCTCTTTTTGGAATTTTTTGTTTTTATTCATTCTTGCCACTAAAACCTGTGTGCCGTCCTTACGTTCTTCCTGTGCCTTTGCAATCACTTCACAAAGTTCTTTGCCTTCCACACCTTTTTCTATTAAGTAAGCTATCTTTTTATTCTGATTCGGCACCTT
Organism: uncultured Lachnospiraceae bacterium; assembly: GCA_964449325.1. GTDB lineage: Bacteria > Bacillota > Clostridia > Lachnospirales > Lachnospiraceae > RGIG3002. The sequence continues at coordinate 116,112 of CAYUYJ010000004.1, read as the reverse complement.
GAAGCCGCTTTCCATTAAAATCAGAATGATTCTTTCAAAGCCGATGGAAAAACCACATGCCGGAGTATCTTTTCCGGTAAATTTACCTACCATCTTATCATATCTGCCACCGCCACCGCAGCTTCCGCCGAATTCCGGCATGGCAATTTCAAAAATCGTTCCGGTATAATAGGACATTCCGCGTACCAGCGTAGGGTCAAAAACCAGTTCAAAATGGTCACCCTTGGTAGCCGTCACGCTCTCTATAATTTCACGGAAGCTTTGTTTTACCTCTTCCTCTAAAAATCCGGTCATTTTCTCTTCGATAAACTTAAGTCCGTCCTCCGCTTCCTGTAAGCCCTTGAACAATCCCAGATATTTTTCTACGCTTTCCTTTCCGTAGCCTGCCTCCAGAAGTTCTGCTTCCACCCCCTCTATGCCGATTTTATCCATCTTGTCCAGAGTAATGAAAATGCTGTCATAATCCGCTTCGTCAAATCCGCTGTAGGCAGCCATTGCCTTTAAAATCCTTCTGTCGTTAATACGAATCTGAAAGTTTTTAAAGCCGAGCCTTCCAAGGGTTGTGGTAGTCGCAAGAATCAACTCGATTTCCGCAAGGTTCGTTGCTTCTCCCAAAATATCAATATCACACTGCATAAACTGGCGGTATCTTCCCTTCTGAGGTCTGTCCGCACGCCATACATTTCCCATCTGCAAAGCCTTAAAAGGCGAAGGCAGTTCGTTGGAATGATTGGAATAGTAACGCACCAGAGGAACGGTCAAATCGTAACGCATACCGAAATCCACCAAATCGTTTTCCTCCTGTGCCGTTTCCAGATTCAGCTTTTCTCCTCTTTTTAATACCTTGAAAATTAGTTTTTCATTTTCTCCGCCCTGCTTATTGCTTAAGTTTGCAATGTTTTCCATGCAGGGAGTTTCCATAGGTGTGAAACCGAATTTTCCGTAGGTTTCCTTGATTACGCTTATTACATAATCACGAATCTGCATTTCCTCCGGCATGATATCCTTCATGCCTGTGACGGGCTTTTTACTCAGTGCCATTTGTTTTTCCTCACTTATTTCCACATTTTTTCATCTTTTACGATTTTACACTGTTTTCTCCTCTTTTTCAAGGTATACTTATAGCCGGATTTGCTGAAAAAATATTGCCTGTTCTTTGAAAGCATGTTATGATGTCCTCGTATTGTATCTTCGTTTAGGAAGAATAATAACAGGAGGAATTAAATATGAAGAAAAAATTTAACACAAAACAACTTACTGTGTTAGGTCTTTTGACCGCCGTCTTACTGTTAATGGCTTACACGCCGCTCGGATATCTGAATATCGGCCCTCTTGCCATTACGCTGAACATTATTCCGGTTGCACTGGCAGCCATAACTTTAGGCCCTGTAGGTGGTGCTATCATAGGAGCCGTATTCGGACTAACCAGCTTTTTGCAATGTATCGGTATCGGAGGCACAAGCGCTATGGGTGCTATGCTTTTTGACATTAACCCGATTCTTGCCTTTATACAGCGTTTCATTCCCCGTGTGCTGGACGGACTGTTACTGGGCTATATTTTCAAGGGAATCAGAAAAGTCAGCAACGTACATGTCTCCTGTTTTGTAGCAGGATTCTTTTCCGCCTTTTTAAATACTGCTTTCTTTATGACTGCTTTGGTTTTGCTTTTCGGCAGTTCGGATTATGTACAGGGACTGATTAACGGTCGGAATGTCATTGTTTTTGTCTGCTCTTTTGTAGGCATCAATGCTGTATTTGAAATGATTGCTTCTACTGTCATTACCGGTATTGTAGGCTTCGCCTTATTTAAAGCAAAAATAATTCCTGCATTGGAAAACTAAGGTTACTTTGGATTGTCTTGCCAATTCGGTCATACCGGGGACAGGGCAATCCTTTTTCTTTCTGTGTGACACACACAGCATACAACTATAACACGATAAGCTAAGGAGGACGCAACATGTTATTAGCAATTGATATGGGTAATACCAACATTGTCATCGGCTGCATTGATGACCAAAAAATATATTTCGTAGAGCGGCTGTCCACTTCCACTCTGAAAACAGAACTGGAATATGCGGTGGATTTTAAAACCGTTCTGGAAATTCATAACATTAAAACCTCGGAGATTGACGGTGCCATCATCTCTTCCGTTGTTCCCCAATTAAATCTTGTCATTAAGTCCGCTATGGAAAAGCTTTTGAAAATCACTCCCCTTGTAGTGGGACCCGGCTTAAAAAACGGACTGAACATCTTAATGGACAACCCTTCCCAGTTAGGAAGCGATCTGGTAGTGGATTCGGTCGCTGCCCTGCATGAATACGGAGCGCCCCTTACCATTATTGATATGGGCACAGCTACAACCATCTGTGTAGTAGACAAAAACAGCAACTATATCGGCGGACAGATCCTGCCGGGTGTGCGGGTCTCCTTGGATTCCCTCGTTTCCCGTACCTCCCAGTTACCCCGAATCGGTCTTGATGCACCAAAAAAGGTCATCGGCACCAACACCATTGACTGTATGAAAAGCGGAATCCTTTACGGCAATGCCTCCTGCATCGACGGCATGATTGACCGGATTGAGGAGGAACTGGGCTATTCCACTACCATTGTTGCCACCGGAGGGCTTGCCAAAGCTATTATCCCACACTGTAAGCACAAAATCATTCTGGATGATGACTTACTGTTAAAGGGACTGAAAATCATTTACGACAAAAATACAAAGCACGCAAAACGCGGATAATACAGTGAAGCAGCACATGATTAACAGATGTGCAGAAATGAGGATGTCATGCTAAAAGGAAAACATGTGGTACTTGCCGTAACCGGCAGTATCGCCGCATATAAAATTGCCAATCTGGCAAGTATGTTAAAGAAAAAAGAATGCGATGTCACCGTTTTGATGACCAAAAACGCAACAAACTTTATCAATCCCATTACCTTTGAAACCTTAACCGGAAATAAATGTCTTATTGATACCTTTGACCGGAATTTTCAGTACAGTGTAGAGCATGTCTCTCTTGCCAAACAGACAGATGTGGTTTTAGTTGCACCTGCCTCTGCCAACGTCATTGGCAAGTTGGCAAACGGCATTGCAGATGATATGCTGACCACCACGATTATGGCATGCGAATGCAAGAAAATCATTTCTCCTGCTATGAACACCCATATGTTCCACAATCCTATCGTACAGGATAATTTAAAGAAACTGGCTCATTACGGCTACGAAGTGATTCAGCCGGACAACGGTTATCTTGCCTGCGGCGATACGGGAGACGGGAAAATGCCTTCGGAGCAGGTACTTTTTGAAGCCATTGAACGGGAAATCGCTTTTGAAAAAGACCTTGCCGGAAAGAAAATTTTAGTAACTGCCGGTCCCACCATGGAACGCATTGACCCGGTACGCTTCCTTTCCAATCATTCCACCGGAAAGATGGGCTATGCCATTGCCAGACAGGCAATGCTCCGGGGGGCTGATGTCACCTTAGTGACCGGCAGAACCGCACTAACACCTCCACCCTATGTAGACGTGGTTGAAATTGAATCCGCAAAAGAAATGTTTGATGCCGTAATCTCCCGCTATGACAGTCAGGATATTGTCATCAAAGCGGCTGCCGTAGCAGACTACCGTCCTGCCGTTGTTGCATCCGAGAAAGTAAAAAAGAAGGACGGCGAGCTTTCTATTGCTTTGGAGCGCACGGACGATATTTTAAAATATCTGGGAGAGCACAAAAAACCCGGACAGTTTTTGTGCGGCTTTTCTATGGAAACGGAAAACATGCTGGAAAACTCGAAGGAAAAATTGCAAAAGAAAAATCTGGATATGATTGTGGCAAACAATGTAAAACAGGCCGGTGCCGGATTCGGTACTGACACCAATATTGTTACCTTCATTACGAAATCTTCTGCAAAAGAACTTCCGATGATGAGCAAAGAAGAAGTAGCAAATCAGCTTCTGGATAACATAAAAGCTGTTTGGGATGAGCCAAAACAGGCATAAAAACAGAATAAAAGAATAAAGTACAGAAGAAAGGTTCCGGAATATCATGGAATACAGTATTTATGAATTACTTTGGTTTTATTTTATTTACTCTTTTATAGGCTGGTGTGCAGAGGTCTGTGTTGCTGCAGTCAGAAGACGAAAATTTGTTAATCGCGGGTTCGTAACCAGTCCCCTATGTCCGATTTACGGTACGGGGGCTGTTTCCTTCTGCCTGTTTTTACCGGAATTAAAATCATCCCCCTTCTTCCTGTTTTTAGGAGGGGTTATTTTAGCTTCTCTCATCGAATATACTACCGGAAAACTACTGGAAAAAATCTTCAAAAGAAAATGGTGGGACTATGGAAAGGAGCGTTTTTCCTTAGACGGATATATTTGTTTAAAGACTTCTCTGCTCTGGGGATTCTTCGCCCTGCTTCTTTTATACATTGTAAATCCCCTGATGCAATCTCTTTTAAACCTCATCCCCTATCCGATTGGTGTGATTGCACTTTTCATTATGTATCCCATGCTTATCGTTGATTTTATCGGCACAGGCTGTACACTTTTAGGGATGCGCGGGCAGGCACTTTCCTCTTCCCCGATTTCAGAAATTACAGAGGGCATACAGCATGCTTCCCGTTTTCTGGAAAATACCATTACAAGAAAAATCAAAAAACGTATGGAAAAGGCTTTTCCTGTCTTGTCCGGGGAACCGATTCAGCTTACAAAATGTGAAAAGTCAACCGTATTTGCAGAAGGTTGCAGCTTTTATAAACTGGTCTGCCTGTTTCTCATCGGCGCCTTTTTAGGGGACATAACGGAAACCATTTTTGTCTTTATCACTACCGGAAAACTGATGAGCCGAAGCAGTGTAGTATATGGTCCCTTCAGTATTGTATGGGGTCTTGGCTGTTGTCTTTTGACTGCCCTTTTGTACCGCTACCGCAACAGCAGCGACCGACATATTTTTGTAGTGGGTACTTTGCTTGGCGGCGCTTACGAATACATATGCAGCGTGTTTACGGAACTGGTATTTGGAACAATCTTTTGGGATTACAGCGGTTTTACCTTCAATCTGGGCGGCAGAATTAATCTGCTTTACTGCTTTTTCTGGGGCATCGCGGCTGTAGTATGGCTGAAAATGATTTATCCCCGGCTTTCTTCTCTGATTGAGAAAATACCAAAAAAGCCGGGGACAATCATAACCAATATTCTGATTTTATTTATGCTGTTTAATATGCTACTTTCCTCACTGGCACTTGCCCGCTATACCGAAAGAAATACTGCCGGCAACGATGCCGATACTGCACAAAATGGCGTGATTCTGTTTTTAGACAGGCATTTCCCGGACGAACGCATGGAACGGATTTATCCTAATGCAATTATAACAGTGCCTGAATCATCTCATCCGCAGTTTGAATAACCTCGTCCATCATGACATCTGCAACACCTGCCCGCAGGGTATCCATATACTGTTCACACTGCTTGGGTACCCTGCATTTTTCCAACTCACGCATTGCCTCATCCACGCTGTCAATATCAAACTCATTCATGGAATCCCTTATCTTTGTCAAAAGTTCTGTCAGCTTCTCTACGGTTACCTCCTGCTTTTCCTTATTTTGTATTTCACCATAGGGGCGCAGAACTTCTTTCAGTTTCCGATACTCCTTAAGAAGCGCCGGTGTTTCCTTTCTGATTTCTACCACACTTTCTGCATTGCCACAATCTTCCATACGATGGAACCACTCTGACAGCTTTCCGGCTCCAATCATACGTGCCGTATTCTTCAAGGCATGTACCTCAATGGTATAATCGCGAATTAAACCGTCTGCCAGACATTTTTCCAGTTTATTTGCTTTGATGTCAATTAATTTATAGAAGTCTCCAAGCAGAGTGCGCCAAAGCTTTTCGCTCCCGGAGAAACGGATTCCTTCTTTTGCATAAATACCGGCATTTTCCAAAGCCAGTGCCTCTTCCTCAGCTACTCCCTGCTCTTCCGGGACTTGGCTTTCTTTTCTTCCTGCTTCACCACCTTTAACCAACAGGTCATCCGGAAGCCATTTCTTAATACAGGTACAAATTTCCTTCATTTCAATCGGCTTAGCCACAAAGTCATCCAATCCTGCCCTTGCAAACATCTCTCTGGCATCTGTCAGTGCATTTGCCGTTAATGCCACAACAGGAACCTTCTGATAATATTCCCCCTCCATGGCTCGCAGTTTCTGCGTTGTCTCAATACCATCCATAACAGGCATCATATGATCCATGAATATCATATGATATTTTTTCTGCTGCACTAACTTTAATGCCTCTTTTCCGCTTTCTGCGGTATCAATTTTCATCTGAAGGGGCTGTAATAATCCCACAGCAACCTTCAAATTCATCTCATTATCGTCCACAATCAATATGGTGGCTTCCGGGGCCGTAAAGTTCTGATATTCCTCTGCAGACTGTCCCAAGTCCTGCATCTCATGATTAATAACCTGACAAAAATTCAGACTGTAGAGCGGCTTATTCAGCATGGTAAGTCCATCCCCCACACACTCCTCCAGCATAGGATTTCGGATAATACAAATCTCTCCCAGTTTATCCCGGTATTTTTCCACTTCTTCTCTGATTTCTCCATAACCCGGAACATCCGTGAAAAAATAATCCAACTTCTCCTTCGTTTCCTTCCACTGTTCATAGCGAATGCAGGACACCTGAAATTTATCGGCCAGACTATGCAGCACTTCTTCCATACATTCCTTGCTGAAATATCCGCTGATATGTAATTTCTTATCTAATTCTTTATCATGTATTTGCGCTGCCGGCTGCTCATTTGTAATCTTCTGATGAATACTGAAGTAAAATTCACTTCCTTCTCCATAGGTGCTCTTAACTCCGATTTTTCCACCCATCATCTCCACCAGCTGTTTCGAAATAGATAATCCAAGACCTGTTCCTTCCTTCTCATGGTTTCTCTTTGTATCTACCTGCTGGAAAGAACCAAACAATTTTCCCAAATCCTCTTCTCTGATTCCCTGACCGGTATCACGAACTGAGAATAAAAGCTCCATATCATTTCCGACAATTTTCCCTACCCGTAACTGAAGCATAACAAATCCCGTATCCGTGAATTTGATGGCATTATTCACAATATTAATTATAATCTGTCTGATTCGCAAAGAATCACCCTGAAGTTTTTGGGGTAGTTTCTCATCAATATCAAACAAAATCTCTACGTTTTTTTCTCCGATACGCGTCAAAAAAATCATACTTAAATCGCACAACATTGACATTGGCTCATATTCTGCCTCTATCAAATCCATCTTGCCGGATTCAATCTTTGAAAAATCCAGAATATCATTGATAATATTTAAAAGTGCCTTACCGGAACGCTTAATATTCATTAAATACCCTTTTTCCTGTGCCGGGAGATCCTCCCGCAGCAGAATTTCCGTCATGCCGACTATTGCATTCATCGGCGTCCTGATTTCATGAGACATATTGGATACAAAAGCTGATTTTGCCTTATTTGCCGCCTCTGCCTGTTCCTTTAATGCCTTCATAATTTCAGTCTGTTCCTGCGCATGCCTTGTATAATGATAGCTGTCTGTAATGTCATTCAAAACATACATCTTTCCAAAATAAATATCCTTATCGGTAAGCAGACGGCTGTGCACTTCATAGACACGATTATTACACTTAATACTGTTCTTATTGATAATACAATCGTCCAGTTCCTCTATCACGCCCGTATTCTGCATTGTACATGACAGTTTGTACACTTCCGCAGCCCTTTTATTATAATAAATTACTGTATTCTCACTATCCAGTACAATCAGTCCATCCGATAATTCATCTACCGCCTGCTCCTTTGCCATTGACAAAGTATCAAGTAACCTATCCCGAAACAGAGAAATTCCTAAAATAATAATAGATATCAGATAAGCAACCAGTGTGGAATCATATCCCCCGGTTCTTCCGGTCATAAATCCTATCAGCCCCATTGACATAATGACAATAATGGCAAAGAAATTACCAAGTCTGCGTTTTTCCGTCCCACTCTTTACCTGCCTGTATCTGCGAGCACATACTACTGCCATCGCAAAAAAGTAAAGAACGATTATCCCAATATACACTGCGTAAAATAATCCATGTTCACATATCAGATGCGGGAAAAATCCCTGTTCTGTAAAGTCAATACTGCTGTAGTACAGCTTATGATGCTCACAGGTCAATACAAGAAACGTAATAAAAATATGAACAGCTGTCAGCGCCTTTTTTAGCCACTCCGGCACCTTTACATTACAATATTCCATCACAAACAAAAAAATGGAAAGAGGAATATAAGGCTTTCCCAAATAAATAAATTTTACCGCCTGAAGCGCCTGCTCCTTCGTCTGTGACTGCAGTTCAAATAAATATCCAAAGAAATTTATCAGCAATGCAATTATCATCATCAGCATATAATTCTGCCTTTTGGACGGCTTCTGGCAGAACACATACCACAATTCGCCAAACAGGATAATAATTCCAATATACTGAACTAATAAAAATAATGTATGCATTAGGCATTCTTCTCCATTTTTTCTTCAAATTCCAAAACAGGCATCGGTCTTGCAAAATAAAATCCCTGAATCATGTCACACCCTGATTCCGTAAGAAAGTCAACCTGTTCCTTTTTCTCAATTCCTTCCGCTACAACACACATATTTAAGCTTCTTGCAAGTTGAAGTACCTCACAAATAATAATTCTTCCACGTCCCGAATCACTCTCTCCACGGAAAAATCCTGTATCCAGCTTCACTACATCTAACTGCATATCCTTGAGCGAATTCAAAGAAGAATACCCGCTTCCGAAATCATCCAAAGAAACCCGGAATCCATAAGCCTTAAGCTGCTTCACTGTCTCAGTCAGAATATCCTTTTCATCAAAGAAGGCGCTCTCTGTTACTTCAAATTCAATCAGTTCATGCTTTGGCCCGTAGGCATCCACCAACCGGCAGATATGCTCCGCTAATCCTTCCTGTGACAAGTGGGCGCTGGATAAATTCACGGAAACCGGCAATAGTTTTTTGCCCTGAATTGTCCACTCTGACAGCATCTTTGCCACATGGGATACCATGTAGTCATCCAGTTTTGTAATAAAGCCGTTTTCTTCAAGAATCGGAAGAAAACGGTTCGGCAGGATAACCTCACCCGTCGGACTGTACCAACGTACCAATGCCTCTGCTCCGACTATTCTTGCATCCACAGGGTTGTATTTCGGCTGTAAATATACCTGAAATGCTTCTTCACGCAATGCTGTTTCTATATTCTCCACTACACTCCGTTTCCATAACTGTTTATCTAACATTTCCTGTTCATAGAATGAAAATCTCTGCTCATGCCGGCCGCTTATTTCCATTCTGGCTGTATTGGCACAATTGTAAATCTGACCGACATCCACATTTCTCCTGTCTGTATAGTACCTGCCATTCTCTGCAAGATTAGGATAAATCATATAGATTCCTGCCGTAAAATGAAGCTTCTGTTCCGGTCTTAATCCTGTCAGTTCTGCTAACAGCGAACGCACCCTTTTCCAGCAGTCATTCCGAAACTCCTGCTCATTTTGCCCTTTACAGCAAAGCAGCAAAGCGAAATCCGCTCTCTCATATCTGGCATAGAATTCCCCTCTCGCTGTCCTCGCTCCCAGAAAACTGCTCATGCTTTCCAACAATTCTTCTCCTGCCTTTACCCCATAGCAGGAACAATAATTATGATATCTTTCCATATGAAGTTCAACAACAGCATATGCTTTTTTTCTATTACGATGTCTGGTCAACATTCTTTCTGCCCGATTTTGAAAATAAATCCAGTTCCATCCACCCGTCACAATATCCAGGCATAACAGCTTTGTCATTTTCCTCTGCATAATGGTCGCACGAATCGTATTGGCAAACAAAAGAATAACCGGTATCAGCAAGGAAACCATAGCAAATAGAGCAAAAGAACATATGTAAACAACATCTTTTCGCTCAATCTGTAGCATATGTCTGACATAAAACCGGTATTCCTGATGTTTGAGAGGAATCTGCAGCCAAAGCAGTTGCTCGTATATTACCTCATTCAGCCATTCACTTTGTGCGTTATCCTCTCCGTCCTGCTCAAAGCATTTCTTAAAAAGTTCTCTTATTGGTATGACCATTTTATCATCTGAACTATACTTCTCTTCACTATCTCCTATCATCAAAATCTCATCATCCAAGGAAATATTTCCAACTACATCGAACTCCGGCTTCGATTCGCTTGTTGAGATTAATGTATTTTGGTTTTTATCCGTAATATAAACAGCGGCGCACTGTGGTACATAGGTTGTTATCTGTATCACAGCTTCCTTCATGTTTACATTCATATCCATCATTGTATCAAAAACCTCTCCGGCCGCCATTGATCTTTCATGCATACCTTCCACTTTTGTTGTAACAATATAGGTAATAAAAAGAGCAACAAACACCCCCATCATAATAACGGAAAAACCTGTTCCTCCGATAAACATAACGATGGAAGGCCATATTCTCTTCTTCCTTAATTTTTCTAATCTCTTTTCCTTTGTATTTGCTCTCCCCATCTTTCCTCTCCTGCTCTCATTTCCTGCTTCTCCAGCCCCTTTTGGTGATGGAACCCATCAGCGACTTTCATTATCCAAGATTATGGAAATACCTTTTTGCACCACTTCAGTAACAGTCATTTTAGAAGAATCCGCATATTTTCTTAATCTATCATAGTCCTCCGACTTCATTCTCACACTAACAACCTTTTCTTTGGTGACATCAGCCTTTGGTCTTCCTGCTCTTGCCATTGCGCATCCCTCCTATGCATCCATTATATTTTTGTCATACATAAATGTCAAGTACACGTTTCTTCACATTTATGCAAAAGAGTGTTGTATTATTGAATCCTTTCGAGCACGTATTTTTATAAATCTTTGAAATATACCCTAGAAGGTTCTCCGTCAATGTCATGCATTATTTGATAAAACTTACATCCATATTTCTCGTACAACCCTTCATGGTTTGTTGAAATATAGACTCTATGAACATCTTCTGACTTTGCGATTCTTGCTATTTCATCAAACAACTCTCCCACATAGTGATGTCCTCTTCTCTGTGGAAATGTATAAACCCACCCCATCCATGGTTTAAGATCTGTCGGCTGAATATCATCCTTTTCTGCGTATGTACAAAATGATATCAGTTCGTCGCCTTCTACCAGCATCAGAACCTTCACATTATCGCCAACATACTCCTGTAGTTTGTCTTGTTTCAACAAATCATGTAAAAATTGTCCGGCTCCCCAATCGCATCTTCCAATTTCTTCAAGCCAGTGCTCTTGTTTATCACTTTCAAAATAATTAATTACTTTCATTGATTCTCTCCCTTCTTATGTCTAAGTAATCCTAAATAGCTTCTTAGCAGCAACAGCATTACGTTTAGCACACACTGCTGCCGCATCCATTTCTTCTCTTGTATACTTATTTCTTGCAGTCATACCTCAAAAATAGTTTGCATTATATATTGTTCAATATATAACACAAACTATTTTATACAAATAAAGATATATTGTCAACTGTTTCCCTACATAGTATCCATGCGGATACCTTCAATTATGTTTTGTTTCTTCATTTTCCCTATTTCTATTTTCGTAATCATTAATACCACTACAAAGATTGCTGTAATTCCAACAATTAATACTCCCTCCGGAACACTGTATCGCACCGGAAACATTTTTCGCAAAGACAGGTTAATCATGTACGGAACTGCAATTCCAAATATCACTCCATAAATTGCTGCCTTGCCAATACAAATAATGCTTTCGCAATAAAGCATCTTTTCCAACGCTTTATTTGTCATTCCGACACTCTTTAAAATTGCGAACTCCCTACTGCGAATTTTTATATTGGTTGTTAATGTATTTATGACACTTGCAGCTCCCATTAAAATCAATAGTAAAACAAAACCATACATAATTATTTCCGCTAAGACAATGGCAATATTTAACATCATTACAAGTGTATCCTGCCGGGTAATCCGCACTGTGTATCCCTGCTCCACATAGGAATCCTCAGTTAAAATAGGATAATACTCATCCATCACCGTTTTTGCATAGCTTACAAATTCACTTTCATTTGTAGGAGAACAGTACCAGTCAAAATATCTTGCTTCCGCATCCGGTACAATTACCCTGACAGGCCATGGTACTAACTCATCAAATCTGTTTTCGGGCAGTTCTGACCGGTATATAATCCCATCAATTTGAAGTGGTATCCTTTCCTCTGTTGCTGTAATAAGTGTCACTTCACTAATATCATTCTCAAACGGAATGATATGCTTCATCTCTCCATTATCGTTATAATAATACTCATTAATCAAAATATTACTTCCGTATGGTACCCCAATTTTATTGCATAATTCTTTATAATGAGCTTTGTCAACGGCCACTACCTCAAATCTGGCTTCACCATTCTCATCAAAAATATTCGGAGCCTGTTTCATGTCCTCTGTCAGCATATTCTCATCCATTTTTGCATGATAACTATCTGCATCAGCACCAATTCCATAAACATCCATATCCTCAAACTCTTCCAAACGTGCTGTTATTTCTTCATAGGTCTTAGAAGAAATCGGAACTACTATATTTCTTTCCTCTCGTCCGGTAGCTTCATTGGTTTCATAATCGATATTGGAACAGTAATCTACAAGCATCTCCTTAGAGCCCATATACATCCATTCTTTTATTCCCTTCGCCTGTTCTGCCAGACTTCCTGTCGTTAGAATCAGCATAATCCCAAGCGCGAGTGCTCTAATGGTAGACTTATAGCTAACCTTGTTTCTCTTGATATTTTTGTATCCAATGGTTCCTTCATATCCAAAAATCTTTTCTATAAATCCATTATTTCCAGTAACATTGTCAGGCATCTTTTCTGTGATAGTACCTTTTATACACTGGAGTGCTGTTATTCTTTTGGCTTTTTTTGCAGGCTTATTGGCGGAATAAAAGACTATCATTAATGAAAACAATGCTGAAAAAATAAATGTCCATATTGATACATAAAATGGAAATGAGAATGAAAACGGTCGCATTATGATGCTTTTCGCTAATTCATTTATTTCATCCACATATCCGCCAGTGATTTTTACCCCTAAATATCCCAAAAGTGTTCCCACAACCAGACCTAACGGGATTCCAACAAGGCTTATCCAAAGACTTTCATAAACCACGGTTTCACTAATTTGCTTTTTCGTTGCGCCAACACACTTTAATACACCAAATTCCTGTATTCTTTTATTTGCACTGGAAGCAAAAATATTTGAAATCACAGTCACTGACATAAATGCAATTAATAATCCTAATAGGAGAGCCGGAATTATAATAATAAGCTTATATGCGTCTCCGTATCCGGCATATTCTGCTCCCAAAAAATCAGTAAGCATCTTGTTTCCACTGGTAGCAAAGCACATAACGGCAGTAAGAAGAGATGTGGAAAGACACGTAGCTAAAATGGTTCCAATCGTTCTTGTCTTGTTAAGTCTTACCTGACTTAAGGCAAGCTGTGCAGTAATCTTCATGACTTCATCACCTCATCTCCGATAATCTTTCCATCACCAATTGTGATGACACGATCTGCCGAAAGCGCAATTTTATCATCATGCGTTATGAGTAATATCGTCTGATTGTATTTTTGATTTGCAATTTTAAGTAAATCAATAATCTCTCTGCTGTTTTTACTATCCAGATTTCCGGTTGGTTCATCGGCCAAAATAAATGCCGGCTCATTAATCAAAGCACGTCCTATGGATACTCTTTGTTGTTGTCCACCGGACATCTGTCCCGGAAGGTGCTTTGCTCTTTCTGTAAGTCCTAAAACCCTTATAATCTCATCAACCCGTTCCTGATTTGCCTTTCGCCCATCCAGTCTCCACGGTAAAACGATATTCTCCTCAGCTGTGAGCGTTGGAATCAGGTTATAAAACTGATAAATCATCCCAAGATTTCTTCTGCGAAAAATTGCCAGTTCATCCTCGTTCATATTGGATATATCTTTTCCATCAATTAAAACAGATCCGCTTGTTGGATTATCAATACCTCCAATCATATTCATCAAAGTCGATTTTCCTGAACCTGAAGCTCCGATTATTGCCACAAATTCTCCTTTTTCAACAGAAAAAGAAACATGATCAAGTGCCACTACCTCTGATTCTCCCTGACCATATTTCTTTGTTAAGTTCATTACCTCTAAAACAGCCATCTTATTTCCTCCTTTTCTTTTGTCTCTATGTTAGCAATGTAAAATGACTGTCCGGTGACAATATAAAAAGATAAAATGACAATTTAGTCACTTAAAAAGCTTTATAATAAAGGTTGCCCCATGACCTTTTCCACCAAAATCTATGTCAATATCGCCACCCTGCCCTTTTATAATGGACAAAGCAAGTGGCATACCAATTCCAAATCCATTTTCCTTTGTAGAGTATTCAAATCTTTTAAATAACGTTGCAAAACTGTTACGATTCATCCCCTCACCACTATCCATAACCGAAATCCATTGGTACATAGGGTTATCACCGCTATCAATTACAATTTCACTATCCTTAGGGGAATGTTCAATCGCATTCTTCACAATATTAGTAAGTGCCTCTACCGTCCACTTTTTATCACAACTGATTACGAAGTCATTTGCTAATTGTAACGACTGATTATTAATATCTAATAAAATATCTACAGAAGGCTTAATCTCTTCTATCAGTTCAGACACCTTAACCTCTCTTTTTGAAAATGTAATAGCCTTTGCATCAATCTTTGCCATCTTAAGAAGTGCTCCCACAAGCCATTCCATCTTATTCAGGGAGTACTTAATATTATGAATGAATTCAGAACGTTTTTCAGAATCTGCTGTCTCAAGTAAGTCAGTCATAATCACCATTGAAGTAATCGGGGTTTTTAACTGATGAGAAATATCTGCCATATACTCAGCAAGAACGTCTCTTTGCTCCTCTACTTTTTTCAGTTGTTCATTTCTGGTATTTACAAACGCATAAATATCGTTTTTTAATATACTAAATGCACCCTCTTTGTTATCCCGAATGTCCACCTCATCTTCGGAAATAAATCCTTTGACAAGCTCCGATAACTTCTCAACCTCTTTTTTCTTAATCCACACGATATCCTATCCCCCTTACAGTTTCGATACTGATTGCATCTCCTAATTTTTCCCGCAAGCGTTTTACATAAACAGTAAGTGTATTGTCTTCGACAAAATTGCCGTCAATATCCCATATTTTTTCAAGAATCTGCTCTCTTGTCATAAGTATTCCTCTATTATTTGCAAAAATCAAAAGTAATCTGTATTCAAGTGCAGTGAGTTCCACCTGCTCTCCATGCACAAAAACTTTGCCGACTTTCACATCTACTTTTACCGAACCAATCTCAATCACATTCGTACTTCCACTGCTATGGTTTTCCAATGTTCTTTTCACTCTGGCGATGAGTTCTCTGATTCTGAAGGGTTTTACCACATAATCATCTGCCCCTTCATCAAACGCTTTCACTATATTTGACTCATCATCCACTATAGTAAGGAAAATGACAGGAGTATCCTTTCCCATCAATTTTTTGCTTACATCAAACCCATTTCCATCCGGAAGCTGCATATCCAGTATCGCCAAATCAAATGGGGTTTTACCAATGGTGTCTATAGCGGAACGCACATCCGCAGCATGAATCGGCTCATACCCTTCCGCCTCTAATGCATATGTAATACCTGAGGCAATCATAATATCGTCTTCGAGAATCAATATTTTTTTCATGTGCATCTCACCCTTTCACAATGGTTCTTTCCAAATCTTCCATGGAAATCATTTCATATTCCGTTGTAAACAGACGCTTTAGGGAATACAAATAGACCACCCCCCAATAGTAATCTGCAAGCTTCATACTTGAGCCGTCTACCATACTCTTTTCTTTTTGCCCCTGTTCTATAATTTTTGCTGTATACTGATACAATTGCGTTTGATATGTCGTATCTTCTGAGGAATATTCCATATTTTTCTCCAACAGCATTTGTGTGTTCAGCGCTATCATTGCCGCAAAGTTTTCATCAGTTTCCAGTCTTTTCATAATAGTCTCCGACAAAATTCGTATTTTTTCCTTCGCACTAACCGGCATTTTCACAAGCAGCTTCATTTGTTTTACGGTCTGACTTCCATCTGCAATTTTTAATATTTCCCGGAACAATTCCTCTTTTGACTTCGGCATATTTTCCCTCTTCCATGAATGAAATTTTGTTCATTTATCTGTTAGCTGCCTATTTTTCAAAGCTCCTGACATCAAAAGAAAATGTTGTCACAATCATCATACTGCATAATATCGCGCTTACAAAAATATATCCCTGAACACCGGAAGAAGGGATAATGATAACAGCAAACATGACAAGCATAAACAGCATGGATTTTGCATTGTGTCCGATATTGTATAAATCTTTCAAGATAAGACTTTTCATCCGGCTTGTTCTCCTTTCACATACAGTAGCAGAATATCGTCAATCGTTGCATCATCCACGACTGCATTTTTGTATTTTCTTGCAGCTTTTTCTTTGTCAGCCACAAGCACATTCCATTGATAGTCTTCTTTGCGATAAGCAAGGATTTCTGTTTTATCAATCTGATTGAAAGTAGCCGCTCCGCAACGGATAATGCCATAACGATAGCGCAATTCATCCTTTGCTTTACAAAATAGCACTTTCCCCCGATGAATAAAGGTAATGTAATCAGCAATTTTCTCTAAATCCGTTGTGATGTGAGAAGACATCAAAATAGAGTGATTTTCATCCTGTACAAAATCAAGTAAAATGTCAAGAATATCATCACGCATAACAGGGTCAAGTCCGCTGGTAGCTTCGTCCAAAATCAATAGCTTAGGCTTATGAGAAAGCGCCACAGCTATACATAATTTCATCTTCATTCCTTTGGATAAAGTCTTAATTTCTTTGTCAGAAGGGACCTGAAAACGTTTCAAAAAATCCTGATATAAATTTTCATCCCACTGTTTATATGCTGCACGGGAAATTTTTCCAACTTTGACCGGTGTTAAGGTTTCATAAAAATTGATACCGTCGAACACAACACCTATGTCCTCCTTAAGCTGTTTTGAAGATGATAATTCCTGCCCCCAAAAATTAACTGTACCATCGTCCATATGGATAAGGTTAAGAATTGCATTAATAGTTGTACTTTTCCCGGCTCCGTTTTCTCCAATCAATCCCATGACAGTTCCTTTTGGAACGGAAAACGAAACATGGTCCAGCTTAAAGTCATTATACTGTTTTGTCAGATTTTCTACTTGCAAAATAGCATCCATCACTAGTCCTCCTCATAAAATATCGCCAAAAGCTCCTTTAGTTTTTCTAATGGTATTCCATTTGTTCGTCCAATGTCTGCGGCTTCCTGTAAATGTTCTTCTGCTAACCGCTGCTGTTCCTCCTGATAGAAGTCTTTATTCTGTGCCGACACAAAACTTCCTCTGCCGACAGTTGTTTCAATAAAGCCATCTCTTTGTAAATCCTCATACGCTTTTTGAACCGTAATGACACTTACATGAATAGATTTTGCCAAAGCCCGCATAGAGGGAATGGCGTCACCGGTCTGTAATTCGCCACTCATAATCATGGCTTTTATCTGTGAAGTTATCTGCTCATATATCGGCTTGCTCGTGTTGCTGCTTATAATAATTTCCACAACGTCACCCCTTTTTGTGTTCTTATGTGTACTTATCGTATAAGTACATTATATTCATTTATGACACTTTTGTCAATATAATTTAAAATCCGATAAATCAGTAAAATTTAATTACTAATTTATCGGATCTGCATCTGTGTGTTGTCTCGTCACCACGAAGATTTACAATTTCTACTACATCTGCTCCCGGATAATTTCCTTCTGAACTAATTTCTTCTGCCTTACTTCAATACATTGTTTCTGCTGATTAACTGTATTTTTCAAATTGGCATTGCTCTTTTACTTCGTCTCCTACCAGAGTAATTGCTTTTTCAGGACAACGGCTTATACAGCGATAACACATCGTACACTTTGTATCTGCCACCGCTTTTCCATCAATCATCGATATATTCTTCATCGGGCACAAAGAAGCACACAATCCACAACCAATACATGAATCGCTTATCTTTAATTTATTGGAATAACCCATCGTTTTACGATAGAACCATAGCCTTTGTCCAAATAATCCCTTGATATGTGCTATGAACGATAACCCTTCCCTAGGATATTTTCCCTGCCTGATTTGTTCTGCAACCTGTTCTATACGCTTATCTGCATTTTTAACGATTTGCCGGTTTTCTTCAATATCCTTTTTTAACAGTTTACTGTCACAGACTGAATCAGGCATTTTTATTTGCATACCTCCCAGGATTTCTGCACCATACTTCTTTAAAATTCTTGCTGTACAACCTGTTCCATCACCACTGAAAAGCCCCATTGTATTTACACAAAATACTTTTTTCCCTTTCCATAAGGAAGCATTTCTTTTAATAAAATCGCGCACCATAAAAGGAGCATTAGAAAATTGTGTTGGATAACCCAGAATTATAGTTTTATTTCTCTTAATCTCTTTTATAATATCTTCGCTTTCTAATGGTATAACTTTTGCAGAACTATCCACCATTTCTATCAATTTTTCGATGCAATGTTTTGTATTCCCTGTCCCACTAAAATATATTCCAATCATTTCATCCCACTCCAATTTTTTCCGTTTTAGATTTTCATAGCTAAAAAAACAGAGTCAATCATCAACTATTTTGATTGACATTTCCTTTGTACTGTTTCCACTCGTGCAAATGTGCCGTCTGACAATTTACCAAATCGACAAACAACGATTTACGAAAATCTTTTTTGAATCTTACCGACCCATATTGCAGCGATAATCAATATAATCACTATAAAGGCAACAGCGATAATTATTGAATACTTCTGTTGTAATACAACAGCTGTTATTCCCGCCACAGCAATACCAACTCCTAATAATAAAATAGGTTTTCCGAGAGCTTTTGCATACCCTTCCTTATCATCTGTGCTATCTAATACTTTTCCATGCACACTTGCATAATTTCCTCGTAATAAAGAAATGCTCAAGAACACGAGTATAGTAGAAACAAACCACATCATTATACTAAAAGCTATCATACTAATCACCCCACAAATTCCGATTTTATGCATTGAAATACATGTCATAAACGATATAACCATGTATTCCATTCAACGATCCTTCATATGTTTCTTGACACATCATGCATCGTGGTTCTTCCATTGGCCATCCACTTGTCGGAAAAATGTTGTACTCTGATGATGTTTTAAATCCAACTTTATTATAGAAATTAAAATTTCCTTCAACGGTTATTCCTTTATAGCCCATTTCCTTTACCTTCTCAATTCCCATTTTAAGCATAGCGCTTCCTATTCCCTGATGGAAATAATCAGCATGAACTGATACTGGTGCTAACATAACAATTTCAGAGGTTGGATTTTCATCATGTCCTCCTTCTCTTGTAGGTGATAACGGAAAATGTGAAAACAAAAAGTGTCCTACCACCTCGTTATCTAATTCTGCAACAAAGGATAACTCTGGAATATAATATTTTGAATCTCTGATTTCCTCTACAAATGCAATAATATCGCTTCCATCAGAATAGTCTGTTCCTTCTTGAAACGAACGCAAAATTAGAGAAATAATACTCTTGTAATCTCTATGTTCTTCCGGACGAATTGTAATCTTCTTATTCATCATACTCATATCCTCTTTTCTACTCTTCTTTTGGGTTTTAGCGTTGGCAATTCAGATAACTGCTCTAAAATGAATTGCAAATAGTCTTTACTTGATGCCATAATTTCACCTCAAATCTAGAATAATTGACCCGGAAGTTTCAATTTTTCTTTAGCCGGAAACTCCTTATCGAATGTTTCCACCTCTGCCTCATCCACAAAATACCCCTGTGGCGTTGCATACTCACCTGTAATCCCATCCAAATATCCCGGGATCAATTCCTTGCATAAAAAAAAGGATGCATCTTCACCTTCCGGCAAGTCATGATAGCGAATACCAAATTCGCTGGCATAAGTAAAACCACTCTTCCCATAAAAGTCAATATTACCTTCAAAACAGACAGCACCACAGCCAAGTTCCTTTGCTTTTTCCAGAGAATAGTCTAATATAATTTTTCCATACCCTTTTCTTTTAAGTTCAGGTGTAATGCAGATTGGGCCCATAGTCATGATGGGGATAGTCCTGCCATCATCCGCCTTGATATTTGCTCTCATAAACATATTCTGACCAATCAGCTTGCCATCCTGTTCCATAACAAAATCAAGTTCCGGAACAAATGCCGGATCATCTCGTAGTTGATTTAAAACATAATGTTCAAAGCATCCCGGACGATATACATTCCAAAAACTTTCTCTTACCAAATTTTCCACTTCTCGATATTCTTCTTTTTTCTCTAAACGTATCATAATATTGTTTGTATTCATTTCTTCCTCCTGTTTTTAATAATCGAGCCATATAGCACGACTACTCAAATTACTCTTTTCATATCTTCCTTATCCATAACATGACTCTGCATAAAGCGTTCCGTATGATTACGGAGAATTTCAACGTAATCCTCATTTTCTCCTATTTTATCGAACATACTGATAAGAAGGAAAAGCGGGGCATAATATTCTACCGCAAGCTGCCTGGGATTTTCCTCTTTCAATACCCCTTTTTGAATCAGTTCACGAAACAAATCCTCCATATAGTCAACCGGTCCTGCAACAATACACTGACTGTAAAGCTCTGCCATTTCTGCATTGCGATATTGCTCCAATGTCAGCATCTTACGAAAATCGGACGCAAACTCGTCTTCTGTCCAAAAGAAAAACTGAGCAATCGTAAAATCCATAATTTTTTCTGCAGATTGATTTTTATATGCTTCCGGCCGGATTTCATATTTTACTTGTGGAACTTCATATTTTTCCGCTCTTTCAGCATCGATTTGATACATTCTCTCAACAATGCTATCAAAAATATCACGTTTATTTTTATAATGCCTATATAGAGCTCCTTTTGTCATTCCCAATTCTCCTGCGATTGTACTTACTGAAACAGCCTCATAACCCTCCCTTGCAAACAAGTAAAGTGCAGTCATTAATATTTTTTCCCTTGTCTCAGACATTTTTATCTCCTCCATGCAGTGAACGACCGTTTACTAACATTATAGTAAACAGTCGTTCACTTGTCAAGAAATTTGAAGAGGCATCGTCTGGCTTTTCCATTTTAATTGTTTTTCATTCATAATTTTCTTCTTCTCTTCTTTTAAAGTACACTTTCTTTTCATTTCATCTCAGCATCCTGTTTTGGCAGGAAAGGGGACGGACTTCCTGTATAGAAAAGTGTCAGTTTATGCATAGCTCTTGTACATGCAATATAGAGCAGATTCCTGTCATAATCCGAATCATAATTTCTGTTATCTGCATCAGGTACAATAACCTCATCAAATTCCAGACCTTTTGCCATCAGAATTGACGTAATGGATACACCATTGGTGAACCTTGTACTGTCCTGAGAAAGTAAATGAACCTGATGCTCTCCGGAAAGTTCGTCATAAATTCTCTTTGCATCTGCATCCGTCTTTACTACAATTCCTAATGATGCATTTCCTCCCTCTTCAAATTCTTTTATCAGAGCAGCTATAGAGGCAATCTCACTATCAATATTTTCACAATATATAGATTTTGGCTGTTCCCCATGACGTTCCACCATTTCAAGGGATGGCTGATTACAGATTCTTTTTGCAAAATCCATAATTTCATAAGTTGAACGATAGCTTTTATTCAAAGCAACGAACTGGGCATCCTTATATATGCTTTTGATTTCGTCCAGTGAGTGAAGGTGACAGGGATTTAAAACCTGACCAAAATCTCCAAGAATTGTTTTCTGACAGGGATACATCCTATTTAAAGCGGCAAATTGTATCGGTGTATAATCCTGCATTTCATCAATTACCAAGTGCTTTACAAATTTGTTTTCTTCTATCCCCTCAAAGGCAGTCATCAGATAGAGAAAAGGAAATACATCTTCCCACTCCAATGTTTTCTTTTCAGGTAATACCAACATGTCCTTCTCATCAATATATTGATAGAAGTCCTTGTACAGGGCAAAAGTGTCTTTGATAAGGAGCATTTTATTCAAACTTTTCAGTATGACATTTGCCTTTGGCACTTCCCCCCACATTCCCATCAAAGAGCGTAACTTTTCCCGGACGTCTCCTGCCACTAAAGTCAGACGTTTTTTAACAGGTATTGTTTTATAGGCGCTAAATCTCTCGTTAATCCACGCAGCCTGAACAAGATGCCCCTGATAGGCATAATCCTTCGCCGAAAAAACCCTTTCTGATATATTGCATATATATTGATCTAATAATTCCACAAATGTCAGATTAGATTTAAATTTTGCCCGTTTCGCCCATTCTTCGTCTTCATTCTCCAATGGATTTTTTTCCGGTTCAAAAGCAATAATCTCTTTTAGCGCATTGCTTGCAACATCCTGAAAACTCAGTTCACAAATCGGTTCTTCTCCTAACTCCGGTATGACACCGGAAATATAATCTGCAAACACCTTATTGGGTGATAAAATCGTTACATCCTCTGCGGTAATCTGCTTTTTGAAACGATACAGCAAAAATGCGATGCGGTGAAGTGCAATGGATGTTTTTCCTGACCCTGCGACCCCCTGTATAATGAGTATATTGGCTTTCTCGTTACGAATAATTACATTCTGCTCCCGTTGAATCGTGGAAATAATAGATTTCATCTTTTCATCCGAAGTATGAGCCAGTTCTTTTTGCAAAACCTCATCCTGCACATTTGTCGAACTCTCAATCGCATATTCCATAATGCCATTCTGTATTTTAAACTGCCTTTTGCGCGTAAGCTCTCCTTTTATCCATCCAGCCGGTGCCTCAAATCCGGCACGGCCTAAACAAAAGTCATAAAACATTCCTGAGATTGGTGCTCTCCAATCAAAAATCAGTTTTTCATTATGATGAGTAAATCCAAATCGTCCGATGTAAAATGTATCTGCTTCTTCCTCACCATCAGGAACAAAATCAATTCTTGCAAAATAGGGTGATTCTTTTAGCTTTTCCATCTTTTCACGTACTTCTACGGCAAATACTCCCGTTCGATCTGTCTGATTCAACAACTGCTCATTTTGAAGTTTTTCACGGCTATCCATCTCATTACGATAATCTGCCATATATTTCTTTGCATCTCTATACTCCCGATCTAACCGCAAGACATCTTCCCTTGCTTCCTCCAAGGCTGTGTCAATTATTTTCAAAGTATGGTTAAGATGCTTAATTTCGTCCGGAAATGGTATCGTATCTTGATTTTTCATAAATATTCCTCACTTTCCTGCATACTTTTTCATTTTTACCCGAAAAAGAATACCACCAACGCAAAGGTTGGTGGTAAAGTGTAGGGTTTATAAAAATCTGTTTCTCATGTCTTGCAACATCACTCTTATTTCATAAGCATTTTTCTTCGCTGCGGTTAACGAAACAATCAATCTGTCACAAACAGAAATAATATCATCCGATTGTTTTGGATTGTTCAGTGCAGCTCGAATATCCGTATCCGGGTTTTGCGATAATTGCCTTAATAAACGCAAAATAGCTTCCAATGAATAATTTGCACATCGCAGGGCACGAATGACTTTCAGCCGCCTCATGTCCCCATCCGTATAGATACGATACCCATTTTCTTTTCTTTTCACAGTAAGAAGTCCGTTCATTTCCCAATTTCGAAGTGTATCCATAGAAATGTCAAGAGCTTTCGATACCTCTTTCCTCTTTAGGCACTGCATGTTTGACTGTTCACAGCCGGCCAAAAGCTGTTTTACAATCGTGACCGATTCCTCCGCATTGATAATTTCTTTCTCCACTTGCTCAATATATTCATTGGTTAGTAAGATTGCCAGATTAAAATCACGGTTAGCAGAAGCTTTAATCACTTTAATGATTTTTTTTCGCAGACCATTTTGCAATACTTCTACCTTGAACGCAATCCGCACTAAGCGGCATTGTTCTATATGAAAGTCTGTAAATATTCTATAACCATTTGGTAACCTTTCAGGCTTGGGAATTAATTCCAATTTTTCATATAATCGTACGGTATTGGGATGTATTCCAATCATTGTAGCAACCTCGGTAGTTTTATATGTTTTCATAGATTATCACCTCATTATCCCAATATGATAGCATAATCTAAAAGTCTGGTGTTATAATGTAGGGTTTTATTGTATCTCTCTATCTCATTCTTCTGTAAATGCTTTCTTGTTGGTATTGAATGTATTATTATTCTATACTCTCGGCATCAATTACCTTGATTCCTTGCTCCATCAACATTTTGGCAAATATCCCCTGTCCTTTGATTTTCTTTCCGGAAAATGAACCATCATAAATCTCGTTCACCCCACAACTTGGACTTCTGGATTGCAGAATAGCAAGTTCTACTTTCTTTTCTAACACTTCCACCATAACCTTTTCGGCACCGGTTCGAAACTCCTCATCTACTGATTGTCCGGATTTCGTTTTTACAATACCATCTACTATTTCAGCAGAAGCCCTCGGCACCGGAAGTCCTCCCGCAACCTCCGGACACAATGCCACAACCTCATGTCCTTTTATAAAGTCAGCTACCTTTTCATTATAATTGTTTCCACCATTATATTTACAATTTTCACCTAAGAGACAGGCACTTACAAATACTTTCATACTGCTCTCCTCCAAATACCGTTTTATCAGCTCTAAAACTGAAATCTGTCTATCGCCCGGTCAGCCACTCATCTTTGGTAATTCTCGTAAAATGCTCAGTCCTGACATCACCCATTAATACACAAGGCTTATTTTTCTCCGTATGATGATAGATAAATCCACATTTCTCCTGACATCTTTTAGACTTTTCATTTCCATCATAATATCCACACCACATAGCACTGCAGCCAAGATCAAAAAAAACATGCTCCTGCAGCCTTCTCAAAGCTTCCGGGATCAATCCTTTCCCCCAAAAGGGGACCCCAATCCAATAACCGACCTCAATCTCATCTTCACCCACTTTGGTATGTGATTGTTCCGGCTTAATAAGACCTATACTTCCTATTGCACGATTGTCTTCCTTAAGACATACTGCATATGTTTCATCAGCAGATAAAACACCATTAATTATTTCTCTACTGTTCTCTACGCTTGTATGAACCGGCCATCCGGCTATTGGTCCAACTAACGGATCCTTTGCATATTCATATAAGCTTTCTGCATCGTCCTCATTCCATGGACGTATGATTAATCTTTCTGTTTCAAATGTCATAATAATCACTCCTTTATCAACTGCTTCTTTATATGGTTTATAATAGAATCAAACTCATCTGTGGTGATATTTACAATAAGACTCCACATTCTTACCCCCTGATAAACATACAAAATTATATTTACAATTTCGTTAATATCTACCTTGTTAAATTCACCTCCGGCAATTCCGTATTTAATTAATGCTGTCCATTTTTGTCTTCCGATTTTGTGAAAATAATTCATCATATCTTTTGATACTGAACATGCATATTCATACATTGCCAGTGAAAGAGAATCCTCTGAATGCGCCATCTCATCCTTCATAAGTACAAGTGCACGGTTTAATATGTCTACAGCAGACATCCCTTCTTCCATTTCCTTGTAAAAATCCATTTCATCTTTTTTATTCATTTCTACAAGAATTGCCTCAAACAATTCCTTTGTGCCCGGAAAATGGCTGTATAGTCCACCTCTGCTTAGACCTGTAACATCACAAATATCCTTCATTGTAATCTTGTTAAAACCTTCCCTTGCAAAAAGACCATATGAAGCCTTTAATATCATTTCTCTTGTATGTTCTTTCTTACTATTCATAGGAGCGCTCCTTTTTCGACACATGTGTCGATTATTATTTTAGACACATGTGTCGATTTTGTCAATAGTTTTTTATAGGCGGTAAAACTATAATAGCCTTACCGCCTATAAAATCACTGTATTGCTTTATTCAGCTTTGCCCAATCTTTATTCATAAACTTTGATTTATTTTTTTTGATATGATGTAATTCATTAATGCCAAAATCAACTGTGCAATGGTCAAAAGAGCAAATACCCATCCCAACGCCATCCGTCCACGGTAAAAATGACCGTAACTGACGATTCCGAAACAAACTGCGGCAACAATGCTACATCCAATCACTACCTTGCCGTTCTTTTTTCTTCTCATTTTCGAAGCACTCCTTTCTACCCATACGCTGTTATTTGTCTGTATCACCCGCGTCGGCATAATTATCCCTCTTTTTCATATCAAACTTCCTTTCGTTTTTCCAGTCTTACGACGCCATATTCATCGACGTCCGTAATCCCATTCTTGAATTCATAGCCCATCTTTCGATAGAATGATACCGCGGTCAGGGAAGAGCCGACCTCGGTGCGCCATGCCCGTTGGAAGTATTCATCTGCTTCCAGAGTTTCAATGATCTTCCTGCCCACGCCTTTTCCCTGATAGTCCGGCAGAACAAAGATCGAGGTCAGATAGCTTTCCTCTGTGCTGCCCCAGTATCCGGTGATACCACCACAGCCAATTATAGTTTCCCCGTCCATTGCCACATAAAAATGGGCATCCTCTGCTCTTTCAGCAATTACCTCCGGGGAATGGGTTCTGATATTTTCCTCAATAAACGCAGGCGAATAATCTTTTTGATTGCTGATTGCGAGCGTTGTGCAGATCACATCCGAAACAGCAAATTCATCACCTTTTCGAAATCTGCGAAGTTCACCTATTTGCCCTGTAATTCCATAAAGTGCCATATCCAGTACCTCCTCTTCTCTCTCCGGATTGTCTTTTTTAAAGATTCCCTTTTCCATTAATGCTGCAAAACTGCTCCATTGCCAGAATTCGTCCGGTCTTTCGAACGATATCATCTATCCTCCAAATGAAAACAGCCGTTTTCTACATTATAGTTAACGACCGTTTTCATTGTCAAGACAAACATTTCTAAGTTCTCATATATGAATTTTTGCTGTTCCCCATGTTTATTTTTCCTAATTAAATCTCCTTATTCCCCATTCCTTTACACCATCCGGCATTTTAACAAATAGTCTGTATATAGGCGAAACTCCAATGGTATATCTCACCTTCAATTTTTTACATCTGTCTATGCGAACTAATCTGCGGGCACAGCCGGAGACATCTGCCCTTGACTGCTTTTTTCTAAACAATAAATCACGTTCATAAATTTTCCTGTATTCCGATAAAGAATTATTCATCTTTTCATCTGAATTTTGGGATAGCGTCTTAAAAAAGTTCGTATCCATTGCACCGGGCTCAATTACACAAATTTCAATTCCCATATCACTCGTTTCATACCTTGCTGCCTCTGAAATGGCTTCAACTGCATATTTTGTACTGCAATATCCTCCATTCGCAATTCCTGTCATTCTTCCGGAAATAGAACCAATATTATAAATCCTTCCTCCGCCTTGATTTCTCATAATCGGGATTACATGTTGCATCACGTTAAGCATTCCGAATACGTTGACATTGTACATGTTCTTCAGTTCATCTATATCAATTTCTTCAACTGCACTTCTTACGGAATATCCCGCATTATTGACCAGAATATCTATTCTTTCCACATTGCCACGAATGTACATGGCGGCACTCCTAACACTATTTTCATCGCTCACATCAAGTGTGGTCTTCATATCTGCCCTAACATCCGCTAAACTCTCTAACCTTCTTGCCGTAGCAATCACATAATAATTCTGTTTTGAAAATTCATCACAAAGTGCTTTGCCAAATCCCGAGGAGCATCCTGTAATCAAAACTGTTTTTTTCATTTAAAAATCACCTCACAATCAATATGAGGTGATTTTAGCATGAATTATATTATGTGTAATTGTCATATGACAAGTGAGCTATATTGATCTCTTTATTCTCGAAAGTGAACTTGGTGTAATCCCCAAATACGAGGCAATATGTTCCTGTTTTGCTCGCTTTACAAGTTCAGGCTGTTCTTTTAGTAATAGCAAATACCTGTCCTTTGCCTCAAGCGATGTAAAAGAAAAAATGCGTCTCTCTGACTCCATCATTGATTCCGCTAATAGTTTCCCTACCCTTTCCTCCAAAACAGGATATTCCCTTATTATCTTATCGATTTCACAAACATCAAACCTGGCAAGAATTGTATCCTCTGATGCTTCTATAAAGAACGGACATGGAAGTTCTGATAGATAATTGTAGCTACAACACCAATCACCTTTCATTGAAAAACATTTTGTAATATCCTTTCCTTCTTCATCAATATAGAAGCCACGAACCAAACCGGAAATAACTAAACATATATAGTTCGTTCTATGCCCGGCTTCTAATATGCTCTCGCCACACGCCACTCTGGCAATTTTAGGAATAGATGATATTCTTTTTGAAAGATTATTATCACCGCACATTTCCATGAAATAGTCATATACATACTTAATTAATTCTTCCAACGCCTTCACCTATCCTTCCCTAGCGGTCTCATCTGCTCCGGTATATTGAAAGCAATATTTATGCTTCTTTGCCTTATCAACTGGATTATTTATTTTTTTCTTTTAGTTTTAAGATATATTCTTCTTCTGCCTGTTCTAATCGTTTCTGAATAGCTTCCTCTGATGGCAACTGCGATTTTATTTCTTGTAAGCTTATATTATCGTAAGTTGCAACTCCCATAGGTGTCTCTATTCCCTGAAAAGCCCACTGAACCTCTGTCTGATCCTTATCTTTACATATCAGCAGACCAATTGTTGGATTATCGGATTCCGATTTCATTAACTCATTAACCGCATTTACATAGAAATTAAGTTTTCCTGCAAACTCTGGTTCGAATGATACCGCTTTTAGTTCAACAACTACATAACAACGAAGCTTAATATGATAAAAAAGCATATCTATTTTTCTTGTTTTACCAGCAACAATAATCTCTTTCTGTCTTCCTATAAAGGCAAATCCTGATCCAAGCTCTAACAAGAATCGTGTAATATTCTGCTCTAACGCATCTTCCAACTCTTCTTCATCATATCCTACAGGAAGTGATACAAAACCGAAATCATAAGTATCTTTTACGATTTCCTGTGCGAGTTTTCCTTGTATGGCAGGAAGTTTTTCGGCAAAATTAGTAAGTGCATTACCTGATGATTGGTATAAATTGGCTTTAATACAATCAACAAGTGTACTTCTGCTCCAACTTTCTTCTATTGTTTTTCTCACATAAAATAAAGCTTCTTCTATTGTTTTACATTTTGTTACTATTTCAACATGATGTCTCCATGGTACAAATCCGAAAATTGCAGGAAATTCTATTTCTGCACCAGCTTGGTGCAGTTTTTGATTTTCACTAATTTCTGCACCAACCTGTTGCAGTTTTAAGCTGTTTAAATCGATACTGTCTTCAATCGTATGAGCTAGTTCTGAAAACATATCATTTGAAGAATAAAACAAGTACCATTTTTTCATATTCCAAAGATTTCTTGCTGAAAAGCCTTTTGCATCAGGAAATTCATTTTGTAAATCGAGACTTAACTGCTCTACAATTCCTTTTCCCCATTTCTCTTCCGCTTTTCTTTCTACTAAATCCCGCCCCAGTTGCCAATTAAAGTAAAGCTGTTCTGTATTAACTTTAACAGCAGCTTTTATCTGTGTGGTTATATAACGTTGCTTCACATCATGAATCCATTTCACATAATCAGAATCTAAACTAATATCATGCGACTTCACAATATAAGGTTTTGTTTCTTCAGGCATATTATTCCCCATTTCTTCATGATTTTTTTCAATATTTTTATCAATCAGTGCATGGAATATTCATCCACACACCGGTTAATATACCACCAAAAATATAATCCTGCTACCGAAACGCAGTTTCATTCTAAATGTAATTATTACTTTTCGCTTTTCGTTCTGCTTTCTTTCTCGACTTCTCATTCCTCTTGTCATACATATTATGAATCCATTCTTTCACAGGAGCTTTCCACTGCTCTTTTTTATTAGGAATGTTCTTTATCAGGCTTTTAGGGTTAAGTCCCATTTCCTTCGCCATTCTGATTTCCTCATCCCCAAGCCTGCATTTTTTCTTTGCTTCCTCCCAAAGCTGCGGGCTGTACGCCATGATGCCACATCCTTTCCATTATCGTATCAGACATCTTTCGACATCTGATACGATTTTACCACAAATAACACAATCATACTATGATTCTTCTCTTTCTTGTTTTCTCACTTTTTTCCAAAGTTGCTGTAAATACTTTGCTGAATACTCGGAATTAAGCAATACATGGAAGTAAGAATATCAACATTGGCAACCGAAAGAAACTGATTAACGGAAATGGTTTTGTATTCGGAGTGCCGGGTTCCGGTAAATCCTTCTTCAATTATTATGAATGTCTTCAAGAATGTGCTTTTGCCACTTCCGGACGCTCCCATAATACTAACAAACTCACCTGAAGGGATATCCAAGTTAATTCCATGTAAAACTTCCTTTTTGATATTCTGATGATTTGTGTACTCTTTTTTTAGATTTCTGATTTTAATATCCATATTAAAAACGCCTCCTGGATTTGATGTATTTACCCTATCAAATCTAAGAAGCGCACTCCATACAATACAGTTTACAATTGCGCAACCGGCGTTAGAATATCCCCCTATAAGAAACATCTCTTATGAGACAATTCTCTGCACTGCCTGTTCCGGCATCTCCTGCTCCCTTTCATTAATGGAATCCGATGATTAGCATTTTAGATGGATTTTCCGTCTTTCGTTAACCTCTGACAAAATACATCTATCTTTTCATCATCTTCCGCCTTCCCATTTTCTTTTGGGTCGACCAGAATCAGTTCTGCTTCAAATTTTTCTATACCAATATATTTTTTCATCTTTTCAATAGCCTTATCAGCACCACCGCCGCTAAAACATGTAAATACAGCAATTTTCTTTTCATGAATATCCGGGTTTTCTTTTATAAAAGTTCTGATTGGCGGTGCAAAATTACTGGCCCATACCGGGGTGCCCAAAATAATTCTATCATACTTTTCCGTGCTGAATTCATAAGGTTGTAATGCAGGTTTTTCTCCCATAACAGCACTTTTTCCACCCCAAATAAACTTCGTTGCACCTTTATCCGGATATGCTTTGACCGGTTCGATTCGGATGATATCCGCTTCTATTTTTTCTGCAATTTTATCTGCTACATATTTGGTATTCCCTGACATGGAATAATATACGATTGCCGTCTTCTTTGAATTTGCCATTCTTCTATCCCTCCGCAATATATCAAACTGATACATTATATAATATATAAGTCTGATATATTTGTCAAGACAAAACAAAGTCTCCCAAGAAATCTCTCAGGAGACTTTGATAGCTTTTGTTTATCTTTCACTGATGCTAATTGCTTCAACTGCAACACTACCGCCCCGCACAATTTCAATCCTATTGATAAACTTCTTCTTTAATAACACAATGATATCGTTATTTTTATTTTCCGTCTGAGTACATTCTAAAAGAACAACCGTACCATCATAATCAATAATGGAAACGCCAAACACTCTTGAAATTCTAAATAATTCTTTTATATCTTCCTCTGAACAGCTATTTACTTTCACAAACAGAATTTCTTTCATGTGAATAGGTATATCCGTGTAATCTACCACCTTGATTACTTCAACACTTCTGTTTAGCTGCTTTTTAATCTGCTCAAAAGTCTTATCATCACTTGTCAAACTGATTGTCATTCGTGATATGGTACTATCCTCCGTAATCCCAACGGTTAGGCTGTCTAAGTTATAAGATTTCCCGTTTTCCTCCCTTTCCAAAATCATATCACTTAGAGCATTCCCCGGCGGAACAATCGGCATGACATTGATTTCTCTATCAATGATAAATTCAATCACGGTAGGAGTTTTTGTATTCTGTTTTGCAGTTTCAAATGCTGTTTCAATATCTTCAGACTTTGTAACACGGATGCCTTTCGCCCCATAGCTTTCTGCAAGTCTGACAAAATCAGGCGTATATTTCGGACAATCGTGTTTTGGATGATTACATCCAATTTCACAACTTCTGCGGTAACGCATACAAGTACCGGAATAATGCCTGTGATAAAACATTTCCTGCCACTGTCGCACATTTCCCAAATATCCATTATTTAAAATACAGATAATAATAGGAATTTCATAAACCACTGCCGTTGCCATTTCCTGAATATTCATCTGCATACCACCATCTCCGGAAATTACAACGACACTTTTTTTTGGATTACCGAGTTTTGCCCCTATAGCCGCCGGAAAACCATATCCCATCGTTCCCAATCCGCCGGATGTAAGCATCTGCTTTTTCTCA
This sequence comes from uncultured Lachnospiraceae bacterium, assembly GCA_964449325.1. Lineage (GTDB taxonomy): Bacteria > Bacillota > Clostridia > Lachnospirales > Lachnospiraceae > RGIG3002. The sequence continues at coordinate 83,631 of CAYUYJ010000004.1, read as the reverse complement.
TTCAGAGCAAGAAACTGTGTTGCCCATAACTGGTTTTGCCCTACATCCGTTGTCTGATTTCCGTTACCCATTCTAAAACAGAAAGCGGTTTCGCCTTTTCAAGCAATGCACATATCGCTTTCTTGGCATCTGCTACGATAGGCACATCTACCATAATATTTCGAGAAATGGATGCTGCATCAATATCAATATGGATAACTTTTGCATGAGCTGCAAATTCTTCTATTTTACCTGTAATTCGGTCATTAAACCTTGTACCTATGGAAAACAGAACATCGCAATTGCTGATTGCAGAATTAGCCGCATAGCTTCCATGAATACCGATATTCCCAACATATAGAGCATGATCGGTAGGAATTGCCCCCTTCCCCATAATCGTCGTAATCACCGGAACACCTGTCAATTCTGCAAGTTGTGTCATCTCCTGATTGGCATGGGCAATATTTACTCCGCCACCTACCAAAAATACAGGCTTGTGGGCACGGTTTAAAATATCCAACGCCTTATTTATCTGCCCAATGTGTACGGAAGTGTTGGGTTTATAACTTCTAATGGATATTTCTTTCGGATAAAAATCGCTGCCATAAGCTCTCTGAATATCCTTTGGCAAATCTACAACAACTACCCCCGGCTTTCCTGTTTTTGCTATATAAAAAGCTTTCTTAATGGTTTCCGCCAAGTCCTCCCTTTTCCGTACGGTTACTGCATACTTGCATATACTTCTCGTAATGCCAACAATGTCAACTTCCTGAAAAGCATCATTTCCGATCAAATGTGTCGCCACCTGCCCCGTAAAACATACTAATGGAACACTATCATAGTTTGCTGTGGCAATCCCTGTGACAAGATTAGTTGCCCCCGGTCCGCTTGTTACAAGGCATACGCCAGCTTTTCCTGTGGAACGGGCATATCCATCTGCTGCATGGATTAATCCCTGTTCGTGACGTGGCAAAATAACATTTATTTCCCTTTCCCCATAAAGAGCATCAAATAAATCTATCGCCTGCCCGCCCGGATAAGCAAACAGCGTTGTAACATTTTCTTCCTTTAAGGCTTTTACAAATAATTCCGACCCTGTAATCTGATTCATAATTTCCTCCTTTTAATGCGTGTACTTGCTTGCATTTTGCTTATTTTTTAGGCACTGCCATCTGACAGCGCCAAATTTTTACTACATTAATCCTTTTACAAACATCCTCACACTGTTTTTTATGTACTCGTCTTTTTCCACATCCGTAAGTTCTTTCCCAAAAGATGCCTGAAGGAATGTATATCCAAATGTAGCTGATAATACCATCATTGCAGATGAATTAAAATCTTTCTTTGGCAACTTCCCTTTCTCACACATCTGATTCAAATAACTGATAAATTTCTCCAGAAAAGCCTGCGGGACTTTCATAATAAGCTGTTTTGTTTCCTCATAAAGCTGCGGTGCTCTCAGGCCGATTGACAGATTTACAAAGTCCGGCGTCATCCTGTCCATGTATGCCCTCATAAACATCTCCAGATCCGTTTCCAACTCCCATGTCACGTTTTCAAAAATCTCCGGGACAATATTTGCCCGCCAGCCGGCCTGATTTGCTCCCTGTATAACAATATCCTTTTTACTTTCAAACTTACGGAACAGGGTACACTCGTTCACGCCCGCCAACCTTGCAATCTCTTTCGTGGTTGTTGCCACATATCCCTTATCCCGAACTAATGTCATGGCTGCGTCAATAATTTTTTGGCTTGTTTCGTCCAAAATATAATTCCCCCTCTCTGTAGTTTGTAATTATGTATATGTATCATCCCTCATCATGCAAGTACACGCTTTCATGATAACAACTAAAAAATGGAATGTCAATAGTAATTACACTGCCTCGGCTCAAGAATCTTCTCACAGATTGCATTTACCTGAACCTCGAGCAGTTCCTTGGCGACGCTGCTTACTGCTTCATAGCCCTTGGGATTACCTGCATAACCAAGTGGCACTACCTCAACTGTACTATTTCCTCCCTCCGTCCATTTATCCAGTTTTTCATAAGTCAGGGAATAGGAATCCAACGTCTTTGCCAAATCCGTATTAACAAGCTCCGGATACATATGTCGGATCATGCCGGTCTCATATGCCCCTGCATGAATATCAAGTAATCCCTGTTCGCTTATGTCACCACCCTCAAACCATTCCATTTTATATTGTGGTGCAAATACGGATAAGAAATCTTCCTTTCCGCTTAAATTATGTACTTGCAAATCCATTTCTTCCATCATAAATTTGACTTTCATATCAAGCTCACTGTTCGCCTTTTTGATTGCGTTAATTATGGAGCCAATATGCAGCGGATCTCCGTGATAGTTAAAGCAATATACCTCTGTAAATCCAAAATCATGCAGATTACCAAATATCTCTGCTAATACTAATTCAAAAGTTTCCGGTTTTAATGAAAAAGATCCCGGAAAAGCTCCCGTACAATGATTGACGCCAAAATAATAGGGTGGGGCAATCAGGGATTCTCTTCCTCTCTTTCTAAGCGCCTGCTTTACTTCCTTACAAATGTAATTACTCCAGAGTATGTCCGAACCCAGTGGCAGGTGTGGACCATGTTCCTCAATGACTCCTAACGGAAATAGCACCGGCAGTTTTTTCTCACCTGCTGCTTTAATCTCTTTCCAATTCATGTACGCCATTGTGTTCTCTAAAAATTGATTCATACAAAATCCCCCATATCTTTCTAAGTTTGTATATCATATATATACCAGCATCTTGGAGAAAAACAAGACTGTATTTTTTCTCCAAAATGTGTTATTCTTAAATAGAATTAAGGGTGTACTTCTTTGCCGGCAAAAAGCATAGGTGCCTAATATATCCGTCGGTTTCCTTTCATATATCTATTCGTGCCGAATCACCGTTGTTTTTTTCATATCCTGAATTGGACGATATACCGCTAATACAAGTCCGGACAACATGATAACAAGTATAATCATTATCTCTGTAACGGGAAACTTCCAAGCTTCTCCCCATCTTGAAGTAATCATGTTTTCAAAAACATCTTTATTTATCTTTACTCCAAAAGCACAACCAACAAGTATTCCTGTCACTCCATAAGTAAGCGCTTCTGTGGCGATCATCCTGCAAAGCTGAGTCGTGTCCGTTCCGATTGCTCTCATGATACCATACTGTTTCATTCTGCCGTTCACACTCATTCCTATACTGTTGATGACTTGGAATACAGATATCATGGCAATAATGCTTACAAATCCATACATAAATAATGCCATTGCATAATATGCACCTCGGGCACTTTGGTTATTCTCAATTTGATCTGATATCGAATATTTTTCAGGAAACATCTCTCTGATATGCTCTATAACTTCCACGTTTGCATTCCGTTTTAGTTGTATATCAATAATGGTATACTTATTTTCACCGGAAATTGCAGTAAAAGTATCCTCAGAACATATTACAATTTCTTCATTTTCATTTTGGTCAAAAGGAGAATCCGACAAGAATGCTCCGACTCTAAATGATTGTATCCCACTCGGTGTTTCGATCTGCAGATAATCTCCTATATGTATACCCATGTCTTCATGATATACTATTGCTATTTCGTTTCCCCCGATTACATTTTGCAAACTTCCCTGCACTGCTTTCTTTTTAGAGAAATCGAATTGATTCTTTTCATAAGACAAAATGCTTAACAAAACCTCTCTCTTGTCATCATCTGATAAGAGTATTGCCTGTTTTTCCAATAGACAGGAGCGACCATAGGCTCTTTTTACTCCCTCTATTTTTTCTATGGTATCAACCATATCTATGTCTATACTATTTGTCAAATCAGAAGAACAAACAGAAATATCAGGTGTATATGGTCTTACCGGCTTAATCGCATGCTGAAAGAAATCTACGGTTGTTGAAAAAGCTAAAAACAAAATGATACTGAAAGCAAAGGCTAATACCATCAGGGTAAAATTCTTTTTTGTACCACAGGCATGGTTGATTCCAAGACGGACATCAATAGGCATCTTCCACAAGTGTATTTTTTTGTTCCTGACTGCCATTGGCTCTGCATTTCCTGAAACAGCAGTCAGCGGTGATACTCTTGAAGCCTTACGTGCAGGTGACAAGGATGCTAATACAACCGTCAAAATTCCAATGGTACACCCCGAAATCAAAGCAATCGGGCTAACGGCGATTGTCGGCATATCTGCAAAATACATAGGGCTAAGATATTTTAATATGATACATAGTATACATGTGATAACACTTCCCAGTAACAATCCGATAGGAATTGCAACCTTACACCAATTCAGAGCTTCTAAAATAACGTAATTCTTTACCTGTTTCCGGGATGCACCCAGACATCGGAGCATTCCATAGAATTGTGTTTTTTTGGCACAGTTACTGTTCATACTACTGGCAATCATAAGAATACCTGCAAAAATTACCAGAATGGCAAGTACTGCCGCCGTGGCATAAAGCCTCCCCATATAGGAATTTCCACTCATACCGGTAATACCCAGCAGCTTTATATTTTCCTGAAAGCTTTCTATTGGAATAGCAAGGTGTTGTGATATCGTTGTCATAGCTTTCTGTGGATGGTAGAACTTCGCAATAGCAACGAAATAAATGTTTTCTTCAGATTGAAAAGCAAATTGTTGAAACGCTTCAAAGCGCATAAACATTCCATATGCATCATGCTTTAGTTCATAGTTCTGTGATTGACTTATACCTGAAACGCTATATTCCTTTGTTGTTCCATCCGGTTTCGTTATGATAATACTATCTCCAATGAAGCAATTTAGTTCTTTTGATGCTTTTTCAGAAATAATCACTTCTTCATTCGTTTTGGGGAATGTCCCTTTTATCAAAGTACCGGGGAATACTTTTGTGAAACTCTCATCAAAACCGCAGACAACCGTTTGCTTTCCGTTTATCACATAGTCTTCATCAACCCTGTAATTTGCAACATCATATCTGGTCGCAAAATCAACACAAGGAAGTGTTTCAAGTGCATCCAACAGATTATCATTTTCTAATTGAATACGATAATGCCAGTATCCCTCTTCTTTCACAATTTGATTACGTTGACATCGTATTTCCATATCAGCCATGCTGAAGATGGCTGTAACCAAAAATACCGCTAAGATGATGCACAAACGAATCATTTTACTTTCTTTTCGATTAATTCTGTTGGATATTGGTATAAGACTCAAATAACTTTTCATGCCCTCACCTCACCTAAATCTGTTACAACACCATCTGTTACCCTAAAGACACGATCTGCATTAACGGTTAAATTAGAATTATGTGTGATCATTAAAACAGTCTGTCCAAACTGCTTGGAAGCTCTCAAAAGCAGCTCTATAACTTCCTTTGAATTCTTAGAATCAAGATTGCCCGTAGGTTCATCTGCCAGTACAAGCATTGGCTTGGTAATCAAGGCTCTTCCTATTGCAACACGCTGTTGCTGACCACCGGATAATTGACTTGGCAAATGATTTTTTCGTTCTGATAAAGACAAAACGTTTAATATTTCATCTACTTCCTTCTGATTTGCTTTTTTATAATCTAAAAGAAGTGGAAAAATGATATTCTGTTCCACAGTCAATTCAGGCACTAATTGAAATGACTGAAAAATAAATCCTATATTTTGTCTTCGGAATATCGTACGTTCTTTTTCTTTCATAGAAGAAATATCCTGTCCATCCAGATATATTTTGCCGCTTGTTGGGTCATCCAGCCCTCCAATACAGTTCAATAAAGTACTCTTTCCTGAACCTGATTCTCCAATGATTGCAACAAATTCCCCTCTTTTCACGGAAAAACTCGCTTTCTTTACAGCTTCAACCGTTACATCTTTACTTCCGTAAGTTTTACATAAATTTTCTACTTTTAATATTTCCATAGTTGCTCCTTTCATCCCCTGTTGTCTTACACTATATACTATATATATTCAACCTTACTCTCACATGAAAGGAAGCTTACAATTTAGTAAGAATCATCATGAAACAGACCAATAGTAAAGGTAGTTCCTTCTCCTACATAGGTTTCCATATAAATCGATCCACCTTGCTCTTCAATGATAGATTTGGTAAGCGGAAGCCCCAGACCAACACCGGAGCTTTTATTATTCTTACTTCTGTAGAATTTCTTGAAAATAAAATATCTGTCTTCATCACAGATACCACATCCATTATCATGTACTGACACACGTGTCATATATTGATTATCTTCCCATGTAATATCTATTCTGCCACCTTTCCCGGTATGATCAAGTGCATTTTTTACAAGATTACTGATTGCTTCCATAGTCCATTTTTTGTCGCAGTAAATGCAGCTTTCTATATCACCCTCTACCACTAATTCTTTCTGTTCTTTTTGCGCTCTAAGGGATAATTCCTGAATTGATTCCATAACCAATTCTTTCACATAATAACGCGCTTTTTCAAACATAATTGTACCGGCGTCCAATCTTGCCATAACAAGCAGCGAAGTAATGAGCTGTTGCATACGCATCAGGGCATTTTTCGATTTTTCGTTGAAATCAGCAACCACTTGGGGATGTTCTGTTTCCTGTTCCATGATTTCATTATACATAAGCAGTGCCGCTAAAGGAGTCTTAAGCTGATGGGCAATGTCCGCGATTCTGTCATTGACGCGTTCTCTGACTTCCGCTTCTGACTGCGCTTTACTTTTTAATGTTACAGCCAGACAATCAATCTGAGACATCATAAGATAAAAATTTCCTTCTTTATTTTTTTGCAAATGACGTGAAAAGTCACCCTTTTCAAACCCGGAAATGATTTCAATTGCTTCTTCATATTCTTTTTCCCGTTTTTGAAAAAGGGTACAGTTTACAAATAGAAGAATAATAATTGGAAGTATTGTACAACCAATATTACAGAATAATAGTTTCACACTAATCGACCCATAGATATATCGTAGTTCATCAAAAAAATATATATTTACAATAGTATTTGATATAAGGCACAATAGCGCAACTAAAAGAAAAAAAGTAAAATATCTACGGTTTCTCTCTTCACGTAAAAAAGACATTTATTTTTCCTCCCATATGTACCCAAATCCACGGGCTGTTTTTAAATATAACGGATGAGACGGGTCTGATTCGATTTTTTCCCTAAGCCTTCTAATATAAACAGACAATGTATTATCATCAACGAAATCCCCATTTCCATCCCACATGGAATCAAAAATAATCTGTCTTGTTACTACTCGGTTTTTATTTCGAATAAGAATGCAAAGAAGCCTGTATTCCACAACCGTAAGTTCTATGATATTTCCGCTCACCGTCACGCGGCTCCCCATAAGATCAATATCAACAGGACCACTTTTCAGAACCATATCATTTTTGCCTGTCGGCTGATTTAGATTCGCCCGACGTAGAAGTGCTTTTATACGCGAACAGAGTTCCCCTAATTTAAATGGCTTGGTAATATAATCATCACCACCACTATCCAATCCTCGGATAATATTATATTCCTCATCCGCTGCCGTCAAAAAAATGATTGGAACCTGATTTCCTTTCGCTCTTGCATATTCGCATACTTGAAATCCCGTACCATCAGGTAAAGTTACATCCAGAAGCATAAGGTCAAAGTCACTGTGAGAATCTATATATTCTTCCGCTTCTTCCACGCTCCTTACAATTGACACTTCAAATTCATTTTTCTTAAGAGAATATACTAAACCATCAATTAAGCTCTCATCATCTTCCAATAACAAAATGCGACTCATTTTATTTACATATAATCCAATTATCTGATATTGTAATTGAATTTTTCCTTTCTCTCAGTTATTGCTGAGTATTGCGAGCCATCTCCTTTATAAACTCTATATAACCTTTCACTTGCTCCTTTATCTGAACAACCCGTTCGCCGCTTATTTCTTTTTTAGTTCAGCGATTGATGCATAATGCAGAATATCAAACTCATCCGGCGCACTCTCTTTTAATAACGTCATATGTTCCTGTTCCCATGCCAAAATCTCCTGTTCCGTCAAAGATGCACCAATCCCCCGGCAGGCTTTTATTCTTCCATTCCAGCTTTCGCGGGTAAAATGCACCATTAACGGATATTCCTCATGATAAACCAACTCAAATTTTTCCTGATAGCAATCAGGAATAATTATCGGATGCATTGTCCCTCCTGCACCGCTCCACATAGGATTATATTTCAAGACAAGTTTTTCACTTTCACCTGCAATTCTATCCTCAAAAGGCAGCCATGACATATACAACACATGAATACGTCCATTCGGTTTCAGCATACGACAAAACCGGGGTATCACCTGTTCATGGTCGAAATAGACAAAACATTGACACGCTGTAATTACATCAAAAGACTCATCCGGAAAATTTATGGCTTCTGTAGAAAGTGCATAATAATCAATATTCATACCTTCTGATAAAATTTTCGCCTGTTGAATCTGATTTTCTGAAATATCCGTTCCTGTCCATTTCGCCCCAAAGCGATACATATTTCTTGGAAGTACTCCGGTTCCCGTTCCTACATCAAGAACACTTTGTCCACTGATACATAATTGACGATTGACAATTTTATCGTAAAATTCCTGCGGATAAATATCACGATACTTCGCATAGTCTGTTGACGTTCTGCCCCAGTCAAATTCTTTTCCGCCATCGATATTCTTATTTGTAATAATCATATGTTCCCCCTCTGAATCAAAACCGAATTCATCTAAAGTTTCAATTCTAACTGTATATTATTTCTATCTTCATTATACAATTCATCATTAATCTCTGCCGGCTCTGTACAGAGTTTCATCAGCTCATTGCCAATACCCAAGTTTCTTCGATTATTTGATATGAAAAGTTGATCAAGTAATACATATTTTTCATTTTTTCCCAAAATCTTAGCATCAACGGTTGCAAATCCTACAAGCTGTTTACCATCAAAGCAGCCAAACGCTCTGCCACCTTGTAATATCGTATTTCTGAATCTGTCATAATGCCAAGGCATACCATAAGGCAGCATCTCATTTACCCAGTCGATTTTTTGCAGTTCATATGCCCCCTTATCATTCTTTTTCCATGCATTCTCAATAAAATACGAAGCGTCTATTTCGCCTATTTTTATTGCTTCTTCGATATGCCTCATTCTATATGTTAACATATTCTTATCCTCCCCCCCATTCCTTCTTTACCGTTTCGCAACTTACTTTTCCTTCCCGTACGGCATGTACGACTTCTTCCAGACTTAAATTATAGTATTTAGTTGACATTTATTCTCCTTCAGAAAGGCACCTACATTTTTTTAGATAATCCAATGCCAAAAGCTGCCCCTCCATTTCGCGTTCACCACTATATATCGGATCATGGTAACCCTCTATCGTGATATCACCTCTATACCCTTTTTCTGTAAGCTGTTTTATAAGTTTAGACCAATCAGAATCACCCATACCCGGAAATCTATGCTCACAATAATGCTGCCCGAACCATGCACCATATTTTTTTATATGATTTATATTTAACTTCCCATCTTTACCATGAACATGAACAATTTTGTCAGCCCATTCATCAAGCTGTGCATAAACATCAATAAACTGTTCAATCTGGTGTGATGGTTCCCAAGTAAGTCCCAGCGAGTCGCTATTTACAGCCTCAAACATCAACTCCCAAGCACTTGGACAAAATCCGATATTATTTGTCGGTCTATACCAAAAACCATTTGAATGTGCATTTTCTATTCCAATTTTTACCCCATTTGCTTCGGCTCTCTTTGTTATCTCTCCAAATACTTCCTTAAATCTATCAATAGTTGCAAAGACAGGAATGCCTTCAATAGCTCCTGCAAATGTTGAAACAACATCTGCACCAAATAGTTTTGCACAGTCAATACATTTTTCAATTTCATGCCGTTTCTCTTCATTTTGAAGTGGATTAACATATATACCTATGCTTGAAAACACAATTCTATCTTCTGAAATTTCTTTTGCTATTTTTGATAATTCAACCAAATCAATGTCTTGTAATCCCTGATCAAAATAAATTTCAATAGCTTCAAAACCATTGTGAATAAGTAGCGGCAATTCAGAAATAAGTTTTTCTCCTTTTACACACGTTCCAATTTTTAACATAATCAATCTCTCCTGCTAATTCATAATATCTATTTCTTTTATCCCCTACTTCTACCTTATTTAATATTCTTTCTTTACTGTTTCGATATCATATATTTTTTTAAATCGTTTTTCATCTTCACTTGTTCTTATCAGCATGACCTCAATAAAATGCCCATCCTCAATACTTTTAAAACCTGCTACTTTCTCTCCTGTACAGATGGAACTTCGAATAACAGCATATTGCTTTTGAGGATTAAAAGGAATTGTATCCTTTAAATGTCGCTCATAGTATGGTATCTTCCCAAAGTCCTGTCGCATCTCTATTAAAAAAACGACGGCGAATCCCGCAAGTATGATTGCGCCAAGTACACACAACTCCCACACAAAAACATGAAATAACAACCATATTAATAACGGAATAATTCCACCAATCAGGAAACCTATCAGAATCCATTTCCCGCCAAAGTTTATTGAGTTAATTTTGGGAATAATCAATTTTTTCATTTGCTCTCACCCAAACGCCCTATTCAAAAAATACAGCGTTCCACGTATTATTCTGTCTGCACACATTGAATATGAATCGTTCCTTTTGCGTGACGTGCCGCAACAACAACTGTATAAACACCGCTTTCCGGGATTTTTACAGTAAAATCAGTTGTATCCAGCCCGTTCCCGCGATAAATTTTGGTTCCATCCGGTGCTCCGATTTCCATATACAAAGACCCCTTCACTGTTTCAAAATGAATCTGAAGAACATCATCGGCTTGCACTTCAAGTGTATGCAGGTCTGTTCCGTTCATCTTCTCAATGTCCAAAATATATGAATCCGGATTTTTGATACGATTGCCTGTAAAACCTTCCTGATTATACCACAAAAGAACAGCACCCACGGCAATAACCAAGAGCATACTAATAACCAAGATTTTTATTTTATGTGTGTTTTTCTGCTTCATCGCTTCACTTCCTCCAATTATTTTTTAATCATAATAAATTTTCCGTATAAACGCTCGCAAAGTGGTCAAAATGCTTCTTAATTTTCTCCAGTACCTCTTCTTCTCTCTCCGGCTGTCTGTCATACATATGAATCAGCAGAGAAATCGGTGCAACGAACTCCAACGCAAGGTATTCCGGATCGTCCTTTTTTAAGATTCCCTTTTCCATCAACCCTGCAAAGATACCTGCATACATTTGCTGAAGGTTTTCCAGATGATAGCGAGTTGTAAGCTCTGCCATCCGCTTACTGCGAAACTGCTCCATTGCCATGATTCGTCTGGTTTTTCGAACGATATCATCGTGCATCGTGAACTTGGTTTTTTCCATTGCATTCTCTATTAACTCATCCATGCTTTTCGGAAATTCTTCCGGTTTCTTATTTGAACCAAACCCCTCTTCATAATGAACCGTGACCAAATCAATAAGAGAATTAAAAATGTCTTCTTTCCCTTTATAATGTCTATAAAGAGAAGGTCCTTTGAGTCCGGCATTCTCTGCTATCAAATCTACTCCCACTCCGTCATACCCCTTTTCGGAAAAAAGATCGAGTGCGGCATACAGTATTCTTTCTTTTGTTGGCATATCCTTCATCATCTAACCTCCAAATACTAACGGTCGTTTTCTATATTATAGCTAACGCCCATTCTCATCGTCAAGATAAATACTTCACAACAGATTTCAAAGGATTTTCAAATTAATTTCCCAGATTACGCAGAGAGAAAAAATACAGCTATGTATATTAACAAATAAATATGCATAGCTGTATTATTTTAACCTTCAGTTTTAAATATCAATTTTCCTGTCTATCGTCAACTCTAAAAACCGGAATTTACTTTTTACTTTTATTTATTCCCCAATTAAGTCTGGTATCTTCCTTAAATTTTGTTTTTGATGGATTACCCTCTGCTCTATATATTTTCAAATTATTTACGTCATAAATTGAAGACCACAACGTATCAAACTTAAGTTTTTTACTATATTGACAAACAAATCCTTTTTTACCGCTTGCTAAATCCATAGCAAAATCTAATCCTTTTTTTCTTCTTTTAAATTGTTAATACATGTTTCATATCTATCATTTGTTAAGTACCAGTTTTCTTCTATCTTTAAGAATTCATCATTCATTTCATTTGATACAAAATGATTAGTTGACACAATAAAATCTTTTGATTTTCTTACAAATATTTTATTAGGTGAAGATTCTACTACAGCTAAATTCCCTGTTTTATCAGCTATAATTATATTTTGTGTTGAGCAAAGAGGAATACTCTTGATAAAATTTATTGCTTCTTCTGTATCTCTACATTTTTCTAATATTGCACTAACTAAAAATCCTGTATTGATTCCAATTTTGTAATTTTTTTTTAATAAAAAATTAATTCCGACTGCAAGCCCGTGTTCATTAATGCCATCTTCAATTTGAATAAATGATGTTGTGTTTCCTAAAAATACATATCCATTTTCAGGCATATATAATACGCTCTCACTTGTTTTTTTCAATTCAGGATACATATCACTATTTCTACATAATATCGTTTTACCATTATCGTTAAAAGCAAAACAAGTACAACCTTTTATATTCCCAAATCCATACATTGTAATAAGCCAAGTAGCCATTTTAAAATAATCAGTTTTTGATCCATCTGCTAAGCCTTTTACCTCGTTCATAATATCCGGTAATATATCTTCATATAACTTAATAGCATCGTTTCCGAATTTTATTTGTTCTTCATTTAAATTGATATAATCATTAAAATTTTGTCCACTTTTATAAAGTATTTCTCCATAGTGAAATCCCATTTCATAATATTTACCTTTTAACCTTGGATGATACATTTTTATCTCCCACTTTCAAATCGTTTATTACATCGCAGACTTTTATAATTCTATAATCCACGTATAACGTTCAAATAGTCTTGTCGTTGATCTACAACTGCATATATGACAACTTTCTTATTATCTTCATCAATTTTATAGAAAACTAAATCCTTTTCTAAAATGAGAACCTTATATCCTTGTCGCTTAAGAACAAGATATCTTGGTTCTGTTCCAATATACGGGTCATCTCCCAAATCAAGGATCCTCTTTTCCATTTCGTCAAGCTTTTCAAGCGCAACTGTATTCCCAAAATTCTGAGCAACGTACAAGATTATTTTTCTAATTCCCGCATCAGCTATATCAGTTCTTATTACCTCGTACTTCATACCTAGCCCTCCTGAAGCATTTTCCGCAAATCCTCAAATGTTTCAGTTATTGGTGCTACTCGACCATTTTTTACATCCTCTTCAGCTTCAACTAATACTTCTAATAACTCTATACGTGCCTTCATGTTCTTATATTCTTCATACGAAAGGGCAACTGTATCGCCTCTACCATTGACGGTAATAATTACTGCTTCTTTGTTTTCCTTGCACTGCTTAGATATATCATTATAATGATTTCTTAAATCAGCTGATGGTCTTATTGATTCCTGTAATGCTATCATAATTAGTTACCTCCGCGAATATTATATGCAAATCATATCATAATATGTCTATTCTTTCAATATCAAGCACCACATTTCCCAACAATTTAACAGATTATTCGATTACAAATATTCTATTCATCTAAATGAATGCATACACAGCAATAGTATTAAAACAACACCCCAAAAGCCATTTCAAACATTGCTTCGGCATCAACTGTATTTCTAATATAGTTTTCTTCTTCAGGCTCATATCTGACATATTTTTCAACTTCCTCAATAAGTGCAAGATATCCCACAGCAACCTGATAACGAATTTCCATATTTTTATCATATACAATCGGTGTCTTGGCTGTACGATTATAGGTCTCTATTTCAGCAAGTTTATCGGACAAAAGCGATTTCTGTCCTTTTCCCAATGTTATAAAATCCGCAATTCTATCTCCCCAGAAGCTTCTTTCAGGATCAATCCAACATAGCCTTCCGTTATGATAGAGAACATTACTATCCCATAGGTCAAAGTTAACCATACAGCACTCACAATCTCTCAACAAACCTTCATGCCTATCAATTGCCATAAGCAGCTTATAACCATTAGGCGTTTCTTTTCCCATTGCTTCGCAGTCCTTAATCAGATTAGAAACCATTCCTCTAATTGCTTCATGCCAGGAATTCTGCAAACCTGTTTGCCTATATCCAAACAAATCATTATGTATGTGATGAATCTGTGTCAGCATATATATTTTCTGCTCCTGAACCTTTGCATATTCTGTTTCGGAAAATCCCATCTCCCACAAAGGTTTTCCATCCATCTTTTCCATAATAAAATAGGATGTCGGAATTATCTTTTCACTGAAATCAGAAGCATACACTTTCGGAATGACAATATCTGTTTTCTCTCTCATCTGCTCATACCAAAACACTTCCGATTCCATCATATTTTTTTCATATGTAAGAACTTCACTATCTCGTGGCGGTGCTATCTTGACTACATACTCCTTATTTTCCTCCGTGCACACCTTAAAAGCTGCATTAAATTCACCATTTCCTAATGTTTCGATAGTTCTTATACGAGGCATATTATTCGCCTCAAAAATCTTTACAACCTCTTCATTTGTTGCATTATACTTTGTTTTACTCTTAGCCATTATCGTATTCCTTTCATTTAAAAAAATCCTGATATCTATTCCTCTTTTCAAGAACTCTTTGCTATGATATGCTTATATTTTCCACTGATAGGATTTGCCGCCGGAAGTTCTTCTGATAAGTAAACCTCTGTCAAAACACCATTTTGAGAAAGATAATTCTCCACTGTTTTTTTGGCAACTTTAAAAATTTCCTGCTTATTATCCGCAATCAGACGAAGTTCCAAACGGTCATCCTCCTGCTGAATAAGTTGAAATCGTTCAATGCCATGTACTTCTTTCAACTCTGCATAAAGTAACAACGGCGCAATTCTAATGCCATTCTCAAAGCAAAGAATATCGTCTGTTCTGCCTTCAATAGTAAGCCAAGGTTTCAAATTACCGCATTCACAAGGTTCATTGTGAATGACTACTCTATCAGTAATCTCAAATCGTATTATCGGACAAACCCTGTTAGCTAAATTTGTCAACAGTACCTTAGAAGATTGTGTACCGAACGGAACCGGTTTATTGTTTTCATCAACAGCTTCCAGAATAATCCAATCATCATTGATATGGAAATGACGTGCACTACATTCGCAAGCCATCGTTCCACCTTCTGTACAGGAATAATTAGTTTGAACATAGCAGCCGAATGTGTTTGACAAATGTTCACGCACATCATCGCTCAGTTTTTCTCCCCCCGTCATAATAATCGCAGGTTTTATGTTTAATCTGCCCTTTTCCTGTTCATCCGCAAGCACTTCCATAGCCGTAGGATAGCAGCCTATCATAGAAGGTTGATATTCATTAAGAAAATTCACAATTTCATCAATTGGCTTACGTACTTCAAAAGTTTTCATCACATTTTTCTTCCAAGGCATTTTACGAAGATTGTATCTTACAGAACCACAGCCAAGATAAAACCCATTATCCGCAAAAAGAGCAATGGTTTTCTTACCTGATTTTATAAATGCGGTCATATCCTCTTTTCGTGCAAAACTACGGATTACACCTATTGCCGACGAAACATTTATGGTTGATTCATCGTAAAGTACAATGCATGGATTGCCTGTAGAGCCGGATGTAGTATAAACAAGATATTTTCCGTCAAGCTTTGTTCCTACATTGGAAATGTCAGACATAAAATGCTCGACTTTTGCTTTCGTAATACTGCGATCTGTCATCCATTCGTCGAAATGAGTCATCATTTCTTTTTTATTTGTAACAGGAAAAGCAGATAACGGTGCATTCTCATCGATACCTGCATAAAGCTTCGCAAAATATGGGCTATTCTCCTTTGCATAAGAAATAAGTTCTTTTAAACGCTTCTGTTGTAAAGCGACACGCTCATTATCGCTCATTTTATCTGCTTTTTTTGTAAGCGCCAATGCTTTTATTAAACCGATTTTTTTCATAGTGCTACTCCTTGCTATATGTAATAGTTTCCTTCAATTTTCAAAGTCGCACTCCCACCGAAAAGCACTTTATCACCAAGTGTACGCAGATTTACCTTGTTAAATTCAATACTATCTCCACCCTGCTCAACAGCTATAGGCTCTCCATCCCAATAACCATTTTTTAATAGATAATTGGCAAATGCACTATTACCGGAGCCGGTTGCCGGATCTTCCAAATAGCCATACTTTGGCGAGAATACTCTCGTATGCGCAAAGTAAGAATCCTTCTCACTATCCTTACACCAGATTAAAACAATATC
Organism: uncultured Lachnospiraceae bacterium; assembly: GCA_964449325.1. Lineage (GTDB taxonomy): Bacteria > Bacillota > Clostridia > Lachnospirales > Lachnospiraceae > RGIG3002. The sequence goes on along the minus strand of CAYUYJ010000004.1, from coordinate 67,249 downwards.
AATTTCGTTATCAATTACGAATTGCTTTAGGCATTCAATATTAGGATATACCGATACTTCTGTCTTAAAATCATTAATCGGTACAATAAGTGTTTTAAGACCCGCATCAATAATGGAGATGGGATGGTTATCTGATATTTTATCTTCTGTTAATTGCAGAGCTTTTGCTATAACTTTTTTCCCTATATTACATTCATAAAAAATAGCTTTAGGTGCGCTTATATACACCGCATCCTCGTCAGAAATATAATTGTATGCAGTTAATATGCCCTTCTTATTAGTAGCAAATGTAATCTCTTTCTTACTAAGCAAATCGGAGTCATTTTTAATAATCTCATACATAGTTGCAATTGTTCCATGACCACAGAAATCAACTTCACATTCTGATGAATAGTACGTTAGCTTTAACATATCTTCTTTCTGTCCATTAACAAATACGAATTCACATATAAACCCTGCATGCTCCTTTGCAATTGCTAAGAACTGCTGTTCATCAAACTGTTCCTCTCCCAAAAACATAAATGCAGCCGGATTTCCTTTTGAACTGCCACTTGTAAACGCATCAACTTTTTTATAAATATATTTCTTCATTCTCTTTTCACTCCCTTTTTGTATTCTCCTAATCCCCGGTTTTCTTTTTCTACAGCTTTGGTGCATGGTCGTTCTGTACATTTTTACTTATTTTGCGTAAGTATAATGCATATGCTCCCGCTATAAGTATAATAAAAACAGTTGCTCCATAGCTCCAATAGCTTTCTGCCCGCTCCGATATATTATGATTTGAAAACTTCGACGTTACATTTATAATGCTATGAGTAACAATACAGGGAATAAGACTTCCGCTTTTATAAAAGCACATGACAAACGCAAATCCTATTGCTATTGCATATACCATCTGAAGAACCGTATCAACACTGCCATGACCCGTAAGCAGGTTTACAATATGTCCTGCCCCGAATGTCACGGCTGATATGATAATCGCTTGTTTCACACTATCCTTCTCAATCGCTTTATACAAAAATCCCCTGAAAATTATTTCCTCCACATAACCGACAATCGCCATAGTAATAACAGCACTTATCTGATGATACAGATCATAATGCAAAGAAATGCCAAACCATAAGTTTACGGTACACAACAGAACAAACGGTATAAAAAACAGATATTTCTTACTGTCTGAGCAACGAACCAATCCGTATTTTTCAGCCAGCCTGTTTTTTACAATAAACACAGTCAATATGGCGGCAATTATCAGCACTCCCAACATGGAATACGGACTTTCATCTCCGAAATTGTTTCTAAGATTTCCCATGACCACAACATAGATAATTATCCACGTTACGGCAAACCATATCTCACTTTTCTCATAGAATTTTTTCATAATGGTTCCCCCCTTTTTTTCTAAAGCCTAAAATTTATACTCCATAGTAACGCTTAATGGCATTTGCAACATAGTCTGAACAACCTATTCCAAACTGACTGTCGGTAACCTCTGCCAATTTTGAATTCTGCAGATATTCTTTTGACAAATCAAGTAAAATACTTCTTGCATTATCAAGTGCAAACATCTTTTTGTAGTTTTCCGCAAGCAACTCTACGGCAGACCGTTCCATATCCACATTGCCACACTCTTTTGCCTCCATAAACAGTTTGTAGATTTTCGTATTCTCGTCCTGTTCCTGCTTTATTTCCTCTGTATCACCGGTTGACTGCATGATAGCTTCCATTGCCTTTTCTTTGCTTCCATACCACTTCATTAAGTCCGCCATAGCCTGTTCATTTGCAAAACCGGATGATAAATATTCTTTATATTTATCCAAACTTCCAAACTTTTGCACCTGTTCATCAATATTCTCTTTCGCCATACATTCTAACGTATGGTTCACAATTTTCTGCACTTCTTCATTACTAAACGCTTCAAAACTCATAGTATTAACTCCTTTCATTACATCCGTAATCAACTCAATAATTCCATTTAAACGATTCCGCTTCTGTTCCAACAAACGCTTTTGCATAACTAAAATCTGTTCTTTATCATAGTTCGGAGTATCCATAATTTTCTTAATATCAGTCAACGGTATTTCCAATTCTCTGAAGAACAAGATTTCCTGCAGCTTTTCTAACGCTTTGTTGTCATAGAGTCGATAACCGGTTTCTGTTAATTCCGTTGGTTTCAACAAACCGATTTCATCATAATATCGCAATGTTCGTATACTTACCCCGTTATCATAGATACCTCTTTTACAGTCTTCATTTTTCCTCCTTTCGGATTAATCGTAAACCGTTACGCTACGTGAGAGTCAATACTAAATTTCCTATTTTCTATTTCTTTGCAATTATATATGGAATTGTATTTTGCTTCAATATTTATATAAGTAAGATGCATTTTCGTGAAGTAAGATGCAAAAGCCGAACAGCTCAGCCCATTAGTGCAGGCAAAATTCTACCAATTTCTGCAGATACTCTCCTGTCTGTTGAAAAGCAGCAAGGCTTGGTATATGCCCACTATTCTTAATTTCAACTACCGATAGCTTCTCATTCTCAATATTCCTAAGTTGTTGAAGAGAAGACTTTGTCGCACAAATAATATCACTTTCTCCGCTAAGTATCATATATGGTATTTCCATTCTTTCCAGAATCGGGATTTCATCCAATAAAAGCAACTCCTTATAAATTGATATATTCAGCATTGCATCATTGCTCAGAAAAGTTTTTAGATCGGCTAATCTGTAATCAGGACTCATTAGATAACCCATCAATAATTTTGCTTTTGGCATAGATTTAAATCTACGGTCTGTATATCCATTGGTATACTTGCTTATCACTTTATACATGAATCTTAACCCATTTCCGTCAAAGTGTTCCGGAGTCAGTTCTCTAAAACGCTCCAGTTTCTTGGAAGGAATCTTATGATTCTTAAGTTCCCGTATTACTTCATTGTTTAACCATGGTTCTCTGACAAACTGTCCCCATGCAAGCACTCCGTCAACAAGCTTTGGTTCCCTTTCAAGAGCCAGTGAGCTAAGTACAGTCCCCCATGAAATTGCAAAAAATATTATCTTGTTATTAGGGAACATTTTCTTTATTTCATGAACCAGATCTATGGTCATATCCACATAATTTGAAACAGAAAGTTCCTTTGTCCCTTCATTTATGTTGCAGCCACAGCCAAGCTGATCCCAATACACCATTATGTATTTACTTGTAAATTCCGGAAACATCCCTCTGCATCCAACACAAAACGGAACCGGCATCCCCGGTCCACCATGCAAATTGATTACAATCGGCAGATTCTTCATCTTCCCCTCAATCAACACTTTCTGCAAATATCCCCCCAAATTAAAAACACATACTTCTGAAATATTATTACTTGCAATTATCTTTTTCCTGCCTGACATACTATTTTTCCTCTCTTCTCTCAAATCTAATCTTCCGCATACAAATCTTTCATAGTGTTCTCAAACCATTTCATTTGAAACGCTGCAGAGTCTATGCCGTATTTCACGGTGAGCAGCTGATATCGAAAAACATCTTCGTATTCCTTTGGTGCAACCATTTTGTTCCCTTCCTCATAGACCATACTCAGACACTCATAAGCTTTTCTCAAATTATCAATATGTTTTTCCAAACGTTCCTTTCGGAACTCTTCCTTAGAAAATCCCATGAAATAGAATTTGGTTAATTCAGGATTGCGATTACTGTCAATAGAAAACTCTGAATTAATCCATTGCTCAAAATACACTCTTCCGGCATCTGTAATGGTATACACTTTCTTCGTTCTGCCATGTTCTTTGACCTCTTCGATTGTTACATAAGTATTCGCCACCAATTTCTTTAATGCTGCTTGAATACTACCTGTACTGCAACTATACAAAAGCCGCATACCGGCAGAGTTAAGCATCTTGCGAATCTCATATATTGTTCTGCTTTTTAATAAAAGAAGGCCCAAAATCAAAGTATCCATTTCTCTCTTCTCCCATTTAAATCGAAAATCATAGTAAAACCACTTGGTTTATATATTACCATTAGTAACATATAGAAATATTTTTGTCAAGCATCAAAAACTTCATCCATATTTCAAAAAAATAGCAGATAATAAAGAATCGCACATGCATTTTAAGCAAGTGCGATTCTTTATTATTCCATAAAATCAGCTTGTGTGACTCTTCCACACTCTTCACACCGTAAAAACAGTTTGTTCTTTTGCCTTAAGAGACTTCTTTTTCTTCGGTCAGTTCCTGTTCGATTTCTTTGCACATCCGGTCTAATCTGCCGCTCTTAAGTTCTTCATGCAGGTCAAATTTTGTGTTCCTCGACTGCTCCTCCAATCGTTTCATCAATTCAAAATAAACCGGCACGACTATGTTATTTTTGATTCCCATACGATTTAGATACTTTTTCATTATAACCGATTCTTTTCCGGCTATTTCGTTTAACAACATATATTTATTCTCATTCTCATCAACATGATTTAAACGTTCAAATAAGAGACCTCCATTGTTACCACTTACCTGTGACAGAATATTTCCGTAAGATACAATAAGTGAACACAACCTTACTTTCTGTGAAAACTCAGCTGCCCTCTCTGACAGGCTATCTACAATCTGACCCTTTTCCCTTTTCAGTTTACCAAGATAAGACTGAAACTCCTTCACTCTGCCGACACAGGCCTCTATTTCATCCTCTTCCAATAATCCTCTTAAGGTACCTCGCACAGCATCCTCTGATACCGACATAATTTTGTTTCGAAATTCCTCTGTCACAAAAGGGAAACTCAGATCCAAAGCAGAATATGCTGCGTATGCATTATTAACTGTTACTGTCTCACCTTCGTCATTTTCCTGCCTAACAAAGGAACTTGCTTCAGAACCTGATAACTTATTATAATCTCCTGCCTGGCTGTTGCTGTAGTTTGCCTTACGCAAGCTAAACGCCGAATCATTATCAATTCCCTGCACACCTTGATCCGATACCAGATAGTTTCCTGCATGCCGGTCCACATGGCCGCAAATAAAATCCAGTGCTGCAAGGTTAAATGTACTTTGTACAAATTTCTCCGAACCGACATTAACCGTTGTTCGTTGTTTCTGATTTGCTATTTCTTTTCTGTCTTTTTCGTCCGGTTTATAATCCGTTCCGTTTACCAGATAGGGTGCATTTATCATAATCTGGTGTAGGATATCGGCCTCTCTGTCTGCTTTCTCCTCAGACCCCATATAAGCATAAAGACTACCGTTTGATTTTCCGGCAGCGATATCCATAAGCGATGCCTGACTTCCGTCTGATGCCCTTACAAAGGAAGTATCCACTGCTGCATTCAAATCAAACAACTTGTCTATCATGGATACCGCCACATCACGATATGACGTATTTATCTTTTCTTTATCGTCTTTCGCCTTCCGCATTTTTATCCTTTCGTAAACCTCTGACATTCCGTTACTTTTCAAATCAACATTCTGGTTTCCGGCCTTAAAAATGCGTTCTTTATTCTCCCTCTGTGCATCTTGTATCTTATAAACGGAATTTACCTGTCCGGCGCCAAACTTCTGGGTGTCATCCAGCTCGCCTGCCTGAAAAATAGATAAATTGGGATCCTTCAATACCTCTTCATACCTTCTGCCTGCATAAGTCAGATTTTTACCGGTACGGCATTGATAAAAACAATACTCCTGTATCTTATTCACCAAATCCATCTGCACACGGATTTTCTTCGCTTCCTCTCTGCATGCCATCCCGACTTGTGCATATCTTTTGCTTTTATGCGTATAGCCTTCTGCCTTTCTCAGGAGATATTTCTCTATTTCCAGCATATACTCACAAACCAGACCATTGGTCTCAGCCACATCCTGCAAAAACTCTGTGTCCGTTCCCGTCTTTTGGGGAACGAAAAAGTGTTTCATTGCCTGCTCATAATTATCAATATGACGAATCAGACTTTTCACCGATGGACTGTGACTGATTTTCTCGTAGTTTGCTATCCTCTTTACGATATTTTCGTCTGCAATTCCCCGGGAAATCTCATAGTCCCCTGCAAGAACTTTCCCTTCCCCGAATTCTTCATTAATCGTACGGTTATCCGGTTCTTCCTCCCATTCGCCATCGAAGGCATCATTGGAATGCCACTTCATGCTTTTATCATTTACACTTTTGGCATCATTACTGCCCCATCCCTTCACCCATCTTGCCAAATCATGTGCCTTATCATTGATTGATTCCCACCATTTCATACATCCATCTCCTATCTGTATGACGACTCTGTCCGGCAAACGTTATCCGTTTCGAACAGGAAGCTATATTCTGCAAAATCACCGGCAATCATCACCTTGCCCATTTTCAGTTTTTCCATTCGCAGACTTTCCAGAATGAAACGCATATTAACCGGTACATTCTCAGAAGCCGCCAAAAATACCGCATTTAGAACGATATTCTTAATATTACCGCCGGATAACTCAAAATGATTGGCGAGATATTGAAAATCAATATCTTCCGCAGGTACCTCGTCCGCAAAGCAACTTTTCCATATCTCATAGCGCATCTCCGCATCCGGCATCATAAATTCTACTACATAACGAATACGTCGCATAAACGCTTCATCAATATTATTCTTAAAATTCGTTGCCAGAATGACAATGCCGTCATATTCATCAATCCTCTGTAAAATATAAGACACTTCCGTATTTGCATACTTGTCCTTTGCATCATTGACCTCGCTTCTCTTGCCGAAAATGGAATCTGCCTCGTCAAAGAAAAGAATGGTATTACTTTTCTCTGCCAGATCAAAAATCGCCTCCAGTTTCTTCTCCGTCTCACCAATATACTTATCCACCACCTGAGACAGATCCACACGATAAAGCGGAAGTTCCAGCATATTCGACATGATCTGCGCCGCCATGGTCTTACCTGTTCCGGGAGGTCCCGCAAACAGACAGGAAACTCCTGTTCCATAGCTATACTTGCTCTGCATATTCCATGTATCAAACACCTTATGTCTGTGCCAGATATGACTACAGATGTTATATAAAATCTGTTTCTGTGAAGGTTGCAGCTTCAGGTCATCTATAGTAAATTCCGTATACACTCTCTTGATACTTCCCTGACTGGGCGGCGGAAGTATCTGATTACAAATTCTTCCGATTTGTCTGTCATCTACAACCTCACCGGCCAGTTCCTTCTGTCTTAGGTATTCTACCGCTAACTGTATCTGCCCCACATTCAGTTTATATTTCGTACTGATAACTGCTGTATCAAGAGGTGTTTCCAGACCTGACTCTTTGGCAAAGCATTCCCACAAAATAATTCTTTCATTTCTGTTCGGCTCTCCAAGCTGCAGCTCATACACCGGAAATGACAGTAAAGAAGCAATATCCACGCTCTCATTACTGCAGATATAGACTCTGCGGACTTTTTTTCCGTAAGAATATATGCACAATTGGAGGAATGCTTCTATATCATCTTTATTCTCACAATTTCTCTTATCCAAACCAAAAAAGCAGGGAGTTGCCCGATAGAAAAAGCATTCCCGATAGAAATACCAGATCAGCTTGCGGGCTGTTCCGATTTCCTGTGCCTTCAATTCATGATAGTCAATAAAAACCGTACCGTTACCAAGCGCTCTCTCTACCTGCTCTGTTAAGAATCTCTTTCCGTTTTTTTCATTGCCCTGTATATGTATGAGCTGATACTCTCTGCCCAAATCACTGTTTTTAATGTAAGTAACCAGATTCTCTTTTTCTTCCGGATGAATATACTGTTCCTTAGCAGCAGAGGATATATCCACACGCTTACCGACGGATTCGTATTCTTTTTTTATCCGGTCACTTCCCTGAAGATAGGCATACAAACGCTCATCCATGATCATATTTTTTCTGATGTATCCTATCTGTTCATTACGGTCAAAATAGAACAATTTCTGAAGTTGCTCATAAGCCTCTTCCATCATCGAATACGCATAGACTACCGGGTCTTTATCACAAAAGCAAATGCGGGCTGCATTTTCTATGGTAAGATATGTATCTCCGATGGATTCCCATATTTCCTTCCAGTCAGGATAAATATACTGGGCAAGTGCCAGTTCCATTGCAGTTTCTGCAACCGGATTAAAATCTCTTACTACCTTTTCATAACGGTTTTGCCTGCCGGAAAACAAATCATCCTTAATACGCTGCGTAATTTCATTTTGTAGTTCCTCAACTTCCTTCCCGGTAGCATTTTTATCCAATATAGCAGGAAAAGCAGCCGAAAGCGCTCCCTGATGAATCGACTTCAGATAAAGAGCCGCTTTTTTACTAATCAGTTTTGTTATCAACTCTATCATATAAATGCCCTTACCTTATCTTTCCGTTCTTTTCTCCGCGGTTTCAAACAGATAACAATATTCCCCGAAATCCTGCGCTATCATCGTTTTTCCCATCTTTACATTTTCCGTCCGGATACTTTCCAGAATATGGAGCATTCCTACCGGCTGTTCTTCCGATGCAGCTCTAAACACTGCATTCAGTACAATATTTTTGATATTACCGCCGGCCAGTTCAAACTGGCGTGCCAGATAATCAAAATCCACATCATCAAGGGGCACTTCCGGTGCAAAGCAGGACTCCCAGATTTCACGGCGGATTTCTGCATTGGGAAAGGGAAACTCCACCAGATACCGGATACGACGCATAAAGGCCTCATCGATGTTTTTCTTGTAGTTCGTCGCCAGGATTACGATTCCCTCGTATTCCTCCATGCGCTGGAGAATATAGGAGACCTCGGTATTGGCATATTTATCCTTGGCATCGTTGACTTCGCTTCGCTTTCCAAAAATGGAATCTGCTTCATCAAAAAACAGGATGGCATTGTTCTTTTCAGCCACATTGAAAACTTCTTCCAGCCGCTTTTCTGTCTCACCGATATATTTGTCCACAATCTGGGAAATGTCAATCCGGTATAGCGGTAACTCCAGCATATCTGAAAGCACATGTACCGCCATGGTCTTTCCGGTTCCCGGAGGACCCACAAACAGTGCAGAAATATTCCTGCCATAGGCATATCTGCTTTCCATATTCCACTCATCATAAACCTTATGTCTCTGCCATACATGGGCGCAGATATTATAAAGCTGCTGCTTCTGTTCCTTGGGAAGCTTTAAATCCTCCATGGCATATCCGCTTTTCACCAGCTTGATATTTCCCCTGGATGCCGGCTCCAACACATCCCCACAGGCTTTCGCCACATCCGCACTGTCCGGTTTCCTTTTTCCTGCTGCTGCAAGTCTGGTGGCTGCTTTGCAGATTTCCTCGGTAGTCAGCTTAAACTTAATAGCTGCTGCCACACAATCCATATCCAGCCGAAGGATTTTGGCACAGCCTTCCCAGACCTCAATCCGGTCGTCCCTTGTAAGGACAGGCAAATCAATTCTGCATAAATACGGCTTCATCAGAGAAATCAACTCCGTCCCGGGCAGGGTGTTGATACAGATCACCATATCGGTTCCCAGCAGGGGTTCCACACACTGACGTAAGAATTCTCTCCGTGCCTGCCTGCTGTTAAAGTCTTCTCCTGTTTCCAATCCATAGTAACAGATGCCCATCTCGTAAAACAGGCTTTCCCTGCGCAGGCTCCACAGCTGTTCGGTCTGCATTTTTTCATTGTTTTCCCTGATCAGGCCGTAATCAGCAAAAATGAAATCCAGCTGGGCTTCGTTACTTGCGTACTTCAGCAGGGTTTTGCGCCCTGAGCCTTCTTCGCCTGTAATCTGCACCAGATTCTGCTGCCCGTCAGCACGGGGCATGAGTGCCTCTGTAATCGCTTTTGCCTGTGCATGTCCCGTCAGCAGATTGATGGCTTCGTCCTGTCCAAAATACTGCTTTGCAACCCCACTTAAGCGTTTATCCATGGTATCAGAATCCAGAAGATACCCAAGCAGACGTTCATCCGCCCAAATCGGGTATCTGTAAAAAGGCATGGAAGCCGGCTGATGACAGAGAATCGGTTCAATCTGTCTAAACAGGCGCTCTGCCGTCTCAAAGCCTTCCTCCGGCTCCTCTCCCCGTCCGGCTGCCTCCAGGCGCATCACAAATTCCAATGTAACCTCGGTATAGCCAAGGGCTTTAATCACTCCTAAAAGCTCCGGGTAACGCTGTACGGTCAGGCAGGTTTCCAGTGCACAGACTGCAGCCGGTTCCATTTGGCATCGCGTCACCAATTTATAATACCGGACAACATTTCCCTCACTCATCATCCGGCGGATATTCCTCTCCAGTTCATACTCCGCCTGACTGACACGCTCCAGTGAAGCTGTTCCCAATAAATCCTTTTGTTTTACCTTATCTAAAATATCCTGTTGTTCACAAAGCACTGCCATCCGGGCCAGTGTCCGTTCTGTTATCCCTTCTAAAATAATCGTAATCCCTCCAGTATGGGAAGCACATTGTTTCCGTATGATTCATCTCATTTATGTTTTATTTATTGTAACAATTCATCATATCTTGCCAATGCCTTTGCAAAATTAGTTCTTCCAAATTGTGTTTCCGTAATCAGCTGTATATTATCCACATTTTTATCAACTACATAACCCAAATTGTTCCGTAATATTTCCTCTGCTTCTTTTTTTGACAGTCCCAGCGCTTTCATCACCCCAAGAATACCCTCCACGCTTTCCGCTCTAGGATCATTCTTCCCGATGCAATTACTAAAGCTACGCGAATATGCCATCGCTACCATATAAATCAACTTACTTGTTATTCCTCCTATACCCGAGTTATTCACGTTTTCATATCTTTTGCCTTTAGCTTCACGTTCGACTATTGACATTCCTTTGATCCAGTCAATCACACTATTTCTGGCTGCAACTTTGACAAACTTCTCAATTCCCTCCTGTGTTGTCAAGTCACATGTTGGTACTGTTTTGGCCAATTTTTTCAATTCTGATGCTCTATGTACCGCAGCCAGTCTTGACACTCTGTCTGCATATGGCATAAGCATCTCATTAAAAGCGCCAAGATCGATATTCTGCAAAGCGTCTTTAACATCCTGTGTCATCATTGGAAATGACGATTGCAGTTTTATGCCATAGTCCTGCAAAGCCCTATCATTGATGCCAAGCAACGCCTCTGCTGATTTATTTCCTCCAATATGTGCTTGGCTATGACCACATCCCAATACCATATCATTGTCAATTGCAGTAACCATGGCTTCATTTTCACCTGCATCCAGATTGATTAAAAAGTTGGCCGCATGTCTATCTTCATGCTGAATAATGTAATCCATTACATCCATTTTCATGAGCTCACCAATCAATCGTCCATTTTTCATGATATCCACATTTCGAAATTTTTCCCCGCGACGCTGTTCTATCATCTTTTCTCCATCATCCTGTCCCATCAGCATATTAATGTAATTTGCCTCTGTTCCTTTCGCCATTTCCATGATACTTCCGCCAAATACCGGTGTTTCATTTTCACCGTTATTTCCTTTTGCCATGAAACCTGCTGCTTCAGCCTGTGCGCATACATTAAATCCTAAGAACTGCGCAATCTTTCCTGACGCTTCATCTCTGATACCATTTAATGCAGTCTTCTGTTCCTTATCACTAAGATACTTGCTGTCTGCTTTGGGTGCACGCAAAACCCTATTATTATGAAAATCCAGGATAGAAATCGAAGTGCCTCCTCCTCCTACATGATAGTCTTTCTCTGCCTGAAGTTCATTCCCTTTCTCATCTACGAGTCTTGCAAATTTCTCCGGACTCTGTGCCTGCTGATTAAGCCACACAACTGCTTCGGAAAGCTTATTTTCATTAAGACTATTTAAATTTACAATGTCTCGATATCCCTGCGTTTGGCTATTGTCATCATTTGGTATGCCATTAATAATTACATTTTTCAGTAAATTTCGATTCTGAATTACACGATGAAACAGACGGGACAACCGAAAATATTCAGCCTGTTTATCATGTACTTCTTCACGCTCTGTTTCACCACTAAACTCATAGCTCTCTGCAATGTCATCCAATGCAGTCATAAGAGGTCTCAATTCTGCAATATATGCATCCGCTATTTTTTCTGCTCTATTCTTTAATGCTTCCATTTGAGCCTTGTCTACAGTTTCCTGCCGCTGTGCTTTCAATATTCCCACCGGCATCACAGGAATCCGCAATTTCATACGTTCCTGCTCAGTTTTTTCCTTTCTGAGATTCATCATATTGTAATATGCATTTACGCGCCTGTCATATAAAGCTTTGTCCCTGTCCCGGACTGCCGTTTTTCGATGAACTCTAGCATTCACTAATTCTGTCAATGCATCATCCATATCTTCATTAGCCTTTATCATTGCATCTTTATCGTTACTTTCCTTCAGGCTTTCATATTTTTTTTTCGCACGATTAAATTCTTTTTCTTTACTTTTTACCTCTTTTTCTTTACTTTTTACCTCTTCTTTCGCACTATCAATATTTTCTTTGGCATCTGTATTTTCTAATTCTTCTCTTGAACTTTTGATTGCTTCTAACGCTTCCTCTGGTGAAATCATAATTACACCATTATTCTCTTCCGCTCCACGCATAGCCAGACCACCAGAACGTCCAGCAACTACCTTATGATTGATAATATCAGAAAAAGTATACGTCTCCTTGTCCGTTTCAATTAAGTATGGGGCTACAGCGCTTTCCAAATGCGCCAGCTTCGGTAAAAGGCCATATGCCTGCACAAGCAGATTTGCAAATACAGGTACCAATTTCCGCACATTACTGGATCTTTTTGCAAAAAATCCATCCTTATTATTGATTGCCAAGTCTGCCTGATATATGAATTCTCCCATCGCCTGGTAAGCCTCAACAACTGCTTCAGCATGAACATCTAATCCAGATCTCCCCTCATTATACTGTCCAGTTCGTTTCATTTTTATCTCATTTATAGATATGGTGCGTTCCTCTTTCATTATTTTCTGATATTCATCCAATGCATCCAACGCCTTGGAAAAATGCTTATACAGAAATATTGTCTTCAAATTCATACCGTCTGCCATCATTTTAATGGATTCTCTTGTCGGCAAACCTCCGATATTCTCCAGCTGATTTACCGGTAGTGGTTCATTTGTTTCAGTCGCTGTTTCTGCCAATTCCTGTTTGGGTAATTCGTTCTCCGGCAACTCCTGCTTTTCCAATTCCTGTTCCGCAACCACATCAAAAATAGGATTGATATATGTAGCCCCCTCATCCGTTCCATATTTTTCCCCTACAGATTCCTGATCATAAAGCGGATTATCTTTGACCGTACTAATTCCATATCTTTCCGATGTTGATTCCCTACCGGACGAATCATTATTTTTTGTTTTTTTGAATAAGTTGAAAAATTTGCTAAAAATGGAATCGCCCATACCATACCTCCATAACTACTGCAGAATCACATTTCCATACAGTTCCATGCCGTTTGCATTTGCCGCGGCCAAAGATGCCAGCCTGCTGTTATGATCCAGATAGCAGTGTGTATCCATATGGCTGCTGCTATGCAGGAAGATGAGATTACAGTCCATTCCCATTGGAATCATTCTCGACACAACCTTACGCATACTCTTTCTCTCTGCCTCCGTAAATTCCGTATCTTCTTTTTCTTCAATCATAATCGTCAGGCAGGAACTGTCTTTTCCGTATAACTTCTGATACAGTAAAAGCTCCTCCGGTCTGTTCTCCAGATACTCGTACCACTTAAAATACTCCAAAATTTGAAAATCTTTATTATAAAGAATCTGTAATACCAGCTTTAATGCCTTTTTCGTTCCTTTCGCAGATTGGATTTCATTGGCGTGTCCAATCAGCTTACGAAGCTTGTCCGCTTCGCCCTCTCTCACTGCTTCCTGCACAAGCACCTCGTCCATGCCGATCCATTCTGCAAGCTGCATCAGATCCGAAAACTCTGCTTTCTCATAATCCATCCGCATAGGAAGTTTATCAATTTCTCTCTCCACATCCATGTACATACTCTGGAAGATGGATATGTAACGCTCAAAGAAATCATCCTCCGTCTGATACACCTCGGGAAAATATTCCAGGAAACTGTTTTTCGGGAATTCCACTGTAGCCATGTGTATGCAGAATTCACATTCCATCTGGCCGCTGACTTTAAAAAACAGATACAGATATCTTCCCTGCAAGTCCGTCAAAAGTAAGTCTGTAGTGTTCACCTTTCTGACACCGTTCATGGAACGGATCAATTCTTCTTTCTCCTGAAGGTCCACCTGCGTATCCTCCAGAAAATCCCGGTAATCAAGCTCGGATGCGGCAGCTACCACTTCCAGCTTACAATCATGAAATGTACCCTCCAAATGCAGGGACTGCCATGTATTTGCCTCTTCTCCCGAATCAAATACCGGCGCAATATAAAGGAAGCTGCCGCTTCCTTCGCCTCGTAACGCGCAGTCCTGATAAGACTCCATGCCTTCATATTGACCTTTTTTCAGATATGCTCCTGCATAATTCACATATTTTGGTTCACTTTTCATAATTGTCATCCCTATTCTTTATACTCAAATTCCAGTTCACCCATATACGGAAGACAGTCACTGTTGAGCAGGATATCTCCTTTATCGCTCTTTCTTCCCATCTCGCCGCCTAATGACAAATGCAGCTCCTCTACCCGTTCTACATGATCCAGTGTTTCCAACTGCATAAAAATATCTCCATAGGAAAGTACTGCACCAAAGCTGCACTGCTTCTGTCTCTCCTCGATATAACTTCTTAAAAATGCCTCTGCCTCAGCCTTTGCCGTCTGACGGTTTCCAACGATGCGGATTCTTCCGCTCATATTGATACATCCGTAGACCGGTTCTACTACCTTGACACGAGTATTCAGCAAACGATACTGCTCCAGATAATCACAAATATATTCCCTGTATTTTTTGTCAAGCTTCTCCCTCGGCTTCATGGACATCGGACACACTACCACATAGGTATCATACGGTTTATAAGCATTCCCGTGATTTCTGCAATACTCCTGTGCGGAAATCACCTTTGCTCCACGAATCATCAGACCCGGAATTTCCTTTACAATCCTTTCGTAATCCGCCGGACTTACCACACGATTCTGCTCTGTTATCCTGCGTTCCAGACGTTCCTGCATCTTTTCAATGGAATCGATTCCTCTTCCGCCGGTTGCCATTGCCGTATTATATGCCACTAACTGCCCATATTTTGCATCAGTTACTCTTTTGATTTCTCCGGTCCGGACATTTCCCTCTTCATAATCAGACAGACTGCATTCACTGATTATTACCGTCTGTCCGCTTTCCGGTACCATGCCGTGAATTCCGTCCCCGAACTGCAGACTGTTCTCTTCACTGTCATAGGTAAATACCTTATCCTCATAGGAGGCCTGCTCCAGACTGGGAACATACTTCCAATGCTGATAACAGGTCTGACCCTTTTGCACATTCGCCAGCAAAAGCTGTACTTCGTAAGGATTATGTACAAAGAAGGGAAGCTTCTGTTCTGCACAGCCATCGGTCACCCCGATTTGACTGTCAGCAATGACATCTTCCTTTATGAGAAGTACATCCACAAGAGTACCCTCTAAAGGCTCCATACCCTCTCTGAAGGTAATCCTCTTTTTATCGTATTCCACAAACGCCTCGTCTGTATCCTGTTCCTCAAAGACATACGCCATACGATACAGGCCTTCCTTCTCATCGGTACACACTCCCACCGCTATTTTGTCCTTTTCAGACACATAGTACGGAATCTCATAATCTTTGGTTTCCTCTGAATAACGATAAGAAATTCTCTTGGCCAGTTCCTGTTTTTGCACCATTTTTACCGGATTCAGAAAGATTTTTCCAATCTCCGGCGTCACATCATAATGATTTTCCGAAATGGTCAGCCGCAGATAATAGCCTTCCTCGCCATCTTTCACCATATGCTTCTGCATTCCGGATGGAATACGCAGAGAAATCACACCACTTCGTAAGAGTCCGTTTGTCTGATCTTCAGCTATCTCCACCGGTATCCATTGTTTCCCGTCATAGCAGGAGCATTGCAGAACAGAAAGCCTGAATTCTTTCGGAAGAACCTTTCGTTCTTCATACTCTTTGACTGTGACAAACAGTCTGGTATCTTCCGTCAATGCTTTTTCAAAACCCAGATACAGATTTTCGGTTTCCTTTTCTGCACTTCCCACACGAAACACCTTGGCATAACTGCCATCTTCTCCGGCAAAGGAGGTTAAATCCGTAATCTCTCCGTTGTTTTCATATAGTAACTCTTTAAATCGATTATCTGCCACCTCTGTCGCATTTTCACAGACAAAGCACTTGGAACCTGCATAGATGGGAAATCCCTGAGGAAGTGTTACCTTATCTTTGTCAGTTTCCACACATACCCATGCCTGTGCTGCCTGCCTCGGGAGCTCTGTGATTCCCAGAAGCTTCATATATTTCAGGATATGCACTTTCCCTGTGGCATTCATATAATAATTCAGCATATCGATCAGCCATGCATAGGTTTCCAGCGTCGTTATGCCGGGATCATGGCGGTTAAAATCCGTCCACTCTTTTGTCAGTAGCGGAATCTTATGAACTGCACCCTGCAACAGCTGGTCATAGGTTATATCATCCAAATCGGGAACCTGTAACATAAGTCTCCCTCCTTTTCTTTACTGTCTCAAATCAATATGTATCACATGCTCTCCACTGACCGGAAGGATAAACGGGCTTTGACTGATATCACTGACATCCTCTTTGATCTCCACTTCCTTATCCTCCACCATCGTGGTCACTGCCAGCTTGGCAATGCTCACATTTTTAAGCCGCTTACGCAGATAAGCACGAATCTGTGAAACCCTTGGAAAACTGCCGATTTTCCAACCGGTACCATCCAGACCGCCTGTCAGCGGATGAATGAATTCTTCAATAACCGTATATGCCGTGTTCTGCATATCATACGCATTTTCCATGGTGTCCTTTTCCAGCCACAGCCTGACATTCAATCTTAGGAAATGAGGCTGTGTGAGTTGTACTTCCCTTCCCATTACCGAAAAGCTTCCGCACTCCTCCAGTTTTTTTCTCATTTCTTCCTTGATTTCATGGAAAATATGCGTTCCCTTATCGTATTCTTTGGTAAGCACGGCTACCGTCACTCTTCCGGGTGCCGGATTTCCCAATGCATCCACATCCAGACCGCACTTAATTCCTACTACACTGTAAGAGGTCTGTCTGAGCAGATCCAGAATATCCCCTTCCGTTACCACACGGTTTCTGCTCCGCAATACCCCGGTAATATATTCCGTGGTACTTTTCTCTGTGTAAGCATCATAACCGCCATATGTGGGGAACGGATTGGTTACCTCACTGACAAAGCGGTTGCTGTCCCGTAGTGTCACTATGGAGTTTTCCGGCAGATTCGCCGCTTTGCCTTCATAATTGCGGTGCTTTACCATAATTTCCGGCCCGTCCTGCGATAAGGCAATATCCGAAAAAGCAAAGCTTCCAAAGGTAACCGTACCTGCTGCCATATCTGCCTGGTAGACTCTGCCGTATTCATAGCTGCGAGATGCCTGCTTCCATTCCACCCATTCAGCCCGGGGGCCTTTGTTTTCATGTATCCATACTGAAAGCTGTTTCAAATTTTCATTCTTGAGCTTTATTGTGAGCTCTTCGTTTTTATCATCAATATAGAAATACTCTTCGCTGGTATTAAGATTCTCCGCCTTAACCACATTAGGGTAAACAGCTTTCATAACGGGAAGCCGGTAACCCGGATATTCCTTTTCATAGCCTTTGAAACGAAGGAAGTATCCTTCCTTCCCGAACAAGGTTCTTTTTTCCATGTCCCCGGAAATCAGAAACTGCATGGTACCGGAGTTTAACATTCCGTTTGTACCGTCCACAATACGGATTGCCTTAAAATCATCCTTCCTGCTGTATTCCACCGTAAAATCCACCGGAAGATCACTGTAATTCTCCAAATCAAAATAGAGGGAAAACGGCATGCCCTGAATCGATTCATCAAAACAGAAATACATGCTCCGTTCCGGCTGCTCGGTAGAATAGAATATCTGCGTATCCATTCCGCTTTTGAAACGCTCAAGGCAGTCTCTTGTCTGATAATTATTTATCGTGTAGGCCGCTATCGGTTCCCTGGCTCTTCCCTCATAGCTGTATGAAAACCGAAGCTGCCTGATAACCGGACACTTATAAACAGCGGGTATCTTGTATATATTGTCTGCCTGTAACAGCCGCACTCTCACGCGGGGTTCATTTGTCTCTTCCGAAGAGACCATATCTGCGGGACAGATAAACTGTAACACCATGTTCCCTTCCCGTTCCCCATTCAGAATACGTTCCGATTCGGAATCCGGCAACAAACGTTTCCACCCCGTTGTGCTTAAGTATTCCCATGCCACTCTGTCTGCACATACCATGACCGGTTTCGCATATGCTGCTTCCGGCGGACGTTTCATGATTGACTTATATTCAATATTGACATCCGGTACTTCCAATTTTTCCTCTCTTATTTCATAATCGAGGTCAAAGGACATTGTCACAAGGGCATCCTTTTTGGAAAAAACCTCTGCAGAATCCATCCCGCACTCTGCCAAAAGCTGCAATGGCACACCGAAGGGACTGAATTTTCCTGCTTTCGTTTCGCTTCCCTCCAGTCTTATCTTGTCCGGAACAATTTCGGCTTTTTCCATGCTGATCTTAAGCCCTGACAAAATAAGCTCCTGCATCTTCCCCACAACTCTGACAATCAGAAAGTATCCTTTTTTCCCATGCAGTTCCATCTGCGTCGGCATATAGTCTTCTTTGTTCAGAAAGACCTTGTTATCTACTGCTGTGATACTGTCAAACGCTATTTCCTTATAGTGGTTTTCCCCTTCACCAACAGGCTCTGCCATGACAATCTGTACCTGATCGGATGCAAGCAGTTTTGCGGACTTCAAAGCCTCCTCTTCCTTCTCTGCTTCTATTGTAAGCACCAGCTGCAATCCTCTGGTATGATCCAGAATAGAGTCAAAACAGATATAAAATAAGTGGGATGCTTCATTTGGCCCGCTTACGTCAAATGCCTTGCAGTCAACATCAGTCAGGCGGTTTTGCGTATCCTTTCCTGCAAGAAATACGATTTTGTCCTCTTTACCGTCTGTCACAACCACAGAAGTGATTCCTGCATCTGCCAGACAAATATCATGCATCGTCTCAAACAAGATTTCCTGCCCCTGCGCATCGGCAGACAACTGGGTTCCTTTCGGAACTACTTTGATTCCCTCACTTCCTGCTACCGGAATGAACTGTACATACCCTTTGGATGCCGATACCGGTTCTCTGATCATCGCATCAAATCGATTCAGGTATTGAATCTTATGCTTATGCATTGCCCCTTCCAGCCGCTTGCTGCTATCCTCCAGCATATCGGAAATCAATATTCCCAATACCGAACCTGCATCGGGATTTTCCTGCGTAAAGTGCCACTCCGGTGTATAGGACTGTGCCAGCCTTTGCAATTGTTCTCTCATCTTCCCTGTTTCCATTAATCGGATTACCTCCATGTACTGAAGCCTTCTTCCAAATAATAAGGAAATACCAGATTGACCGCATTGTTGTTTTTGCGAACCGTATATCCGATTTCTATCAGAATAATACCTTCTGAAATCCGTTCCTTATTAATCGTTACCTGTATATTATCAATTCTCGGTTCCCATCCGGCCAGAGCGGTCGTAATCGCATCTTCCATTCCTCTTTCCGCTCTCCTGTCCGGCATATCGAACACGTAGTTTTCTATATTACAGCCAAAATTCGGACACATGGGCCGCTCCTTAAGTCTGGTCATAAGAATGAGATAAATTGCTTCCTTGATATCCTCTTCTCCCTCTGACATTATGAAACGCCCTGTTGTAGCATCTACCTTGGGTGGAAAACTAAATCCTTTTCCCAAAAACATAGTTGCATCTGCCATATCGCTAACCTCTTATCTTCCTAATTGATCTTGACCATCGCTCCGCTTACCGTCAGCTGACCGCTTGCTTTGAGCGTTGCCGCCTGCATTCCTTCTGCCGTTAAGGAACCGCCTTTTACTGTCGTGCTTGTCTTTCCTTCCATCGCCAGAGACTGCTTTGCATTCACTGCCACCTTATTACCTGTGACCGTGACATTGCCCTGACTTCCCTCCATTTCCAGAGATGCATTTCCCGTCTTCAGGTTAAGCTTCTTCTCGGCAGATATTGTAATCTCACCGTTCTTCAAATCCAGAAATATCTGATTTTTACCCTGTTTGTCTGACATCAAGATCGTCTCATTTTCATCTTCCATCACAAGTTTGCTTTCCTTTGGTGTCTTGATGGTTATGGAGTCCTTGTTCTCTGTCTCATTAATGGCGATTTCGGTTCCTCGCTTGGTTCTAAGCACCTTATTTACATTTTTTTTATCAAATCGTTCCTTTACCAGCTGGGAATCCGCAGGGTAAAGACTTCCCAAAAGAAATGGTTTTTTCAAACTGCCTCCGATAAAACCTATCAGTACGGTTTCATCAATCTCGGGCACCAGATAGCTTCCGTAATCTTTACCCGTATAAGGGGACAACAGACGAACCCATTCAATCATATTTTTGTCCTTCTCCCATACGGTAAAAGAAACCTTTACCATTCCGGGATACTTGTCATTGTTGTTTTCAACCACAGTCCCCTGAACAAATCCCGGCATCATCTGGTTGTCATACATTTCATTTGGCATCTGCAACAAATCAATAATGGAATCTGACATAGGAAAACCTCCTCTTACAAACTGCTTCGTCTCGCTTTTACCGTTGTTCTATATGTGTCCTGCTCAAAATGATGCGTAATTCCCGTAATGTAATATTTGCCGTTGACTGCAGAAGCAAATTTATCCAGCTTTACAAAACGTCCCGGAACCAGCTCCGGTATGCCGGTACAAATCAGCTCCATCGAACAGAAATGACTTTTCAAAGCATCCATGCGGACACTTGCTCTTGTGGAAGCCTCCGAAACGCTTCCTACTCCGGGCTCATAATACACCTGGGTTGTAGAACGGTATATTTTATTTGCAGAAGCACCGTTACTGTATTTGCCCGTCAGCTTGGCTTTTCCCTGAATCATCTCTCCGTTTTCCTGATTAATGGAACGCACCTCAACATTCTCTACCAGCTTATTTCCGGAATAAGACACAAATGTCTCCTCCACTCCGAACTTTGGTTCCAGCGTCATGATTGGGGTGGTTGTCTTCTCCGCTTTTCGGAAATATGCCTTCCCCTGGATAATAAAAAATTCAAATCCCATTTTTCCGGCAAGCTCGACGATAATGTCATAGTCGGTCTTCATACCCGAACGAAGGGGAACGTCCTCTTTGGAACAGGTATCTATTTCTTTCCCAGACAGATAATAGCTCACCGGCTGACTCGTCAGAAGGCTTTTTACGACTGCATCCGCACTTTCTTCCTTAAAAGCCTCCAGCCGCCGGTTTTTCATCAAAAGACCCTTGGCATCCATGCAGCGTACTCTGATCTCACCGACTGAATTGTTCGAAAATTCATAACTTACGGTATCAATATATCCGGAAAAAACCATTTCCGTCTTTTCATAGCCTGTCAGAACTTCCACTTTTTTCCCGATTTGAAATTTGTCGGAAACGTCACGGATAAAGTCCTCTTTCTCGGTGTCGTAACAATCTCCCAACAGAAATTCGCATCCACTGGCCTCATACCCACAGGTCAAATCTACCATCAGTTCTTGAATCTTAATCTTTCCGGTTGAAATCATTTTTTTTCCATCCACTTTGATTTCCAGTGTGGGAACCATAAAATTGGAATATTTAGTTTTCAATGCTGTATAATTGGTAGTACCTGTCATCAAATCCATACTTTTCCACGTTTCCTATATACTAATTTTAATCACTTATCATATGAGCTTTCTGATATTCAGCTGCCCCGATTGTTCTCCCATTTTTCTTGCATCAGACTTTCCTGCAGAGCCACCGGACAATAACGAAGATTTCCCCAGAAAATACGTATCCTCTCCGACAATCTGCAATCCTATTTTGGCACGGGTAGGATCGCCTGACCTGTCAAACATGATAAACTGGGCATTGTAGCTACGCAATTTCCCGATAAATCTCATTTCTCCCCAGTTAAACGCAATAAACGGGGTTGTCTTTGTTTTGGAATCATTATGCATAAATCCTTCAAGGAGCTGACATGCTTCTTTCACCGTTTTAGGAGTTTTGAGACCCTTCCCGGTTTTTACCGCCGAATATATTTGAGTTCCGTACTTTACAACAGACCCCACCATATTGGTATCATCCACCAAAATATTGACGGAGAGTGTGGAAGGTTCCCCTCTCATAAATTTCAAATCCTTCATTTCAAAGGGCTGATTTAAGCCGGTTTCCGCATAATATCCGAGGGACTTCGATACACTATACTCTGTTGGATTAAATCCGCACTGTATGGATTTCTCCACATTCCCTTTTTCATCACAAAACTCCAGTGATGCCTTTGTAATGGGGCCAAAAAATACCTCTTTGACCAAATCTACCCCATATTGCAATCCTATTGACATCTCTACAATCCTCTCCTCTCCTGCTCCTTCTTAATCTGACGAGCCAGGCTGCGATATACCTGTCTGCTGATCTCCTGAATGTTGTCATCTACTTTTTTTGACACACTCTCCGAAATCATCCGTTCCACATTGGCAGCAGACACCATGCCTGCCTGCTGTCCCCAAAACTGACCTCCCATAATTCCCTGCACCGGGTTTTCTGACATCGGTAACTGCCCGGCTGCTGCACCCTGCTGATTTTGCTGCATATGCTCCGTTATGACATGGTCAATATTCTGCTTTGTCACAACCTCCCTTGTAAATTCAATGTCCGGTTGTACAATCTCTTTCTTTTGTAAGCTTTCGGAAGGACTTTCTTTCTCCTTGCTTTCCTTTCCGTTTTCCTCACTTTTATGAATCAGACTCACGGGAGTCATGAGCATGGAAGAGGGCGCTGTCTGTGCCGGACTTCTTTCTGTCTGTGCCGGACTTCTATCTGTCTGTGTCGGGCTTCTATCTGTCTGTACCGCACTTCTTTCTCTCTGTACCACACTTCTTTCTCCCTGCATAGCATTTCCTGCAGGTTCCTGCCCCTCATAAAACAAAAATGTGAGCTCCTGTGTTCCGACATTATAGGAAACTGCAGATTCAAAAGAACTGTATAGCATATTTATCTGCTTATGGGTTACAGGATTCCCGGCAGTAAATTGCGGTATCTGCCGATGAATCACTCTCCGCTCCGCCTGTTCCTGATATTCCGTAATCTGATTTTCTATTTTATGAACGGTTTCCTCTGCCGTATTAATCACTATTTCATTGTTTATTTCATTTTTTATTTCATTTTTTACTTCATTTCTTATTTCACTTTTTATTTCTTTTGATACTCTGCCTGCCGCCTCATTTTCTTTTACCATCTGTTCCCGCACAGAATCGTTCCGGGACCGGTCAAGCACCTCCAGAGGCAACCTGATTACATCCCTGTTTATAAAATGTACGGTTTCTTTTGGTTTCTGATGGTAAATGATGCCGCCGGGAAGTGAACTTCTGTCTATTTCCGTTTCCCGCTGTTCCTTGTTTTTCTTTATAAATTGTTCTATGAAATGTGTGTAATACTTGTTTTCTGTTGTCTGCTCTTTTTTGAGAATTTGAACTACCTTCTGCTGAAGAATCGGGTTTTCCTGCTTTGCAGGCTTCTGCCCACCTTCCTCTTTTGCTTCATCCGTCTGCTCTTTTCTGAATTCCAGGCTGACCGGTCTGACCGGAAGAGGCGTAAGCCGACTGACGATTTGTCTTTCGTATTTTTCTTTTCCCTTTCGGCAGGTGTCCGTATGCTCTGCAATTCTTTGTACTAATGACATTATCATTTCCCGAATTCGCACCGTATTTGTCCGATTTTCCACGGTTTTGGCGGCATAATCCAGCTCCTGTATAAGGACTCCCACCGTCTCATCCTTCCGACATTCCTTCAGTATTTCCTGACGGATTACGGAACGGGAGGTCCCCGGTGACATCGCCATAATATAGGGCTCTATCAGCCTTACCAATATATTGTTTACGATTTCTCTTCGATTTTTGTTCTGTTTTTCTACGATAATCTTTGTCTGCTTTTCTACGACATTACTTGTCTGCTTTTCTACGGTATGCTCTGTCTGCTTTTTATCGGATACGGAAACTCTCTCAAGTTCTTTTGTCAAATATATGGCAAGCTCCCTGGTCATTTTTGCCGTCGTCTCCGCTATAACCGGTTCCGGCATTTTGCCCGCATTCTGCGCTATCACTGTTTTTACGGATTGCTGCAGTAATTTCGTTGTCTCCTCTGTCAATACCGTTTGTTCTGTCTGTTTGTGCACGGTAGGAAGAACCTTTTCCCGTACTTCCTTCGTTATCTCTGAAAGAATCCTTTCTCTTGTCCTTAATGGCAATATCTTCAGAGAATCAAAGGGTTTGCCTTCCATCAGTTGTTTCAGGACAACTTCCGTAACCTGTTCCTTTAAGTGGTTGCTCCGGACATATTCCTTTAACAGACGCTTTGTAACCTGTTCTACTACCATTTCCATATTTGCTGTTGTCTGCGCTGCTGTATGGTTCAATTGAACAGGGTGAATATCCAGTTTAAAGTTGGGACTGTCTGCGTATATCGTATTCGAATTCAGAACCGATACAACCTGATTGTAATTCTGTACATACCGGTTTACTACATTATTGTAAAGGTAATGATTGGTACGATAAAAAAAATTGCGCACATTGGTAATCTGTGCAGGACCTGCCGGTTGCTGTTCCTCTTCTTCCTCATTTTGAAGAAAAACAAGCGACAGGGGATTAATCCTGCTGATCATCCCACCATATTTCTGCATTATGGAATTGCCGAACATCAGATAATTATTATTTAACATATCAACCTACCGCAGGAGTCTTAATGACTGTTTCATAAGAAATCTCAACACGTTCCATCAGGATTTCACTCTTGGAAGCATCCAGGTCTCCGTAAGAGACTTTTTTCACATAACAACCGCTGAAAGAATATATGAAATGAGGAACCTGCTGCGTATCCAGCACAATCACCAAAATATCTGTCGTAAAACGGAAACCCGGTATCAGCATTAATTCTGCGGGATTCAAAGTCTGACAGACTCCGCGCTCCAAAATCAGCGTTCTTTCCGTCTTTGCCGGTGCAGGCAGCGTATATACCCTGTCATTTACTCCGCCCTCAGACACGGTGGTTGTATCCTCTATCCTTTCGATGCCTGATACTTTGGAACAGCGCATCCATATTGGTCCCAAAAATACAATAAAATTGTATGCGGGTGCTTTTCTCATCATTGATAAAATGTCCAAGATGATACCTCCTGAATTGTCATCTTATAATTCAAATATATTCTTTGGAGCTCCGGATATCTGTTTATGTATTGCTCCAATCTCATTGCAGAATCTCCGTCTGGTATGGTGATCCAACTGCATCACCTCGTCGAAGGACCAGTGGAAATAATAGGAGATATAGGATACCTCCTTATAAGCCTCCTCCTTCGGATATACGGCTATTCCGCCAGTGTAAAATTTATGGCTTTCTCGAATATCTTGCCACACTCGGGACATACGCAGGTTTCTTTAACCTCTTCCATTGCATTAATCTGCTGATACATATTTTGAAGATAAGCAAGATCTGCCGAATACAATCCTTCAATTACTCTTGTAGTAATAACCGGAACATCACCCAGTTTGGTAATAACTCTTGACAACAACATAATTGTCAGATAACCGGGATTTCCTACTACTCTGGGATCTCTTAACGGTACAATTTCATCAGCAGCCGTTGCCAGACGCATTACTCCGTGTTTATGAATCACACCATTATCGTCCTTGTATCCTTTGGGGAGATCAAATTCAAACTCTGTCATAAATTCTGCCATTTATGTTTCCTCCGCTTATACTCTTTTTTAATTTGGGCAGGAAGAATACTTCCTTACTGTTTTGTCAGGTACTCTCTTCCTACCCGCATTTCTCTGATGCCTTACTTCCCGGCATCATAGTTTTTCAATTTAAGAACCGTCAGAATCAGCCCCCGCTTACAACCTTGGAAATACTGTAGCAAACTAATTCAATGCTCTCAAACGCAATTTCAGAAGAGCTTGCGTTGAAATCCGGTGCCGTATATTTGCTCGGCCATGCTTTCTCCAGCTTCCAGCTTGCAAGTACAGTGCTGTTGGCATCATCATACAGCTCGATTGTTACATCTTTCTCTCTGTCACCATCCTTCATGGAACCATCAGAAATACCAATGACCCAATCATAGAAAGTTGTAGATGCTGTCATACCCCACTTTAATGTAACATTACCATACTTGGTCAGACCGGGATACTTTCTGGGAGAATTGATTGCATCATCTCCTTCCCGGTATTCAATCACGTCAATCGTTGCATCGAATCCGCTCACCTCGGAAAAAGATGCGGAGTCAGCGCCTGCCACGTTGACCTTATAATTATATTTTTTAAAAGGATAATTCGTTGCTGCCATTATTTAAATTCCTCCATTCTCGTTCTCATTATTCTTCTTCCATCATCTGCGTAATTCTGAAGATTACGAATTCAGCCGGTCTGCTCGGAGCTACACCGATCTCACAGATTAATCGTCCGTTCAGAATATCATTCTGGCTCATTGTGTCACGTCCTACGTTAACAAAATATGCCTGTGCTTCGGTTTCACCAACCAATGCTCCTGCACGCCACATATCACGCAGGAAAGAGCTGATTGTAGAATTAACTCTTGTCCAGAGGAATGTGTCATTGGGCTCAAATACTGCCCAGCTTGTATTTGCTTTGATGCTTTCTTCCAGATAAATGAAAAGTCTTCTTACGTTGACATATTTCCATAAAGTGTTAGAAGAACATGTTCTTGCACCCCATACACGAATTCCCTGTCCCGGAAGCGTACGAATCAGATTCACGCCTGCCGGATTTAAGATATCCTGTTCTGCCTTGTTGTACAGACAGCTAAGTCCGATTGCATTGTAAACTACCTCGTTGGCAGGAGCTTTATGTACGCCTCTCTCCACATCACTTCTTGCATAGATACCGCAGACTGCTCCTGAAGGCGGAATATATGCCGGTTTCTTATTTAACGAATCATAAATCTGAATCCAAGGATGATACATAGCTGCATAATCGGAATCAATCTTTTCTCTGCAAGCCAGCGCATCCTGCGCTTTGGTAACCTCAAGAGGCAAATCCAATACTGCGAAACGGCTTCCAAGATTTGAACACTGTGCACAAAGTGCCAACTGAACCGCAGGACTGGTAACACCCGGAACTGCCATAATACTTACATTGTTCAGCTCTACGAAAGCTGCCAGACCGGTTCTCTTGCCGGGGCCATTATCAACGCCGATAAAGATATCATCTGTAATTCCTTTCTTGCCACCATCTTCACCACCTGCAAGACGTACGATTGCTTTCTGGCTGTCAGCTTTGTCTGTGAAGATAGAATAAACAGCAACTGCTTCTGCAGGTTCTACTGCTTCTACATCTACAATCTGGGATCTGGAAATTGCTTTGCCGATAAAGCTTGCACTTTCACCGTTTAAAGATATCTTCTCATATACTTCAATCGTATCTTTATAACGAATCTCAAGATTACATTCGCAGGAAACAAACTGCTTTTTCGGAACTACATTCTTGTCAACCATATCTTCTTTTAATGCAGCTGCGAGCGTAATTTTGTTATCCTGAACACTTGCAACCTTTGTATAAGCGACTGCTTTTCCGTTTACTACTGCTGCCACAGTGTCACCCACTGCGAATCCGCTTGCATTGGATAAGGTGTAAGTCTTAACTCCGTCTGCTCCGTCTATGGTTTCTAATACGGCTGCTTTTCCTTTGGTAGCCGGTGTTGCCGTAATGGTAATTTCATTTCCCCACTTACCCGGATTCTTAGCTGTAAAGGTTACAGTACCAAGCTTTAAGGATGCGACCTTTGCATCTGCCGGAACAACACGCATTACATAACATCTTGTTCCTCCGTTAGCAAAGAACTGTTCTACGCTGTATGCAAGATAACGATATTCGCCATGTGTACTTTCGGACAGATAACCGCCAAATTTACGGGTAAAGTCAGCAAAACTGGTAACAAATTCAGGGGTACCTGTTACACTGCCCTTTTCAGCCATTCCTACGAATCCGGCTGTCGATGTTCCTACTCCTTCCATCGGTCTGAGACCTGATTCAAACTCCTCCACATATACTCCGGGAGATAAATACTCTGCCATTTTTAATTCCTCCTTCAAAAAAGTTTGACTATAAAAAAGTTACTGATTATGGAACCATTGCTTTGGTCTGCCCGGGATTCGTAATTTGTATTACTCCTGCATAGGCACACATACATTTGCAAGTCTGGTTCACAGCCGGTTTACCACCAATCATTACGGTTGGCGAACCGGGCAGCCAAGTACCCGTTATAACC
This sequence comes from uncultured Lachnospiraceae bacterium, assembly GCA_964449325.1. GTDB lineage: Bacteria > Bacillota > Clostridia > Lachnospirales > Lachnospiraceae > RGIG3002. The sequence continues at coordinate 38,780 of CAYUYJ010000004.1, read as the reverse complement.
GGAGTACAAGGCTGAGGTGTGAGTACGCCGGCAGCTGCACTGGTAGCCGAAGCTACGGCCGGATTTGCCAAAGACGAACACATACCAAAAGGCGGGATGTTCGTATTGGGAATACAATCACCGATATTAGCTGCCGGTGTGCCGGAAAACACTCTGGATGCCGGTGGAACTACTAAGGTAGATGGTGCCATTCCAAAGCTACACATCATCATTGCCCCATTGGTAACCAGCATTGACATAATTACTCCTTTCTGCCTTAAATATCCATAATTTTCGTTACGACTGAAATCTGATTTTCCGTTCCTTCTGCCACCGGTAACACATAATTGCCGTCACCATCTGCATACGTACGGTATATCCTCAGAAGCTTATCACCTTTTTTGTGGTTTTTGTTAAGCTTCCCGGATATCAGATATTCGTTTATGCCGTATTTTTCGATAACTACAAATACTTCCAGGTCTTTTCCATCCCCCAGGCCGAATACTCGTCCGGGTAGTTTTTCTTTGTTATAACCGGTCAACTCTATCACAGTAGCATTATCCATATCTTTTACTGCTTTCAGCGTATATCCGCTGTCCACACTGCTGATACCATATACCATGAAAGGCTTTCCGGTCTGCGGCGGTTTTACACTTCCGCAGCATAAGCTGCATCGGTATGGAAATTGTCCGCCTGGTTTATGATAAAGTCTTACATCCACCACAGGGTAAGTAGCATCCAATTCTCTCTGATCAATCAGAACCATTCCCGGGAAATAGTCTTGTGCCTCAATCTGTATAGTACAGGGGCATTCCATTGGTTCCAAAAAAAGATACAGACCCTCTTCCTTGTATATTGTGGAAATAAAACGTCCATCCATATGAAAGATACATGGTGTTTTACCGATTTTTCTTCCGGTAAAATCATCAATTAATCGGAGTGCAAAGGATAGCTTATGTCTTATCATCCTCTTCCTCCCTTAATCTGTTCCGTACCAAAGCTTGCATCTACAACTCTTGTAAAGTTGCTAATCTTGCGTGACGACAGCAATACCGGTGATACGGAAAAATATACCGCCAACTGATACGGCGTAGATAATACCGACCAAAGCTTACTCTTATCTTCAAAACTCATCGTCTGAAAGGTAATGGTTAACCCCATTTCATCTTCATCGGTAATGTCCTCGGGTAATATCGGATAATCCATCAGTACCTGCATGACCCTTCCAAGAATTCTCTGTTCATTTTCTGCATCCACCGTCATCTGCGACTTGGAATTAATATACAAAGCGTAGTATAGATTTAACGGTTTCGGTGGCTGCTTTCTCTGTGAATGATTCACTCTCACATATTCTGTCTGCCGGTATTCCCTCATTTCCTGAATATCATACAGATATAACCCTAATTGGAAATCTGCATTTTTATCGGACGGTACCGTAAGTGCGATCGCTTCCGGTGACTGAATCAGTTCGGGACAAAGATTGTCTCTCATCGTCTTCAGTATTGCATTGCTTACTTCTGAAATTACACTAAAATCTCCCATTCTGACACCTCTTTTTTGTATCCAAAATTGCTTTACTGAATACCGGATATTTTGTAATAATACAGCTTTCCGGCATCATCAATCTGATAACATAACTGATACGAAAAATTCTCTGTATCAATCAATTCTTCATATATCGCCTGTGCATAATTAATATTTTTCACATAGGTATAACGATAATTCCTATTAATATCTTCAAAGGTAATATTACTGAATGCGGTTGGTGTGCGCTTTCTGATTTTCTGGATTGCAATACAATCCAGAAGTTCGGTAACTCCGTTCACTGCAATATACTCCTCTTCTTCCGGAAATGGACTTGTCAAATTCTCTTTGTAGACCGTTACCCCTTCAACCTTAACGCCGGCCTTATCCATATCGCCTTCCGCTACCCATTCTGAATTATTCACATAATAGTAAATCTTCTGCTCCTCTGTGATAAAATCTGTCGGCATATCTTCATCAACTTTTTCCTCCTGTGCAGCATTTATTTTATCTACCAAATTATTCAACGAAGCGATTAACTTCTCATTCTCCTGCGTTTCCTTATTTTCTTCACTATTCCGGTCGTCTTTATCTTCGGATGTGCTATTATCTGTTTCGGAAGAAGAACCCGCTACACTGCTCTGCGAATTATCCAGTACAACTGCATCACCGGCTTCCTCCGGCAGATACCATCCGTCTCCTTCATTTGTCGTTGGCGAATCATTCTCTTCCAAAATCTCATTGGTAACAATTCTTACAATGCAATCCAGATTGATTGCTATCTGAGCAGTTTCATACACATAACAAGTGCTGTCCAGCGTGTAATAGACCGTCGGGTCTTCGTAAAACATTTCTTCGATTTCCTGTAAAGACAAGTAAATCAATGATTCATATGCGATATCTCCATCGGCGACAATTCCTGTATAATACGGTCTCCCTGCACTTGTAAAGAGTGTTCCGGTTCCCTGCGGCTTTCCCATGACAAACTCGCCCTCATATTTACGGATGCCGTTCTCATAATAAAGAACGCCGTTCCCATGATAAAGACCATTCTGAAAGGTTCCTTCATAAATCAGCTTTCCGTTTTCTGTATACAAAAAGCCGTTTCCACTGTAAAATCCCCCACTGAATCCCCCCTTATACTGAATCTGTCCTGAAGGGTAATATAAGATTCCGTCGCCTTCATAAACATTGTCAACATACTCACCTTCATATTGAAGGCTCCCATCCTGTGCATATCCCTTTCCATGTCCGTTATAGGAATTATTGGCAAAATCTCCTTCATAAACCAGAACACCGCTTTGGTTATGGAGAATACCCGTTCCCTCACAAACACCATTCTTAATATCACCGGTATAAACCACACTGCCATTGGCAGCTCTGATATTGGCTTTCCCTGTATACTCTGTCAGGGCAATGTCATCATAATCAAAATAGACATTTGTTATGATACCTGTTGAAGTAGTTACCGACTGCTGTATCGGCTCTGCAACAAAAGCAAAATAAGAAATTACGGATAAACAGCAGACTACAATTGCTGCAGCAACCAGTTTTTTTGCTACTAAAAACCTTCCTACGGAATAATATTCATCCGCGGATTTCGGTTTAATATGGAATAAATCCCTGAATTTCTTTGTGACAGGTTTCAGAATCTTATTGGCAATCACATTGGTGTTAACCATCATCTGAATCTTACGTAGGAAATTCCTTACCGGATTCAGTGTGAGTGCTTTTAGTCTTGAAATAACTGCCGTTATTAGTTTTAATATATACTGCATTGAGTAATACTCCCTAAGGCCTTAAGCTAGCTTATTCACAACGGAAAATATAATATTTGGCAACCATATCGCCCGGATTATCCTGCAATACAATGGCAAACAGATTCTTGGCTTCATACAGATATCCCTGCTCAAAGAGCTTCATTGCTTTACGGAAATTACTTTCCGTTATCTTAAGCAGATGTGCTTCCTCCGCATTTCTATCGTCATAGAATTCGTAGAAACCATCCTTATTTTCTTCGATTTCAAGATTACCGATATAACGGTTCTCGAAATCCGTTCCTGTTTCCAGTTCACTGTATGCCTGCCCTGTTACCAGCAAACGGGCACCTATCTTTTTAAAGGTGCTGTTGCTATGAAGCATATTTTCCAGTTCCGGTGTGATCAGTACCGGAATATAACGTTCTTCATCTCCGCAAATACCGACGAAAATATCTGAACGGTGCAGTAGGAACATAATGTCCAACTGACTGGTTTCTTCTACGCCTGCATTATAGGCATCTACACTTGCCAAAATAGCGAGTGCAGTACGGATGGCTGAAACCACACCTTCCTTACATATCAACAGCATGCCGGAAAGATTTGCACTATCTACGATAGGAATTACATTCTGTTTCACAGCCTGCGTGTTAATCAGATTAAAGAAACTGTTAATCTGCTCTTCCCGCTCACGGAAGGAACTATTTCCCTTAGCATTACGCATTTGCACGGAAAGAACGGCATAGCTTCCCTGAATTTGGGAACCAATTGTTAGATTCCCCAAATTGTCTTTCCCTAATATCCCAATCATGCCAAGCGGCATAAATCGGTAATAGGTATCACTCAGATTCTGAAGATTCATAATCTGCATATCTATGTCATCTGCCATCTTATTAAATGCCTGACAGATACCTGCAAGTTCATCACTGGTCTCCGGTTCGATACGGATATCACGATTACCTCCGGTAAACCTCTCCATCCCTTCCTTGATTTCCGACAACGGCTGCAGGATTTGCAGGAACATCGCCGTCAGCAATATGGAAACAACAATCAGGAACGAAACACAAACCCCGACAAAGCTCTTAATATATGAACTCTGATACTCATCCAGCATAGCCGTAAATACCCCGGCCTCATACAAATATACACTTCGTCCGGACGAACCGCCTATGGGAGTTACACTGACTACTCGTTTACCCATCCTGTCCTGTATAGTTTCTGTCACCGTTTCACCGGATAACGCTGCTTTTCTGTATATGGACTCCAATTTTGAGTTTACCTTAATACCAATAGGATAAAAACAGGGTGTATTCTTATCCACACCTGTATACAACTCGCCATCCTCAAAATAGATGACCTTGGAATATAATTCTCTTCCTTCTATCTGGTTCTGCATATATTGATAGCTCTCACTACTGTAATCATAAGGATATTCCAAAGCATTAAAGGATTCCTGTCCAAACAGGGCCGTCATCATATTCCCCTCGTCCTCTGTCTGTTTCTGATAGCTTAATAAAATAGCATCATTATAATAATTGTAAGCAATAATACCAAATACGGACATCGCAAGAATCATCAGAGGCAGCGCTGCCAACATCAGCTTACCCATAATCGTCCTGCCCTGCGTAATGCCACGAAACAATCCATAAAGAGCAAGTACTACAGCCGTCGTGATTACGAAATATATTATCAAACATTTAAAAAATGTAATTATCAGTTGACTTACAGGACGATACATCGCTTTTATCAAATAACCGGCACTATCCTGTAATACCAGAAGATTATATCCATTGCCGGAGTTGTCACTGACCACTGCCGAAAAATTGTTTAAATTACTCATGGACATAATACATATATCTGTCGATGTAATTACTTCCGATGCCGAAAAAGCTGCAGTTCCTTTCATTACAATCTCTTCAGTTCCATCCGTAAGATTCAGCTTCAGAATATTTCCTGATTCGCCATCCTGAAGATATACAAAGCCTGTTTCTGCATAGGACAGATAAAGCGGATACATCAGCACCTCTATCTCTCTGGCCGGATATACTTCCTTTACACTCGTCTCCGTTGCATAAAACACCTTTCCTGAATTGGATACATATGCAATATCCGTACCATTTCCTATCGCCTGATAGACACCTTCCCCTTCCGCTAACGGGTAAAATCTCTCCGATTTCACGTTCAGACTCTTGTCCGCTATCGTTCCGAATTCAAAGACCTTTCTCACTGCCTTGGTGGAATCACTGTTGATTCCTATCATAGATAAGGCATTTCCGGAGCATTTCATCCATTTAAAATTCCATCTGTCCACAACCGTATTCGAATCCTCACCGGGTTGTGTCTGAAGATTATCGGTAGAAATCACAGTTTTTGTAGGAAACATTTTACCAAAATCATAGACATACAAATCTTCTGCTAAAATTTCGCCACTGATTCTTTCATAGGTGTTCAGAAGCAGATATACAATATCACCTTCTCCTACACAGGCAGCCTCTACTCCGTAAGTCACTCCATCCTTCTCTAAGGGAAGATGTATCGATTTTTTAATTTTCCCTTCCCGGTCTATGATGGCAACGGTAATATCCTCCTCGTCATACCATGTAACAAGTGTTCTTCCATCGCCGACAGAACTGATTGTATAAAGCTGGTCTATCGGTATTTTTCTGCTATCATAAGCCTTCATAAAAGCTGCTATCACAAGAATGGCTACTGCCAGTATAAGTAAATAACGTTTAATGTTTTTCATGATTCCATTCCATTCTTTTATTCTTCATCTCCCAAATATACCGAACCGATATATTCTAAAGCACTGTATGAAACATTCTGATTATACGCTCGACGCACTTTTAGTCTCATACCGATTTGCCAGGAAGCATAGACAACCGTAGCGATTACCAAAACCGTAAGTACAATTCTGGTCGGATTCCGAAAAAGTACGGAATGTATCGTGCGGACCCATTTATGGATTTTCCATGCCATTCCCATTTTTGCAATGGGTCTGTTGGGCATTCTGCGAATCTGTGCAACAATCTGACCATAAGAGAGGAAGGAATGATTTTGTACTTTCATCCGGAAAAGTCGAAGCTCGTCCGGATAATTTTGTATTTTACCATTCAGCTTTTCCTTCCAGGGCCGCTCTAAAATGCCAAACACTGTTTCTGCAATATAGTCCATGTCACGGAAGGTATGGTCTTCCAAATCATAATCCTGAAAATCCAGAAAATAATTCAATGTCACGCTACCTTCACTGTCAATATTGATGTTTCTTGGATCTAAAAGCAATTTACATATCTGTCCTGATACCCCTGTTTCCGCAAGAATACTGACCAGACGAACAGCTGCCTCCCGGCATCTGACAAAATCATACAGATATATGCCTCCCACATTATCAATCAGATTCTCATTTTCATATCGAAATAGCAGCTTTAATTCCTTGCCGACGCTGAAAGAACCAATAAAGTCCTTGCAATGGGCAAACATTTTACCCAAACTCATCTGTTCCGTTATATATTTACGATAGACATCGCTTTTCACAGATACCATCGTATAAAACTGCTGTCCGCTTTCTTTGAGATCCCTGCAAACGGTAATATCATTTACTTCATTTTTTAATACAACTCTTACATCTTCCAGATGCATATTCAAAGCAGGTATCACTTGATTCACCTAATTTCCGTTTTTATTTCTATTTCTTTTCCGCAGATACAATAATGTATGCATGTGCAAAAATCTCCGGTGTGCTGATGCAGGAAACCTTTACTTCATAGACACCCTCTGCCGTTGGCGCAGTGTAAATACCATTATTGTCAATCTTGCCGCCTGCCTGATCGAGAACCTCATAACTGCAGGCCTCAGAAGGCATATTAACGAACTTGGGCTGAATTTGTACAATGCCCTTTGGTGTTGTCGTAATCGTATCCGGAGAAATCAGAATCATTCCCTGCTTCTCTTTCAACTTACTGATATTCTTTCCGGTATCCTCTGCCTTGCATGCATACCAGCGAATGCGAAGGCTGGTTCGTATCATTTTGTTCTTTGGACGGACGGCTACGATAAAAGTACCTCTTTCCGGAAGAACCTTGACACCGCAGGCTATCTGCATCTGCTTTTCTTCTGATTCTCCCGATGCAAATAATTCTCCATCACCGAATATAATCTCTTCCTTTAAACCACCGCCCTCTTTGTTTAAGAGCTCATAGGCAATTTCTACATAAACCGGACCTTCTCCCAATCCATGCATGATTTCCTCAGAATAAAAGGTTTTTCCTATATCCCCGGCATTTCCAAGCGAAATATCAAAAGCACCTGTAACAAAATCCTTGTGATTCCGGGTCTGTTCCGGCACACCTACGTGCTGTATTTCTCCGGATATCGTCTTAACCTCTCTGTTAAGCTCTCCAATCTTCGGATAATATTCTTTTAATTCCTCTAACAGCATAAGCTGGGATGCGGAATACACATACTGCTTAAACGGAACCTCTTCAATTCGCTCCAGCAAAATACGTTCATTAGAACGGATCAGATATAACTTGGCAAGATATATTTTGTTATCATAGTTTTCTTCAATCTCTACGTCCATTGCCGTTTTATAGCTGTTTTCTACAATCAAAGACACCAGATTTTTGTTTGCCATAGTGATTGTTATCGGAGCCGGATCGGTTGCCATGCATTTTTGCTTATTTTTCAAAATTTCCAAATTGTCCATCTTAAGCTTGAAATCTGCCAGATACCTCACTTCATCCTTAGGCACAATCGTCTCCGTGATTGTCTTTGATTCATAACGATCCATTTTCAGATTTTCTAATTTAATTGGAAAACTCTGTTCATTAATCCCTTCTACACTTAAGGTGTAACTGACGGATAACAGATCCGTGGTCTGTCGCTTCTTATAAACGTTCAGCCGGACTGCCAGGTTGCAGTCTGTCGGAAGATATCCCGCAACTTCCTGCCAGATTCTGTAATCCTCATCTTCGAACAGAACCGTTCTTACCAGATAATCATCCTTCAGTTCCCTGACAGGTACACATTCTTCCGCATCCTGAAGATTCAGACAATACCCTTCTTTAATATGGTTATATTCGCTATCCTCGGATTTTTCGCCGGTGGAATTCCCCATGACAGCATAGACCTTATCTTCCTTGCTTTCCGTATAAGAAATGCTCAGATATGCCACATCTGTATGTAAATTCCGGCTTCCTTCAATCGTTGCAAGCTTCACAACCACTGTTTCGGGAACAACTATCTCTCTTCCCGCTCCGTCAATCGCACATCCCGACTGAAGAACGATTGCTGTGTCATCAGCCTCCACTACCTTCAGTCCTGATACAATACCATTTCCGCAGAACAGACGATTGTTCAATCTGCGCTTATCATTGATATACGACTGTTCCACCTGAAAATCTCTGGAAGTCAACAGCTTGCCATAATAATAATTATTTCTTTCATAGGAATAAAATTTGCGGTTATTCATCGGATACCCCTTCCTTGTTTTAGTCATCCAAAATGGAATCTCTTTCTTTATTCTTTTTTCTTCCCAGTCGCAATGAGATATATCCTGCTGCCAGCAAACCTACTATTGCGCCGGTTATTTTTACCATATTCCCGTTTGACTCCTCTTCCTCAAGATTTACCGGAGCCACAATACAATAACGGCCAAAATGTGTTATATGAGCATATACCATATCATTATCTCTGCGGGTTTCAAAAGTCTCCACATTACCGTCTTCATTCACATATGCAATAGAAATCGCATTGTTTTGATACTCCGGTTGAACAGGAAGCCCAATCTCTATATCACCGGCAGGCTGTAATTCTTCTGTACCGGCCATCAGAGAAACCTCATAACCGGATACCGCTCCGTACTCCTGACCTACGCTGCTTTCCACAGCATGGTTTATTGCACTGTCTACAGCCATCTCGGTTACCTCTATCTTGGCCTCTGCCGGTATAGCCCCTTCTTCTGCCGATATGACTATTCCCGTTGCAACACTCTTTATTACAAAATCACTGTAAGTCGGTCCACCCATTTCATTCATATAGGCTCTGCGGCTCATCAAACGATTCCCATTCTTCTGCGTTGCCTCCTCTTCCGCTTCCTCATCAACCACGATAACCTCCGGCTCCTTTACCGTATAAATCGCACTGACCACTTCGGACTCAGTCATTCTGTCCTTTACCGCTATTGCTTTAATATTAACCGGCTTATTCAGCACGATAGCACCACTGTATATGTACAGGTTCTTTGGATTATTCAAATCCGGTATCTGTCCGTCTGTTGTATAATAGATAACTGCATCCGTTGTTGCAGAAGTAATGGTTAATGTAGTACCCGATTCCACCTCTCCTCCGTTGATGGAGAATACAGGTGGCTGAGCCTGTTCTGCAAAGGTATATGCAAAAGTTGCCACTTCACTCTCTGCCCCTTCATCAGACAGAGTAATCGCTTTAATGGTAGCCTGCTCCGTAATCGGAATCGGTTCTGTGTAAATATCCGATTTGGAATCCGGCTCTGTACCATCCAGTGTGTAATAAATATCTCCGCTATCTGCAGAAAGGACAATATCCTGTTCCTTAAGCAGCACTGCTCCGTTTGGAACAGATGCTTTCGGAGCAACCGGCTTTTCCATATATTCATAGACAAAAGAAGCTATGGAACTGCTAAAGGTTGAACCATCCGAAACAACGGTAGCCTTTAGGGTAAACTTGGTTTCCTCTTCCCTCTCGCCGACCGTTACCTGTGTTCCTGCTGCTCCCTTGCTATCCGGACTGTCACCACCGACCGCATAATAGATGGTTCCGTTTGTTACATCTGTCTCCAGTGTAATGACGTCTCCCTCTTTTACTTTGCTTCCTGTCTCGGGATTCGCCTTGATACCATTCTCATAATTACTGATGGTATATACATAGGTTGCCGTCTGTGAATCCGAATAATCACTTCCTTTAGCATATGTAATAAGGGTAATGGTATCTCCTGCTTTTCCGGTAAGGGATACCGTGCTGCCCGACATAGCCTTGTCCGATTTGGGGGCGCTTCCATCCAATGTATAGAATATCCGGGATCCCTGTTGTGCGGAAAGCTGAATGGTTGTTCCGCTTGTCACCACGGCACCGCTTTGTATAGACGGAGCGGGTGGCAATAGTTCCGGTGCCACCTTAAAGTTAAAGGTTCTTACGGCACTGCTGATTCCGTCTACCACACAAATTGCTTTAATGACGGTATCATTTGTCAGCAATATCGGTTCAGAGTATAATCTTCCCGTTGATACGGTAGGTTCACTACCATCCAATGTATAATATATCTGTGCATTTTCATCGAGACTTGCCAGTGTTACTTCTGTATTAATACTAACAGTTCCCTCTGCAGGAGTTGCATATGGCGGTGCAACCGTCCCCGGATACTGATAATTGAACTGTACCGTAGAACTGTCATTCATTCCCGTTTTTCTGGCCACGGCAGTAACCGTGAGATAACCTATACCGGCAGGTACCACAATTGCATCCTGTGCGTTATATAATTTCGTAGTTCCGGCCAAAGAACCATCTGCATTAATAACAGGCGCCGTACCATCCAGCGTATAATAAATACTTGCTCCGGCAGTCGTACAATTCAGCAAAATCTTACTGCCTTCTTTGATTACGGCCGGTTCTTTTTCCGTAGTCTGTGGTGTTGCTGTAGGATCTGCTACCTTCGCTGCATCACTGATTCGGTAACTGAACTGTCCCACGGAACTGTCTTCCAACAATTTCTGACCTGTAGTCAGATCAATCTTAATCGTCTTAGCCAGCACCAGAAATGTCTTGCCTGCTTCAGCTTCCGGCTCCTTGGCTTCTATATAGGAAGTATCCTTACCATACACCTTGGTACTTCCACTCAGAATCAGTTCATAACCGTTTCCCTCGCCAAGTGATTTAACCTCATAATCCGGTGTGGAGCCATCCGTGGTATATAATATTGTGCCACCACTCGTAGCTGTATTCAGATATATCTTACTGCCAAGCGCCAGCTCTGTTCCGGATTCCGGAGATACTTCCGGTGTTGACGCTGTTCCCAGGGCTGTAATCCTGTAAATAAACTGTACCGGATCACTGTCTCTCATGGTAGAAACACCGGTAGTCTCACTAATCTTAACTGTTTTGGCAGTAATAACTATTTCATCACCCGGATTACCGTATAAAGAAAATGCACCTCCATATATGGCAGCAGTATTCTCCGGAGTAATCTGATAAGCTCCGGCAGATCCTGAAACAGAATAGACAGGCATACTGCCATCCGTGGTATACAGGATTTTTCCCCCTTGCGTTGCTGTACTTAGGATTACCGGAGTTCCTGAGTCCACCGTAACAGGATTCTCTGCAGTCGTAGCCGGTTTGATAGTCGGCGCCTGTGCCTGTTCCTGCGTTATTTTAAATCGAAAGATGCAGACAGGACCAAAATCATACCCGTCTTTATAAGAAATAACACGAATTGTCCTCGTATCATTTGCAAGCCAGTCCTCCGGCACCGTAAGGGAATTCTCAGCGTCAAGCGGCTTCATCTGAGGACTGCCCGGCCGAAAGCGCTCTCCGTTAATCTCTATCTGTCCGCCGGAATCTCTCACAAAGGAGGGCTGCGTACCATCATCTGTATAATACATGACACCCATTGCAGCATTAGAAAATGTAATGGTATCTCCAACCTTTACGGAAGTCATATTCGAATCTGATGTGGCGGGTGTTGACTCAATGCTTCCCACCTTGTTGAAAAACTTGATTGTATAGGAAAAAATAACACTTCCCGCATCAGATTTCCGCTGAATATACAAATACCGGGTACCGTCTCCTGAAGAAGATTTGTTCAATGTAATAGTTCCTCCCGCATACTGTGTTCCGTTACTGCTAAGGTCCAGATTGCTTGTATCTGTAAGCGGTGTATCATAAAATTTATAAAAAAATTGCACACCGCTTACATTTGTATAATCCTTTACAGACACCTGTGCGCCATCCATTACCTCAACATAAGAAGTATTAGCCTGCAATTCTGTACCGGCATTTGTGACAAGTATCAACGAATTCTCGCCTCTTGATGTGAAAGAAATTACCCCCACCGCAATCAGTATCGCAACAGCAATCGACAGCAATCCGCCAACTCCGGCAGACAGCCACCTGCATCTTATGCGGAAGCTGCTTCTCTTTTTCGCCATCGCTCTTCGATATTCTTTTCTCTTCTTTCTACCGTATTTATCATCATTAACAAGCATCTTGCGGACTCCTCACATTGTGTATACTATCATTTGTTTTTCCTACTTGCACCACTCAAACGGGTAGTCTTTTTTAATACCTTTTCCGCTTTCTAATCGTTATCGTTATCATACCAATACCCGCAAGAGCAAGGCTTCCTGCCACGATGGACATTACCGATACCAAATCCACCCCAACATGACGTTTTTCATCGATTGGAGCTACTGCCAGAGCAAAGTTGTTCAGATATGGCACTTCAGCATATACATATCCGTCCTCTCGTCTGGCATCGTATACTTCCACACCATCATTTTCATTGATTGAAACAATCGTGACATCTGCATTCTCATATTCTTTCGGAATCGGAATTCCTATTTCGATCTGCCCTTCCGGATAAATACGCTCTCCGCTGTTATAGAGCGCCAAGCTGTAATTATATACCAGCTCATAATCCTCTCCCAACAGCTTTTTCACTTCTGCTTCCGCATCATCCGATATAGAGATTTCCTTGCCTCGTAAAGTAGTCTGTGAAGGGATGAGCGACATATTGTCCCGTATCGTAACCTTACTCAAAAAATCGCTGAGAACGACATCACTGCCTGCTATTCCCTCCATCGGCTGTACCCGCCTGCTGGCCAGATTCGATACATCTGATGGCTTCAACCCTTCTTCTGCTTCCTTTGCTGCTGCTTTCTCTTTCTCTATTACAACCGGAACTTCTTCTACTTTATAATTCAAACAAAGAATCTCACTGTCACACATATCATCTTTTTCGGCAACTGCTTTGACCGTCACGCTACGATGGATGCTGATACCCTCCCTGTCATCATAGACAAATACACCTTCCTCTGCATCCGGTGAAGGATCTGTACCATCCGTCGTATAATATATTTTCGCATCCTTGGTTGTACAGCTTAACTTCACCACTTCTCCCGCCTGTACGGTTCCCGCGGGAATGGAGCTCTTAACGCTCTTAACCTGCTCTGCAAAGCTATAGGAAAAGCTGCTTATTTCGCTGTTTTCACTACCCTCTTCTATGGCAATTGCCTTGATGGTCATAGCTTTAGAAACCACGATAGGTGCAGTGTATTCATTGCTTGCCTTAGTCGGATCCGTTCCATCGATGGTAAAGTAAATCTTACCCTTGTTCGCCTTAAGTACGATACCGGTCTTTTCCGTTAGTACGGTTCCATCCTTGACCGATGCATGAGGCGCTGCCAACTGTTCCATCAACTTATAACTAAAGGATGCATAGCTTCCGGTCATGGTTGTATTCGGCGCAATCGCTACTGCCTTTACGGTAATATCGGAGCCGGGTTCGCCACTAAGTACCACGCTGTTTCCCGCCGTTCCTGCTGTAATCGGACTATCCGAACCGGTAGAATAATAAATCGTTCCTCCCGTCACATCTGTCATCAAGTGAATGGATGTCCCACCAGCCAGCGTTGAACCGGTTTCCGTATCCGTTGATACACCACCCGGATATTGACTGATCTGATAGGTAAACGTTACCATTTCGCTGGTGGTGGAGCCGCTTTGTTTTGTACATGCCTTGATATTGATCTTGTCTCCCGCCTTGCCGGTGATTACGATACTCGATCCAATATTTACAGCCGTGTTTGTACTGTCCGAAGGATCAGAACCATCGGTTGTATAGTATACCTTTCCTCCGTCTGATGACAGATTTACCGTCGTACCTGACGGAACAATAGCACCGCTGCTGACAGAAGCTGACGGTGTTTCCATCTTCTGTGCAAGCTCATAATTTAATGTCACAACTGCCGAAGACTCTCTGTTGTAGAAAGCAAATGCCTTAATCTTCGTATCACGGGTAATGATAATCGGCGCTTTCTCACTAAATACCGCACTGCTCGTTGTAGGCTCTGCAGGATTATTTCCATCATATGCAATCTCATAATATATAATTGCATCCTCCTGAGCACACCGTAAAACAACCGCTGTATTTTCGGTTACCGTTCCCGAAGACGGATTGCCGTAAGGCACTCCCACCGACTCGGCATAGGAATAAATGAATTGTGCCACCGGGCTATTGGTCATATCAGCCTTGACAGCTATGGCCTGGATTACGAAATAACCGCTTCCTTGTGGTACCGTAATAGATGCTGACGAATCATACTTCTTCCCTGCAACCACTGTAAATGAAATATTCCCGTTTTCATCCTTATTCTCTATCACATCGGGAGTCGTTCCGTCTGTTGTATAGTAGATATCCGCGCCGGATTCTGTCGTAGACAGAATAATCTTATCGCCCGCAATGACCTGATTGGTTGTGGATGGAATCGCCGTTACGCCGCTTACCGTATCTTTCTCGGCAATTTTATACAGATAAGTGGCCACCTCACTGTCCCTCATTCCTTCCTTGTGGGCCACTGCCTTAACCGTAAAATAACCTCCATAATCACCGCTTACCGTAATGACACCGGGATATTTGCATGACTCTTCGACCAGAGGGGTCATTCCATTTACCGTATAGTAAATCGTTGCCCCGGAAGTGCCACAGCTAAGGGAAATACGATCCCCATTTACTACTACTGCCGTTTTCTCCTTATTCGTTTCGGGATATGCCTTGGGCGTTTCCACCTGATTCTGTTCCTTGACCGTATAAGTAAAAACAGATATGTCACTGCTTTTTTTATCACTGTTATAGGTAGGAATCTCTGAGGAAGTATCCCTCACCGGATATGCCTTGATCTTAATGGTCGTAGCCGTTCCGTAGGCAAATCCGTTATCCGTCGAAACGCGAATTCCGTTCGCGGAATTGTATCGGTAAGTTCCGGTTTCCGCGCTGATTGTGTTGTCAGAAGCAACCGTTATCTGCGGTTCCTTTCCATCCGTTGTATAGTACATAACGCAGTTCTGTTCGCAATTAAAATACAAATCTGTATTCATACTGATACTGCTGCCATCGGCAAGAAGTGCCGTCGGCGCCGCCACTGCATCCTGCTCATTCACTTTATATTTGTAAATCCAATTTTCCGAAGGATCATAGCCTGCCGAAAACAGTATGGTCGAAAGATACACTGTACTGCCTGCATGGGAAGCATCAAAAAATAAGCTTCCATCCTCATATACGCACAACTTTCCATCCGTATTGCTGATGGAGTACCACAGACCGTTGCAACGTATATAAAGTTCCTTTTTATCATCTCCCCAGCAGTATGCGTTCTCGCCTACCGAAGTCCAAGTCTTAGCTTCTATCTGCCGTAATGTTGCATCACTCGTTACTATAGCAGGCTCTATCACTTTATTTGTCAGCTGATAAACGATGATGTCGCTGTTTCCTCCCGAGTTCATATAAACCTTTTCTTTGATGGGAATGCCGGTTGGCGTCCCGGACTGTGCCATCGTAATGCTTGACGGCGAAAGCTCCAGCCCGGTTGCCTTATCCATAATCGTGTAAGTATACTCCAAAACAAACTTGCCATATCTGCTTGTATAATTACCCGTTTCATTTACGCATGGTTCGACATAGACATAAAAGGTCTGCCCCGGCTTTCCCGACAACTTACGGCCAACGGTCAAATACCAGAGATTTGTACCCGTGCCCGATTCTTTCTTATAATCATCGCCACCGTACGTGATTACCCCGCTTTGTCCCTCCAAAGTACTGTACTGTTTCTTTTCCTCGCTAATCAGTATATTCATCTTATCGTAGGGATACTCGCCTTCTAAGCCATTTCCAACCCGAAATGTGACATTACTTCCATTGGCTACCTTGCTTCCGCTGTCCGGAGATGTGGAAATCAATTTATCCTTGGCAAACACCACAATATCATACTCATACAACTTATAGTAATCCACATTGTCTTTTTTGATATGAGCCAGTACATACATATACACGATATTAGAAGACGTATTTTTCAGCATTTCTTCCGTCAGGGTAAAAGGATCCTTGTATTTGTTCTTCTGGGTCATGGTCTGCCAGTAAATGGTACTGTCCGAATCACTCTCTCCCAACACCAGACCGGAGCGTTCCCTAAAATCATAGTACATTGCGTATTCCGTTACACCATTTCCCTGCAACTGCAGTTTGGTTGTTCCCAGCGGATAAGCAATTGTTGCCTGAAAGTCCTCATAGGACTGATTTTCTATGGAAGCCTGCAAAGTCGGCTCATCGATATACAAATCACCAGGCTCGAATTTCTTTTCAAAAATAGGACCCCACCAGACAGTTTCCGTTTCCGTTTCACCTGTGTTATCAATAAATAGTACTTTTACCCGCGCGCGAACGGTCATGCTCTGGCTTATGTCCGTATATTTGGCCGATGCAGTAATTTCAATTTCGTTTTGTGCGTTTTGATCTTTTCCTTCTACAGTTTCTGTAGGAACAGCATTTTCTTTGGGATCTGTACCATCGGTTGTCACATAAAGGCAAACCTTGGCATTCTCCGGAAAGGCAACCTTCGTATTCATAGAATCCAGAAGCGTAACCTTACCTGTGATGGCTATCTCATGCTCGTCACCAACCGGTTCCCCAATACTGATACTTTCAAGATTGACCCAGTAATCATTTGTGGGGTGCAGCAGATAGTGTTGATTCGTGCCGGCATCATATCTCCAGTCAGTAGAGTTAATTCTTTCCTTTTTATCAGATAAGAGTGAAGTCAGACTCTCTTCACGAGAATAAGAGTTGACTCCACCATCCAATAATGAAAACGAATACTTCTCATAGTCATAGGGCGTTTGACCGTAACAATTGCTGATTTCAATACTGTTATTATCTACAGCATTCTCATGTACAGCCGCAATCATCCCTAAAGTGTCTCCACCTGCACAATCCTCTATCCTAACTGCTCCTCCCGATTGCACATCCCCCACAATTGTTCCACACTCCAGAAAATAATATATTGAGAAGTAGTCACCACCATCCGAATATGTATAAGCACCATCTCCCCAACATGCATGAATGGTGTTGCCGGTACCTGATATCTGTCCGACGATACCACCTGTTGTCCAAAGCACCTTATCTGTAGACTCAGAAGAACCTCGTAAGCTCGCAAAAAAGGTATTAATAGCAGAATCATCTTTACACCTTGTGAGCGTAACACCTGACTGAACGATTCCAATCAAACCGCCTACTCCGTACTCACGTTTTTCTATACAATAAGAATTTTGGTTTACCACTTCCCTTGTACCGGATATCTCAATGTCCGAAAAAACCGCATTATCAGCGACACCACTCACACCGCCTAAGCCGATGTAAGCTCTTGGCTGACCAGCGTCGGAAAAAAATTTATAGACTAATTTATTATCTTTTACGTTCACCTGAAAGTTCCGTACGGTCGCATCAGAAACCTTGCCAAAAAGCAGTCCATATGCCAATACCCCCTTGCATTTGCACTATCAATTCTACGCTCTGTATTCTTAAAGCTATCCGTATAGGTGCATGTGATGGTATGCCCCTGGCCGTCAAAAACAGCATTTGAAAACGTGTTAGCAGATCCTTCCGCTATCCAGTCCGTTAATGTCAAATCTTTGGTCAGCCTGAATACTACTTCAAATACCTTACCCGTATTTGAATCTGTCCTGTCCGCTGTTGACAGTCCCGACAGAACCGCCTTTAACTGATCCACGGTTTCAATACCGGCTATGTATATAGGGTTTCCTTCACTGTCATAATCCTTATCCAGATACTTCAAGTCCCTCAGCTTGTCTATCTCTCCGATAGCTTGATTGAATGTACAATCCGCTGTACCCGGGGCATACTGATCCCAAGGATCAACCTCCCCCTCAGCTTTCGACAATATGGGCATAAAAGCAGCAGCACCTGCAATCACAGCCAAAACGCAAAGTACTCCCACTGCAGAAAGGATCCGGGAGGTATACTTGGAGGCTTCCTTCCATTTTCTTTTTTTTACTTTCTTCTGCTCCTTCTCTATATTCTGTAATTCATCGTTTTTGTCTTTTAAATACAGGCTCATATTCCCTCTCCTGTCTCATGTATTCCTATGTGCAAACTCAAAATTGTAACTCTACGATGTATCATAGCATCGGCTTTCCTTTCAGTCATCACCCATTCGGGTAGTTATATAACATCTGCGTCATATTTCTGAAGCAGTGCCTTCTGCTCCGGCTTCATGTTCTTGTTCAACTTGCGGTACTCATTGGCAATACCGCCAAGAACATGCTTCATACCGATGTCCGTTTCCTCCACAGCCGCCAGATAAGCCCCCTGCAGTGCCGCATTCCTGATGGCTGCTCCCGACAGCTCGAAATTCTCAGCCAAAACTCCGGTATCCATATCCTCCGATACGGTTGCCTGCTTCGGAAATACCTTCTGCCACAGCCTCTCCCTGACTTCTTCATCCGGCATGGGGAAATTCAGCATATAGGTAATTCTCCTGCGGAATGCCTCATCAAAATTCTGTAAAAGATTCGTAGCAAGGATGCAGATGCCGTCCCACTCCTCTATTCTCTGTAACAAATATGCTGTTTCCGCATTGGAATATTTATCCTGTGCATCGTTTACTTCATTTCGTTTAGCAAACAGAGCATCTGCTTCATCAAACAGAAGAATCCCCTTAAGCTGTCCGGCCTGTTCAAAAACCTTCCCGATATTTTTCTGGGTTTCGCCGATATATTTGCTGATTAACTGGGATAAATCCACACGATACAACGGCATTCCCAGTTCTCCTGCTATCGCCTGTGCTGCCACGGTCTTACCCGTACCGGGTGCACCGTAGAAAAGCAGAGAAATCCCGTTTCCATAGCTGTACTTCTCGGAAAATCCCCACTCTTTCATGACCTTATCCCGTTTTTTAAGCATGGCACAGACGGTAACAAGCTTGCGGTGATGTTCTGCGGGCAGACACAAATCGACCAGCCGGCGGTTTGTCTTAAGCTGGCTGATTCCAAATAATCCCTTTTCTTTTTCATCATAATATTCCACAATCTGTTCTGCCGCACTTTCTGTCAATACGCCTTCTCCCACAAGCTGTGCCTGAGCGGTAAATTCACAGAGTACCCGTTTCACGGAATCCATAGTATACTGACCATCTTCCAGTTTTCTCTGCACTTTCACCGGAATGGAAATTCCACTGTTTTCTTCATAATCCTTAAGACAGGCTTCCCTGTCTGCCCTGATTGCAACAGGGATTGTACGATACAGGCTTTTCACACTTTTGCACAAATCCTTAGCCGGTTCTCTGTTCTCTAATAAGATAAGAAACTTCATGACCCGGTCAGCTAACTGTTCCATATGACTGCAGAATATTTCATGGCTGCTTCTCCACTCTCTTGCATCTACACAGATTAAGGCATCATATAAAACTGCTGTCAGAAGCAGTTCCTGCCAATTAGTCTGCTCCCCGTTCCAAATAAGCAGAGGCATGCCCAGCCTACAGGCTGCCTGTCCTGCCAGAAAGCGAGCCCCGCTTCTGCCATTCTCTATCAATACATAAGCAAATGCTTCCTCATCCTCTGCCTTCTCTTCTTGTCCGAATAGTGCCACGATTTCATCCACAATCTCACTGCCACCATATAGTTTCCTGTCCGAAGGAAAAATAAGCTTCATCCCCTCCGGCAAGGTACCGTATTCTGCATCAGGCAGCTCTCCTGCTATATATCCGGCAACCACAGGATACAGATATACCTCAGCTTCCGTATGCCCGAAAGCAGGCGACAAATCATTCCAGCCTTCCTGCGTAATTACTTCCATGGACACCGGCCCTTTCAGAAGCCGCTTTGCCAATTCCAATTCGCGATTCGACCATTGCAGCAATCGGCCTGCTTCTTCCAGATAATTTCTGTCACTGACTGTATTCTGATAGGTGAACTCTGTAATTACTTTCTTTTTCTCCATTTTTTATCCTTTTTCTTAATTCTCTTTTTCTTTTTCCTCGGTAGGAGTTCCTTCGCTGTTTTCAGCGCCGGAATCAATCGCTTCTACCTCTTCTTTCGTTGCTTTTAATCTCTGTTGTCTGTAATAATCAAACATTTCATGCTTTTCAATATCAAAGGCATAATTGATCTTCCTGATAAAACCTCTCCTGCCGCTGTCCTTTCTGTACAGAATGGACTGTAACATATTGCTTTCTTCCTGAAGTTCTCGCATTTGCTCATTTAATGCTCTATTTTCCTGATGTTTTCCCTGCAAGGCATTCTGTCTTACAGATTCCTGCAATTCTTTCATCTGCTCTCCGTTTTTCTCTAGCTGCTCCCGTTCCTGCTCCCGGTAGAAAAAGGGCATGGTCTTTAGAATCGCATCCATATTCGTATTCCGGAGATAGGGCTTCATGGATTTCTCAGACCATGGTTTATTCTCTGCCTTTTCCAATAAAACAGCGGCACTTTTCCATCGTCCGGACACATAAGCTCTGTTTTCATTTCCCCTCTTCTGCTCCGGTTTTTGCTGATATTCCTTCATAATCTTCTGGTAACGGGAATTGACCGTATCATACAGGTTGGTTTTCATATTGGCAAATACAAAGCTTCTTCTACGATTGGGATTATAACCCATCTGTACTTTCCCATATATGGTCTCCAGTTTCAAAAGCCTGTCACATTGAAATATCCTTCCGTAATCTTTAAACTCATAATAGCCTTCGATGCGCTCATGCTCTTTATAAGAATTTAATGTTACATGTACAGGAGCTGTCAGACGATAATAAGTTTCCTTCAGCTGCTTTCTTTTTTCCTGCCGCTCCTGTTTTGCTTTAAAACTATCATATTCTGCCATTCTGCTATCCCCATCCTTTTCAGCAATAAAATCTCTGCCTGCCACACTATTCTATATAAGCTCCCACTCTCTTGCTCTGGAAATTGCCTCACTTCTGGAACTTACCTCTAACTTCTGATATATCTTTTTTAAATGATATTTTATTGTGTTCTCCGAAAGAAACAGCGTCTCGGCAATCTCTGCATTCCGCATTCCCTGACAAAGAAGTCTTAATATATCTGCTTCCTGGGTACTCAGTTCCTCATACTCTTTCTGCTGTACCAGAAAATTCGGATACAACAATGCTTCTTTCTTAGTCTGTTCCACAATTTTCTCATAATATTCTGCCGCAACCGGGCTCTTCTTACACTGTTCTGTTTCCTCATATTTTTTCAGAACAGGATAGATAAGATTTCCTTTATCTGCAAAAATACGAACCATACCATATACTTCTGTTTCCGACAGAATATCACTCAGCCGGCTTTCCCATGAGCTGTCCCCCTGACGATAGCAGATAATCATCTCTAAAATCCGCATATTCAGTTCATCATAGGTTCGATGATACTCCTTTGTATATTCCAGCATACGATGCAGAATCAATTGGGCACTTTCTATCTGATCCAGCATAATATAGGCATATATTTTGATTAAATAACAATACCGGTCCAATATAACGAACAGTTCATATTCTCTCGGAGCCCTGTACTCCAGCCATTCTCTGGCCGGTTCCGTCTGTCCGGTCAGCATACTTGTGTACACATTAAAAGCATCCAGATTCTTTCTACTATATGTATTATTGCTTTGCTCCAGCGTTCGTTCCAACCCCTGCAGAATATGCGCTGCCTGCTCCGGTTGATTCCGGTGATACAGGATTTTAACAAGCAGCATATTGGCAACAAAAGCCGTCTCTCCTCCCTTGACTGCTTTGCCTGCCCCTTTACTCAGCCAGCTAAATGCTTCCTGTAAATCCCCCTTTTCATAAGCCCGCTCCCCCAACACAGTTTCCTCAAACCCAATGAAATCCTCCTGCAAAACCCCGGAAAGCTTTTTGCATATCTCATGAGCTGTTGTCAAATCACTATTCATATAAACACAAAAATCTCTGCCACCATGCAGTACACTGGGAATTCCTCCACTGATACTCAGCTTATACTTGGAATACTCCGACTGTCCTTCCATGAGCCTTAGCTGTTCTTCCAAATCTTCCGGCTTCTGAAAGGGGAGACCAATCTTCATCAGCCCGTATAATTTCATAATCTGCCGGTATTCCTCTGTATCCTCAGGCAATTCTGCAAGATATTTTTCCGTCAGCTTTATATAATATTGCGCTTCTTTCTTATTGGCACAGATTGCCTCCATATAGGCAAAAGCATAAATAAGCAAAGGATCATTGACTATATATCTCTGCGGAATATTTCGCATGTAAGGCTCCAGTTCCACATATCCTGCATACAATACATTATTCTCACAAACTGCATGCAGACATTTGACCATCCCCCGTTTATCATTATTTAAATCCGCATATCGGATTGCCTCGAGCCACTCTGCTTTCTTGCAATAATATTCAAATGCGGTACTGTACAGCGAACTCAACTCTCCCACGCCAAGATACGCGGTCTGCCTTTTCTGAAGAAATAATCTTAAGAAATCTTCTATTTCATATTCCTCTTCCCCATGAAAAATCAGCGCGCCATAGGATTCCGTAAGGTCACTTAAAATACGCAGGCTGTCTTTCTCGCTATATCCTAATACCTGCATCAATAGTTCTTTATTTATTTTATAGAAAAAAGCAAGCTTCAACAAAACAAGCTGATATTCGTACGGATATGTTTTGAAACACACCACTTCATAATATTGGAAGCATTCTTCATAACATTTACTTAGTAGACGTTGATTTATCATTAGTGACTGCTCCTTCCAGAATTCCCTCTGCTACTGTAAGAAATAATGGCATTCCATGGCACATTTCATATAATCTTCTTATCTGTTCCCGATGTCCCTCATAACTGTGTGCACAAATATAGTTTAACTCTTTATTCGTATATCTTAATCTGTTTTTTCCGTATATACTAATCTGAGAAGTCAGTTTATAAGGAAGCAGCTGAGCAGGAAGCGGGATTCTGCCTGCAAGAATATATCTGCATTCCGGACTTTGGTTCTGAATATCATTTTCCAATAATTCTATATTTCCGGAAAGAACCCATTCCCCCAGATTATCTACCAGAAAAATCTTCTGCTGTTCGTTTTTCTTCTGTCCTTTATTCACATCTGTCAAAAAATTCATTTTGGCAATATCAGAGTTGTGAATAAAAGTACAGGTTTCCTTTCCGATTGCTTCTTCCAACTGGTGTAACAGTACTGTTTTCCCCCATCCGCAAGGTGCTTCCAAGTATATTATTTTTCTCTTCTTTAATTCATTCAAAATATCCTGAATTAATTCGTTCCTCATTATGATATGCATGGATTACTTTCCTTTACTTCTTTAGTTTCTACAATACTTTAAGAGATGAAAAATGAGTTTACATTTGGGAAAATAGTATCATTTGGGGTAATCCTCTTCAAGCAAACAGTCGCAAAACGACGTTTAAACAGCACAAATCGACATAAATCCCCGCCGGCTGATTCCACCATAATGCAAAGACAGATGGAATATCTCCATCTGTCTTTGCATTGCCGGTTTCCCCGGTATCACCTATTCTATTTGTAATCATTTTTCCCTAAATAGAGCGTCAATGCCTTATCAGCATCGCTGCTGCTCTTAACGTATTCTATCTCCGAAATGTTAAACAAAATACACCCACAGTGACCCGGAAAGGTTGGAAAACATATCACCTTCAGATAGGTATCTATCTCAGGACTGTAGTCGATAATCTCCAGCGTTTCACCATAAAGTGTCGCACGCTCGTAGCTTCTTAGCCATTTAGAATCCATGTTGGAAAACAGACTTCCAAACGAACTGCCTATCAGTTGCTTTAACGGTAACTTTTCAAGTTTTGCAAGTGCAGAATTACCATATCTGAAAATCCAGTCCACTGCATACTTCTCCTCATTGAATACCATCTCAATATCCGTAAATGCAAAGGGCAGATGTTCAAAGCTGCTATAATGCGCACGATATTCCTCTTCCGTCATAGGGATACATTTCTCGTTGAAACCGTTTATCATGCTCTTCTGCTTTGCATGCAGTTGGTCAATAATCTCGTTTTTCCTTCGTATCGTATATATCAGGGACTCGCCGTTACTTAAGTTGATACTGTCGTTGATATCGTGTATCGCCATTGCGGACACAAGACATCCACGGTGTACCTTTATAAAGCCATCACCCAGTTTTTCCTCAAGCTCACCAAGATTCATTCTTGTTGTGTATATCTTCCCTCCGGAAACGTGTATCTCGGCATTCTTACCTACCATAAGGACGTAAAGGATTGTGCTGATGCCAAGCACGACTTTTCTTCTGTTTGAAATGATTGTTATATAATTTGTTTCCTGTATTTCAGACACCTCCTGAAAAAACTCTCGCTTTCTTTCTATCATCTCATCGATTTTCTCTTTTCTCCGGTAACCAATCCGCGACATCAATTATCCTAATCCCCTCATATTATACTTTTATTATTAACCATTTTCAACTTTTTTCATTCTGGCCAGTAGAACTACAAATTTCTGCACTTCTTTCAATATTTCCCGCTGAGTTTTCTTATTTCCGGAATAATGAAAATTGCTATGATTACTCCCGAGGAAATATCTGCAAGCAATCCCGCATACAATACTCCGTCAATTCCCAGTATCGTCGGCAAGAATAAAATCAGAGGAATTAGAATAATAAACTGCCTAAGTAATGAAAGGACGGACGCTTTTAGTGGTTGTTTTGTCGCTTGAAAATAATTCGTTGAGATAATCTCAAAGCCAACCAAAAAAATCCCTCCCATGTAAATGCGAACACATTTTGTTGCAAAATCGGCAAATTCAATACTTTTGCTGTCAAAAAGCCTAATGATTGCAGTCGGTGCAAGCTGGCAAACACACCAACCGATTGTAATAGAAACCGTGGCATATAAACATGCTTTAAGGTATGTATCCTTTACCCGTTTGTAATTCTTAGCGCCATAGTTAAAGCCAAGAATAGGTTGCGCTCCAATGCCAAGTCCCATACAAATTGCAGCTAAGACCATCATAATCTTCATGACAATTCCCATTGCTCCAATTGCAACTCCACCGGTAATGCCCGATTGATTTCCGTAATACTGTAAGGTGTTATTCATAACAATCTGCATGATGAAAGCTGCAAACTGAGTAATCCCGGCAGAGGTGCCCAGTTTAATAATTTCCAAGCGTAATTTCACATTCGGGTGCAATGCTGTCCGCCTTAATTTCATAATATTGCTTTTTTTTGTGAAATAGAAGACCATAATACAGGCACTGACAAATTGAGAAGTTATCGTTGCTAAAGCTGCACCCTTAACGCCCCATTGAAATACAAACAAGTAGAGGGGATCTAATACAACATTTAGAACTGCACCTAACAGCATTCCATACATGGAAACACGAGGGTTGCCATCAACCCTTGTCAATCCGGACAGCGCCATACTTAGCATATTAAAAGGTATTCCGAAAACAATAATTCTCCCATACTCTTTTGCTAATGGCAATGTATTGTAATCTGCACCCGATAATCGCAAAATCGGTTCAATACCAAGAAAACTTACGGCAGTAAGAACCATGCCAATACCAAGTGTATACATAAAAACAGTATTGAGTGCTTTTTCGGATTCTAATCTGTTACCCTTTCCAAGTTCCACAGCAGAATGTGTTGTTGCACCTGTCCCTAACAAACCGGCAATTGCCATAACGATTGTCAGAAGCGGGAAAATAATAGTAGTAGCTGCATTTCCAAGATACCCTACAGCCTGACCTATAAAAATCTGATCCGCTATATTATACGCAGCATTGATTATAATTGCGATAACAGCAGGGATTGAATAGCTCATCAAAAGTTTGCTTATTTTTTCAGTTGCTAATGGATTTTCCGTATAATTTGTTTGAATAGATTTTTGTTTCATTCGTGCCTCCTAATCTTTTTGGGCTCTGCGTCTTTGTGTCCGGATCTTTAACGATTTCCGGTTTTACCACCGCAAACAGGACATATTATCCAAACACTACTTTTCATTCAAACCCTCACCTCCAAAATGGAATTGATAATCTGCTTAAATCCATAATCTAAAAATTCATCTTCAGACACAGCAAACTGCGCACAAATGAATGGACCTTTTGTATCAGCAAGTGTCAGTAGAGCATTAATACTTGACCACAAAACATAGACGGTTAGCATCGGAACTATATCTTTCCGCACAACTCCACTTTTTTTCCCTCTCTCAACAAAAGATTCGAGAATTGTGTTTATTTCTGTTCCCAGACCTAAAATATGTTTCACCGTATCAGAAGCATTTGATAAATCAATGTTGGCAGCATTTGAATTATTTACATTATCGATTGAATGAGGGTATTCTTTTTGGTATTGACTCATTGCCATACAGATGGCTCTATAGCCCATAACAAAATCATCATTACTGTTTACAGCGCATTCAATATCTGTTTTTAACGTCTGTAATCCCTTTTCGATAATATGGTGTAAAATATCATCTTTGCTTTCATAATATGTGTAAATTGTGCGCCGACTATATTCAGATGCTTTTGAAATATCATCTATTGTTGTTTGTGCATAGCCTTTTTCTGAAAAAAGTTTTTCAGCAGCTTTCATAATTCGCTCTCTATGCAGTGCTGCAACAGCTTCCTTTTTGTTTTCTCGTCCCATAATACACCTACATTCTATTTAGTATACTGCAAGTATACCATTTCGGATTTATGCTGTCAATGCTATTCACCCTAATCATGAATTTCCTCTTCCATAAAACGAGATTATGCATCCTATGG
Organism: uncultured Lachnospiraceae bacterium; assembly: GCA_964449325.1. Classification (GTDB taxonomy): domain Bacteria; phylum Bacillota; class Clostridia; order Lachnospirales; family Lachnospiraceae; genus RGIG3002. Next base: position 11,699 of record CAYUYJ010000004.1, on the reverse strand, counting down.
CAGAAAATCCTCAATTTTAAAAAGTTATGGTATTTTTAAAAAAATATTTAAGAGAAAATCATTTATTCAAAGATGATACTACAATACTTGGTATCGCTTTGGATAATCCCTTACACACACCGGACAACGAACAAAGATATGATGTAGGCATTATTATTACTGCCATAGAGCAACATTGTGATTTGCCAATTCGTAACATTGCCAGTGGTCGTTATGCTATATTTGAAGTTGCACATACAGAAGATGAAGTATCGAATTTCTGGAAGAATATTCAGAGCCTAACTGCCGATTTGTCTTTAGACTATACGAAACCGATAATTGAACGATATGCTATCTCGAAAATCTCATTAGGCTTATGTGAGTTTTGTATTCCACTAAAATAAAAGGTGGTGGATTAAACGGACAAGAAAACTCGGAAAGGATCTGTACTAATTTATCCTCTCCGAGCCTGTTGTCCCCATTTCCTAAATACTCACGAATGTCCGGTGGATGCTGTTCCAAGAGCACACAAGGGTCTGCCTGTAAATAACTGAATTGTCCCCGTGAGCAACAAACCGCTGCCAACACAGTTTCCTATTGTTGTTCCGTCCCGGAACTGCGTAGAGCTCTTAATAATAACAAAAAGGACATCCCTATTCGTTAGAATAAGTTTGTCCTTTAGGCGCTTTAATTGACAATCTTTTCCACCCTTTCCAAAAAGTCCTGCGGCATATAGGGTTTCTTCACATATCCCGCAACATCAAGCTTTCCTGCCGCAATAACTGTATCTTCATTTGCATCTGCTGTCAGGAACATGACCGGTATACTGTCAAATTCCTTATGTTCCCTGATATGTTCCAATGTCTGTATGCCGTTCATAATCGGCATCTCAACGTCTAGCAAAATCAGGTCAACAACTTTACTGTTTAAAAGTGTTAAGCACTCCATGCCGGAGGATGCTGTTATCACTACATATTTCTTCTGCTCCAGAATAAATTTAGCTATCTTCAAATTCATTTCATCATCATCTACAACTAATATTGTCTTCATATCTTTTTCCGCCTCTCTCTGACACGTATCTACTTTTGTACATCATTTCTCATTCTATAACATTATACTTAACCGGACAGAATAAGTAAACTACCCAAAAGAGTAGACTTTTTTGTGCGTTTCTTCTATATTTGCTTTTCATTATATGTGCATTTCTTCAAACATATTGCAATCCATATAAATTATTATTTCCATTTTTTAATCTTTACACCATGCCGGACGGGAAGACCTTTCAGAGCAGAACCAAATACTTAAGTACCCACAGACGACTTAGGCGGGCGCAATCAGCACAAGGGACAAAACCTCTGTCTTTTATCAGACTGACGAATATCTTAAAGAGTGCTGGTACTTCATTAGGGAAACAGACTGTAATCAATTATGTGAGCTATATAACAGATGCCTGTCTGCTCTTTACTCTGTCAAACTATGCAACGAAGCTTGCCATTCAGGTAACTTCCATTGCTTTTTTCTAACAAACCGTTTTTTCTTATTCTTTTCGTTCTTCACTAATGCATCTTTTTCTCGTAATCCTGCAGCTCATGGAAGATGTTATCAACAAATACCATATCTCCGACCACACGATACATCATAAAGTATCTGTGATTCAGGAAATTAATACGTCGGTATTCCGGCTCACGAAGCCTTGGATTATCACACAACTTCAGGCTCCCGCTACATGCTTCAGGCTTTCTATTGTCGCATCATAATCATTCAAGACATTCTGTGCCGCCTGCATGCTCTCTTTCTCAAAAATCAGATACTTAATGAATCTGTCCAAATCCGCTTCGGCATCCTTGGTGACTACAATCTTATAATCCATATTTCGCCCTCATATCACGGGAAACATCAGTAGCATCACGATACATTCCCTGCCCTGCACTTTCGCGGGATTTCTCTAATTTCTCCAGTATCTCAACCTCTGTTAATGCTTCGTATGGATTAGTAGTCGCTCTTTTAATTTCAAATGGAAAACCATTCACTGCCAACGCCTGTGTTAAAAACATGCGGATTGCAGTTGTGGTGTCTGTACCTAAGTCTTTAAATAATGCATCCGACTTTGTCTTTAGTTCATCATCTACTCTTACTTGAATTGTACTTGCCATATAGGACACCTCCAATCTTTTCTGATATAAGAATAACAAAGAAGCAATGCCAAGTCAATACATTTGCACTGATCTAGCATTCATGTTATAATTGCCTTATCCACCAGCTCATTGCACAAAATCTGCAAATCGTCTGCCTGTTCCTCTACCACTTCATTCCCAACTCCGTTAGTAGAATTTTTCATGTGCATCGCTATGACTATAACAAAAAGGACAAACTCATTTGGTAAAATGAATTCGTCCTTTAAGGCGTAGTTATTAGGTTTTTGAATACATCCTTGTGTATTATTAGGTACTATAGGGGATTTATTTGATGTACTATTTCAGAAAACAAAATCCACTTTTATATTTCCCGTATTACCGCTTATTATGCGGTATTATCAGGTATTTTCTCTTTTCTCTTTCATGGAAAACACCGTATTATCGGATATTATTCTTATATGATTGATGTACTTTTGATGTACTGCTATTCCTGTTGATATATTTACCACTGGACGAGGTGGATTGAATAATGATAAATATTTACATGTCCAATGCAGATATAAACATGAAATCTTTTTATTTTCATCTTCATATGAAAGACATTCCAAAAAAGGCGCCTCTTTCATCTTCATTCAATTCCTCAAATTTACATGTAATTTCAATTTCTAACGTAGTATCTTTTTTGTAAAAATCTTCCTGCTCCACTCTATATCAGTCCATGTCTGTAGTTCCAAGAACAAGTTTAATTGCATCCATGATTGCTGATTTTCCAGCATCATTTTCTCCAACAAGAACATTTAAGTCTTTTTAATTTCCATCAAAATATCAAAATTCTTTATTTGCAACAACAAAAGATACATATTCCTCAACTATCCTTTCTTTTGTTATCCGATTACACCTTATCTTCGTTTTATAGTTTCACAGCACTTATAATACTTTCCAATATCCTGCTTTTTTTGAACCAACCCGCTCTATATAACCATTTTCTCTTAAAAATGATATATTGTTTTCTACCGCTGTTTCACTCACACCTAATATGTTATGAAGTTCCGCAGTTGTAATATTCGGATTATCTCTCATTTCTGCAATAATCTTTTGTCTTCTGGAATTTAAAGGTTTCTTATCCCCAACCTTTTTCCCAACTTTATTCCCAACCTTATTTATTCTCTCAAATGGGATAGTAACAACAATGGAATTCTCCCTAAATGAAAATGCATCTTTTCCATACATTTCCGTAATTTTAGGAACCCCTCGTCCGGATTTCTCACTTATGTGCAGTTGAAGGAAAATCTCGGATAACTTTTCATTTACAGGGATTGATTCTCCTAAGAAAAATCCCTCCATGGTCTGCGCTGGTGCAAGTGTTCCTCTCGATAATATCTCTATCCGGTCAGAGAAAATCGAAATCATTGGCTCATTTCCTTCTACCCATTTATTGTGTAGAACGGCATTTATGATAGCCTCACGAAATGCCTTATTATCAAATAAAGGTACTTCTTTTCTCTCAACAACCCTATCTGTTTCGTCCGTCTGGATCAGGTTCAACACATCCCCGTAACGCAATAACTCGTCCAGGCTGTATAATAAACAGTCATTTCCAAATTCACGTACTGAGAAAAGATTAGAGCCTTTTGTTTCTCCATCAAAAATAGATACACGAAGCGGAAAATGGGAATTATCCGATAATAACTGTGCTAGAATGTTAAATTCTCCTTCTTCTGTTTTTAATCCCAAGTTCTTAATAAACGTCTTTTGATTTAAAACAATTCCTTTTGAACCATAATATCCAAAGAGTTTTTGAAATGTAAGATCCTGATACTTCGCCGGTACCGTTTCTATCGTTTCCGTTCTTCCATCAAGTATTTTGAAAAGTTCAATTTCTCTCTTAGGGTAATCTTTCATATTACATTTTGACGATCCTATCCTTAAAAACCTCTTTTCTTTAAATGCTGTAGGAATTTCGGTTGCCGCAGGAATTACCAAACCAACGACTCTCTTTCCATAAATTTCAGTTTCTTCAAAACTAAAATTTATGCTTGGTGACAGATTTCTCGCAAGATAATTCTGATACGGTTCCTTGTTATATTCACAATACTGGTTAAATGTTGTTCCTACAATTTCATGGGTTGTATCATTTACACCCCAAATGAAATACGCATATTTTTTATAATGAAAAGCCGCCGCATTTGACAAGGCAGATACATATTCGCCTAATGCCTCAGGCTGAAACCAGTTTTCCTTAAATTCAAACCATTCCTGTTCATCACTTAAGGCACATAAATCTAAAACAATTTGTTTAGTATCCATTAGTATGCTCCTTTACCCAACTTTTATTCCCAACCAAAATAATTATAACATGTTGGGAATAAAGTTGGGAATAAAAAACAAAAAATATACGTTTATATAAATTTAACTACTATAGATACTCCTTCGATTCAATTTGCCCTAATAGCAGAAAAGCAGCCCATAGTGGCTGCTTTCCTGTGGTTTATGTATGAAGTGGTTAAATCACCGCCTCCTTCTTTTTATCTGCCGCCGGATGATTCCTGTCAGCATCCATCTTCATCACATCATTTTTCTTTTCTGCAAGTCTCTCTTTAAGTGAAGGACGTTCTTTCTTCTCGTCACGCTTTTCCTCTTTCTGCTTGACACGTTCCTCGGCACGGTCACTGCGGAACAGCTCATGTTCTTTTGCATCATACTCATACACATGATCCGAAAGTCGTTCCTGCGGTGCCACCTGCGTCTGGTTCACTTCCTGCACCATCTGTTCAAGGTCTCTTAGCTCCATTCCGGCATCTTTCGGGATAATCAGCGTTTGCATAATTTGTCCTGCTGTCAACCATGGTCAACAATATGCCCTCAATAGACAGCTTCGGGTTTATCTGACGCTTCACCTTACCAATCGTCTTGATAAGCTGTTCCAGACCTTTCACTGGCAGATATGCCACCTGTACCGGAATTAAGATACTGTCCGCACAGGCAAATGCATTTATGGTTATCATGCCAAGTGAAGGCATACAGTCAATCAGGATATAATCATATCGCTCTTTCACCTGCTCTATGTAGGAACGCATCACAAGCTCCTTGCTCATGACATTTACCAAAGATACCTCCAGGCCGGATAATTCGATATTGCCCGGCATAAGGTCAATCCCTTCCCCATGCCTTAAAATACCATAATCATCTTCCATCTCCACATCATTGATGATATTCACCATCACAGTCGCAAGTGTTTCCTCCAGCTTGTCTGGCTCTGTAAGTCCCAAACTTGCAGTCAAACTGCCCTGTGCATCCGCATCTATCAGCAGAACTCTCTTGCCCTGCTTTGCTAATCCAATTCCTAAATTGCTTGTTGTGGTGGTCTTTCCGACTCCACCTTTCTGATTTGCGATTGCTATTATTTTACACATGATAAATTCTCCTTTACTCTTTGCTAACTTTCTGCTACATTCGTCTTTTTCACTTCTACATACGCTCTGTAAAACTTCTTTGTCCCTTTATTCGGGTATAAATCTGAAAACTCTGTCACTTCGATTTTGGAATTCCTCTGCAAAATCTTCCCAAACCATTTAATATCATTCTTTGTTCCCATCAATCGGACCTTTAACATCAATCTGCTCCTCTGCGTCCGTGTAATCATCCACGCTTGGTGTGGCATTGCAATATAAATTAAATGCCATTCTGACTACTTTCACGCTTCCGCTGGTCTGCCAGCCTTCATGCAAACATTCTGCTTTTACACAGCCTGTCTTAAAATCATAAATGCAGTTCGCATTTCTTCTGGTATCATCGCTAATCCCAAGGCAATAGCAAAGTGCCTTGTGGTACACATCCTGATACCTTACTTCCTTTAATTTCTCGTAGTAGAATTTCTCATGTGCATCGCTGATAAAAATAATGCTTTCTTTCTTTGTGTTTTCTGCTCCTAACGCTGTACTGTTCATGTTATGAACCTCCTTCTCATAAAATAGAATGACTGTTACCAAATGTGCATTTTAATTTGTTGGACTAACTCACCTTTTATAATTTTGCAAAAGGTCTAAAATCCTACTTGAAAGGCGCAAAAAAAGAGCACTTCAATTGTTTTTGAAATGCTCCTTAGATATCTGTGGATTAACACTGATTTTTTGTTGGACTTTGAGATTAAATTGCATTATGGCTTATTATAATGTACCACTGCAAAAAAATTTGTTGGACTTTTGTTGGACTATCAGCATTTTGTTGTCCTCAAAATCCGTCTTATACTCAACAATTTTTCTTCTGAATTTTATTTTTTACTCCTGTAATAGCACACGTTTCCGCTCAATCATTTCCTCGATTCTCTCGATATACAGCCCCACATCCTTCACATTATCGCACCGCTCGATCCTGCCATCCGAGAATACCCTTTTGGTGATGCTTCCTGCGCCTAATGCTACGATGGTCTGCACTTCCTCCATAATAAGGATGTTATAGATTCCGAAATTTCCTTTCGTGGCATATCCTACATTCTCAAAGTTTCCGGACATATTTTTCTGCCGGTATAAATAATATGGTACCATGTCCATGTTCCTTGCCCCCGAAGCGGCGATTTCCATTGTTTCATCCGTATTATTCAGAGTTGTAATTCCGTTTTCCACAATCCACTGACTCAACCTGGAAGCCCGCTTAATGGCAAGAGAATGAACAGTAAGACTGTCCGGTTTTAACTTTTCGATTTCTGCTATGGTGTGGGCTACATCCTCCTCTGTTTCCCCCGGCAATCCGAGAATAATATCCATATTGATGTTTTGGAACCCCACATTTCTTGCAAGCAGGAATGCTTCTTTTGTCTGTTCTGCCGTTGCCTGCCTGCCAATAAGCTTTAGGGTTTCTTCGTTCATGGTCTGTGGATTCACTGAAATACGGCTCACACCATATTTGAATAACACCTGCAATTTTTCTATTGTAATACTGTCTGCCCGTCCCGCTTCAACGGTAAACTCCTGTACTGTAGAAAAATCAAAGAAGTTCTTCAGGCTGTTAAGCAGCCTGTCCAGTTCTTCTGCCGACAGGGTAGTAGGTGTTCCCCCGCCAATATAAACCGTATCCAGCACTTTTCCGCTCATTAATTCTGCAGTAGCCGCCATTTCTTTTTCCAGTGCTGTCAGATACTCTCCTACCTTATCCTTCCATGCGCAAATCGGATAAGAGGTAAAAGAGCAGTATAAACAGGTCGTAGGGCAGAAAGGAATACCGAGATAAAGGCTGTAACCGTCCCGATAGTGGATTTGGGACAGGATTTTTCTTTCCCGTCCTGCAATTTCCATACTCAGCCTTCCCTTTTCTTCACTGATTCTATAGTTTTTTTGCATATATGCCATGATTTCTTCATCACTTTTTCCCTCTTCCATCAGTGTCATCGGGATTTTGGTCGGTCGTATACCGGTCAACGTTCCCCAGGGAAGTACCTTTTGCAAATACTCTGACAGACTCTCATAAATCAATTGTTTCAAGTCATTCTTCACATCCGGTCTGCTGTCAGGCTTATGCAAAACCATCGTTTTTTTCTGCTTTTGTATCCCATCCTCTGTTATGTAAAAAGAAATGCTGGTATTTTGAAACTGAATTTCAAATTCCGGCATTCCTTCCTCCGACTGCTTCTCCGTGTTCTTTTCCAGTACCTTTACTTCCACACCCGGGTAAAAGGCCTTAACAAGAGAATGTATGTCATATTCAAACTGCATTTCATTTAATTTTACTACTAACATATTTGTCCAATTTCCTAATCTTATACCTGTTTTTCCGCATCTGTCCACCGTGCCGCTGCTGTCGGACACGTTCTAGGAGCAGAACGGATTATATTGCATTTCATGACCGATAGTGGTGCTGTCTCCGTGTCCCGGATATACCTTTACATCCTCCGGCAGTACTGCAAGCTTTTCTTTGATGGAACGGTTCAGTTTTGCCATACTTCCGGTGGGTAAATCGGTACGCCCCACGGATTCCAAAAATAAGGTATCACCGCTGATTAATAATTTGTCTTCTTCAAAATAATAGCAACAACTTCCAATGGTATGTCCCGGTGTAGCAAGTACCTTACAGGTCATATCTGCCAGTATAATCTCCTGTCCGTCTTTCACATACTCATCCACTTCAATGGTACAGCTTCTTCCGGTCTGGGCCGAAACATTCACAAATGCATCTTCACAAAGCACCTTTTCTGCCTCATAAGCATATACCTTGGCACCACATAAATTCTTTAATTTTGTGCAACCGAGAATATGGTCGAAATGCCCGTGTGTCAGCAGGATTCCAACTATTTCAAAGCCGTTTTCGGTTAGCTTTTCATAAAGATAATCGCCCTTATCCGCGGGGTCAAACACAAGTACCTGCTTTTCCCCTTCCTTATATACAAAATAGCAATTTGTCTGACACGCACCGAGTACAATGCGTCCGATTTTTAAGTTCTGCATCAGCCTGTCGTCCTTTCAATATCTATTACACTTTCAATGGAGCGGATTTTATCAATAATACGAATCAGTTCTTCCCTGCTTCCGATTTCAAAGGAAACTTCCATAGTAGCAAGTCCCTGCTTGTTTGTTCTTGTATTCAATGCCTGAATATTAATGTTTTTCTCGGTAAGTGCCTTGGAAATATCTGCAAGCAGCCCGTTTCTGTCGTTAGCAAAAATCTTAATCTCGGCAAAATATTTTTCGCCTCCGTTGTTTTCCGCACCACCCTGCCATTCTGCATCAATGAGACGGGCTCTTTCCATTTCCGGCAAATTGATTACGTTTACACAATCTGTACGATGAATGGATATTCCTCTGCCCCGCGTAACAAAACCGATAATTTCATCTCCCGGAACCGGAGAACAGCATTTTGAAAAACGCACTGCCACGTCATGAATACCCTTTACCACAATTCCGCTCTTGGATTTCACGGCAACGGGCTTTTTACTGTTTTCCGTCACGGCTGCCAGTACTTCTGCATCCGTAATCACTTTCTTGTGGTCACGGTCATACATTTCCTGCATCTTGTTAATAATCTGACCTTCCTTTAAGCCACCGTGTCCCACTGCCGCCAGTACCGAATCCCAGTCATGGAAGCCATATTTCTGCATAATACCGTCCATATAGTCAGGCTTCATAATGTCCGTGGTATTGATTGCCTTTGCCTTACAATAAGCAAGCAGCAGTTCTTTACCCTTTATAATATTATCTTCTTTTAGTTCGTTTTTAAACCACTGGTTAATTTTACTCTTTGCCTGTGGACTTTTTACAATGTTCAGCCAGTCACGGCTCGGTCCTTTGGAATTCTGGGAAGTCAGAATTTCAATCCGGTCCCCGTTTTTGATTTCATAATCAATCGTGACAAGCTTGCCGTTTACTCTTGCACCAATCATTTTATTTCCTACCGCACTGTGAATACTGTAGGCAAAATCGATGGGTGTGCTTCCCGCCGGCAGGTTTTTGACATCGCCGCTGGGTGTAAAACAATATACATTATCCGAAAACAAATCCAAATCGCTCTTTAACAGATTCATGAATTCCCTGTTATCAGACATATCACGCTGCCATTCCAGAATCTGTCTGAGCCAGACGAGCTTTTCTTCCTCCTGTGCCTCCACCTTTTTTCCGTCAGATGCTTCTTTGTATTTCCAATGTGCCGCAATACCGTATTCTGCTGCTTTGTGCATTTCATACGTACGAATCTGTATTTCAAAAGGCTGTCCGTTGGTACCGATTATGGTCGTATGCAGAGATTGATACATATTTGCCTTCGGCATGGCGATATAGTCCTTAAACCTGCCCGGAATGGGCTTATACATTTCATGGATAACCCCCAGTGCCGCATAGCAGTCCTTTACCGTTTCCACAATAATACGAACCGCAAACAAGTCGTAAATCTGGTCCAACGTCTTGTTCTGGTTTTTCATTTTTTTGTATATACTGAAAAAGTGCTTTACTCTTCCGTCCACTTTTGCTTCAATTCCGGCATTCTCAATATGAGTCCGGACTTCTTTTACGATATCGGCAATATAGGCCTCCCGCACGCTTTTTCGCACGGCAATTTTATCCACCAAATCGTAATACACTTCCGGCTCTAAATATTTTAAAGATAAATCATCCAGCTCTACCTTAATTTTAGAAATACCGAGACGCTGCGCAATCGGGGAATATATTTCCAACGTTTCTTTGGCAATCCGCTTCTGGCTTTCCGGAGATTTATACTTCAAGGTACGCATGTTGTGAAGACGGTCAGCAAGCTTAATCAATATGACACGGATATCCTTTGCCATAGCCAGAAACATTTTTCTTAAGTTTTCTGCCTGCATTTCCATTCGGTCAGCGGATTTATCATCATTGCCGTCTCCCGACAACTGCAACTGCTGCAATTTGGTTACGCCATCCACTAAGAGCGTAACATCCTCTCCGAACTGCTCCCGCATTTCTTCTTCTGTCATAATGGTATCTTCCAGCACATCATGCAAAAGTCCGGCAACAATCGTTTCTTTATCCATTTCCAAATCGGCCAGAATAATGCCTACACAAAGAGGATGGATGATATAGGGCTCACCGGATTTGCGCACTTGTCCCTTATGTGCTTCACTCGCAGTCTGATATGCCTTCTCAATCAAAGAAACTTCATCCGAAGGGTGATATCTGTGGACACGCTCAATTAAGTCCCGAAATAATTCTTCCGGACTCAAAAATTCCTGCATCGCTTCTATTCTTCCATCATCAATAATGACTTCTCTCTTGTCTTCTGCCATATTTTCACCAACCACTTTTCTTTCACTCGTTTTCCCCAAAACGGAATTTCCCCTGTGTTTTTGGTAGTTCGGTTTATTTACCTTCGTAGCAGATAGCGGATTCCAAACGATACCCGTTTAATTTTTCTCTGCCTTTTAATCCTGCAAGCTCAATCAATACCACAACTCCTACTACTTCTCCGCCGAGACTTTCAATCAGCTTAATCATAGCTTCTGTCGTACCACCTGTAGCAATTAAATCGTCCACAATCAGAACCTTCTGTCCCGGTTTGATGGAATCCTTGTGCATTTCAATTGTCGCTGTTCCGTATTCCAATGCATATTCCCGTTCTACGGTCTCGCAGGGAAGCTTACCCTTTTTACGGATAAGTACAAAGGGTTTATGATTATTATATGCAATCGGAGTACCAAAAATAAATCCTCTGGACTCCGGTCCGACTACCACATCATATTCCAAATCATTAATTTTCTCCTGCATAGTATCGATGGCAAGTGTAAGCCCGTCTGCATCCTGCAATACACTTGTTACATCGCGGAAAATAATGCCTTCCTCCGGGAAATCCGGTATACTTCTTACATATTCTTCTAACTTTTTCATTCCTGACCTCTTTCCTGCATATCGCAGGTAAACCTGTGATACTGCTTCAATAAGTATTTTGAAAGGGACTTTCCGATTTCTGTCCTCTTTTCTTTATTACAACGGGACATATGTAATCCATAAATAGTATTGTCCCATGATTACATAATTATATTATTTTTGCGGTGGGAAGTCAAAACATTTATGAAAACAGTTTGTGTCAAGTAAACGTTGGCAATTCTTTACTGTTTTTTTCTCAATGATGTTT
>CAYUYJ010000003.1:0-244828 GCA_964449325.1 uncultured Lachnospiraceae bacterium | reverse complement strand
GAATGTTATCAGCCGTTTTCGTCCGTTTGTCAATACGTGAAGGCTGAACTGTTACATTTTTTTTCCTATTTTTGTAGAGTAGGTTAGAGGGCTTTGCCCTCTTCCCCCTCATCAAACCGTGCATGAGGTTCTCCCTCACACGGCTTTCCGACATTCTTCTTTCTACAGCGTTACGTCATGCCGCAGCCATTCTTTTCAAGCCTTTTTCATATATGGTACTTCTCACAAATCCCACCTTTGACATACGGTTACGTCTCTGATGTTTCTTGTTGTACCATCCCGTAAAGGTGCAAATGATGTACCAATCAAGTGCCTTCATCCATTTATCACTCGTCTTTGTTGTGTAATAGTTCTTCCACCCTGTTATTTTCGGATTCAGATTCTTTATCAAATCCTCTTCTCTTGCTACCAGTAGACTTCTACTATTCACGTTCGACTTTATTGCAGATTTTATCTTCTTCATCGCCTTTCGGCTTGGGTACTGATAGGTCTCTTGAAAGGTGTTTCCCTGTCTCGTCTCCGTTGTCATACGTCTGTGGTGCATTCCCAGGAAGTCAAAGCCTTCCTTTCCGTCCCACATACAGACAATCTTTGTCTTAACAGGGTGTAATTTCAAGTCCAGTTTTCCCATGATGTACTGCAATAGGGTCAATGCATGGTTTGCACTTTTCTTGTTCTTGCAAATGATTACAGTATCATCCGCATACCTTACGAGTATTCCATGGGTAAGTCCATACTTTTCCCACAGTCGGTCTAGCGTGTTCAGGTAGATATTTGCCAGCAACGGTGAAATAACCGAGCCTTGGCTTGTTCCAAGTTCGCTGATTTCTAGGATGTTCCCATAGAGAACTCCTGATTTTAGCCACTGCCTTATGAGTTTTAAAATTCTTCTGTCTGAGATTCTTAACTCAATAAGAGCCATTAGCTTATCTTGGTTTACGTTGTCAAAGAACTTTTCAATATCTGCATCTACCACGTAGTAACCTTTATTGTTGCATGCTTTTCTGACTACCTCTAGCGCCTGTTTTGCCCTACGCTTCGGTCTGAATCCGTAGGAACAGTCCTTAAAGTCCGCTTCAAATACGGGTTCTATTGCTATTTTTGTAGCCATTTGCACAATTCGGTCTTTCACACATGGTATTCCAAGTGGTCTCTGACTTCCGTCTGGCTTTGGTATCATTACTCTTCGGACTGGAAGTGGTCTGTATGTTCCACCTTTTAGTTCCAACTGTATTCCAGTTAGATAGCGGTTTACTCCGCTTGCCTCTACATCCTCGATAGTGATTCCATCCACTCCGCTAGTTCCTTGATTGGCTTTCACTCGCTTCCATGCTTCATATAAGACGTCGTCTCGATAGACTTTGTCATAGAGAGCATGAAATCTTCTGCTACTGCATTTCTTGGCTGTTAGATATAGTTTGTTTTGAAGTTGTCGTACTTTTTCTTTGGAGTTGTTAGTCATCATGACATTCTCTCACACTTACCCTCTCTACAAACATGAATGAAGCAGGGAACCTTTCCATAGTCTGCGTTTTCTTGCACAGCCATTATCGGTACTATGTTCCCCTCCGACTCCCTCCTGTCATGATAGTGACTTCGCCAAGCTTATACACTTCATCTTTACCTTTCGGTGACAGGTAGGGTCTCTCCAGTTCCGAACCACACTTTTCATACATACCGCTTCCCATATACCGAGGGATTCTTCCGTGCTGCTTTCCAGTATCTACACACGTTCCATGGTTTTCACCCAAATAGGCAAGGTTCAACTTCCCTTTGATTCTCTTTTGAGACCTTTTTTTAACGATACGGCAGAATTCACTTAATGTTACGGTCTGCATGATTGCTCGCACCTCTTACCGAGGTTACTTTATCCACTCGCTTAGCACCCTGTATTACTACAACGCACCGAGTTTAGCTACACGGCTCACTGGCGATTACCGTGACCGGACTTACACCGGCAAGTGTGGTCCAGCTTCGCTGGACACACCCTATTACGCAAAAAAGTGCCCTCCGGCACCTTTTCACAGTTCACTGCTCATCCCAGTAGCTTTCTACTTTTTCTTCCGCATTTTCTCTGGAAAGATTGCACTTTTCCATGAGTTTATCTATTGTCTGCTCCTTTGTATTGCCAAATTCTTTACAGAGAGAGACAACTGCCTTTATGGCATTCTCCTTTTCTTTTCTCTCTTCTTCCACTTTTTTTCTCTCTTCTTCTCTTCCCATTTCTCTCTCATCTGCCCGTATCAACTTCATTTCCCGTTCTTCATCATATTCATAAATACTCATCTTCACAACCTCCGCTCTCTGTCTTCGCAGGAACTCCTTTAAAACGTTGTTCCGAATGCACTCTTCCACTGCCCGTTCCACCGCCTCATTTAACTGCATGGTCTTTGCATAGCTTCGTATCGTCTCGACATAAATCACATATTCTTTCAGGATTGGACATTTTTCTTTCAGTTCCTCATTCATCCCCGGATTGATATTTAGAACGTGTACCGTCAACTCAAGCTCCGGTCTGTCAGTTGGTACCTCATATGCATCCGACAGCTTCAACTCCATGTGTTCCGGCTTCCCTTCCATTCCATTGTAAAACACAATAAAGTGAGGCGTGGGAACCTGTATCTGTCTGGAACTGTACAAGGTCCTGTCCTTCACATAAACCTGCAATAAATCTGCCACGTAAAACAAATCTCGTAGCGGCATATTAGGTGTGTAAGTTGCCTGCTGTTCATACAGATTCATCTGTTCCATAATCAAAAATGACAAGTCATTTTTCATACCCATGTAAATCGCATTTTCCAGTGTATTAAATTCTAACAGAGAAACATCTTTGTAATCCGTTCCGTTTAAGCCATTATACAACGAAAGTGCATTTTCCGGCTCCCGAAAGAGCATCCGATACACGGTATCTTTCTGGTTTCTTTTTGTATTCATGTTTTTCCTCCTTTTTGTTGGGAGGAAATATCAAAAACACAAATCTTCCGTATCCTCTGTTAACCACAGTCCTATCCCCTTGCACAGAAACGGAAACTTCCCAATTCGCTTTTCTGTCCTCCCACTTTTCAATTGTAATAAATTGTGAATATAAAGCATGGATTTCAGAAATCTTTCTGTTTTTATAGAAGCAACACCACCCTTGCTTCGGGCAAGGTCTGCTACAAATTTAAGAGAATACTAACGGTGACACCTTAAACCACTACTTCTAAGTGTCATATTGTATTAAAAATAAGAATATATGAAATTATGCTTTGAATTGAATTTAGCATAAAAAGAACAGTAAGTCAATTTATATAAAAAAGATTTTCTTTCATTGATTTTCTTTCATTACTAAAGCAGTTTCAGGGATTATCAATCAAATCGATAGTTAAAGGAGTTGTCCCCGCCTCCTTTAACTATCTTTACTAATCCGCATATTTTATCGAATGGTATATAGCATTCCCTTTACTGTCCCTGTCTCATCCTTCGTAAATACAACCAAAACTACTTCATCATCTGAAAAGGAATAACTTTCCAGCACCGTTCCCGTCTTCTTGTCTTCAAAAAGCATATCTACATTCGTTTCCCCTGAAACACCTGCACCTTCTTCCGTAAAATAAGTATATTCCCCCATTCCATCTGCTGATACTGTTACCGTTTTTACAGAGTCTTTATCCAATGTTGCGTAAGTAAGCAAATCTTCTATCGGTATATCATTGATACCTGTGACATTTTTTCCTTTTTCCCTTTCTGCCAAAACTATACCATCCAATATCGGGCTTTCGCTTTCTGCAATACCGTTTTCCCCTACATTGTCTTCTAACGGCTCCGCTTTCCATGTCTCTTCTAATTTCTTAAGGTAGTCCGCCGCTTTTTCTTCATTTGCTCTTGATTTGTCAATCGGCAAATCAAATAAAACATTGATACCCTTATATTCTTCATTTCGTGTAATCGTTCCGTCCGCCTCATTGTAACGATAGGCTTCTTTTTCATAAAAAGAGGTATCCGTAATAGAAAGATAAATTCTTCTGTCTGCAAACAACGCAATATCATCACATTCAATGATACGATAAAGAACACCATTCTTTTCTATCTCAGAAAAACCTCCGCCCATAGATGCTATGTTATACTTCCATGGCTCTAACCCCTGAATGAGCGGTGAAACAAAAAAGTCAATACTGAGATATTCCTCACTGCTTGTAGAAGGCATAGGTGTTCCGTCCCTTCTTTCAATAGAAATTACCGCATAAGTACCATCTTTTGTAAGACTGTTATTCTGAAGTCCTTCTTTTTCCAATTCTTCTTTTGTTGCAACCGCATATAACTTAAAGCAGTATTCTCCTACTTCTATCGTTTTATTGATTTCCAGCGCTTCTTTGCCCTCAAAGGCTTCCGCAATTTCCTCATTTCCGATTTCATCAATTATTTCGTCTTTTGTCAAATATTTTACTGCTGCCACTGCCGTTGTGGAGACTGCCAGCACACAGACTGCCGCTGCAATAGATGCTCTTCTTCTATTTTTCATATAGGTCACCCTTTTTCCTTTCTCCGATTTCGGATTACCCGTCTGGAGATCGGAATTTTTCTCATCCCACATACGAATTATTTTTTCATTCAATTCTCGCCCCGGTGCTATTTCCGGATTCAAAGCTTCTTTTATTAGCAAATCAATTTTTCTCTCATCCTTCATAGCCGTAATCCTCCATTTTCTCTTTTATGATTATTCTTGCTTTATGTAGTCTGCTTTTCACTGTGCCTTTTGGAATATGCAGCATTTTTGCAATTTCTTCCACGGAAAGCTGTGCCGAATAAAAAAGATAAACGGAAACTCTTAAATTTTCCGGCAAAGCTTTGATTTCCTGTCTTACCTTATTACAAATTTCCATGCGCAGCACTTCCTTCTCTACTACTGCATTTTCGTCTTTCAAAACTGCGGAAAGTTCCTCTGTCAGTTCGCTCACCGGCGCAATCCTCTGCCTGCGTATTTGTTTTCTTCGTTGGTTTTTGTATATCCCAAGACATAAAGAAATCAGATAACTTTTGGGGTTTCCGGAGTTATCGATATTACTGCAGTGCCCCGTTGCCGATAGCATCGTTTCCTGATAAAGCTCATCTGTTTCCTCCTTATCTCCTGTTAACATATGGCAAAAAGAATAGATACTTTTTCCCTCTTCTTCCAACAAAATAATAAATTCCTGACGCGTCATTTTGTCCTCCGTGGTCTCACAGCTTTTTCATCCTACACCTATATATTGTCGCAGCTGAAAAAAGGGTTCACGAAAAAGACAGCCTTAAATGGCTGCCTTAATTACCTCTATAAGTTCGCTGTATTCTTCCCCGGTTAAATGCTTCTCTCCCGGATTCATGGCAAACACGCCACCCCATTCATATTCATCCTTGTACTTTGGCACCAGATGAAAATGTAAGTGATGACCTGTATCGCCATATGCTCCGTAATTGATTTTGTCCGGATTGAAAACCTTCTGCAAAGCCTTAGATACTCTTGCAATATCCGCAAAATAAGCATTTCGCTCTTCCTCACTTAATTCAGTCATATCCCCTACATGTTTCTTGTGTGCTACAATCACTCTTCCCTTATGGCTCTGTTCCCTGAATAAATATACCTTTGAAGTCTCCAGTTCACAGATTTTAATACCAAATTTGTCTACCAGTTCCCCTTCCATACAGTATGCACAGTTCTCGTCTCTCATTTCCTTCTCTCCCTTTCTCCGTCTGTATTTGCGAAACCTTCACAGACGTAATTCTAATTTACTTTTTCTTTAAAAATGTCCTTTTCTTTTTGAGATATTTTTAAAATGTAAGCACTTACATTCTATCATAAACTGTAAATACTGCAACCTCTTAATCCTTCATTTTTACTTTAAATCATTAAATCTTCATTATTTTTTCACCCAAAAACAAATACATTCCCAGTACTGCATTAAAAGCTGTAGCGGCAAATACACTAAAGCGCTCAAAGATACCGAAGTATTCTTTCGGGGCAGCACCGGTTCCGATGGCACCCGCAAACATCATAAACAATGCAACAGATGCAAACACCGCAACAGAACGACACGTGTTTTTCTTATATCCGCCAATCATGATCAGAACAAGGGACACGATAGACAAAAGTACTGTCAAACCTGTCACAACATATACATGCATGATATTTTGCAAATTATTCACGTAACCGCTCTCCGTCAAGGGAAACATTTTATATCCTACAGCGGAAACCCAGTTCATGGCAGCGAACAGATAAATTCCCATGCGCAAAATTTTATTCCATATTTTCCTGTAAGACACATATACGCAAACCATCATGATTGAAACAATTCCGCATGAACCATACAAAGAAGACAATTGATCCCACAAAAGTCTTGACGGAGCATTTTCAGCGCTTAAATCGCTGACCGCCTGTGTCATCCAATTATACCCGGGATAGGCCATCGGTGCAAAAATAACCGCTGCTGTATAAGACAGCAGACTGATTACTCCCAAAATACCAAGCTTATTAATCATTGTTCTTTTTGTGTTTTCTGACATTACTAATCCTCCTCTAAATGCAATATCACTTTTTTCTCCAAAAAAACAGAATCAATAATCCTTTTATTCCGAACTATTGGTTCTGTTTTTAGTATCATAAACTTTACAGAAATCTTCTATGTATTCCTCCAACAGATTTCCTAGGTCTCCATCCTTCGCCACTTCTTTGTCTATGCCATAATTTATAATGGAATGAATTGCCATGGCAAAAGAAAATGCCGCCATATCAATGTCCGCAAAACTCATAACCTGATGAATCTGCATGGCATAAAATAACTGCTTTGTGGCCAGTATCATCTTTTCCGTTTCTGTAACCATAATCTGCGCGGCTTCCGGATTCCGTACACACTCTGACATAATCACTTTATAAAACATGGACATATTCGTTTCTCTGTTCATAGCTTCATAGGATTTCACAACCATGTGCAACACTTCTGATGCACTTTTTCCTTTTACCAGTTCCCCATAATCCGTATTTTCTATATGCGTTTTTCGCTTTGCCTGCTCCCGCAAATATTCATAAAGTTCTCCTATCAACTCATCCTTTGAAGAAAAATGGTTATAAAGGGATGCCTTTTGTATTCCTACTTTTTTAGCTATCTGCGATAAAGACACAGTTCCCAATCCTTTTTCGGAAGCAAGCTCTAAAGTTGCAAGCAGAATTTTTTCTTTATTTGTCATATCACATTTCCTTTCGTTAGTACAATACTACCGATTGGTAGTTTTTGTCAAGCATCCCTTGAAAAATTGCAAAAAACCGTCTTCCACTGCAAAGGTGTTTTTCTGATTGTTTTCTAAAAATAAAGATTCATAAGTAAATTATTGTAATATTCTCCATGAATCTTTACAAACTTTTCATAGTATCCGATTTTTTTAAACCCAAGTTTTTTATACAAAGCAATTGCATGCTCATTGTCCTCCCGTATTCCAAAATTTTTTCCTACAGCTTACCGCAATCGAGCCTCTATGGGCACACCGTACCCGAAAAGTAAGTGCGGAAAGAGAACATACACTTGCCAACTCCCCGGCTATCCATCCGGTAAGCATGAGTGACTTCTCTTCTGCTTTCTGGCTTTTTAGAAATTCCCGTTCCTGCTCCAAAGTATTAGTAAATTCATCTTTTCCAAAAAGCAAATTGTCACTTTCTCCACCGACTATATTCAAGTATTCCAGTATTTTTTCTGCATCCTCCGGTTCTGCTTCCCTTATCAAAAGCTCTTTTCCGTTTTTTAAGTTCATTATCCTTCCCTCCTCTTTTCTTCTCATCATACATCCTGCCGTTTCTTCCCGCAACAGAGACGAGATACGCTCTGCGAATCTCGCTCTGATTAGCAGTCGTCAAAGTCACTTGTGCAAGCACGTGACTTTTCCTCGTTGCCATAACAAAAAAGTGCCACTTGGCTCGCGCACTTTCTTATTACATAAGAAAATCTTCCATCCCGGATACCCGAAACAGAAGATTCTTAACTTTGTATATTCGGTGGAAGCTATTTATTCCTTTTTCAGGCTTATTCCTTTTCCCACTTCAATTCCGTGATTCTGTTTTCAGAAGTCACGATTTCATCCTTTTGAAGTGCCACAAAAGATTCCGGCTCGGATGAACTCTCTCCGCTCTCCATCCTACTTTCACAGCCTGCAATTCCAAAGCTGACCAATAAAATCATACCTACTACCAAAATCTTTTTCACGGACACTTCCCCTTTCTGCACCTTTCCTTGTACCATCACATATTCCCCTAACGATACTCCTATGAAAACCTTCTTTCATTATTTTCATCTCTAATTATAAGATTCATTTCTTAACAGAAAAGTTGCAGAAAGATTAAAGAATTATTAAATTTTCAGGCGTTACCCGATTTCACGAATCAGATTCACCATCTCAATTGCCCCAAGCGCACAATCATAACCTTTGTTTCCGGCTTTTGTTCCGGCACGTTCGATTGCCTGCTCAATCGTGTCTGTGGTAAGCACACCAAACATGACAGGAATGTCACTATTTAAGGAAACATTAGCAACTCCCTTCGATACCTCGCTGCATACATAATCATAATGGCTGGTTGCCCCGCGAATTACCGCGCCGAGACAAATCACCGCATCATACTTTCCGCTTTTTGCCATTTTGGATGCAATAAGGGGAATTTCAAAAGCACCCGGCACCCATGCAATTTCAATATCGTCCTCTGACACATCATGCCGTTTCAGACCGTCTACTGCACCACTCACCAGCTTCGATACAATAAATTCATTAAATCTTGCTGCTACAATTCCTACCTTTACATTTTCTGCTGCTACTACATTTCCTTCATAAATCTTCATTTTCGTTCTCTCCTTTTAATATGATAAATAATGTCCCATCTTCTTATGCTTTGTCTGCAAATAAAACAAGTCATAATCCGTGGCTTCCATCTGAATCGGTACACGTTCCACGATTTCCATCCCGTAATCACTGAGTCCATAAACCTTCTCGGGATTGTTTGTCAAAAGTCGTAAGGTTTTGATTCCCAAATCCTTTAAAATTTGTGCTCCGATATAATACTCCCGCAAATCTCCCGGAAAACCCAATGCAAGATTTGCCTCCAGCGTATCCATCCCCTGCTCCTGAAGTTCATAGGCACGAAGCTTATTCAACAGCCCGATGCCACGCCCCTCCTGGCGCATATACAAAAGAACCCCTCGTCCTTCCTTTTCAATCTGCTGCATAGCTGCCGCAAACTGCTGCCCGCAGTCACACCGCAAAGAACCGAACACATCTCCGGTCAGGCATTCCGAATGCACCCTGCAAAGTAAATTTTTGCCGTCTCCGATATCCCCTTTTACCAGTGCCACATGATGCTCTCCGTTTAACACGTTCCGGTAACCGTATGCTCTAAATTCTCCGTATTTCGTTGGCATTTTAGCGACTGCTACCCGTTCCACAAGCTGATCTTTCTTCTTTCTGTAATCCAGCAATGCCTGAATGGTAATAAACTTCAGATTCCATTTCTTTGCCAAAGCAATCAGCCCGGGCTTTCTCATCATCGTGCCGTCTTCCTCCATAATTTCACAGCACAGTCCGCAAGGCTTTAACCCTGCCAACCGCATCAAATCTACGGTCGCCTCCGTGTGTCCCTGCCGTTCAAATACTCCGTTTTTCTTTGCTGTCAACGGAAACATATGACCCGGTCTTCTGAAATCCGAAGGCACTGCCTGCTCATCCACACATTTTCTGGCGGTCATGCCCCGCTCTGCGGCAGAAATTCCGGTGGTGGTTTCTACATGATCAATAGACACTGTAAAGGCTGTTTCATGATTATCCTGATTGTCTGCAACCATTTGCGGAAAACCAAGTCTTTCGCAGATTTCCCGACTCATCGGCATACAAATGAGCCCTTTACCGTGGGTCGCCATAAAATTAACATTTTCCGTCGTTGCATGCTCTGCCGCACAGATAAAATCACCCTCATTTTCCCGGTCTTCATCATCCGTTACGAGAATAATTTTTCCCTGCCGCAAATCCTCCAATGCCTCCTCTACAGTGTTGAACACAAATTTTTCCATTTTTCTCTCTCCTCCCTTGACTCTCTGTTTCCCTTTTCACCCCTGCATAGAGAATATGACACATCTGTCACAAATCGTTCCACATACTTTCCCACAATATCATTTTCCAGATTCACTGTATCACCTGTTTTTTTCTCTGAAAGAATGGTTTCCTTCGCGGTATGCGGAATAATCGATACAGAAAAATTTTTCTCCGTCACCTGTGCCACAGTCAGGCTGATACCGTCTATGGCAATGGAACCTTTTTCTACAATATAGTGTAAAATTTCAGGCTTTGTTTCCACCGTATACCAGACTGCAATACCATCCTTTCGTATCTGTGTAATAGTTCCCGTACCGTCCACATGCCCTGATACAATATGACCGCCAAACCTGCCGTCATTTTTCATTGCCCGTTCCAGATTCACTTTATTTCCCGGCCGTATTTCGGACAGGCTGCTTCGCTTTAAGGTTTCATTCATCACATCCGCAGTAAAAACTCCGGCTCCCAGCTTTGTTACGGTGAGGCAAATCCCATTCACGGCAATACTGTCTCCGATATGGGTTTCTTCCAATACCTTGTTCGCACGAATAACCAGATCCGAATGGACTCCGGTGCGACTGATTCTTTCCACCGTTCCCACTTCTTCAATGATTCCTGTAAACATCTTCTTCTCTCCTTATCTCATTTCCTATGATCTGATTTCTCAATCCTCTCTTTCTATCACTGCGTTCAAACCATCCCGGCAACATCACTCTCTATCAAAAAATCCTCTCCAATCACAGTAATCTCCGGATTTTCCAATCGGAACGCTTCCTCCGGCAAACTGACACCTTTTCCTTCTACCGGTGTTTTCGCTTCCGCACCTCCAAACAGCTTTGGCGCTATATATGCCTGTACCCTGTTTACAATTCCACTTTTTAATGCTGCGTAGTTTAATGTACCGCCACCCTCTAACAGCACACTGTCAATATTTCTCTCCCCTAACCGCTGCATCAATATCTGTAAATCGATACCTTCCTCTTTTAGCGGCAGCTCCCACACCTGGCAACCTGCTTCCAAAAAAGGTTTTTTCTTCTCTGCATCCCCACAGGCAGTTGCCAGTATAACAGGAACCTCTTGTGCCGTCCTCACAAGTGCTGAATCAAGCGGTGTCCGCAGATGGGTATCGCAAATAATCCGTATCGGACTTTTCTTTCCTTCCAGCCTGCAGGTTAGAAGCGGGTCATCTGCAAGTACCGTACCGATTCCGGCCATAATTGCCATAAACCTTCCTCTGTCCTCCTGCACCTTTTTCCGCGCCTCTTCTCCGGTAATCCATTTGGATGCCCCGGTGTATGTCGCAATCTTTCCGTCCATTGTCATTGCATATTTCATCATCACAAAGGGCTGTCTTGTTTTCATAAAGTGAAAAAAGATGCGGTTTTGTTTGTCACATTCTTTCCGAAGCACACCTTCCGTTACCCGGATTCCGGCTTCCTTCAAAATTTGTATCCCTTTTCCTGCCACAAGAGGATTACTGTCTAAAGAACCAACGATAACCCGTCTGATTTTGTTCTCTATAATCGCCTCCGTACAGGGCGGAGTTTTTCCATAATGACAACACGGTTCTAAAGTCACATATAAATCTGCCCCCTCCGGTGACTCTTTGCAATTTAGCAATGCATTCCGCTCCGCATGCAGTTCCCCGTACTTTTGATGATACCCTTCGCCAATAATCTTACCATCCTTTACAATCACTGCTCCCACCATGGGATTCGGATTGACATGTCCTGCCCCCTTTTCGGCAAGCTCTAATGCACGGCGCATATACCTTTCATCCTGCATAACTACCTCCTGTTATCCGTTTTATTACATAACAAAAGCCCTGAAATAACATTGCTGTTATTTCAGGGCTGAGATCGTACTATTTTCTCTCCACTATTATCATTTCTCTTCTTTCATCCAGACTATACTGTCGGCTTCGGAGTTTCACCGAATCATGCTTTCATTTTCAAAATGTCCGCTCGCGGGCTTTACCGCCGGTAGGGAATTACACCCTGCCCTGAAGATATTTATTTAATTGTTTTGAATTGTAGCACTGTTGTATTGCTGTGTCAAGCAGATGTTTCACTTACATCCGAAGCACTACCCCAAAACACATTCCATTCTCTATCCGCTGCGCAAAAATTTCTCCTTCCATCTTTTGCATAATCTTCTTACTGATGTATAATCCCAATCCGTTTCCGCTCTCTTTCCCTACATTGCTGCCCCGGTAAAAGCTGTCAAAAATGTGCGGCATTTCCTCCGAATCTATAGGCTCACCGGTATTAAATATCTGAATCACCTGACAGTAGTCTTCCTCATAAAAATCAATCCTAATTTGTTTCCCGTCTCCATATTTGAAAGCATTATGAAACAGATTTTCCATTACCTCAAAGGCACGGTCAAAATCTCCCTTTAAAAGCTTATTGCTATATTTTCCTATCGTGAAATCTATCATGGACAAACGGCATTTCGGTTCATAAACCAGCCTTATTTTTTCCACCAGATCCTTTAAATAAAATTCCGAGTTTTCCACTTCAATGACAAAAATATCCTCACTGGACGCCGTTACAATTTCCTTCACATATTTTTCTATTTCCAAGGCATGAGCCTCAATCTGTCCTGCCGCATGAATCCTTTTTTCCTCCGTATCATAAACACCCTCATTTAATGCTTTTGCATAAAGCTTAATCGTACTGAGAGGAATTTTAATATCATGAGATAGCGACAAAAGCAACAGCTTTTTCTCCTTTTCCAGCTCCAGTTCCTTTGCTTTTGCCGAGGAAAGTGTATCCCGCAACATAGCAATTCCCCATACAAATTTTCCGAAAAACCGGTTCTTATTTTCTTCCAGTTCCCCCTGCAAATGCCCCTTTGACAACTCATAGGGCATATCACGAAGTACGCTGAAGGGCTTTAGAATTTTATATTTTATATATACTAAAATTACAAAAATAAAAGAAAAGGACAACAACAAAATTCCTTCAACCACCCAGACCACATTCCCGCTTTTAGTCGTGGCAACATAATCAAATCGTACAAATCCGCTCAGTTTTCCTTCCGAAAAAAAGGGACGAAACAGACTGCTTACTCCGTTTTTATTTCCAAAAAACTGCTGAATCTCTGCACTCGTCCCCATATCCTCCGAAGAAAGAAAAGAAACCTCCCGAACAGCCTCTTTCCCATCTAAAACAGGCTTGAAAAAAGTCCCACTTTCTTCCAAGCCTGTCATGATTTCATTTACTTCTACCTTGTATGCCATGCTTTCTTCCTGCTCTTTTTCCCCAAACAAAGAAAGAGAAATTACCGCCAGAATAGCATAAACACACACAACACCTATTATAACCCCGTTAAACTTCCTCATATTTATATCCCACTCCCCACACGGTCTTTATCCGCTTTGGCTGTTTCGGGTCTTTCTCAATTTTATCACGGAGCATTTTTATATGTACCGTCAGAGTCTGGTTTTCACTGAAGCTGTCTGCACCCCATATCTGATTAAACAAAAATTCCTTTTTCAAGGTCTTGCCGGGGTTCTCCGCAAGCAACACAAGCAATTCGTATTCCTTGACTGTCAGGGCAATCTCCTTATTCTCTAAATAAACCTGCTTTGCTTCCTTGTCAATCAGCAGTGCTCCCGAATGGATTACCGTATTTTTCTGCTTTAGTTCATAGTTCCTTCGTATCAGTGCCTTCACTTTTGCATTCAAGATATCCATGTCCACGGGCTTCTCCACATAGTCATCCGCGCCCTGCAAAAATCCGTTGATTTTGTCTTCCTTCTGCACCCTTGCACTTAGGAAAATAATCGGAATGTTACTCTTCTCCCGAATGGAAGCACACACCGCAAATCCATCCATCCCCGGCAGCACCACATCCAGCACCACCAGCTTCACCTTATTACTCTCAAGGAATTGCAGCGCCTCTTCTCCCGAAAAGACGCCCTTCACCGTATACCCTTCTCTTTTCAGAAAAGTCTGCATCAACTCATTCAATTCCTCATAATCTTCCACCAAAAGAATATCAAACATTCTAAAATCCCATCTCCATCAGCCAATTCGACAGCTTTCTCTCACGTTCCTTCGTCTCTTCCTTGTCCGCATACTTTCCAAGCGTATATTCCCCTTTAATATTACCGTCCTCGATATAAAGCACCCGGTCGCTTTTCGCTGCTACCTTCATATCGTGGGTTACAAGCATAATGGTTGTTCCCTCCGCATTAATCCGGTTCAACTCCTTCATAACCTCTTTGGAATTCTGCTGGTTCAACGCTCCGGTAGGTTCGTCCGCAAAAATCATTTTCGGCTTATTTATCAGACTCCGGCAAATACAGGCACGCTGCAGCTGCCCGCCGGACACCTCATTGATATCATGCTCCGCAATCTCACTAATGCCCAGCTTATGCATCAGTTCTCTGGCACGCTCGTTGATTTCTTTCCGATTTCCTTTTCCGTTTTTGGATTGATATGCCGGTAACAATATATTATCATATATACTCAGATTTTTTAACATATACATCTGTTGAAAAATAAAACCCATTTCATCCAGTCTCAGATTGCTCATTTCCGCAGCATTTAAACTGCTTATGTCTTTTCCGAAAAAGTCTACCTTTCCTGCCGTAATACTGTCCATGCCGCTGACCGTATAGAGAAGCGTGGATTTACCGGAACCGCTGGGACCCATAATTGCCGCCATTTCCCCTTCCTTAATCTCCAAATTTACATTTCGCAGCACGTTATTCTGTCTTTTATTTACTATGTATGTTTTACACAAATCTTTTACTTTCAAAGAATTCATAATTTAACCTCTCTCTTTCTGTCCCATCAATTTTCACTCTTCTTATTCCATTGTATTCACTTCACGAAGCTCTACCTTCTTAACTCCTCCTGCACAGAAGAATGCCGACGCTCCGGTCACTGCCAGAAGCAGCAGCGGATAAAGTACATAAGCCTCCAACGGATTCAAAATCAACTTCATTTTATTTGCACCCATCATGGCGAAAATCCGACCCATAGTATAAGGTGTAAGTATATTCGACAGTATCGCTCCCATTACAATCGCAACAAGCAATACTATTAATATTCTGGTAATCTGCCATGCCTTTACAGAACGGTCATCAAAGCCTATACTCTTTAACAGTGCAATATCTCCCCGCTCCTTTGTCATGATGGTTTTCATCAATAAAACTGTAATAAGACTATTAATAATCAGAACAATGGCAGTGATACAAAACGTTACTACATCTATCTGTTCAACAATATTACCGGTAAATTGATTAATTATTTCCACGGCATTATACACCTTATAATCCGGGAATATTTCTTTCAGCCTTTCACAAGCTTCCTCCGATTCCATATCCTCAACTTCTATCTGCAAACAAAAAAGTGCAGCCATATATTCGGAACTTAACTCAGCATTTCTGCTTACACGGAACCCGTATCCCATATTCATCATAGACTGATAGGTCCCGGTAATAATAAATTCTCTCACCTCACCACTCATTTTAAAGTAAATGCTGTCGCCAATATCTACTCCCATTTCTTTTGCCGTTTTGTCTGTAATCATGATTTCATTGGCTAAGTTTGGCTCCCTTCCCTCCAGTAACAAATAATGACTCTCCCAATTACCGACTGCCTGTAAGGTATAATAAGAATAACTCTCTTTTGAAGCATCTGCATAACAGGATATTGTATATACAACATCCGCAACCGCCTTGGCAGAAATACCATTTTCTTCTAACACGTTTTCCATGCTCTCCAAATCTTCCAGCAATCTATCTACATCTTTGTCTACAACATATTGTTCCGTTTTACCATTATCAAGATAAACATCCGTCTGAGCCAGACTGAACGACCTGACAATACTATCATCTTTAAATGTATCTGACGCGCTTAGCGGCAACAAAATAAGCATGGTCCCCAGACAAAATGTTACCGCCAATATCCCAAACCGCTTCATACCGCTTAATATATCATTCAATGCTAAATAGAAGTACGGCTTCATCCGTTTTCTCTTCCATAACATTACATGATTTTTTGCTCTAAACCGTTCCCCATTAGAACCGTTCCGAATAGCATCCAGCGCCGAAAATTTCTTTAGACTGTTTGTGCTGGAATAACAGAATAATAAAACAATCGCGACAATAGCCAGTGCACAGACTATATTAATCAAGAAATTCTGTTCCGCCTTATCTACTTTAATATTTACAATCGCAATTTCCAGCAGCGTACCCCCAAAAGGAAAACTTAAGATAAAACCAACAACAGCACCAACAACGGAAATGGCGGTATATTTTATCAGATAAAGACCTTTAATCCCTCTGTCCCTTATCCCGATTGCTTTCATAATACCGATTTCTTTATAGTCTTCCTGCAAAGTAAATACAATCGTAAAGCGAAGCACCAGAAAAGCAATCAATATAAGACATATACTTACAATAACCAAAATACCCGCAGCAAGTATATCCACAATGTAGCTCGTAGCAATTATTTCTTTCTCCTGACTGGTAATTACACTAAAATCAGCTTCCCGCCACTCCCTGCTAAAAGCTTCTGTATCTTTGCAATTCACATTATGTATATCTATATAAGTCAGATTTTTCTGCTCCGTATATTGTGCAAAATCCGCATCGGAAATAAGTAATCGTTTATATCCCGTAAATGTATTTCCAAATACGGCATCCTTAACAATAACAGCAATTTCAAACTCCTGCTCCACCTCCCCGACTTTTATTCGAACCTTATCTCCCACCTGTAACTGATTATTATCTGCTTCCATTTTGGGAAATGCGATTTCTCCCGATTTTAAAGAAACCTGTTCCCCGTCCATGGGAAATACTTTCATAAAGTTCTTAGGAACAGCTTGTATGAATAATGCATTTGTCCTTTCATATTGTGTTCTGTCAGGTTCTTTCCGGCATTGTTCAATGACAACCTGTTCATTTGTCAGATTAAATCCCTGTGCCGTCTCATATTCTGAAACATATTCATTTTCTTTGATGAATTTCTGTATCTCATCTTCTTTTCCGTCCGAAAGAGCAACCACAAAGAAATCCGGCACTTTGGATATCTCCATAAAATGCTCTACCGCACCGGTTACTGCCACCAGATTATTTGCACTGCTGGCAAGAAACATTGTTGCCAGAATAATAAAGATTAATAAAATGATGTTTATCGTCCTTTTTCGCTTTAAATCTTTTTTTAATATGCGTAAAAACATATAAAATTTTCTCCCTTCCCTTTTGTGAAATCCGATTATGCACACTGTTTTTCTGCTGCATTTCACCTTTTTCACTGATGATAAGAAAAGTGTACATGATTAATTATTAAAAAATCCTTAAATCCCCTCAATTTTTTTCCCCACAATTTCATAGTCAAATCCATTATTATCTTATTATATTGAATGCCCTGGCTGCAATCGCAAACCAGGGCACTCTTTACTCACTTCCAATATTTTTCCATTAACCTATCCACGGCATCCGCAGACAAAACCTCTTTCTTCTCAAGTTTAAGCTTTGTCTCCTCCTTCGTTACTCCTAATTCCTGACAAGTTTCTATTAGAATTTCAATCCCCTCTTCCAGTGCATCCTCTCTGATTCCTTCGCCTAAGTTGCACATGTGCTCCATCTCCTCTCCCAGACTATCGTCTACCACGATGCCATAGTTTTCCGACAAAATTTTCCCTTTTTCCTCCACTTTCATATCTGTCGCCAAAAGGGTATTCAGCAGACCGATGATTCCCTCTCCTTTTTCCCTTCCATTTTTCGTTCCATTCAAACAAATCATTACTAATGACATTTTATCATAATCTTCTCTATTATCCGGTATTCCGGCTATGATATCCTGTTTTTTTATACTATACTCTGATATGGCATTGCCTATATAATCCGGAGCATTCATACATATCCATATGGAATAGACCTTCTCCATACCTGAATAATCATTTGTCGAAAATTCAGTATCCAATTGTGCTGATATCATTCTTGCAGCATAAAAAATTCCTCTCGTTACCAATGCATATTTCAGCTTAAATTTCTTCTGTGCTTCAATATTCAGTAAAATCTTAACCGTCTCGCCGTTGTTTGGAGCATATGCCGAAAAACGTATATCATAATAAATCGCACCCTCTCCCGGCACTTTATCCTCCGTATTCATTCCTTCGATTCGCCCATTTTGCTTTTTCTTCTTAGTATTTGTCTTTCCGGGCATCATCTGCACCTTAGAAATACTGATTTCTTCTGCAATACATGTTTCCGCAATCTGTTCAATCGATAAGTCTTCAAACTCTGCTGTCGTATACTTCAATATCCATGCAAGAATGTAACGGTTACTTAGAATTCTTTTTACATGTTCATCATACTGAACCTCTGTTGTTTCCAGTTCCTGTAAAATACTCATTCTTTCTTCCTCCTGTCTGTATGGCAGGAGCATTCAAAAAATCTCCTGCATTTTTTATTCGGTATAAATAAAAAGCATAGATTTTCTGAGATGATTAAAGAATGTTATGAATAAGTTCTTTAGAATTATATAGAAATATATATGCTTTTAAAAAGTGTAACACAGGGCTTTTGCAATTACAAATAAAAAATGCAACTAGCTATAATTTTTCCCCACAACCTGTACCGGCTCCAACAGACTGCTTTCAGCAATATCTTCCGGTGTAACCACCGCACCGCCGTTACTGTCTAAATCATACCCCCAAAACCGATATGCTTCCCAAACTAAATGTGCACAATTCGTCTTTTTTACCTTTTCGGGTTTTTCATATTTTGGTGAAAACACTCCCACCGTAATTCCATAGTCCACTCCCAAGAGTTCCTCCTTTGCTTTCTGTGCGATTTCTTTTCTCACACCCTTTGACACATCCTTCAGTCGAAATACCATGACACACGGATAATATGTCCATTTATCTAGGGACTGTATGGAAGACTTGCTTCCCAAAACAACAGACTCTAATGTCTCTCCTTTTTCTGCATCCACTACGATTGCAGCATGACCGTTGCGCCACCCATAAGTATGGGAGCAGGGCGTAATCAGAATATCTCCATCCTCCAGATCTGCAAAAATAATTCTGCTTTCTTCCTTTGTCACCCACTCTTCCCGGGAAATAATACTGTTTCTTTCACAACTTATCTCCGGTTCCATAAAAAACCTTTCCTGTATCCGATAAATTTCTTCCTGTCCCTCCTTTGTCAGCATTGTTTCCAATGCCGCTTTGGAAAGACCTGTCTGCCGAAAAAGGAATTGGTAATCCTCTTCAGAAAATTCTTTTTTATTTAAAATGTTGTGTAAATCCTCTTTCTGATAATCCGGTATTTCATATACATGCCTGTCTGCATACAACTGCCACAGATTCAAACAAAGAAAGGTACAAACGATTCCGAAAACAATTCCTTTCCAAACCGTCTGTACCTTGTTTCTCTTTTTTCGGGATATTTGCATTCTGTAGCCTCCAAATTCGTAACACCTTATAATATAGTATGTTACTTTCGGCTCAATCTATCCTGACTTTGTTCCATTATGAACCCCACAACTTCAACATTGCCGTCCATTTCTCTGTTTCCTATGGTAAATCCACATTTTTGCGTATAAAATTTTATATTTTCTTCTTTATCAACAGGCGTTACTAATGTAATTTTTTTCCAATCCTCACATACTGATAAAAAATAATGAAATGCCTTTGTCCCAATTCCTCTTCCCTGATATTCCGGAATCACACACAGACAGCCGATATAATATTCTCCATCACCTTTATTCTCATAAGAGAGCACTCCAACCGGTTTTTCTTTATCGTAAAATATAAACTTAGGATTATTCACAATTGATTTTTCCATTGCTTCTTTGGTTCTTCCATATGCAGGACACTCACCATATTTTACATAATCACTGTAAAAAGAAGCATTATATATATTTATCAACAAATCAGCATCTTCTATCGTTGCTTTTCTATACTTAATATCCATAGTATCTCCTTTTCAATTTATCCTACAAAATCAATCCGCACTAATTTCTTTCCGTTTGGCAGTTTCTTTTCCTTCATCAACTCCATTTTATATCCAATCTCCTGCATTCTTCCGACAAGCTCTTCTCCCTCTAATTGACAATGAACCTCTTCCAAACGGTCAAACGAATGCAAATACGGGGAATCTGATACAAAAGAAGTATCGGTGTTTATTTGTATAATGCAGGATACATATTGCGGACTTACCAGCTTTACGACTCTTTGAAAACACTCGTATCCAATATATTCAATTAATAAGTTGGCTATAAGCATTTCTGAATTTGGCAGATATAGGCTGTCACTCAGTAAATCAGCACAGATTGTATGAAAGATACCCTCTAATTCCGGGTATCTTTTTTTACATGCTTCCAAATAATCCTGATTAATATCAACACCGTAAACCGCTTCAAACTTATCCTTATGTATATGCTCCAGTCCGTTTCCGCCGGCTATTCCGAGAACCATGATACTCTTTATTCCATAAGAATAAAACTGCTCTTTCATCATCTCATTCAAAGTCTGAAGCTGATAAACGCTATCCAGACTCATATGACTTTCATAATCGTTTAAATCTATTTCTTTCCATGGATTGCTCATGTAAATATCTCCTCGTATCAGTATTTTGAAAGTAGAAATTTTAAATGATTTATTAATTCATGTCATATCCTATATTTTCTATGCACTATTCATGACATTCACTTGGGATCTTCCGACATCTTCTTCCAAATCCAAATCGCATAAGCTACGGATAGGATGGCTAATATTATCGTTACAACTATATGGAATGTGCGTGATCCCTCTATTCCGAAAGCACTCAATGAATTAAATATACTATGGGAAACAATACAAGGTATTAAACTTTTCCCCTTATAAAAAATAATTGTAAACAGAAATCCGGCACAAAGCATACTCAAAACATATAATACCGATTCCATAACAGGAAAATTTATCGTGACTCCATTCCAAAGATTACAGGTTGAAATAATAACAAGAGGTATAAAATATAAATATTTTCCTATATCTCCTTTAAATCTGCAAAATCCACACTTTTCACTTAAACCGTTTTTCTTTATCCACACCCAGAGAAAGATAGACAGCAAAATACACATCGGTGCTGTAACTACTTTTTCAATTCCCAGAGAAACGGAAAGAGTGTCCGCAACACTGGATAAAACAACATACAGAATAATCCACATAAACGAAAATGTTAACTCGTTTTTTTGTATAAAGAATTCATTACTTATCCTCCTCGTGATGCCATTATACCCAACATTATTTTTAAAATCTATAATCTTCGGATAAAATGCTTTTTCAAAGGACAAGTTGCAGCCACCTTCTTACAAACTCATCCGCAAAATCTTCTTCACATCCTCTTCATTAAGCGATACATACGCATACTGAAGCCCTCCGAAGCGAACTGCCTTTTCCGCCATCTTATCAAAATAGGTTTCATCAATTCCAATCTCCGTCAAGGTCATCGGGATACCACAATCCTTGAAAAACTGTTCCGTCCGGTCAATGGCTTCCTTCGCCATAGCAAACTTGTCCGCACTCTTCTCAATTTTCCACACATTTTCTGCATACTGACAGAATTTATCCACAGTTTCCGCATTTAAAATGTATCTCATCCACCGTGGTGTCACAATCGCAAGCCCCACGCCGTGAGTAATATCATAATACGCACTCAATTCATGCTCAATCGGATGACAAGTCCACGCACCGCCCTTTCCTGCACAGGGAAGTCCGTTTAAGGCAAGGGTGCTCGCCCAGCTTAAATTGGCTCGCGCCTCATAATTTTCCGGCTCCTTTAAGGCAATGGGACAATATTTAATACAGGTTTTTAACAGACTTTCCGAAATGCCATCCGTCAAGAAAGCTCCCGTATCTTTCTGGAAATACTGCTCAAATACATGAGACATAATATCTGCGGTTCCCGCGGCAGTCTGCTTTGCCGGAAGAGTATACAGATAGGTAGGGTCACAGAAAGACACCTGCGGAATCATATCATGGGAAGAAGTTCCCAGCTTTTCATTGGTTGCCATATTACTGATAACTGCATTTTTGTTCATTTCCGAACCGGTTGCACAAATTGTCAGTACGGTTACAATGGGAAGTACCTTTCCGATTTTTCCGGGGTTTGCTACCAAATCCCATGCATCCCCTTCATAATATGCTCCCGCAGCAATTACTTTGGAAGCATCAATGGTACTACCTCCGCCTACTGCCAGCACAACCTGAATCCCATTTTCTTTACATAGTCTGACACCTTCTCTGACCGACTCAATCTTTGGATTCGGTTCAATACCGGAAAGCTCCGTAACCTCAAAATCCTTTAAAAGCTCCTTCACCTTGTCATACAGACCGGAACGCTTAATACTGCCGCCTCCGTAGGTCAGAAGCACTTTCTTTCCGAAGGGCTCCATTGCTGTTGCCAAATCCTTGATACAGCCCTCTCCAAAACGGATATCCGTGTACGCATGAAATCTGAAATTGTTCATATTTTCCTTCCCTTCTGCCACCTTTTCCATGGCGTAAAATTTTTTCAATTCTTATTCCAAAAGCTCCAGCAGTTCCTCCTTGCTCATCCCTGCCATACCAAAGCCTTCTCCTTCTAAAAGCTGCTCTGCCAGCTTCATTTTCCGCTCCTGCAGCTTCACAATTTTTTCTTCTATGGTATCCTTTACAATCAGTTTATACACTGTTACAACCTGCTTCTGTCCGATACGGTGTGCACGATCTGTTGCCTGATTCTGTACTGCCACATTCCACCACGGATCATAGTGAATCACAATGTCCGCCGCCGTCAGATTTAAGCCCGTTCCCCCTGCCTTCAATGAAATAAAAAAGACTGGCACCTCTCCGGCATTAAATTTTTCTACCATTTTGGCGCGATTCTCCTTTACTGTGGATCCAATCAGAGAAAAATACGGAATATTTTCTTTCCTCATCTGCCTCTGTAAGTGAGAAAGCATAGTTGTAAACTGGGAAAATACAAGTACCTTATGACCTCCCTCCACAGCATTTTTCAACATTTCCATACATATTTGCAGCTTCGCTGATTCTCCCGTATAATTTTCATACACAAGGGACGGTTCACAACAAATCTGCCGCAATCTCGTAAGCTCCGAAAAAATCTGTACCTTGCCTTTGGCAAATTCCTCCTTCGTCTGTCCGTCCAAAAGTGCCTTCAGCCTTCCCACATGAGCCTTATACAATTCCTCCTGCTCCCCGGAAAACTTCACTACAATATTTTCTTCCAGTTTATCCGGCAAATCCTTCAGTACATCCTTTTTCAATCTTCGTAAAATGAACGGGCGAATCATTCGTTTTAACCGCTCTACCTCAGGCTCTGACTTTGCCTGTACAATAGGAATTTCAAATTCCGTCCGGAACCGGTTGTAACTGTACAAAAAACCGGGCATCAGATAATCAAAAATGCTCCAAAGTTCACTCAGCCGGTTTTCAATAGGTGTTCCGGTCAGTGCAAGCTTAAAGCCTGCCTTAATTTCCTTTGCGGATTTCGCCGCCTGTGTCGTATGATTTTTAATATATTGCGCCTCATCCAGAATCTGATAGCCAAATCGAATGCCCTGATACCATTCTACATCCCTTCTGAGCAAATCGTAAGAGGTAATCACAATATCCTCACCACCGATTTTTTCAATCTGTTCCCGTCTCTCCTGATTGCTGCCGCAAATCATGGTCACTGTCAGTTCCGGGGCAAAACGCTCTATTTCACTTTTCCAGTTATACAGTAAAGAAGCGGGGCAGACAATCAACGCCGTTTTTCCCTCTCCCTCCTGCTTCTCCGACAAAAGGAATGCAAGCACCTGTAGTGTTTTTCCCAGTCCCATATCATCTGCCAGAATGCCACCAAAACCGTTATTCTTTAAAGTTTTCAGCCACAAAAAACCGTTTTTTTGGTACTCCCGAAGTACCCCCTTTAAGCTCACGGGCACTTCAAAATCATTGTCCTCCACGGTTTTCATATTCCGTATCAGAGCCTTGAAATTCTTATCCTTTACCGCACTCAGTCCGGCATTTTCCCGCAACTCATTATCCAGATAAAGCGCCCGGAATTTAGGCACCAGAACTTTTCCTTCTGCCAGTTCCTTTTCTGTCAGCTGCAGACTTTTTTGAATATTGGATATAGTGTCCATATCTCCCTGACTCATATCGATAAAGGTACCGTCCTTTAGTCGATAATAGCGTTTACGTCTGTCGTAACGCGCCAGAATCTCCGCTAACTGCTTCAGCGGCATTTCTTCACTGTCCAGACTAAATTCCAGCAAATCACCGGAAAGAGAAATTCCCACCGTTACCTTCGGCGCCGGTTTCACATCCATTACCTTCAGATTCTCCGATACATACACCTCTCCCAGATTCTGAAGTCTTCCGATTTCATCGGTCAGAAAATGATACAACCTGTCCTCGTCCGCATGCAGCAGCAACATATGCTGTTTGGTATCCAACCCGTCGAAAAAATCCAATACCGCCTGCGCCGTCCGCATTTCCCCCAGTTCATCCCGGTTGCTTCTTCCGCTCACCTCGGCATAAATGTTGTATCTGGATTCCCCATACACAGCATAAACCTTTGCGGTTACCGTATCCGTTTCCGGTGCATCCAAATAAATCTTATATTCAGCATGAGGCGGCAGATAGGTTTCTTCCTCAAAATCTATTCTTTCCACATTGCAATGCTTCTCCAACACCGGCAGAAGTTCCCTGCAAAATACAGTCAATTCGGATTTCATAATCTCAATCCGCTTCGTTTCTTCTTTCCCTAAAAACTGAATAAACGGCAAGATATCTTCCACATCCTTAAGCGGCACTCTGTAAATCTTCCTGTCACCCCAGAAATAAACATTATCCATACCCTGCATGACTGCGGGAAAACTGCCTTCCAGTACGGCACCGCTCAGGGTTCCGGTAAGCGTCACACTCCATTTTGGAAAGTCATCCAGTATTTTCCATGCATATGCTTTTTCTCCATGTGTCGTTACTTCAATTTCTTCTCCGGCTGCCGCCATAAAACCATCTAAGTTAGAACGATTCAAATGCAGACATCTTCCCGTCTCCCCCGCGGAACGAAAGCTTCCCGATAAATAAGTTTTCCTGTTTATTTCTGCCTGCAAAAACCGTACCATATCCGCAGAACTCTCCGTAAAACAGTCCATCGTATGAAAAAAGCTCAACTTCTGTCCATAAGAAACCTTTTCCATATTTTCTACGGCACGTACAAAGCCACTGATACTTTTTATAATATACTTCCGCTCGTTTCCGATTCTGAATTCGACTTCCGGCGCACCAAGCCCGATCGTCATTTGGGGAACAATTTCAATCTTCCCCTTTCGAGACTGCTGCATCACCGACAGCCGTTCTTTTTTATCGTATAAACGAAGCAGTTTGGAAAATCCCGAATCCATATTTTCACTAACCAGTGTCCGCGGTTCTATCATAGAATCGGGAATTCTTTCCTGCTGCCGTTCCACCTCCTTGATATAAGCAAGTCCCAATGCCACACAATGTCTGCAAAGCTTCCCCTTTTCGGCATACTCCTGACAACTGCAACGATAATCGGAAATTTCCCCATATTCCTCATCCACGGTAAGCTCTGCCTGACAGACTGTTGTACCCCCTACGGTTCCGCTTACCTCTACCAACTCCGTCTGCTCATCCTCTGCAATGTTCAATCCGGACACAAGCTGCAAGGCGAACAAATCCGTTCCCAGTTTATAGGCAGTGGAGCCGCTTTCTTCCATTAAATTTTTACGCGTATACATTTCCATCCTCCTCAGGGTTTGGCAAATACCTTGTCCGAAAGCCTCCTACTGCATTCTATTATATTTCACTACCATAATAATGACAATTACAATTATTCTTTCTTCTGCTCAACAGCCTTCCTCATGCGGTTCTTAGGTTTATGTTGTTTTCATTTCTTTCCAATGCTATAATAAATTCGGTCTTATGAAAATAGAGGGTAAATATGAGAAAAGATAATTTTGGCATTTGTCTCAGCTTCTATGCGGTACTTGCTTTTGTACTTGCTATGCTGGACTACACAACACTTGTAGCACTTTTACTTGGATTTGTTATTATAGTACATAAGGATCAATGGCTTTCCATGCAGGTTATGCAGGCATTGTTTCTCTGCATTATTTCCAGTTTAATCAGCATCATTTTCGGAATTGTCAGCCCGATTTACAGAATTCCCTTTGTCGGCAGTATTTTTTCCGGTTTATTTGATGTTGTGGAATCCTTAATTTCTTTGGCTATTCTTGTTTTTGCTATTGCCGGAATTGCCAAAGTGGCAAAAGAGCAGGATGCAAATATCCCTATTGCAAAAACCTTTGCAGAAAAAGCTTTTGGTCTTGTCAGAAATGTAACTTATTCACAGACCGCACCGGTTCAGAACGTAAATCCGGCTCAGAATACAGCTCCGACTCAGGATGCAACTCAGACTCAGACGACTGCGCCGATACAGGAAAACGAGAACAACAATTCTACATTTACACTAAATTAATTATAGAATATATATATAAGTTTTCAATAAGACTAAAGAAAACGGAACAAACCATTTCTATGGCATGTTCCGTTTTTCATTGTCCATTCTCTACTGACCGGAAAGCTCTCTAAGCAACCCTTCACAAATCATTTTCTGCATTTCCCGATTACTGCATTTCTTATGTTCCTGTGTCATATAAATCGCATAACCTACGATTTTAGAAGCAATGGCGAAATACATATATTCTTCCGGCAAATTACTCTTGATTTCTCCCGTCTTCTTACCAAGACGAATCATATATTTAACATAGTCTTCTGATTGATAGGTTTTCTTTTCATGCTCCCTTATGGCATCCCGGAGTCTCTCACTGATAATCCCGTTATCGGTTATAATATGAACAAATTTTAAAAAACATTCTCTTTGACTGATTTTTTCCTCTATAGAAGAAAGCAGGAAATAAATGCAGTTCTCAAAGCTTGTTTGTTCCTGTATCGTTTTAGCAACGCCACTATAAATTACATTCATCTGATAAAGCATGGCGCTGCTTATGAGCTCTTCCTTATTCTGGAAATACTCATAGGCAGTCCCTTTTCCGATTCCGGCACGTTCGGTAATATCCGAAACCTTTAACCGGTTGATATCAGCGCCCTCTTCTAACAGCGCCGTTACCGCTTTATACATAGCCTCTACCTTTTCCGGCAGTTTCTCTTCCGTTATCCTTCCAATGTCTCCCATACTTCTTCGGTTTTCCCCTCTTTCTTTTTCTTTCCCCTTTGGAATATATCATAAATACAAGGCACCACAATCAAAGTAAGCAATGTACCATATACCAGACCGCCGATTGTGACAATTGCCATAGGCTTTGACATTTCACTACCCATATCGGTGCTGAATACCATTGGGATCAATGCAAGTATCGTTGTGAGAGCTGTCATAAGTACGGGACGAAGCCTCGTCACTCCTGCTTTTACGAGTGCTTCCTTCTTTTCCATTCCGGCAACACGCAGCTGGTTTGTATAATCCACCAATACGATACCGTTATTTACAATGATACCCGACAACATAACAAAACCGATTAAAGCAATAACACTTACTTCACTGCCACTAAAGTAAAGTCCGAAAAATCCTCCCGTAAAAGCAAGCGGTATCGTAAACATGATGATAAACGGTGATAACAATGACTGGAATTGTGCAACCATAATCAGATACATGAATACAATCGCCAAGAGTAGCATTAGCATAACCTGTTCCATTGCTTCATTAATCGTTTCATTTTCACCACTCATCACAAGGGTATAACCGTCCGGCATTTCATAAGCATCCAGTTTTTTCTGTAAATCCCGGGATACAAAACCAACGTTATAGCCGT
The DNA here is from genome assembly GCA_964449325.1 of uncultured Lachnospiraceae bacterium. Classification (GTDB taxonomy): domain Bacteria; phylum Bacillota; class Clostridia; order Lachnospirales; family Lachnospiraceae; genus RGIG3002. The sequence continues at coordinate 216,896 of CAYUYJ010000003.1, read as the reverse complement.
CTGCAATAGCCGCTGAAACGGCAATATACCGGTTCTGTTCGCCACGGTTAATGGAATTGGGCGACTGCTTTGTTTCAAAGGTGGCGATATCCTTAAGCGGAACTTCTTCTTTTTTACCATCCTGACCGGTAACATCGATGACCAGTTCTTTGATGGTTTCTCTCGTCAGTTCCGTATCCTGAGCATTGGAAACATATACATCATATTCATCCGCTCCGGTTTCCAAGGTTGTGCTGCTTGCAGAATCCGCAAGCTTTGCCGCAAGCTGTTGAAATACCTGAGCTACAGTCAGTCCATGTTCTATTGCCTTGTCACGGCTGATTAAAATACGCAGTTCTTCGCTACTGTCCTCCAGACCATCAGAAACCTCCGTTGTACCTTCCGTGCTCTCTACTATTGCCGCAATTTCCTGTGCAAGCTCCTGCAAAGTGTCCATGTTTTGTCCGCGCACCTGAATGGAAATACCGCTTCCCCCCAATGCACTCATATCCATAGAGGAAGTATTTACTACGATTTCCGCATCCTCGATATCTGCGGTCAGGCTCATAATTTCTGCAGCAATTTCCTCACCGCTCAATTTCTTATCTTCCCGCAATGTAATATATAATTGGGTTGCATTAGTAGCAGAGTTTCCGCCACCGGTCAACATCGCCATGGTGGAGGCGCTTGCCATGGCACCAATATCCTCTACATCCTCTAAGGTACTGATTCGTTCTACTACTTTGTCTGTAACCGCAGCCGTTTCGGAAAGAGGTGTTCCGTTCGGCATTGTTACACTAACGGTAATCTGCGTACTTTCCATTTCCGGCATAAACGCTGTTCCTCTGGACACAGCTGCTATGGCACTGACAGCAAGCAGCGCTACAACCACAAGAAGAACTACCGGCTTAAACCGTAATGACACGCGAAGTACCTTTTCATATGCTTGCAGCAATGCCGTAAAAATTCTGCCTTCCTTCTGCTCTTTTGTATCCTTTAACATTTTGGATGCCATTGCCGGAACTACGGTAAGGGCAATCACCAGACTGGAGACCAGTGAATATCCGATTGTCAGTCCCATATCTACAAACAACTGCCTTGTAATACCTTCCGTAAATATAATCGGTGCAAATACACACACTGTAGTAAGAGTAGATGCCATAATAGCACCCGCAACCTCTTTTGCCCCCTCCATTGCCGCTTCTCTACGACGCATGCCTTCCTTACGCATCCGATAAATATTTTCGATAACGACAATCGAGTTATCCACCAGCATACCGACGCCCAGCGCAAGACCGGAAAGAGAAATGATATTTAACGTAATACCACTGAAATACATACATACAAGCGCCGTAATCAAGCTAATCGGAATGGAGCATGCAACGATAAACGTGGGGCGTAAATCCCGCAGAAACAATAGCAGAATTAAAATAGCAAGCACCGCACCGAAAATTAAACTGCTGAAAATAGAATTCATAACCATATCGATATAAATTCCCTGGTCGGACAAGGGTACGATAGTAAGACTTTCGTCCTCTTCCATCAGCTCGCTAAATTTATCATTTAATCTGTCGGAAACATCTCCTGTTGAATAGCCGGTCTGCTTTTGCACGGTAATCATGATACCCGGATTTCCATTGACATTCGTATAAATATCCGCAGAGTTGTCCGTCATGAAAATATCTGCAACGTCCCCAAGTGTGATAACATCCACGCCATCCATATTCGGATTTAAAATCGGCATGGCCGCCAATTCTTCTATGGTTTCCGGCTTATCGCCCACACGCACAAGATATTCTATACCGTCCTCTGTCACATAACCTGCCGGCATGGAAAAATTCTGCGCTGTCAGTAAGGATTTCACGGTATCCACTGTCAAAATATCTGTCATATCCGCATTTTTGTATGCATCCTCTTTGGCTTCGGCAAGCTGTTCTTCTCCGTCCTTTATCTGCTCCATTGCCTCATCCAACTGCTCGTAGCCACTGTTAATCTGCTCCTGTCCCGACTTAATCTGGGCTTCTCCCGCCTCAATCTGTGCTTCGGCAGAATCCATCTGCATTTCCCCTAAATCAATCTGTGTCTGGGCATTGGCCAATTCCGTTGCCGCTGTCAGATTTCCCTTATAAAGCTCGGTCAGACCATTGTCTACCTTCTCAAGATTTTCATTCATTTCATCCAGAGAACTTCTAAGAGTATTCAAATACGCATCTGCACCCATTCCCATCGTGGCATGGTCCAAACTGTTTTCAATCTGCTCTTTTCCTGCTTGTGCCTGATTTCTTAAATTTTGCAGTTCCGCTTCACTTCCGCCCACAGCTGCAAGAAGCTGGGTTTTCTTTGTCTGCAAATCCGTGAGTTTCGTCTGTAGGGTTGTCTGTGCTCCCGTCAACGTTGCTTGAATTGTCCCCAATGGAGTTGTATCATCTACAGACATACCAATCAATGCGGAAAGTGCTGCCTGCTGTTCCGCGGTCAGCCCTATATCTGCCACAGTAGCGCTCGGATTTAAAGCTAATACAGCTTCAATATTTGGCAAATATCCACTTATTGTATTTAATGTACCGTTTATCTGGTTTATTCCCGCATTAATCTGTGTAAGACCATCTGCTGCCTGATTTAGCTGCGCCAGACCATCGTTTACCTCATTCAGCTTTTTCTGTAACTCTTCAATCGTCTTAATCTGCGTAGTCATGGAAGTCTTAGCCGCTTCCAAATCTGCCTTAGCCGTAAGTAGCTGGGTTTCTGTCGCGGCAAGCTTGTTTGTTGTCTCTTCTTTTTGTTTGTTTAACTCTGCCTGTCCGTCTGCAAGCTTTTGTTTTCCTTCCTCCAACTCCGCTTTACCGTCTGCAATCTCCTGTCTGGAATTATTCAATTCCTTTTGTGCATCGGCAAGCTCTGCACGTCCGTCTTCTATTTCCTTCTTTCCGTCAGCGATTTCCTGTTCCTTTTCCGCCATCTGGTCATCTATGTAACCAAATACCTGCTTATTGATTTCATCAATTTTTTCCTGTCGTATTACCACATTGACACTTTCCTCAAGAAGACCGGTTGCACTTACCGAAGCCACACCCTCAATACTCTCCAAATCCGACAAAATGGATTCGGAAACATATTCACTGATTTTTGCAGCATCGGAATTTTCTTGTCCGATTGCCGCAACCATAACCGGAAGCATATCCGGATTCAATTTCATAATAATGGGATTTCCTACCGAATCGTCCCAATAGCTTTTAATCTGATCTAAATTTTCCCGGATTTCAAGCGAGACGGAATTCATATCCGCGTCCTGTGCAAATTCCAAAATGACCATAGAATAATTTTCACTGGAAATTGAACTGATACCCGTAATATTACTTACGGTTGCCATAGAAGATTCCACCGGCTTTGTCACTACCGTTTCTACCGTTTCAGGACTGGCGCCTACATAGGTTGTCATAACAATAACATAGGGAAGATTAATGTTCGGCAATAAGTCCGTTGTCATTTTTGTAAATGACACAACTCCCAAGACGATAATCATCACCACTGCAACCAATACGGTATATGGTTTCTTTACGCTGAATTTTGATAACATAAATTTTCTCCTATAAATAAACTTCTGTTCTTTCCTAATTTTTTTATCCGTTTCTTTTTGACCGACCAGCCGGTCAGTTCAACGTTTACATTATGTTACGACAAACAAAACAAGTCAATATCAGATTTCTATAATTTTTCTAAAATAAAAATAAAATAAACAAAAGCCGGAGAACGTATTTTACAACAATACATTCTCCGGCTCGCTTTTTATCTTATCACTAAAGCAATCCGATTCTTATTCGTAAGTAATGGAATCTGCCCATTTGTTCCAAATTTCACAAACGAAAGTTTTTCCCTGATTGAATACCAGTTCATTTCCGTCTGCATCGTAGTATTTAGCCGGTTTCTCATCACCGTTCATTCTTTCCCATGTACCTTTTACAACCTTTCCGTTTGTAAAGAAGTACAAAGAACCATCACCTGTCTGCGGACCGTGCATTTCCATAATCAGATATCCGTGGTCATCTCTTTCCTCAGCATAACAAACCTGCAGAACTACGTTGTCCACCATAAGCTGTTCACCGGTACGCTCATCGATTAATGGTTTATCATATTCGTAATATGCATATTTTCCGGTTGCTTCATCATATTCAAAATATGCACCTACTGTATTGTAGTTACCCTGTTTTCCCGGCCAAATCTTTGTAGCAGATTCAGCATCATCATAGGTTGCTTCTACGCCATCTTTCGCAAATAAGAATTTCGGCTCGAAAGTATCGTCATAATCCCAGCTATAACCTTTCTTCTCCACACCTGTCATAAGTCCGCTTACAAACATATAAGCAGAGTCTGTAGAATTGTAGCTTCCGGAACGATTGTATCTGTCAAAAGCTCCCGGTGTCGGATTGTTGATTCCGGAGGTTGCCTGACTGATATTATCTACCATATCACTGTTCAACAAATCATTTGCATATACTGCAGAACCCCAGTGACAGATTATTGCATCATGCTCCAAACCGATGTATACCATGTAATCACGAATACTTCTTGTAGGCCCGATACGGTCTAAATCATCAAAATCTTCAAATAAACAGAATAATCTTGTCAGGTTATCTCTAAGCGGAACCTGATAAATAACACTGGCATTTGTAATACCATACTGTGGAAGACAGCTCTTCTGGTTCGGAATGGATACCGCAATAGGACGTCTGTTTGCTTTGCTTTCATCCATCCATTCTCCGGTAAGATAACTCTGCATTTTACCGTCTACTACTTCTCTTTCTTCAATAACCGGATAAAGATAATCGGATGATTCCTCTGCCACGGTTTCAGCTTCGATTTCAGGTGTTGCTGAAACTGCTTCTTCAATCGGAGTAATCGCTTCTGCAATTACTGTTTCCTTTTCCGGTGCCTTTGTTTCTTCTTTTCCGCAACCGGATAATGCCGTTGTCATCAATCCGACTGCTAACGCTAAACTCAATAATTTTCTGTACTTCATATACCCTCTGTCCTTTTATCATTATTCAATGCAGTGATGTCGTTTCCCGCCGGAAAACCACTGCATTTTCTATTATAATAGATATTTGTTGGAAAACAAAGGATTTTTTAATGAAATTAAAAAAATTTTAATATTATGTATCTTTTTACTTTATTGGCTCTCCATTAAGCCTGTTTCATCATACATCTTTGTTACCACATTTATCAGCTTATCTCCCCTGTATTCCAGTTTCATGGAAAACATTCCCCTATTTTCCAGTAACAGCTTCAAAAAAATCCGGTCGCCTTCCCATAAATTCAGTTCGGGAACTTTTCTTTTGGGAACCCATTGCAGTACACCCTCCGTACAGGCTTCTACTGCCTTTTCATCCAACGTACCGTCAAAACCGTCTGCTGTGTATAAATACATATATTCGTAGCCCCAACCGTCCAAAAGAAACGTAATAATGCCCCGCAAACGGTAGGACGTAAGAATCAGACCTGTTTCTTCCTGCACTTCCCGGAGCAGACATTCCTCCGGGCTTTCCCCCTCCTTGAAATGCCCGCCGACACCAATCCATTTTCCCTGATTCAGGTCATTTTTCTTGGAAGTTCTGTGCATCATCAAATATTGGTCATCCTGTTCTATGTAACACAATGTAGTCAGAATTTTACTGTCACTCATCTTAATTCTCTTTCCTCATTAATTTTTATCTTTTCGCACGGGTCATCTATATTTTTACTGTGAAATATCCAAAGTATCCGGATTATATTCTTTAGCTTTTAATACAGTAACACTGTCTCCTAGTACTTCCCGTATAATTCTAAGTTCCAGTACCCGCCTTCTTTCAAAATGTCCTATCATATCATCCAAGCCTTGGTAATTATGTGCTTTCCCATAAGGCGATTCTTTCAAATAGTTTAACATCAAAGGATACCACATCTCGTTTCCGTTTTCATCGGAACGCTCCTTCTTAATCTGCAATATATTTTCCCGGATTTTCTCAGAATCCAGATAAAGAAGCCAAAAATCTTTTTTCTTTAAAATCTCATAAGCCTCCCTGTAAAATTCCACAATTTCCGTATCTTCCATCTGATAGAACAGCATCATGCTTTCAATAGAATTTTGCAAAAAAGAACATTCAAAAAGATGTTTCCCTTCCGGAAGTGCTTCGTATCTTTTCATAATAATATCATGAAATACCGGAAAGGTAACCCGCCCATTATATATTTCGTATTGCCCCATGTCCTCATAGAAAGTTCTCGTTTCTGCAAGAATCTGCGTATATGCGGTAATATACCTGTCACCTTCTGTCATTGTTTTTGCTTTGATTTCCTGCTCCAATACCGGATATTTGGAAAGCATGGATTCCCATCGTTCTTTTGTCATGTAACTGCACCATGCAAGCTCTGCCGGGGATAAATCTCCTTCCCGGTAAACCTGATATTCAGGGTGTTTTTTAGCAAGAGTGTTAAGCAGTGTAGTTTTCCCTGTCCCCTGCATTCCTTCGATAAATATATTTTTCTTCATATTGTAACCTCCCAAAATCAATATCGTATCTGCCTCACCAATAACAACAAATATCTATTACGTAAAAAAGAAATATGGCATTTCTACCATATTTCTCTCTTAAAAATTACTGCCGGCGACCGGAATCGAACCGGTACTGTATTGCTACAACAGGATTTTAAGTCCTGCGCGTCTGCCAGTTCCGCCACGCCGGCATTTCCTTTTGGAAAATGATTTGCCTTGCAAACCAACTGGATGGAGGTGGATTCGAACCACCGAAGCAATTTGCAGCAGATTTACAGTCTGTCCCCTTTGGCCACTCGGGAATCCATCCATATCACGACTTTTACAAGCCTTGACAATATTGAACTATATCATATCTTCTTTTCAAATGCAAGAAGTTTTTTCTTACCAGATAAATCATATATCCACTAAAAATCTTCATCCTCTTCCGTCCGGTAATGCTTCAGCACAACCGCTGAAGTCTTCGGAAGTGTAATCATCAGCTTTCCACCGATAACAGGATATTCCTTTTTCTCCGTAGTAAAACCTTCCTCAGATGTCAGAATGAGCTGATGAAGTACCGTTTCTTTCGGGATGCCGAGCTGCCATACCGACAATTCCTTCATGACCGTCTGGTCACTGTTGTTTACAAGGACAACCGATTGTTCATTGCGGTTAAATCTTCCATAGCCGATGAAATTATATTCCCCTGCCAGGTAATTAATGGAACCGGTCAAAAATTCCTTGTTTTCTTTATGAATTCGTATCATTTCCTTATGGAAACGAATCAGTTCCTTATCTTCCTGCCCCCAAGGATAGGTTCTTCTGTTATCCGGATCCGTGAATCCGCATACACCGGCCTCATCACCATAATAAATTGTTGGCGCTCCCGGCCAGGTCATCTGAATTGTTACGGCTTCCCGCATAACGGCTTTATTTACGCCTTCATTTGCCGCTTCCGAGCCTAATGTATTGACACGTCCGACCTTTTTATTGGTACGGGTCAGAAAACGGGAATGGTCATGGTTGGAAAGTTCATTCATCGCCACCATTGCCGAAGGCATGGTGAAACTGCAGTTATGATGCCGCATAGCACCCCAGAAACTCTCTGCATTGCCATATAAATCTTCCCGGTAATCGTCACTATGCTTCTGCATACCGGTTAAAAACCATGTAACCGGCTCCATAAAAGCATCATAATTCATAACCGTATCCCACTCATTCCCTTCCAACCAGCATTTCGGTTCCCCGTAATGCTCTGCCAAAATAATGGCATTGGGATTTGCCTGCTTGACCGCTTTTCTGAATTCCTGCCAGAAATGATGGTTAAATTCCGGTGTATGTCCCAGATCTGCCGCTACATCCAACCTCCATCCGTCTGCATTGTAAGGCGGTGAAACCCATTTCCGTCCGATATATAAAATATAATCCTCCAGCTGTCTGGAATCTTCATAATTCAGCTTCGGTAAAGTATCATTTCCCCACCAGCCGTCGTAGGTATGGTTATAGGGCCATGCATTCTGGTCGTAAAATTGGAAATAACTGCGATACGGACTTTCTGCCGAAATATAGGCTCCCTTTTCATATCCGGGTGCATTCTCATAAATACGTTCCCTGTCCATCCATTTATTAAAGGAACCGCAATGATTGAAAACACCGTCCAGAATAACCCTCATTCCTCTGCGATGAGCTTCCTCAACCACCTTTGCAAAAAGCGCATTGCTTGCTTCCAGATTATCCTTATTTGATACTCTGTTAATATAGCGGGATGCCTGATTGTTTTCCGTTCGCCCGCCTTCCAGCAACTCCCCGTCATCTTTTATAATTTTTCCAAAATGAGGGTCTATATAATCGTAATCCTGAATATCATATTTATGATTAGACGGCGATACAAAAAGCGGGTTAAAATAAATGACATCCACACCTAAATCCTGTAAATAATCCATTTTGTCAAGGACTCCCTGTAAATCCCCGCCATAAAAATTCCGCACGTCCATCTGCGCGGGATAGGCATTCCAATCTTCCACATGAACGGAATTCTCCCCGATATATTTATACTCATTAGTTAATACATCATTCAATTTATCACCGTTACAGAAACGATCCACATAAATCTGGTACATCACTGCACCTTTTGCCCAGTCCGGTGTCTTAAATCCCGGAATCACTGCAAAATTATAGTATTCGTTTTCTTCTGTCACGACTCCCCTGCGGTCATAGATGCACTCCAGCTTTCCTGCCTGTACCACGAAATGATAACTGACCTTTTCATTCTCCAACTGCTGGTCATGCGTATAATAATCAAAATTACTATCCGAATAGCGACGAAACATTAAATGTCGTACACCCTTGTATACAAAAAAAACACGGTCAACATTGTTTTTTGCCGTTCGGAATCGAATAGTCACTTCCTCATATGCCCTTGGTTCGGCGGGTGATACATAATCCTCCGTCATATCGCTGAATAATGCCTTTTTATTGAAAACAGGTCTCATTGATGCTATATATTGCAGGTTATACTCTGCTTTCCCAAATCGATTCATGTCCATACACACCAACATTCCTTTCCATTGCTATTCTATAATATATAATATGGATATTCAATAAAAAAATATAGTAAAAAAGACAGCCTTTCGAACGCTGTCTTTTTTAGAGAAGGTATTTCTTTCTTATGGGGTATAGCAAAAAACTATATAATGTATTGGGGGGGTTACGAGTATTATAATACCATGACCCCATTTTTCTAACAATACCAAGATTTCACAAATATTACAAAAACATATATCCGTTTTTAGTAATTATGCACAAAACCTTTTCGGTAATATTGCACAAAACTCATTTTCCACTTTTTCTTCCCACTGTGAATTACTCTTCCGTACCTTCTGTTATCTGTGGATTACTATCCTTGAAGAAATCCTCCGGCTCCTGTAGTTTTAGAAACAGTGCCTCAAATTCTTCTCTTGAAATCTTCTCTTTCTCTAAAAGAAGTGCCGCACATTTATGAAGAACCTCTTCGTGTTCCAAAATAATAGCCTTCGCTTTACTGTAACAATCAGTAATGATTGCTTTTACTTCCTTATCTATTTCGCCGGCAATTGCCTCACTATGACTCCTCGTATGAGCCAAATCACGTCCGATAAATACTTCATCATCGTCATCATCATAATTCACAACACCAATATTTTCAGACATACCAAAACGGGTAACCATCCGTCTTGCTTCTTTTGTTGCTTTCTTAATATCACTGGATGCACCGGTTGTTATATCATCAAAAATAATTTCCTCTGCAATACGTCCGCCAAGCGATACCATAATATCCTGCAGCATCTTGCCTTTTGTCAGGAACATCTCATCCTTTTCCGGCAAAGGCATGGTATATCCTGCAGCACCCAGTCCTGTAGGAATAATAGATACCGTATAAACCGGTCCCACATCCGGCAGCACATGGAACAAAATTGCATGACCTGCTTCATGATAAGCAGTAATTTTCTTTTCTTTGTCGGAAATAATCCGGCTCTTTTTCTCTGCCCCGATACCAACTTTTATAAAAGCACGCTTAATGTCATCCTGTTTTACAAACGCACGGTTTTCCATAGCCGCGGTAATGGCAGCTTCATTTAACAGATTTTCCAAATCCGCTCCGGTAAATCCTGCGGTAGTCTGCGCTACCTGTTCCAGATTCACATCATCACTAAGCGGCTTGTTTTTGGAATGTACCCTGAGAATTTCTTCTCTTCCTCCTACATCAGGAGGTGCAACCGTAATCTTTCTGTCAAAACGTCCGGGACGTAAAATCGCCGGGTCCAAAATATCCACACGGTTTGTAGCTGCCATGACAATAATACCTTCATTTACACCGAAGCCGTCCATTTCTACAAGCAACTGGTTCAAGGTCTGTTCTCTTTCATCATGACCGCCGCCCATTCCGGTACCACGTCTTCTTGCTACCGCGTCAATTTCATCAATAAAAATAATGCATGGTGCATTTTTCTTTGCTTCCGAGAATAAGTCCCGGACTCTGGAGGCACCTACGCCGACAAACATTTCTACAAAATCCGAACCGGAAATACTGAAAAACGGCACATTTGCTTCCCCTGCAACCGCTTTGGCAAGCAATGTTTTACCGGTACCCGGTGCACCCTCCAAAAGCACACCCTTGGGAATCCTTGCACCAACCTTGGTAAATTTACCGGGTTCTTTTAAAAATTCAATAATTTCTTCCAGCTCTGATTTTTCTTCCTTTAATCCTGCTACATCCTTCAGTCCGATTTTTCCGTTTCCGATAGAAAGCTTTGCCCGGCTCTTTCCGAAATTCATCATTTTTCCACCGGAATTTCCCGCAGAATTTTGGGAATTAATCAGTACAAAAATAAAGACTCCTGCAATCAGTACTACAAGTACCGGAAGCATATAGGCTAAAAACCAGCTCTCTCTTGGAATATCCTTCACCATTGGTGAGATACCATATTCCTGTACCATCGCTTCAATTACGGTTACGTCTGTTACATACAGCACTCTTTCTTTTCCGTTATTCAGCTCAACATGTACAACGCCTGTCGTTCCCTCCTCATTCGGCTGGATAGTCACTTCTGAAACCGACTTATTTTTTAAATCTGCCTCCAACTGACTTTTCGTGTAATTATCGCCCTGATTTTTAAAGGTTCCAATCCAGACCGTCACAAACAAAAGCCCGATAATCAGCAAAAAAATTATGTTGAAATTTTTACCGCTCTTATTCAACGTTTTCTCCTTTCTTCTGTTACACATAATTACGTTTTTTAGTCAAATTCCACTACACCGATATAGGGAAGATTTCTATATTTCTGGTCATAATCCAAACCGTATCCGACTACAAACTCATCGGGAATTTCAAAGCCTGTATAGTCAACCTTCACATCTGTTACTCTTCTATCCGGTTTATCCAGAAGGGTGCACAGACGCAGACTCTTCGGCCCTCTGTTCTGCAAAATTTCAAGAAGATAGCTGAGGGTTCTTCCGGAATCCACAATATCTTCAATAACGATAACCTCTTTATCCTTCAACGGTTCATCTAAATCCTTAACAATTTTTACAACACCGCTTGATTTCGTCTCACTTCCATAGCTGGACACAGACATAAAATCCAAAGATACCGGAACGGTAATTCTCTTTGCAAGCTCACACATAAAAAAACTTCCACCCTTTAATACGCATACAAGATGCACCTGCTTACCGGCATAATCTTTACTAATCTGATCACCTATCTGCTGAATTTTTCTGTCTACCTCTTCCTCTGTCAACAAGACTCTGATATGTTCTGCCATCTAATGACCTCCTCTGAAATGTACCTGTAAAATCTTTTTCGTTTCAGGTTCTACTTTATAGTACTGGCTAATCCGATAACCGGGCACCCACAAAATATGGCTGCCATCTGCCAGCACATAGAGCCTTTCCCGCTCAGTTTTTGGAATCTTTTCCTCTATAAAATATTTTTTTAATGACTTTTTGGATAATGCTTCACTGATTGTCAAATAGTCACCTGTTTTCTTTGTCCGTAACACCAAAGATTTTATTATTTTATCATAATCAAACCATTTCGTATATGTTTTTTGTGGAATAATTTTACTTTTATCATATTCAAAAACCTCAAATTCAAACACACCGAATTCTTTTATTTCAACGATTCCCGGTATAGGAACCTCTCTTTCCTCTGCTGCCGCTGTCCCGCCCGGCTTCTGCTGCATACCGATAAATACCTTGTCAAACTCCCGCCTCGAAAACATTCCATAGGGAAGTGACAGTTCCTTGTTCCCCTCTTTATAAAACAGAGACCGCATCTCTTCGATATGAACCGCTCCAAAATCCCTGCGCCCTGCCATTCTTTTCTCTACACACAACAAAAGAAGTCGCTTCTGTAAAAGTCCGGGCTGCTCTAAAAACCCCTTTACCTCTACATAAGTACCGTTTTCCGCTTCCTGTGTAAGCTGCTTATAGAGCCGAAGAGTCTGCTCCCTCAGAAAGTCCTCCGTTTCCAACAGCATTTCCGCCGTACGGTTCATGTGGCTCACCGTTCCCTCGCATATCTTCTCTTCTGCGTACGGAAGAATATGATGTCGGATTTTATTCCTCGTATAAGTATCCTCGTTATTGGTCCGGTCTATACAAAAAGAAATTTCTTTTTCTTTTAAAAATTGCTCTATTTCTTCTCTTTCCAGACAAAGCAGCGGTCTGATAACCTGTCCCCGTACAGGCTTGATTCCGGTAAGCCCCGTAAGCCCGGTCCCACGGAATAAATGGAACAGCATAGTTTCGGCACGATCATTTGCAGTATGTGCTACCGCAATTTTTCCGCCCTGCCCGCCGGTAAGACTTTCCAACACCTCCTGAAATGCCTCATACCGCACATTTCTTCCCGCTTCCTCTACCGAAATTCCCTGCTTTTCTGCAAGTACCTCTACATCAGCTTCTTTCAGGAAAAAGGGCACCTGCAGCTTTTCACAGATTTGTTTTACATATGCTGCATCCTCTCCCGCCTCTTCTCTCACACCGTGATTTACATGTACAACGGCAAGCCGAAGCGGGATTTCTTCCGCAAATTCCTTCAACAGAAAAAGAAGGCACAGAGAATCTGCCCCTCCTGAAACACCTGCCACAACAGTATCACCCGGCATAAGCATATGATATTGTCTAACGTATTGTTTTACTTTTTCTATCATCTGCATGGTTTTCTACTCAATCTACGAATCATTGGCTTTCTTTATCAATCATAGTAAATTTACGCAGAAAATGCAATCATCAACACATATTTTCCCAAATACCCACTACAAGCACTGTCATGTCGTCACGGATTCTGCCCCTGCACTCCCGAATGACATAATTCAAAATGTAATTTGCCATTTCCTTTGGATTTTCCAGCGTCATCCGACTAATAATTTCTGAAAGTGCCTCTTCTCCGATGCCCTCAGACAGCCCGTCCCGTATTCCGTCGGAAAGCATAAAAATATAATCTCCGTCCATAAGCTGTCGGATAACCGGTTTGCTTTCAATCTCCCGAAAAATGCCAAGAGGCAGATTTCTCGAAGAAATCTGTTCTACCAGATGTGCCCGCTTGATATAAGTGCTTGCACCTCCGATTTTAATGATTTCACTGATGCCTGTCCGCAAATCAATCTGACACATATCCAGAGAAGACATATTCCGTTCCTCACTGCCTACCAAAATCGAACTGTTAATCATCTGTACTGCCATTTCCGGGCGGAAGCCTGTCTCCAAAAGCTTTTCCATTAATTCAACAACAACCCTGCTGTCCCCGTTAGCCTTTTTTCCGGAACCCATTCCGTCCGATAAAAGCATGGTCAGCTTTCCCCGGTCTGTCTGATAAATAGAAAAATTGTCTCCCGAAACTTCTTCATTTTCTTTCACAGCAATTGCAGTCCCTGTCAAAACATGAAATTTTGCTTCTTCGGTAAAACGGAACATCTTATAGACATCCGAAAAAAGAATCGGGCAACCGTCTGAGGGCATTAGGCGGGTATTCAACACTACCGACAAAATATCTGCAGCCTCCTGCACATTCCGCTCCCTTTTTCCGCTTTTCCTTGCTAACAATATATACTCCGAAAAGCCGTCCCTGTTTTGAATCCGATATAATTCCTGCACCTGAATACCGTCTTCCATGAGCACCTGCATCACATTTTTTGTTTTTTTCTCTCCCAAGGTTTCAAAGCAAAAGGATTCCTCCGCCACTTCCTCCATAATATTGGCAACCTCATTCAACTGTCCTGCCATCAATCCGCAATTTTCTTTTAATTTCTTCTTCCAGAGCAGTTCCTGCCTGTCCCATACTGCCTCGGTTTCTTTTTCCGGCATATCTTCAAAGGTTTCCGCCAGTTCCCTGAACGAATCTGCATAAGTCAACAATCTGCTTCTGCCGTAATCAGGAAGAAGCTTCTGTCTTTTTTCTGTATTAAGAAGTTGTTTTTGTCTTCGCATAGCTGCCTCCACATAGATTTTTCACTCTATTATAGAGGATATTCGGTTTCTTTTTTGTCAAAAACACTCCCTCATCTGCCTGTTTCTTACGACAGTCTTCGCACTGTTTCATCAAATCAAAGTTTGTGTTTTTGGCTCCCCATAACATATAAGCACTTTCCTATTACATAAAAAATCCCTACAAAGCTTACAAATACAAGCTTTATAGGGATTTACCCATTTAATCATCCTCTTTAAATATAATTTCACCTTCATACACCAATCCAAGCTTGTCCTTTGCAACTTCCTCTGCATATTTCTTGGTCTGTGTATATTTACGGAACTCCTCAATCTCTTCTGTCCGAGCCTTCTCTTCTTCTATCTGCTGTGTCAGGGCTGCCTCTCTTGCTGCATATACGGTACGCTTTTCCTTCAGTTCGTTACTTCTTACCGCCACGACCACAACCAACATCAGTACGACAACACCTGTAAGGAACATCCCAAAACGGTTTTGCCGTCTTTTTCTATATGCAATTCTTCGTCTTGCCATATGTTCCTTCCCCCAATTTCTCAAACTACGGAATTTTACCTAATGTTTACATAATATTATTTTAAGCATTTTCCGTGATGCCGTCAACTTCTTTTTCAAAAAAAGTCCGCTTCTTTTCGTTATTTTTCCGGTTTTTTGAGATACCGCGCCTGCTTTGTGTACGACCCACCGCACCGGTGTGAACAAAAATGCGATTATTTTACCAATAATATGTAATACTTTGTTAATTGCCTCGGACACAAAATACACTACAAAACGACTAATACTAATCATATACAAAAACATTCCGAGAGCAATTCCCAAAATAGCAAACCACCGAAGCACCCCGCTGCTTTCCCGATAAAGCAGATAAAATACTTCCCATGCACAGAATACCCAGTATAAAATATCCTCCAGTGAAAGAAAAAAACGGTTATGAATTACTATCCTGCGAAAAATGCGAATGATATCATAAATTACCGCAACAATAACGCCAAGTAAAACAGAATGATACATAAGTAAAGTTTCTTCAACAATCTGTGAACTCATTTCTCTTTCCTACTTAAACAGTTTTGATAAAAGCGACTCGTTTTTACTCTGATAACCACCTGTTTCCGAATAGGTAAGACTGTCGATTTTTCCTTCTATATCTACCTCACCTTTTTCCAGTGTCAGACGGTTTACATGCAATTCACTTCCCTTTATCATAAGCATTCCCTGATCCGTTTCCAAGAGAATTTCACTTACATCAAAGGAAAGTACATCCACTACACCGGTAATAGTGCAAATCCGCCTGCTGTTCAATGTGAGCTTGTGCGTTCTTTTGTTTACATTATTAAATTCCTCCATAAAAAACCTCCATTCTTACATACCCTTGTTAGAGTATATTAGGTGGTTTGGTTTTTTATGAGGGAAATCTTACTATATATATCTGAAAAGCTCTTTTGCTTCTTCTTTTTTTACTGTTTCCTGCACATCCAGAACTTCTACTTTAACCTCTTTGTTCCCGAACTGGATTGTGATTATATCGCCCTCTTTGACATTCGCAGATGCCTTTGCAGGCTTGTCATTAATCATCACCCTTCCGCCGTCACATGCCTCGTTGGCAACGGTACGTCTTTTGATTAAGCGGGATACCTTTAAATATTTGTCTAATCTCATAACTTGTCCTTTCTGATTTGTCATCTGACTTGTCCTAATATATCTTGTCCCATTATACAAGAAGGGGAACCTACCATAGCAGGTTCCCCTTACGTTTCATCCATCTTATGCATTAAGCATATCTTTTAAAGCTTTACCAGCTTTAAATTTAGGAGCTTTAGAAGCAGCGATCTTCATAACTTCGCCACTCTGAGGATTTCTACCTTCTCTTGCAGCTCTCTTAGATACTTCAAAAGTACCAAAGCCTACTAACTGAACTTTTCCGTCTTTCTTTAATTCTTCAGCAACAACATCTGTGAAAGCCTTTAATGCTTTTTCAGCGTCTTTCTTAGATAATCCTGCCTGATCAGCCATAGCTGCAACTAATTCTGTTTTGTTCATTGTGAACTCCTCCTCTGATAATGAGTTTTCTTTTAATTTAGTATTCGTCAGATGTTTCTTTTTGAAACGCCTAATAATATATATAGCCGTTTTTCCATTCTTTGTCAAGGTAATTTTGGCTTTTTTACGGCATTTTCGGCACTTTTCCATTTCTGTTACTCTGACTTTTCCAATTCATTAAAAGAATAGTTCACATCTTTCTTTTCTTCATCCAACTGGATGGTATAACTGCGCGTCAAATAACCGGTCATCCTAAGTGTTACTACGTGGCTGCCGCTTGTCTTTTTAAAACTACATGGTACAATTCCTACATAATTACCATCTAAGTAAGCTTCTACCCCCGCAGGCGCATCCAGATATACCTTATAAGTACCGGTGGTGCTTGTCTCTGTACTCGTGGTACCCGAAGAACTGTTACCGGAAACACTACTTTGCCCGGAGCTGCTTGTGGAACTGCTCTCCTCTTTATTATCTTTGTTCGTCGTACTGCTTCCCGTAGAATCAGAGCTTTCCGCTTCACTGCTTCCCACACTCTCTTCTTCCCCGGTTTCCTCCTCTCCATCGGATTTCTCCATGGTTACGTCAATTCCAGCCGCTTCCTGACCTACCTTGATATATTGCGTAATGGTATCATAGCCTTCCGCCTTTACAATCATTTGATGAATACCGTATTCCAAGGTCACGGCCTGACTGATATCCGCTTTTTCTCCGTCAAGATAAACTTCCGCATCACCGGGTGAAACCGTAAACAAAACAGTTCCGAATTTCGGGTCCTCACCCTTTAAATCACCCACATCCAGTTCTACTTCTTCATTCCGGTTAATAACTACCCTTTTTGTCCCACTGTTTCCATTATTACTAATCTGCACATCATAAGTACCTTCCGGCACGACTAAAAGCATATCCTCCGTTACTTCCTGAATAACGGACTGTCCGACTTCTATCCAGCCCCCAAGAAAATATTCATCGTTGGTCAGACGCAGATAGCCATGACCTTTATCCACTACAATGCTGTAAATATTATAATCCACACCGCTTACTTTCAGTACATCAACAGCATTAATGTCCATGACTTCTGCCTGTTTTCCCGATGATACAATAACGGTATCGTCTGTAATCTTATAAATATTATCTGCAATCACCATCTGTTTTTTCAGTTCATTGATATCATATCTGGAAATATCCGTAAGCTGCCAACTCTCACCTGATAATCGGATACTGTTCAATCTCTTTTTTTCTTTCAGGAATGTGATATCTACAATATCTCCCTCCATAATCTGTGCCATAGACATGGATTCGTCGTATTTATCACTGATTTTTGTAGCACCGTTATAGGTAAGGGTATACTGCTTTCCAAGCTGCATATTCTGAAAAGTAATTGTTGCTTCTTCCGCATTCTTCTCCACTACCACTGCCGTATCTGCGGAATCATAACTTCCCGCTTCTGCCACCACAAAACCGGTATCCGCATTGTTAGAAGTCTGCGTAACCTCTGCCGTTTCCTTTTTCACACTTTTGGTAAGCACATACCCACCCAACAGAGTAATGCACAATAATATTAAAATGCACGTAATTACCGCATTTATCTTTTTCGTCATTGATACCTCCACTTTATCGCTTGTTCCCTACAGTTGTCTTTATCTTTTTATTATATACCACCTGAATTAAATTGAAAACCCATCCCCCATTTTTGAAATGATGGAAAAGATACTGTCTAAAAATTCCTGTTTATGTTTTTCCCCGTCTATTACTTTTTTCAGCTTTTCCATATTCTTTTCCGGTATCCATGCTTTATTGGAATTATAATAAAAATTAACTATTTTCCAGAATTTTTCAGGATATGCGAAACGGTAGTATAATTGAATCAGATCATGTGCCGATAATAAATTTTCTTTGTGATAAACTTCGAGTAGTTCTTTTCCCAACTCAATATTCCAATTGTTTTTTTCCAAAAGCTTTCGTAAGAACAAATATAAATCCCGAACCGGATTATCCCGGACACATTTCTCGAAATTAACTACCGCCATTTTTTTCTCATTTTTCAGAAGATTGTGGTACTGATAATCGCCGTGACAGATATAACCCTGTTCCAACGTATATCTATAATCCTTATCCACGTCATAACTTAACAATTCCTCAGTTATCTGCAATGCATTTTCAAGGAAAAAGTCATAATTTTTAAGTAAGAACAATTCAAAATCTGTTTTCCGGCTTCTCTCACGCAAAAACTGACGTACCTTTTTCAATTCTTTATTGTGCTTTGCATACTCCAAATCAATCCGGAAAACCGGACTGTCCACAACGTCGCCCACAGGCAGTCTCATCACTTTATGCAATTGCGCCAGGGTACGCATTGCCTGTCGGCACTCTTCCAAATCCCGCACGTTGCATTCTTTTCCGACAAAATATGTTTTTAGTATATAGGGAATTTGTTCTCCGTCTTTTACAAAAAGTTCTCCTTCTTTTGTAGCGATAATCTGTTCTACAGGAACCTTACCTTCTTCGGCTGTGATTTTCAGCAGTTTATCCTGTAATTTCAACTTATTAAGGGGTCCCTTGTACTCCTTAAAGATGAAATAACCTTGTTTTGCTTCACAAAGAACAGCGCCCCGTCCTTTTGCAGTACGAAGCACTTCTATATCATAATTTTCTAATAAATTTACGGCTCTGTCGTTCACATTTATTCCCCCTGCATATTGGTTATAACCTATCATATGCCTTGGAAAAATGAAGTATGTTAAATAAATTTTGCCGCCTGCGCAAGCAGATACTCCTTCGTATTGCACTCCGGCGTATCAATGACCATCTGCAGCAGCCGGTCCAGAACCTCCCCGATTTCCTTTCCCGGTTTCATCCCTGCTGCAATCAAATCACTACCGGTAACCGCAAGTGTCTTTAAGGAAACACAATCCCGTTCTGCCAATACCTTTTCGTACAAAGCCTTAAGCGTATCAAGCTTTTCCTGTTTTTCTTCTCTCTGAAAGCTGCTTTGGGCGAGCATATCCGCCTGCTTTACCGGAAACAGAAGAGGCATAATATCCTCCCCTATTTTAAAAATGGCACGGCGCATTCCTTTTGGTGTGGGAGCAATATTATAATCATGAAAACGCACCAGTTTTATCACCTTGTAAAGAGTGTCGTTATCAAATTTCAGTCTTCGCAGAATCACCCTCGCCATTTCCATTCCAAGCTCAGGATGACCGTAAAAGTGGCAGACTCCCTCTTCATCTATAGTCGTCGTATCCGGCTTTCCTACATCATGAAAGAGCATTGCCAAACGCAGAACCTTGTCCGCCTCTATGTTCTGCATGGCATGGAGCGTATGCTCTCCTACCGTATAGCAATGATGTGGATTGTGCTGTTCTGCCTCCATCATCCGGTCAAATTCGGGCAGAACCACCGCCGTAATTCCGGTTTCATAGGCTGTCCTCAAATAGTCCGGATGAGGTGAAACTACCAGTTTAACCAATTCCACCTGTATCCGCTCTGCACTGATTTTTTTTAAGGTAGGCGCAAGCTCCTTTATCGCTTCTTTTGTCTTTTCCTCTATTTCATAACCCAACTGTGCTGAAAAACGCACGGCACGCATCATACGCAGAGCATCCTCACTAAAACGTTCCTTCGCTTCTCCCACACAGCGAATCCGTTTTTTCTCCATATCCTCCCTGCCGCCGAAAACATCAATCAGACCTTCCGTTTCATTATAAGCCATTGCATTAATCGTGAAGTCCCTGCGCTTCAAGTCCTCCGTCAGACTGGCGGTAAAGGTAACCTCTTTCGGATGTCTGCTGTCCTCATATTTGCCGTCAATCCGATAGGTTGTAACCTCAAATCCTTCCTTTTGCAGCATTACTGTCACTGTCCCATGCTGAATACCTGTATCAATCGTTCTTGGAAAGAGTTCCTTTACCTGTTCCGGCTTTGCAGAAGTGGTAATATCCCAGTCGTTCGGAACTCTTCCAAGGAGGGAGTCCCTGACACAACCGCCTACCGCATAGGCTTCAAACCCTGCTGCCTGCATAGTCTCTATAATTTGTTTTACTTTTTCGGGTAAATCTATTTTCATTTTATTCGCATCCTTTTCCTTGTTCATGAAGATTTTACCACATTTCAAAGAAAGTTATCCATAAATTAATTTTTATACTGTATTTTATATCTGTATTCTTGACATTTTACGGTGAATCCTTTACTGTTTTTGTTAGTATATTTATTGGATTTCCAAAGAAGTAATTTAAAAAAGAAAGGAAGCATTATGGAAAAAATAGCAAGCTTTACCATTGACCATATCAAGCTGGAACCGGGTGTTTACGTTTCAAGAAAAGACCATGTCGGTAACAATATTATTACTACCTTCGATTTGCGTATGACATCACCAAATGACGAACCGGTTATGAATACCGCAGAAATGCATACCATCGAACACCTTGCAGCAACCTTCTTACGCAATCATGCCGAATACAAGGACAAAACCATCTACTTTGGTCCGATGGGCTGCCGTACCGGCTTTTATCTGCTGCTTGCAGGAGATTACGAATCAAAAGACATTGTACCTCTTATGGTGGAAATGTATGAATTTATCAGAGATTTTAAAGGAGAGGTACCCGGTGCTTCTGCCAAAGACTGCGGAAATTATCTGGATATGAATCTGGGTATGGCAAATTACCTCGCAAATCGGTATCTGAATAATGTTTTATACAATATTGATGAAAAACACCTGATTTATCCACAATAATTCTGAATATTCGGACAAAAAAAGGAAAGTTATACACATTATACACATAGTTATCAACATTGTAAGAAGAAAACCATCACGCTTACAATTCTGAAGAAAAGGAGAAAACATGAGTAAAATCGGTATTATCGGTGCAATGGACTTGGAAGTGGAAACACTGAAAAGCCATATGCAGAATGTAAAAATTACAAAAAAAGCAAACATGGAGTTTTTGGAAGGCTCCTTAAACGGCACCCCCACTGTTATCGTAAAGTGCGGAATCGGCAAGGTAAACGCCGGAATGTGCGTTCAGGTACTTGCAGACCTCTTCGGGGTAACCCACATTATTAACACCGGAGTTGCAGGTTCCCTGCAGGCGCAGATTGACATCGGGGACATTGTGATTTCCACGGATGCTTTATATCATGACATGGATGTAACTGCTTTGGGATACCCTCTCGGTGAGGTTCCCCAGCTTGGCACTTTGGAATTTAAGGCAGACGAAAAGCTGATTACACTGGCAAAGAGCTCCTGTGAAGAGGTAAACCCGGATATCCACGTATTTACGGGACGAGTTGTCAGCGGTGACCAGTTCATTTCCAGTAAGGAAGTAAAGAATAAGATTATTGAAAATTTCCATGGTCTGTGTACCGAAATGGAGGGAGCGGCAATTGCTCATGCCGCCTTCTTAAATGAAATTCCGTTTGTTATCATTCGCGCTATTTCTGATAAAGCAGATGACAGCGCGGAAATGGATTATCCGACTTTTGAAAAAAAAGCAGCAGAACATTCTGCGAAACTTGTGGAACATATGGTGGCAGAAATTTAACAGCAAAAGGCTGTATCTCCATTCCGGACGAATAGAGGTACAGCCTTTCTTACAAATTCACTACATTTCGGCTCTCGCCTTTTAAAAAGGCTTCCACATTTTTATATGCCTCTTCCACACACCGGGTTCTTGCTTCCACACTCGCCCAGCCGATATGCGGCGTAATAATTAATTTTCCACTGTCTTTTATCTGATTCAGAGGGTTATCCACAGCAATCGGCTCTTTTTCTACAACATCCAGACCGGCACCGGAAATTTCTTCCTGCACAAGTGCAGTATACAAATCTGTATTATTAACTACAGGTCCTCTTGCCACATTAATGAGCACTGCTGACTTTTTCATTTTCTTCATTGCTTCCAGATTAATTAAATCCCTTGTCCTGTCAGTCAGCGGGCAATGCAGGGATAAAATGTCGCTTTTTCTTAACAAGGTTTCAAAATCTACCTGCTCATAATCCGTACAGGTACTCTTTCCCGAAGCGGAATAGAAAATCACCTTACATCCGAAAGCCTCTGCAACAGAAGCAACCTTCCGCCCAATATTACCCATACCGACAATACCCCATGTTTTCCCGCATATTTCCGTGAAAACCTTATCAAAGTTAGTAAAGCTGTCACTTTTTGCATATTCGCCGGATTTCACATAATTATCATAGTGATTCAATTTTTCCAGAATATAAAAGGCAAGTGCAAAGGTATGTTGTGCTACTGTTTCCGTGGAATAATTTCTTGCATTGGTCACTTTGATACCCCGACTGCTGCAATAAGCCAAATCCACATTGTCAAAACCCGTTGCAAACTCGCATACCAGTTTAACGTTTGCTGCATTTCCAATGGTTTCTTTGTTAATCGGCGCTTTATTGGCAATGATAATGTCTGCATCCTTCACACGCTCTGCAACCTGCTCTTTTTCCGTAGTATCATAGATAACAAGCTCGCCGAACTGTTCAAACTTGGTTACATCCACATCCATTCCTACGCTCTTCCGTTCCAAGATTACGATTTTCATATGTTTGTCCTTCCAAAAAGGAATGTTTACAGTCTTTTCAACAGCTCTTCTCTCTGTGCCTCATAACCCGGCTTTCCAAGCAGAGCAAACATATTCTTCTTGTAGCTCTCCACGCCCGGCTGATTGAACGGATTTACACCAAGTAAATAACCGCTTACACCACATGCGAACTCGAAGAAGTAGAACAGCTCACCTAAGTAAAATTCATTTACTTCCGGAACGTTTACTACGAAGTTCGGAACCTGTCCGTCCGTATGTGCTAAGATGGTTCCGTTCATAGCGCTCTTATTTACGAAATCAACGGATTTTCCTGCCAGATAGTTTAAACCATCCAAATCTACCGGCTCTTCACCGATTAAGATTTCTTCTCGTGAAGTCTCGATATTGATAACCGTTTCAAACATAATTCTTGCGCCGTCCTGAATGAACTGACCCATGGAATGTAAGTCGGTGGTAAGGTCTACGCTTGCCGGAAGAAGTCCCTTCTGGTCTTTTCCCTCGCTCTCACCAAATAACTGTTTCCACCATTCGGATACATAGTGAACGCTCGGTTCGTAGTTTGCAAGAATTTCTACGGATTTTCCTTTTCTTAAAAGGATATTTCTCAGTGCTGCATATTTTAACGCATCATTTTCTTCATAAGGAGTTTCCAATGCATATTTTCTTCCGCTTGCTGCACCTTCCATCAATTTATCAATGTCTGCACCGCTTACTGCAATCGGAAGAAGTCCTACTGCGGTAAGAACAGAGAAACGGCCTCCTACGTCATCAGGTACAACGAAGGTCTGGTAACCTTCCTCATCTGCTACATGCTTTAAAGCTCCCTTTGCCTTGTCCGTTGTTGCATAAATTCTCTTTGCAGCCTCTTCCTTGCCGTATTTCTTCTCAAGAATTTCCTTGAATACACGGAAAGCAATCGCCGGTTCCGTTGTAGTACCGGACTTGGAAATCATATTGATAGAGAAATCTCTGTCCCCTACTACATCCATTAAATGTTTAATGTATGTTGAGCTGATGGAATTACCGACAAAGTAAATTTCCGGTGTTTTACGAACGGATTTATCCACTACATTATAGAAGCTGTGTCTCAAAAATTCCACTGCTGCTCTTGCACCGAGGTAAGAACCGCCGATACCGATTACCAACAATACTTCGGAGTCATTCTGAATTTTGGCTGCTGCTTCTTTAATTCTCTTAAACTCGTCCTTATCATAATTTACCGGAAGGTCAATCCAGCCAAGGAAATCATTTCCCGCACCGGTCTTGGATACCAATACTTCTTTTGCATCCATGGTCTGTTTTTTCATCATGGCGATTTCTTCTTCGCTGATGAACTTTGAGGCTTTTGAATAGTCAAAGGTTACTTTACTGCTCATCGTTTTCGCTCCTTTAGAATAAAATGTGTGTGTTTATACTTTCTGTTTGTTTATTTTTTAACCAACCCATATTTTAGCAAAGTTTCGACCGCATTTCAATGTAATTGTAAGATATTCTAAGAAAATGTTTTCCAAATACCGGACTATAGCTTCCAAAGAATCATACGAGAAATTCCTTCAACAATTCTTCCAGCTCTTCCTGTTCTGCTTTTCCAAAGCCTTTTCCTTTCCCTGCTCTTTCTTTCTGCTCAGAAAGCTTGTCCTTCTGCTCCTCTTCCCTATCTAGCTGCCGGATTTCTTCTTCACTTAGAGACAGTCTGCTTACCATATGATTTTCCAGATAATCTATCAGATTGGTTTTCAGAATTCTTCTTTTCGCCTGCATATCAATTATTGCCGATACGGAAAAATACAAATACAATCCAAAAAAACTGAAAATATAAAACGGAAGTATCTGTTTTATGGATTGCCCGCCTGCAATTCCCCTACATGCCCCGATTCCTCCGGCAAACACGGAAAGCAACATCAGCTGTCCGGAAAAATGATGCAGTCCCAAAAGTGTCATTCCACAAAACCGGATTCTGTTTATAAACTTGTCCACAAAAACAGGTATGTTGGCAACCCCGGCATTCATCCGGAAGCAGTTAGCAAATTTTAACTTACACTGTTTTAAAAGTTTATTTTCCGTAGATGACATATTATCTGTCTCTTTTATCATATTTTGGTATAAGAATCCGATTATAATTTGGCAGGTAATGCTCAATACTAACAGCAGTACCATTGCAACGGTAAGTATCGTGTGCTGCATAAAAAGCTGTTTCATATAGTTCCCCTTTTCTACACATATTAATCTGATTTCCAAAGGTTTTGCTGCTTTGGATTTTCCAATTCAGTATATAAGATTTGCATCTTTTTCACAATATGGAAGGGCGTTTAATCGCTTTACATATTTCGCCAAGAGTTTGTCTTAACTACTGGAAAATGCCAAGTTTTTCTGCTATAATCCTTTTTTAGTAAGTTGTATGTTTAGAAAGGATTGGTTATTGTATGATTTATAAAACAAGCGGCACCTGTTCCAGTGCCATTGATGTAGAATTAAAAGACGGAATTATCGAATCCGTAAAATTTACAGGCGGATGTAACGGAAATCTACAGGGTATTTCCAGTCTTGTCAAAGGTATGCGTGCCGAAGACGCAATTAAAAAATTAAAGGGAATCCGCTGCGGAATGAAGCCAACCTCCTGTCCTGACCAGTTGGCTAAAGCTTTAGAATCCATGATTGGCTGATTTATCCCATAAATAGGAAAATGAAAGAAAGGATGACTGCAAGCATTTGAGCTTGAAGCCTGGTAAAGAAATATGAAAAAAATTGTTTTGACAGGCGGAGGAACAGCCGGGCATGTAACCCCAAATATAGCTCTGATTCCCCGTTTACGGGAAGAAGGCTATGAAATTTACTATATTGGTTCCTATGATGGTATTGAAAAAAAACTTATCGCAGATTTTGACATCCCTTATTTCGGTATTGCAACAGGAAAATTCCGAAGATATTTTGACCCCAAAAATTTCAGCGACCCGTTTCGTGTCATAAAAGGCTTTTCGGAAGCCCGCAAAAAGCTAAAGGAAATCAAACCGGATGTAGTATTTTCAAAGGGAGGATTTGTCAGTGTTCCCGTTGTTCGTGCAGCGGCTTCTCTTGACATTCCCTGTATTATACATGAATCTGATATGACTCCCGGGCTCGCCAATAAATTATGTATTCCGGTAGCCTCCAAGGTATGCTGTAATTTTCCAGAGACAATGCAGCTTTTACCGGAAGGAAAAGCAGTTCTGACAGGTTCTCCTATTCGTGAGGAACTTGCAAAAGGAAATAAGCTTGCTGCACTGGATATGTGCGGCTTTACAGCCAACAAACCGGTTGTAATGGTAATCGGCGGCAGCCTTGGTGCAGCAGCTATCAACCAGACAGTACGTCAGGCACTCCCGAAGCTTTTGGAGGATTTTCAGGTCGTACATCTTTGCGGAAAAGAAAAGGTGGATAATCTGCTTTTAAGTGTAGAAGGCTATAAGCAATTTGAATATTTAAAGGCAGAATTAAAAGATGTATTTGCCATGGCTGATGTAGTCATTTCCCGTGCAGGAGCTAACGCTATCTGCGAGCTTCTTGCACTGAAAAAACCTAATATCCTGATTCCGCTTCCTGCTTCCGCAAGCCGGGGGGACCAGCTTTTAAATGCAAAGTCCTTTGCAGAACAGGGATTCAGTATGGTTTTGGATGAAGATGACTTGACGGAAAATCTTTTGGTTGAAAAGGTACATGAATTGTATTTCACAAAGCAGAGCTATATTGATGCCATGACCAGAAGTAATCAGTTGAGTTCCATTGATACAATTATGGGATTGATTAAGGAATACTAATCTTCTATATATAATTGAATGGGGTTGCCGCACTATGTATTTAGTGAGGCAACCCCGAAATTTTTCTATTAGTCTATCAAAAAATCTACTATTTCTTTTTCTTCCATATTTACCTCGGCAACTTTCGGCTGACAAGTGGAAAGCACTTTCCCGTTATGGATATTATAAAGCGGTACACAAAGGCGCCTGATAACATCTAATTCGTCATTTCCCGATAAAATAAGTAGATTACCCGGTTTACCTACTTCAATGCCATAGTCCTCTTCCACACCCATAGTCCGGGCACCATTTTTTGTAATTAAATCAAAAGAATCGTAAAGCTCCTGATAGCCTGTCAAATGGCACACATGAATTCCCATATGAAGCACCTCTAACATACTGCCTGTTCCAAGAGGATAGCATGGATCCATAATATCATCGGTTCCCATACTTACATTGATTCCTGCTTCCAAAAGCTCTTTTACCCGAGTAATACCGCGTCTCTTCGGGTAAGTATCACATCTGCCCTGTAAGGTAATATTGATAGGTGCATTGCAGATAATGTTAATTTTAGAACGCTGCAACAAAGAAAACAGTTTAAAAGCATATGCATTGTTATAAGAACCCATAGCTGTTGTATGGCTCGCGGTAACTCTATCATATAAACCATTCTTGATTGCTTCGGAAGCAACTACTTCCACAAATCTCGACTGTTCATCATCAATCTCATCGCAATGTACATCCACACGGACATTATATTTCTTTGCCAGTTTAAACGCCTGCTTTACGCTTTCCACCCCATCCTCTCTTGTGTCCTCAAAATGGGGAATAGCTCCGATAACATCGGCTCCCATTTGCAGTGCCTTTTCCATATTTTCTAAAGCATTCGGATATTTATATACACCCTGCTGCGGAAACGCTACAATCTGCAAGGTCACATAGTCCTTATATTCCTCTTTAAGTTCTAACAGCGCCTGCAATGAAATTAAGCCTTCTTCATCTGTATTTACATGGGTTCTGATAAACTGGGTGCCGTTTGCAATCTGCCATTTTATAACCTTTGCCGCATCTCTTTTAATACTATCTTTGGTTGAGATTTTGGATTGCTCTCCGATTATATCAATTGCCTCAAACAAAGTTCCCGACATATTCGGTCGAATTTTTCCGCTTGTTCCCACATAATCCAGATGACAATGTGTATCAACATAAGGTTCGGAAACCATACACCCTTTTGCATCAATAATTTCTTCACCAATTTTATCAATTGTTCTATCAATTGCAGTAATGATTCCGTTTTCGATTAATATATCCGTCAGATTTTCTTTTCCTCTGATTTTAGCATTTTTAATAATCATACTTACTCCTCCTTGTCTCCACTATACACCCTGATAAGCCATTGCAAACGGTTTTGCTTTTACAAATTTTCCGGTTCCCGGAGTTCCTACATATTTTCCATCTTCAGCTACCAGTTCACCCCGTAAAAATACTTTTGTGGGACGCCCCTTCTGTTCCATGCCCTCATAGGCATTGTAATCTACTCCTTGAAGACTATCTTTCACTGTAAACTTTCCTGTGTATTCCGGATCAAAAATGACAATATCTGCATCTGAACCAATGGCAAGTGTACCCTTTTGAGGATATATTCCGTTATTTTTTGCAGGATTTGTACAACAAAGCTCTACATATTTTTGTCTGGAAATTTTCCCTGCTTCCACGCCGTAAGTCCAGATCACGTTCATTCTGTCCTGCATACCCGGTGCACCATTAGGAATATTGGTAAAATCGTCTTTACCCTGCTGTTTATGTACGGAAAAATTAAATCCGCAGTGATCGGAACTGATAGCATTCAGATAACCCTGTTTTACAGCCGCCCAAAGTGCATCCAAGTCTTCCTGTCCCCTTAACGCCGGTGAACATACATATTTTGCACCTTCAAACCCAGGCTTAGCCAGATTGTCTGTTGTCAGCGTCAAATAATGGGTACAGGTTTCACCAAAAATAGGATAACCTTCTGCCTGTGCATCCCTTACTGCTTCCATTGCATCCTTTGTTGTTACATGGACAATATACAATGGCGCCTTTGCTAACTTAGCTAAGGAAATTGCCCTCTGCGTTGCTTCTGTTTCTACGATTGGCGGTCTGGAAATGGCATGACCGAAGGGCTCCGTATGTCCCTCTGACAAACATTTTT
The DNA here is from genome assembly GCA_964449325.1 of uncultured Lachnospiraceae bacterium. Taxonomy (GTDB): domain Bacteria; phylum Bacillota; class Clostridia; order Lachnospirales; family Lachnospiraceae; genus RGIG3002. The sequence goes on along the minus strand of CAYUYJ010000003.1, from coordinate 187,875 downwards.
TCTGAAGTACATCTATCATTTCTGCATTTTCACAATGTGTCATAATTGTCACACCGGCAGGTGCAGCTGCCATAAGTGCTTTTAATACTGCGTCATCATCACAGTGCTGTGGATGTCCTTTATACGCCATAAACAGTTTGCAAGTAGCAATACCATATTCGGGAAGCTTTGCAATCTCATTAATAATCTCATCCTTAGATTCAAAAACTACAGTATGAAGATTGTAATCACAGCATGCTTTTCCTTCTATTTTCTCGGTTACATATTCCTCTACGGATTCCTTCATGGATTTACCAATGACCTGATTTGCAAAATCAATTACAGTTGTAGTCCCACCTACTACTGCACCGGTTGTTGTTTCCCATCCCATAACAACCGCATCACCGAATTTGAAATTGAAATGAGTATGCTGGTCTACTCCCCCGGGCAGTACATACTTTCCAGCTGCATCTACAACCTTATCTGCATTCTCAGAAAGACCTGTTCCAATTTCTTCGATTTTTCCATCCTTCACATAAATGTCTGCTTTGTATTCGTCTGAAGCAGTAACAATCGTTCCGTTTTTAATCAATAATGTACTCATATCCGCTCATCCTTTCTGTTCTTAAGCAATACTGTTTATCTGCAATACTGCCTTTCTGTTTTATTTTTTATTCTGTAGTTTAACACGTTCTTTGACCCTTTTCTTTGTGTCGGCTGCACAAAGAAATCAAGGTTTTCTATGCCCATATACAAAATTTCCCGTTTTACAAAAAAGCTGTTTAAATTCCATTGAATTTTTTATTTTCTTAGGCTAATGTGGATAAAAATAAAACATTAAAAAAGGAACGGTGGAGAAAAATTATGGAAAATGTAACCCTTTTTACGAATGCAGTCTTGAGAAATAAAACAGGACTGACAGATATTCTTGTAGAGAATGGCAAGTATACAGAAATCGGTGAGAACCTTTCTGCCAAATACACCAATGTGAAAACTTTTGACTTAAACGGACATCTCGTATGTGAACCTTTTGTCGAATCTCATATTCATCTGGACTATGTTTATACAGCAAGTCTTCCAAAGGAGCCAACCGCAAGCGGCACTTTGTTTGAAGCCATCGATAAATGGTCAGAATCCAAACAGGCTCTGACACCTGAAATTATAAAAAAACGTGCAAGAAAAGCTATCTATAATCAGATTACAAGCGGCATTCAATATATCCGTACTCATGTTGATGTAAGTGACCCGAATTTTACCGCACTAAAAGCAATGCTGGAGTTGAAAGAAGAGTTAAAGGATATTGTAACAATACAGCTTATCGCATTTCCGCAGGAAGGCTACTATGCTTATCCCGATGGAGATAAATTAGTAGAAGAAGCTTTAAGGATGGGAGCAGATGTAGTGGGCGGCATTCCTCATTTTGAGTTTACACGGGAACAGGGTGTAGCTTCTGTCAAAAAGGCTTTTGAACTGGCTCAGAAATACGATAAGCTTGTTGATATCCATTGTGATGAAACCGATGACGAACAATCCCGCTTTGTTGAAGCGGTTGCTGCTGAAAGCTACTTTACAGGAATCGGAGATAGGGCTGCTGCCAGCCATACTTGCGCAATGGGCTCCTATAGTAATGCATATGCCTTTAAAATGATGAGTAAATTTAAACACGCCGGCTTGAATTTCATTTCCTGTCCTACGGAAAACTGCTATTTACAGGGACGTTATGATTCTTATCCAAAAAGACGCGGACTTACCAGAATTGATGAGCTTACAGAAAACGGAATCAATGTCAGTCTCGGTCAGGATTCCATTTCCGACCCCTGGTATCCACTCGGAAATGGTAATTTAATTAATCAGGTTGATTTTGCTTTACATATGTCCCATATGATGCGTGTCTCACAAATACAAAGGGGATTGGATTTGATTACCGTAAACGGTGCAAAGACTTTGTGCCTCGGAGATGAATATTACATGAAAGAAGGTAATCCTGCTTCCTTTATAGTTATAAATGCTGAAAATGAATTTGAAGCAATTCGCAATCGCGCAAGTGTAATTTTAAGTATAAAAGAAGGTAAGATATTAATGCAGAAGGAACCGGAAAAGGTCACTGTTGCACCGACACTGTAACTGATATCGAATGTTACCTATCGTTTCTGTTCCACGAAAAATAGAAAGTCGGATGAAGTCACAAATTATGATTTCATCCGACTTTCTTAATTTTAATGTTATTACTCATTTACTCAATAAAACCTTTAATTTTTAAATATTGTTTAATGACTTCCACACAATTCTGTCTGCCTATTCGATAGCTGTTTAAGGTCATATCATAATTAATCGGATTGGTCCATTCACCACCACCGGAATAGTATTTATAATATTCGGCACGATACTTATCTGTATGATAAATCATAGTGTGCGCTTCCTGTTCATCCACACCCATTTTTTCCATGATAGATTCCACACATGCTTTACGTGGTGCCTCAATATAAACGCTGACTACATTATCATAGGATCTCAAAATGGAATCCGCACATTTACCAATAATAATACATGACTCTGTTTTCGCAAGTTCTCTGATAATTTCCGCCTGAATATTAAATAAATTAATATCCGAAATGAATTTTTTCTCGGTAGGTTCTACCACTTTATTTGTGTTAGGATACCCTTTTAATTTATTTTTAGCAAAGCTTCCCCGAAGCTTTTCATCTACTTGGGAAAACAAGGATTCACTGAGTCCACTGCTTTCAGATGCCATCATTAAAATCTGCTTTTCATAGCATGGGATTCCAAGCTCTGCCGACAGCATATTTCCAATTTCTTTACCACCACTACCAAATCCTCTGGCAATTGTTATGACATAGTTTTTCATTTTATTCTCCCCCTTCTATACAGACAGATATTTCTTTCCCACTTCATCGGTCAATTCATCTATGCTACCGTTACAGACAATTTCACCCTTTTGCATAATCAAAAATCTGTCTGCCACACGTCTTGCAAATTTCAAATTCTGCTCAACAACTATAACACTGAGCCCCATTTCCTTTGAGATTGCATTAATAATACCTGCAATTTCAAATACAATATTCGGTTGGATTCCTTCTGTAGGTTCATCTAAAAGTACAATTTTAGGTGCACCCATAAGGCACCTTGCAATTGCCAGCTGTTGCTGTTGCCCACCGGATAATACTCCACCCGGACGGCTTAAATGCGGTTTTAATGCCGGAAAATATGCAAGTACTTTCTCATACTGCTCCTTCATATTTACTTCTTTATGCCCAAGACCACCCAGTTCGATATTTTCTTTTACAGTCAAATCGGGAATTATTTCCCTGCCCTGCGGTACATAGCCAATGCCTGCAAGATTATGTAAATGCGCAGTCTTTTTTGTTAAGTCTGTTCCGTCAATGGAAAGCTTTCCGTTTCCCTCAATCGGCAGAACACCCATGATTCCTTTTAATAGTGTGGTTTTTCCTACACCGTTTCTTCCAAGCAGTGCAACCTTTTCACCCTGCTCTATTGTTAAGGAGGCGCCGGTTACTACCTTGCTTTTTCCATAATTTACATTGATTTTCTCTGCAACTAAGCTCATGCTATGCCTCCTTTTTATCCTTTTTCCTCATTATCATTATCTTTTAAGTATACCTGTACCACCTTCGGGTTTTTCTCAATTTCATCATAAGTACCTTCCGCAAGAAATTTTCCCTGATACAGTACAGTCACTGTCTCTGCAATCTGCTTTACAAAATCCATATCATGCTCGATAACAATCATGGTATGCTTTCCGGTTTCTTTTAGCTTCAAAATTAATTCGCCGGTTTTGTATGTTTCGGAAGCCGTCATGCCTGCTGTAGGTTCGTCCAATACAATCAATCTGGCATCTTGTGCCATAACCATACCTATCTCAAGCCACTGTCGCTGACCATGTGAAAGATTCACAGCGAGAATTTCCTGTTCATTGGAAAGATTGATAAATCCTAATATTTCCTGTATTCGATCTTCTATTTCTTTTGTCTTACGGAAGGTTAATGTCTTCCATACACTGGAATATCCTGAAACAGACATTAAAATATTGTCATAAACGGTCATATTGTCAAATACGTTCGGTCCCTGAAATTTACGACAAATCTTATACTTAGAAGAGATAATACTCGGTTCCTTTTTTGTGATATTTTCGCCGGCTATCATAATTTTTCCGGATGTGGGTTTTGTTTTTCCGGTTATCATGTCCATTAAGGTTGTTTTTCCGGCTCCGTTTGGTCCAATAATTACCCGGAGTTCTCCTTCCCTAATATTTAAGTCAATATCATCAATAACCTGAAAGCCTTTAAAATCTACGGAGAGATGTTTTATTTTCAATAACGGTTCACTCATTGTTCTCCTCCTTTTCTGTCGAATCACTACTGCTTCCATCGGACTTATTTACAATTTTCTGTGCTTTCTTCTGGTACTGATAATCCAGCAAAACTCCTACAAATCCCTTCGGGATAAAGAATACAACAAGAATAATTAAAACACCTAATGTAAGAAGCCATAAATCTGAAAATTTCTCGGACAATAATATCTGTAGCCAATAAAGTCCCATTGTACCGAGAAGTGCTCCTGTCAGGTTTCCGGTTCCGCCAATTGCAACCCAAACTAAAACGTAAGTAGACAATGTAACACCGATATCACTCGGAGAAATAAAGTTGTTAATCGGAATATAAAGTGCACCCGCAAGCCCTGCAATCATGCCGGAGATAGTATATACAGCAATTTTAAAGTTGGTTGGATCGTACCCCATAAAAGTAAGTCGTGCCTCATTTTCCCGGATACCTTCCAAGGTTTTTCCGAAACGCGAGCTCATAAGCCATCTGCAAAACAGATATACTAAAAGTAGGAGAATAAAAATAATATAATACATTTCATTCAAATTAAAACAGTAACCAAATAATTCTCTCGGAAGAGATTCTAAACCGTTTGAACCATTTGTATAATTGCTCTGATTAGAAATAAAAGTACTAAAAATCTCAGCAAGTGCCAAGGTAACCAAAGAGAAGAAAACACCATTAATCTTACTGGAAAAAATAAAATACCCTAAAATAAATGCTACCACTCCGGCCAATACAATACTTAAAATAAATGCAACATTGGTATTAAGCAACGGTTTAAAGAACACCGGAATACTTTCTATTCCGACTCTGCGCATAAACTCCGGAAGTCCGTCCTTCAATGTATAGGAAAGTCCTAAAATATATCCGCCGATTCCGAATAATACTGCATGTCCCATACTCATCAAGCCTGCATAGCCCCATATTAAATCAAGGGATAATGCAAACAACATATACACCATCGTTTTTCCCATAAGTTCTACACGGAACTGAGAGAAAATCAGCGGAAATATCAATAAAAACAGAAAAAGAATAATATCTATGTACCGGTTGACCGGTGTGTTTTCCAAGTTTTTCCTTTTCATTTTTCTCTATCTCCTTTCCTTTGTGAATAAGCCTTCCGGTTTAAATCTGATTAATATAATAACAATAATGAAAATAAGCAGCTTTGCACTGATTTCATTACTAAAACCACTTAATATGGTAATGGATTCTCCAATTAATGCTGAGGAAAATCCTGTTCCCAGAAGTGAATTTAATCCACCTACAATCACATTCATAAATGCATTCGTCAGATATTTTTCTCCGAGAAATGGTGTAACACCTAAAATCGGAGCAATCATGACACCTGCGACTCCTGCCAGTCCAAATCCATAACCAAAGGTAAAGTTATCAATTTTTCCTGTATTAATACCCAGACATTCTGTCATCACACGATTTCCTGTTGTTGCCCTCATCTGACGACCAAATGCCGTTTTAAAAAAAAGGATGTAGGTTGTTAACAAAACAAGTAGTGCAACAATAATAACCACAATATTATAAACCGGAATAATAATACTTCCTAACTTTATAGTCCCCTTAAAAGGATTTTCCACGTACTGCAGGTTTGCCCCAAAAATTAATTTTGTTCCCTGTTTCAAAATTAATGACAAACCATAGGTCGCCAACATTGTTTCCGCTACTTTTCCACCATTTTTCTGCATCAGTTTTTTTATCATGAATTGATTAATGAAGATTCCTAAAATTCCAAGTACTATAAATGCTACCGGGATAGAAAGCAAAAACGGCAACTCGAGCACTGTTGTACAGAAAAAACAAACATATGCTCCAAGCATAATACATTCTCCATGGGCAAGATTTACAATGCCCATGTTTCCTAAAATAACAACGATTCCTAAAGAAGTCAAAAGAAGTATTGCAGAGGAATTTAATCCATTCATTATTTGGTTTAAAATTAACATTTTATCCCTCATTTCTATATATTTACATATTCACATTATTATCTACCATGCATACAAACAAAAATGCCCCGTGGTTCTCCATCCTCGGGGCATTTTAATATTCTTAATGCTATTTTTCACTTGCTAATGGATCCTGTTCCACTAAATCAGAAGTGTAAACTACATCCAACTTACCTTCTGCATTTGCTACACCAATCTTATAAGACATATTAAAATGATGTGTATCTGCATTGTATACAATTTCACCTTCCGGTGCTTCCAATGTAATACCTTCCATATTTTTCAAGATATTCTCTGTAGAATAATCTCCATCCGCAATTTTCTTTAAAGATTCAATTAAGTAATAAGTACCAACATACGTTGATTCACTTAAAGCTGTAAGCTCGTAGCTGTCATCAAATGTTGTATAATAAGAATCTTTCCATGTTGTATTTGCTTCGTTGTCCACTGTATTTACGTAAGAAGCACAAAGAATTGCACCTTCTGACACACTTCCGGCTGCTTTATATACATTCTCATCTGATGTAACAGATGCTACAGGGAGATCTTTCATGCTGATACCATAATTAGCAAGCTGCTTATAAAGTGCTGTTTCAGAATCTGCCCACATACCGGAAACAATTACATCCGGCTCTGCAGCGGTGATTTTTGTAATTACAGTTGAAAAATCAGTATGTCCTGTAGGAACTATTTCCTCACCTACAATTGTTCCGCCGATTTCTTCACATACGGAAATCGCTTGCTCCGTCATTAACTTTGTACCTGTAGAATCATTGTAAATAAAGAACATTTTATCTCCATATGTTTCTTTTAACCATGGAACAAAGATTTCCCACTGTTGCTGGGAAATTGCTCCCATGTAAACAATATTATCAGAAGGAGTTTCTCCCTCATATGATGTAGGATAAAATAAAAGAGAATTATTTTCTTCTACAACGGGCTTAACACTGTTTCTTGATGCAGATGCATATGTACCAATCGTTGCAATAACCTCATCCTGCAATATCAACTTTTTCATTTTTTCAACCGCAACAGTCGGGTCTGAACCATAGTCCTCTCTCACGGTAACAATCTTTTTACCGTTAATTCCACCGGTGGCATTTACTTCATCTACCATCATCTGTACGATATTTGCACATACATCCTCATAAGTCGATGTAGAACCTGAGGAACTAAAGAGAACACCTATTTTAATTTCATCACCATTTGTTGCTGCTACTTCTGCACTATCATCTGTGCTTTCCGCCGTATTTTCTGTATCGGCAACAGATGCTTCACTTTTTGTTTCCTCAGATGCCTTTGTACATCCTGTTAGCACGGATACTACCATTGCTACAGATAAAACTAAACTTATTAATCTTTTTTTCATAATTTTTTCCTCCTTTTCTTATTGAGACAACTAAAAACAACGGCAAAACGCACTGTACACCAGCGCCTTTGCCGTTGCTTTTGAAAAATAGTAGCATTATTTTTTCAGAAATTCATTGTAATGTATTCACAATAAAATTGGATTTTACTGTTCTCTCTGCACAATATACTTTTTGTAACAACTCATTGCTATAGACAGTTCCCTCATATTACTGTTTTGCTCTATTTTCATATGAATTATACCATTTATTTTATTCATCCGATATGTCATAGTATTACGATGTATAAAAAGTCTCTGTGCCGACCTTGCAATATTACCATCCTCCTCCAAATATACCTCTAAGGTATGAAACAATTCCGATTCATGCTCGTTGTCATACTCTATAAGCATTCCAATGCTGTCCTTAAAGCAATACCACAAAACCTCCGGCGAAGTTACCTCATATAAAAGTTTTTCAATTGCGCTCAGTCCTTCATAGCTGTAAATCATGCCGTTATCCTTTTCCAAGCCACTGTTCAGCGCCTTTAACGCATTATCATAACTTTCACTCAACTTATATATATCCGTAACTGTATTTCCTATTCCCGCAGCGGCAACCTTATAACATGACAACGATTCAAAAACCACCTTAAATTTTTTCGTTTTACTCTCTACTTGATATAAATCACTCACTCTTTCCGAGTTTAAAAGAATTATTCTTGTATCTGCTTCTACAAAAAATAACACTTCACCAAAAGAAGATAATAACGCTTGCTCAATATAATTGTCTGTTGAAGGAATAGATTCAACCATATCTGATTTTATACTGATACAGACAATATTATGAAAATTGCTGATTTGGGCAAGTCCACCATAACTCTTTAATACCTTTAATTGTTTCTTATAATCACTTTCGTGTCCAAATATGATGTTTTTTAATATATTTCCTTTTTCATTACGAATCCGACGATTATACATAATCAAATCCGCAATATCCTTTGTAATATCTACAACCGGAACCTCATTTGGCATCTCCACCAGAGGTATTTTTAATTCATCTGCCTTATCTTTAACTGCACGCGGAATTTCTGTAAAATATGGTCCCATAATAAAAAAAATAGCCGAGATTTCCTTATCTGCACATTGCTCCAACAAAAACACTAATGCAGAATCGCTAGTCTCGACTCCTTTGCCGTATATAAATAAAATTTCATGTCCGTGTACCCATGGTCCTACAACAGGTGAAAGCATTCCTAAAAACCATCGGACTGTCTTACATAACCCCTTCTTACCGGCAACCACCGTGCAGTTATGTACAGAGGATAAATTCATTACATCTTCTACTGTTACTTCCATAACACTTCTCCTTTATAATATCAAAACAATAACAAAAGTCAAGGCAAAAGTCAATATACTGCACAAGAACACCGTTATTTGCTGTAAATCTCTCATAGATAGAATGATTATATATGGAAATGCCCACATCTTACAATAAAACCATTTTTGAAAGATGTGGGGCTCTGCTAATTACAACCGAAAATGCTTCATCGCCTTTGACAGCTCATCCGCAATTTCTTTTAAATTCAATGCATCCTCTTCAATCCGTTCAAAAGTATCCGCAACCTCTGTAGTCTGCGCACAGGTCTGCTGAATGCCGGAAGCATTCTGCTGCGCAATTTCCGACAAATCCTCTACCGACTGTACCATTTGGTTTCTGGAATCCTCCAATTGAAGCGTTGTTGCTTCAATCTGTTCGATACTCTTTAAGGAAACGCCGATTCCTTCCATGACCTCTGATACAATCTGTTCGGTATCACCCATATTTTTACTTTGGGTATCAATGATTTCCTTTACATGCTGCATCGTCTTTACGGCAACACCGGAATCATTCATCAGTGTATTTGTTATCTCTTCAATCGTGCGACTGGATTCGTTAGACTGCTCTGCCAGCTTCTGAATTTGTGATGCAACTACTGCAAATCCCCTTCCGCTCTCTCCGGCTCTTGCCGCCTCTATACTTGCGTTAAGACTAAGCAAATTGGTTTCTTCCGCGATAGAAGTAATCAATTCCGTAGCTTCCCGAATCTTCTGTGCAGATTCATTAGTCTGATTCGTCTGCCTGGTAATCGTTTCGATAGACTGCTCTACTTCCTCATTAATCCGGCGAAGCTGTTGTATGGTGATGGCCGCCTGTTCACTGGAGTGGCGCATCACATCCGCATTTTTATTCAATGCCTGTACTTCCTTGGTGGTCTCACTAATCTGATCACCCATGAGCATAATATTATCAGAAGTATTTTTCGTATTTCTCGCTTGCTCGGTCGCATTTTCCGTAATAACATTAACGGATTTCTCTACCTGCTTCATGGTATTGTTCGTTTCTTTTGCCGTAATACCCAGCCCATCTGAAGCAGCTGTGAGCTTTTCCATACTTTCCGCAATCTGCTTTAAGATTTTCTGTAACTCCTGTTTTAGTGTCACAATCGCTTTAGCAAGGTCACCGATTTCATCTTTTCTGTCCACCAGCTTCTGGTCTACAAAACTGCTCAATTCACCCATTGCTACACTTTGCAATGTACTGATACCTTTCTGTAGGGATGAAGTAATGGAAAAAGAAAGAATAATTGCAACCGCAACACATAATATCATTACAATTAACACAGCAATAACAATCATCCATATAATTTTATTAATTGCCGCATCTTTAATATCTTTATCGGTTCCCACAAATACCATACCAATTGGATTTGCGGCAGTACCTTTCTGATAAACCGGAATATAATATCCGTAATACATGACTCCGTCAAGGGAAACTGCCTTACTAAAATATTCTTCCCCCTGATTCAGCACTTTCTCCACAATCACGTCTCCTGCAGGTGAACCTAAAATACGCTCGCCGTTTTTATCCTTTGCAGAAGTCATGATACGCTGGTTTCCGTAAAAGAAAGTAACCTCCATACCGGAATTATCTTTAATATCATCTACAAGAGTTTCCGACTTTGAAATATTGTAACCGCCTTTCCAGACATCCCCGTTTTCCGCCATCATATATTCCCCGGAGTTCTGTTCATAGGCTGATAAAGTTGCCGACGCGGTTCCTTTTAAAGCATTCTTTACCTCATCTATCAAAGAACCCTTTACCTTCGTCATGGTAATTATAATTGCCACTATTCCTAAAAGCATCATCGGCAAAACTGCTACTGCCAGTATTTTTGTTTTAAGCTTTATTTTCATACCGCCACATCCTTTCTTCGGTTCCTTAATCCAAAACGACTACATTTTTAAAGTACCAATGGATGTCTCCGGTAATCGTAGAATCATCTAATGTTCCACCCTCTGTTCCTACGGTACTACCATCATTTGTTTCCATGACACCATCAAATACATTACAGGTTCCTGAAAGGATTTTTGCCATAGCTTCATCTACCTTCTCCTGTGTTCCCTCCACACAGAAATCTGCCAGCGGGGTAATTTCCACCAGACCTTCTGCCATACCGCCATAATAATTTGAACCATCCCATGTACCATCAATAACACTCTGTACGGCAGATGTATAATAAGCACTCCAATTCCAGATTACACTGCACAAACAGGAATCCGGCGTTTCCTTACTCATATCCGAATTATATCCGATTCCGTACACACCTCTGTCCTGTGCAAGTGTCTGCGGATAAGGTGTGTCACAGTGCTGTGCCATTACATCACAGCCCATATCCAACAGCTCCTTTGATGCAGCCTCTTCTTTTTCCGCGTCAAACCAGCTATTCGTCACTCTGACGTAAATTACTGCATCGGGATTGACCTCATACACACCGATTGCAAAGGCATCAATGCCACCTGTAACCTCGGCAAAAGAAGAATCCTGGGCCGCCACATAACCGATTTTATTTGACTTGGTATTCATACCTGCCACAAGCCCGCTTAAATATCTCGCCTGATATATTCTGCCGAAATAATTATTGAAGTTTTTCCCGTTACTCATATATCCGGTTCCGTGGGAAAAATAAATATCCGGATATTTTTCCGCCATTGCTGCAGTAGGCTCCATATATCCCCAGCTTGTTGTGAAGATGATATTGCAGCCTTCATCAATGCAAGCCTGAATAGCAGCAGTGACTGCTTCCGAATCACTATCGTTCACATTTAACTTTCTGACAATCTGGTCCTCCTTCAGTCCTAAGTTCTTCTGCATTCCCTGAATTCCCAAATCATGGGTGTAGGAATATCCGCTACCTTCTGCCGGGTCGGAAATATGAAGTACCCCTACCTTAATGTCTTCCTTTGCAATTCCGTTGCTTTCGGAGTCGCCTTCCACAGTTTCGCTACTTTTTTCGCTTTTTGTGGCATTCTTAACAGTATAACCTTCATTTGTTGCCAAGTCATCTATGGAAGCACTTTTTCCACATCCGCCAAGTAATCCGATACATACCAGTGTACTTATTAGAATTTTCCACCTGATTCCCTTACTCATCTGTCGAACCTCCTATAAATTGTCATTTTCTGTCACTTATAGTCTATTTTATCAGAATTCAGTAAATTTGAAAACTATATAAATCGATAGTATAAAAATAAAAATAACGGACAGATTTTCTTTACCCGAAAATCTGCCCGTTATGATATCATTTTTGTCAGTATATCCTATTATTGTATTTTCTTTTCCAGCTTCTCTACCATCTTCTCCATACATCCATCCTCAAACGGATTATCCAATCCAACCTGCTTTACTAATCCGGTAAAGAAATCACTTGCAGATAATTTACAAAGCTTCAAATAGCTTTCCCATGCAGCTTTATAGTCCTCATCCATTTTTACTTTATACTGGAATGCACAGGTCTGTGCGATACAGTAATCAATGTAATAGAACGGAGAATTATAAATGTGCTGCTGTCTCTGCCAGTAACGTCCTTCGGCAAGCACCGGATTTCCGGTGTAATCAAGATGCGGTTTATATTCCTTTTCCAGCTTCGCCCATACGGCATTTCTTTCTGCCGGTGTCATATCCGGATTTTCATATACAATGTGCTGGAACTCATCTACCATACAACCGTAAGGGATAAATGCGGCTGAGTCCTCCATATGCATTGCACGATAATCATTCGCACGGTCTCCAAAGAACAGCTCCATCCAGGGACCTGTGAAAAATTCCATGGACATAGAGTGAATTTCCGCTGTTTCCATCGTAATGTCCCAATGCTCTGCAATTTCATCCTTCATGGCAAGCCAGCCCTGGAAGGCATGCCCACATTCATGAGTAACAACGTTTACATCATGGTCAGTTTTGTTAAAGTTTGCAAAAATAAAAGGCACTTTATAAACCGGAAGTTGTGTCATATATCCGCCTGCCTTCTTGGTCTTGCGTCCCAAAACATCAAACAGCTCGTTTTCCATCATCAAATCAAAAAATTCTTTTGTCTCCGGTGAAAGCTCGGAATACATCTTCTGTCCGCTTGCCATAATTTCATCCGGTGTTCCGATGGGTGCCGGATTACCGTTTTTGAAATAAACACCTTCATCAATATAAGAAAGCTTTTCCAAACCAAGACGTTTCCGTCTTCTCTCATGAAGCTTTTCTGCGAAAGGAACGAAATAGGTCTTTACCTGATTTCTGAAATTCTCCACATCCTTCTTGTCATAGCAGTTACGATTCATACGATTGTAACCAAGCTCCACATAATTTTCGTAACCCATCATTTTTGCCTGGGCAGTACGATTTTTGACAAGCTTGTCATAAATTTCATCCAGCTTCTCTGCTTTTTCTCCAAGACATGCGGATACCTTTTTCCATGCCTTATCACGCACTTCTCTGTCTTCGCTGTGCATATACGGTGTCATAAGGGAAAGATTCAACGTCTCGCCCTCCCATTCAATTTTAATACCGGCAATCAGCTTGTTATACTCAGTTGTCAGTGCATTTTCCTCCTGCATAAGCGGAATCAGCTTTTCATCCATGGATTTTAAAGCAAGTTCCATATTCTTGAAAGCGACCGGTCCGATTTTTTCTTCCAGATAACTTCTGTAAGGTGACTCATACAGTAATTTCTGATAGGCAACCGTCAGATTATTTAACATCGGTTCAATCTGATCGTTGTAATCCTGCTCTTCATTGTAAAATTCATCTGTCGTGTCAATGTCATGACGAATGTAAGCAATCGTCATATTGGTCATAACTTTCCGGGTAAGTGCATAGTATTTTTTATGCACTTCAAACTGTTCTTCCCCACTTCCCGCAGCCTTAAATTCCTCCATAAGCTGCTTGAAATCCTTCTCCAATTCTTCCATATTCACACGTTCATATGGCATGTCTTTAAATTTCATACTCAACCTCTTTTCCGCGCTGTTAGCGCATTCGTAATACATTCTTACTTCTTAACGTTAAACTGTTACTGTAAAAAAGTTTCCCCGAAAACACAACAGAAGATTACAATCACTTGTAATCTTCTGCACCACTCATTAAGTGTATTCTATTTTCCCGATTTTGTAAACTATTTTATAAATATCTTACTGCCCATATACTTTGGTTGCTGCCGACTCCGGTAATACACATAGTTGGATTTCCTGCCTCATCATTAATCTGTACAATTACACATTCATATACCAACTTACCTATAGTTACTGTAATTCTGCTTTCATCCTCCAGCCGATATTTTCCATCCGTTGTTTCTGCACAAATAATTTTATTATCACGGGTAAACTCCACCTTTACAGGCTTCTTCACCTTTGAAGAAATATCCAGTCCATGCTCTATTACATAATAAATACCGCAAATTTCCGCTTCCAAATAAGACTTCGGACAAAGCATTTCTCCCTCTGTTGCAAACGGAGCTACGGTAAGCCATCCGTTCTTCGTCCGAAAAAGCTGATGCACTCTCGGCTCATGCATTTCACTGTCTACATCAAAACGCTGATGATAAACAATATACATTTTGCCGTCACTGTCAATAAAAGCAGAATTATGTCCCGGGGATTTATAACCGTATTCCATGCTGGGGAAAATATAATTACCCATCAGTTTCAATCCATAGGGGTCATGATGATTTACGCGGCGGAACGTTTTTCCTTCCATATCCACAAAGGGCCCATCCGGCTTCTTAGACCGAAACAGACGTATCTGATAACCACCGTCTCTGGAAAGCCAGCCAAAAGATACAAACAGATAATAATAGTCTGATACTTCATCATATAAAATAAACGGTCCCTCAATAGATTTATGTCCGCCCCCCAGCAGTTTCTTTCCAAAATAAGCATCTACGCCGTTTCGTTTATCCTCCTTAGGATGAATAGGCTTCCCTGTCCTTTCATCTAATTCTAACAAAAAAATGCCACCGGACCAGGAACCGTAAACCAGCCACAGCCTTCCCTCCTTGTCACGGAATGTATTCGGGTCAATGCAGTTTGGCCAGCTTAAATTATTATAATGTCCGTTCTTTTTCAGGTACTTTTTAATATCCCCATTCTCGCCAAGAACTTCCTTCAGATTTGTCTTCTCTACGGTTTCTTCATCAAAACCGGAATGAAGGAGTGAATCCACATAGGTATAAGGACCTTTTACATCATCTGAAACTGCCATGCAAAGACTGGATTTCACATAGGAACCGGAGGTACAGAAATACATCACATATTTACCCATAACAGGATTGAATGACACATCCGGCGCCCATACTGCATATTCTTTTCCATTGAATTTACCGCAGAAGGAGAATGCTTTTTTCTCATCATCAAATAAGTTTACAAACAAAGGGTTCTCCGCATTTACTCCCGAGGCAAAACAATTCCAGTACCGCAAATCCTTCGATACCGCTGCAGACATATGAGTCCCGAAAATATAATAGCTGCCGTCCTTATCCAAAAATACTGCCGGGTCATGTACCGGTGCTTCTGTGTGAAATCCTCCTTTTTTCATATGTTGCCTCCATTTCGTTTTACATATTTTATCTTCTTTGTCTATCTTCAAATGTAGAGTAGTACGTTCTTTAATTTATTATATATTAAACTAATTTACATTTATATAAATTGTAAACTTTTTTATGTTTATTCGCAATAGTTTTTTATGTTTATTTCTTTAATAAATTGTAAATTTTCTTAGTCTCAATTGACTTGCATTACTTAAATGACTTATAATAATATAAATTTATTTACATTAGATTAAAAAATCTTGACAAAATTTTCAGATTCCATATATTAGGAGGAACTTTCATGTTACATATTACATCTTTAAATGAAGGTCTTGAAATATTCAAAGCTCTCGGCTCCGATGTCAGAATTGAAATTTTAAACATCCTTCTGGAAAACAACAACATGAGCATGAATGAGCTTGCTTCCCGCTTAAACATTACAAACGGCGCCCTGACAAGCCACATCAAGAAACTGGAAAGCAGCGGTCTTATCACTACCTCCAGCGAATCTGCCGGACACGGCAACCAGAAAATATGCTCGGTTCATTTGGACAAAATTTTAATTGATTTGGAGAAACAGGAAGATTTCCAGAATGTATACAATACCGAACTGAAGGTAGGACATTATTCCGCATATAACATCTGTCCGACCTGCGGACTTGCTTCCGGTAAGGCACTGATTGGTGAAGTAGACGATGCCCGATATTTTGAGCATCCCGACCGCTATAATGCTGATATTCTCTGGTTTACAAAAGGATATGTGGAATACATTATTCCGAACTTTATTCCCAGTTCCCAGCGGATTACCCAGATTACCATTTCTGCTGAGTTAAGCTCTGAGGCACCGGGGGTCAACAACGTATGGCCCTCCGACATCAGCTTTTACTTGAATGATGTCTGCGTCGGTACATGGCTTTCCCCCGGAGATTTTGGCGATTCTAGGGGACT
Source organism: uncultured Lachnospiraceae bacterium (assembly GCA_964449325.1). Lineage (GTDB taxonomy): Bacteria > Bacillota > Clostridia > Lachnospirales > Lachnospiraceae > RGIG3002. The sequence continues at coordinate 171,383 of CAYUYJ010000003.1, read as the reverse complement.
TTTTACTCCCGACTGGTGGTATCCGAACTGGAATCAGTACGGACTTCTCAAACTGCTTGTTATTAATAAAAAGGGAACCTACATTGACGGATTGAAGATTTCCGATGTAACCATAGATGATTTCAAACTGGATTACCGCAGCGGCATCCGTTTCCGTATGGCTGTGGAAGATGATGCAGAGCATGTAGGCGGACTGACCATTTTCGGAAAATCTTTCGGTAATTACGGACAAGATATTAAGGTCAGCTTAAATTATGCACCGATTGAATAAATAAGTATACGACAATAAGACTACAAAACAAAATAATAATGAAAAAACCGATAATTTGCGCCGCAAGGCGCACCTTAAAAAAGAAACCACATCGTTAATCGACAATGGTTTCTTTTTTAACAATTGATTATCCTTTTACAGCTCCTGCCGTCATTCCGTTTACAAAGAATTTCATTAGACAGAAGTATAAAATAACTATGGGAACCGCAATAAACACGGATCCCGCCGCAAATCGGGCAAATTCCGTATCCCCGAGACTCATTAAACCAACTGCAACCGTATAAAGGTCTTTCTCCTTTAACAAAAGCTTAGGAAGAATAAAATCACTCCATGGGAACGTAAAACTGGTTAATGCTGTATACACAATAATCGGCATGGAAAGCGGCAGATTGATTTTCATAAACACCTGAAAATTAGTAGCGCCGTCAATCCGTGCTGCCTCATCAATGGATGCCGGTATCGTATCAAAAAAGCCTTTCTGGGTCAGATACCCCATCGGCGCACTGGCACTGTAAATCAGAATCAATCCCCACATCTTATTAATCAGTCCGAACTGGGTCATAATAATGTAAACCGCAATCATTCCCATAAAGGAAGGAAACATTCCGAGAATTAGCGTGGTTTTCATAATCATTTTTCTTCCCTTAAACTGAAACCGGGACATGGTATAAGCCGTCAGAATCACCAGAAAACTTCCTATCAGACAGCTCATTACTGCAATAAACAGCGTATTCCGGAACCACTGCGGATAATTGTACATCTCTGTATCCGTAAACAGATTACGGAAGGTATCCAAGCTGTATGCACTTGGAAAAAAGCCGTCAAAGGAATAAATAGACCCCGATTTACTGAAAGAAGCAAGTATCAGCCACAAACACGGAAACAAAAATATAAAACAAACCACAAGCAGTATCAGATAAGTTACTACCGTATCAAGCAGACGCATGGTTTTTACACTTTTCATCGGAAGGTGTCCTCCTCTCTATAGGATGAACTTCTGGTATAAATCAGTAGGGAAATCAGCGAAGTAATCATGAAAATAATCAAACTGATTGTCGCACCGATATTATAGTAGTTGTTGTTTATTGACAAATTGTACAGCCAGTTAATCAAAAGGTCCGTATCACTGGCAAGGAAATAACCGTCTATATATAAGCCGCCGCGTAAAAAGAAAAAGATACCGAAATTATTAAAGTTTCCGATAAACTGTGAAATCAATACCGGCGTAGTGGAAAACAGCACAAAAGGCAGCGTAATATGCCGAAACTGCTGAAAAGCATTTGCCCCGTCAATTTTTGCCGATTCTATCTGACTGGCATCCCGGTTGGAAAGAATTCCCGTGGCAAGCAGCATAATCGACGGAACACTAATCCACGCATTAACAACAAACCCGATGATTCTTGCTATCCACTTTGCATCAATATCCAGAAATCCGATTGCATGATACCCCATATCCGTAATCATTTTGTTGATAGGTCCACCATAGGAAAACATAAACTTAAAACCAAGCAATGTAATAAATCCCGGTACCGCATAAGCAAGCATCGGAAATGCTCTCCAGAATGCTTTCCCTTTTACACATTCCTTATTTAAAAGAAGCGCCAGTCCAAGCCCTGCAAAATAATTTAATGCAGTGGAAACCAATGCCCAAATCAGGTTCCAGCCCAAAATTCTTCCAAAAGTAGGAGCAAACTGTGAAAGTGTGGCAATTTGTATAAAGTTATCCACTCCCACCCAGTCTACCAGCTTCGGTGGCACAATACTGCCGCCATAGTTCGTGAAAGCAATTGCAATCATAAAAACAATCGGCAGAATATTAAAAACACATACGCCCAAAATTGGCAGAAACAATACCGTTTTATAAAACTTTTTATCCAGGAACTGTTTTAAATCTTCCCGAAAGGTCGCCGGGCGTCCTCCCCTCTCACAAAGCTTCTGTGTCTCATAAGCATCCTTGATGTTTGACACATAACAAAGCACCAGAAGCAGAATCGCTATCACAGACAAAATTCCCATAAGGAGCATGACAACGGAATTATCCCCTTCTATTCCAAGCCATGTATCTGCCTCTCTTGTACCCAACGTAAAGAGTCCCACGAAATCATGAACTCCCCGGAAAACAAAGTAAACAACAGCCAGTACCAAAACCCCCAGATACATAAGTCCTTTTCCAAACTGACCGTAAAGCAACTGCCCCAGCCCCATCAGGCACACGCTTAACTTCACATTTCTCCCCGCACACCTCCAGAAATTGTACGGGGATTTCTTTTTCATTATATTATTCATAGCTAACCTCATCTTTTATCTATTCCGATGCAAGGGTATGGATTGCATCATAAATCTGTGTATCAACTGCCTCCAGCCCTTTCTTTATGTCATCAAGAGTTGCATATTTTCTATCTGACGTACGGAAAGCATCTTTTGCAAGGTCCTGGAAGAAGGTCTGCGCCGGTGTCCATATCTGTTCTATCTCCCGGATAGACGGCATTACCACAATATTTCCCTCATCCAGATTTTTATATATAATTTCTGAAATACCGCCTGCTGCCTCAGCTGCATCACTTCTGGCCGGTACAACTCCCAGCATCTCGTTTCGTTTTGTAATCATTTCATAATCTGTTGCAAATTCCACAAAAGCAAGACAGGCATTCGGATATTTCGTATAGGCACTGATTGCATAACCATTCACACCACCCATTGCCTTTAACGGAATTAACTCCGGATTTTCCTCTGTCAAATCACCACTCGCAGGAAGCTTCGGTACTTCTGTTACTACAAGATTTTCCTCTGCCTTTGCCTGTGCCGTCTCCTTATCCATCCCTTCAGCCTCATAAGCAAGTGTCAGTTCCTTTAAGAAAAGAGAATACACATCCGGCGTAGTCATTGTTGCAAAGTAAGTTCCGTCCGCCAGCTTGCTGTAGGCATTTACCGTGACAGAATCATCAATACAGTCTTCATTCATCAAAGCTGCCTGCTGCAAAAGCACGTTTGCACCAATCTCCGCATTTCCGGCTGAAAAACCTATATCATCCGCATTGGTATTGTTATCACCAAACACATACGCACCGTAGGAAAACAAAAATCCCGAAGAAAAATATACGTCATAAATGGAACGCATATAACCATATTTTCCGTCACCTTTTTCTACAAGCTCTTTGGAAAATTTGTACATATCATTCCAATTCTCTACCATATCAGGAACCTTGTTTCCGTCTTTATCCCATGTTGTCTCCCAATCCTCCGGCAACAAATCCTTTCGATAATACAGCATGGAAGACTGCACATTAACCGGCACACCCATATAATATTCCACACCGTTTACCTCGGTTTTATATGCGTTCCATGCATTTCCCGGAATCTTGTCATAGCAATCCAAGGTTTGTACCGGAATCGGATAAATATGCTTTCCTTCCACATATTTCATTAAAACATCATTTGCCTGATACAACACATCAGGACCATAACCATAAGGGCCGTCATCTGCCAGATTACTGTACTGGTCCATATTGGCATCTACCGCCACAATGCCATATTCTGCATAAGCTTCGTTAAATGCATCAATCAGCTCCTGAAAATATCCTTCCGCAATTGCCGTGTCATTTTCCAATACACGAATCGTGATATTCTTCTCCGGTTCCCCATTGTATATATGACTCAAGTCTGCTGTTTTCGCTGTAGAATCTCCCGTATTTCCTGCTGTCTGTGACTGTCCGCCTCCACTCTTCTCCCCACAACCTGCTAAAAGACCAAGGCACATAACACCCGTAAGTAACATGCACAAAACCCGTTTCATAATCCGCTCCCATCCTTTCTTTCCCACTTTGTTTCTTAATCACCTATACTCATTTCCGTCTTTTTCTTATAACTAAAAACCCGTCTGTATCCAGACTGCCTTCAACGGTTTCCGTAATATCCGATGCTTTTTTCTGAAATTGATTAGCAATCAGAATAATTCCTTCTTCTGCTATCCTTACTGTCTCCCCCGACTGATTCGTCAAAAGCACCAATTCTTCCGCCTCTGTAAATCTGCTTAACTGAAACAGCTTCTCTTTTGCGGTTATCTGAATCTCCCCATCCTTTATTGCCACTTCTTTCCGAAGACCGGTTAAACTAATCAATTTCTTACGATATTCTTCATCCCAGTTTGTCTCATCCCAGTCAAAACAACGCCTGTTGTCCGGGTCATAACCTCCCTCTAACGGAAGCTCCGTTCCGTAATAAATACAAGGTGCACCAAGGAACATACACATCACTGCTGCCGCTGAAAGCACTTTATTTTTGTTTTTATGTACACTGGTATAAAAACGGTCTGTATCATGGGAATCCAAAAGATTCAGCATCATGGAATTCACTTGGTTCGTATTACGCATCAGAAGATTATTCAGCTTCCATGCAAAGTCCTGTGCATCAAAAACCTCAAACGCATAATAGTCCAGACACGCTTTTGTAAAAGCATAATTCATAATACTGTCATACTGGTCTCCCTGCAAAAAACTGTTGGCATCGTGCCAGTTTTCTCCGATAATCACACAATCCGCTTTTACTTCCTTCACTCTCTTTCTGAATCTTCTCCAGAAATCATGGGAAATCTCATCGGAAACATCCAGCCTCCATCCGTCTATATCATATTTCTTTATCCATGAGACTGCAATATTTAATAAAAATTCCTGTACCTCCGGATTGGACGTATTAAATTTCGGCATATAATTACAAAATGAAAACACCTCGTAATTTAACTTATCCTTATCCGGTTTCTCCCCATCAATAACAAACCAGTCAAAGTAGGGAGATTTCTTTCCCCTTTTCAAAACGTCCTGAAACTGTGGTAAATATTCGCTGCAATGATTAAATACCGCATCCAGCACTACCTTCATCCCCCGTTTATGTGCCTCCGTAACCAGCCTTCCAAAATCCGCATTGGTACCAAACTTCTCATCAATCACATGATAATCCGAAATATCATATTTGTGATTGGAAATTGACTGGAATACCGGTGTTAAATAAAGTGCATTTACTCCGATACTGTCTATATAATCCAGCTTCTTCATAATACCCGGAATGTCACCGCCTGCAAAGCTTTTAGGCTCCGGCTTACTCCCCCATTCCATTGTAATATAATCTTTATCCTTTTTATCCCTGCCGCAATGAAATCGTTCCACAAAAATTTCATAAAAAACCGCTTCCCGCATCCAACTCACTTCCTGTGGAATATCCGCTTCATTAATATAAGGCAGTTGGAAAAAATTAAAATAGCCCAATGTAAAATTATAGTTTTCGCTTAATCCGTCCTCTGAGAAATAATAGCCTTTTCCATTTTCCCAGATACGAAATACATAAGCAAAACGGACATCTGTGAGGGAAAGCACAATTTCATAATAGGCAAAAAGCCTGTCTTCATATTTCTTTTCCATTAAACAGCTTTGTTGTTTTTCATGTATCAGGTATTTGCTTTCATAAATTACCTCAACCTTTTCTATCCTGTCTTTCCTATCCACCCGAAGCCGCAACACCAGTCTGTTAGAATCTAACGGAAAGCAAAATTTCGAGTCCGGTATATGCAAAATTCCTTGTTCATTCATGATAGTTATCCTTTCCATTTTCGTTAAAGTGCCACATTGACAAAAATGAGTTCGAAGTATATAAATAAGCTATGAGCAAAAAATATACTATTCGAGACATTGCCAAACAGGCAGGTGTATCTGTAGCCACTGTATCTTATGTAATCAATAACCGTGACGACCAGAGAATCAGTGATGAAACAAAGAAAAAGGTTCGCCAGATTATTAATCTTCTGGACTACAAGCCTAATTCCTCTGCAAAATCACTTGCGACAAATAAAACTTATACTGCCGCACTCTATTTAACACACGAGGAATCTCTGTATAAACGCTCCGAACAGCTTTTTGCTGCACAGGCTCTTGCCACGGTTTTAAAACAACATGGATACCATCTTCTTCTTCAAAGCGAAGGAGATTTAAATCAGATTGATTATGCCGATGCTGTTTTCTGCTACGACACCACCACCGAATTTTTCTGTGAAGTCGGTGATAAAAACTTAATCCCTTTAATTGCCATAGATATTTTGATTGATGCACCTTTACAGATTTTCTTTCAGGTATGCACCGATTATCAAAAGCAGAAGGAGCAGGCTGATGCACATTTCGGCAAGGACAACTATACTTATTTTTGTCTTTCACCGAACAATCAGGAAATAAAAGCAATGATTTACGATTCCTTTAAAAAAGTCTGCTTTTGGGAAGGTGAACCGGTATCGCTTACCGGAAATGTGGTATACAACCAGTCTTCCCTGCACTCCTTAGTGCCCTCCGATGCTTTTTATATTTCTTATGACATGCAGTCGAAAATGGAGCAGGTCTTTTCCTGTATGGAGCTTGCCCTGAATCGTGTTCCCGACTGCACACACCTTTGTCTTGTATAACTGACGGTACTATTCCATTGCTACCGTCAGTTCTTTTGTTTCCGGATTGTAGGTAAAGGTATAAGTTCCTGTCTGCTTTGTTACAATATTCTGTGTCGCCGTACCCTCTACATAAGTCAGGGAAGTCTCATCGGTAATATTGCTGTAACGCACATATTCATTTCCTACGCTGGAATTTCCGTCCGTTGTTACTAATGTAGTGAGCAGGAATTCATCCCCTTCCTCCAAATCAATGGTCAGCGTATGCACACCGTTTTCCTCGGTAAAGGCATACTGTTCGTCATATTTATCTTCCCATCCGGTAACAATTGCGCCTTTGATATAATATGTTACATCCAAATCTGCCTGCTCTGCTTTCATCTCACCGTTGTAGGTCCATTCAATCTTGTCATACGGATTGGAATTATAATTTTCCTTTGTCTCTTCGGTATAATAGCTGTTCTCTGTATCATAAACATCTGCACCCGGATAAGTAGATAAAGTAAATGTGTAATTTCCGGATACTGCACATTTCATATTCGATTTCTTTGTATTATCGGAAAGTCCCCCGGAAACTGTAAAATAACTTTTTCCGTCTAAATCGGTTGTGGTCAGATATCCGCCACCACGCTGATTGCTCCATGAGGAATCAACGGCAAACTGAAACTCATCTCCCTCGCACAAATCCAAGGTAATGCTGTACACGTTCTTTCCTTCACTCTTGGTCATATAGTGTTCATCATTAATTACCTTGCCCCAGCTTGAAGTAGAAAGCAGCGGACTTGTTCCGCTTCCCACAATAGCAAAGGTTCTCGTATCTTCAATATTTTCCATAAATCCCGCGAATACATCCGTATTTGCCGTAATAGGCTGTGTAAAATCGAATTCATGTGTCATGGACGGTGTTCCAAACCATCCCATAAAAACCTGATTATCTTTCTCCGGTGTATATTCTGTCGCATTTGCCCCGTTTTTTACTTCCTCTTTCGATAAAACAGTCGTTCCGTCTGCATCATAAAAAGTAACCGTAAAGCTGTCTGCTTCTCCCGTACTTTCCGCCGTAGTTTCCGCTTCGCCTGCAGCTGCCGCCTCTGTACCGTTAACTGCTTCCTTCGTACTGTCGGAACTGCCGCAGCCGAATAAAGTCGATACACTTAATGCTACTGCTGCAATCACAAGACTAACTTTTCTCTTCTTCATAAAAATTTTCCTCCCATACTTCTTTTTCTTTGCTAACTTGAATATCCTGCTTTTTTCTTGCAACTGATATGATTGATAGAACTACCTCAGTTGCTTAACCAGTTAAGCTAACAGGCAAAAAATAAAAGGTTGCTTAACCAGTTAAGCACATTGTAAACGTAAAGCTCACTTCTGTCAATTTCAGTAATTAACAAAAGTGAGCTTTCAGATTTGTTCATATTTAACAATGTTATTTTCTTGAAATGCTCTTTATTTCTTCACGCGTATCTCCACAACACTGTTTACCGGCATTGTGATACTTAAGCCTTCCGCCGTTACCTGATAATCGGCAAAATCGGCCTCCATTACTTCCTCCGGTGCCTCAAAGGTATTGTGGGCATGCATATCTTTGTTTGTTACAATTTTGGCTTCTATCACCCGATAGCCGTTCTCTGCAAACTTCACATCCACGGTTTCTGCTGCTTCAATCGAAAGATTATTTAGTGTAATAGTAATTACCTCATCCTTCATGGATACGGATTCTGTAATCTTCGGCACCTTCCATTCACCGATACCGATTTCCTCAACCTCCGCAAGAGAACTTGCTAAAAGGTCTGCGTCCTGATGATGACGATACATATGCATGACATGATATGTCGGTGTCTTAATCATCTTATCGCCTTCGGTCAGAATTACAGACTGCAATACATTTACCATCTGTGCCAGTGCAGCCATCTTGACGCGGTCGGAATGCTTGTTGAAAATGTTCAGCGTAATTCCCGCAATTAAGGCGTCACGCACGGTATTTTGCTGATACAGAAATCCCGGATTGGTACCCGGCTCACAGGTATACCAGGCACCCCATTCATCCACGCACATGCCTACCTTTTTCTCCGGATCATATTGATCCATAATCGCACCGTGACGATTGATTAACGTATCCATAAAATATGCTTTATTTAAAGTCTTATACCAGACTTCTTCATTGAAATCCGTAGCACTTCCTTTGATTTCCCACCCTTCCGGATGTACATAGTAGTGCAGGGAAAGATAATCCATAAAGCCGTGAGCCCATTCCGCATGGTCAAAGGCTGTCTGCAACACTCCCTCCGTCCAGAAATAATCGCTCACATTTGCGCCGCAGCATACTTTCTTAATCGGATGTTCCGGGTTATAATTTCTTACATAGGTCTGATATCGGCGATACTCGTTTGCATAATACTGAGGAGTCATATTACCGCCACATCCCCAGTTTTCATTTCCTACACCAAAATAGTCCACAACCCATGGCTCTTCATGACCGTTTTTTGCACGAAGATCAGCCATCGGTGAAACGCCGTTAAAGGTCATGTATTCAACCCATTCGGACATTTCCTGCACCGTTCCGCTTCCAAGATTTCCGTTGATGTATGTTTTCGCCCCAATCTGACGACAAAATTCCATAAATTCATGGGTTCCGAAGCTGTTGTCCTCTACCACACCGCCCCAATGGGTATTAATCATTTTCTTCCTGCTTTCCTTCGGACCGATACCGTCTTTCCAGTGATATTCATCTGCAAAGCAGCCGCCCGGCCAACGAAGCACCGGTACCTTCAATTCCTTCAGGGCTTCCACGACATCGGTACGCATACCGTTTACATTCGGAATATCGGAATTCTCTCCTACAAAAATTCCTTCATAAATACATCTTCCCAAATGCTCGGAAAAGTGTCCGTAAATTTCCGGTTCAATATGGGATTCTTTTTTTCCTTCATTAATCACTAATTTTGCCATATTTTCCTCATTTCCGCGTTGTTTCCATACATCGCATTTTTCATATTATGTTAGAATAAATCTGTTTTAGTCTTCATACGAAAATACCGGTTTGCCTTCCTCGCTCCATCTGACCTTCATCAGCATAGCATGACGGTTCGGATTGTAAAGCGGATCTCCCACAATTGCAGATTCCTTTCTCGCATGATAAACAATGATATCATTTCCGTCCTCATCGGTTGTAAAGGAATTATGACCCGGTCCGTAAATCTCTCTGGATTCATCGGTTTTTAATACAGGGAAACGCTCCTTTTCCCAAGACTTCGGATCAAGCAAATCCGCATTCTCATCTGCACTGAGCATACCTACACAATAGCAGATTCCGGTTTCACTTGCGGAATACGTAAGGAAAAGCTTTCCGTTATGCTTAATAACACCCGGTCCCTCGTTTACCCAAAAACCGATTCTTTCCCAGTCATAATCCGGTGTTGTCAGAAGTACCTGTACGGTTCTTAACGTATAACCGTTTTCCATTTGGGCAATATAAAGATTGGAAATCTGCTTTCCTACGCCAACTTTTTCCGCCCATACATAGTAATATTCACCTTTATTCTTAAATACGGTAGCATCCAGGGAAAAAGCCTCAAAAGAAAACTCGTCTCCCTCGGCACGTTGCATTTTTCCTCTTTCCATCCATTCGTCTTCATAGGGATCTGTTCCCTGACATTCCAGTACATACGGACGGATTTTCCAAATATCCTCTTTTTCTCCTCCGGCAAAGTAGACATACCATTTCCCAAACAGATAATGAATTTCCGGTGCCCAGATATGTTCACTCATAGGACCGCTTTCATGCTTTCTCCAGATAACCTTTTCTTCTGCTTCGGCAAGTCCGGCCAATGTCTTTGATCGTCTTAAAACAATGCAGTCATAAGCAGGGACAGATGCGGTAAAATAATACCATCCATCCGTATGACGATATACATATGGGTCTGCTCTTTGCAATATCCACGGTTCATTATATTTCAATTCTTTTGCAGTTTCCATTAAATTACGTTACTCCTTTCACTCCATTACTCTTCTTACAACAGATTATTTCATCTGCTTCAAGAAAAATAATGGAGCTGCCAAAGCGACAGCTCCATTGGCTCTTACTATGTTAAGCTATAAACTAATCCTGAATATCAAGGAAAGCTTTTTCAACAGTTAAGCAGAAATATAAATCTCCGTCTGTTTTGATTCCCGGATATTTCTGTGTATATTTTGTTCCTTCAACGGTTGTAACCTCAGCTACGATGTCTGCTGTGTCGCCGTTGTTTGTTACGGTTACAGTTACGTCAGCGCCATCTAAATCTACTAAGAAAGTATCCCAGTTGTAATCACATTCCGGTGTAACAATACCGTCATAGCCTGCGCCCCAACCGAAGTTGTCTGCACGAACTACTGCGTATTCTGCATAATCTGCATTGTCATCAGCGGAATGAGCATCTGCTACGTTCTGCAAAACTACCAGGAAGTTTTCCCAGTTATTTAACTGGCTGGAGTAGTTCTTGAAGGTCTTGGAAACGGATTTGCCTTCCGGAACTTCCCATGTATCACTGAATGCACTCCAGAATGCCTGAGAGCAATCTGTAGCACCTACAACAGTACCTGTAGTTGTAACATTGCTGTGGTCAGCTGCAACCGGTTCTGCCTCTTCTTCTGCTGCAGATCCGTCCGGAGCAACAGATTCTACGGAAGCATCACCTAACTGATAAAGGGAAGCAACCTGACCCGGTGTTAAAGCTACATCATAGATATATAAATCATCAACAAAACCCTTGAAAATAGTATCCCAGTAGTTTACTCCGAAGTAAGCTTCATATTTGCTGTCACCCGGCTGCATTAAGTTCGGAGCAAGGGAAGCATCCCATGTGTACTCGAAATATGCATTGCTTGTATAGTTAGCCTGTGAATCATATACTTTTACACCGTTTACATAGTACTGAGCACCTACTGTTTTAGCACCTGTAGCACCTGTCTGCTCTTCACCTGTACAAACGATGGTTACCATAGCCCATTCTCTCTTACCGTGGATTTCATTATCAAATCCATACATCCAAGGCCAGCAGTCTGTTCCGTCTGCTGCATCAGATGCTTCGTTACGGCTCCATACGATAGGGAAGATTTTTGCACTGTTCTCACCCCATTCGGATTGAGTTACGTTAAACCATGTTACATTATTACCTGCATCTGCTGCTTTACCTACGTTATATCCCATTGTAAGAGTAGGGCCAAAGGTAGAAAGTCTGTCTGCATTTACCCAGAAGGAAACTGTATAAGTATCCGTATTTGTGGCTTCCAGTCCTAAATCAAGACCATAACTTCCGTCTAAGTAAATTGCCTGACCAACCGGTCCTGCTGCATATGCAAAGGTTGCTTCTGTTTCTTCAATACCATAGGTTGCACCGTCATTGTCACCTACATTATCCACCTGTGTAACTGCCTTGTATCCTTCATCTTCACCATCAAAGGTAAGGTGTGCAAATGCCTCTGCCGGTAATTCTTCCGGAGCTGCCATTTCTGCAACCGGAGCTTCTGCCGGTGTTTCTGCTTCAGAAGCTGCTTCTGTTTCCGGTGCAGATTCTTCTACTGTTGTTTCCGGTGTCGTTGTTGCTTCTTTTTTGCTTCCGCAGCCTGTAAATAAAGCTGCTGTCATGCTGACACATAAGAGTGCTGCTAAAACTTTCTTTTTCATTTTTTGACCTCCTGATTAACTCATTTATATGAAATAATTTTGATTACTGGTTATCTGTTATCATCTGCTCGTAAGTTGCAATCTGCTCATCTGTTAATACGTTGTAGCCGTCCGGTCCGAAGTAATCTATCATTGCTTTTGCATGGTAGTAATTTGCTTTCATGGTAGCTTCTGCTGCATAATCGGCTGCTTTTGCTGTTCCGTTATCTACCTTGTCATGAATACCGATGCTGTTAAAATACTCATCACAGAAATTCCAGTAGCCTGCAATGCTGGTCCAGCCGTAAGGAATCGGCTGCATACAGCTTGCAAAATATTCTTTCCAGTAGCCAACATGTTCATCATCCATGCCTTTGCAGTACATATCAATGTATCCGTCCCATACTTCCTGATTGGTTGTAATAGGTGCCGGCATAACATCATATTTTAATGCAAGTCCGGAAGCATTTGTCTTTGTTTCATCATTGTATAATTCAATTCTTGTTTTCCATCCGTCTACACCGAAGCTCATGAATTTCAATAATTCATATGCCTCACGAGGATACTGGCAAGAGGTTGTAATACCACCAAAGTCGATGGTTGCGATTGTGTGGTGATCTGCAGATGCATCTTCTGCACTGACTGCCGGTACAACATAAGGTACGATGTCTAAGTCATATTCTTTAAATGCTTCTGTTGCCCATGTTCCCTGATAGGTCCAAAAAGCTTCCGTGAACAAAGCAACGTGTCCGGATGCTCCACACCATGCTTCCCAGTCACCCATCCAATCTTCCATTTCCTGTGTCTCTGTTACAGGAGCGATATATCCGCCAAGCTTCAAATCGGAGAATTCCTGCTCACCGACAGCCCAGATGCTTAAATCAAAATCTGTTCCGTCAAAACCGAATTCACCTTTAATCGTCTGTGCTGCTGCGATTCCGTAATAAGAATCCAGTCTGTTGTAGTAACCGCATCCGTAATATGCCATTCCGTCAGGGGAATCAAGTACTGTACAATCCTTAATCAGCTGAACCATATCCTGCCATGTCCAGTTCCTGCTCGGTGCTGCTACGTTCAAGGTTTCCAATACGTTCATATCTATATACATAACACCCGGAAAGAATTTAACCGGTACTGCAAATCTTGCATCTGTCTCAAAGCATCCAAGACCGCAGTCATTTACGGTAGATGCGAGGTTTGCTGTTTCAGGGTCGGAATTCCAGAATCCGGAAACATCCGTTACCAATTGATTGGTTAAGGCAAAGTCAGCATCGGAAAACATAATAACATCCGGTGTCTGCTGGTTTGCTACCAACGTTAGTAACGTATCGTTATAGGTAGCTACATTCTCGTATACTGTATTTACCTTAATATTCGGGTAAAGCTCCATGAATCTGTCAGCTAAATACTGAACCGTTTCATTCTGATCAAAGTGGAAATAAGTCAATTCAATTTCATCTGATGTAAGGTCAGTTGCTTTGTTATATGTAATTCCGTTGATCTCAACTGCCTCTGTCTCTCCTGATACTGTTGTCGCACCGCCTTTCGCTCCGCCGCCGCCATTGTTGCCACAGGCTGTAAGACCAAGTGCCATGCTAAGAACTAACATTGCTGCTACTATTTTCTTCTTCATGTTTTTCTGCTCCCTTCTGCCTGCCGTTACAGGCAATCACTCTACTTACAAAACCATGAATTTTGTAACTTCATCTCATGGATACATTATAGCACAAATGATAATTTATTTGTATACCTTTTATTAAAATAAAATAGCTTTTTCTAAAATATTTCTGTTTTTCACAATAACTATGTCTCTAAAACCATATTTTGTCTACTCTTTTTTGTGCAACTTTACTATAACCTTTAGAATTATATGGTTTTTTTTATTTTTCATAATATTATTGTTCGCAATATTGAGAAGCAAAAAAACAAGACACGTCTCCAAAATGGAGCTATATGCCTTGTTTTTACTGAAATTATTTTCATAACGATTCTTTCAAAATAATAACCGACTTCCCTTTTCGCATATCTCATAAATCTCATCATACTTTTCTTCAATCAGCGGTATTACTTTTTCTGTCTGCTTTCCAAGCACCTTCATATAAACAAAATAGGGAAGTATCCACCCGATAAAGCCCGGTATAGCAAGTAGTATACACAAGATTATTTGAGGCGGCTGTGCCGTCACCGCAAAAGTTGCCCCAGCCATAAATGCGGTACCTGCAACTGCAATAATAAGTGCATATATAGTCGCTGCGGAATTTTTTGATTTTTCCAACATTTCAATTTCCCTGACACAGCTTTCAAAATTTTTCTGGAGCCTTGTCAGTTCCATTTTATTTATAATCTTCCGGTTTCGTTTGAGTCGCAGGGTTACTTTATTTTGTTTCTGAGGATTTCTGTTTTCTATGGAAGTCTCTATCATATTCCCATCTAATTCCCATCCAAAATTCTCATATCCATCCAACAGAAAAGAAACTCTGCTTTTATCTGCATTTACCTCTTTATATTCATATCCCACAAATTCTTTTCTCTTTGTTTCTATATCTTCCATTACTGATTTCCTCCATCCTCATTTCTAGGTACACCTGCTGCAGACAAGGTAACAAGAAAGGTACTCCCCTTTCCTTTTTCGCTGAGAACCTGGATATCGCCATCCAATAATTCCAGCACCCGTTTTACCAATGCCAGCCCCAGCCCGTTACCTTCTTTTGCATGAGAAGAATCTCCCTGATAAAACTTGTCAAATATATGTTTCATGATGTTACTGTCCATACCGCATCCCGTGTCTGAAACAGATATTTTTACAAGACCTTCCTCCGAGGTTTGTCGCACGGTAATGATTCCCCCCGGTTCCGTAAACTTGATTGCATTAGACAAAAGATTGTTCCACACAAGTTCCAGAAGGCTCTCATCCGCTTCCACCATCGCCATGTCCTCTATCTCTGTCTCCAACTCTATTTCCTTTTCGTCCCACGAATCTTCAAGCTGAAGAATACATTCACATAACTGTCTGCACACGTCATAAGTCTCTACTTCCGGAGTTATCCTCTGGTTTTCCAGTTTATTCAGTTTCAGAATATTGCTAATTAAGTTGGAAAGCCTCATTGCTGCTCCTTCAATACTTTCCGCATATTCTTTTCTCTGTTCTTCTGTAATACGTTCTGCTTTCAGTAACTCTGCATAATTCTTGATTATGGCAATGGGAGTCTTCATTTCATGAGATACATTCGACACAAAATCAGTCTTCAGTGTTTCAATGCTCCCCAGTTCCTCCACCATTTTATTAAAATCCATAATCATCACATCAAGATAATCCCTTTTATCCTGTGTATGAAGTGTAGGAACATACACAGAAAAATCCCCGTTCGCTACCCGACTGGTAGCTTCTGCCAGTTTATGCATGGGTTCTTCATAGGCAGCACGGATTTTTCTTCTCGTAAACAAAGTAAGTGCCACCGCAACCATCCCCCAATAAATCATTGGAACGAGCGTCTGCACTACCGTATTCCATTCCATGCGATTCATAAGTACAATCAATCCTGTATGGACACCGGACATCAAAAGAAGTATCACAAGAAAAATCGCAAATAAAGATGGAGGAAATCTGCTCTCTTTCACCGGTCCATAATTTTTATTTTTCCCTTTTATCATACCAATACCACCTTATATCCAAGACCTCTCACTGTTACAATCTTAAATCCATCACATGCCGAAAGCTTATCCCTAAGCTTTGTAACATACACGTCTACAGCACGAAGATTGGTATCGCTGTCTATTCCCCAAAATTCATCCATGAGCTGTGCTCTGGAAAATGTCTTTTTCGGATAAGATAACAGTTTATATATGATATTAAATTCTCTTGTGGTAAGACTGATTTCTTCTCCGTCAATCATGGCACTCATCCCATCCGCATCCAGTTCCAAATTGCCTACTGTAATTTTTCGTTCCATTTCTATATTTGCCCTGCGAAGCAGTGCCCTTACACGAAGCAGTAATTCACCCAGTTCAATAGGTTTTACCATGTAGTCGTCAATTCCCAGTTGAAATCCCTTTTGCTTGGACGGTAAATCATCCTTTGCCGACATAAATAAAATGGGAATAGTTTTATTTACCTCCCTGACAGTCTGAGCAAATTCAAATCCATCAATTTCCGGCATCATAATATCTGAAATAATAAGCTCATACAGATTATTATACATTTCCTCATACGCCTGGTTTGCAGACAGGCACCCCTTTGCCTGAAATCCGCTGTCATTCAGATAAGTGCAGACAATCTGATTTAAGTTTGCATCATCTTCCACCACAAGAATATGAATCATTTTAATTCCCTCCTTTTCGCAAATTACTTTTCTCTTTTTGAAGAGCAGATACCCTGTATTCCTAAGCCTAAAACCATCACACATAGGGCTGCTCCGGTTATTCCATTCATCAGTTTTATATATTCTTCCTCCCCATTGGCAAAAGAAGCAAACATCGCCGTCTGAAGTGTCAGAATGGAAACACAGGCATCAATATATCCGATTCTTCTGGTTATGGAAAGGAGCGGTGATTTTCTTTTTCCTACCTTAACCACCTGTATCGTGGACATGATAATCTTATAAAAAGTATATGCCGCCACCGCATATATCGTAAACCCGGGATAATTTTTACCGCCCTGGGCATTTAAAAGCAGAATAACCGCTCCTGCCAATACGACTGCCATAAATATAAACAGCACACTATTTCTGCGGTAAACAGACTGTTCCTGCCTCATATGCTCCTTTTTTTCTTTGATAACAGCAAGCTTTCTTTCCTGCCTGACAATTCCTGCCCGCATGATACTTAACAGAATATAATATGCTGACAGAGTACCAAACCACGCCGAGTGACTGGTGATTCCGATTACACCGTTGAATGCCGCAAAGATAATATTACTCACCATTCCGGGTACAGCCAACAGAATAGTTCTCCATCTGTAATCAGTTGTTACTTTATTCGCATATGGATTTGCTGCGATTGCCGGTTTTATAATCTCCCTGATATCTTGCCTGATATGAATAATGATATAATAGCAGCTTGCAGTAAGTGTAACAGCTGCTGACACATAAAATATAATGCTTGCAATATAAGGAAAACAATGAACAGTCACATCCAATAGAGCAAGTGTAATGCAGGCAATCGTTACAAAATACAAAAAAACCCGGTATCGAAAACGTAACGAAGGAATATATCTGCTTAATTTTTTCTTCTTTGCTTCTTTTTGTTTTTTCATATATAAAATTTCCTTTTAAGCACACTTTTCTTTTTATTTTATAATAAACCGGATTTGTTTGAGTTTTGTTTGTAAATTATGTCTAAAGTGTGAACATAAATTGCTTTCTGTGAAACCTTTGCACTTCGATTTTGAGGAACTGTTTCACACAAAAAGATGCGGCAGACTTTGATTCTACCGCACCCTAACCTTTTTATTTTAAACCTTTGATAAAAGGAATCAGGCAGAGAAGAACAATGATACCAACGATTCCGATTACAATTCCGGCAACCATATGACTCCAAACCATTGTAAGACACATACCGACACCTAACAGCAAGGCTCCAACAATTCCGAGCAGTGTTGCACCTATCGTTTTTCCTGACAGCTTAATCGGTTCTTTGTTTTCCATCCTTCTCCATACAAATACCATAATCAATAGCACAACTGCGCCAATCACTCCCATAATGACACCCGGTCTGAATGCATTCCACTCCGGGATCAGTGACATGCACATTCCAAGTGCAAACAAAATGCCTCCGATTGTTCCTAAAATCATAGCTACAAATGTACTCTTTTTCATTATTTAATACCTGCCTTTCTTCTTGTTTCTTCTCTTGCTTTCTGTTCTGCAGATAATCTTTCTTTTGCCTCTTCTACAGACTCGCCTTCTTTAGTCAAAAAATTGTCAACGAACTTATCTGCAATTTTATTGAAGCCTCCTACTGCTCCATCCTCGATTTTTTTATAACCTCCGACTACGCCTTCTTCGATTTTCTTGTAGCCGCCCACTACACTTTCAGCGATTTTCTCATTTACTTTTACGAACTTTGATTTTGCCATTTTCTTATATCTCCTTCTTTAATTTTTTTGTTACATTTGATATATCAAGATTACCCTGCTTTTGTTTATTCATTGTTTGACTTTTGTTTAAGTTTTGTTAAATGTGGGAAGATTTTCCCTAGAACTTAAGAGTTCTCCGGGAATAGAACAAAAATATGCCACAAATCAAAAGTAATTTTCGATTTGTGGCATACACTTTTTCTAACCTCGGGCTAAATTATCACTTTAATCAATCAGTTTATTATGTCGTCTCATTATTTTTCATGTAAATATGTAACAGCTTTATCGTAAGCTTCTTCAGCACTTGTCTGTATATCCGGAACGAGCATTCGTTCCTTATTATCTTCATCCGGTCTGATAAACTGCTTATGTGAAACACATGCAAATAAATGCGAATTCTGTAGCGGTAAATAAAGAATATCACCATAGTTGCTTGGCATATTTGAGCTTGGCTCTCCAATCAGCGTACCCAGATTACCATCTCGGACAAATACGCATAACATAGTTGCGGAACTGAAGGTATATCTGTCAGAAAGGACAACCAGATTTACTGCTTCATTCGTCTTGCTCTTTTTTGAAGCATGGCATCTGAATGTGCCACTTTTACGCAAATGTCCGACTTGTTCTTTCGCTTCCGACGAATAGCGAATAAACATGCCATATTGTGGTGGTTCCATTCTCATCGCATCTAACAATCGCACACAGGCATTAGAATCTCCACCGCCGTTTCCTCTGGCGTCTATGATAACCTTGTCACACCCCTGACTGATTGCACTCTGCAGTTCTGAAGCAATTGTTTTTAGATTATCATCATCTACACATTCATTAAAATCAACTACAAAGATATCTCCATCCATATACCAATTGTTAGATTTCCATTCACCATTATTATAGGGTGCCTGCACAAACTTATAATCTTTTGTGGAACCATCTGAATACGTCACCATAACGCTATCTTCGACAATCTCTGCACCGGCAAGTGTAAGAATATTTCTTCCGGTTATATATTTATTTCTGTTAATCACAACAGCCATATCATTTTCTGCCGGAAAAACACGAGCCATTGTTTCATAAATAGTCTCTATGTCTACCCCGCCAATTTCTGTTACCCATATATCTGTAACTTTATCATCTTCTGTGAGGTATGTTTTTCCATCCTGATAAACCTGTTCTAACAAAATGTATTCCTCTTCCTCCCACCAGACTTTCGTATGACCATCGGCAAAAAAACACAAATACTCTGCCGTGGCTGCTTGAAAATCACCGATACTCATCTCTGTTAAAGTTGCATCAATATAGTTTTGTCGAGCCTCCTCATAAGCAGACTGCTCTTTCTCAAGAACAAAATAAGGATGCACATCCTCTACAAATTGTATTGCCTGCATTCTGTCTTCTTCCACCTCTTCCTTCGATAATACCATATCAAGGGGAAGCGACTTCATACTCTGCGGACGATTTCCACCCATCTGAATCGGCACACAAAAATAGATAAAGCCGGCAAAAAGTATCAGTAATAAACATATAACGCTCAGAATTCGTTTCCAATATTTTTTCATCATCTTCTTTCCTCTTCCTATTGCTTCTGTCAGCAATTTTTTCTCTTCCATAACTATAACAGATACACCTTTCTTGAGCAATGTTTTACATAATATCAATACCTGCTCGTCCTCTACCAGCCCTCAAATACTCAAAAAAGCTGCCCCAAAAAGGAGCAGCTTCCCATACATGTTTCATTATTCGCCTGTAATACCCGTCTTGTCGATACTTTCCACAAAATATCTCTGCAATACAAAATATAATAAAAGTAATGGCAAAATCGACAACATCGTTCCGGCCATATTAATCGACTCATTAATGTTCGTAACCGCATTGGTTGCCGTGGTGGCATAACTGGAATAGTTTGAAGCAAAGTTATCCAGCTGGATAATCAGAGACGACCATCCCGACTTCGTCGTAACACCGGATACATACATCTCCGTCAGATATGATTCATTCCAGTACCATACAAAAGAAAACAAGGATACCGTAATAATCGCCGGTGCTGCGGACGGTACGGAAATCTTTATGAAGGATTTCAAATAACCGGCTCCGTCAATCTGCGCTGCCTCAATCAATACCTTCGGCACCTGTTTAAAGAACTGATAGAAAATCAAAATAAATATCGGTCCGTTAATACCCATACCTAAAAGGGAAGGTAAAATGAATGCCCAAATCGTTCCTAAAATTCCCATGTTGGAATAAAGTACATAGGTAGGAATCATGGTAATCTGGCTCGGCAGTACAAAGGAAAAGATAATAATTGCAAACACAATTTTCTTTCCCGGAAATTCGAAACGTGCCAGTCCATATCCAATCAACGAACAGGAGATTACATTACATAACGTTGGTACACCTGCAATAATAATACTCTGTCCAAGGGATTTCCAGAAATCCATACTTGCCGCAGCCTGCGCATAGTTGGATAAATTCAGCGAGCTGGGAATCCAGTTAATGGAAGAATCCAGCAAATCATCCAAGGTCATAAAGCTGTTGCTTATCATGTAAAGTACCGGATAAAGATAAATAAATCCAATACATATTAACAGTGCATAGATAAGGAACATTTTCAAGAAGCCTTCTTTTTCTTTTGAGCCAAGCATGAATCTACGCACTTTTTCTTTTGTTATGTTCTCATACCATTTTCCGTTATTCACCGGCCTAGTAATCGCCGCTGCCATCGTAGGTTGAGTATTTGCGTTTTTGTCTTGCTTTTTCAATCTTTTTGGCATTTCTTGCACTTCTCCTTTCTATTTTCTTCACTGTCCTTGCTTCCTTCTTCATTGCCTTCTTTGCTCTCTTAACCTGTTTTTCATAAATATCCTTCTTTGCAAGGAACAACAACGCGAAGAGACCAACAATCAAAAGTACTACCAGAGAATACATCCAAGCCATTGCGGATGCATAACCGTAACCTTTTTCCTTCGTTCCGGAGAACATGGAGGCTTTTATCAGCTCGATAATGGCATTCTGGTTATTATTGGAGATAAATACTACTGTGTATACGCAGTTCAAAAGTATCATCGGCTTAATCATCGGCAATGTAATTTTCCAGAAACATTCCCAACCGGAACCACCGTCAATCTGTGCCGCTTCATACATGGAACGGTCGATTTTCTGCAGTGCGGAAAGAAAAATCAAAATCGGCACACCGGCATACCAGAGAATCGTTACCATATTTTCAAAAATTTCCGAAATCGGCTCTGCCAGACTATACGGTAAAAATCCGTGGATTGCCGTGCTGATTGCCTGTGTATCAATGGCGGTAATGCTGCCGGCTCCCTGTTGTGTAAGCATTCCTAAAATCGGTCCGCTCACGATGATAACAGGAAGGAAAAATATCATTCGGAAAAATCCCCTTGCTTTAATCTTTTGGTTTAGCATCATCGCAATCATTAAGGCGAAAACGACAATGACCGGAACCGAAATAATTGTGGAAGTCAGGTAATCAATCAACTGTGTCGGAAAATCCGCATCCGACAACAGAATCTGTGTAAAGTTTCCGTATCCTACAAAATTAAAGTTCTTTCCTACCGGTGTAATTCTGATGTTGTTTAATGCATACCAGAAGGAAGTAATTAACGGGTAGGCAAGAAAGATTAATGCGCCCAAAATCCAAGGTGAAACGAACAAAATTCCTGTTATCGCTTCCCGTTTCGCAAGCCGACCCGGTTTCATTTTCTGCTTATTCTTTTTTTCGCTGCGATTTAATTTTTCTTTTTTGCTCATCCTGCCTCACCTACCTTATAAGACATCGCCGGAACGGTTACGCCGTCCACGGTCTGCTCCTGTTCTGAATAGTTTACATAGATAACAACTCCATTGTCGTAGGTAACTTCTGTCACTCCTCCGCCTAGCTTCTCATGACTGATGATAAATGCACCGTCTACTGCCTGTGCTACTTCGCGGAGCTTTTTGTCGTAATCTATGATAGTGTCCTTATAGGTACTGTACTCGGTACTGTACAGGTCGCATGAATTAGTATAAATCAATGCGGATGAATTTTCATAGGTGATATAGAAGGACGGATAAACACCGGATTCTACCATCTGCAAGAAAAATTCATTTTTGTTTGCCTCAAAATTCACATAATCCGAATACATCGGAATGATTCCTTTTAATGTCATGGACAAAAACGGAACTTCCTCATCCACATACATATAATCAGAGGAGCCAAGCGGCATATCAAGGAATGCATCTGTGTAATTCCAAAGATATGCAAAGGGCTGCTGCAAAATCAGATTTGTCTTTTCATCAATTGCTGCCATTGCATTTTCATAGCTCTCCGCACAGTCATATCTGGTTTTATATGTTCCCTTATAGCTGGAAGAAAACAGCGTATCGGTAATCCCCTCCAACGCAAGATTACTTACTCCTTTTTTTGTATAGGAGTTTACAAATTTCTCTAACGTTGTACCGGTTCTTTCGGGTGTCTGATATAAAAATGTATCATACACATTTGACCAGAATTCTTCTTTAAAAGTACGTTTATTTACTTTTTTTACTACATTGAAGGTAGAGTTACTCGTATCGGGATTTACCCGGAGTGCATCATTGTAAAGATATAAATCATAATTGTACTCCGCAGAATCCTTGATTAAATCTGTCAATGCCCCGGTGCCGCCGATATGACTGTCCGCTTTATACTTTGAAATCGGAAGGTTATACAGACCACCCTTCTGCCATCCCTTATATACGGAAAGCAGACTTTCTACTCCGGCTTCTTTTAATTCACCAAACATTTCTTCAATATTATCTACCGTTGTCACCGTTACCGCTTTTGTTCCCATCAGGAATTCTTCCCGGTCTGTTCCGAGAAAATCCACTCTTGTATTGTAGCTGTTATCCTTTACGGTAACGAGTCCGTTGTCTAACAGATAATCCCGATAGCCTACTGCCATGCCGGAATAGTCTGCATCTTCTCCGGAAAGCAGGAGGTAACGCACCTGCGCATCCATATGAGTACGGTCAGCTTCTACGCTTGTTACCGTTCCGGAATTGGAATTATTTAACGGCTGAATGTAAATATCCCGGAATAAAAATTTTGCAAAACAACGGTTATAATTTACCATAACTCCGTTAGGATGTACTTCAATGCTGGCACGTTTTTCCCCTTTTTCCACTATTGCAAGATACCCTATCTGACGATTTGTGTGTGCCATACCGAAAACCGGAGCAATTACCTGATTTGCATCCTTTACCATATCTACTTCTTCCCAAAGCAGAGTCTGTACTCCGGAATCTGAAAATCCGGTATCTTTTCCATAAATCATCTGAGAAAAGCCGGTAGTATACCGTCCCTCCTTATTGTCCAGATAAATCAAGGCACCGTTTCCATCAGGAATCAACATATACCCTTCTTCGTCATCCAGAAAACTGTAGCCCATAAACGGGAATAGGCTGATAGCCGAAATGTAGGTTCCCTGCTTGTTTTCTACGATAGAATCATCGGGAATATTCACTACCAGTTCATCCCCTTCCAAGGTTACATTTACGGTAAATCCGAATTGATATTCCTTAAAATAAATTTTTGCGGAAAATCCGTTGTCCTTCTTTGTAACCTCCATGGTATTCTCACAGGTAATCAAATCTACCTGATATGTATTCGTAGTTCCGATAATTGCCTGTACTACTACACCGGATTTCATATATGCGTTCCAAGACTTATTACTGTTACCGTCATCCTTCGCATCATTCAATGTAGATTCCAAAAGCTCTCCGGTCTGCTTATTTTCCAGAATGATGGAAAGTCTGGGCTCATACAAATACATTTTATAGCTGTCGCTTTCTGCAACAAGCTCATAATCCTCCATGGTAATCCATTGGGATTCATCTACTTTTCCGACAGCGCCTTCCATAACGACTTCGCCATCTTCCATAACCGTTCCGCCGTCAGTGTCTCCGGCTTCTTCCGTTCCGGTTTCTTCATTCTGCTCTATTTCCGTGGTTTCCGCTGCATATGCAACGGTGTCCGGCACTGCTGCCGTGAATAGAACTGCTGCCGCAAGCAGCGCAATTAATTTTTTCATTCTAATAGCCAAGCCGATACACCACCTCTCCAAATATAGAACTGATAAACTCAAATACCTGTGCCCACAATACATAAATAATGAAAATCAACAGTGCCAGAATCAAAATCGTAAATATTGTCAGGCAGATAACTTTGAAAGTTTCTTTTCCCGTATAGTTATTTACTTCCTTGATTGCCAGTATCACCAGTACCACCAGCCAGCCGATTGTTACCACCTGTACCAGTGTAATTAAAAACTGCTCGTTGTCCGTTAATACATGGGACAATACAAAACTAATCGGCGTAAATACGATGTAGGGCATTAAACTATAGCAAAAATAAGTATATATCTTCTTTACCGTACCTTCACCTTCGTTAATCGTACATACCAGATAGTTACATACTGTAATCGCAATCGTTACGACCAATATTGTGCCAATATCAGAAAAGATTTCATATCGTCCTTCTCTTACGTTCTTCTGCAAAAATCCGCAAAGGTACTTATTGATAATAAATTCTGTCGTAAAGATGAACAACAGTATACTCGGCGCTGCCCATGAAGCCCTTCCCTCTCTTGCTATTCCATAAGAACCGTCTATCGGATGTCTCATAAAATATTTGGCATACAGCAAATTGGAGACCACTTTGTTTTTCTTTGCCTTTTCCCATGCCCTTTTTGGTTTGGAAAGAATTCCCTTTTTCTTATCCAGATATTTTACAACCTTAACGGCGACATAAAGTAAAATAATAATGAAAAGCGCTGTAACAATGTTTTTCTTCAGCCATTCATTACGAATTTCCCAGAAAGCATCGGAATAACCTTCGTAGTCCTTTGCCAGTCTTGCATAATGAAGAGCCATTTCATAATTTTCTTCCTGGAAGTAAGCCCTGCCCATAGCCTGATTTGCATAGTCAAACATACTGTTCATTTTCAGAACTTCCGTTAACGGCTCTTTACTTTCTGTATATCTTCCCTTGGAATAAAGGTAAAGTGCTTTGTGTAAAAGGTTCGTGAACTCGGACGGTTCGTATACCTGAATCTGGCATTTATCAGAGTCCAGTATATAAATTCTGTCATTCACATCTGTCTGAATGCTTGTTACCAAAGTGGAAAGTCCGACACGCTGTGTACCGTCATCCAAACCACCGAATACATAGAGTAAATCACCTTCGTTGTTGTATTCATAAACATAACCCTGTTGGGATGCCACATAAACATTATCATGATTTCCTGCCGTTACTGCTGCCGGAATTTCATCATAGGAATCCGGATCAATTAAGTTAATACCTGCAATGTTTAATCTTTTTAAGGTGTCATACTTATCACCACGGGTAACGGTGTAAATCAACCCCTTTTTATCAATGGCAAGGTTATCCGGTGTGGAAGGAATATTACTTACCATCTTAGCTCTCTGTGCATCTGTCAGGATTGCCCGGTATATAATCGTCTGCAGGCTTGTGGATGCATAGTTGGTACCGAAATATCCAAGGAAGGTTCCTCCCTCTGTAGGAGAAATTTCAACAATACCATTTGTATTGGATTCACAAATGATATACATAACTCCGGCTTCATTTACCACAACCTTAATAGGCATAAAGCTTAAGGAATCACCGTATAAAGGACTGTTCGGTTTTGTGTATTTATTTAATACTTCCCCTTTTTCATCAAATTCAAATACTGCTTCCGCATCTCTGTCTGCAACATATACATGTTTGTTCTGCGTAACGAAGACACCTTTCGGAGAAACCAGTGTGCCTTCTCCGATTACTTTTATTAAATTTCCTTCCAGATCACCCACAAGGATTTTTCCGCTGCCGGTATCTGCCACATAAATTTCGCCATCATCCGTTACACACATATCGCTGGGACTGCTTAAAAACTCATTACCGAACTTTGTAATGGTTTCATAAGCAAGATATGCAGTCTGTGTTTCCTGCACATATCCGTAGCCATCCACCGTATAGGTTCTGTATGGTGTTTCTGCCTTTGCCGTTATGACGCCCATTCCCGAAACAAGAACAAATGCAATCAGGAAAAGGGCTGTCAGTCTTAAAACTTTTTTTCTCATTTTATAGTTTTGCTCCTTTCTCAGCCTGCAAATCCGTGCTCCTACACAAATCTGCTTTTCCCGATTTACTTGATGCCCGAATGTGCCATTGTGTTCATTACGTTATTCTGTAAAATAATGAACAAAACTAAATTCGGTACGAACATGATTAACGTAGCTGCTGCCGCAATACCCTGACCGGAAACGGTGTTGTTTACGTTTACAAGGGAGTTCATGTAGAAGGTCAGCGTTTTCATGCTGTCGGCATTAATATAATAGTTGGAGGTTTCCATGTTGGTCCATACCTGCTGGAACACTAAAATTGCTGCGGTTGCTATTGCCGGTTTAATCATCGGTATGATGACCTTTCTGTATACCTGAAAATCTGTTGCCCCATCCATATACGCCGCTTCAATCAGGGAATCCGGAACCTGCTCCACGAACTGCTTAACAAGGAATAGCGCTACCGGGTACGCTACCAATGGTAAAATGTGTGCCCAAAGGGAGTCAATCAACCCGAGCTGACACACAACCAGATATCTCGGAATCAGTACCGCAACTGCAACGAACATTAAGGCAATCTGGTTAATCTGCATCATCAGGTTTCTGCCCTTGAAATTGATTTTTGCCAGTGCAAATGCCGCGCAGGTTGTAAATAACAGAGATAAGCCCACTGTAAGCACCGTTACCAGAATACTGTTGAACACATATCTGGAAAGCGGAATTCCTGCCGTCCTGCTAAATTTAATCAATTTTGTAAAATTATCTAACGTTGCATTTCTTACAAAGAAGGTAGGCGGGAAAGCAAACAGCTCTTCCATCGGCTTAAATGCGTGGTTGGCAATGAAGATTAACGGCATTGCCATGAAAATAACAAGCGGAAGAATGATTAAAATGATTTTTAACTGACTTTTTTCAAACTTCTGCGGATTGATCCTTTTTCCTTTATATGCCATGTTTTGCTTCCCCCTTTCTAAAATTCATCTTTTTCAGCGAACAAACCGTTTGCTGCTTTCGAGAATAACTGAACAATTAACAGTAACACTACGGAAACGGCTGCCGCATAGCCCATTTCATATCGTAAGAAACCATAATCTTCAATATGATTTACGATAAGCTGTGCCGCATAGCCCGGTGACGGGTTTCCTGTAAGAAGAGTGGAAACCAGACCATTCTGGAACGCACCTACAATCGCCATAACCGCTGCAAATAACATCTGCGGTTTCATTTGCGGAATGGTAATGTAAATCATCTCCTGAAAACGGTTCTTTACACCATCGATAGCTGCCGCTTCATAAAGAGATTCATCGGAGTTTAAAATACCTGCAATCATGGAAAGGAAGCCTACACCCATAGAGGACCATAATCCGATAATAATAACAATCGGCAACAGGTAATCAGTACTTACCAGCCAGATAATCGGTTCATTAATTATTCCAAGCTCCATTAACCAACTGTTCAAAAGTCCTGTCTGGTCACCGGAGAAAATAACCTTCCAGAGTACCGTCATTGCAACACCGGTTGTCATACTCGGTGAATATAAAATCAACGCAAAAATGGTTCTCGGTACTTTAGTAAGATTACAAAGCGCCCATGCAAGTATGAAGGAAAGAATATATCCTCCGATACCTACCACTACCGCATAAATGACGGTATTCGGCAATACATACTGCATAAATACCTCATCACTTGTAATCAAGGTAATGTAATTCAAAAATCCTACCCATGAGGGCCACTGGATTGCATTAAAGTTTGTAAACGAAAGCACCGCTGCCAAAATAACCGGAATGAGGATAAAGATAACAAATACGATTGCATAAGGTGCCATAAAAGCATATCCACTTCTGTTATTATTTGCACGTCTTCCGATATTGCTTCTTTTCTTTCTCTGACCTTTCATTTATTCTTTCACCCCATTTCCTACTCTTCGTCCGTTCTGCCCAAAAGCTTCCGGACTGTGTCTATTGTTGGAATTTCATATTCTTTAATCACATTTCCTTCGCTGTCGTTGTAGCCGAATTCTTCCAGCTTACGTTCAAACTCACGATTAATGGTTTTTACTGCTTTATCAATTCTTGTCTGCTCATTCTCACCGTTTACGACAATATCATTAAAGGTATTACTCATTTCACGTTCCAACAAGTAGGTTCCCGGTACTCTGGCAATATCTACTACGTTCTTTGCCGTTTCCTGAATCACCTGTCTTGCATTGGATTCCCACGGTAACTGTGCAAAGGCTTCCATGTTAGCGGTTGACCACATATATTCATCCCCGTACGTAATCTGAATGGTCTGACCGAAGGTTGCCTGTGTTTCTGTGGAAGACCACCATTTTATAAATTCCCATGCCTGCGCTTCTCTTTCCGAATCACTCTTAAAGATTACGGTACTTTCTGCACATCCGCAGGTAGAACGGTCAATGCTTCCGTCCTCTTGTACTGTTCCCGGTATTAATGCAATTTCCCAGGAACTCGAAAGCTCAGGCGCTGCGTTCGTTAAAAGGTTATAGGTTGCATAGTCTGCAATTCCTATCGGCATATCACCGTTTCTGAAATGCTGATAGAAGTTATCTACATTGACCGGCAGGTCATAAATTGTAAATAGGTCTGTCAGTTTGGTGAAGCCGTTTACGGACTCTTCATTTCCGAGTGCTGTTCCCGAAGAAGCATACTGATTATAAAGAGAACCGCCGTTCTGCATAATAATTGGTGTGGTTCCGTGGAAGTTACGCATCTGTAACATTCCGGCTGTAGGATAGTAGAAGTCCAGACCTCTCATCTGAAGCTCAGGAAGCATATCAATGACATCATCCATTGTTTCAGGAATCTCCAGTCCCAATTTTTCCAAAACATCGGAACGGTAATAAAGCACCCAGAAGTTCATGGTCTCCGGCATGGAATAAATACCGTCACCGATGGAGCCTGTCATGAAAAATCCTGTCTCATAAGGCTCTGCCGCCTCGATAAAGTCATCAAACTGTGTCAAATCCACTAATGCTCCACGAATACCAAGCTCATAAGGAATCGTGTAGTTAATTCCTGTTGCTACATCCGGTGCATTTCCCGAAGAGTTGGACAATACCAGTTTATACTGGTCCGGCATGATACTGATATCTACTTCTATTCCGGTTTCCGGTGTGAAGGATTCATCAATCATTTTCTGCATAATCTGCACATACTGGCTGGAACGGTTTACCCAAACCTGTAAATGGTCGGGATTCGTATTGCTTGCAGAATAATCCTGACCCGTAAAGGAAGAAGCAAATCTTTGGATATTCATCCCCGTAGATTTAAAAATTCCGGGTTTCTTTGGTAATTTTGCATCCTCCTGATATATCCAGATACGGTCAATTGCAAGATTGTTTGCAATTAAGTTATCAATGGAATTTGCAAGATAATGGTTTACCGAGTTCATACTTGTAGACAACTCGCCGATACGATAAGGAATTTCATCCGGATTGTCTGCAAGATTTCTTAACTGTTCTGCCGCAATTATCAGGGAAGACATTACCGCAACGGATTTATTGCTGTCACTCCATTTCAGTGCACTCTGTTCTAATTCACAAAGCTCATCCGCATAACCGTAAAGAGTTTCTTCCAAATCAGGTATGTAACGGGTTAATTTCAAATCTCTGTATTTATCTGCATTGGTTCCTGCTACTTTTGTAATTTCCAGCGCCAGATCATTCACGTCTGACATAATTTCATCGATGCTTTCCATAACGTAACAAATAGCATCCATAGATATGGTAAAGGAAATGGTGTGGTCTCCTTTATCCAGATATACGCTTAATTTATTTCCATCTTCATCGGTCAAAGTTGTTGTTTTGTATTTTGTTGTATAGGCCATTCCATAAGATTCAAATGCCGTATTTGGAAGTTCTCCGTCTATTTTTATATCTACGAATACCGGAAAATCTGTTTTATCAGAAGAACGGTAATTGGTTGCTATATTGTAATATCCCGCCTGATCTACTGTAAAAATATAGGAAACGGACTGGCCTGCTGCACTGAAGGAATCCGAATCAATCGTGTTCAATACGGTATCTCTAACTTCATAAGGTGTAAGACTTGTATCATATTCTGCTACTCCATGAATGGAAGAGCTGTTTGAAGAGGAAAAGCTTTCACCCTGAATTTCGATTAAGGCATCTCCTGCTGCTGCTTCAGAGCCTGTGTAAACCGCCGTTTCAAAAGGTGCCTTCAAGGTAATATCTCCTAACAGGAAATTTCCTTCCTTCACTTCAATTGCTAATTCATGTATTCCGGCCGACAGTTCCAATGCCAATGGAGAAGAATGGCGGTAACCGGCATCCATCAAATATTTTTCTTCCCACTGAATCAGCTTATCCGGTACGGTAACAACCTGATTTCCGTATCTGTCATAAGACGGTTCCGGGTTCGGTATCCAGGTAGTTTCAAACTCCAGATTTCTGCATTCATAAAACGGATATGCTCCGTCTACCTGCATCGCCATTGCTATCGGAAGAATGGATTCATCATAGGAAAGATAATCAAATAACATGAAATACTGTCCATCCTTTGGTACTTCAATACTTAAAGTAATCTTATCTCCTGTGGCCAAATCCAGCACCTTGGAAGAACCGTCATAACTCTGATTATCCGATGCAAATTCTCCGTCTCCTTCTTTATAAGAAGTTTCCATGTCGAATACTACATCTTCTCCCGTATATGCAGTCATGGAATATCCTGCACTTACTTTTGTATAGTTATTGGCTATTCTTTCGCTTTTGTATTCGTCCGCGCTATAGGAATAACCTTCTGTTGATACACTCTCTGTGCTTTCCTTTGTTTCAGAAGACAATTCCTGTGCAGCCGCTTCCATGATTCCGGTTGTATGAACACTCAATGCTACAACCAAACCAATTGAAACTGCCTTCCTTAATATCTTTCTTGATTTTCTGCACCCCATAATTTCCTCCTTACCAACATTTCCTGACCGGTAATTTAGTTTTCTTAAAATCACTTTAATTATTTAGTATTTTTAAAATTACTTTAGTTATTTCTATAATACTATTATACTAGACAAAAGTCAATGCTATACTTGTGCACTTTATTATGCTATTTTATAGATAAAATCAATGTTTTTTCTATTTGTTTGACTTTTTGCACAAAAACATATTTTTAATTTTGTTTGTTTTTAACATTTTGGTTAAAACAGGAGGTTCTATGACAAAAAAAACTATACAAAAAGCTGCAGTACTTATCCTAAGTGCCGCCTTGGCGGCTTTACTCATAAGCTGCGGATCTGCTGCCGGTACTAAAGGAGCATCTTATACAGTACATACGGACATATCTTCTTTAGATGAATCCTATGAAATCTCGGATACGTTATACGGATTGTTTCTGGAGGATATCAATTTCGCGGTGGACGGCGGACTGTATGCAGAACTGATAAAAAACCGTTCCTTTGAATACGGCACGGCTGCTGCCAACGAAAATCGCCACGGCTGGGTCAATGCAAACGATGACTATCTTTCCTTTGGAATCGTGGACGGCAGTACGAACAGTACTTCTTTAAATGAAAACAACCCTCATTATGCTGTTCTTTCCTATAACGGACTTTCCTCCGGGGATTTATATTATGGAATCGGCAATATGGGTTATCTGGATGGGCTTGCTGTTACGGAAGGAGAAAACTACAATATTTCCTTATATTTAAAAAATACTACCGAATCGGATTTGCAGATTTTTGAAAAAAGTGAAGAATCTACCGGTGCTGCAGAAAATTATTTTGGTATTGCGGGAAACTATGAGGGGCAGATACGAATTTCGCTTCGGGATGCAGACGGTACGGTCTATGCGGAAAGCTTTGTAGAAGGTGTTACCGATGATTGGACAAAATTTGAAACTACAATAACTCCAAACGCCACTATAAACAAGGATTTGCGGCTTTATGTGGAAATCGGACCCGGTTCGGTCTGTCTGGATATGGTTTCCATGATGCCGCAGGATACCTATAAAGGACTTCCCATCCGTAAGGATATCGGCGAATATCTGGAAGCTTTAAAACCTTCCTTCCTTCGCTTTCCGGGAGGATGCGTAATCGAAGGAAAAGATGAGGAAAGTATGTATAACTGGAAGGATTCCATCGGTAACGGACTTCCATTTACTGTAAATGGAGAAGAAGTTGTGGGTGACCCGGCTGCACGTCCGCAGGGTAAAGACATCTGGTCGGGAACAAAACAGGACCCTTACTATACCACTTACGGAATCGGTTTTTATGAATATTTTGAATTGTGCGAAACGCTGGACTGCTTACCTGTTCCCGTATTGAATGCGGGTATGACCTGCCAGGTGCAAAGTCCGAAATATATCGTTTACCCTTTAAGCAGTGATGAATTCAAACAGTGTATACAGGATGCTTTGGATTTAGTGGAATTTTGCCGCGGTGATGAAACAACAAAATGGGGATCTGTCCGAATTGCCATGGGACATAAAGAACCTTTTTTACTAAAATATATTGCCGTCGGAAATGAACAATGGCAAAGCGAATACCATGCACATTATGAAAAATTTGTAGAAGCCTTTGATGCTGCTGCAAAGGAAAATCCGGCACTTTATGGTAATATTGAATTAATCGTAGCAAACGGTACGACTTCCGGCTCTACGGAGGGCTGGTCTTATATAGAGGATTGTCCGGACAGTATTACAACTTTGGTAGATGAACATTATTATGAATCTCCGAACTGGTTTTTAACCAATACAAAACGGTATGATGCTTACGACAGAACCGCTCAGGCGAAGGTATTTTTAGGAGAATATGCGGCACAGTCCAACACCTTGCAGGCTGCACTTGCCGAGGCAGCTTACATGACCGGACTGGAACGCAATGCTGATGTGGTTGCAATGGCCTGTTATGCACCTCTTTTTGGCAACAGTAAAACCAATCAATGGATGCCGGATATGATGTTTTTTTCCAATGATTCTCTCTATGGAACAGTGGATTATTATGTACAGAAGATTTTTGCGGACAATGTAGGAACTAAGCTTCTTCCTGCGGAACTTACTTTAACCGGTGAAACTCCCGATACAGGCTTGTCCGGCGGTGTGGGCTTAGGTTCCTGGATGACCTCGGTAGCTTACGATAACTTAACAGTGACCTCCAATACAGACGGTTCCATACTTTACAGCTCTGACTTTGAAAAAACGGATACTCTGAAAACAGACGGATTTACAGAGCATGAGGGAGAATGGGAAGTGAAAGACGGAAGACTGGTACAAACCAGTACTGCTTCTCCTTTTGACGGAAATACGGGAGATGTAGTTTATGTGGGTGACAAGGATTGGAGTAACTATACACTGACTGTTGATGCTGAAATTTTGAGTGGTAGCGAAGGCTTTTTGATTCCGATTTGTGTCAAGGACTCGGGCAACAACATTTTTTGGAACATCGGCGGCTGGGGCAACACAATTTCCTGTTTACAAATTGTAACCGGAAATACAAAAAGCGGACAGATTACCGGAACGACAAAAAATCTGGTGTTGAAAAGAAATCAGGTTTACAAACTAAAAGTTGTAGTAGAGAATAACCGCATTCGGTGCTATATCGATGAAAAACTATACATAGACTATACGCAGGAAACAGCAGAAAGTATTTATGAAACAACAAGCATTGACGAAAACGGAGATTTGATTTTGAAATTTGTCAACGTAACGGAAACGGATATTCCCATTACTGTAGTCTTGGATGCTATCAATATGACGGACTATTCTTCTACTGCGACAGTGACGGTTTTGAAGGGAGAAAATCTTTCAGATATGAATTCCTTTGAAGAACCGGAGAAGCTTTTTCCCACAGAAGAAAGTTTGGAGGTTTCGAAAGAATTTACATATACGGCTCCAAAATATTCGATTAATATTATACGGATTCCGAAAAATTAAATACCAACACCTTATATATTATAGTGTAAAAGGTGTTGGTATTGCAGCAAAATTTTTTTATTTTGACAGATTGATACTTCTTATCTTGTCCCGTACCTTCAAAATCATAGATGGAGACACCGACAATTCATCAAATCCCATGGAAAGAAAGGTTTCCGTCAGCGAGATATCGGCACCCAGTTCACCACAGATGCCTACCCAGCAGCCCTCCTTGTGTCCATTGTCCACTACCATTTTTAACATCCGCAAAACCGCTTCATGATGGGAATCATAAATGTTATCAAGCTTTGGATTCTGTCTGTCGATTGCCAGTGTATATTGTGTCAAATCGTTGGTTCCGATAGAAAAGAAATCCACTTCCTTTGCCAGAAGGTCACTAATCATAACTGCTGCCGGAGTCTCAATCATGATACCGATTTCCACATCCTTGTAGGGAATCCCCTCCTTGGTAAGCTCTGCCTTTACTTCCGCAAGAATTTCCTTAATCTGTCTGACTTCCTGAACGGAAATTATCATTGGAAACATAATGGAAATTGTCCCGTAATAGCTGGCACGGTAAATAGCACGAAGCTGGGTTTTGAAAATCTCTTTTCTGTCCAGACAAATTCGGATGGCACGATAACCCATTGCGGGATTCTCTTCTTTCTCCATACCGAAATAATCTACCTGTTTGTCTGCACCGATATCCAATGTACGGATAATCACTTTTTTGCCCGCCATATTTTCGGCTACAGTCTTGTATGCCGCAAACTGTGCGTCCTCGGTAGGATAATCCTCCGATTCCAAATACAGAAATTCACTGCGGAACAGTCCGATTCCACCGGCATCATTGGCAAGTGCATTTGCTACGTCTGCAACACCTCCGATATTGGCATAAAGATTAATTTTCCTGCCGTCAAGGGTTACATTTTCTTTGCCCTTTAGTTCTTGCAAAAGTCGCTTTTTCTGTTCATCCTCCTCTTTTAATTTCTGATATTTGAAAAGTGTTTCCTCATCCGGTTCCACATAAAGTGTACCTTTATACCCGTCTACGATACCCCACCTGCCATCCATTTCCTCTGCTTTTTCCAAGTCTACACCAATCAGCGCCGGTATGTTCATGGTTCTTGCAAGAATTGCGGTATGGGAATTCGTGGAGCCATGCCTTGTTACAAAGGAGAGCACCTTGGATTTGTCCAGCTGCACCGTTTCACTGGGTGCCAAGTCTTCTGCTAACAGAATAACCGGTTCCTCTCCTGTAATTCCACTGCCTGCATTTCCCTGCAAAATCCCAATCACACGGTTACTGATATCCTTTACATCCGCAGCACGCTCACGCATATATTCATCATCCATTGCGGCAAACATTTTGGAAAAATTATCTCCCACCGCTGCTACAGCAAATTCCGCATTTACCTCCTGAGTCTGAATCATATTGGAAACAGACTCATTATAATCCATGTCATCTAACATCATTTGATGTACTTCAAAAATCATGGCATTCACTTCACCGACTTCTTTTAATGCCTTTTCGTAAAGTCCGCCAAGCTGCTCTTTAGCCGTCTCTCTTGCAGAGACGAAACGCTCCAGTTCTGCCTCCGTGTCTGTTATTTTTACACGTTTTACCTGTGTATCACTTTTCTTGTATACGGCAAGTCTGCCTATGGCAATACCGCCGAATACGCTTTTTCCTTCCAGTACCATATGGCTCTCCTTATAAATTCTCTTCCAGAAATTTACTTAAAGTTTCTATTGCCTCTTCCTCTTTTTCGCCTTCTGTTCTGATAATAATTTCCTCTCCGCATTTTGCTCCAAGTCCCATGACTCCGAAAATTCTCTTTGCGTCTACTTCCTTTTCACCCTTCCCAATAGTTACGGTACAGGGAAATGCTGTGGCTGCTTTTACAAACAATCCTGCCGGTCTTGCATGAATACCTTCTTTATCTTTG
This sequence comes from uncultured Lachnospiraceae bacterium, assembly GCA_964449325.1. Lineage (GTDB taxonomy): Bacteria > Bacillota > Clostridia > Lachnospirales > Lachnospiraceae > RGIG3002. The sequence continues at coordinate 135,048 of CAYUYJ010000003.1, read as the reverse complement.
ATTGTATACTTAAATTCTTTCATATGATTATCCCATCCTTTCTTTTCTACCTATTATTTTCATTCGTTTCTTTTTTATTTATTTTCTATACGTTCTTCTGTTTCCATTATTTCGTAATGTCCTTTTTCAAAAATCCGAGTAAAATACAGCCTACTGCTGAACCTGCTGCCAATGCAACCAGATACATTAACGGATTTCCTACGGTTAAGAATACGAAGATTCCTCCATGGGGTGCCATCAGGGTACAGTTAAATGCCATGGATAAAGCACCTGCTACTGCCGAACCTGCCACACATGCGGGTAAGACACGGAGCGGATCTGATGCTGCAAAAGGAATAGCTCCTTCCGTAATGAAGGATAATCCCATAATAAAGTTGGTAGGCCCTGCTTTTCTTTCATCCGCTGTAAATTTGTTTTTAAAGAAAAGTGTCGCAAGGGCAATGGCGATAGGGGGAACCATACCACCAATCATAACTGCTGCCATAATATTATAATTTCCTGCTGCAATAGAAGCTGTACCAAATACATAAGCTGCTTTGTTTACCGGACCGCCCATATCTACGGACATCATGCCTGCAAGTAAAATTCCGAGCAAAACAGCACTTGCACCATTCATACTGTTAAGACCATTGTTAATGATAGTATTCAGCGCACCGATTGGCGGCTCAACTACATACGTCATAATCACGCCCACAATTAGTATACCAAGTAACGGATAAAGCAGTACCGGTTTAATACCCTCTAAGCTGTCCGGAAGCTTATCGAACAACTTCTTTAATAGCTTCACGGTATAACCTGCAAGGAAGCCTGCTACCAGCGCACCGAGAAAGCCGGAAGTTCCGTTTGCTGCAATAGCCCCGCCTACAAACCCTACAGCAAGTCCGGGACGGTCTGCGATACTCATGGCAATAAAGCCCGCAAGAATGGGAAGCATGAAACCGAATGCTACACCACCAATAGATTTAAACATTGCCGCTAACGGAGTAATGGTACCGAAATTACCTCTTTCTTCCAAAGGAAGAGAATTTAAATCCACGGCAAATCCGTCAATTAAAAAGGCAATTGCTATTAAAATACCACCGCCTACTACGAACGGAAGCATATGGGATACGCCGTTCATCAAATGCTTGTAAATTTGATGTCCAATGCTGTCTTTTCCTTCCTTATCACTTTCCGCAGCTTTTCCTTCTCCGTGATAAATACTTGCTTTTCCGTTCATGGCTTTCGTTACCAATTCTTCCGCTTTGCTGATACCGTCTGCTACCTTGCACTGAATAACCGGCTTTCCGTCAAAGCGATCCATAGGAACCTGTGTATCTGCTGCCACGATAATACAGTCTGCTTCAGCAATTTCTGCTTTTGTCAGCACATTTTTCGCACCGCCGGAGCCTCTGGTTTCTACCTTGATTCTGCATCCTAACTCCTTTGCTTTCTTTTCTAAGCTTTCTGCTGCCATATAAGTATGTGCAATTCCCGTAGGGCATCCGGTAACAGCAAGAATAAATTTATCACCTGACTGCTCTGTGAGAGTATCCTTATCCTGTGTATCTGCTTCTGCCGTATCAATCACAGATAAAAATTCTTCCACGGTTTTTGCATTTTTCAGATTATTTGTAAAATTCTCATCCATCAACAGTATCGATAATTTGCTCAATACATCCAGATGTACATTATCCTCTGTATTCGGTGCTGCAATAAGGAAAATCAGATTTACTTTTTCTCCATCCAGTGAATCAAAATCCACGCCCTCCGGTACTACCATAGCGGCAAGTCCGGGTTTTATCACGGCATCTGATTTGCAATGGGGAATGGCGATTCCTTCACCGATTCCCGTAGTTCCTTCTTCTTCCCTTGCATACACACCCTTCCGGTAGGTTTCCACATCACGGAGTTTTCCGCTTCTTGCCATTAAATCTACCATTTTGTCCAATACATCTTTTTTACTATCTGCTTTTCCTTGAAGTTCAATGCTTTCTACGGCCAATAATTCTCTGATTTTCATACCCCACAGCCTCCTTGTTTCCATAATTTCAATACATCATTTTTAGTAGCAAGTTCCTTGGAAAATGCAGATGCACTTCCCGTATAAAGTCCCATTTGAAATGCCTTTTCGTAGGTTCCGTATTCCAAATAGCCCGCCAAAAATCCTGCAACCATAGAATCTCCTGCCCCAACAGAATTTATAACCTTGCCCTTCGGCGCCTCAGATTGGTACACCGTCCCGTCCTCCGCTACCAGAACCGCGCCTTCTCCTGCCATGGATACCAGTACATTTTTTGCTCCCTGTTCCTGCAGTTTTTTCGCATAAATTATTACATCAGATTTTTCTTTGATTTCTACGTGAAAAATTTCTCCCAATTCGTGATTATTCGGTTTTATTAAAAACGGATGATACTGTAATACATTTGTCAGCAAATCTTTTGTAGCATCGACTACAATTTTTAACTGTTTTTTCTGCAAATACTTCATAATATCCATATACATTGTTCCCGGCATAACATCAGGAATGCTGCCTGCCATTACAAGGATATCTCCATCCTCCAACGCATCCAGTTTGGTATAAAGCTTCCCGATATCTTCTTTACTGATTGCCGGTCCCTGTCCGTTAATTTCCGTTTCCTGTTCAGAACGGATTTTCACGTTAATCCTTGTCATTCCACTTTTTACAGAAATAAAATCTGTTTCTATTCCTTTTTCTTCCAGAAGTTTTTTTAATTTTTCTCCCGTAAATCCGGCAAAATATCCTAACGCGGTATTTTCAAATCCCAGATTTTTTAACACCATGGAAACATTAATTCCTTTTCCGCCCGGATAGATAATTTCTTCGGTTGTCCGATTTACCACTCCTGACGTAAACTCAGGAACCGTTAAAATATAATCTAATGAAGGATTAAATGTTAAAGTATAAATCATATTCGCTCTCTCTTCTTTCTTTACTGCTTATTTTTGCCAATCAAATCGTAATCATGATTTCTTACAGACTTATCACATTCTCGCACTTCCCATATGCTGCAAGTTCTAAATCATTTGTAATCACTGTTGCTTTTTCAAACGGAGCAAAAGTGACACTGGAAATCTGATTGAATTTTGATTTATCTACTAATACATAACATTCTCTGCAATTTTCCATTGATTTTTTCTTTACAAGAGCTTCTTTCAATTCCGGTGTGGAAAAACCTTTTTGCCGACTGACACCGTTCGCACCCCAAAAGCCTTTGGTAAAATTGTATTTTTCCAGAGTACATACTGCCTCTTCTCCTACAATTGCTTCAGTTACTGCCTTAAATTCGCCACCAAGAATATAGACCGTACAACCTTTTTCTGCCAGTTTTTTTGCGTGAGTAATTGCGTTTGTCACAAATACGGCATCCCGTTCTGTAATATAATCAATCATGAATTCTGTCGTTGTTCCTGCATCCAAATAAACAAAATCACCGGCTTTAATCAGCCCTGCCGCATAGGCTGCAATTTTTTCTTTTGCTTCCCGGTTCTGTTCCTTGCGGTGAATGACTTCATCATCTACCGTGCTGTATACCGTGTTCTTTAAAATAGCCCCGCCATGTACCTTGGTAAGCTGTCCGTTTGCATCCAACGCAGTTAAATCTCTCCGTATTGTGGATTCCGAAGTATTCAACTCTGTCATCAGCTGTTGTACGGTTACGCTCCCTGTACTTTCCAGTATTGACATAATTTTGGCAAATCTTTCTTCCGTAAGCATTTTTATTCCTCCATTTTCAATCAACTTCCGTCAAATTCGTTCATTCCTTATACTTGCATTATAAAATCAGTTTCATTCAAAGTCAATCACAATCAGTCAAATTCGTTCACAAAAAACCCCAGTCAATTTTGTTGAAATTGCCTAATGAAGAGTTACTCTTTATTGAAAAACTACATGAAAAAAGCTATGACACAAATTCATGTCATAGCTTCTCCTATTATTGTATTTTTATAAATAATTCTATTTATCCGCTCATGGATTGCAAAGCCCTACTGTATTTCTTAATGTCTCCTACGATAAACCAGTACCCCAATATATCCTGCAGAAGTTACTCCTGTCAATACAAGAGAAATTCTCAAAATTTCTTCAAAGGTTACATGCCATACATTTAAAAGAAACAACGATGCAAGCAAAAGCATTGCCATCCAGTAAAGAAACGCAAGCCCGGTTACCACAATCCACGCAAGCAGGTCCTTCACAACATCTGCTGCATATTCTTTTCTGCTTCTATTTTCTGTCTTTACTTTTTTATTCAAAATATTTCACACCCCAAATACTTTCATTTGAACCCACTGCACTAAAAGTCATCACCGCTGTTCCTGCCTCATCATTCATTTCACAGAATACACCACTATATTCCTTTTCATCCAGAGTAATATGTACATAATAACTACTGTCTTTCATTTCCCATGTTCCGGTTACACCCTCACCGTAAACCTTTCCCTTTTTGGAAAGCACGAGCTTCACAGGCTCTGCAATCTCTTTATCAATGCCCATCCCCTGATTAATTACATAATATTCACCGACAACCTTGTCTTTCTCATAGCCCGTTTCGGAAATCGTCTCTCCATCCGTAGCATACGGAAGCATACAAGGCCAGCCTTCTTCATTCAGGAAAAACTGATGCACTCGGGGTTCATGAAATTCCTGTCCGTTGTCAAATCTTGTATGGTAAACAATATATCGTTTACCGTCTTCATCCACAAAAGCAGAGTTATGTCCGGTTGCCATATAAGCCTTGGTCAGACCGGGCAGAAAATAATTTCCGGAAAGCTTCAGACCAAAGTATGCATGATTCATATTTTCTGTAGGATACTTTCCGCTCATATCCACGTACTCACCATCCACTGTTTCGCAGCGGAATACTCTCATCTGATATCCGCCTTCTCTGACTAAAGAACCGTAAGACACAAACAGATAATAATAACCGCTTGCCTCGTCGTATAAAATATAAGGGCCTTCTATAGATTTATGCCCGCCGCCCAAAAGCTTCTTTCCGAAATATGCATCCACGTTATTGGCTTCATCCGCCTCCGGGTGAATCACCAGACCTGTCTCCTCATCAATTTCCAACAGGAAAATACCGCCGGACCATGAACCGTAAACCATCCACATCCGTCCGTCCCCATCATAAAACACCGTAGGGTCGATAGCATTCGGATATTCTTCATAATTGTATTTATTCCCCGGAGTAATGTAATGCTCCTTAGCATACTCTTCGCTGACGTAATTTAGTACATCCGTTTCACCAATGTTTTCCTCCGTAAAGCCGGAATAAATCAACGGTCCCTTCCATGTATACGGTCCTTCCGGTTTTTCAGAAGTTCCATAACAAAGATTAGATGCATTCCATGTGGAAGACGTGCAAAAATACATATAGTAAAGTCCCTGTGCTTTATTATAAACCACATCCGGTGCCCATACATGCTTACCGCCATCGTCTGTAGGAATCACACTGTTTTTACTTCCGGAATAATCAAACACATGCTCCGTTGCAAATAAATTATCAAAAATCGGATTGTTTGGAGTATAACCATCCCCGATAGATGTCCAGTTTCTCAAGTCTGTAGAAGAAGCTCCCGACATATGGGAACCAAAAATGTAATACGTTCCGTCCACTTCTATAACAGAAGGGTCATGTACACTGACACCTGCTTTTATGTCGGCTGTAGCAATACCTTCATAGCTTACCGAAAAATCAGAATCAATTTTTTCTGCGAACAGAGTATCCGCACTCAAAAAAACACCCACGCCTGCTGCCACGACAACTGCCGCAACAGCCACCCCTGCAATCATTTTGCCTCTTTTTTTCATAGAAGTCCTCCATATATTGATAAAAGTAAATCCTTCTCTTTACTTCCGTCCCCACTCTGCCGGAAGCTTTGATTTCTAATTCCAATATAGCAAAACCGCATGGGTTTTTCAATTAATTTATTTACATTTATGTAAATTATTTTACCTTTTTAAAACTCAGAAAGAATTTTTTCACAATACCATTCTTTATCCGTCTGTTTAATAAGTTCACCACACTCTACAATAGGATGATCTGCATCATTCGGTGGTATATACCTAATCGTTCCAATTTCCCCGTCAGACATAATTACCTTTTTATTCAAAAAACTCTTACGCATATTATTCAAAAAAATTGCAACCAAATCCATATCCAAACCATCATACTTCCGCTTGTAAAACATATCAAATACATCCAGAGGAAGTCTTTCTTCCTTATAGCTTCTCTTGGAAACCATGGCATCATAAATATCCGAAACAGAAGTAATCCTTGCAAACAAAGATATTTCTTCCTCTCTCAATCTGTCAGGATAGCCTTGTCCGTTCAACTTTTCATGATGATGTCTGGCAGCCAGTCTGACGCGCTCATCAAATCCACCCTGCACCAATAATTCATACGAATACACCGGATGCATTTGCATTATTTTTATTTCATCCCTCGTAAGTTTTCTGGGCGCATTTAAAATCTCTTCCGGTATTTTTGTTTTTCCCACATCATGCAAAAGTCCGGCCATTACCAGAATATTTATATCTTCTTTTGAAAGCTTTAGCCACTCACCCATGAGACCATTCAAAAAAGCAACATTTAAAGAATGTCTTTGGAGGTTTTCATCCATCGGCCTCGGAAAATGAATACAGGCAAAAAGGACAATAGGATCCACGTCATTTAACTTTCCTGTGATTTCCTGAATAACGGATTGAAATTCATCGTCATGAACCCAATTCTCATAATCCGCACGATGAAATGCCGCTCCTACATTGTGCTTTATTTCCGAATAACCGGCATAATCCTCCGTAATTTTCTGCCGAACCTTGTCAGGTACATTTTGTTCCGAAAGAATCTGATAAACTATATCCTCATAAACCATGATATGTTTATCTTCTCCATCAAAATTCAAAAGCTTCTGCAGCTTCCCTGCAGTTATTGTTTCCCCTTTTGAAATCAAAAGTACAGACCCGGTATGATTATAAATATTATCCTTTAAAACCATTCCTTCCCACAAATATTCAATTGGCAGTTTTCTCAGTCTTTTGCCTTCCATTTTTACCTCATATTTTTCTGGTTGCATGGATTTTGCATCCATACTCTTCTGTTTTTGGAGTACTGTTTTGAATACGAATTACCTCGCAGTCAAATTCCATATTCTTCCCTTCCATCTCCAATAACATCTGAAATCTGCACCCTACAAAAAAGGTTCCTGTACCTGTTTTTAATAAAATTCCGTTGGAACTCATATTCACTGTTACGAAGACAATCGGTTTACGCAATGTAATATTCTGATTCTTAATCTTTATAACCTTTACAAATCCATTCATGGTTACTGCATATCTGGCTCTTTTTCTATCCTCTTTTTCTCTGGATTTTCCCAACAGTACCTCAATTTCATTGTTTGTCATGATCCCGGTAATGGTTCCGCAAAATTCGTACAGCTTATCATCGCCGAAAATCAATACATTGACATTATATGGCTTTATTTTCTGCAAACTTCCTGCATCTATGACAACGGCATTTCTGGAAGAATCATATCTGATAATTTTCGTATCCGCAATAATCCTTCCTTCTTTAACTTCTTTAATCAGAATCCTATGCTTCTTCAATGCATTTTCATAAATCATTCCACCACATCCTTATATAAACACCTTTTTGAGTACCTCATCCTCCCACAAAAGCTGTTTTGCCAGTTCTCTGTATTTTTCCTCATGAAGATATGTATGACGGTAAGGCTTAATGGAAGGTGCCAGATCAATGGCTTTTTCATAATCTTCCCGCTTTAGGTTCAAAGTTGCAACATAATCCCAGAATCCTGTGTCTGTAAATATTGTATTTACTCTTTTATACCTGTGATCCTGCACCTTACTCATAAGATAAGTGGCAACACCAACCTGAATACCATGAAGCTGTGGCATATCCAGAAGCTTATCCAAAGCATGGGAAATTAAATGTTCACTGCCACTTGTAGGTGCACTGCTGCCTGCAATTTCATTGGCAATGCCGCTCATAGCAAGGGAATCCAAAAGTTCTCTTAAAAACAAATCATCCTGAATACTTTCAAAAGGTGTCCGTACAAAGCTGTTCACCGCTTTTTTTGCAATCATCACAGCAAAATCATTCAAAACCGTATATCCGTTTTGGTCTTCATATACCCAGTCATAAAGAGCCGTTATTTTGGATACCAAATCTCCGATACCGGAGTAGAGAAACTTTTCAGGAGCACTTTTAATTACCTCTGTATCCGCAATTATACCATAAGCCATTCCGGCAGGTACAGAATTACGTTTTCCGTTTACAAGAAGCGAAGCACTTGCACTGGAAAAACCGTCGCTGGAAGCAGAAGTGGGCACACTGATAAAAGGAAGCTTCTTCAAGTATGCGGCATATTTCGCCGCATCAATAACCTTGCCTCCACCGATTCCTACAATTACCTGTGTCTTTACATCAAGAGAAAATGCCAAATCGATAATATCTTCTATTTTGATAGAATCCAGTTCACGATATTCCAATACCGAAATTCCTTCATCTCTCAAGGATTGCATGACTGTCGTCCCAAACATGTCAATTAAACCGTTTCCAAAATAGATTACTGCTTTTTCTAAATTATTTGCTTTCAGGTAACTACCTAAACTTCCTAACGTTCCTTTTCCTACCTTTAAAATTGTGGGAATCGCGATGTGACTTCCGGACATCAAATATCACCCTTTCTTTTTCCAAAATTACTTTTCCTACCTTCCTGTCATTCCGATAGATTACTCACAGTATAACGTTTATGGAGCCGAATGTCGATGATTTTTAATCATGTATATTTAAAAATTATCGTTTCTATCAAAGCATATTTTTAAAGCTGTTGTACACGAAAATGTATACAACAGCTTTTATCCTTCAACATTGGAAACTCCGCATTCTATTAACTAAGATTAACTACGACTTTCTCCTACTGCCTGCATCAGCCGGAAGAAATACTGCGCCTCACCGGTCCGAAAGTAATCGTACCAGGCCTTCAGAGCGTCCGGTTCAAACACATGTAATCGCTCAATAATCAGCTTTGCCCACATAAGCGCTCCGGTACCTCCTGCGGTAATCAGGTTGTCATCCGCATAAGAAAGACAGTCCACATAATAGCTCTGTCCGCGATACTGCGGCACCATCATATCAAGAAATCCTGCTCCGTTGCTGGTATGGTGTCTATTGTCGAGGATTCCTGTTCTTGCCAATGCAGTCGTAGCGCCACAGATAGCTCCCACAGTTGCACCAATCTCAAGTAACTCCTTTGCAATTTCTAAAATCGTCTCATGACAGGAATCATTCCAGGTGTCTGCACCCGGCAGAAGCAGAACACTCGTCTTATCCATGACAATTTCACTGATTTCACAATCCGGCATAATGGTCACTCCCCCCATCGTTGTAATGGACTTCTTTGTGCGTCCGACATATTTTAACATAATCTCCCCGGCATCTTTCTTAAAAAATCTTCTCGAATGAAGCTCTGCTGTGAGATATCCAATCTCCCAATCTGCTAATGTATCAAGAACATACACATAAACTATTGACATATTTTTTCCTCTCTTTCCGGCATTTTGCCAATATCATTTTCATCTTTTTCTCAGCATACACCTCTATTGTTGACATATGTATGGCAACAATTTATGCTATAGTTAACAAAAAAAATTTTGAGGTGGCAATATGAAGGTAGACAGACTGGTCAGTATTATTCTCATCCTACTTGAAAAGAAGCGGGTCAGTGCACAGGAACTGGCTGAGATGTTCGAGGTATCACCCCGCACAATTTATCGGGATATTGATGCGATATGCATGGCAGGCATCCCCATCTGCGCTACATCCGGCGTTGGTGGAGGCTTCGAGATTATGCCCAATTATAAGATTGATAAGAATGTCTTCGGGACAGCTGATCTTACCGCCCTCTTAATGGGGCTCTCCAGTCTGTCGGGTGTCATGCGCGAAAATGAGCTCATTCACACTCTTACTAAAATCAAAAGCTTCATTCCGTCAGAGCAGGCCGGAAAAATCGAGGGAAAGGTTAATCAGATTTGTATTGATCTGCACCCGTGGATGGGCACAAGAGATATGCAACCCTATGTGGAAATCATTCAGACAGCATTAGAAGAAAACAGACTGTTAAGCCTTCAGTATCTGGATCACCATGGCAAGCAGACGCTCCGAACCGTCGAGCCCTATCAACTTGTGTCCAAATACAGCCACTGGTATGTACAATGCTACTGTCGGCTAAGAGGAGATTTCCGTATGTTTAAACTCACGCGAATTTTAAACTTACAGCTTGCGGAAGAAACCTTCACCCCAAAAGAATTTCCGAAACCACTGCTTACTGTCGAGGATATGGATTCGGTCCCTCGCCAAACTATCACGCTTCGCATCCACAGTTCTCTCGTAGAGAGACTGCTCGATTATTGTTCGTTCGAGCAGTTCTCCAAAGAGGACGATTCACATTTTATCGTTCAGCTTCCATTTCTGGAAAATGACTATTATTACGATATGCTATTGGGCTTCGGCGACAGATGCGAATGTCTCTCACCACCCGGAGTTCGCGCAGAAATCAGGCGCAGAATACTGGCACTTGCTTCTATTTATGAGAACGCTCCTTAATCAGATTTCTTATTTTTGAGTTTAGAATTTTTTATATACTTTTATTAGATTGAAAGTAAGTAATACCGCTCCGGCCATTACAAAACACCATTTTACAGCGTTCAGACTAAATATTGATGAAATAAATAATGCTATTATTTCCACAATATTTACCCCCATGTTCAATGCAGAAAGTGAAGCAGCCCTGTTTTGCTCTAATCCCATTTCATCAATTCTTTTATTCTCTTGCTCCATCAAAAGATATTCCGGTAAGGAAACGAAAAGAGGACCTATACACATAATAAAAATACTAATAGCAATGTGATTGACTACCCCCAATAAAATAATTAAAATACCTGCTATACTACATGCAATAAAGAACACTTTTTTAACGTCGAATTTCTGAATCCAAGATATAATTGGTTCTGCAAGCATTTGATTCATCGAATATACCAGAATAATAGCTGACATCCATTCTGCAGAAATACCGCTCATCTCCAATTTTTCAACATAAAAGAAATTTATAAGTATCCAGATTACACTAAATATAGAGCGCAATACTAAATATAATAAAGATTTTGGTTCCTTGAAAAAGGATAATACTCTACATACCTCAATTCTTTCAGGAACAACATCTATCGCTTTTTCCTTGATAATAAATAGGGAAAAAAATACTGCTCCCACCCCTGAGAAAACTGTTGCCAACAATAGCCCTTTCATTCCCAAAAACTTATATATAAATGCGTAAGTTATTGTACTGATAATGAAGCCTATTGTACCAAAATTTGATGAATGTGCTACTTTTTTCGTAAAGTTTTCTTCCCCATAAACACTATACAAATATGCTTCATTCGTTCCGGATGAAAAGCAATTTCCAAAGCCTTCTACTATAGCTTCTATTATAAATAATAACAATGATTTTGATAAAAATGCTGACATAAGCAATACACGTGCAATAAGCATCGTAATCTGCGAAATAATAATAGATTTCTTATATCCTATTTTATCCGTTATAAATCCCGTTGGAATTTCTCCAAGAAAAATTGCAAGTGAAACTATAGCCTGAAGGACAAAAAAAGTTGAATCAGAAACACCTGCTCTTGTTCTAATCAATAATGCAACAGGTGCATAAAAGATAAGCCCATTAAAAAAACAGACCCCATCAAAGTTATCAAATTTTGTTAACATGAATAATCTCCTTATCTACTAAATCAAAAGTAATCAAACCAAGCCGCATAAAATGCAGCTTTTAAGTCAATCAATATCGAATTAGTAAATATTTAATGCTTCATGTTATGAATAACCCTCGTTCCTGTTTCTAATATGGTTTTAAATATAGCACGCCTTATTTATGTGGTCAAGAAAAAAGTATTATTGACCATCATTGTATTTTTTATAGCATTTTTATTTTTACAAATATTGTCTTACGAAAAAATTGCAGCAATGATCTTAATCAATCATTACTGCAAAATAAAATGCTCCCGGTAGGAATCAAACCTACAACTGTCCCTTAGGATTTCAAGCCGGTTAGTTAATCAACTTATCCAGATATGTTTCCCACGGTTTACTGGTTGTAACATTCTCCATACATGCAATAGATGCAATACCGTGAACCGTGGACCATATCTTTATGAGTTCTATTTCTTTTTCTTCATCGCTCAGATTGATCCCCTTCTCATCTAAATATCTTAAAAAAAGTGCTTTTAGCAAAAGGTATGGTGGATAATCCTCTTCATGGTTTTCCCCTATCATCAGATGAACTGTAATTTTCTGATTATAGAAGAGGAATTGATAGTAATCCGGATTATCAATGAAAAACTTCACATAACTTCTGCCCAACGCAATGATTGCCTTCTCGGTGCTTTCTTCCTTCATCCCATCAACTGCTTTATATAAATATTCTGTAAATTGCTCTGTAACTGATAACTTTATGGCACTTAGAAGTTCCTTTTTATCCTTATAATGCGCATACGGAGCCGAGTGGGAAACACCACATGCAGCTGCTACTTTACGAAGCGACAACCCCTGCTCACCTTCCTTATTGATAATTCTTATTCCGGCGTCAATAAGTGCCTGCTTTAGATTACCATGATGATACTTATTTTCCATGTTCCAGTGTCTCCTTCTTAATCTCTTTCATAATCTCAAAACATGTTTCCTGCTGTTCCCATAACGGGCTGTGAGCTGCATTTTCTATCAGATAAAATTTTTTGTCAGGAGCATCAATCATATCACAATATTCTTCCACTAATGGCCATGGGCAATTGTAATCATGATCCCCACTAATGAAATACACAGGAATATCAAATACAAGGTCTGCTTTTCTATAATCCTTATTATCCAGCTCCTGATTAAGAGTAGTTGTACGATACATTTTCATACCCTTAATATAATCGAACTTCTCCTTCAGTGTATAGCAATGCGCCTGTAGTATAGGAACAACAATTCCTTCAAATTCGGTTTCATTCATGGTCGTTCCACCACCTGCTTCATGCAGTAGTGCTACAAATTCATACCAATCATGGCACTCAACTTTTCCATCATCCTTTTTATCCACTATTTTCTCAAGTTTGTTTAATCTTTTCTTGTCACCGCGTTCTGTAAAAGTATCCTTCATAAACTGATAAATCAGAGTATCATTGTCATCTCCGCGACAAATTACCTGAGCCATGGCAATATAAGCATAATAGTATTCAGGATATTTTTCAATTGCTTTTAGTGCAATATTTGTGCCACCGGAAAATGCCATAATATATATCTTTTCTTTTCCGAATCGCTCCATCAAATACTTTGTGACTGCGGCAGTGTCTTCAACAAGCGTATTCAAGTCAATTGATGCCGGGTCAATATTCTTATCATAAACAATCCCCATACCCCGATAATCCCAATAACAGACCGTAAACTCATCCTCAATATGCATATCAGGGTACTTTTCATTCAAAAAATAGTCATCCGTACCCGGCCCACTTGATACAAACAATAGTACCGGATTATCCAAACTTTTCCCATTAATGAACAGTCCGTTTTGTGCTCCATTTATATCAATTTTAATCTTTTCACTGATACTTCCTTCCAACTGATTACCCTTATCATCTTTGTATTCTCTAATTTTTCCTGTGCTCACGATAACAACATATAGCAATAAAGCAATAACTAATACCAGCACTCCAATCACTATTTTGGTTAACATACTAACTACCTTCTTTCTCATCCTTATGAAACCTCCGACTCCATAATTGCATTTTTAATCTAGACAGTGTCAAGATATGTCAATTATAAAAAATAAACTTGACAGTGTCAAGTTTATTTTTTTTTATACCTGTTAATTTTGCAACTTCATTGATTTTCATGCTCTTCTCCCGTCAGATTATATCTGGCAGTTTGCCTTTTTGGCCTTCTTGACTCCTTCAATCGCAAGTTCAAAATCATGCAGTCTGACCTGACACTGAATACCCTCTCGGTTCAATGCAAAAGTAGCTGCATTAATGACAACATTTAAAAGCTCTGCCCCTGATAAACCTTCCGAATGGCAAACAATGTGATACAGTTCCTCATCCGTAATTCCTAACGGATATTCAGCGGGAATCATCTTTTGATAAAGCTGCATCCTTCCCTGCTCGGTCGGTAACGGCATTTCGATATGCCCGATGATACGACGCACGAAAGCGCTGTCATAATTGGACATAAAGTTGGTTGCGAACAACGTTACTCCCTTAAAGGAATCCAGCTCAAGTAACATAACAGAACGGCTGACGTTTACAGCGTGGTCTGTACTCTGGCTGACATTGGAAAGCCTTTTTCCTAAAATGGAATCCGCCTCATCAAAAAATAAAATAGCATCATTTTCTTTTGCAAATCGAAATGCCTCCTTGATATTTTTGGGCGTTTCTCCCACAAATTTGGATTCAATTTCCGCATAGTTGACACGAATCATAGATTTGCCCAAAGCATTTGCTATTGCTTCTGCCGTAACGGATTTACCTGTTCCCGGAGGTCCGTATAAGTTGATAGCTGTACGGCCTCCGCTCAAGTCCACCTTTCCCAAACCAAAGTTTTCATATAGAATTTCATGCAGCTTTACCTTCTGCAACAAACTGTCAATCTGCTGTCTCGTTGCCTCCGGCAGTACTAAATCATCCAATGTTTTTCTGGGTTTTTCTAAAATAAACGGCATCTCTGCCTTATCTTTTTGTAATAATGGTGGTATAAATCTTTCGTTTGTGTTCATGTTTTTCACTTCCTATTCTTCTAATTGTAAATACTGGGTCTCCAGCCATCTTGTTGCCAACTCATCCGCATAATATGCGATGGAATCGCCAAAGAAGTCCGGGAGATCCGGATCAATTTTCTCATAATACTTGCGAAATTCCGGATCGTTCTTGTACATATCTCCCAAACTCTCAACCATCTCGATTGAGGGTTCATAGAAATAGTAAAGCTGTTCATGCCATGTTCTGATACGCTCCTGTACTTCCGGCGAACCCATTGCAGCACCTTCGCGCATCAGTCTGGCTATCTCCTCATAGTTTTCGTCCATCGCACGCAATACCATGTCACGCTGGTCGCCTGTATAGCTTTTCCATAATTGTATAGAGTTCTCCGCACGTTCGCCCCAGCGTTCAATAGCCTCAGCCTCGTATTGGTCCATCGTTTGATTTATATTCTGATTTTTATTCTTTTTCATATTTTCCTCCGTTCTGAAACGTCTCAGGTTCCTGTCGCTTCCATAAACCCGTCTCGACAACTGTTTGTTCCACTCAACAAAACGAATTGTATACTATGACGTTACGTCAAAGTCAAGAGGAAATATGAAAATAACAAAAAAAGTCATTGTTATTACATATACAAAAACAAAAGCACCAGCCAACCTAATGACTGATGCTTTCACATCTTCTGCTAACTGACCGATATGCTGCTGTAAAGCTAATCCGCTCCCATCTTTACAATACTTACCATCTTTTCATTCCGACAATCATAAATATTTTTACTTTCTCTATCAATAATTCTCAATATATACTAAATTTTATTCTTTTTTATATAAAGGGCATATACTACCATAATATATATCGCAGTAATAACCCACGTTCCCGCATTTGCTATACAAACAAACTCAAAACTCAGATGTGCTGATGCAATCATTGAAATGACAATCCTGCAAATCATTTCCAAAATTCCTCCAATCATTGGAAATAATGCATGCCCGCTTCCCTGCAATGTTTCTCTGAAAAGAAAAATACATCCAAGCGGCAGATAGCATATGCTATCTATCCATGTAAATATTTTCGCGTAGCTTAATGCATCATGTATTTGCTTACCGGAAATAAACATTGGCAGAAGATACGGCAAAAACATATTTACCAGAACAAGTATAGCAACTGAATAAATTAGGCAATATTGAAATCCCTTCTTCACACCTATGCGTATTCGCTCTATATCTTGATTCCCCTTATTCTGAGCTGCATAAGCAGCCATTGTTACCCCTAACGCCGGATACGGCTGGGTCACAAGGCATTCAATTTTAACAGCAGCGATATAGGCTGCAATCGCTGTAGAACCAAACATATTCAAAACGCTTTGCAAAATAATACATCCGATAGCTGTGATTGAATATTGAAGTGCCATTGGTATTCCAATAGACAACTGCTTTGATAAAACATTCCAGTCCAATCTCAGGCTTTCTTTTGTCAGGTGTAATACGGGAACATATTTGATAATATAAATAATACACAGACACGCCGAAATTCCCTGTGACAGCACTGTTGCAGCAGCCGCACCGATAACTCCCCAATGAAACACAATAATAAACACAAGATCCATTACTACATTTAAAACAGAAGAAATCACCAAAAAGAAAAGAGGCATTTTGCTGTTTCCAACAGACCGTAAAAGACTTGCACACATATTGTACGCTACCATAAATAAAAAACCACAGCACATAACCAAAAGGTAATTCTTTGACAAATAATAAATGTCGGACGGGGTATTAATCCACTGCAGAATTTTATCTATCAATCCTATACTTGTGACTGTACCCAAAAGTGTTACTAAAAGTGCAATCACAATTCCATTTCCAGCACTTTTTTTTACACCTATCCAATCCTTCCCACCAAATTTCTGTGCACCATACATTGTCAGTCCTGTGGTAAACCCTATCAAAAATCCCAGCATCATTCCTGTTATACTTCCTGTAGAGCCAACTGCTGCCAATGCTTCTACCCCCAGACATCGCCCCACAATTACCGCATCTGCCATACTGTAAAGCTGCTGAAATATGTTTCCTACAATCACAGGTTTGATAAAAGCAAGTATCAGTTTTCCGGGCTTCCCAACCGTCATGTCAATCTGCATTTTTATCATACTCCCAAACAGACACACTACATATTCCGTCTGTCTTCACATAAACTCTGTTTTTTTCACAGAAAGGATAACTACGCAGCGTCATACCTTTTCTGTCATTGATAAAGATTTCTATCATGGAATGGTCAATAAAGCATTCCACTTTTATGTCTTCTTTGCCAATATCAACAAGATCCTCTTCATTTCTAATCTTGCTTATCATAACATCGTTTTTTTTGGATAGTGTTTTCCATTCTTTTGTTTTTCGATTATATGAAATGATATATCCATCATCTTTCCATTCAAAAGTCAATTCCAAGTAGTTGCCTTGCGAAATTACACTAAAGTGGTGTTCCAAGATATTTTCAGACTGAAATATAGGTATTCCTAAATCCACACTTTGGTTTTCTTCCGACATAATACATTTTGAAAAATAGTGCTTTACCTCAGATATCGGTGCAATACACAAAGCATTGTCTTTCATCCATAGTTCAATCGGCATTCCTCCATTATGTGCCCATCCAGAATAGTACTCTTTCTCTGGCTGCCTTTTTCCCTGCGCTATCGTAAAGACAACACTTCTCCCATCCGGTGTAACAAATCCGCTTGGGCCTGTAAATGTTCCATATCCCAAATCAACCAGACGCGGATATTCATGGAATTTATGGAATTTCTTTTTCTTGTAATCAAATTTACCAAGAAAATAATATGTTTCCACTACTTCTTTTTCAATCTGACAGGCGCAGAACAGGAGAATATCACAACAGTACTCGCCTTCCTCATTATTTAAAGGCAGCAATACCGGTAGTTCCCACACATGACCAACTTCTTTACAACCTTCATAATCATAATCTAACAAGAATCCATGGCAGGTAAATTTTTTCAAGTCACTACTGGTATAAACCAAAGCATTACCTCCACCATTATCTTCATCACCGGTACCAACTAAGCAAAAGTATGTATCATCTTTTCTCCAGACAAAAGGATCTCTAAATTCTCCAAGGAACCCATTTCCTATGCTCTGGCGAAGTACAACTCCTTCTTTTACCCAATTTTTTAATTCCAAATCATCCTTATTTTGAGGGCGAGCAATTGCAACACTCTGATTCGGCAATTCCTTATTATTTCCGGCTGTATAGAATAGTATGGGATTTCCATTATCATCCATACAGGCGCTTCCGGACCAACAACCATCATTATCAATCTTCTCATTATCTGGATACAAAGCAATCCCGGCATCCGTCCAGCCTATCATATCTTTACTAACAAGATGTCCCCAGCAGAGATTGTCCCATACAGGTGCATGTGGATTTGCCTGATAAAAAATATGGTATTTTCCATTGAAATAAAATGGTGCATGGGGTTCATTCATCCACTTGCCGGGTGGCATCAAATGATAAACCGGCCTATATATATCATTACTAAAATCCTGTGTTTGATAGAGATTAATTTCCTTCCGTTCCGGCTCGTTCACCTGATTATGAATCTTTGTTATCTGCTCATAATCCTGATATTCCCTTGTGAATTCGATAAAATCCAAATTTCCATGAAAGACTCCGCATCTGGTCTTCTCTGTAAATTCTTTTTCATCTACATATTTCCCCACATAACACTCTTTCTGTGAAAACAAAACCCTGCTATGCCTTGGAAACTGTTTTCGATTCGATAGCACCCCATTTACATACAAATCACACCAGCCTGCTGTTCCCCAAAAGGCAATTGTAAGAATATTCCTTGTCTGAAATTTCATTTGCTCTGTCAGACTTTCTATTTCAAATACGAGTTTATCTAACCCTATTTTTACATTTACAATTCCTCGTTTCTTCACTCCGACTATAAGGCCTCTTTTTTCACAGGCAGAAAAATCACTTAAGATTCCACTGATACCCGATTCATATGTATAAGGTGTACAGACAATAGTAAGTGTGAAATTATCAACAAAGCCCTCAGATGCCTCTTCTATAATATAGTTGGAATATCCATTTAGTTCCGCCTGATAGTCTTTTCTCATCTTCGTTTCTCCTTTATGAGTGAAAGTATTTCCTCCTTCTCCGGCATCACACAAAGCGCTCCCTTTCTTGTTGTAATAATGGATGCCGCCGCATTTGCAAAGATAAGCATTTCTGATAGCTGCTTCTCTTCCAAATGTTCTAAGCTATGCTCTAACACATAATTCAGAATACATGCTCCGAATGTATCTCCCGCGCCGGTTGTTTCAATCGTTCTCTCCTGCAAAAATGGTTTTTCCTCCACTCGTGATTTTCCATAATATGCACGGCTTCCCTCTTTTCCCATGGATAACACAATCAATGGAATCTGATATTTTTCTTGAATCATCCGTATTCCTTCATCATAGTCTTCCTTCCCGGTAAACCACTGTACTTCATTATCGGATATTTTCAAAATGTCACAGTGTTCCAGTCCATATGCAGTCTGCTCTTTTGCTTCTTCCAGGCTATCCCACAGAGGCGGACGCAGGTTCGGATCAAAGGATATCAGGCATCCTGCTTTTTTTGCTACTGCAACTGCTCTTTTTGTTGCATTTCTTACTCCCTCATGGGTCATGGATAAAGTTCCAAAGTGAAAAATATCCGCAGTCTGAATCAAACTGTCAGGTATCTCATCTTCTGTAAGCATCATATCTGCTCCGGGATTCCGATAAAATGAAAAGTCACGTTCTCCATCCTCATAAGTATGTACAAATGCAAGTGTCGTATGGATTTTTTCATCCTCGTATAAATATCGGGCATCAATTCCCATTGCCTCTATCTTTTGTCTAAGCATTTTGCCAAACTGATCTTTTCCAACCTTGCCTATAAAAGCTGTCGATACACCCAATTTTGTCAACATTGCTAATACATTACAGGGTGCTCCTCCCGGATTTGCCTCCAATAATGGATTCCCCTGTTCGGATGTTCCATTCTCAGTAAAATCAATCAACAATTCTCCTAATGCAACAACTTTGTTTTTACTCATAATTATTCTCTCTTTCCATTCAGATTATATTTTACGGTAACTATTCAGAGCCCATTCGCAAAAATGCCAGAACTTCCACGACGATAACGCCGCTTCCGTTCTGGCTCTCTTCTCTTTACAGCAGGCATATATCGTGCTTTGTTACACTAACCTTTACATTTCCCTGTGTTCTCATATAAACACCATTGGTTCCAATTGGAGTACGTATCACGGATGTCATTGCCTGCTCTCCATCATTCACAAAAAGTTCGATGGAATAACGATCCATTACAATCCGAAGCTTTACAATCCGATCATTTGACAATACTCTCATACTTCTCTCATGTGCTGCATCCCTTCGAACACCGGAATTGCTCCTATCAAATGTAAGTATCTGCTCTTTCTTATCATACTTAATTGCCGTATAATGAACATCATCTGCTGCAAGGTGTATTTCAAACTGATAAGATTTTTCTCCATCTAGTGTAATATCCAGATTTTGTACCCGGCCACTCAGTTCTTCATACTTTTGATAAGTTTCTCCCGGAACAATTTCTTTTAGTTCAACTTTGTTCCGGTAGTAGGATTCCAGCTCCCTGACCGGATTTTGGCAAAGGATACCATTTTTCACATGAAGTTCTCTTGGTAATGTCATCATGCCACAGAATCCGTCACGCTCGTCAAACCAGCTTGCACACCATGCCTGCAACCACGCAATCATGATACGTCTTCCATCAGAAGTAAGCATTGTCTGAGGAGCATAAAAATCTAATCCCATATCAAGCGGTCGGATCACCTTCTCTGTAAAGACAGCCTTCTCTTTCTCAAAACTGCCCAGAATGTAAATTGTCCCGTCACCTGCATGAAACTCAATTTCCCTTGCTTCCATTTCCTGTGGAGATACAATCAATATGTCTTCTCCTTCCAATCTGAAGAAATCCGGGCATTCCCACATCTTTCCATAACGGTTATTGCACTTATCTAAAACTGTAACAAATTCCCAATTCTTTAAATCTACAGTTTTATACAGCAAAATCTGTCCACTGCCATCCTTTGAACGGTTTCCAACAACCATGTAGATTGTATCACCATCAGCCCAGATTTTCGGATCTCGAAAATCAAAGACACTATCACCTTCCGGTATCTTATCTCCTGTAATCACAGGATTTGCCTTTATTTTTTCATAATTGACGCCATCTCCAACGGCGATACACTGCATCTGATAATCTTTGCACTGACCATCCTCTTCTTTTCGCCGTTCTACACCGGTATATGCCAGTACATGTCTGCCTTTCCATTCTATGGCGCTTCCGGAAAAACAGCCAAACCCATCATATTTTTTATCCGGAGCAAGTGCCGCCGGCATATTTTCCCAGCGAATAAAATCTGTTGTTTTCATATGTCCCCAGTGCATAGGACCCCATGCCGTATTATATGGATGATATTGAAAAAATAGATGCTTTTCTCCGTTATATTCCGAAAAGCCATTTGGATCGTTCATCCAACCTACCGGAACACAAGCATGAAAATCCTGCTTTGGGGTAGCCGTGCCTTTCTCTAGTGCGCATGCTTCATATTCTCTTGCCTTTTGTAGCTTACTGCTAATCTTAATCTGTTTTTTCATAATATCTCTTACCCTGTCAATAAATTACTATTGTGAATTATTTACTTCTTCCTCATATCTGTCATATGCAGACTGCCATGCAGCAACCACATCATTTACACCCATATTTTCAAGCTGGCTGATGTACTTATCCCATTCTTCTTCCACACCACCACTAATAATCCAATTTGCAGAAGTTTCAGATACATAATCGTTCAAATCGCTAATATACTCATTAATTGTCTCTGTTTCCTCTAAGGAGTATACAACGCTGGGATAGTATTCAAAGTTATTAACCTTTTCAAACCAGATGTTGGAGAGATCATCAAGCCTTTGCTTTGCTCTGTCTTCCATATAATAGTATGTACCAAAGTCTGTACTAAGTTGTCTGTTTGGTGCCCAAAGTTCTGTCTTTGCCTTCAAATTTCCTCCAGCCTCAGGTGTTTCGATAAATACTCCGTTTTCATCCGGTTCTTCTTCAAAGTACTCACCGATTGGTCCATAAATAATCTGCATGCTTAAAATGGGATCATAACACTGATCAATCCATTTCATTAATAATTCCGGATTCTTGCAGGAACTCGTAATCGCAAATCTATCATGTCCCGTAGTTCCCTGTTCGTTCAGATTAACACCCAACGTTCCATCTGCACCTGATAAAAATGTAAGATATTCATACTCATCGGCATGATCTCCAACTACCTCCGGAATCTCCCACCATGAAAACACTCCTAATCTTGCGTCTTCACCCGAACCTTTTGCTATATACTGGCTGTCGTCCTGTGAAAATGCTTCCATATCAATCAAACCTTCAGCATACCACTGGTGGAAATATTCCATTGCTTCCTTATAGTTTTCTGTAGAAGCATTATAATACACTTTTCCGTCCTTGATTGCGCGGTGATCAGCATTGTAATCTGTGAAACCAAACGCTGAAAACAGTGATGTCATATTTGCACACCAATGTCCCCATTCAAATGACAAAGGAATTTCATCAGTTGGATCTCCATTTCCATTGCAGTCATTTTCTTTAAATGCAACCAGAACATCATGCAACTCGTCAATCGTTGTTGGCATATCCATATTTACTGCTGCAAGCCATTCTTTATTAATTGCCATGAACTGCGGTATTGCGCCGATATAATAATTATTTCCATCAGAATAGGTAAAGCCCATTTCTGAAATTGTAGGCAAAGTATAAATATGTCCATCCGGCATCGTACAGGTTGCCAATAATTCGGGACGTTCTTCCACCAGTTTACTTAAGTTCGGCATCGTTTCTTCATTGATATAGGATTCCAATGGAATAAAGATTCCGTTACTTCCATTTGTGATAATTTCGTAATCAGAAAGAGATGCCCCCATAAATGCATCCGGCATATCTGTTCCGGAATTTAATACCAGATTCTTCTTTTCTGTTAAGGTATCACCTGAAATGCAATCCCAGTTAATCGTTACCCCCATTGCCTCGTTCATCTGCTGAATCACCGGTTTTTCTGCGTTATCCGGAGATAGGGCACTGATTCCGGCAAAAATATGGAAATCCGTTACACTCGTATCGATCTGCCCTTTTGCACTGTCATTTTTACTTCCGCACGCAGTCATCCCAAGCACCATGGTACCTGCCAGCAACATACTTACTACCTTTTTCATTCTTTCTTTCATATTGATTCTCCCTTCCAATTATTAAGTTCTTTTACCATAATTAACCCTTTACTGCCCCAACCATAAATCCTTTTTCAAAATATTTCTGTACAAAAGGATATGCGATTAACATCGGTACTGCACCGACAACCATGGATGAAAATTTAATTAATTCTGTGATCCTATTTGCTTCTGCATATCCTCCATCCATACCACTCATGGCGTTTGCCGATGCCTGGCTTTGAATTAATATTTGTCTCAATGCCAGTTGTAATGGGTATTTATCTTTATCACCCATATAGATCAATGCCGTAAACCAGTCATTCCAAAATGCCACCATTGCAAAGATTACCATTACGGCAATAATCGGCTTTGCCAGTGGTAATGCTATTTTCAGAAATATTTTCAAGTTTCCACATCCATCAATTTTAGCAGCTTCGTATAGTTCATTGGGGATACTGCTTTCAAAGTATGTTCTTGTTACAATAACATTAAATACAGATACCCCTCCCGGAAGTATGAGTGCCCATACCGAATTAAGCAGCCCTGTTTTAGCAACAACTAGATACGTAGGTATCAAACCACCTGTAAAATACATGGTTATGAGATAAAAAATCATGATTGCTTTTCTTCCCGGCAATTCCTTTTTTGATAAAGGATAGGCCGTTGTAATTACCAGTGCTGTTGAAATCAACATACCCAAAGCAGTGTATACAATACTGTTCAAATATCCCGTAGCAATTGCTTTTTCCTTAAATACTCGGATGTAGCCCTCCAAGGTGAAACCTGAAGGCAAAAGAAATGTTTTTCCGGCATATACATCATAAGGATCAGACACAGATGCTATCACTACATAATACAATGGGTATAATACAGCAATCACAAATATAAGAATTAATAAAAGCATCATTATTTCTATGACACGATCAGAACCCCGAACTACGCTGCCACCCTTCGTTTTCTTTCGCATATTTCACACCACCTCTCTATATAAAACTGATATCTGCAGTTTTCTTTGCTACCTTATTTACAATAAATAGCAGAATAATATTAACAACTGTATTAAACAAACCAACTGCCGTAGAAAAACTGTACATTGACTTCAGCATACCTTGCTCATAAACATAGGTAGCAATAATCTGCGAAGTAGCTTTATTTAAATCTGTCTGAAGCAGATATGCCTTTTCGAATCCAACATTCATCAGACTTCCGAAAGACATAATAAGCTGAATCATGATCATTGGCATCAATGCAGGCAAATCAATATGTAAAATTCTCTGCAACGTATTGGCTCCATCTACTTTGGCAGCTTCATGTAAAGATGCATCGACACTTGCCAGAGAAGCCATGTAAATTATCATTCCCCATCCTGCGTCCTGCCAGATTGCAGATGCGATATAAATCGTTCTGAAATTTCCTGCCTGATCCAAAAGTCCTACCGAAGTATTTCCTCCTAAAGCTGATACAATTGTAGTAATCAGACCTCCATATGGGGAAAGAAAAATTCTTAACATACCGCAAACAATCATAATTGAAACAAAATGCGGGGCATATAGAATCGTCTGTGCAACTTTTTTAAATCGCTTAAATCTCAACTGATTCATAATAAGGGATAAAATAATTGGTATCGGGAATGTCCACAATATTGTATACAGACTTAGCAGTACTGTATTCTTAATCATGTCCCAACTCTTATAGTTGGAGAAAAATTTCTGAAACCATTTTAGCCCCACCCATGGACTTCCGGAAAACCCTAATGCCGGATTGTAATCGCGGAACGCTATTTGCACCCCGTACATAGGAATGTATTTATAAATAATCGTCAAAACAATTCCCGGTATCAGTAACAAATATAATTCCCAGCAAGATAGTATTCGTTTCCCAAGCTTTTTTTTCTTAACTGTAACCCGCTTTTCATTTACTTCTTTTACCGCAGCTTTCATTTTCGCTACCCCTTTCTTACGTGAAACGTTTCATGTCTTGTTGGTTTTAGATTATCCCATTTTTCTGTATTAGTCAATAATATCTTTGCATATTACACAATTTTGTTTGCATTATACATAATTAATATGTGTTTTTTGTATATTTTTAATATATGAAACGTTACATATTTTATGTATAATATAATTGCTAGAAAAATTTTATTTTTCCTTTTACTATATACTATGTATCATTCTAAAGTGTACGAACCAGACTAGATAACGTTATATGGAGGTATTAACCATGAAGAAAACTACTCCAACAATGAAGGATGTTGCCAGAGAAGCAGGGGTTGCTCTTGGAACAGTCTCAAAGGTAATAAATGGAATCCCCGTAGGAGAAAACTATAAAATTAAAGTAGAAGCCGCTATCAAAAAATTAAATTATCAGGTAAATACTTATGCCAGAGGATTAAAAACATCAAAAACAGAAACAATAACTCTCATTATTCCTTCCCTCAGTCTCCCTTTTTATGCTAATTTTGCTTATGAAATAGAACAACAGGCATATGCCCACGGTCGTAAACTTATTCTATGCTGTTCAAATGGCATTCCGGAAAAAGAGCTTGATTATTTATTATTAGCTTCTCAAAGCAAAACTGATGGCATTATTGCTCTTACTTACTCTGATATCAGCAACCAAGTTCCAGACAATATCCCTCTTATTGCTTTCGACCGTCAATTTGAAAATTATCAAATACCAAGAATTGCATCCGATAATTATGAGGGTGGTATGCTGGCAGTTCGGAAGCTTTTGGAATTTGGCTGTAAATCTCCTGTTTTTATCGGTTTCCACTCCTCTTTTCCCGGTGAAGCAGATAAACGATTTGATGGATATATGGAAGCTTGTCGAAAAAATCATATTAAACCTATATACCTTAACGCCCCGGATTCTGAAGACTGCCATGATTCCATATATAATTTTATAAAAGAACATGAAAATAAAGATACACATACACTCGATTTCGATGGTATTTTTGCAAACACGGATTTGCATGCATGTATTGCTATTCATGTTCTAAAAGAATTAGGCTATTCCGTCCCCAACGATGTACAGATAATTGGATTCGATGGCACAAAAAAGTTCTATCCTTGCGAAGAATATATTGTTTCCACAATAAGGCAACCTTTACCAGATCTTGCAAAAAAGTGCCTTGATATGATTCTTGATGAAGATAATTGGCCAATACCGACTTTAACTCTTCTTCCGGTTACTTACGAATATGGTGGTACAACAATTGGCTAAAGTTATATATAGCATACTATTACATATAAAATCATTTTCTTTCTCTGTCCTTATAGCTTAATGTATATAGTTCTCTACATGGGTCATGGTGAACCATACCATAGTTCACCAGACTCATATATTAATCCCTGTATATCTAGCCAATATTTTCACCTGCTCATCTGCCACTCTTCTAAGTTCCTTATTCTGTATCTGTTGAAATGCCATCGCCATCTGCATCACCTCAGAACTGATATCCTCATCCTGTTTCATTCTTAATTTTACTCTGCATTCTCTAATTCTCATTCCAATTGTCTTTTCCATCTTTTTCTCCATTTCCGGAGCAAAAACGGAAACAGACGCAAAAAAAGAAGTCGACAAAGCGAATACCAATAAAACCGGTGACTATATGCCACCTAGCTCTATTTCCGTTTTGTCGGCTCTAATAGTTCTATGCTAATTCCAACTCGTTACAGACTCTTGATATGCAGTGCCGCCTCTGATGGTTCATTTTAAGTCCGTATTCTTTTGCAAAAGAGAAACAAATGAGCTGTCGTTTCTGCGTTTCATGTCTCATTTGTCTATGATAATATTATCACTGCTCAAAATAGAAAAAAGATATGCATCGTTAGTCCTTCGTTAGTCTCCATTACATCATATCTTAATGAAAGATTTTTTCAACTCTTTTCTTTATCTTTTAAGAAATGCCTTAAAAATTACAAATATTTCAAGCCTTCCTAAAACCATTCCTACAATTTCAATTAAAAGACATATTGTCGAAGTATCGGAATTTGTTACTCCGATAGAAAGCCCTACGGTTCCAAGAGACGATGCAAATTCAAATGCGCCTTGCACCAAAGTACACCCAGAGAAAAAAGTCAAAAGCACTGTACCCAATATATAAATCAATACATAACATCCTGCATAAGTTGATGCCTCCTCTATCTGTTCATTCTCTAGCAATTCTTTTTCTGTTCCTCTGTGATAATAGGTAAGTAGGACAGTTCTATCCGGCACCATCTTTTTTCGTATATTCCTAACAAGATTCTTCATTAAAATACACACACGTGCCAGTTTAATTCCACCCGCAGTAGAGCCTAATCCTCCACCAATTATCATAAGAAGAATCATGACTGCAAGGGCAGTCTCCGGCCAGTCATTGTAACTGCAGGTTGCATATCCCGTTGTGGACAATGCAGAAAAAGCATTGAATATAGAAAGACGTATTCCTTCTCCTAACGTTTTTCCTCCTGTTACCAAAAATCCTGATAGAATTGGAACAGTAATTACAACAAGCCCTCCTAAAAAACGCATTTCACTTGCCTTACTAAAATCCCTGATTCTCCCCTTAAACAACAGAAGAAGCAATGAAAAATTAGTTGTACCAATTAACATCAAAATGACAGTAATACATTCAATAGTCAATGAGTTGTAGTATCCAATACTGTCCATTCTATTAGAAAACCCACCTGTAGATAACGCACACATCGTATGTACAATACTGTCAAATAGTGACATTCCAAATATGGTATAAAATACTGTACCAATTAACAGGAAAAATCCATACATGGTACCAATTACTTTAGCCGTTTTACCGATATCCGGCATCAGTCTGTCCGGATGTCCTTCTGCCTGATACAAAACCGCAGAATCCTTTCCTTGTACAAAAAGAAGCATCGTCATAACAAATCCAAGACCACCTACATATTGCAAAAATGCCCTATAAAATAAGAATGTATGCGGAAGTTTTTCTACATCAAGCACAGAAAGCCCGGTTGTAGTAAAGCCACTGACCGACTCAAACAGAGCCTGCACAGGTGTGACATCTCCATACATAAGAAACGGAGCCGCAGCAAGAAGAATTCCATAAAACCATGAAAATACAACAAGGCGACTGCTATTACTAATCTGCTTCCCATTACGACACACAAACAAACCTGCCATAACTGACAAACATGCGGGTATCAAAAAAATGACAGATAACTTGGCTTCTCTGGGATAGAATGGAATCACGATGAGCGGAACAAGTAATATCATACCTTCCAGTACCATCATCTTTCCGGCATTCGAATTGCCTGAAATAGAAGTCTTTTCATGAGTAATCAACTTTTCGTCAACTCCTTTACTGCGTTCAGTTTTTGCTTGTCCGAAGTAATCATGAGCAGTATATCTCCCTCTTTTACACTGGTATCACCTCTTGGAATCAAACTCTGATCGCCTCTTAAAATACAACCGATAATAATCTCCTTAGGAAGATTTAGTTCCCACAGCTTCTTGCCTATTAACGCAGAGTTATGTAAAATTGCCGTCTCTGCAATGTGAAGTCTTCCCTCCTCAAGCGGAATCATTTTCATCATTTCATCCATAAGAGCATTTTCTTCCATAATATTGGTAATCATATTTAACGCACATACCACACGGTCAATTCCCATCTGATAAAAAAAATCTGTTTTTGACGGATCATTTAGCAGGGAAACCGTTTTTTCCACATGAAAAAATTCCTTACACATTTCACAGATTATCAAATTTGTTTCATCGCTTTCAGTCAAAGCAATCGCCACCTGACATGAGTCTGCATCGGCATCCTCCAATATGAATTTTTTACTTCCATCACCATAGATCACATTCAGCTTGTTAATCTCTGCAAGTTTTTCGCAATCCGCATAATTTTTATTGACTACAGTTACACGATAGTTTTTTTCGAGGAGCGAATTAGCAAGTGATCTAGCTTCATGAAATCCTCCTACAATCAAAATTCTCTTTTTTTTCTTTTTATTTCCCCACATAATCTCGTCCTCCTATCTGAATATAATCAGCAATTTCTTTCTCAGATAACCTGGTCGGACAAATAGTATCAATTTCCATTCCCGTTACAAGAGGTATTTTTTCTTCATCATAAATTCGTGCTACCACTTTTTCTATATGAAATACCTTTTTAGCAATTTGCGCTGCGCAAATATTTGTGCAGTCATCATCTGTCACCGCAATAAATACCGTTGCCTTATCTATTTCTGCTGTTTTCAGTCTTTCCAAATCTGTTACACTTGCAGCCAGCGTCAATCCTCCAAAAGACATAGGCAATTTACGAAAAGCCGTCTTGTCACGGTCAATAATCATAACATCTTTTTTTTGCTCTGATAACTTACCTGCAATGCTTGCTCCCAAACGCCCACAACCTGCAATAATTATATAGCTTTTTTCCATAGGCTTATCCTCCCTTTGATTCTCTTGTCTGTATTATAATTTTTCTGCTGTCAGAATAGTGTGGGAATCACCTCATCGGTGTGAGAATGTTGTGAGAATTTCCTATCCATGTGAGAAACTTGTGAGAAAAGGTATCTATTCCTGCTTTACCATACAATATCCAATTCCAATATGTGTATGAATACATCTATTATTTGCATCTATTTTTTCTATTTTTTTTCGCACTGTAGCCACATGAACACGAAGGGAAGCAACATCTCCCTCCAATGAGCTACCCCATATTTCCTTGGTAATATAAATATGAGTCAGAACTCTCCCGATATTTTTTGCCAAAAGACATAAAATCTTATATTCAATCGGAGTTACATGTATCTCTACATCTTTCACATAGACTGTCTGCATTCCATAATCAATCTTTAAACTTCCATTTTGAAAATATGGTTGTTCGCTTGAAATATTATTCTCAATATATCGTATTCTCCGGTATATTCCTCTGATTCTTGCTAACAATTCTTCAGTTGAAAATGGCTTTGTTAAATAATCATCAGCCCCGGCATCTAATGCATCGATTTTATCTTTATCCTCACTTCTGGCACTAATAACTGTAATTGGCACGGTTGACCAGTTTCGAATTTTTTTTATTACGTCCACTCCATCCATATCCGGAAGTCCCAAATCAAGAAGAATCAGCTCAGGATTTTGTGTTGTTGCCTCGATAATAGCCTGTTTTCCGTCTTTTGCCACATGATATTTATATCCCTCTATCTCCAACGTGGATGCAATCAGGCTGCGAATTGCAAAATCATCTTCTACCACTAAAATCATTGAATTATTCATGTATATGTACCTCCTCAACTGGCAATGTAAAGTCAAATACTGTTCCTTTCGGTTTATTATCCAATACCTCTATTGTGCCACCATGAGCACTAATGATAGATTTGCAGAGTGCAAGTCCAAGTCCAAGACTTCTCCCCCCATCTGCTATTGTTTCATTTGCTGTATAAAACATATCAAAAATATAAGGTTTCTTATCATCCGGTATCCCTATACCATTATCTGCAATACGAATATGTACGTTGGTATCTTCTCGCTTTGTGGATATAAAAATCGTGCCGCCTGACGGTGTGTATTTCATCGCATTATCCACAATATTGATAATTACCTGAAGTACAAGTCTTGAATCCACTTTTACAAGTTGCATTTCATCCTCCATCTGCACCTCAATATGATATTCACTGCTTTTTCTGCTAACATGCTTTAAAGCTTCCTCTATAATGTCCTCTAAAAGCTCTGCCTGTTTTTTGATGTTCATGGTTCCATCCTCTATTCTCGTTACAGATAACAGATTTTCCACAAGATTAATAAGCCATAAGGAATCATCATAAATATAAGAACATACTTTTTTCCTCTTTTCTTCTCCCAGCTTATCTTGCAAAAGCATATCTGCATTTCCGCAGATACTGGTAAGAGGTGTTCTAAGATCATGGGATATGGAGCGAAGCAGATTTGCCCTTAATTTTTCGTTATTCGCCAACTCATTGGCTTTTTCCTCTCTCTTACGCAAAAGTTCACGTTCCATAACAGTTGCTGTTTCTGAAAGAACTGCCATAAGCACATTACTCTCAAATGCACTTAAATTTTCCTCCTGCTTTATTCGGATTCCTACTACTCCATATACTTCATTCAGACTTCTTACCGCCAGATAATAGCAGGCAGCATTAGCAAGCGTCCCTGTTGTTGCTCCTGCACGCTTATTATTTTTGAAAACCCACTGTGCAACTGCCTTTTCATTATCCATTAGCATTTTACTTTTCTCATCTGAAGTCAAAGTACTATCTGTATCGTATATCTTTGGCTCCATAGGTCTATCTTCCTTTTTTTGATAATAAACAATTGGACGTTTCAAAAGTTTACTTAGTTCTTCCGCCATCGTTGCACCAATATCACTTACACTATTCTGACTCTGCAGCATTTGATCAATATCCAGTATAACTTTTGTTCGATATGCTGATTTTGCAAGTTCCTTGGACTGCATTCTCATTTTCAAAGCAAGATTTCCTGTAATCAAAGCAGCTACGAATGTTATCAAAAAAGTAATAGGATAACCGGAATCATATGTATCCAGAGAAAATCTTGGTTCTGTAAAACAATAATTAAAAACAAGTATACTCATGAAAGACTGCACAAAAGACAAAAAACGACTTTGTGTGATAATTGCGGAAATCATGACACCAAGAATATATACAGTAATAATATTCGTATCACTAAACCCCATTTTGTAAAATATAAACCCAATAATAGTAGATGCAAACAAGCATAAAGCAGCCTTCAGGAAATCCACCCACTTTATTCTGCCTTTTGCTTCAAAAGTAAGTCTTTGTTTTACCCGCTCCATATGATTGTCTGGAATAATATAAATATCCATATCCGGAGCATACATTGTCAATTTATCAACAAATGTCGGTTTGTGCATAAAACCTCTTCCCGGCATACTACGACCAGCAACAATCTTTGAAATTCCCGAATTTCTTGCATATTCCGCAATGAGAAATGGAATATCTTCTCCCGAAACAGTCTCAATTTTTGCACCAAGCTGCTCAGCCAGATGAATGTTATCTTTCAATCTTTTTTTGTCCTCAGCACAAAATTTTTCGAAATCAGGAGTTTCCACATAAAGACCTATCATTGTTCCACCGAATGCCTGTGCCATTCTTGCTGCAGCACGTATAATTTTAGGATTCGACGGAGACGGAGAAATACCAACCAATATTTTTTCCTCAGTATAATATTGCCTTCCAGCCTGTTTTTTTGTTCGCTCTGTAACCAGATTTACCCTGTCAGCAGTACGCCTTAACGCAATTTCCCTAAGTGCAGTAAGCTTTTCTATTGTAAAAAAATTATCCAGTGCACGAGAAGCCTGTTCACTCCGGTAAATCTTTCCTTCTTCTAATCTGGTAATCAAAACCTCTGGCTCAATATCTACCAGTTTTACCTCATCTGCCCTGTCAAAAGCATGATCCGGGATTCTTTCCCTTACAATAATTCCTGTAATTGATGCAACGATATCGCACAAACTCTCAATATGCTGCACATTTACTGTCGTATAGACATCAATTCCTGCAGAAAGTAATTCTTCCACATCCTGATATCTTTTTTCATGTCTGCTTCCTGCGGCATTGGTATGTGCATATTCATCCACAAGTACGAGTCCCGGTTTCCGCAAAAGGATTGCATCTACATCCATTTCTTTTAAACTAATACCATTATAGTTTATCTCCTTTACCGGAATCTTCTCCAAACCATCTGCAAGTGCCATTGTTTCCGGTCTTGCATGAGGCTCTAAATAACCGATTACTATATCACATCCTTCTTCTTTCCGTTTTCTGGCAGATTTTAACATACTGTATGTTTTACCGACTCCTGCTGCATAGCCAAAGAAAATTCTAAGCCTGCCCTGCTTCTTCTTTTCTTCCTCCATTTCCATGTTTTCCAGTATTTTTTCAGGATCAGGTCTACCCATTTCCATTTTTTTCACCTTCTTTACTCAATTTAATTCATAGCAAAACACATTCAGGCGGTTGCAAAGCATTCCCTACTCCACAATCGCCTATACATGTGCCTGAAGTAATTTTTATTCCATGATTCCTTCAAGCATAAGATTAACTTTCAGAACATTAACTCTTTCTTCTCCGAAAATGCCCAAAACCTTATGAGTTGTGCATTCGTCAATAATAGCTTCTATGTCTTCCTCGGACATTCCTCTTGATTCTGCAATTCTTGGAATCTGATATTCAGCCGCTGCTAAAGAAATATCCGGGTCAAGTCCACTTCCTGAGCAAGTCACTAAATCTTCCGGAATTTTATCTGGATCTGCATCCGGGTTTGCCTCCTTGATTTTTTCAACCCTTTCATCTATTAACTCTCTATATTCTTCGCTCTCTGGACTTAAATTCGAGGGACCGGAGTACATTTTTGCATTACCATCCTGATCTGTAAAAACAGATAAATTCATAATTCTTCCCCACATATACTTATCACCGGTAAACTGCTGTGCAAGTAACTCACATCCATATTTTTTCCCATCAATCTCTATCACACTTCCATTCGCTTTATCATGGAACAAAAGCTGTGAAAGTCCAGTCACTACTATAGTATACAAAACACCACAAATTATCGTCATCGCAAGCACCATACAGGCTGCTTTTCCGATTACACCATTTTTTTTCTTCATGGTACAATATCTCCTTTCTAAACTACCTGAATAAGAACCAATAATAAGTCAATCAGTTTTATAAAGATGAACGGTGCGACAATACCACCAAGTCCATATACAAGTAAGTTTCGTGACAATAGTTTTCCGGCAGATACTTCTCTGTATTTTACACCTTTTAGTGCAAGCGGAATCAATGCAATGATAATCAATGCATTGTAAATGATTGCCGAAAGAACCGCACTCTGTGGGCTGTGAAGTCCCATGATGTTTAATTTCGCAAGTCCCGGATATAAGCCCATAAACAGTGCCGGAATAATTGCAAAATACTTTGCCACATCATTGGCAATACTGAAAGTCGTAAGGCTTCCTCTTGTCATTAAAAGCTGTTTCCCGATTCTAACAATATCAATCAACTTTGTTGGTGAGGAATCCAGGTCAACCATATTGCCAGCCTCTTTTGCTGCCTGTGTACCACTATTCATAGCTACTGCCACATCTGCCTGTGCAAGTGCAGGAGCATCATTCGTACCATCACCCGTCATAGCAACCAGATGTCCCTTTTTCTGAAAATCTCGAATCATATTCAGCTTTCCTTCCGGAGTTGCCTCTGCAAGGAAGTCATCCACACCTGCTTCTGCGGCAATTGCAGCAGCAGTCAACGGATTATCTCCGGTAATCATGATTGTCTTAATTCCCATTTTACGAAGATCGGCAAATTTTTCCTTCACGCCATCCTTAATAATATCCTTTAGGTATATGACACCAAGTACAATATGATTTTTTGCGACTACTAAAGGTGTTCCGCCTTTCGAAGCAATTTTCTTAACAATTTCATCGCATTCCGGAGAATAAACCCCTCCTCCTTTTATCACATATTCTTTGATAGCATCCGCAGCTCCTTTTCTGATTTCACAGCCGTCATAATTTACTCCACTCATACGTGTGACCGCTGTAAATGGGACAAACTCCATACCCTTTTCAGAAAGACTTCTCTCTCTGATTCCAAATTTTTCTTTTGCAAGCACTACTACGCTACGACCTTCCGGTGTCTCGTCTGCTAAAGATGATAGCTGCGCTGCATCTGCTAACTCCTGCTCGGAATTTCCGTCTACCGGGATAAAAGAATCTGCACGTCTGTTCCCAAGTGTGATTGTACCTGTTTTATCCAACATCAAAATATCTACATCGCCTGCTGCTTCAATTGCCCTTCCACTCATAGCAAGAACATTTGCCTGATTCAATCGACTCATACCTGCAATACCGATTGCAGAGAGTAAAGCTCCGATTGTTGTTGGTGCTAAACAAACCAATAAAGCAACTAACGTTGTGACAGAAGTAGGATTTGGAATTCCTGCCTGTTTAGCTGAAAAAACAGAATATGTATAAAGTGATAACGTCACTAAAACAAATATAATTGTTAATGCCACAAGGAAAATCTGCAGTGCGATTTCATTTGGTGTTTTTTTACGGTTGGCTCCCTCTACCATGGCAATCATCTTATCCATGAAGGTTTCGCCTGCTTCACTCGTAATTCTTACTACAATCCAGTCTGACAATACAGTGGTACCACCTGTTACCGCACTGCGGTCACCACCACTTTCACGTATAACCGGAGCAGACTCACCGGTAATGGCACTTTCATCTACCGATGCTGCACCATCTACTACTTCACCATCTCCTGGTATCTGTTCTCCTGCTTTTACAATGACATAATCACCTTTTTTTAAATTTACAGAGGATACAACCTCAACTCTTTCCTTTTTATCCGGTGACGGGATTTTATGTGCTTCTACATCCTTTTTTGCTTTTCTGAGGGAATCTGCCTGCGCCTTTCCCCTACCCTCTGCAATAGCTTCCGCAAAATTTGCGAACAAAACTGTAAACCAAAGAATAACTGCGATTGCACCGGTATATCCTGTATCTGCATCTCCTATCCCTGCAATCAATGAAATCAGCCAAAGTACAGTCGTTAAGACCGCTGATATATAAACCAAAAGCATTACCGGATTACCTGCCTGCGTTTTTGGTTTTAATTTTATAAAAGAATCCTTTATAGCCCTTATTACCATCTTCTTATCGGAAAGGGCGCTTTTTTGTTTTTCTGCCATTTTTAATTCCTCCTATCCTATCAACCCAAGAATTCTGCAATTGGTCCAAGTGCAAGTACTGGGAAGAAACTAAGTGCACCAATAAGCAAAACAATAAAGATTAAAAGGAATACAAACATTCCATTACTGGTTGATAAAGTACCTGCGGTTACTGCCAGTTTCTTTTTCTGTACCATACTTCCTGCAATTGCAAGAATACCCGTAATTGGAAGAAATCTTGCGATCAGCATCGTTGCGGCAAGTGTCAGATTAAGAAATGGCGTGTCGGCACCAAAACCTGCAAATGCGGAACCATTATTTCCTCCGGCTGATGAATAAGCATAAAGCATTTCTGAAAAGCCATGTGCTCCCATATTATTCAGGCTGTCTGCTACAGAAGGAACAATTGCTGCGATACCACTAAATACCAGAATTGCAATAGGTGTTGCAAGGCACACAAGCACTGCCCATTTCATCTCATACGGTTCTATCTTCTTTCCAAGATATTCCGGTGTACGTCCTACCATCAGTCCTGCAATAAACACTGTCAAAATTGCAAATCCCAGCATTCCATACAATCCACATCCAACTCCTCCAAATACTACTTCACCTAACTGCATGAGAAGCATAGTAACCATTCCTCCAAGAGGTGTATAACTGTCATGCATGGAGTTTACAGAACCGTTGGAAGCCGCTGTCGTCCAAGTTGCCCATGTAACAGATGAACCTATACCAAAACGGGTTTCTTTTCCTTCCATGTTACCGCCAGATTGATTGACAGTAGATGTATCTACACATTCATTTTCTGTCAGAACTGTGGAAGCTGACTGCCCGTTTATTCCTGTAATTGTCATTGCTGCAACAAGCATAATAAACATTGCCATAAATACAGCAATACCCTGTTTTTTATCCTTTACTTCACGTCCAAAAGTAAAACATAATGCTGCCGGAATCAGCAACAAAGAAAGCATTTCAAACAAATTTGAAAACCAGTTTGGATTTTCCAGCGGATGAGCAGAGTTCACTCCAAAATAACCTCCACCATTCGTACCAAGCTGTTTAATTGCCACTTGGCTTGCAGCTAATCCAAGAGGTACGATTTCTTCTGTGACAATCTGCGCATCTTCTACAACTTTACCATCTAATGTGACAATGTTATTCTCTAAATCAATTTCTGCATTTTCTATGTAATTGCCATCAGCATCAAAAGCAACCGGCTCCATGAGTTCAACACTTTCTGCTGCTTTCATTGTCTGTGGTACACCCTGAGATGCAATGACAAGAGCAACTACAAGAGATAAAGGCATCAAAACATATAATGTAGACCTGGTTAAATCTCTCCAGAAGTTTCCAACTCCTTTTCCCTTAACTCTTGTAAATCCACGGATTAAAGCATATAAAACTGCAATACCTGTTGCTGGTGTAACAAAGTTTTGTACGGTAAGTCCAAGTGCTTGTGATAAGTAGGAAAGCTGTGACTCTCCACTGTATGCCTGCCAGTTCGTATTTGTCATAAAACTAACTGCTGTGTTTAATGATAAATCCCAGCTCATTCCATCAATATGCTGTGGATTCAATGGCAAAAATTTCTGTGCCATCTGTAAAACAAATAACACAAAACATCCAATTGCTGAAAAAGCTACAACGCTTGCCAAATACTTTTTCCATGACATATCTTCATCAGGATCAATATGTAATATCTTGTAAATTCCTCTCTCGCAGGGTGCCAAAATTTTTGATAAAAAAACCTTTTCCCCACTCATCGCTTTGCTGATATACTTTCCCAAAGGGATTGATAAAAGTATCAGTACAGCCAAATAAAAAATATACTGTATGAATGTTCCCATTATTTTTCGTCTCCTTTCATTAAAATCACAAAGTAGTAAATTAACAGTGCTACTGCACATACTCCTATGATTCCTGTAATAATATTCATTTTCTATGACCTCCTTTTTCAAAAAAAGATAGTACCACATTGCTTTTTAAATATCTGTTAAGAGCTTCCGCATCCGTTTAAAGAATCTATAAAGATATTTTTTCTTTACTTTCGTACCAAATGACCAACATGATGCTCATCATAGACCAATTCAAACTGCTGATCATTTTTAACCGGACAATCCTCTTCCGTAAAGGCACATTTTCCTGTCGGATACATCTGCGCATACTGTTCCATGTTATACCGTGCAGGAACATAAGTAGGATCTAGCGCATAAGCAGCACGAAAATGCTTCATAGCAAGTACATGGTTGGATTCCTTCTCCAATAAAATTCCCATCAAATTATGTGGAATTGCACAATGAGGATTTTCTGCCATGGCTGTTTCTATTTCTTTCTGACATTGTTCAAATTTTCTTTGTATCATCAATTGTCTACATCTTTCTTCCAATGTATTACTCATTTCGCATTCCTCCTTTGCTTTACCTGTATTATAATTTGTTCCTTGTCAGAATAGTGTGGGAATTGCCTTATGCCATGTGAGAATTCTGTGAGAATGGTAACCATGTGTAAAAATGATGTGAAAAAAGCAGATAACCTTAAAACATATTATTTTAAGATTATCTGCTTTTTAAGATTAAAAAATTTTTTCTTTATGGCATATAGTTTTCCAAAATTCCGCTGATGATATGTTGTTCTATTCGAATAAGAATTTGTCTAACAGTTTTTCTGATTTAGGTAATCAATATATTCTTCACCCCACTCACCAAGAACATCAAGAACTTTCTCAAATTTTTTTCCGATGTTGGTCAATGAATACTCTACTTTGGGAGGAATCTGAGAATACTCAATGCGTTGAATAAGTCCCTCCTCCTCTAATGTTTTTAATTGCCTTGACAGAGTGGTATGTGTCATTTCAACAGGCATCCTACGTTGCAATTCATTAAACCTGATAGGTGCTTCTTGGGATAGAATATATAAGATATACATTGACCATTTTCCAGTCAGAACTTTTTGAGAAGTTACATATGGACATATTCCAAACAATTCTTTCTTTGCCATAATAGTATCCTTTCTGATAGTGGTATCATAAAATATCGTACTTGTAATTTTAATCCTACAATCATACAATGTCATTATACTTGAGATGGACACTCAAGTCAATAAAATGAAATCAATCAGAAAGGAAATGATTATTATGAAAGAAGCATATGAATTTTTAAAGAATTGTGGTACGTTTTATCTTGCAACTGAGGAGAATGGTCAGCCTCATGTTCGCCCGTTTGGTGCAGTATGTGAGTTTGAAGGGAAATTATATATTGTAACAAACAATCAGAAAAAGGTATATCAGCAAATGCTGAAGAATGGAAAAGTAGAAATTTGCGGTATGAACCAAGGAAAATGGATACGTGTAGAGGGAACCGTAAAAGAGGACTTGCGTCGTGAAGCAAGAGTTGCTATGATGGAGGAAAATACCGCTGCGCTTAGCAGTATGTATTCTGTGGATGATAATTTGATGACCGTATTGTACTTTGAGAACGGAACAGCAACGATTTATTCATTCACAGAAGAACCCAAAGTTATTACATTGTAATTCCACAGCTATTTGAAGAGGATAAAGGAATGGATTTCACAAAATTTCATTGGATAAGAGAGCCAGATTGGTACAGAATGAATAAGGATTCCATTGAGATTATCACAAAGCCTTATACGGATTTGTGGCAGAGAACATACTATCATTTTCAAAATGATAATGCCCCACTACTGCAAATGGAAACCGAAGAAAAATACTTCAGTTTTGTTGTGAAAACAGAATTTGAGGACAGCCATTGCCGGTTCGACCAGTGTGGAGTTGTAATGTACCTGGATAGTGAAAACTGGCTAAAAGCTTCTATTGAATATGAAAATCAGGAGTTTCAGCATTTAGGTAGTGTGGTTACAAATTATGGATATTCTGATTGGGCAACAACTGTGATTGATGCATCTATAAAAACTATGTGGTATCGTTTTAGCCGAAGAGAAGACGATTACTGTATTGAATGTTCTGCGGACGGTGAGCAATTTAGTCAGATGCGCATTTGTCATATGCATAAAGGTGATGGGAAAATCAGATTTGGTATTTATGCCTGCTCACCAGAGGAATCATCATTCAAGGCTGTTTTCAGTAATATGAACATAACGGAATGTCAGTGGTTAGCTCATGACGGGCAACAACCTGATGAATAAGAAAGAGATATACGAATCACAATTTGTCGAATTGACAGTTTCTAAAAACAAGAGGGGGGATTATCTCGCCCCTCTTGTTACTCCGTGGTTCGTTTACTCTTTTTATCAGCCACCATTCTTTGATAATCCTGCAACTTTTTATGCATGCTATCATTGAATATCAGTTACCTGATATCCCTGATCAGCAACAGCCTGTTTCAGATTATCGTCCGAAACATCCTTATTAAGCGTTACAACAGCGATTCCGGTCTTGTGACTGACCTCAGCCTTTGTCACACCAGCAAGTGCTTCGAGAGCTTTTTTTGTGTGCATCTCACAATGCCCGCACATCATACCTTCGATTTTCAATGTCTTTTCCATAGTTTTAATCTCCTTTTCAGTTTTTATTCTAATTTTATTTTTGATTTTATAATCCCGCTTGGAATCATGCATCCGAAAGAAATTCAAACGCAGTGCGTTGGTCACTACGCTAAAACTGGATAAACTCATGGCTGCCGCAGCGAACATCGGATTAAGCTGCCATCCCAGCACACTTATAAATACGCCTGCTGCCAAAGGAATGCCGATAATGTTGTAGATGAATGCCCAAAACAGATTCTCGTGAATATTATGCAGCGTTGCACGGCTCAAACGAATTGCCGCAGGAACATCAGACAGACGGCTTTTCATCAGTACCACATCTGCTGCATCAATCGCCACATCCGCACCTGCACCAATGGCAATGCCGATATCGGCACTTGTCAGTGCTGGAGCGTCATTGATGCCATCACCAACCATGATAACTTTTCCTTTTTGTTGCAGTTTACGAATCACACTTTCCTTTCCATCAGGAAGTACTCCGGCAATTACTTCATCCACACCTACCTTTGCCCCGATAGCTTTAGCAGTGCGTTCGTTATCACCGGTCAGCATTACCACATGAATGCCCATATTCTGCATTTCTTTAATTGCCTGAGGACTGTCCTCTTTGATGGTATCCGCTATGGCAATGATACCGATAAGCTCGCCATCGCAGGCAAAAAACAATGGTGTTTTTCCTTCTTCCGAGAGCTGCTCGTACTTTACTTTTATCTCATTAGACACCTGCATTTTTCCGCTTACAAATTGATAACTGCCACCATACAACGAAGTACCATTAAGCAATGCTGTTAGTCCGTTTCCGGGCAATGCCTGAAACTGTTCGACCTCGTCTGCCGACACTCCCTCCTGCTCAGCTGCCTGATGGATTGCCCTTGCCAGTGGATGTTCGCTCTTTTTCTCCAACGCATAGGCTATTGCCAAAAGTTCTTTTTCACTTCTGCCATTTATCGGAATCATGTCAGTAACCTTTGGTTCTCCCTGGGTAATCGTTCCTGTTTTATCAAGTGCCACAATCTGTGTCCTGCCCGTTTTTTCCAGCGACACAGCCGTCTTGAAAAGAATTCCGTTTTTTGCACCCATTCCGTTGCCAACCATAATGGCAACAGGTGTCGCAAGACCAAGCGCACAAGGACAGCTAATCACCAATACAGATATTCCTCGTGCCAAAGCAAATCCTGTTGTCTGTCCGGCGAGAAGCCATGCAATAACGGTTATCACACCAATTGCGATAACGGCAGGGACAAATACACCTGACACCTTGTCTGCAACCTTGGCAATCGGTGCTTTTGTTGAAGCTGCATCGCTGACCATCTGGATGATTTGCGAGAGCGTAGTATCTTCACCCACTCTTGTCGCTTCACAACGTATATAACCCGATTGATTCAGTGTTCCTGCAGAGACTGCATTCCCGGCCACTTTGTCTACGGGAATACTCTCTCCTGTCAGGGTGGATTCATCTACTGCGCTGTTTCCGTCCAAAACAGTTCCGTCCACAGGGATATTTTCACCGGGACGAACAACAAAGATATCCCCTTTTGTCACCTGATCGATTGGCACAGTAATTTCGGTACCATCCCGCAGAATCGTGGCAGTCTTTGGAGCCAGCTTCATCAGCCCCTTTAGCGCATCAGTAGTTTTCCCTTTTGAACGTGCCTCCAGCACTTTTCCCAAGGTAATCAGTGCAAGAATCGTTGCAGCAGATTCAAAGTAAAGCTCGTGCATATATGACATCACTGCATCTGCGTTACCTTTGACCTGTGCATCCGTCATAGCAAACAGGGCAACTGTGCTGTAGACGAAGGCTGCCATAGAGCCTAATGCAACCAATGCATCCATATTCGGAGCACGGTGCCGCAAGCTCTTAAAACCACTGATAAAAAACTTCTGATTAATGACCATAATTGCAATCGTTAACAATAGCTGCAAAAGTCCCATTGCCACGTGGTTGTCATCAAAAAATGGCGGCAGCGGCCATCCCCACATCATATGCCCCATGGAAACATACATAAGTACAATCCAAAAGCCCAGAGAGGTGATTAACCGTTTTTTTAACACGGGAGTTTCCCTATCCTTCAATGTGTCCTCATCCGAGGATAAACGTTTGGCTTGATCTTTATTTCCCTTTTTCAGAGATGCTTCATATCCTGCATCACGAACCGCCGCTATAATTTCCTCGGCAGATGCTGTTCCCTCCACGCCCATGGAATTGGTCAGCAGGCTCACCGAACAGGAAGTAACTCCTTTCACACCCGATACCGCTTTTTCCACCCGGGCAGTGCAAGCAGCGCAGCTCATACCGGTTACTGTATATTGTTCCATAATTTCACTTCCTTCTATTTCATGAGTTTTTGCAGAGTTGCAACTAACTCATCGATTACTTCATCCTTACCCTCACGGATATCTCTGGCAACACAACCTTTGATGTGATGTGCCAGCAATTCCTTGTTAAAAGCATTGACCGCAGCATTCACAGCGGCAGATTGCACCAATATATCTGCACAATAAGCATCTTTTTCCACCATCCCCCGAATCCCGCGAATCTGCCCTTCAATCCGGTTCAGACGGTGTATCAGTTTCTTTCGTTCTTCCTCTGTGCGGGCTGTCGTTTTTTCACAGCATCCGCATATTTCTTTATCAGTCACTTTATTCGTCATGATGTTTTCTCCTTTCATTTATACCCCCTTAGGGTATTTATATCATATACCCATGGAGGGTATGTGTCAATAAAAATTTAAAAAAGCGATCTGATTGCTCAGACCGCCATAATGTATTTTATTTCTTTGACAGCACCGTTCTTTTTGTATCATTTACCCATTTCAAGTATCGTATGATAGTCTTTCACTATTTTTTCCATCGTGATCGATTTCATGCTGGATATCAGGTCATCTTTCAGCGTATCATATGTTCGTTCAAGCACAGCTCCGATATTTCTTCCAACTGGACAGAACGGAGATGGAGAAGAATGAACACTTATCATTTTATCAATTGCCTTCGGATCTACCGCTGCACAAATACGGTATAGAGAAATATTCTGCATCGGAACCGCAAGTTTTGCCCCACCTGTTCCAAACTTCACATCTATAATCCCATCTTTCTTCATTGCGCTGATGATATTTCTAATCGTAACTGGATTGCATCCTGTAGAGAGTGAAAGCAATTCACTTGTTACTTTGTTTTCTTCACCATATTCATTTATAAATATCAAACAATGAACCGCAATAGAACATTTATTACTGATATGCATAATACAAGTCCTCCTCTTACCATTCTACTATATAAGTTCAGTGGTGTAAATATTGACGCTACACCAAAAAACAGTTATAATTTCCCTTGTGATGTAGTTTTATTTTTTACACCAAGGGAGGATTTAACATGAAATACTATCAGATTGTTTTCAGCCCTACCGGTGGAACGGAAAGAGTGGCAAGAGCAATTACACAAAACTGGTCTCAAATCGATACCATTGATTTATGCACTCCAGATACCAATTATTCAGACATTTCCTTTGACAAAAACTCTCTTGTCCTAATTGCAATGCCATCTTTTGGCGGCGTTGCACCACAGCTTGCTTTGGATCGACTTACCCTGTTCAAAGGGAGCGGAGCAAAATGTGCTGTTGTTGCAGTATATGGAAATCGTGCTTATGAGGACACCCTCGTCCAGATGGAGGATTATGCCCAAAACGCTGGGTTCCAGGTAATTGCCGCCATCTCTGCAGTAGCG
Organism: uncultured Lachnospiraceae bacterium; assembly: GCA_964449325.1. Classification (GTDB taxonomy): domain Bacteria; phylum Bacillota; class Clostridia; order Lachnospirales; family Lachnospiraceae; genus RGIG3002. Next base: position 90,954 of record CAYUYJ010000003.1, on the reverse strand, counting down.
GAACATTCCATCATACACGAATATGCAGCCGGAAGACCTAATGAAGGTGATTGCAAAGAACTTGCAGGATTTGGTGATCAGATTCTTGAAAAAGCCACTTGCAGCATATTATCCAAACCTTCTGTTCCAGGTAATAGACCATACAAAAAGCCCGGAAGTGGAATGGTTCCAAAAGCTGATTCCAGCTGTACCTCATGTGGTTTGTGCGCACAGAAATGTCCCGCAAGTGCTATCTCTGCAGGCACTCCCAGAGCGACTGACAAAAGTAAATGCATATCCTGTATGCGATGTGTGTCCATTTGTCCTGTTCACGCCAGAAAGATCAGTACTCTTATGACATCTATTGCTGCAGCAGCAATAAAGAAGGCCTGCTCTGTTGAAAAAGCAAACGAATTGTTTATATAAAGCAATTGCTTATTATTCTAATCCCTCCCGACCTGTTTAGATTGGGAGGGATAATTTATACAGCTTATTTTCACAAATTTGAAAGGTTGCTATGCCGAAGTGTTCTATCTCAGAATAGTTCAGGATGATTCTCCAATGAATCAGCTTCTGTTATTTCACGAACTACATGGCATGGCACTCCAACTGCAAGCGTATTTGGTGGAATATCTCTTGTAACTACACTTCCCGCACCGATAACACAACCATCACCGATAGTAACTCCTCCGCATATGGTGACATTTCCTGCAATCCAGCAGTTGTTGCCAATAGTAATTGGTTTGGCGTATTCTTTATCGGTAGGAGTGCCGTCCTGCTTTACATACTGATTTCTGTCCTGCCAACGAAGCGGATGTATAGGCGTAAGAAGCGAAACATTAGGACCAAAAAATACATTTTCGCCAATTGTCACAGGGCAACAGTCAACACAAGTAAAATTGAAATTTGCATAGGAATTTATTCCAATGGATGTGAAGCAACCATAATCGAATTGAACAGGTCCTTGAAAATAAAAGGAATCCCCGGCTATCCCAAGCTCCTTTATAATTTCTGCACGCCTTTCATCTGTTTCAAGGAGCTCGTTGTATTCTTTACTAAGCCTATGAGCTTTTGTTCTAAGTGCCACAAGTTCTTTGTCGGAAGGGTCATATATTTTTCCCGCTATCATTTTTTCTTTTTCAGTCATCTTTTCTTCTCCTTTAAGATTATCTGCTTTTTAAAATTAAAAGAATCTTTTCTTTTTAAAATATATAATTTCAGCTATTACAATTACCAGTGATATAATTATCACAGCGAAATATCCATACCGCCATTGCAGCTCCGGCATGTAGACAAAATTCATTCCATACCAGCCTGTAATCAATGTAAGTGGCAGGAAAATAGTTGTGACAATGGTAATTACAACCATAATTTTATTTTGACGTGCATCCTGCATTGATTGATACAGTTCACGTATCTGGAGCACATTTTCACGAAGAAGATGTACATGATTTTGCAAGCGTTCTACACGGTGTATAAATCTGTCCCAACCTTGTGTATCCTGTTCAGATTGATAAAAATTACAGGTACTGAACAATTCTCCAATGTCTATCAACTGTTCATAATAAATATTAAACTCAGAAAGTTTTTGCCTATTCTTTGTCAGTGATGTAAAAAAATTATTATTCCTTCCTGCTCCCCCGCTTATTTCCTCTTCCAGCTTGTCCAGTTCAGACTCCATATGAGAAAAATACAATGTATCCTCTTCTATCATATGTTCCATAATCCGTAACAACAACTGTTTCGGTGTATCAACTTCCTGAAACATCTCCGTCTGCTTTTCTATCCATGCCTTCAATTTACCTTCATCTTCGACAAAAAACACTTTCCTGCCTGTTAAATAGAATCCAAATGAAAGCTGTGCTTTTTTCTGTTCATTCTTTTGTGGAAGCCGGATTGTACCGAGAATGCAATCTTTAAACAGCTCTGCCTTACAGTATCGAATAGAACCAAGACTGTGCAGCATCTCCTTTTGATAAGCAAATTCCTCTTTTCTTTCCCGAAATTCTGCTGTGCTCATAACAGCAAAAAAAGATGAAACATCTGTATCTTGCATGAAAATCCCTGCTTTCTCTTTATTTGTCTCTTTCCCTCATACGGTAACCAATACCGATTTCTGTCAGTATATACTCCGGTTTTGCAGGATTATTCTCAATCTTTCTTCTGGTGGATGCCATAACAGAACGTAAGACCTGTGTATCCTCACCATAACCATCTCCCCAGATTTTTTGAAGGATTGTATGGTATGTCAGCACTTTACCCGAATTTCTCATAAAAAGATACAAAAGATTATATTCCATTGGCGTCAGATGTATCTCCTGTCCGCTTTTATATACCATATGTTTTCCATTATCCAAACAAATTTCCCCATTGGTGTAAACAGCATCGTCAGGCTTTTCTACCTCTTCCTTTTGATTCATCCGGTAATAATGTCTTAAGGCAACCCGGATTCTTGCCATCAGTTCTGTAGCTGAAAAAGGCTTGGTCAAATAATCATCTGCCCCATCGTCGAGAGCAGTTACCTTTTCTTTATCCTGGTCCCTTGCTGATACGATAATAATTGGCACACCAGACCATTCCCTGACTTTGTGTAAAACATCCATGCCGTCCATATCCGGCAGCCCCAGATCAAGCAGGATTAAGTCTATGTCTTTTCTTATCATACATTCAATAGCTTCTTTTCCACTAGGCACCGCCGCAACTTCAAATCCGGCATTTTCAAGTGTATATACCATAAAATTCTGAATTTGTATGTCATCCTCTACCACAAGTATTTTTTCCTGAATCATTGGCTTTCTTCCTTTCTTTATAATGGCAGTGTAAAGATAAACTCAGCACCCTTACCATCTTCCCTGTTTCTTCCGGTAATCGTTCCTCCGTGAGCATTCACAACTGTTTCGCAGATTGTAAGTCCAAGTCCAATCCCCTTTCTGACATCGGCAGCTCTTGTTTTTGAGGTATAAAAAATCTGGAACAGATTCCCTTCATCCTCTTTTGCAATCCCTTCTCCTTCGTCCTTGACCGTCACCTGTGCCTTGTCAGGCAAATAGCTTACACAGACTGTAATCGCCTCCTCACAAGTAGTGTGCTTTACGGCATTATCCAATAGATTGGTAATTACCTGTTCAATCAGTTTTGCATCCATAGGTACCATTCTAAAATCTTCCGGTATCTCGACCTGTATTTCCGTGTCCGGATAATTTTTTTCTATGTGTGCCACCGCACATGCAATAACCTCTTCCAGTGCCTCCATTTCTTTATGTACTAATATCTTTCCATCCTGCAATCTTGTCAAACTTAGTATATTTTCCACTAATGATTTCAACCAGTCCGCATCCTGATAGATGCCTTTTAGAAGTTTCTGGCGATTATCATCCTTTTCCGTCATGTCCATTAACATTTCCGCAGAACCCATAATTCCGGAAAGAGGTGTGCGCAAATCATGAGAAATTGCTCTGAGAAGATTTGCTCTCTCCCTTTCTCGTTCCATCCGTTGTCTGTCTCTTACTCTTTCAATGGTAATCTCAATACGTTCCAATGCAAGAGAAATATTTTCAATCATGGAATGAATCAGTTTCTTATTCGAGGAAAGTTCTTCTTCTGATACTTTTCTGTCAATCATGATAACTGCCAAAAGCCTGTTCTGTCCGTTGACCGGAAATGTCCAGCTTTCCTCATTCTCCAGATATTCTGTTCGCAGATTTGTAAATTTTCTACGAATTTCATCAACGTCTGTAACACTTCTATGGAGCTGCTCTTTTTCAAGTTGCTGAATATAGATTGGTTCTGCCTGCTCTCCTACATAGATACATCCTACATTTACCTGTAACAATCTGCTCATACTCTCCACCGCTATCTTTATGACAGCTTCGATATCTGCTGCATCAGAAAGTTTGCTGGAAAGCATATAGAGTGCCTGACTCTCCATACCTTTTCTGGTAGCTTCCATAGTCATCAACTTTTCCTTTGTCGTAAGTGCACTGGTAATCAGTGCTGTAATCAACATGATACAAAAGGTTATCATGTAGCTCGGATCATTGACAGCCAGTGTATGATAAGGTGCTGTAAAAAAATAATTAAAACATAAAAGACACACGACTGAGGACAGAATCCCATAAAAATAACCTTTTGTAAAACGTGCCACTAAAAGTACCGCAAAAATATAGATTACAACAATATTTGTTTCGGGAAATCCTACTTTTACAAACAATATTCCAAGCAGCGTTGCCCCACAAACAACTGCCAATAATTTTGCTATATCAATAACCCACAGTACATATTTCTTGTAATTATCCAAAAAAACACCTCGTTTCATTTACAATAAACTTTTTATAGTATACTATAAATTGATTCTATTTTATACTGATACTACATGAACTGTGATATAATCAATTGATGAGCTTCCTTTTTATGTGGTAATCCCTGTTACTATTGTTCTTGACAAACTTTAGTATACAGGTAAATCTACGAACCTACAATGTGGAGGTCATTACATATTGTCTATTTAATATTTATAATGTCACTTACTTTCATATCTATTTCATGACATAATTTTGCGTCCTTATTTGACATATAATTCAAAAAGGAACCTTTTTTCTATAAATCGCCATGAAATAAATCCCCATACTGCTGTCACTCCAAAGCAGATTGCCATAATCATATACATCTTTTCATTTGAATCATATCCGATAAATACCGGACCAAGCAATGATGCAACAATACAGAGAAAAATTCCATATATGATTCTAAATACTTTAAAAAAATGATGCAGTAACATTGAAATAGCAATTATTGCAATAACACCAATAATATATACTGGCTTATTCCATCCGTTCTTACATGTCAGAAGATATAACAGTAATGCCAACATTAATGAACTCAGAATATCAAATCTGACAGTTATAAAAACAAGTCCTGACAAAACTGTAGATGTCAATCCAACTCCTAGACCTAATCCCACTCCTATGACCTCTCCAGAAGCATCTGAAATTACCGAACTGGGTTTATCATAATAAAAAGATTCTTCATAATCATCATAAAGCTATATTTTTTCATAAAAACTTTACTCTGTGTCTTCATATTTACAACCAGCTTTCTTCTGTATATGCCAAGAGAAGCACGGGCTTCCTCCCATGCTTCTCTGCTTGCTGTGATATATTCCATTATAGCACACAAACTATTTCTCACATATATATTTTGCACAAAAATACTCAATGGTCTTGGAAATAAACTCAGCCGTTCCTTTACCATTGCGGTCGATATTCTCTGTAAATCGTTCATCTCATAATAATAAATAGATGTTACCCATACTACGATATCGGCGTCAATAACCTTATCCATTATCTCGGTCACATCATCTTTGATTACACAATTACCGGTCTGCTGACATACAAGACAACCCTTGCAGAAACCAACCTGCTTATCCTTTAGCGTAATAAACTCCCCTTCTCGTATTTTTAGAAGCTTTCTCTGAAAATCTGTTCAATCTCATCTGCATCAAGCACCTTATAGCCACCAGGCATAACGATTGTACCCTTCACAAGATCAGGAATCATATCCTTAGTTGCTCCAAGTTCAGTAATATTCAATACAAGTCCCAGTTCCTTCATCCAGTTTTCCATTGCTGTAAGACCTTCAGACGCAACCTGTTCATCTGTTTTTCCTGTCGCATCAACATCCCATACATTCTTTGCAAAACGAACAAATTTCGCAAGTCCGTAAGGCATAATGTGCTTATAATATGGCAATGAAACTGCAGCCAGTGTCATACCATGTGTTGCATCTGTACATGCTCCCACAGACTGACCAAGCATATGTACCATCCAATCTGTTGATTTTGCCTTCGCAACCAATGTGTTAAGTGCCCAAGTTGCAGACCACATGATATTGCTCCTTGCTTCATAATTCTGTGGATTCTTATTAGCGATACGACTTGAATGTATTACAGACTTCATCAGTCCTTCACTGATATAATCACTCGTATTATCATCTTCTCCGGAGAAGTACTGCTCACATATATGGTTAAAAATATCATAAATCCCTGAAATCATCTGATAATGAGGGAGTGTCAGCGTGTATTTCGGATTCAAAATAGAGAATTTAGGCATAATCTTCTCGTCTGCAAAAACATGACCTATCTTCAGCTTTGCATCATGATTGGTAATTACTGCTCCTGCGTTCATCTCAGAACCGGTACCAACCATTGTCAACACACAACCTACCGGAATTATCTCACACGCAGGCTCCTCAAATTTCAAATAATACTTTTTCCAAGGGTCTTCCTCGCAATTAACAGATACGGAGACTGCCTTGGCATAATCACATACAGAACCACCACCAACTGCAAGTAGAAAATCAACTTTATGGTTTCTTGCTATCGCTACACCTTCATACAGTTTTTCAAGGGTTGGATTTGGCATTACGCCTGCAATCTCTGCGACATTCTTTCCCTCTTCTTTGAGAATATCCATTACTTCATCATAAATTCCATTTTTTTTGATAGAACCTCCTCCATATATAAGCACAACATTCTGTCCATATTTCCTAAGTTCAGTACTTAAATTTAAAAGGGAATTCTCTCCAAAATATAACTTCGTCGGATTACAATAAGTAAAATTTCCTAACATAATTTGCTCCTTTCACTTTACACCAAGTCATTTCTTTGTTATTTTGATTATATGCTAATACCTAAACCTAACTTTAGGTCAAGTACTTTTAAGATTTTTTTAGGAGATATTTTTATGTATACAATTGGTGAGATTTCAAAAATGTTTGGTTTACCTATTTCAACACTCAGATACTACGATAAAGAAGGGCTTTTCCCCAATATGGAACGTACATCCGGTATTCGCAAATTTTCAGAATCCGAAATAGAAGCTCTTCGTGTGATTGAATGTCTCAAGAAGACCGGTATGGAAATCAAGGATATCAAACAGTTTATGGATTGGTGTTCCGAAGGTCCTTCTACTTATTCCAACCGAAAAAAACTCTTTGAAGACAGAAAGAAAGCCCTTGAAGAACAACTTCAAGAGCTTGAAAAAAATATGGCCATGATTAAGTTCAAATGTTGGTATTATGAACAGGCTATTTCTGACGGTAACGAAGAACACCTTAATACAATAATTCCGGATAATCTTCCTGCTGATATAAAAGCTATGTACGTGTTAGCGCATTTATAATCACTTACAAATCCATACTAAGATTCACTATTCCTTTTTCATCTACAGAACTTTCAATGAAACCATACCGTAAATACATTTTATACCCAACCGGCATTACTTCAGGAATTGTATAAATCACTGCTTTCTTATATCCTAAAGTAGTTGCACATGCAATTGCTTTCTCAAATAGCTGCTTCGAGTATCCATTGCCACGATAACACTCTCTAACAAACAGGCGTTTCAACTCGCATATGTCATCTTCTATTTTCTTCACAGCAATACATCCAATCAATTTATCATTTTCTTTTGCAAGCAGAATCACCCCTGATGAATAAACCTCCTCCAAATTCTTTAGTTCATTCTCAAAAGACACAAAACAAACCTCTGCACCTTTTAATTTGGAATACTCCATAAAGAGTTCTCTTGCCTCATCATAGTTATCACACTTTCTAATTTCTACCAAAACACTTTACCTCTCTTAATCTTTTTGTTTCTCACCGGATATGCTTCTTTTGAGTTCCCATATTTTTTCTTCTATTTGACTGATAACAAGCCTGAATTCTTCGTCCGATTTTCCTGTCGGATCTTCAAGTCCCCAGTTGTTGTCAAATACTCTTCCGATAAACGGACATCCGACATTGCATCCCATGGCAATTGCCATATCAACTTCCGGAATTTCTGATATAAGTTTGCTGTGCTGTCCATTTGCTTCCATATCGATACCATAAATTTCCTTCATCAGCCTGACAGCGTCCTGATTGATCTGGGGTTTGGTTTCTGTTCCGGCTGAATAGCTTTCAAATACATCTCCTGCCAGATGTTTACCAAGCGCTTCCGCGATCTGACTTCTACAGGAATTATGAACGCAGATAAATGCTACTTTTGGTTCTTTACTCATAAATACCTTCCTCCTAGCAGCCAAGCTTTTTTAAAAGTTCCTCCACTTGCGCTGCTTTTAATACTTTACCCATAGATACAACCTGCTCATTAACAACAATAGCAGGCATACTCATAACACCATAACTCATTACTCTTTCCATATCTGTAATGTACTCAATTTCTGCATCAAGTCCCATATTGGCAACTGCTTTCTTTACATTTTCATACTGTTCATGACAAGATTTGCATCCAGCTCCTAAAACCTTGATATTACATCCATTTCCTCCGCATGCACAACAACCATCTTCTGCAACATAGATTTTATCCTCACCGACTGGTCCGTTACATCCACATGCCGGTTCCTCTACAGGGGCTGATCCACAGCAGCAACCACCCTTTGTTTCCTTTTCCGTTTTCTTACCAAATCCAAATAATCCCATGTTCGTAATCTCCTTTTTTTATTTCCTTAGATAATCAAATACTGTATTGCATTAAAGAAATATCCGACAATGATAATTCCCACTGTACAGATTGCTATAAATACACCTAACAACTTTGGTTTTATGGCCTTTTTCAGCATAATCATGGATGGCAGACTAAGCGTTGTAACACCCATCATAAAGGAAAGTACAACTCCGAACTTTGCTCCTTTTGCCAAGAGTGCTTCTGCAATTGGAATACACCCAAAGATATCTGCATACATTGGCACACCTGCGATTGTTGCAATAATGACTCCAAATGGATTTCCATTCCCAAGGAATCTCACAATCAAATCTTGTGGAATCCAGTTATGAATAAATGCTCCGATACCTACACCTATCAGAATATATGGAAACACTTTTTTAAATGTCCCTGCCACTTGTTCCGCAGAATATTTCAAACGGTCTTTCACTGTGAGTTCTTCCTGTGGTACATCAATCTGTTTCGCATTTCTGATAAATTCTTCCACCTGATTTTCAAGATGCAATTTCTCAATTAACGTTCCACCTGCTACTGCTATCACGAGACCAAGAACCACATAAATAATTGCTACTTTACCACCAAAGATACTCATTAGAAGTACCAGTGAGCCAAGGTCCACCATTGGAGACGAAATAAGGAATGAAAATGTTACTCCAAGCGGAAGTCCGGCACTTGTAAAACCAATAAAGAGTGGAATAGATGAACAGGAACAAAATGGTGTTACTGTTCCGAGCAATGCAGCTATAATATTTGCCCCGATTCCATGAAACCTTCCAAGTATCTTCTTTGTTCTTTCCGGCGGAAAGTAACTTTGAATGTAACTTATGACAAAAATCAACATACAAAGCAAAAACACAATCTTTATCACATCATAGATAAAAAATAGAATGGTTCCGCCAAGCCTTCCTGTTATATCTAATCCTAATGCATTTAATAAATTCCCAATTAAGAAACTTAACCATTTCATGCCAAGTATCTGGTCTTGTATAAATGTCCACATATATCCACCTCCATCTATATAGACAAACATCTATATAATTCTTTTATTTTTTGCTGGTACAATTTGCACCAGCATGTCATATATCTCACTAAATTTTTCTTCCTATTTATATAGACGTTTATCAATATATAGTATAGATTATCCATAGATACTTGTCAATGTGTTTTTGTATCCGTTTTTCATCTGTCTACCTTCCTATTATTTTATTTCGTTCTCTTTCATTATTTGCGTAAGCAAAACCTTCTGCCATATATAGTACTGTCTGGATCATTTCTTCTTTTTCCAGATCTTCTTTTACATTTTTGTCCGCTTCATCATTTCACTGACAGGCTCTGTCATATGTCTACTCATAATACTATGCAACTCTTTTTGCAGCGTTTCATCAGTTTCATAGTAAACACGATTTAAAAATTCTAAAAGATATGGCTTTTCTTTTAATAAAGTCCATTTCTTTTGCATATGCTCCTTTAGTAACTCAAAGAAGTCCATTTCCTCTATCTTTGTTTCCTCTTGCAATCTTTCTTCCACCTGCATAAGTGCTTTTTCATACAAATACAGATAAAATTCCTTCTTATTTACAAAATAATGAAACAAAAGGGATTTCGAAATTCCTGCTTCCTCTGCCACCATAGACATCCTTCTCTGCTCTAGCAGTAACCCAACCATTCCAAAAACTCTCAAGCGCTGATATTAGCCCACTATCCTTCGTATCCATCCACGACAGTCCGACAATAAAGATAATCTTTTTCCCCTGATCCGATTCTTTAATCACTTCCTTTAATGCATTAAACGCATCATTCCATGTTTCAAGTTTATCGGCACCCTTGTATCCCGCGTCTTTTAATGACTCAGCAAACTTGTTAAGTTGAGTAATCTTTCTCGCCCCTGGTTTAATCTGATTATTGCTTATTCCTGTATGCTGAAAAGTAAATTTGTGTCCAAAACATACGTTTTTACTTACTTTTGGAAATTTATAAATAATAAAAAGATAAGGAGTCGGTAGTCAGGAGTCTATGCTAAATTTTTCTTCTCACGTCTATCACTATAAATCCACAATACAAACGAAACAATCAAAATTATCAGCCTATACAGGTTCACTACAATATTTCCCGGGAAAGAATCAAATAATAAATTCCAATCATAAATTGCGCCAATGGAATCAATAAACGCATGATAAACCGCGCAAGCAATGACACTTCCGGTTGATTTATAGATAGCAGCAAAGGCAAACGACCAGATAACTATATTTATCCCAAATCCGATAAAGTTATCTCCGTAATGATTTGATGTCGGATCAAACCATAGATCAACATGCCACACGCACCATATAACTGCCGTAATAACTGTACCTGCAATGAAACCTGTCTTTTCTTCCATGGCAGGTTGAAGCAGCCCTCGCCAGCCTGTCTCTTCAGCAAATCCGACAAAAGGAATCATCACCAAAAACCCTAAGGGCATCATATACCATGGTGTACCGTTCGGTACACCATTAACAAGTGCAAACAAAAGCGCTAAAAGGCAAAATCCTCCCGTCACTGCAACAGTCAAAAGCTTGTTTTCCGTATAAAAGAATCTTTTGAAATACTCCTTCACTGTAATTCCTTCGCAACGTCTTAGCGTGATAAACAGCGCAAGCATCGGTGCCGGGGTCGTAAAGAGCATACCTATAATAGCATATACAATATACTGCCATGTAATATTACCCGATTCCATGTACAAAACGGAGTACTCTTTCAACGTCCCAGACACAGCAAAAACAATAACCCATATTACTACAACCCATATCAGATACTCCGCAACAGGTGCTTTTTTCTCTTTATTCCACATGTTTCATTCCCCTTATCATTGCACTTACTGCATAGTCAAAGCTTTCATCTAAGGATAACGGATTTCCAAATCCACCATGGTTTTCAATAAGTGAATATCCCTCAACAAAAGCCCGAAGCATTCTGAGTATATGTAATTTCTCATCTTCCCTCAATTCATATGCGTCGATTATCTGATATAACGTCTGTATAATTCCTTTCGTGGCATCATCATTTTCAACCGATGTATAAGAATTATGCCATTGTAATGCCTCAAACACACCGGGGTGCTGATTGGCATATTCACGAAACGCTCTGCATAATGCCATAACTGAATCATCCCCGGCCTTTCCGGCTGTTCTCCGAACAATTACCTCGTCAATTTCTCTCCAACCTAAAACCATAATTTCATGCTTTATCTGAGTCAAACCGCCCGGTATGTGCTTATATACGGAAGGTGATTTTATCCCCAACACATCTGCTATTTCCTTAAGTGATACACCGGCAAGCCCCTTCCTATCCGCTATATTCACTGCTGTTTGTAGAACAATCTCTTTCGTAATACTTTTCTCCACAGCTAATTATATTCTCCTTTAGGCTAATCATATTAGCCAAATAATATCGTATTTACACTTACTTGTCAATACATTAACTTAATCGCCTTCGGAAAAATGTACATGATTCAGCCTGCTCCGCCAATTCTGCTTTCTTTTATTTTATCTCCGTCCTATGATATACATGATACATAATCGGTAGAAGGAAGATACATAAAATAGGATATATCGTCATAAGAATCGGCACGGAAGGCACCACTTTCCCTCCAATTTCATAAAGCACAAAGGTATTAGTGGCCATATTCATCTGCAAAAGCTGATCCGGCAAAATTCCCAGTACATCTGTCAGATTCGGAAATCCCCCGAAAAAGGACTGGATAAAAATCATAATAAAAGGTATGGTTACAGCTACTACCGTCGCATGGGTCTTGGCAGATACCAGCATGGACAAAAGCAAAATAAACATAACTCCCACATATCCTCCAACAATCACCAACAGATATTCCTGAAAAAACGTCATATGATACAGGCTTTTCCATCCGCTTAAGCCTGTCTGAATGACACAATCCGCTCCACTGATGCCATAGACACTAAATACAATTAGAGAATACAGTAAAATCATTGTCCAGTAAACGACCGTAACCACAATAAGTCCTGCTGCTATTTTACTAAGAGTTCCCTTATTTCTTCCATATTTTGTGGAAAAGAAAATGGAATCTGCCTTCCACTGAAATTCATTGGAAAAAATACCGGACACAAAAAAGCTCAAAACCAACATAGTCATCATGATTATTGTAATCACATACTCTAAAGCTGCCCGCCAGCCGTCCTTAGGCTCATAGTAAAAAGGTGTCTCCAGCGTTTCGTATCTGTCTATAATGTATGCTTTTTCTGCTTCACTAAACCGGTCCTTGGCTTCATCAGAAGAAAGCCATGTTTTTACATTCTGAACACGATTTTCATAAAAATTCCCAACCTCGTCTTCCGTCACACTGTCTACTCTCAGGTAATTGTAGGAACGAAATTCTCCGAATGCACAGTTAATCATGGTCTTGATATCACCAAAGCCCTGTGACAGAGAATATCCGATATCACTGCTTACCGGGTCACTCGGGTCATAAGGATATACCGCATTAATCTCATTGTTTTTCTGAATAACTTCTTTCAGATAATCCTCTGTTATCACTCCACTCCATTTTTCTTTCTCTTCCCGAAGATTATTTATTGCTGTAATTCCAGTATGTTCGCTCCCTTCTTCATCCACATAAGTTGTATATTCAACTGTCAAATAACAGGTAACCACCAGTGTTATCAACAGCACCAAAATTCCTACCTTACTTCCCGTTCTTGATAATATTTTCTTTATTTCAAACAGAATCATTCCATTTCACCACCCTTTTCACCAAAATAATATAAGAATACATCCTCTAAATTAGGTTGCACCACTTCTGCATAAGCAGAAGGCGGCTGCGCTGAAATAATACGTAATTCTACACCGTCCCTGCCCGTTTTCACATTAGAAACCTTGTACTGTTTCATCAGCCTTGCCGCTTCTGCCTGCGATGTAACAAGGGACCAGACCTTTTCAGGCATAGAATCTAAAACATCATTCAGACTTCCCTGCTGTACCAACCTTCCATTCTTCATTAGCCATATTTCATTTGCTATATATTCAACATCTGAAACAATATGCGTGGACAATATGACTATTCGTTCCTCAGAAAGCTCACTGATCAGATTGCGAAAACGCACCCTTTCCGTTGGATCAAGTCCGGCTGTAGGTTCATCCAATATCAATATTTTCGGATTATTTAATATTGCCTGTGCAATTCCAACTCTACGTTTCATACCACCGGACAGTTTTTTCATTTTTTTGTTGGCAGCTTTGCTAAGCCCCACCTGCTCCAACAGTTTCTTCACTCTTTTCTTTGCAACAATAGGACGAATGCCTTTTAAACTCGCTATATACAAAAGATAATCCTTCACCGTGAATTCCGGATAAAAACCAAATTCCTGTGGTAAATACCCTAAAAGATTTCGATACTCTCCTTCCATTTTCTGAATATCTTTTCCATCACACAAAATTTGTCCACTTGTGGGTGTAAGCAGAGTACATATCATTCTCATTAAGGTAGTCTTTCCGGCACCATTAACACCCAAAAGTCCATACACCCCATTTGTAATCCTAATATTCATATCATCCACTGCTTTAAAATCTCTAAAGCATTTTGTTAAATTAACCATTTGTAATTCCACTAAAGTCCGCCTCCCAGTATTTATTACAATCATGTATTGTTTTATAAACATTTCCTGCTAAAAACGCCACGAAAAAACCGAACAACCCACACCAAATCGGAAAAGTAATTGCCTTATATACTGTTTCATTTAAAATAATGAAGCACCATACTGCATTCCACAGTAAGCAAAACAATATTGTTGTCCCTTCATTTGCTAGTGTATTACTGCATAATGTACCAAAGCAAATACAAGCAGCAACTAACATCGGGAAAAAAAATTGTATCAAAAGTTCCACTATTGCAAGACCTAATTTCCCACGGATGGTTATACAAAAGCAGGTTAAGATAAACATATCAATCATGCCAAACCAAATCATTCTTGCTGTATATATCTGCCGCAAGGAATAAAGACATGTACCTTCCACTTGCATACAGCCATAGTATTTATTTTTCCAGAATTCAGGTATAATCAATACCACGAATAAGACTCCTATTACACCCAATATTCTCAACATGAAAACCTTATCCTGTATATTTGGTAAAATAATAGAAACCAGACCTAACATAAAAGTCTGCAATACCCACCATCTTTTCCTTATTAACCGAAATTGTGCAATCAAAAACTCAAAATAATGAATAGAGTGTTCCTGCTCACATAGTAAAAACATTTCCTTCGATTTTCTGGTAGTTTCCAATATTTTTTCTTCCTTTACTGCGACGGCTCTCTGTTCCTTATATAGCCGAAGTTCTTTCTCCAGTTCCATCCTTTTCCTCCTTCCCAAGCAGCCTCCTTAATTCTTCTTTTGCCCTTCTCAGCCGATATTTGACTAAAGGCAAACTAATCTGCAATATATCCGCAATTTCTACAAGCTTACATTCCTGAAAATAGAACAGAATAATAATTTCCCGAAGTTCCGGTAAAAGTTCATCCAGAGCTTGTTCAATACAAATTTTTGTTTCTGTCCTCTCCATCACATCGCTAAAACCAATTTCCTGTTCCAATACATCTTGTTCTACCGGCATTTCTTTTTTCTTCTTTGCTACGTTTTTACAAAGATTTCCGGCAATGGTATAAAGATAATTTTTTGTTTTTCCCATATGACGATAAGATTGTAAACTGCCAAAGAATTTGAGAAAGGTTTCTTGTGTCAAATCTTCCGCATATTCCATATCAAAACAATGATACCTACAATATTGCAATATCTGTGAATAGTATTTCCGGACAAACTTCTCAAAGGCATCTTCATTCCCCTGTTTCATTTTCAGCATTAAAAGAAAATCATCCACAATATCCTCCTTTCCCATATATGTAATGTTGTAAACGTTTATTCCATTCTAATATGTATAACAACTCATCCTGGTCAAAAGATAGTCTGCCAATAAACTTTTTCTATTTTTTATTAAAATAGTAAAATCTTAATCTAATATTCTAAACAATTAAAATAGACAACGTACAATCTCTACTGATTTACGTTGTCTATCTATTTACTCCGATTGCCTTTTCACCGTCTTTTTTACGGACAAAAAGTATATCATTATCCTATTGATGATAATGTCATAGAATCTTATTCTATCAAATAGCAACACGACGAATAACGACTTTTAATTCGTTGAATCTAATTTCTCAATACTATCCGAATCACACGTCGTTTCCAATTCCGCACCATAGCGGAAAATCAGAGATGCCAGGATCAGCACAATGCCCATAGTCAGACTGTTGAGATTGCCCCAATCCCTGACAGCATCCTGCGACAGAGTCAAGAATTCGCACACGATAGCTGAAAGAATCGCCGCCACCAGAGGCAGAACGATGGTGAGGATACCAAGGCGTAAAACCCGGTCTGCTCCACGCTGGGTAAAAGGCGTGCCGTCCGTCTGTTCCGATTTGAAATAACGCAGAGCAAATACAAGCAGGATGCCGTCTGTCAGGGCGAGAATCATATCAACCAGAAGAACACCCATCATTTCCGTCAGTCCGCCGGTTACAGTCAGGGAATACAGAAGTTCCTGATTGACACCCACGACATTGCCGCCAAAATACCATACCATGCCGCACAGCAGTCCCAGTGCAGCCAGTCCTGCCCAGACAAAAGAAAGAATCATGGCAATTTTGCTAAGAGTTTGAAAGACGCGGAAGGTCTTTTGAATTGTTTGTAATGATTTCATAAGATAATCTCCTTTACGACTTAGAATTTCGTTTCATATAAGTTTTTCCCTGTTTTTCTTTTCTGCCCAACAGAAAAAGCATTGCAATTCCTGCAATCGTTACAAAAATAGAAACAAATTGAGAGGTAGACAGAACACCTACACTACCGCGTTCCAAATCGCCGCGGAAGCATTCAATGATAAAGCGGCCTATACTGTAAAAGATAAGATAAAAAGCACCGATTTTCCCCGGTGTTTTATTGCGTTTGAAGAGGGCACATAATACAAAAAAGTGCACAAAATCAAAGGCACTTGAAACAAGCTGAGAGGGAAATAATGGCACATTGTTTGGTGCATAGGCAGAATGAGTGAAAGTGACGGAAAACGAACTATCCGTTTCCATTCCGTAGCAGCAGCCTGCAAGAAAACAGCCGATGCGTCCAAATCCTTGTGCGAGTGCAACAGAAGGTACTGTAGCGTCCAAATAATTTAAAAATAGAAGGTTTTTATAGCGGGAGTAAGCCCATGCACCAAGAATACCGGCAATGATACCTCCGTAAACCACAAAACCATCAGTCAGATTCAGTAAGGTCTTTGGGTTAGCAATAATCTCGTCCAAAACGGTGATGTAATACATCAATTTTGCACCGATGATGCCGGAACCAACGCCGATAATCAAAAAAGTAAAAACCGGTTCCTGACTCTGCCCAGCCTTCTTTGCAAGCCGCACGGTATTCAAATAGGCTACGAGTATTCCGCTGCCTTTGGCCGGCGGCACAAGTAATTCTCCATAGTCAACGTTCCTGCCTGTTCTTCCTTATTTGAGCCAAATTCAGGAAAAGCGCAATGCAGGTGAGTCCCTGTGCAAGGGGCAGGCACCAGTTGGTATGCCCGTCAGGAAACAGGTTCAAAATCGATTGCACCAGGAAGAAAACTGCTCCAAGCAATAGAATAATCGATAAAATGTTTAGCAGGGTCATTTTTTTGCCAAATGCAAGGATAAACAGCAACACCACTGTATCCGCATACAACCCGTAAAGGATGCCTGTCACCCAATTATCCCACGGGAAGGACAGTTCCGGATGCCCCATGGCGAAAATCGCAAAACCAACAGCCGCAACACTCAGCACACAGGCTGTGATAAAGAATCGTTTCTTCATTTTCCCTTTCATCTCCTTATTTTTCCCCTTCCCATTCCAAACGGACATAGATTCCGTTTTCCGCTGCTTCCGCTTCCTCTGAAAGCGAATCCTCTTCTTCGAACCAGATGGGATATTCCTGTTCACCACTTTTGACCACGACCCGCGAGACGGTTCCTTTGGTAGGAATTGTAATATCAAAATCCCCGGTTTCAAAGATGCCGAATAGGCCGCTAAACTTAAATCCCACATATAAGGTGCTGTCAACCTGATCTGCATGGTATCCCAAGAATCCCTGTGGGAAAGACCCGGGGTAAAAGCCACGAATCCGAACATGATCTTCTTCTACATTCACCTGCTCGATTCCGGCGCTCTCGCAAATACTGAAGCCGCCCAACTTCCAGCCGTATCTGCCAATCAGAAAGACAGAAAATAGCAACACTACCGTACACAGCAGTATTGTAAGTATGCTTTTCAGTGGTTTCATAAACTCATCTCTCCACCTTCTACATCGTAGGCTGATTGGGTTTACCGGATTTCATCAGCATCATCATGGCGGTAAAATCCTGTGTCGGCATTTCAGCAATCTGTTCATGAGAGAAATTGCATACCCCAGTGGAGCACAGAACACCGATGCCGAAAGTGTGAATCCATACGTGCTCGAACATAGTTTTGGCATTATCTTTGTTCAAATCATAGTCTTTTTGAAGTACATCCAGGCATTCATCGGCAATCGAACCCAAGTGACTGTAAATATCATCAAAGGTCTGTGCTTCGCTGATGGAAGACGTAAAAATGAGTTGGTACAGATTTGGTTCTTCCTTAGCAAACAGAATCATCCGCATACCAATCTGCTTAAAAACAGGCTTGATATGTGCCGTTTTGTGTGCGTATTCTTCAAATCGCTCCATAGCAGCGAGCCTCACTGCATACTGAACTTCCTGCATAGAATTGAACACTGTAAAAATCGGAGTGGTGGATGTGCCAAGAGCGGCACCCAGCTCCTTAGCAGTAAGTGCCTGCGCTCCTTTTTCAGAAACAACGCCAAGTGCTGCTTTGGTGATCTGTTCCTTTGTAAACTTCGCTTTCGGTGGCATAATGCTCCTCCTATCTGTAATTCATATTCTATAACACTTATTCTATAACGTCAATTATAGTATATTGGTTTTACCGAAAAAACCAATAGCGTTCATAAAAAAGATGCAATTTCTGGTTCGATAGCATTGAACACAACTGAGGGTTCAACCATTGCGTTCCATCGGGTTCACAAATGGCTGCCATTTCACAATCCATGCAGAAAACACAAATCATTATCTGTAAATCTAAGTCAAGGAAAGTCTTGATTTTTCTAGCCTTCACCATTATTTATCCAAATTTATCTCGTGTTTACATAAATATATAAAGCTGAGTATAGATCAACCACCTGTTTTTTATATAGTTTTTGTACCAGATATCCATTTCCGTAACCGATGTCTAATATTCTTTCATTTTGCTGCAAATTAACCAATATGGCAGCGTTTTTATACATCGCTCTATTGAGCACATTCTGAATCAAGCTTATGATGACACCGAAAAATCCTCTGGGATTCTTGAATTGTGAACTGATGTATTTGGAAATCTTATTCATAGAACAATCCCTCCTCGTTTCGCTTCATTTCCCATGTCATCTTCAATGGCCTGTAATTCTTCCCTTGTTGCAATATCTTTGCTGATATATGTGCAATCACACATACTTCCGCCGGTTGCCAGTGTTTCCTTACGAAGGAATATATGTTTTTGCATATGATACTCCACATGATGTGGATAATTGTTTGCCACCAGCACTTCTACCATCCTTTTCATTGCAACATCAGAGGGCCAACAGTCATCATCTTTTGCAGCAAGTAACAATACGTCAGCATTCATATTTTCGACCTCAATTCTAGATTCAGGATTCAACTCTTTTTCTACCGGGTCATAGCCAAATCTCATAAATCCTTTTATTCCATAGCAATCTGCTTTCACTTCCATTTTCAACCAGTTGAGCATCCCCTGATCAAGTATTCCCAACTGTGTATAAGGAACATTCTCTCCATTATATGTATATACCGAGCAATGAAGTCGTTTGTTTGAAGAACTAACACCTTCCATTACATAATCATACAGAACAACCGGAATTACGCAGGTGATCTCCGGTATTCTGGATGCACAGACAAGGGTATATCCTGCTCCGGTGGAAATCCCTGTCATAGCTATCTTTTCTAAGGAATCCGGTCATTGCAATGCAGGTTTTCTCGTCACAATATGCGCAATATGCTCTACCGTGATAGCAAAGATTTCTGCCACATGTTCATCATCAAGGGAATAATATACTTCCTTCCCCTCTTTTTGACTTTTCACTACACCATACTCTTTCATCTTACTTAGCTGATGCGAAATCGAAGATTACTTACGCAGATGTAGCACTAAACGGTTCGCAGCACACGCTCCATAATTACAGCCCGGAAATCGATAAAAACTTAAGTATTTACTGCTATCAGCCACAGCCGGGGTACTGCGCCTGTGTACTGGTGCCGGAGTAATTTGTCACAAATTTGCTTTTTCGTGGGAATTGTTAAATCATTAACTTGCTTTTTTGTGCATAATTAGAATATATAAACTTGCTTTTTTGTGATCTTGAAGTTATAATCAAAGCATATCAAGGATATACTATGCACATAGGAAGTGATAATATGTTAAAAAGAAAAATATACGATGAGCTTGTTGCCTGGAAAAATAACAGCAAAGGTACGACCGCCATGATGATCGACGGAGCGCGTCGTGTTGGTAAAAGTTACATTGCTGAGGAGTTTGCCAAGGCGGAATACAAAAGCTATATTCTGATTGACTTTGGGCAAGCTCCAACGGATGTGCTGGATCTGTTTGTGAACGACAGCTCCGATCTTGATCTTTTTTTTGCAAAGCTTGCGGCCTTTTACGCTACACGCCTACACAAACGTGAGTCGCTTATCATCTTTGATGAGGTCCAGCAATATCCTCGAGCACGTCAGCTTATCAAATACCTTGTAGCTGATGGTCGGTTTGACTTCCTTGAGACGGGCTCGCTGATTCGACTGAAAAAAAATGTACAGGATATTATTATCCCTTCTGAAGAGGATCACATCGAGATGTTTCCATTGGACTTTGAAGAATTCCTTTGGGCAATGGGCGACGATGCGACATATCCGTTAATTCGGCATTGCTTTGAAACAAAGAAACCTCTTGGAGCAGCTCTTCACCGAAAGATAATGAACGATTTCCGTCAGTACATCCTCGTAGGCGGTATGCCCCAGTCTGTTCTTGCCTACATGAACGGCAAAGACTTCGAGGCATCCGATGTTGCCAAGCGCCGAATTCTGAAACTTTACCGAGAGGATGTCGCAAAATTCGCAGCGGGATATGAGGACAAGGTGTTCGCCGTTTTTGATGGTATTCCGGGACAGCTTTCCAAAAAAGAAAAAAAATATAAGCTTTCTTCTCTCGGAAAACAGGCTCGCTTTCGAACTTTTGAAGATTCCTTTGTGTGGCTGAATGAAGCTATGATCATAAATGCCTGTTTCAATGCAACAGACCCGCATATCGGACTTGCACTGAGTGCCGACAACACTACACAAAAGTGCTATATGGCAGATACAGGCCTGCTCGTGACCCACACATTCCAGGATAAAAAATATACTGACAACGAACTATATCGTGCAATCCTCTTTGATAAGCTGAATATTAATGAGGGAATGCTGATGGAAAACATTGTTGCGCAAATGCTTCGCCATGGTCGGCAACGGCTGTATTTCTACTCCCGTTCTGATAGTCAGCATCGGGAAAACCACATGGAGATTGATTTCCTGATTACGGAAGGAAAGAAAATCGCCCCCGTTGAAGTCAAATCCGGCAACTATCGTTCCCATTCTTCTTTGGATAAATTCCGAAAGCATTTCTCATCCGTCATTGGTAACGCATATATTCTTTATACCAAAGACGTCATGATCAAAGACGGAATCATACATCTGCCTTTATATATGGCAGAACTGCTATAATACCCTGCAAGCCATACGCAACTCGGAAGCAAAGCTTCCTTCGTCGCGGGGCGTCGCCCCATAAAATAATAGAGAGACATACTCATGAGCAAGCTCATATATGTCTCTCTATTATTTTACGTGGCTTGTGCCTTACGCGAATGCTCCCAGTAGGAATCGAACCTACAACTGACCCTTAGGAGGGGTCTGTTATATCCATTTAACTATGGAAGCTCATCAACCGCCGTTAAAACGGCGGTATTTTCAGTTTTTAAAAATCGGGATAATTGATGAAGCCCTGCAACCAGACTGTTCCTTTAAAACGACGTCCGATTTGTGGTTCACCAAACAAATCTATTATATTAATACAAACGTCAAATGTCAATTCATTACAGTTAATTGTTAATATATAAATTTCTTCGCCGGTAATTTTATTTTTGGTCAGGTGACAATCTGTAATTTCACCAAGCACTGAATACTGGTCACATTCTACACCATAAGGCATAAAGTAAGTATCTACAAGACTGAATACATCTTCCTTTTGAATTCTTTTGGATATAATTGTATACATATCCATATCCTCCAAAGTCAGAGTTTCAATAGCGTCTTCGTCACCTCTTCTTGCTGCTGCAATCAGATGATTTCTGTTCGTAGCATCTTTTTTTGTTTTCTTCTTCTGCTGCTCATTTTTCATAATCGGCATCATAATCGTGCCTTGTGTAGAAAGTCCGGACAAAGTAAGTGTAGTGCCACGAACGGGAAGCTTTCCAAGATTTTTTGCTTTGATATAAGTAATCATATCCTGTAAGTAAAAAATTAAGGAAACACCAACCTTTATATCATCACAAATTCCGGCAAAGGACTCTGTCGCCGCATGACGTTCTACAGAAACATCCTCTCTGGAACTGATTCCCGTACCGCGTATATAAGGATAATAATAATCATATGTGAATTTATCATCCCCATCAAATTCACCACATACTGCAATTCCCATGTTTTCGGCGAAATCTTTGCAAAATTCCGCAATTGTAACTTCATCTTCCTTTGTTGTATATTTACGCTCATCTGCATTAGCTACAACATCCGTAATCAATGCCTGTAACTGTTTTCTGTCATGAAGCTTTGAAAACCCGATTGCTCTCATGAATTTATGCAAAAATATCACCTCTTTCCATCTTTTATTGTATCGAATAATACTGTTTTTCTTTTTGGAAATATTTCCCTTTTTTATTTGATAACAGTCTTTCCACCCATATACGGCTGAAGAACTTCCGGTATTCTGATGGAACCGTCTTCCTGCAAATTATTTTCCAAGAAAGCAATTAACATTCTGGGCGGTGCAACAACCGTATTATTTAGTGTATGTGCAAAATATTTTCCGTTTTCACCATTCACACGGATTTTTAATCTTCTTGCCTGTGCATCACCTAAATTAGAACAGCTTCCCACTTCAAAATATTTTTTCTGTCTGGGAGACCATGCTTCCACATCATAAGATTTAACTTTCAAATCTGCCAAATCACCGGAACAGCATTCAATTGTTCTTACCGGAATATCCATGGAACGGAATAAATCTACCGTATTCTGCCATAATTTATCGAACCACATTTTTGATTCTTCCGGTTTACAAACAACAATCATTTCTTGTTTTTCAAACTGATGAATACGATAAACTCCTCTTTCCTCCAGACCATGAGCGCCTTTTTCTTTTCTAAAGCAAGGTGAGTAGCTTGTTAGTGTCTGAGGAAGGTTTTCTTCCGGGATAATCGTATCAATGAATTTACCAATCATAGAATGCTCCGAAGTACCGATTAAATATAAATCTTCACCCTCTATTTTATACATCATGGCATCCATTTCATCAAAACTCATAACACCTGTCACAACACTGCTGCGAATCATAAACGGCGGCACACAATAGGTAAATCCTCTTTCAATCATAAAATCTCTTGCATAGGAAATAACTGCTGAGTGAAGTCTTGCAATATCTCCCATCAGATAATAGAATCCGTTTCCGGCTACTTTTCTTGCACTGTCCAGATCAATACCATTTAATTTTTCCATAATATCGGTATGATAAGGTACTTCAAAATCAGGTACTACCGGTTCACCGTATTTTTTTATTTCCACATTTTGGCTGTCATCTTTTCCAATCGGAACAGTAGGATCAATAATATTTGGAATTGTCATCATAATTTTCTTGATTTTCTCTTCCAGTTCTGTTTCCTTCTGTTCTAATTCTTCCAATCTCTTGGAGTTTGCAGCAACTTCTGCTTTTTTTGCTTCTGCTTCCTCTTTTTTGCCCTGTCCCATCAGAGCACCGATTTCTTTTGAAATCTTATTGCGATTTGCACGAAGCTCGTCTGCTTCCTGTTTTGCTTTTCTGCTTTCTGCATCCAGTTCAATTACTTCATCAACTAAAGGAAGTTTTTTATCCTGAAATTTTTTCTTAATATTCTCTTTTACTACTTCAGGATTTTCTCTCAAAAATTTAATGTCTATCATGTTTTCTCCTCCATTCCTAATCTAAAACATCTTCAATATAAACATTATCAACATCTGACAAATCTTTTACCATATCGCCTAAAATCTGATTTCCCACTTTATCACGTACAATTTTAATCACCGGCTTGTCCGGGAAATCTTTATTTTGACGCATTACAATTCCAACTTCACCTTCACTTGTTTTTACCATAGAACCTGCCGGATAAACAGCTGTAAAATCTAAAAATGCGTCTACTATTTTACCATCAAATTTTATATTTTTAAAGTTCTTTAAATATTCTATTGCTTCATGTACTTTTATTCTTTCACAACCGATACCACAAATTCTCTCATCAAAAGCATCACATACATTTACAATTTTACACTCTACCGGAATATCTGTTGCTTTTAAAGGGTAACCGGAACCATCCATTCTTTCATGATGATAAAGAATAATATTCTTCACTTTTTCTGAAATCCATGTTTCATTCTTTAATGCAGTATATCCATAAACCGGATGCTTTTTATATTCTGCCTTTTCTACATCTGACATTGTATCCGGATTATGATTTGAATATTTGATTGTCAAATAGCGAAGTCCTATATCATGTAAAAGGCATCCTACACCAATATCATGAACCTCATCTTTAGAAAGCCCAAGCTTCACAGCCGTTAATACAGCTAAGGAACAAAGATTTAAAGAATGTTCATACAAATCAGAGCTTCTTTCTCTAATATCAAATACCTGCTCAACTACCTTATCTTCCTCCAGAATATTAGAAATAACATCCTCTGCCGCACTATTTAGAGTTACTAATTCTTCATTATTGCTATACGTATGTTTTTCCAATACGGTTTTGATTTTTGATTTTACATCATTTTCAATGTCCTTTTTTAATATTGCTACTTCATGGGTATCTAATATTCTTTCTTCTTCAATATAAACTTCTGTTATACCCATATCTTTTAATTTTTCAATATATTCCGGTCGAAGCACTGTTCCCTCTGCCAGCAAGACTTTATATTCAAATGTCATAACCGGCTTTGCTAATACACAATTCTGTCTAACATCATCTAGTTTACATAACTTCATTTGTGTTTCACCTGCTTTACTAATTATTCATTTATCCCCATTGCCATATCTAAGGCTTTCTGTTCTTCTTCTCCTAATGAAATGGAACATTCACCCGCTTTCACCTCTTTTGTATATGAATAGCACCCTTCACTGCTATGTACGGAATTTAAAATAAACCCATCATTATTTTCATTTAAAAGAGCTAGGCTAAAACTTAATTTTCCACCCATTTGTTGAAAAGCATCGTACTTTACAATTCCGATTTTCTGGAATGTTGATTCCATATTTTTATATAATTTTCTAATATCATGCTTATTTTTATCTACAGTTGTTTTCAAAAATTTATTATCTTCATACAACCCGATAATATCTTTTTCCAAACTTTTTGCATCTTTCCCCTGCATGAATTTCTCATATTTCTTTTTCAGTTTATTTATCTTAGCGATTTGCACGATTGTTACAATCATAAAAATCAAACAAATTATTGCAATTCCTAATATGAAATAACCAATGTCAACTCCGCCAAGACCTATGCTGTTAAAAAATTCGCTGGACATATTTATCCTTTCTGTTCTTTATAATCTGTTTTTTGTTACTTTTCTGTTTCTATAACTGTACATTATTTATCAAATGATAATCTGCTAAGTCCGTCCACAAGTCTGTCCAAATCATCATGACTATAAAATTCGATTTCGATTTTACCTGCCCCGTTTCCCTTTGAACTTACTGCTACCTTTGTACTCAATGCTTGTTTCAGTTTTTCCTCAATATCACTATAAATAACCTCTAAAGTTTTATTTTCTTCTTTCTTTGGTTTTTCCGGTTTATTAAGATTCTTTACAAGCTTTTCCACATCCCGTACACTTAGCTTTTCATCAAAAATTCTCTGTGCAACAGAATACTGCTGCTCTGCATCTTCAATTGCCAAGAGAGCTCTTGCATGCCCGGTTGTAATCATTTCATTAATAACCATTTGTTGAACTTCATCACACAATTTTAAAAGACGCATGGAATTTGTTACCGCAGTTCTACTCTTGGAAACACGTTCTGCCACTTCATCCTGTTTTAGATTAAATTCATTCAATAATCTTTTATATGCTTGTGCTTCTTCAATCGGATTCAGGTTCTCCCTTTGGATATTCTCAATTAATGAAATTTCAACAATTTCCTGCTCTGTAAGATTCTTAATAATAACAGGTACTTCCTTTAACCCTGCCAGTTTTGCAGCACGCCATCTACGTTCACCTGCAATGATTTCGTAATGGTCTTTTCTATCCTGAACAAGAATAGGCTGTAATAATCCAAACTGTTTAATAGACTCCGCTAATTCCATCAATGCATCTTCATCAAAATTTTTTCGTGGCTGCTCCCTATTTGGTTCAACCATTGTAATTTTAACTACTGTATCCGGTGTGGCAGATTCCTCTTTTTTATTTTGAGTTGCCGAACTCACTTTTTTTGTATTCTTAGATTCTCCAACCGCATTAGGAATTAAAGAATCCAGACCTTTTCCTAACCCTCTTGCTGCCATATTCTATTCATCCTTTCTATTAATTACTTCTTCTGCCAATAGCATATATGCTTCTGCACCGGCTGACCTTGGATCATATGAACTGATTGGCATTCCATAACTTGGTGCCTCTGCCAATCTTATATTTCTTGGAATAATTGTCTGATATACTCTCTGGTTTAAATGACTCTTAACATTTTCTACTACCTGCATGGATAGATTTGTTCTGGAATCATACATAGTAAATACTACACCCTCCATTTCCAGTTCAGGGTTCAGTCTTTCTTTTACCAAATTTACTGTATGAATTAACTGACTTAAACCTTCCAAAGCATAATATTCACATTGAATAGGAACCAATACAGAATTCGCTGTTGTCATTGCATTAATAGTCAACATATTCAACGAAGGCGGACAATCAATAATAATAAAATCATATTTATCTTTTATCCAGTCCACTTCATTTTTAAGTATATACTCTTTTTTATCCACACCAATTAATTCAATTTCCGTTGCGGCCAAATTCACATTCGACGGAATTAAATCTACATTTTCTACTACATTACTTATCAAGCAGTCATGAATAGAACATTCACCTAAAATCAATTCATAGATTGTGTTATCCAAATCATTCTTGTCTACTCCAAAACCACTGGTTGTATTTCCTTGGGGGTCTGTGTCTATTACTAACACCTTTTGATTTTTTAATGCAAGTGATGCAGATAAGTTTATAGATGTTGTAGTCTTTCCTACTCCGCCTTTTTGATTTGCGATTGCAATAATTCTTCCCATTAATATATACTCACCTTTCGTTCTCTTTGCAATCCGTTTTTTTGAAATTCTAACTTTCTATCAACGTTTTACTTCTTCGATTATATCACTTTTTGATTCTATTTACTATATATATTATAGATTTTATTTTCTTTGTAATTGTAATTTCTTGTTATTTTCTTTCTTTTTTCTATTGTAGATACTTGGTTTTTTGCTATTTTTAGGTATGTTTCACGGTTGACCAACTTGGTTTAAAAATGTTTCACGGGCTAGTTTACAATATCTTGGGGTTTAATGTTTCACGTGAAACATTATTTTGGGGTTGTCTTGTTTATATGATAAAATGTTTCACGTGAAACATTGACTAACATAGTCTTTGAGCAAAATAGTCAATAAAAAGCTATACTTTATCACTATTAAATCTGAAATTATTCTATTGAAAGTAATAACAATAAGAGCATATAATAATAATATACTCAATACAAAATAAACTTTAAATGAATAAAAGAAGAATCTTTTCTATTTAATTTCAATATAATTTTTTTGAAAGAAGAATATAAGAATTAATAATTTAAAATTGATATAATAAACAAAACAATATAAATAAGTACGGAGAAAAAAATGAATGTAAAAATAACAAGGGATGGTTTGATATTAAGAGGTATACTTGAAAAAGCTTCAGATAAGAAATGCCCTATTGCTATTATGTTTCATGGATTTGGTGGAAATATTGATGATAAAGAAGGAAGTGTATTTCAAACAATTTCTACTATGCTCAAAGAGATAAATATTTCGACCATTCGATTTGATTTTAACGGACATGGAAAAAGTGATGGAAATTTTTCTGATATGAATATCTTTAATGAGATAGAAGATGCAATTGCAATCTTAAGTTATGTAAGAACATTAGATTTTGTATCAGATATATATTTAATTGGTCACTCTCAAGGTGGAGTTATAGCAGGAATGTTAGCAGGTTATTATAATGATATTATTGAAAAATTAATTTTATTAGCTCCTGCAGCATCTCTAAATACAGACGCTCAGATAGGAAAATGTATGTTAGCAACATATGATACAAATCACATTCCTGATTATGTAGACGTAGATAATGGAAATCATATTGTGGGAGGACACTATTTTAGAATTGCAAAAACACTTCCAATATATGAAGTAACAAAACAATTTCAAAATCCAACACTCATTATTCATGGAAAAAATGATGAAATTATAAATTTAGATGACGTAAAAAAATATAAAGAAGAATTAGTAAATTGTAAGTTAAATTTATATGATGATTTAAATCATGGACTATATGGAAAAGACCAACAAAAGATGTACGATGACATTAACCATTTCTTACTTTCTATCTAAAAAGTGTCGCTTTTTAGCGACACTTTAAAATATATAATACTAAACTTTAATAATATCATTTCTAATTGCAAATACTGCAGCTTGCGTTCTATCGGAAACCTGTATTTTTTTAAATATATTTGAAATATGATTTTTTACAGTTCGTTCGCTTATATTTAAAGATAAAGCAATTTCTTTATTAAACATACCATTTGCAACTTTAATTAATACTTCCAGTTCTCTTTTTGTTAATTGTTCAATCTTATCTTTATCATTATCCCTATTCATTAATTTTGCATTCAATGCAGGAATCAAATTTGGCTGAATATAATTTTCACCATTTAAAACTGCTTCAATTGCTTTTTTTAATTCAGCAGATTCTGAATCTTTTAATATATACCCATCTACACCAATATCAACTGCCTTAAGTAAATATTCAACTTCATTATGTACGGTAAGAATAAGAACCTTTAAAGATATTTTCCTATTACGAATTTCTTGTAAAACTTCAATCCCATTTTTCTTTGGCATGTTAATATCAAGCAAAAGAACATCCGGTGTATTCTCTTCTAATAATTCTAAACATTCTTCCCCATCACCGGCTTCAGCTATAACCTTTATTTCACCATCGAATTCCAGAAGCTGCTTTATTCCCTCTCTAATCATAGCATGATCATCTGTAATCATAACTTTTGTACTCATATTTTTTCCCCTTTTATTTTAAATATTGTAATGGTAATTGGATATGTACCTTAGTTCCCTTTTCTAATTCAGATTCAATATTTATTGTGCCATGTAAAATATTTACACGTTCCTTTAAAATCATCAAACCAAAATGCTTCTTTGCTTTTTCATTAAATATTTCCTCAACATCAAATCCCTCACCATTATCTGAAATACTAATATCAAAATAATCATCTTTCTTTTTTATATTTATTTTAACTAACTTTCCATTGGAATGTTTTACAGCATTATTTATACATTCCTGCACGATTCTGTAAATTGACATTAGTATACTTTGATCACTGCAATTAATATTTTCATCAACATTACATGCTATATCCAATGATGACTCTCGTTTTATTTTTTCTACTAATTGCTCTATAGATTCCCTTAAACCAAAGTCATCAAATTGCATAGGGCGTAAATCAAAAATAGTATTTCGGATTTCCTCAATAACTTCTTTAATATTTTTGGAAATAGAAGCAAGTTCCAGCTTAGCCTGAATGACATCTTTATCAATATACATAGAAGCCAATTCAATTTTATGTACTATATGAGTTAAATTCTGTAAAGAACAATCATGTAAATCCCTTGCAATTCTTTGCCGCTCTCTTTCCTGTATTTCAAAGTAATGTAAATCATCAGGAGAATTCAACATAAGGAATTCAATTCTTCTTAAGCAGGTTTCAACTCTTTCCATTTTAATCAAATAATTTTGATAATCATTCTCATATTTATTTTTCAAAGCTTTATGCTCTGCTAAAGAATCTTTATATACATTTTCAACATTTCGTGGCGAAAAAACTTTATAATCGGAATCTTCCATTCCCATAATAGAATTTATATAAGAATTTACTTCTGAAATCTTATTTCTACAATTATCAACTTCTTTTTGTACAGATTCTTTTTCCTTTAAAAAATCATCATACAATTTTTCTAATATCTCTTTTGCTTCTTCCATTTACTCTTTCACACTCACAATAAAGGTATAATAAATAAAATCTCACATTAAGAATAAAAATTTTTGATGAGAAATAAGTACTATATCAATAATAATATAATAAACCATAAAATAAAATAAGAAAAGCAAAATTTGAAATTAATGTAAATCATCTACAATATTTATTTGTATATAAAAGATAAGTACATTATAATAAAAACATAGAAAGAAAAATTAAAAGCAAAATTCTTGTTCTATAAGATTTACAGTATAAGAAAGGGGCCATTTACCAAATGAAACATAGATCAAAAACGATTTTAGCACTTACAGCGATAACCACAGTTTCTTTACATATTATCAACCGAATCCAATATTCTCTCAGTACAAAAAATAATTACCTTTCCGATACAGAAAGCTTGTACTATGAATGGAGATTTGGTAAAATCCACTATACAAAAAAAGGAAAAGGAACACCTGTATTACTTATCCATGATTTATCTGTTGGAAGCAGTGAATATGAATTTAAAAATTTAGTGAATGAATTATCAAAAAATCACGAAGTATTTACCCTGGACTTATTGGGCTATGGTCTATCCGATAAACCGAATATAACATATACTAATTTTCTATATGTTCAACTTATTACCGAATTTATAAAAAATATAATCGGTAAGAAAACAAATATCATTACCTCAGGTGATGCCTCTTCTATCGCAGTAATGGCAACACACAATGATGCAAACATTATTAATAATTTAATATTAATTAATCCTCAAAGCCTTTATCAATGTAATCAGATTCCTTCTAAACAGACAAAAGCACTAAAGCTACTAATTGAAACACCTATTTTAGGAACATTCCTTTTTAATCTTGTTACAACTAAAAGCAGTTTTGAAAATACATTCAGGAATAAATATTTCGGAAATTCAAATAATATAGAAGAAACAGATATTTTAACTTATCTGGAATCTGCTCACAAAAAAGGTTATTGCTCCAAATACAGTTTTGCCAGTCACTCAGCAAGGTATATAAATACCAATATTATACACGCCTTAAAAGAAATTAATAATAGTATTTTTATACTCGCCGGAGCAAACAAGGATGACATTGAAACTACGGTGGAAAATTATATTTATTACAACAGTGCAATTGAAATTGCATATGTAAAAAATACAAAACATCTTCCGCATTTAGAAGCACCTGAAGAAATATTGTCACAGATTTCTACATTTATCTGATAAAAAAGACAATGAACATTTTTTTCATCAACTAAAACATAAACTATCTTTACATATAAAGAAAATGGAGAAATATAATGAAAAAAAAGGAATTACTAAAAGAAATTTTATCATACTCCCGTGCAATACTTACCGGACTTATTATAGGATTTGCAATAAATAACTACATTATCGCCAATGCAGAAGTTCCCACCTGTTCCATGGAAAATACTGTGATGACAGGGGACAGAATTATTATCAACAGACTTGCTTATATAAATGAATCACCGGAACGTGGTGATATTATCAGTTTCTCTTTTCCTGATAACGAAGAACAAAACTTCTTAAAAAGAATCATTGCACTTCCCTCCGAAACGATAGAAGGAAAAGACGGTATTATTTATATTAACGGAGAACCTCTTGAAAATGATTATAGTCCTATTATAATTGATTATAATTTTGGACCTTTCACTGTTCCGGATGATTGCTATTTTGTCATGGGAGATAACAGAAATAATTCTTATGATTCCAGATATTGGGAACATAAATTTGTACCGGTTGACTCTATTATTGGAAAAGCTGAATTAATCTACTATCCTAAATTTAAAATTTTAGAGTAAAAAAGTGTCGCTCTGCAGCGACACTTCTAAGAGAATTTACCATGTAAAGGCTCCTTGGAAGGAAGTCCTGCTTTTCTCGGAAATCTTTTTGGTGTTTCCTTTCTTTTTTCTATGATAAATAAATTACGATACATATCAGAATCCGGCAAAGTAAATTCTACCTGACCGGCATACTCGCCACCTAAAATAGAAACTGCTTTTTCTCCGGTTTTCATTTCCTCTGCAATTTTTTCAGATTTATAAGAAACAAATCTTCCTCCAATCTTAACAAAAGGCAGACAATATTCAGAAAGTGTAGAAAGATTTGCTACAGCCCTCGAAACACATAAATCAAAATTTTCTCTTAAATCCTTAGATTTTGCTGCATCCTCTGCTCTTCCATGAATTGCTGAAATATTTTGTAAATTCAATTTTTCAATAACTTCATTCAAAAACTTCACTCTCTTATTAAGAGAATCCAATAAGGTAATTTTTAACTTCGGAAAAACAATCTTTAACGGAATTCCGGGAAAACCGGCACCTGTTCCTACATCAATCACCGACATTTCTTTCGATAAATCCAGAGCCTTCACCAAAGAAACACTATCTACAAAATGTTTTGTCACAACCTCATCAAATTCCGTAATAGCAGTCAGATTCATGAAAGAATTCCATTCTATCAACAATTCATAATATTCCAAAAACTGTTTTATCTGTTCATTTTTCAAAGTAATCCCCAATGAATCACAGCCATTTATAAGTTTATCCACATTATATTCACTCATATAAACCATCCAAAACAAAAAATATATTATACAAAACTAAACATTATTTATTCTTATAATGCTCAAGATACACAAGCAATACCGAAATATCTGCCGGAGAAACTCCTGAAATTCTTGAAGCCTGCCCAACAGAAACAGGCTTAAATTGAATCAGTTTCTGTCTTGCTTCTAACCGTAAACTATCAATATCATGATAATCAATATTTTCCGGAATCTTTTTCGTCTCCATCTTTTTATACTGTTTCACCTGACGCATCTGCCGTTCAATATAACCCTCATACTTTACATTAATATTAACCTGTTCAATTACATCTGCAGGTAATTGTTTTCTCTCCGGGTCAATTTCTGCAAGCATTTCATAAGTAAGCTCCGGTCTGCAAATTAATTCCGCAAGACTGGCTGCGGTTTTTAAGGTAGAACTTCCATGCTCTTCCAAAAACTTTTGAATCTCTTTAGAGGCACCAACTGTTGTGTTTTTAATACGTTCTGTTTCTTCTTCAATTAACCGTTCTTTTTCACAAACATAATCATATTGTTCCTTCGTAATTAATCCAACTTCATAACCTTTTTTACGAAGTCGCAAATCCGCATTATCCTGTCTGAGCAATAAACGATACTCTGCACGGGAAGTCATCATACGATAAGGTTCAAAATTTTCTTTCGTAACCAAGTCATCAATTAATACTCCGATATAAGCTTCTGAACGATCTAAAATCAAAGGTTCTTTTCCTAAAATTTCCTGGGCTGCATTAATTCCCGCAATCAATCCCTGCGCTGCCGCTTCTTCATATCCACTGCTTCCGTTGAATTGTCCGCCACTAAAAAGTCCTTTGATTTCTTTGAATTCCAAAGAAGGATAAAGCTGTCTTGGATTAATACAATCATATTCAATTGCATAAGCATTTCTCACTATTTTACAATTTTCCAATCCCGGAACAGTACGATACATAGCAAGCTGTACATCCTCCGGTAAAGAAGAAGACATGCCACCCACATACATTTCATTCGTATGTAATCCTTCCGGTTCGATGAAAACCTGATGTCTCTCTTTATCCGCAAACTTTACAACCTTATCTTCAATTGATGGACAATATCTTGGCCCGGTTCCTTCAATAATCCCCGCATAAATAGGAGACCTGTCCAAATTTGCACGAATAATTTCATGAGTTTTCTCATTGGTATAAGTTAAATAACAGGAAACCTGATCAATCTGTACATCCTCGGGATTCGTGGAAAAAGAAAAAGGAACAACTCTTTCATCTCCAAATTGTTCTTCCATCTTAGAAAAATCAATAGAACGCTTATCCATTCTTGCCGGAGTACCGGTTTTAAATCTTCGAAGCTCTATTCCCAAATTTTTCAAGGAATCCGTTAAATAATTTGCCGGTTGTAATCCGTTTGGTCCGGTATAAGTAATGGCTTCTCCGCAAAGACATCTTGCTTTTAAATAAGTTCCCGTACACAACACAACTGCCTTACATTCATAAATCGCTCCCGTAAAGGTTTTTACTCCGATTATTTTTTTTCGTACCGGACTTCCATCTTCCGAAATCACATCCTCCGCCAACAACTCACAAACTTCAGCCTGCTTAATTGTAAGATGTTCTTGATTTTCCAATACCTTTCTCATCGCTCTTGAATATTCCGCTTTATCCGCCTGCGCTCTTAAGGAATGTACGGCAGGACCTTTCGACAAGTTCAACATCTTGGATTGAATAAAAGTTTTATCAATATTTTTACCCATTTCTCCACCAAGAGCATCTATTTCTCTTACTAAATGTCCTTTAGATGAACCACCAACATTAGGATTACAGGGCATTAATGCAATACTGTCCACACTTACTGTAAAAATTACAGTTTCCAATCCAAGTCTTGCACAAGCAAGCGCAGCTTCACAGCCTGCATGGCCTGCGCCTACAACACAAACATCCACAACTTCCCTAATTCCAGCCATCACTAAACTCCTATCTTATCTCTATTATTTTCCCATACAAAATTTAGAGAAAATCTCATTCACTAAATCGTCTCCAACTTCTTCCCCTATAATCATACCAAGAGAAGCATATGCACTCATCAAATCAATAGAATAAAAATCTTCGGGCATATCATCTTCCAGACTTCTCTTTACCATAAGAAGACTATTATATGCATCCTGTAAAGCTTCTTTATGACGCATATTGGTAATAAATACCTCATCATTCATTTTCAGCTTGTCCTGAAAAAACATATCCTTAATTGTATCTTCAAAAATATCAATTCCCGTATTTTCTTTTGTAGAAGTCTTAATAATTTTATATTTACCTTCTGTGGTATTTTCTAACTTTTTTGAAAGATTTTGTTCTGTAATAACTGCTTTCAAATCTGTTTTATTTAACAGAACAATTGCATTTTTTCCTTGAATTAATTTTATAATTTCTTCATCGCTTTCATCAAAATCAACGGAAGAATCTACAACATAAATAATCAAATCAGCATCAGAGGCATATTTTTTTGCCTTTTCCACACCTATTTTTTCTACCACATCTTCTGTGGAACGTATACCCGCCGTATCAATGATATTTAATCCTATTCCATGCAGCTTAATGTTTTCTTCCAACACATCTCTTGTAGTACCGGCTATATCTGTAACAATTGCTTTTTCTTCACCGACCAAAAGATTTAAAAGTGAAGATTTTCCGGCATTCGGCTTTCCTACAATTACTGTATTTATTCCTTCCTTAAGCATTTTTCCGTTATCAGAGGATGCAATTAATTTATCAATTCTTTTTAATAAATTCTCCACTTTTCCAAAAAGTTTTTCACTATATCCTTCTGTACTGATATGCTCAGGGTCATCCAATGCAGATTCAATAAATGCAATTTCATATATAATTTCTTCTCTTAATACTTTGATTTTTTCATAAACAGATCCTCTTAACTGATTTACCGAAGCTTTTAGAGCAAACTCATTCTTGGAATGAATTACGTCCATAACCGCTTCCGCTTTCGATAAGTCAATTCTTCCGTTTAAAAAAGCACGTTTTGTAAACTCACCCGGCTCGGCAAGTCTCGCACCATTTTTTATGACTGTTTCTAAAATCCGATTCATAATTAATACACCACCGTGACAATTTATTTCAACAGTGTTTTCAGCAGTGTAAGTTTTGGGTGCAAGCATAACGGCAACCATAACTTCATCTATCAAATCTTCTCCGTCATAAATAAAACCATAGTGAATAGTATGGCTTTTTACATCAGAAAGCTTTTTCTTTTGATTTTTGGAACGATATATTTTATCAGCAATAGAAACAGCTTCTTCACCGCTTATTCTGACAATTCCAATTCCTGCATTTGACATTGCCGTTGCTACGGCAGCAATTGTTTCCGTTTTCATAAAAAATAACCTTGCCTTTCTAAGAAGCAAAATTTAAAATCATAAATCAAAATAAATTCATACTCATTCTATCACAGTCATTCACAAAAATAAAACAAAAACAGCAGCTTCTTTTTGGAAACTGCTGTTTTTATTTTATTTTTTATTTACTGTCTTTTCAAAGCTACAACTACATGACGGAAAGGCTCTTCTCCTTCACTATGTGTTGTAACATATCTGTCGTTCTGAAGTGCAGAATGAATAATTCTTCTTTCATAAGGATTCATCGGCTCTAAAGATACCGGACGTTTCGTTCTTTTTACTTTATAAGAAATATTTTTTGCCAGATTTTCCAAAGTTTCTTTTCTTCTCTGGCGGTAATTTTCCGTATCCACCTTAACTCTTATGTAATCTTCTACATCTTTATTTACAACTAAAGATACAAGATACTGTAAGGAATCCAAAGTCTGTCCTCTTTTTCCGATTAATACACCCATCTCATTGCCGCTTAAATCAATATCCATCGCTCTGCTTGCTTCATTATATTGAATATTAATCACAACATCAAGATTCATTGCTTTAAAAACATCATCCAAAAAGATTTTTGCTTTATCTTCTATGGTATCTTTTATCTTAGCCTTAATAATTGCAGGCTTTGAACCGATTCCAAGAAATCCGGAAGAACCTTCTTCAACTACTACATATTCCAGTTTTTCGCTGGAAACCATCAATTTCTGACAAGCTTCTGTAATGGCATCAGAGACTGTTTTTGCAGATACTTCAATAAAATCCATGATTTTTTACCCCCTGTATTTTATTTATTATTTTCGTTATATTGTTTCACCATGTTAGCTTTTGCTGCAATACTTCCCGGTTTTGCATTCTTATTATAATATTCTGTTGCTTTTTTCATAGCCTCATCTCTTTCTTCCTGTGTCATGGAAGGCTTGGAAGTATTCTGTTTATTAGAATTAACATTACGTGTACTCATAGTAGCATAATTGTTTAATTTCTGAGGATCAATTCCGGCTTTTTCAAGTTTTTTATTTCTTTTTTCAATATTTTTCTTTATTACTTCATCCATATCCATTTTATCGATATGTTTGTTAATAATAATCTGCTGAATTGTTCTTACAACGGAACCTGCAATCCAGTAAAGTCCCATACCGGAAGGTAACGTAAAACAGAACACAATAGACATAATCGGCATCATGGTATTCATCATTTTCATAGACTGATTCATACTGTTCTGCTGATCGTTTGCCTTGGAATTGTCTGCTGTAGGCTGAGGCATTAATTTTACGTTAATCCATTGTGTCAAACCTGAAAGAACAGGGATTAACAATGCTCCGATTACCATAAGCCATGAACCTGTCTGCATTCCCTGACTTACCACAAAGGAAGGTGAGTTTGCAATATTCAGACCAAGGAAATTATTATATCTCTCCAAAGTAGTAACTGTATTTGTTACATCTTGTGACAAAGAAGGAAATTTATCTGCAATACTTGTCCAATCAGCAGAGGAAAATCTGTTCAATACATCAATATACGTATTCTGTACATAAGTAAGTGTTGCATCTCCTGCTACAAAAGCTTCATTACTAAACTGTTTTGAGAACATACTTGCTGCTGAAAAAGACTGAATAAATTCTGCTGTTGAATCAGCAGTAATCAGTTTTTCTACTAATGGGAAAAATGCTTCCTTAATTTGACCAACATAAGCAGGCATTGCATAAATTACCCTATAAAGTGCAAATAAAATCGGCATCTGAATAACAAGCTGTAAACAACTTCCGGTTGGTGATACACCATATTTAGCATAAACGGCCTGTGTTTCCTGATTCATTGCCATCATGGAATCGTTATCTTTTTTCCCTTTATACTTTGCCTGAATAGCCTGAATTTCAGGATTCATTTTCGCTGAAAGCTTTGAAAATTTCTGCTGCTTAATTGTAAGCGGCATCATTAATAAGTTAACAACAATCGTAAATAAAATAATTGCTAAACCGATATTAGGGATTCCTACTTTATCAAGAACCCAGAAAATTCCTTCCATAATATAACCGAGCAGTTTTGCAACCGGTCCAATTATAAAAGTAGAAGTTTGTGTCAAAATAATACCCATAAATTCTCCATTCCATCCTTTCAAGGCACCGGGTCATATCCGCCCTTTGAAAAAGGATTACATCTCAATATTCTCCATGCAGCCAATAGACCACCTTTTAAAGCACCATATTTTTCCACAGCTTCCAATCCGTATTGGGAACAGGAAGGAAAATATGGACATTTCGTACTTTTCATCGGAGAAATATATTTTCTATAAAATTTAATCATCCCAATCAATATTTTCTTCATATTGTTTACACCCTGTAATCTAATCAAAATCAAACCATGTTTTCATTATCTTATGCAACTTTCCAAGATGTAATAATGCGCTTTCAACTTCAGCATAACCTATATCGGAAGCGCTGTTTCTTGCGACGACTACTATATCCAAACCACTATTGAATATATTTTCATGCAGTCTGTAACTTTCTCTTACTAATCTCGTAACTCTGTGTCTTACTACACTGTTTCCTACCTTTTTGCTTACTGAAATTCCAAGTCTGTTTTTTTCAAGATTATTTTCCAACACATACATAACAAGATACTTATTTGCATAGGACTTACCATTACGGTAAACATTCTGGAATTCATAAGTTTTTTTCAATGATTCTGAGTTTTTCATTGACGCTCCTGTTACCTGCATGTTTCTAACATTAATTTATAATATGCTAGAAAAAAAGGCCACATAAATGCGGCCTATGCTGATAATTTCTTTCTTCCTTTTGCTCTTCTGGCTGCAAGTACTTTTCTTCCTCCCGGAGTACTCATTCTTGCTCTGAAACCATGAACCTTAGATCTCTGTCTTTTCTTAGGCTGAAATGTCATTTTCATAATATTGCACCTCCTTCTAACGAACCTTACATCTATAAGATAAGGTAAACAAATTTTTTAATTTCATAAATAGGCAAACTTATGCCTTTGTGTAGGAAAATATCTTTAGCAATTATATACAAAAAGTGGCGAAACGTCAAGTAAAATGGGAGTTTTTTTATTATTATTTTTTATTTTCAATATCTAGTTGTTTTACTATTTAGAAATTACTACATCTAGATTTACCAATAGTTTTACTATATCTTTTCCACATTGATTTTTATTTTGGTTTACAAATAACTAATTTACATAAATATATCCACATTTTGTGAATAACTTGTGGATAACTTTCATTTTTTCTGTGAAAAACAATTTTTTTTATATCACAAATGTTGATAATATGGGTGTGGATATTGTGTAATATCATTTTTTACTTATCCACATAATTTTTTTTATATAAAAATACTATGTTAACCATTCAAATTATTATTAACATAATGTGAATATCTTTATCCACAGTTT
Source organism: uncultured Lachnospiraceae bacterium (assembly GCA_964449325.1). GTDB lineage: Bacteria > Bacillota > Clostridia > Lachnospirales > Lachnospiraceae > RGIG3002. The sequence continues at coordinate 51,316 of CAYUYJ010000003.1, read as the reverse complement.
GTTCTTAAGATTCATTTGATATTTTTACTTATTTATATTAATATAGAGTAGAGATATTTCGATTTTTAACAGATTAAAATACTTACCTCTCTTTATTTAATCAGGTAAACCGGAGGCATAATAGATGGAATTAAGCAATAAAGAAAGTTTTGAAATGATAAAAAATAACTGGGAAACAATAAAAAACACTATCCAGAAGGAATATGACTTATCAAAAATTTCCTTTAATACATGGGTGGCTCCCCTTAAACTCCACAAAGTAGAAAATAATATGGTAACGATTATTATTCCTTCTGATCAGGGACATGCTCTCAACTATATTTCCGCGAAGTATAAAAGCTTTTTTCAAGTTACCATTTCTGAAATGATGGATGAAGAATACGACATTTCCTTTATATTAGAAAAAGATGTTTCCTCACAAGACCATGAAGGACACGAGGTTTCTGTTTCTTCCAATCCTGTTTACAACATCAATTACGAAAATGCCAATCTGAATCCAAAATATAAATTTGATACCTTCGTCGTAGGAAGCAACAATAAGTTTGCTCATTCCGCATCCCTTGCTGTTGCAGAATCTCCCGGCGAAGCCTATAATCCACTATATCTTTACGGTGGTGCAGGACTTGGAAAAACCCACCTTATGCACTCTATCGGACATTTTATTTTGGAACAGAATCCTAATATGAAGATTCTTTACGTTACTTCCGAAGCATTTACAAACGAAGTAATCGAATCTATCCGTAGCGGTAATGCTGCTGCTATGACAAAACTGCGTGAAAAATACAGAACCGTAGATGTCCTGATGGTCGACGATGTACAGTTTATCATAGGAAAAGAAAGTACACAGGAGGAATTTTTCCACACCTTTAATGTACTTCATGCAGCCGGAAAACAGATTATTTTATCCTCTGATAAACCTCCTAAAGAAATGGAAACCTTAGAAGAACGTTTCCGTTCCCGATTTGAGTGGGGATTAATTGCAGATATACAGCCACCTGATTATGAAACCCGTATGGCAATTCTCCGTAAAAATGCAGAAAACTGTGATAAAGAAATAAATGATGAGATTATTCAGTATATCGCTACCAATATTAAATCCAATATCCGCGAATTAGAAGGAGCTTTCAATAAAATTATTGCTTTTGCAAAATTGAATAAAGTAGAACTTACCCTGGAACTTGCGGAAGAGGCATTGAAAGATATTATTTATCCGGGTCAGACAAAAGAGGTTACACCTCACCTTATTATCAGCATAGTTGCAGAACACTTTGGTGTTACTTCAGATGATATTACCTCAAAAAAGAGAAATTCCGAATTTGTTCTTCCAAGACAGGTTGTGATGTACCTTTGCAGAACTTTAACAACAACCTCTTTGTCCCAGATAGCTAAAATACTCGGAAAGAAAGATCATACTACTATCATTCATGGTATTGAAAAAATAGCTGAAGAAATTAAAACAAATGAAGAGCTTAAAAATAAAATTGAAATTATTAAAAAGAAAATAAATCCAACCTAGTTATCCACATACCTATGTGAATATGTGGATAACTGAATTATTCTACTAAAAAAAGTTTTCAACATCTTAATCACATTTGTATATTTTCAGCTGTGGTTATTGTGTTGAAAACATGAGAATAACTTTTAACATATTTTTCAGGTTATTTTGAGGCTGTGAATAAAAATGAAGTTATCCTTGTTTAAAAAAAAGTTTTTCACGATGAAAACATTTTCTTTTTTGCTGATAAATAGTATAATAAATAAGGTTATACACATATCAACAACTATTACTAAGTATACTACTGAATACATTAATAATTTATATGTATTTACATTTCAAAATTGATACACACATACACGAAGGGAGTTTTACACATTATGAAATTAGTTTGTTCTAAGTCTAATCTTTTAAATGGTGTTCAAATCGTATCCAAGGCAGTACCAAGCAAAACTACAATGTCTATTTTAGAATGTATACTTGTAGATGCAACTAAGGGTGTTATTAAATTAACGGCAAATGATATGGAACTTGGTATTGAAACAACGATTGAAGGTGATATTGTTGAAAAAGGTATTATAGCTTTGGATGCAAAAATATTTTTGGAAATTGTAAGAAAACTTCCTGACAGTGATATTACAATAGAAACAGATTCTTCTTATAAAACAACAATTACCTGTGAAAAAGCAAAATTTAATATTATAGGAAAATCAGGAGAAGATTTCTCTTATCTTCCATTAATAGAAAGAGAAGATTCCGTTATTGTTTCCCAGTTTACTTTAAAGGAAATTGTACGTCAGACTATTTTCTCCATTTCCGATAATGATAATAACAAATTAATGACAGGTGAATTATTTGAAATTAACGGAAAAGAATTAAAAGTAGTTTCCCTTGACGGACATAGAATTTCTATACGTAAAATTGAACTTAAAAATGAATATACAAACAAAAAAGTAGTTGTACCGGGAAAAACTTTAAATGAAGTAAGTAAAATTTTGTCCGGTGATACGGATAAGGATGTAAGCATTTTCTTTACCGATAAGCATGTTGTATTTGAATTTGATAATACGGTTGTAGTATCCCGTCTGATTGAAGGAGAATATTTCAAAATTGACCAGATGCTTTCCAGTGATTATGAAACAAAAGTAAAAATCAATAAGAAGGAATTTTTGAATTGTATAGACAGAGCTACTCTCCTTGTAAAAGAAGGCGATAAAAAACCAATTATTATTAATATTACAGATGATACAATGGAATTAAAAATTAATTCTACAGTCGGTAGTATGAACGAAGAAATTGATATTACCAAAAACGGAAAAGATTTAATGATTGGATTTAATCCGAAATTCCTTATTGATGCACTGAAGGTTATTGATGATGAGGAGATTGAAATATATCTGGTAAATCCAAAGGCACCTTGCTTTATCAAAAACCCGGAAGAGAGCTATATTTATCTGATATTGCCTGTTAATTTTACAACTGTAAGTTAAGGATAGAAAAAATGAAATGTGAAATACACATGGAATTGTTACAATTGTAAATAAATAGAAGGAAAAAATTATGGAAACAGTTAAATTAAGGGATGATTTTATAAAACTCGGTCAGGCGCTTAAGGTGGCAGGACTGGTCGAATCCGGTGTGGATGCAAAGTATGCAGTTCAGGACGGACTCGTAAAGGTGAACGGTGAAGTGGAACTTCAGCGTGGTAAAAAGCTGGTTGACGGTGATATTGTAGAGTTTGACGGCGAGAAAATTAAAATATCAAAATAGAGGTTAAAAATGATTATTAAATCACTGGAACTGGCAGATTTCAGAAATTACGAGACATTGGAAATCGAGTTTGACCGTGGAACTAATATTCTTTTTGGAGATAATGCCCAGGGAAAGACGAATATTCTGGAAGCAATTTATCTTTCTTCCACTACGAAATCACATAAAAGCAGCAAAGATTCAGATATTATAAGATTTGGATTTGATGAAGCGCATATAAGGACTTATCTTGAAAAAGAAGATATGGAATACAAAGTGGATATGCACTTAAGAAAGAGTAAATCAAAGGGAATTGCAATTAACGGACAGAAAATAAAGAAAGCTGCTGAATTATTAGGTTTATTGAATGTAGTTTTCTTCTCTCCCGAAGATTTAAGTATTATAAAAAATGGTCCGGCGGAGCGCAGAAGATTTGTAGATATGGAATTGTGCCAATTGGACAATTTCTATCTTTATAATTTGAATCATTATAATAAAATAGTGAATCAAAGAAATAAACTTTTGAAAGATTTGTATATGAACCCTGATTTGAAGGATACACTGAATATATGGGATTCTCAGTTATTATCTTTTGGAAGTAAGATTATTGAAAGACGTCAGCTTTTTGTTTCACAGTTAAATGAAATTATTTTTGATATACATAAGAAATTATCCGGAGATAAGGAAGAATTGATTATAAAATATGAGCCGGATGTCTCTATAGAAAATTATGAAAGCAAGCTTCGGGTGAATCAGGAGAAAGATATTCGTCTAAAACAGACAACGGTAGGTCCTCACAGAGATGATTTTGCTTTTATTGTAAATGATGTGGATATCAGAAAATTCGGTTCTCAGGGGCAGCAAAGAACTGCGGCGCTTTCTTTGAAATTATCGGAAATAGAACTTGTAAAAAAAATAACAAAGGATACACCTGTACTTTTACTGGATGATGTTTTGTCGGAGCTTGACAGCAACAGACAAAATTATCTTTTAAACAGTATTGGTGATATACAAACAATTATTACATGTACGGGATTAGATGAATTTGTAAATAACCGTTTTGAAATTAACAGAGTTTACAGTGTAACAAATGGTGTTGTGGAAAGAAAATAAAATATAAAGGGCATAATGGTGCTTATTGTTCAAATGAGAACAGATAAAAAATTGGAGGATTGGCATGAGTAACGAATACGGAGCAGACCAGATTCAGATTTTGGAAGGCTTGGAAGCAGTCAGAAAAAGACCGGGTATGTACATTGGAAGTACCTCTGTAAGAGGTTTGCATCATTTGGTATATGAAATCGTGGATAATGCAGTGGATGAAGCATTAGCAGGTTTTTGTGATACAATTGATGTTACCATTAACAAAGATAATTCCATTACAGTTATAGATAACGGAAGAGGGATTCCGGTAGGGATTAATCATAAAGCGGGTATTCCGGCTGTGGAAGTTGTATTTACTATTTTACATGCAGGCGGAAAATTCGGCGGTGGAGGATATAAAGTATCCGGAGGACTTCACGGAGTAGGTGCTTCCGTTGTTAATGCTCTTTCCGATTGGTTGGAAGTAGAGATTTTTGTAGAAGGAAAAATATACAGACAACGTTATGAGAGAGGACATGTATGTTATCCTCTTAAAGTTGTTGGCGAATGTGAGCCGGAAAAAACAGGGACAAAGGTATCCTTCAAACCGGACGGAACGATTTTTGAAGAAACTGTATATGATTATGATACGTTAAAGCAAAGATTCCGTGAAATGGCTTTCCTTACAAAAAATCTGCGCATTATTTTAAGAGATGACAGAGAAGAACCGCAGAAAGTAAAAGAGTTTCATTATGCAGGCGGTATTAAAGAGTTTGTTACTTATCTGAATAAAAGCAAAGCAGCACTTTATGACAACGTTATGTATTTTGAAGGAAGTAAAAATAACGTATATGTGGAAGTTGCTCTCCAGCATAATGATTCTTATACAGAAAGTGTATACAGTTTTGTAAATAATATTACAACACCGGAAGGCGGTACACATTTGGTAGGCTTCAGAAATGCTTTGACGAAAACTTTTAATGATTATGCAAGAAGTAACAAATTATTGAAAGACAGTGAAGCAAATTTAACAGGTGAAGACATAAGGGAAGGACTGACAGCAATTGTCAGTGTTAAAATTGAAGATCCTCAGTTTGAAGGACAGACAAAGCAGAAGCTTGGAAATTCCGAAGCAAGAGGTGCTGTTGACAGTATTGTAAGTGAACAGCTTACTTACTTTTTAGAACAAAATCCTTCTGTTGCAAAAATTATTTGCGAAAAATCGATTCTTGCGCAGCGTGCAAGAGATGCGGCAAGAAAAGCAAGGGATTTAACAAGAAGAAAAACTGCTTTGGAAAACAGCTCACTTCCCGGTAAGCTTGCGGACTGTTCTGATAAAGATCCGAAAAATTGTGAAATTTATATTGTAGAGGGAGACAGTGCGGGTGGTTCTGCAAAAACAGCAAGAAGCCGTGCGACACAGGCAATTCTTCCTCTTCGTGGTAAAATTCTGAATGTAGAAAAAGCAAGACTTGATAAAATATATGCCAATGCAGAAATTAAAGCCATGATTACTGCATTCGGTACAGGGATTCATGATGATTTTGATATCAGCAAGCTGCGTTATCATAAAATTATTATTATGACCGATGCCGACGTGGACGGTGCACATATTGCTACACTGCTTTTGACATTTATTTATCGTTTTATGCCGGATTTGATAAAGGGAGGATATGTATATTTAGCACAGCCGCCTCTTTATAAACTGGAGAAAAATAAAAAAGTGTGGTATGCCTACAGTGATGAAGAGCTGGATAATATTCTGAAAGAAGTAGGAAGAGACCAAAATAATAAAATTCAACGTTATAAAGGACTTGGAGAAATGGATGCTGAACAGCTCTGGGATACTACTATGGATCCGGAAAAGAGAGTTCTTTTAAGAGTTTCCATGAACGAAGAAGCAGAATCGGAACTGGATTTGACATTTACGACTTTAATGGGTGACAAGGTAGAACCGAGACGTGAATTTATAGAAGAAAATGCAAAATATGTAAAGAATTTGGATATTTAAAGCATAAAAAATCTAATGTATTTATTAGATTTTTCAAAGTAAGGAGAAAAGATGGACGATCAGATTTTTGATAAAATTCATGAAGTGGATTTGAAGAAAACAATGGAAAAATCTTATATTGATTATGCCATGAGTGTTATTGCTTCCCGTGCACTTCCTGATGTCAGAGACGGTTTAAAACCGGTTCAACGAAGAGTTTTATACTCTATGATTGAATTGAATAACGGTCCCGACAAGCCGCACAGAAAAAGTGCACGTATTGTCGGTGATACAATGGGTAAATATCATCCTCACGGCGACAGTTCCATTTACGGAGCATTGGTTAATATGGCACAGGAGTGGTCTACCCGTTATCCGCTTGTAGACGGACATGGAAATTTTGGTTCTGTAGATGGTGACGGCGCTGCTGCCATGCGTTATACAGAAGCAAGATTAAGTAAAATTTCCATGGAACTTCTGGCAGATATAAATAAAGATACTGTTGATTTTGCACCGAACTTTGATGAAACAGAGAAAGAACCTACGGTACTTCCGAGCCGTTATCCTAATCTTTTGGTAAACGGTACTTCCGGTATTGCTGTAGGTATGGCAACAAATATTCCGCCTCACAACTTAAGAGAAGTTATACATGCGGTTGTAAAAATTATTGATAATAAAGTAGAAGGCAGAGAGACAGAAATAGAAGAAATTTTACAGATTATCAAAGGACCGGATTTTCCTACCGGTGGAGTGATTCTCGGCACAAGAGGAAGTGAAGAGGCTTATCGTACCGGAAGGGGAAAAGTAAAGGTACGTGCCGTAACGAATATTGAAACTATGCCGAACGGAAAGAGCCGTATCATTGTTACGGAACTTCCCTATATGGTAAATAAAGCAAGATTAATTGAAAAAATTGCAGAATTAGTCAGAGATAAAAAAATTGACGGTATTACAGACCTTCGTGATGAATCAAACCGTGAAGGTATGCGTATTGTTATTGAGCTTCGTCGTGATGCCAATGCCAATGTTATTATGAATCAGCTTTATAAACATACACAGCTTCAGGATACATTTGGTATTATCATGCTTGCACTTGTAAATAATGAACCGAAGGTTATGAATCTTTTGGATATGCTGGGTTATTATTTAAAGCATCAGGAAGATGTTGTAACCAGAAGAACAAAATATGATTTAAATAAGGCAGAAGAACGTGATCATATTTTACAGGGATTGTTGATTGCGCTGGATAATATTGATGAAGTTATTCAGATAATCAGAAGCAGCCAGAATACACAGATTGCAAAAGAACGTTTGATGGAACGTTTCGGGCTGACGGATGTGCAGTCTCAGGCAATCGTAGATATGCGTCTGCGTGCTCTTACCGGTTTGGAAAGAGAAAAACTGGAAAATGAGCATAAAGAATTAGTTGCAAAAATTGCAGAACTAAAAGCAATTCTTGCCGATGAAAAGCTTTTGTTAGGTGTTATTAAAGAAGAAATTTTGATTATTTCCGAAAAATACGGAGACGACAGAAGAAGTGCAATCGGTTTTGATCAGTTTGATATTTCCATGGAAGATTTGATTCCGAGAGATAATACGGTTATTGCCATGACAAGTCTTGGTTATATTAAGAGAATGACTGTAGATAACTTTAAGGCACAAAACAGAGGCGGTAAGGGTATTAAGGGAATGCAGACAATTGAAGATGATTATATCGAAGATTTGCTGATGACTACAACCCACCATTATCTGATGTTCTTTACGAATTTTGGACGTGTATACCGCTTGAAAGCATATGAAATACCGGAGGCGGGAAGAACAGCAAGAGGAACAGCAATTATCAATCTTTTGCAGCTTAATCCGGGTGAAAAAATTTCCGCCATGATACCGATTAAGAATTATGATGAAAATAAAAATCTTTTCATGATTACAAAAAACGGAATTGCAAAGAAAACTTCCGTTATGGAATACAGTAATGTGCGTAAAAACGGTCTTGCCGCAATTAATCTTCGTGAAGATGATGAATTAATTGAAGTAAAGACAACGGATGCAAATACAGAAATTTTCCTTGTAACAAAGCTTGGTATGTGTATCCGTTTCAAAGAAACCGATGTCAGACATACAGGAAGAAATTCTATGGGTGTTATCGGTATGAATTTATCGGATGGAGATGAAATTGTAGGAATGCAGCTTGACCATCAGGGAGATTCCTTACTGATTGTTTCTGAAAACGGTATGGGTAAACGTACTTATCTGGATGAATTTACGGTACAGAAACGTGGCGGAAAAGGTGTTAAATGCTACAAAATAACTGAAAAAACAGGTGATGTTGTAGGTGTGAAGGCTGTAAAAGATGATAATGAAATCATGATGATTACTACAGAAGGAATTATCATTCAGCTTCGCATGGAAGACATTTCAACGTTAGGAAGAATTACTTCCGGTGTAAAATTAATTAATCTTGATAAAGGTGTTAAGGTTGCCAAGATTGCCAAGGTAAGAGAAAAGGTATCAAACGGAAATCAGGAATTTGAAAATATCGATGATGCTATGGAGGATATTCCGGAAGAGGAAAAGAATCCGGTTATCATGGATGAGGAAGACGAAGAAATTATTTTACCTACCGAAGAAGAGGAAGAATAAGCTTAAAAAAACTGTTGTATCTATCTGTAGGGTACAACAGTTTTTTTCATAAAGTGTGTGGAAGGAAAAAGAATCATAGATGAATTATAATAAAAAAATAATAAGAGCACTTTTAATTATAAGCGGAATACAATTTCTTGTTGAGATTTCGGTTTTAGTTATGGCAGGAATAAAATTAACGGGAGAAGTTAACGAAATTGTTTTTATCTCTGTAGGAATTATGATTTTCAGCAGTATTGTCTTATTTCTTGTTCTCTATTTATTTTATGGAAACCAGAATAACAATTTGGAAGAAAGTATGAAAAATCTGGAAGAGTTAAATACAAAATTGAGAGCCCAGAGACATGATTATTTAAATCATTTGCAGGTAATATACGGTTTAATGGAATTGGAAGAGTATGAAGAAGCAAAGAAATATATGCAGCCTGTTTTTAAAGATATTATGAAAGTAAGTAAAGCATTAAAAACAAAACAGCCTGCTGTAAATGCTTTATTACAGGCAAAAATGGAGGCAGCAGAAAAAGAAGAGATTGATTTTTATATGGAAATACGTTCCGATTTGAAAGCTATAGCTATAGAGCCTTGGGATTTATGTAAAATTCTTGGAAATTTAATTGATAATGGGATAACTGCTTTAAAAGAAAAAGAAGGGGAAAGACAACTTCATGTAGAAATGTGGGAGGATAGAGAAAAATATTATTTTGATATTTATAATAATGGCCCTATGATTCCGAAAGAAAACCGGGAATTGATTTTCAGACAGGGTTTTACAACCAAAAAAGAAGAAGGACATGGAATGGGACTTTCAATTATCAGCCGAATAATAAAAGAAAACGACGGAAAAATTACACTTTTCTCCGATGAAAAAAGAACCAGCTTTCAGGTAGAAATAAAAAAAGTGACAGTTTAGATGAAAAAATGTATAAGTGAAAGAATATGTATTTAAAAATATTTCTTTTTCAAGTAAATTATAAGTACAAAATGAATTTCATAAAAAAAGAAAGGGGGACAATGCTTATGGAAATTGTAGAAATTATTGGCATAATACTTTTTATTGCAGGATTCATTTTACTTGGAACAGAAATGGTTGTACCCGGATTCGGAGTACCCGGAGTTTCCGGAATTATTTGTCTTATTATCGGAGTTTTTCTGACAGCAGACACAGTAGAAGAAGGAATTATCATTTTATTGATTGTTTTGGCATTACTTGCGGTTATGCTGGCTGTTATTTTGAAACTTCTATCTTCGGGAAAACTAAAATCACCGATTGTTTTGAAGGATGAGCTTACGACAGAAAACGGATTTATCAGTTCCAATGATTTGAAGTATCTGCTTGGAAAAAAAGGTACGGCATCAACGGATTTAAGACCGGCAGGAAGAGGAAGCTTTGACGGTGTGGAGTTTAATGTTATGTCAGAAAGCCAATATATTACCAAAAGTGCAGCAATTGAGATTTATAAGGTAGAAGGTTCAAAATTAATAGTAAAAGAAATTTAATCAAATAATGTATACTAAACAATGCAGATTCCGTTAATTTGCAGTCATTAGGAAAAAGGAGGAGCAGTATGTTATACGCAATTTTAGTTGGTATTATTTTCTTACTCATTATTTTATTTTTTGTATTTGTCCCGGTGGGGCTCTGGATTTCTTCCATGGCAGCTAATGTTAAAATCAGTATCTTTAATTTGATTGGTATGCGTTTAAGACGCGTAACACCGTCAAGAATCGTAATTCCGCTTATTAAAGCTACAAAAGCCGGATTAAAAATGAATATCAATCAATTGGAAGCTCATTATCTTGCAGGCGGTAATGTAGATAAGGTAGTAGATGCTTTGATTGCTTCCGAAAGAGCAGGTATTGAACTTACTTTTGAAAAAGCAGCAGCAATTGATCTTGCAGGACGTGATGTTTTGGAAGCAGTAAAAATGAGTGTTAATCCGAAGGTTATTGAAACAAGCAATGTATCCGCAGTGGCAAAGGATGGTATTGAACTTCTTGTAAAAGCAAGAGTAACCGTTCGTGCAGATTTGGAAAGACTGGTAGGTGGTGCCGGAGAAGCAACTATCCTTGCCAGAATTGGTGAAGGTATCGTTACAACTGTAGGTTCCTCCGCATCACATAAGGATGTTTTGGAAAATCCCGATGATATTTCCAAACGTGTATTAAGCAAAGGTTTGGACTCCGGAACAGCATTTGAAATTCTTTCGATTGATATTGCCGATATTGATGTAGGAAGAAATATAGGTGCACAGTTACAATCTCTTCAGGCAGAGGCAGATAAAAATATTGCACAGGCAAAGGCAGAAGAAAGAAGAGCTATGGCTGTTGCAAAAGAGCAGGAAATGCGTGCTTATGTAGTAGAAGCAGAAGCAGAGGTTCCGAAGGCTTTAGCGTATGCTTTAAAAGAAGGAAAGCTTGGCATTATGGATTATTATGATATGGAAAATATCAAAGCAGATACGATGATGCGTGATAAGATTGCCGGAAAGAGTACGGAAGAAATTAAGTCAAATAAAGAATAAAGCAGGGAGGTGTAATCCATGCTTGAGGATATTTTAGAAGGAATAACAGAGGGGCTTGTTGATGTTGTAGGAGACATCGCCGGTGAAGTTATAACAGAAATTTCAAAAAAAGGCAGTAATAAAAGTAATAAAAAAGATGGAATATCTTTAACAGAAAAAAATAAAAAGCAGAATAATAAAGATGTCTCTAAGGATAAGAAAAACAGGAAGAAAAAGGTACAGAATGATGTGCAAAAAAATATGACTCATCCGGAAGTTTTTCATGATGATCCAAAAAGAAAGGTTTGTACAAAATCACATTTTTCTTTAGAGAATATGTCTGTGGAAAATTTAAGAGAAGCAGTAATCTGGTCGGAAGTACTTGGTGAGCCTGCCTGCAAAAAAAGAAGAAGGGTTTCAAACAGAAGATTTTAAAGTAAAAAGACGGAGAAATGTTATGCCAATCAGTGTCATGCTTGTAGAGGATGAAGAAGGTATCCGAAAGCTGTTAAAAAAAATTATAGAAAAAAAAGAAGGGTTTGAGGTTGTCGCGGAAAGCGGCAGCCTCACAACTGCTATAACTTTGTTTTTAAAAATGAAACCGGAGGTCATATTTCTGGATATAGAAATAGGCGGTGAGAGCGGATTGGAATGTGCGAAAATTATAGCGGATTTGGAACCGAAAACAAAAATTATTTTTGCTACCGCACATTCGGAATATATGTCGGATGCTTTTGAGGTTTATGCATTTGATTATATAATTAAACCTTTTAATATTGAAAGAGTGAATCACACTTTGGAAAGAATTGAAGAGTTGTCGGAAAAACCGGCTCAGGAATCGGAACATCTGGACAAAATTGTAAAATATGAACAGGGTTTGGAAAAATTACTTGTAAAAAGTAAAGAGAGCATGAGTTTTGTAGATATTAAAGATATTATATTAATTCAAAGAGAGAATGGAAGTACGGTTATTTATACGAGAAATGATTCTTTTACAACTTCTGCAAGCTTAAGTGATATTGAAGCAAAACTGGATAAAGATCGTTTTTTAAGAAGTCACAAATCTTATATTATCAATGTTTCACAGATAAAAAAAATTGAACCGTACGGCAGATGGACATATATTGTAACATTTAAAGATATTGATAAAGATGCACTGATGATAAGTGAAAAATATGAGGAAATTAAAAGAAGATTTTTATAAAAAATTATTTTTTTAATATTTTCTTGTAATTTAAAAAAAATGTGTTAAAATCATAATCTGGGTGATAATTAATAAATTTTTAATAATTATTACTCAGATTATTTTTGTTTTAAAAACATAAAAGTTTTTATTTATAATTTTACATATGGAGGAGAAATTATGGAAGCTTATAGTATTTTCAAAGATCTTGCGATTATTGTTGTGGCAGCTAAAATTTTTGGTATTCTGGCAAGAAAATGTAAAGCACCACAGGTAGTAGGAGAAATTATTGCAGGTCTTTTAATCGGTCCCTGTGTACTGGGTTTGGTAAATCAGAGTGATTTTCTGGTGCAGATGGCAGAAATAGGTGTTGTATTATTGATGTTTTCAGCCGGTTTGGAAACAGATTTGAAGGAGCTTTTAAAAACAGGCCCGATTGCGTTTTTAATTGCCTGTGCGGGTGTATTTATTCCTTTAGTCGGCGGTACTTTATTGTATATGGGATTTTATGGTGCAGCACCCTGGGGTTCTGATGAATTTTTCAAGGCAGTATTTATAGGAACAATTATGACTGCAACTTCTGTAAGTATTACAGTTCAGTCTCTTCGTGAAATGGGACGGTTAAAAGGAAAAGTCGGTACTACGATTTTAAGTGCTGCAATTATTGATGATGTTATCGGAATTATCGTACTTACTTTTGTTATCGGATTTAAAACACCGGATTCTAAGCCGATTAGTGTTATTATTTCCACCGTTTTGTTCTTTGCTTTTGCAATTGTAGTTGGTTTTATCTGTTACAAGGTATTTAAATGGGTAGATACGAAATATCCTCATACAAGACGTATTCCGATTGCGGGACTTGCACTTTGTTTTGCCCTTGCCTATATTGCGGAAGAGTTTTTCGGTATTGCAGATATTACAGGTGCTTATGTAGCCGGTATTATTCTTTGTTCTATTAAAGATTCGGATTATATTGCAGAGAAAATGGATATTAACTCCTATATGTTGTTTGGTCCTGTATTTTTTGCCAGTATCGGTTTGAAGACGAATATTGAAAATATAGATACCTCTATTTTATTATTCTCGGTAGGATTTGTTATTGTAGCATTGATTACAAAGATTGTCGGTTGCGGATTGATTGCCAAGCTTTGTAAATTTAATTGGGGTGATTCCTTGAAAATCGGTGTAGGTATGATGACAAGAGGCGAGGTTGCCTTAATTGTTTCACAAAAAGGGCTTTCTGTAGGACTTTTATCACCGGTATATTTTACCGCAGTTATTTTATTGATTATTGTTTCTTCTATCTCAACACCTATTATATTAAAAGTGTTATATGCAAAGCATGGAGAAGGAGTATAAAGCAAAATTTGTTAAGGCGCGGGAGTCAAAATCCTGTGCCTTTTTTGATAATTATGAAGAAATTCTAAGAAATCATTAAGAAGCAATGTCAGTGACTTTATAAAAAAAACATGATACTATAGTAAAGAATGAAAAAAGGAATACAAAAGAGAGGCGTTTATGAAAAAAATCAGAGAATGTACAAATGCAGTTTCCTTCAATTCAACAAAATTTATAAAATGGGTAATTTTGGGTTCTGTAACAGGAATAATAGTAGGTGCAGTTGCTTCTGCATTTGCACGCTGCTTAAGTTTTGCAACAGATTTCAGAATAAATCATCCATATATGTTGTTTTTACTTCCTGTGGGTGGTGTTATTATTGTATTCTTATATAAGCTTTTACATTATGAAGATAATAAGGGTACTGATACGGTTATAGATAATATAAGAAGTGAAGGTAATCTTCCGTTAAAAATGGCTTTTTTAATTTTTGTGTCAACAGTAATTACTATTATTTGCGGTGGTTCTGTTGGCCGTGAAGGGGCAGCACTGCAAATGGGGGGCAGTCTCGGAAGTCAGGTTGGAAACTGGCTGAAATTAAATAAAGAAGATAGAAAAATACTATTGATGAGTGGTATGGCAGCAGCTTTTTCAGCATTATTCGGAACACCGATTGCAGCAGTGTTTTTTTCTATGGAAGTTGCAAGTGTTGGAATTATGTATTATAGTGCTTTAGTTCCCTGTATTTTAGCTTCTCTGATTGCTCATACTATGTCAGAATTATTATTGGTGGAAGGAGAGCATTTTCCGGAAATTGCCGAGCAGGGACTTAAACTGGTAACGGGTACAGAGGTATTATTACTTGCAATATGTTGTGCGCTTTTGAGTATTCTGTTTTGTACAGCTTTACATACCGGAAGTTCACTATATAAAAAATATTTTAAAAATCCTTATGTCAGAATTTTTGCAGCCGGTATTTTTGTAATTGCGCTGACTTATTTAGTTGGAAGTCGGGATTATCTGGGTACAGGGATGAATATTATTGAAAAGGCTTTGGAAGGAGAAGTAGTACCTTACGCTTTTCTTTTAAAAATTTTATTTACTGTTGTTACGATTACAGCAGGGTTTAAAGGCGGTGAAATTGTACCATCCTTTTTTATCGGTGCAACGTTTGGCTGTCTGTTTGGCCAACTTACCGGTTTGCCGCCGGAATTTACCGCATCACTTGGTATGATAGGTGTTTTTTGCGGAGTAACCAACTGTCCGATTGCTTCTTTATTAATTGCGTTTGAATTATTTGGATATAGGAATGCTTATTATTTTTTGATTGTAACGGCAATCAGTTATATGCTTTCGGGAAATTACAGTTTATATCATACACAACGCATTATGTACTCAAAGCTTGAGCTAAAAAATATAAATGAAGAATAAATTTATTTGGAGAAAAGAAATGAATGCAGAGGAAAAAAAGGTTTTAGTTTTAGATATTGATGGGACACTGACAAACTCAAAAAAAGAAATTACGGAAAATACAAAGAAAAGTATTGTACGTATTATGGAGGAAGGTCATGTTGTTATGTTGGCTTCAGGACGTCCTACTCCGGGAATGAGGCGATATGAAGCTGAACTGGAATTGGAAAAATACGGTGGATATCTGTTATCTTTTAATGGCGGAAAAATCATAAATTGTAAAACAGGGGAAATTGTTTATCAACAAACATTGCCGCCTCATATTCTTCTTGGTCTATACAAATTTGCGATAGAGAATAACTGTGGTCTTATGACATACCTTGGTGATACGATTATCCTTGGAACCGGAAGAGATGAATATGTAGAATTGGAAGCAAAAATCAATGGAATGGCAATTAGAGAAGTGGAAGATATGATTCGTTTTGTTGATTTTGAGATGAATAAATGCCTGATGACAGCTCCGGTTGATAAAGCACCGGAATTGGAAGAAAAACTGAAAGAATTATTCGGAGATATTGTAAGTATATATAGAAGTGAGCCTTTTTTTATAGAAATTATGCCAAAAGGTGTGGATAAAGCTGCTTCTTTAGACAGAATGCTGTGTATAGTCGGCTTAAAAAGAGAAAATACCGTTTGTTGCGGAGACGGCTTTAACGATATGTCTATGATCTCTTATGCAGGTGTGGGTGTAGCAATGGAAAATGCACAGGAAAAAGTAAAAGAAGTAGCAGATTTTATAACAAAGTCCAATGATGAAGATGGTATTGTTACTGTTATTGAAAAATTTATCTCAGATGGAAAAAATAAAAATTAAAAAAAATCAAACAAACTTTTTTTATTTCTTAAGAATCTATTAAGTAGACGGTTAGGAGGAGGAGCAGTGGCAAAAGACACCTATGATAAAATCGTTGCGTATATTATTGAAAATCAGCAGAAATTCTACCGTATAGCATATTGTTATGTGTATAATAAGGATTCTGCATTGGATATTGTACAAAATGCTATTTGTAAGGCATTGGAGCATTATCATAGTCTGCGCAACCCTGATGCGGTAAAAACGTGGTTTTATCGTATCTTAGTTAATGAGAGTCTGACATATATTAAAAAGAACGGAAAAGAGATTGTCTGCGAACCTACAGAACTGAAAGAGGAGATTTATTATGAACCGAAATTTGAACCGGGGTTTGCTATTTATGATGAAATCAATAAACTCTCAAAAGAAATGCAGACCGTCATCGTACTACACTTTTTTGAACAGCTTACATTAAAGGAAATTTCAGAGGTAACAGGTGTTAATCTGAATACGGTCAAATCCAGACTGTATTCTGCTCTTTCCAAGTTGGAAGAAGGATTAAAGGAGGAGTATTTTGATGGACGATAAGAAGAAGCAGGAGCTTCAGAGTCGCGGAAAAGAAATATATGATAGTATACTGATTCCGCCCGAACTGGAAGATATCGTGAAAAAAACAATAGAATCAAAAGATAGAGAATCTATTGATAAACAATATAAAGAATCCCATAGTACGATTTCTGAAATCATGAAATACATCGGTGCAGCTGCAGCGGTAATTATTCTTAGCATTATTATAGGCTTGAACAGCAGTGAAACCTTTGCAAAAGAAATGAGTGAAGTACCGGTTTTAGGTTCGGTGGCAAAGGTTTTTACGGTTAGAAATTATACGGTAAAAAAAGAAAATTTAACGGTAAATGCGGACATCCCCAATGTAGAGTTGGAAACACAGCCACAAGTACAGGAAGAAATACCCTCAACAGTATCCGGTAATGAAGTACAGGAAGAAATTATTCCTGCAGAAAATACCGTATCGGATAATAGTGTTTCAGATAACAATATTTCAGAGAATGAAAATAATTCCAAGACAAAAGTAACTGTATCAGGAAATGATATCATATCGGTTACAGATGGAGAAGCGGAAGTGATTGACACATTGACCAATCCTTCTTCGCCGATGACAGTATCCGGCAATGAAGTTTATGTACATGCAGCTTCTGTAAGTGATTTTTCTATAGATATAAATAAAAAAATAGAAAATTATGTACAGAAATATATCTCCGACGAAACAGAGCGGTTTGAGGAATATAAAAAGGCATTTTTTGAAACAGGAGGTACAGAAGCGGAATGGAATGACCGCAAGTTTGATATTGATGTCAGTTATGAAGTGAAATCACAGCGTGGAGCGGTTGTTTCTTTTGTTATTACGGCAACAGAAAACTGGTGTGCTGCAAACGGAGAAAAAACCTGCTATAATCTGGATTTATTAAATGGAAAAAATGTATTATTAAGTGATTTACTTGGTCCTGATTATGCACAAGTTGCCAATGTACAGATTGTACGTCAAATGAAGGAAAGAGCAGAAGCAAATCCTAATTATGTATATTGGGGAGTAACGGACGAAGGGGCAACACAGGGAATTGAAGGTTTTACAACCGTAGATGCGAATACAAAGTTTTATATTAATGCCGCCGGAAATCCGGTTATCCTCTTCGATAAATACGAAGTAGGACCCGGATCTATGGGCGAGCAGGAATTTGAAATTATTGTACAGTATGACTTTACTACTGATTAATTTTAGAGATACATAATTCCCTTAAATGCATCTGCAATACCAAGGAAATAAGTAATCAGATAAAGGATTAAAAGATGTACGGGATAGAAAGCATAAAATACATATTTTAATTTTAATCCTCGTTCACCATTATATTTATGAAGCGGAATTAATGTAAGGAATGCGGGAAGCTCTGTTAAACTCATAATGGTAAGAATGATACATCCGCCTGTCATTTCAAGCATTTTGTTTTTACGAAGCAGGTACATAACAACAATCGTAAGTACACCCATACCGCTGTAATCGGTTTTTAAGAGGTTCGCAATAAACATAAATAAAATTACTACGGGAACCATCAGCAGATATTTGACATATTTGTTGATGGTTATTTTTTCTTCTATAAAACGAATACAGATTAAGGTACACAGACCTAAGAAAAGGGTAAAAAATACGTTCTGATAACCGAATTCGAGAAGGTCACTATTGAAAGCAAGATCAAAAGGTACTTCAGAAATAATACAGAACAGTAAAAGTCGCAACGCATATTTCCATACATTTTTTGTGTATGTAAATCCCTCAATTAACAGAAAACAGAAAATAGGGAAGCCAAGACGTCCAATAAGTCGGAAAACGATATTTAGGTAGTAAATAACAGCATTATTTTGCATAAAAGAAGCAATGGCTTCCGTATCTGTCATGCTTAATTGGTTCATACCATTATTGATTAATATACGGGAAAAAACAGCTGCTCCTATGTGGTCAATCAGCATGGCAGTGATTGCAATAATTTTCAAGGTACTTCCGGGGATTCCCCTCTTCGTCATAGTTACATTATCCATAAAAGTCTCCATTCCGCCGTTTTACGGCAATAATTTACCAAACTTTGGTAGTCCATTTTGTACAGTTCCACACATCTGTGGCAAGACCCTCGTAGAAGTCAGGTTCATGGCATACCATCAGTATACTACCTTTATATTCCGTAAGGGCTCGTTTTAATTCTGCTTTTGCATCTACATCTAAATGATTGGTGGGCTCATCCAGCAGCAAAATATTTGTTTCTCTGTTAATTAGTTTGCAGAGACGTACCTTTGCCTGTTCGCCACCGCTTAAAACCTTGACTTTGCTTTCGATATGCTTGGTTGTCAATCCGCATTTGGCAAGCGCAGAACGTACTTCATACTGGCTGAGGGAAGGAAAATCTTTCCATATTTCTTCAATACAGGTTGTTTCCACAGATTGATCCATTTCCTGTTCAAAATAGCCGATATGAAGATAATCTCCTTGCTCCACGTTTCCTTCCAAAGGCTTAATCAGTCCTAGAATACTTTTTAAAAGTGTAGTTTTTCCGATACCGTTTGACCCGATTAATACAACTTTCTGCCCTCGCTCCATTTCCAGATTCAAGGGCTTTGATAATGGTTCATCATAACCGATAACCAGATTTGATGTCTGAAATATATATCGGCTCGGTGTTCTTGCTTCTTTGAAATGAAATTCCGGTTTCGGTTTTTCGGCTGCAAGTTCAATAACATCCATTTTGTCCAGTTTTTTCTGTCTGGACATTGCCATATTTCTTGTGGCAACACGCGCCTTGTTTCTCGCCACAAAATCTTTCAAATCCGCAATTTCCTTTTGCTGCTTGTTATAGGCTGCCTCAAGTTGGGCTTTTTTCATTTCGTAAACTTCCATAAATTTATCATAATCGCCAACATATCGGTTCAATTCCTGATTGTCCATATGATAAATCAGATTGATAACGCTGTTTAGAAACGGAATATCGTGGGAAATCAGAATAAAAGCATTTTCGTAGTCATTTAAATAACGTTTTAACCATTCGATATGCTCCGTATCCAGATAGTTTGTGGGCTCATCCAGTAAAAGAATGTCAGGTTTCTCAAGTAAAAGCTTACCTAACAGGACTTTTGTTCTCTGTCCGCCGCTTAAGTCTGTGACATCTTTATTCAGTCCGATATCCGTAAGTCCCAAGGCTCGGCCAACTTCTTCTACTTTTGCATCTATCATATAAAAATCGTGCATCGTAAGAAGGTCTTGAATGGTTCCAAGTTCGTCCATATAAAGATTGAGCTGCTCTTCATCGGCTTCCCCCATTTTGTCACAAATATCATTCATCTGGGCCTCCAGTTCAAACAAAAAATTGAAAGCAGAGGAAAGTACATCCCGGATAGTCATACCCTTTTCCAATACGGTATGCTGATCTAAGTAGCCTACACGGACATTTTTTGCCCATTCGATTTTTCCCTCATCAGGCTGCAGTTTTCCGGTAATAATATTCATAAAAGTGGATTTTCCCTCGCCGTTGGCGCCGATAAGACCAATATGTTCTCCTTTTAAGAGCCGAAAAGATACATTATTGAAAATAGCTCTGTCACCAAAGCCGTGAGTTAAATTTTCTACGTTTAAAATACTCATTATTTACACCATTTTTCTTTATTTTTTCGTAATAAGAAAGTGCTCCTATGTAGTGAGAAGCCATGGAGAATTTGCATTGCAAATTCTCTTAAAAGTGCCGCCGCCGGGCGGCACTTTTTCACGTAATAGGAAAGTGCTCTTATGTAGTGAGAAGCCAAGGAGAATTTGCAAAGCAAATTCTCTTAAAAGTGTCGCTGCAGAGCGACACTTTTTTACTGTATAAGTATAGCTTAAAAAAGAATATTTGGCAATGACAAGGGAAATAATGTTAATAAAGCAGAAGAAACGTTTAGGAAAGCAACAGAGTGAAAGATTTATTAATTATTATGTATAAGAAAGGGTATAGGATTATGAAAAAAAGCATTTTTAGTATATTGTTTTTCGTTGTTTTTATGTTAGTAGGTTGTGGAAAGGATGATGGTAAGAGTCATCTTGGTAATACCGGAATGCCGGGAAGTGATGCGGGAAACGGATATAATCAGAATATATCCATGGAAATTTTAAAAAATGCTGTTGTAGATGTATTAGGGGAAAATTACTGGCCTAATATGGAAATGGATGCAGAGATGCTGGAAACGGTTTATGGAATCAAGCCGGAAATGTATGATGATTATTTTGCGGAATCACCTATGATTAGTGTTAATGTGGATACACTCATTATAGTAAAAGCAAAAGAAGATCAGATAGAAGCAGTAGAAGAAGCATTAGAAACTTATCGGGAAAGAAATATAAATGAAGCTTTACAATATCCTCAAAATATCGGAAAAGTGCAGGCAGCGAGAATTGAAAGTTTTGATAATTATGTGTGTTTTGTACAGCTTGGTGCAGATACAAGAGAAGCAAGTGATGCGGGTGGCGATGAGGCTGTAGCCGAACAATGTCTGGAAGAAAATGAACGTGCCTTGGACGCTATTGAAAAAGCTTTACTAAGATAGGAATATTGTTATGACATTTTCCAGTCTTGTGTTTTTATTTCGTTTTCTTCCGCTGTTTTTTTTATGTTATTTTGCAGTACCGAAAAAAATGAGGAATATTATTCTTTTTTTAGGTAGTATGATTTTTTACGGATGGGGAGAGCCTCTTTTTTTAACGATTATGTTGTTTTCAATAATATCTGATTATGTACACGGAATATACATTTATCGGTTTATGGAAAAGAAAGAGAGAAAAAAGGCAAAGCTGTTACTAATTTCTTCTGTATGTATTAATTTGTTTCTTCTTGGATGCTTTAAGTATACAGGACTCTTTCCCCTTCCCATAGGAATTTCCTTTTATACATTCCAGACAATGTCATATACCATTGACGTATACAGAAAAGAGACAGGGGTACAAAAAAATTTCTTAAATTTTGGTGTTTTTGTAACAATGTTTCCACAGCTTGTGGCAGGTCCTATCGTAAAGTATAAGACAATCGAACCGGATTTAAAAGAAAGAACGGTAGATATGGAACGTGTTCATTACGGAATCAGAAGGTTGATTACCGGACTTGGAAAAAAGGTTCTGCTTGCAAACAATATTGGCATACTTTGGGAATATGTCTATGGTCTGGATGGAAATGAAAGGACAATTTTGCTTGCTTGGATAGGAGCGGCAGCTTATGCTTTACAGATATATTTCGATTTTTCAGGTTATTCGGATATGGCAATCGGACTTGGTGCCATGCTGGGATTTCATTTTCCGGAAAATTTCAATTATCCTTATATTGCGGAAAGTATAACTGATTTCTGGAGAAGATGGCATATTTCTCTAAGTAGTTGGTTTAAAGAATATGTATATATTCCTCTCGGTGGTAACAGGAAGGGTTTAAGAAGGCAAATAATCAATATTTTGATTGTATGGACACTCACAGGAATATGGCATGGTGCCGGATTAAATTTCCTGTTTTGGGGATTATGGTTTGCTTTTTTTCTTATTTTAGAAAAGTTGGGATTTCTTATTTTGTTAAACAGAATACCGTATATTTTTAGAGTTTTGTACACGATGTTTGTAGTTTTGATAAGCTGGGTATTTTTTGCATCGGAATCTTTGACGGAGAGTCTTCACTATATAGAAACCATGTTTGGAATAGGAAATTCACTTTTTAGTGATACCAATACCTTATATCAAATAAATAATTATTATGTTCTCTTTTTGGTGTGCATCTTTTTTGCCGTGCCTGTATGGGATAGGATAATCGATTTTTTTAGAAAGAGAAAGGAAAATTTGTTATTTGGACTGGAAATCTTGTATTTGATGTGTATATTTCTTTTGTCTGTAGCTTACATTGTGGATGCTTCCTATAATCCGTTTTTGTATTTTCGTTTTTGACAGAGAAAAAGGTGGAAAATGAAAGTGAAAAAAGATACTATTTTTGTATGGATTTTTGTTTTAATTTTGTCTTTTATCTCCATAATTGACTGTGTAAAAAAGAATCGGTTTTTTTCAGAATCGGAAAACAGAATTCTTGCCGGAAAACCGGTATTTAAGCTAAAAGAATTTTTAGAAGGCGATTATGGGAAGGAATATGAAGAATATATAAGTGATCAGTTTTTGTTTCGGGAAAATTGGATTTCATTAAAAACCTATACAGATCTGGGGCTTAGAAAAAAAGAAATAAACGGAGTTTTTTATACATCAGAGAATATATTATTTGAAAAACATGAAAAAAAAGAATTAGATAAACAGGCAGAAGAAAAGTTAGAAAAGCTGAAAACCTTTACAGGATGGTGTGACGGAAAATACCGTTTATTTGTAATGTTGATACCTACGGCGGATGCGGTATATACAGAAAAACTGCCGGAATACGCTGTCATATTTGAACAGAAAGAATACTTGAATAAGGTAAAAAATGTAGTAGGTAAAGAACATTTTGTTGATGTTGAAAAAATGTTGAAGGAACATAAAGAAGAATATATTTATTACCGGACGGATCATCATTGGACAACTCTTGGTGCCTTTTACGGCTATCAGGCATGGGCAAAGCAGGCAGCAGGAAAATCGGAAGAAGAAATATCCATGAAGGATTATACAAGAAAAACAGTCACAGATGAATTTTTTGGTACTTTACAAAGAAAGATAAATATTCCGATAAAGCCGGACAGTATGGAAATATTTTTACCAAAAGAAGAACGGCAGTATGAGATATATTATGATTTTAAAGAGGAAGCTGTTTCAAGCTTTTATGAAGAAAAATATTTGGAAAAAAAAGATAAGTACAGTCTGTTTTTCGGTGGGAATCATGACTTTATTGAAATTAGAACAGGGAACAAAAATAAGAAAAATATATTGGTAATAAAAGATTCTTATGCAAATTGCTTTCTTCCCTTTCTGACAGAGCAGTATGAGAACATTTATGTTGTGGATTTCAGGTACTATAGAGGGAATGTTGAAAATATTGTAAAACAATATGATGTGGAGGATATATTGGTGTTGTATAATGTAGTGCAGTTTGCGGAAGAGTTTCGGTATTGAAATAGTATCTTGTGGTTGCTGAAAGATTATGCTAGACTTTTTAAAGATATATTCAGAATGTCTTTCAGCATAATGGCAATGTAAAATAAAAATTCATCAACGAGGATAAAAATATGACAGAAAAAGCAGTTATTTTTGATATGGACGGAGTTTTATTTGATACAGAAAGGCTTTGCAAGGAAAGCTGGAATATGATTGCAAAGGAACAGAAGCTGGAAGGAATTAATGAAGTTTTAGAAGCCTGTACCGGTTCTAACAGACAGGATACGATATTGATTATGAAAAAGACCTACGGGGAAGATTTTGATGCTATCGGTTTTATGGATATCTGCTCCAAAATAAATGTGAAGAGAATGGAAGAAGAAGGCATTCCGATAAAAAAGGGTGCAAAAGAAATTTTGGATTTTTTGAAAACGGAAAATTATAAAATTGGTTTGGCATCTTCTACAAGAAAATTCCGGGTGATGGATAATTTAGAGAAAAGTGGTTTCAAAGATTATTTTCAGGCAGTGGTAGGCGGTGATATGGTAGAACACAGTAAGCCGAATCCGGATATTTACCTGCTTGCCGGTAGAGAACTTGGAGTAAATCCAACAGAAACTTTTGCAATTGAAGATTCTCCCAATGGAATCCGTTCGGCATATAATGCAGGGATGAAGCCGATTATGGTGCCCGATTTAATTGTACCTACAGAGGAAATTTTATCACTTACAATAACATGTAAAAAAGATTTGTTGGAAGTAATAGGCTATTTGAAAAATATAAAATAAATGGAACAACGATAAAATCAAGATTTGGGAGGTTATTATGAGAAAGATTCTAATTGTAGTAGATTTGCAGAATGATTTTATTGATGGTGCACTCGGAACGGCGGAGGCGCAGCAGATAGTAAACTCCGTGATACATAAAATAAAACAGTACAATAAAGACAATGTATATGCAACAAGAGATACTCATAGCACAGATTATCTATCCACACAGGAAGGAAAAAATCTTCCGGTGGAGCATTGTATCAAGGGAACAAAGGGATGGGAAATCAGACCGGAAATTGCAGAGCTTTTACAGGAGTCGGTTATCGTGGATAAACCTTCCTTTGGAAGTCTGGAACTTGCCGGGTTGCTTTATGAGGAAAATAAAAAAGAGGAACTGGAGATAGAACTGGTGGGACTTTGCACCGATATTTGCGTAGTTTCCAATGCACTTTTATTAAAAGCCAAAATGCCGGAAATTAAAATCTCCGTAGATGCCTCCTGTTGTGCCGGAGTTACACCGGAAAGTCATAGGGCAGCTTTGGAAACCATGAAAATGTGCCAGATTCAGATTACAGAATAATGATGAAATATGAATTTTTATATCAGGGAAAAATATATGAATATACGATTGTCCGAAGCCAAAGAAAATCGGTTGCTATTTCCGTAGGTGAGGATAAAGGAATTGTAGTGAAGATTCCTTTATATTTTCCGGCAGCAGAAGTGGAAAAGGTGGTTGCAGAAAAAGCAGAGTGGATTGCCGAAAAATACGAAGAAACCATCATCGGACAAAAATCTAAGCCGGTACATGAATTTAAAACCGGAGAAGAATTTTATTATAGGGGAAAGCCTCTTACACTGAATTTGATTATCAATAAAGACAGAAAACGCATCATGGTGAAAAAGCAGGCAGGAAAGCTTTTGGTTGTTTCTTTTTCTGCAAAGAAGGAAGTCATTCAGGAAGCGGTTATTCGGTGGTACCGGGAACAGGCGAGAGAAATTCTTTCGGAGAAGACCGAGTATTTTCAGCAATTTATAGGAAAGCCCATAGGGGACATTCGTATTAAAGAACAAAAGAGTCGTTGGGGAAGCTGCAGTGGAAAAGGAAATCTAAATTTTAACTGGAAAATCATGATGGCACCGGATGAGATTATAGATTATTTGGTAGTCCATGAATTATGCCATCTGTTGCATATGAATCATTCCAAAGAATTTTGGAGCAGTGTGGAAGCCATCCTTCCCGATTACAAAGTGCGGGAAAGATGGCTGAAAAAGAACGGGACACTTCTTACTTTATAGGCTGCAAGTTAATGATCGTACAACGGCGGTTTCGATTCGATGATGTTTTACGTTGTTAACATGAATGGAAAGTCCGTTAATTTCTACATCAAAACTGGTTCCGTTGTCCGGCACTTCACCCAGACAGCCACAGATATAGCCATTAAAGGTATCATATTCCTCTGAAGGAAGTTCCAGTTCTAATTCTTCTGCAACTACTTCTAAAGATGCCGAACCTTGGATAACCCATTCCGAAGTATCTGTTTTTATGATATCCTCAGGGTGTGTTTTGTCACCGTCTTCGTTCAATTCACCTACGAGCAGTTCAATCAGATTCCGCATTGTAACAATTCCGCTCATTCCGCCGTACTCGTCAATCACAACGGAAAAATAGAAGCCCGTTTCTTTCATTTTACGAAACAGAGCATCTGCTTTCATAGTTTCCGGTACGAAAAACGGTTTTTTAACGGCACATTCCATTACCTTTTCTTTCGTAGGCTTTTGCATCCGTAAATAATCCTTTGCATCCAGAATACCCACAATATCGTCGCTTGTATCACCACAGATAGGGTAATAGTTATGTTTGCTCGAATAAAGTATTTCGTTCCAGTCTTGTAAATCCTCTTCCAAAAAGAGGCTGACAACATCCCTTCTATGTGTACATATTTCCGCCAAAAGTGTGTCATCGAACTCAAAAATATTTTGAATCATTACATTTTCATCTTCGTCAATGGTTCCTTTTTCGCTGCCTGCTTCTACCATCATACGGATTTCTTCTTCCGTAACCTGTGCCTCTTCTTCGGGATTAATGCCCAAAAACCGAAGTATACCGTTTGTAGAGATTGTTAAAAGAAAAACAAGAGGTGCAAACAATTTGGAAACTACAGCTAAAATACCGGAAAGCGCTAATGATAGACTTTCTGTTTTCTGCATGGCAATTCGTTTCGGAATCAGTTCCCCGAAAACAATACTGAAATAAGCAATAAGCAATGTAATAAAAAAGACACAGATGGAATTTAATATGTGTATCGGAACATGTAAACCTGCGCCTGTTAAAAGTGTTACAAGCGGTGTGGCAAAGTTATCGGCGGCATAAGCGCTGCCCATAAATCCGGCTAAGGTAATTGCGACTTGAATTGTAGCAAGAAATTTTGCCGGATTTGCCGTCAGGGAAACGAGCCGGGATGCTTTTTTGCTTCCTTTCTCAGCTAATTTTTCCAGTTTTGTTCCGCTCATGGAAATTACGGCAATTTCCGCACTGGCAAAAATGGCATTAAAAAAAATCAATAATATCTGTAACAGAATAGCTCCTAACATAAAATATATTTACACCTTTCTCTCTGTCCGCACATTGGTGCGGTTACTAAAACGCTTTGTGAAATCAAAAAACATAAAAGGGTACAGCCTGTGCTTATCCTGAAAAAAAGCACAGACCGTACCCACTATATAAACATAATAACACATGGAGAGAAAAAGAAATATGTAGACGTATCCGCGTTACCATCATCTTCCATGCTCTGACCGACCTCCTAACTAATCCTTACTTTGCAAACGAACAATCCTGTTTGCATTAATTGTAATATATTATATGAAGGACATGTAAGGAAGTCAATTTGTCCATCCGTAAAGAAATAGTTAAAAATGAGTCGTGCAAATGGAAATACAAGTATGTCCGCTTGGCTCATTGCTCGCGGGAATAAAGACAGTGATAGTTTGTAAATACTGCATTGTCTGTATATACGGCATACAATCCGATTATAACACCGGTAAAGCCGCCCGCAACTTCACTGGAAAGATATTTTGTATTACCGCATCCTAAAGTTATTTCGTTATCGCCGTCCTGAATACAGAACGTATATTTTAATGCATCGGCATGAACAACTAATTTTGCCTTACCGTTTTCCAAAGGAATGGTATGCTGTATGTGCTTAATACCGCCGATATTGAGCTTTAATGCTGCTTCATAGCTGTTTCCGGTCTTACGGACAGCTAAGTCATAATGCTCATTTTCGGTCATATAAAAGGTGATTCCCGCTTCTCCTTTGTCAAGAGTTACATCACAGGAAACATCACATGTAAAATCTCTCTGGCGCATACCCATAAAAGTAGGGGAATCCACATCTTCTAAAGTAATGTCTGTTCCTTTTAGAACAAGCTTATCCGTAAAATGCTGATAATTTTCCATGTGGGGGTGGCGTAAATAGCACCAGTCAACATTCCAATCCGTATTTTCAAAAGTATAGAGTTTTTTCTCCTCTTGTGTAAAGCTGCCTTGGATTTCGTAGCTTTCTTCTGTAGTACCGTCATTTCCGGCAGTAAACCACCCGTCTTCATGGAAGGTAACCGGAGTCAGGAAAACCTCCCGTCCAAGGTGATGATAAGGCTGCCACTCGTGTATCTGGCGGAAACCGAGGCTTAAAATATGCCAGTCTCCGTAGGTATCTTGAATTAAGTCACCATGACCGATTCCCTGAATGATAAAAGGAGCTTTGTTTTTATTTGTCAATACCGGATTGTTCGGATAATTTTCAAAAGGACCCCATACATCATTACTTCTTGCATAGGTAATCATATGTCCATATTCCGTTCCGCCTTCGGCAGCCATTAAATAATAGGTGCCGTTTATTTTATAAAGATGGGGACTTTCCAGAAAACGCCTGCCACTCCCTTTCCAGATTACTTTACTGCTTGTCAGTTTTTCACCGGTTTCAATATTGATTTCACATTGTACGATGCCGTGTCCTCCGAAATCATCATACCCCGTGCTCATAAAATATGCTTTTTCATCTTCAAAAAACAGCGAAGGGTCAATACCGTCCTGATCTACATAAATGGAATCCGACCATTCTCCGTAAATATCATCCGTGTACACATAAAAATTCTGTTGCGTGGAATTGTTGGTAGTGGTCATGTAAAATCTACCGTTATGAAAGCGGATAGTAGGGGCAAAAACACCACCTGAACTTTCGATTTTTTCAAGCATTACCTGCTCTTTTCGTGTGAGTATATGTCCGATTTGTTTCCAGTTTACGAGATTCTCGCTTTCAAATAACGGGACACCCGGAAAATACTGGAAGGAACTGCACACCATATAATATTTTCCATTGGCAAAGCAGACACTTGGGTCGGGATAAAATCCTTTGACTATGGGATTTGTATATTTCATAAACAGGTACTCCTTATATTTTGATATATTTTATGTTTCATAGAGCCTATAAGGCAGGGAATCCCTGCCTTATAAAGAAATTTCCATAGTATTGTTTTCAGGTGTAACAATGGTATCATTGCCATCAATCGTAACAGATGCACCGCTTGCGGAGGCAGCTTTCACATTTACGAGGCGAATCGTGTACGGTTTTGCGCTGTCAACGGAAATAGTTATCTTATTATCCGTTTTCTTTGCCGTAACGGTTAAATCAATCTTCTGTTTCATATCATAAACAACAGAGGAGGCTTCTTTTCCGTCCTGTAATGCATAAATACGGACTTCAGCGCCATCTGCGTAGTCGTAATCCGGTTTATCATCATGAGCGCCCATAATTACAATGGAGTTTTCACGAACCATAAGCGGAATGCTCAGATAATCATGTTTTTCCGTTACCCATTCCCCGCCGCTTTTTACCTCTCCGGTAAAGAAATTGGTCCATGTTCCCTTCGGCAAATAGTATTCAGCAATACTTTCATCATTGAAAATAGGTGCAACTAACAGGTTATCACCTAACATGTATTGCTTATCCACATAGCCGCAGTTTTTATCTTCTGTAAATTCCAAAACCATGGCACGCATGGTTGGAATACCGGATTTGGATGTTTCTACAGCGGTTTTGTAAAGGTAAGGCATCAGTTTTGCTTTCAATTTGGTGAAGAAACGGACAACATCAACCGCTTCTTCATCATAAGCCCATGGAACACGATAGGAGGTACTTCCATGCAGACGGCTATGGGAGGATAAAAGACCGAATGCAACCCACCTCTTATATACATCAGCAGTAGAGGTATTTTCAAACCCACCTATATCGTGTGCCCAGAAACCGAAACCGGACATCATTAAGGAGAGACCGCCGCGGAGGCTTTCTTCCATGGACTCATAATCGGACCAACAGTCACCGCCCCAGTGAACCGGGAACTTCTGACCGCCGACTGTTGCGGAGCGGGCAAACAATACAGCCTCGCCTTTGCCGCGTTTTCTTTCTAACAGTTCATATACGCATTTATTGTAAAGATATGTATAGTAGTTATGCATTTTTTTCGGGTCAGAGCCATCGAAGTATACTGCATCAGTCGGAATTCTTTCGCCAAAGTCTGTCTTGAAGCAGTCGACACCCATATCTAACAGTACTTCTAACTTGTCCTGGAACCATTTGTAGGCTTCCGGATTTGTAAAGTCAACCAAAGCCATGCCCGGTTGCCACATATCCCACTGCCATACATCACCGTTCGGACGTTTCAGGAAGTAGCCATTTTCCATTCCTTCGGTAAAGAGGCAGGATTCCTGACCAATGTAAGAGTTAATCCATACACAAATATTTAATCCTTTTGCTTTGATACGTTTTAACATACCTTCCGGATCGGGGAATACACGGCTGTCCCAGATGAAATCGGACCAATGAAATTCCTTCATCCAAAAGCAGTCAAAGTGGAAGGTACGAAGCGGAATGCCTCTGTCCAACATACCGTCTACAAAGCTCATAACAGTTTGTTCATCATAATTTGTAGTGAAAGAAGTAGACAGCCATAAACCAAATGTCCAGGGAGCCGGTAAAGACGGTTTTCCTGTTAAATCAGTATAGTGTGTCAGTGCTTCCTTCATGGTAGGACCGTTGATAAAGAAGTAATCAAGATAACCGCCCTCTACGGAAAATTCAACTTTGGTAACCTGCTCTGTTGCAATTTCAAAGGATACCTTTTCGGGATGATTAACCAAAACACCATAGCCTTTATTGGAAAGATAAAAAGGAATATTTTTGTAAGACTGATCCGTGCTTGTGCCGCCATCCGCATTCCAGATATCTATGGATTGTCCGTTTTTCACAAAAGGAGTGAAGCGTTCACCGGTACCATAAAGCAGTTCGCCTACACCGATACTTAACTGTTGGCGTATGTATGTATTTTCGATGTCACCTTTATCGTAAGCATCGCCCCTCCAGTCAGTTTTCATTAAGGCTAAGTCTCTCCATCCACTCTTTGTAATAACTTCACCATTTCTCTTATATACCATTGACCATGTTTTTTTGCTGATTTCCAGAGAAAGAGAACCGCTTTTAATGGAAATACTGTCTTCGGAGTCCGTTACATTTAAGGGAAGTGTATCGGTAAGCTCCAATTCAAATTCCGGGGTTTTTTTCAAAATACCCATATGATGATAGGTCTGCAAACGGATGATTTCCGGTGCAGGGGAAGTAATAATTAAAGTAAGATTAATTCCTCCTAAAGTATCGCCGCGTTGCGTGATACGATGGGTAGGTGCACAAAGTGTTACTTTTTTTTCTTCAATTTTTGTAAAATAAACCTGCTGCGGGGAAAAGCATTCGCAGCCTTCCTTCTGTAACCAGCATCCGTTACTGAATTTCATGATATGTCTCCTTTCAGAAAAGCAAAATTTTTCAATTTAGTATTTTCATTATAAAAAAGTTAAAAATAAATGTATACAGTATTTTTTATACTTCAAATACGGAAAGAATTGCAGAACAGCAAAAATTTGGTTATTTATGCAAAAAAACAGGCTTTTTATGTATTCTATTGGTGAAAGCAGTAAATTTATGATAGAATATTTCTAAACACTTTCCGACAATAAAGATATGAAATATAAAAATAGTAGAATTGGAGTAGTTGTGAGAGAGAAAAATATTGGAAAAATCATTTACACACTGAGAACCTGTAATCATATCTCACAGGAAAAACTTGCAAGAGGTCTTTGTTCTGTTCCGGCTTTGTCACGAATCGAAGCCAGTGAAAGAATACCTGATAAACTGCTTTTGGATGCCTTGCTCCAAAGGCTCGGAAAATCACCTGATAAACTGGAATCCATTATTTCAGCAAAGGACTATGAATTATATTTATATCGAGAAAATATTCAAAGATGTATTATCGGTAAGGAGTACGGAAGAGCAAAAGAATTGCTGGAGAAATATGCGGGCAAAAAGGAAGCAGAGGAAAATGTACATAGACAATATATTTTGAAAATCAAGGCAGCCTTAAGCGAGTTGGTAGATAAGGATTTTGAAAAAAGCAAGGAATATATTGATGAAGCTATCAAAATTACAATGCCCGAGGGAGGTCTGGCGGCGTTAGAAAATTCCTTGTTATCTACGTGTGAAATACAGCTTCTTTTGATGAAAATCAGTCATTATGAAAGTAATGACGGCGGAAAAAGAATCTGGAAAGTGCTAAACCGATTGAATCAGTATGTCAGACAGCATTATACGGATGAGGAAGAGCTGGTAAAAATTTATGTAAAATTGGCCCGTGCGGAAGCAAGAATTTTGATGGAACGAAAGCGGTATGACAAGGCAGCAGAAGTATGTGAATCAGCCTTGGACTTACTTGGAAAAAATGGTGTGCTTACTAATTTTCGCATTATGCTTTCCATGGAAATAGAAAGTCTCCGGCATATAGATGAGCCGGACAAGCTTAGGAAAAAGCTGAAATGGGAAGAGACCTTAAACGAACTGTATGAGGAATATAGTATTTATTGCGGAGATGACACCTCGTTTATGGTGTTGGAAAACAGCCAGTGTGAGATTCTGCTTGTAAATGAATTAATCCAGAGAGGAAGAAAAACAAAAGGACTGACACAGGAAAAGCTGAGTGAAGATATATGTACGCCGGAAAACCTTTCTGCGATTGAAAGCGGTAAAAGAGCTCCAAGTGTAAGAAATTATGATAAATTTATGGAAAAGCTGGGGATGGATAAGGATTTCTACAACAGCTTTATTTCTGCTGAGCAATTTGAAATTTATGAGCTTAGGAGAGAATGCAGCAGGTTGATTTCCTATAAAAAATACAAGGAAGCGGAAACAGTTCTTGAAAAGATGGAAAAATTGATGGATGTTCAGCTTGCTGTAAATAAACAATATTTTTTAATGAATAGAACACTTTTATTACAGGAACAAGGAAGGCTTGAGGTGGAAGAGGCTCTGAACAGAGCTATAGAAGCATTAGAGTTGACTTTTGCATATAATAAAGGTGAGTTTAATACGGATGTCATATTATCACAGGAAGAGGTAAAAATAATTAATTATATTGGTAGCTTATATAGAAAATTGGGACAGACAGAAAAAGCCATTGCTATTTACAAAAAGGTTATAAAAAGCTATCAGTCAAGTAAAGTATCTGCAAGAAGTCACTATACGGGTATGAATTTGATTTTAGCAAACTTAAGTGTTGCTTTGGAGGAAACAAATCAGATAGAAGAAAGTATGGAAATAACAAGGTTGGGGATTTCACAAGTATTAAGTTGTGGAAGGGGTAGTCTTTTAGCCAGTTTTCTGGCAAATGAAGCCTGCTGTTATGAAAAGAAGGATAATAAAAAAGCTTGCGGAGAATATCTGCGGCAAGCTTTTTATATCAGTGAAATGATGAAAAACAATCATTTCAGTAATAGTATAAAAGAATACTATGAAGAACGATATGGAATTAATAATTGGTATTAAAACTCATCTAATACATCCCAACCAATAGAGCAGATTGAAATAGTATCCGAAGGGTTTGCTGCTTTAAAGGACGGAAAAATAAGCCCCAAAGCAAAAACTGCGGTAAGTGCTGCGATAACTAATTTCTTTTTCATAAATACATTCATCCTTTCTTTGATATTGATAATGGGGTGATTTGTTGGTAATTAATAATTTATATCATTTATGACATTTTCGGAATGAAGTTTTTGGAAAATCTTTTTTTCCAAAAACTTCATTCTATTTATAAGAAAAAAAGGATAGTATGATGGTGTTGGTTATGAAAACACCACGTCATAAACAACAAAGTGTAAAAGGGACTAGGTATCAAGCTTGATAAAGGAAAAGGGTATTTTGAATGAATTCAGTCATTCAGAGTACCTTTTTTCTTTGCAATATATTATAATTGGAGAGTGAAGATACAAATGCAAATTAACGGGGGAACTGTAAGTGAAAATGTTCAAATTATCGAATCGGCTTCCGGAACTTATGAGCAAGGCAAAAATTAAAAAACAGCTTTACAGTATTTATTTGCTTGCCATTTTTTTGCCGATTGTAGTTTTGGGAAGCTTTCTTTTGTGGAATACATCAAAGCTTTTGACAAACTACCATACCGATTTGATGGAATCTGACAATCTGAGAGTGAAAACCATTCTGTTTGAAATTACAACACAGATTCATAATATCTCGGAAAACCTTTCATTAAATGCAACGCTTCGCAATATTCTGGAAGAAGATTATAAATGGAAAAATGATTTTCTTGCAAGTGCAAATGAGTATTCAGGTATGGATAATTATATGAATAATTATGCAGAAATTGACAATATCCTGATTTATACGGATAATCCCACTATTCCTGCTTATAAACAATATATTCCTGCTGATGATACAATAAAAAAACAGGACTGGTATCAAAGAGCAATAAAACAGTCCAGTGCATTCTGGATACCTATGGAGGAACAGGACAAATATGCTAATACTTATTGGAATCTTTGTCTTGTCCGCAAAATTCCTCTCGTGAACTCAGACTATAATAGTGTAATGGTTATTAAAATCAGTGACAATTATTTAAAAACAAGAATTGAGAGTAATGAATATTCAGTGATGGTATCAGTGGATAAGTATGGATGTTTTTACAGTTCCATACGGGAATTTTACGGTTCTTCACAATTATTGGATATTGATTATGAGGATGATTATTTTTCCTATACGGGCAACATACAGATGAACGGAAAGAAATATCTGATGGATATTTCCACTATGAATTTGTATAAATCCGATTCTAAAATTTATATTACAACTTTAAATATGCACGCTTATGAGAATATATGGAGTATTATCAGAACCTGTCTGCTTATTTTACTTGTAGCACTTTTGTTGCCGGGAATACTGATACATTTTTTCACTGATTATTTTACGAGCCGTGTGAATACTCTGCGTGCCGAAATGCACAAGGCAAGCAATGCGGATTATGACATTATCCAGACTTTCCGGGGACAGGATGAACTTTCGGAGGCCTTTACCGATTTACAGACTATGGTGCAGATGATTAAAGAAAAAGATGCCAAAATGTATGAAGCTATGATTAATGAAAAGGAGCTTCTGAATGAACAGCAGGAAATGGAATTTAAAATGCTGGCAAGTCAGATTAACCCACACTTTTTGTATAACACTCTGGAAACGATTCGTATGAAGGCATTTACGGCAGGAGATAAGGAAGTGGCAACGGCAATTAAGCTGCTTGGAAAATCCATGCGTTATGTGTTGGAAAATACAGGAACTGTTTTTACTACACTGGATAGGGAACTGGATTATATAGAGACATATGTCATGATTCAAAAGCTGCGGTTTGCAGACCGGGTAAATTATGTGTTGCAGGTTGCTGAGGGTGTAAACCTATCCGATTATAAGATTTTGCCGTTGTTATTACAGCCGATTGTGGAAAATGCCATTCTTCATGGTCTGGAGGACAGTGACGGAACCGGTAAAATTATTATGGATGTATCTGCGGATAAAGAACATCTGCGTATTGTTATTTCCGATAACGGGAAAGGAATGTCAGAGGAAGAGTTGGATAGAGTCCGAAAAAAATTGAAGGTTAAGAATCCGGAGCTAAAGACAAGTATCGGGCTTTATAATATTAACGAACGGATAAAACTGTGCTATGGAGAAAGCTATGGTATTCAGATTGAAAGCATACAAGGACAGGGGACAAAAGTAATATTAATACTTCCTGCATCCATGATAGAATAAATAATAAGGAGGACCCAAATGATTTATGAAGTAATTCCCATGAAAACAGAAAAATCTTCAAGTAAAGCAAAAGTGACTACTTATTTACTTGAGCATTCCGAGGAAATCGGGATTGTAAAACGACCTGTAGTTGTTGTCTGCCCCGGTGGCGGATATGAGTTTGTTTCAGACAGAGAAGCAGAGATGGTGGCTATAAAGCTGAATAATTTCGGATATCATGCAGTAGTGTTGCGTTATTCGGTAGCACCTGATGCAGAGTATCCTACTGCACTTACAGAGCTTGCAAGTGTGGTTGCCATGCTCCGTAAAAATGCGGAGGAGTGGCATATTGATACGGACAAAATTTTGGTGCAGGGCTTTTCCGCAGGCGGACATCTGGCGGCAAGCTATGGAATGTTCTGGAGTGAACCGTTTTTGGCAGAAGCAACAGGAGTACCGACGGAAATGCTTAGACCAAACGGAATGATACTTTGTTATCCTGTAATTACTTCCGGTGAATATGCACATCGTTCTTCCTTTGAGAAGCTGTTAGGAAACAGATATGAGGAATTGGTAGGGAAAATGTCGTTAGAAACACAGGTAAATGAGAATACACCGCCGGTCTTTTTGTGGCATACCTTCACAGATGACTGTGTTCCCGTACAGAATTCTCTGCTACTGATTGATGCATTAGTAAAGAAAAATATTCCTACGGAATTCCATATGTACCCATTTGGCGGACATGGTCTTGGACTTGCAAGTAAACTCACTGCGAATCCGGGTGGCTACGGAATACAGGCAGATTGTGAGTCATGGATGGAGTTGTTAAAGGTGTGGCTGGAAAATAACTATCCGATTGAAACGATATAAAAAAGTGTCGCTACATAAGAGCACTTTCCTATTACATAAAAAGGGGGCTGTCACATTTATGCGGCAGCCCCCCAAAATAAGTATTATGTAGTAATTTATTCCAGATTTTTCCGATATTCTGCCGGACTCATCCCCACATATTTTTTGAATTTTTTATGGAAATAATCTACGTTTTTGTAACCGACCTGCTCTGCAACCTCATAAACCTTTAACTTATTTTCCGTAAGCAGTTCCTTAGAATGTTCAATCCGCATATGGTCTACATAGGAATTAAAGCTTTCTCCGGTAGTTTTTGTAAATATTTTTCCGAGATAAGCACTGTTATAGCCAAACAAAGGTGCAATCGTTTCCAGCTTAATATTTGTTTTGTAGTTGTGGTCAATGTAATATAAAATATCATCAAGCACCGTATCTCTGGAAGGATTTCCGGTAGAATTCATAATCATTTCAAATTGTTCCGAGAAAAACAGAATAATTTCATACAAATAATATTTTTCCCCGATAACTTCAATAATGGCAGTGTTTGAAGGAAAAGGAATATTGGCAGTACTGTAGGTATAATTCATCTTTTCTTTAATCTGCAAGTATAAATCTGTTAAAAACAATTTCACCTCGGTAATATTGTTTTTGACATTATATAAATATTGTTCCAGTTCATAAAGCGTTTCAGCGACCTTTTTACGGTTAAAGGATTGTAAGTAATTGGACAATTTTGTGCTGAAATCCTGCAGAAAATCATCGGAAAGCGTCTGTTCCTTAGCTTCTACATCCGGAAGTTCATCATAGCCCAACGTGTGTTGTCCCTGTATACAGAAAAACCGTCTTCCTACTAATGTCAGAGCTTCTTTGTAAGAGGAAGAAATCTGTTCTAATGAGGTTACCGGTCTGCCATATGCCAAAAAGAGGCTGTCAAGCGGACTGCCCTTTTGCGGTGTTTCCTTTTCATAATGGGAAAGAAAATCCTGAAAACGGGAAAGTGCATAATTTCCCTTTAACAGAATAATTTCATTGCGGTCTTTTTCCAAATGTTCAAAGGTATGGTTTTCTTTGTTGGCAACCTTTAATAAATCTGCAAAGCTGTATGTAGGCGCTTCTGTTTCACGTAGGAAGTTCTCGTAAATGACAACCTGATAAATATCTGCCTGAAGATGCAAATCCTGTATTTCTTCTTCAGAAAACTGATAATCATCATTTTTTCCGATTCCGGTTATCAGCTCATGGAGAACGACATCCTTAGCCCTTCTTCGGAAGTGAAGCATATTTTGGGAGGCAGCTTCTTCTTTTTCCAAAGCTTCCCTGATTTTTGTTACAGCATCGGAAAGCTCATCTTCATCAATGGGTTTTGTCAGATAATAATCTACACCGTAGCGCATAGCGGACTGGGCATATGTAAAATCGGAATAACCGCTTAATATAATGACTTTTCCACGGTATCCGTTTTCTCTTGCATGCATAATTACATCAATGCCGTTCATCTTCGGCATTTTAATATCCAATAAAACCAGGGAAGGCTTTTTTGTAAGAATGCCATTCAGTGCTTCTTCTCCGTTTGAGGCTTCCCCGCATACTTCAAAACCTGCTCCTTCCCAGTCCATAATACATTTTAATCCTTCGCGGATGTTGTTTTCGTCATCCGCTATGAAAACTGTTCTCATAATATCCCTCTTTTTATATAAATTCATACTAAATCTTGTAGAAAATATACAAACAACTAATGAAAATATTTTATCATAGAAATATGGGAATTCGCAATAGAGGTGAAAATTCAATTTTTGTAACAAGAGAATAAATTAGGGTTGTCTTCATACGGCAATCCGGGAGGACTGCAGCATGCATATTTATAGCATGCTGTCAGTTAAAAATAAGTTGCAAAACAAACTTAAATCCAATAACAACACGGAATCAGATAAGCTGTCATCACTGCCTGCTTACGAAAATGAGTTGAATATTTCTGTAATAATTCCCCATGTTTTAGGGTACTTATCAAGGATAGCTGCTTTTATTGTATTAGCAGGTATAGCTTGATTAATGTCAAATAAATATTCTCCATGTGTCTTATCGCCAATAGCAATTGGTGCATGGGCATAGCCACCGGCAGCAATCTTATTTCCAATAGCACATCCACCGATAGAATAGATACCGACAGCGCATCCGCCAATAGCAAATATTCCTAAAGAGAATCCACCAAAAGCAATGGTTCCTATTGAAATAGCTCCGGCGGAAAGTAATAAACCTAAAGATATTGCTCCTAAGGATAACAAACCGGCTGAAAGTGCACCAATAGAAATGACACCTTTGGCAATAGTTCCTATGGCAATAATACCTTTGGCTTTGTGGATACCACGACCAACATTAATATGTACAAGTGGAATTCCACAAAGGGTACGTTTGCTTTTGTATTCATAATGCCATCTGTACATCATCATATTTTGTGAAAGGCAATAGGATGATGTAGTTTCA
This sequence comes from uncultured Lachnospiraceae bacterium, assembly GCA_964449325.1. Classification (GTDB taxonomy): domain Bacteria; phylum Bacillota; class Clostridia; order Lachnospirales; family Lachnospiraceae; genus RGIG3002. The sequence goes on along the minus strand of CAYUYJ010000003.1, from coordinate 12,161 downwards.
GATTCCTGTTCGTGACCTACCAGTGAGTCCAGTGAGATTTGGAACAAATCACTGAGTTGAATTAATTTATCCATTTCCGGTGTGGTTTCTCCTAATTCCCATTTTGAAACAGTTTGTCTTGTCACACCTAACTCTGCTCCCAGTTGTTCCTGTGATAAACCTTTTTGCTTTCTCAAACAAATGAGTTGTTCATTAAATTTCATTTGATATGCCTCCTTTTTTTCTTAGAAGTATAGCAATGGAATGTCACTTTTTTCTACCATTTGCAGTTGGAAGATTGTCAACTAAACTTAACATTCCTTAATTTTAGGCATTTATTTCTTTTGTAAAATAACAACATCTTTCGTCGAAATTTTCATTTCAGCACCTTCCCGGTAGTCGCATTCATGCAGCAGATCGTGTCCGCTAAATGGAAGAGTTACGGTCTGCTCCTCGTTGCTGTGGTTCAGCAGGAACAGGAAGCTTCCGTTTTTATTTTCTCTTATGGTGACTTCTACTCCCATAGGTGTTTCCATTATTGGATGTACATTTGCTTTTTTACAAATATCTGCAATGAATTTCAGATAAAAAGCTTCATTGGAAGCAGTTGCCATATAATAAGCGTGTCCGTTACCGAAAGCATGATCGGTAATAACCGGCATACCTGCGTAAAAATCGGACTCATAGTTGCAGTAGGAAACAGCGCCTTCCGTATGGAGTAAATCGCAAATAAGTTCTGCGGGGTAGGTAGTTCCTTCATAGGTAAAGGAATTTGCTGTTCCTTCCGGTAAAGCATCCTCTTCCTCAACCCAGATTCCGAGAATGTCACGAAGCTTTCCTGGATAGCCGCCAACGGTAACTAAATCATTTTTATCAACATAACCGCTAAAGAAGGTAGTGAGGAAGCTTCCGCCGTTTTTCACAAAGCTGCGGATTTTTTCGTCGTAATCGTCTTTCACCATATACAGAACAGGTGCAACAATCACGTTGTACGCGGACAAATCATCCTCTGCACCGATAATATCTACCGGAATATTTAAGGTACTGAATGCATTGTAATATTTCAAAACCTCATCCACATAATGCAGATTGACACTCGGTCCTGCGGAATATTCGATTGCCCACCAGTTATCCCAGTCAAAATACACAGCAGCCTTTGCCGGAGTACGTCCGCCAAGGGTAATGTTTCCCAGTGTCTCCAGTTCTGCACCCAATGCGGAAACCTCACGGAATACACGGGTATTCTCATTTCCCACATGGTCAATCACAGCACCGTGGTATTTTTCACAGGCACCAATGCTTCGTTTCATTTGGAAGAACATCACAGTGTCTGCACCGTGTGCCACAGCCTGATAACTCCACAGTCTCATGACACCCGGACGTTTTAAGGCGTTATAAGGAAGCCAGTTGGTAACACTGGGGGTCTGTTCCATCAAAGCAAAGGGCTTGCCCTGTTTGATACCACGCATTAAATCATGACGGAATGCAATCGAAGAAATGGAATCGTCATTGGAAGGATAATTATCCCAAGAAACAAAATCCAGTTCTTTTGCCCACTTCTGATAATCCAAAGGTTTATAGGTGCCCATCAGGTTTGTGGTAATCGGAATATCCGGTGTCACAGCCTTTAACGCATCATATTCCATTTTACAGCAATTCATCATGCTGTCAGACATAAAGCGTCTGTAATCCAGAGAAATGCCCTGAAACATAGTACGTTCATATGCAAAATGTTCGCTTAGCATATTCGGAAGTACCGCGTCATCCCAGTCGTACAGCGTATGCCCCCAAAAAGAGGTATTCCATGCACGGTTCAATTTATCAATCGTCTTGTAACGCTCCATCAGCCAAACACGGAATGCCTTTTCACAGTTTTCACAGAAGCATTCACCGCCATATTCATTGGAAATGTGCCAAGCCACAATATTGTCATAGTTTTTGTAGCGTTCTGCCAGCTTAGTTGCAAGCCGCACGGAATATTTATGATAGGTAGGACTGTTGGGGCAGGAGTTATGACGTCCGCCGAATTTCCGCTTCATACCGTTAAATTCCGTACGAAGAATGTCGGGATATTTTCTTGCCATCCATGCAGGGTGTGCGCCGGTGGAAGTAGCAAGACATACCTTCATGCCATGTTCTTTTACCAGTTGCATAATTTTATCCAGTTTATCGAAACAATAGGTAGTTTCATCAGGCTGCAAAGCTGCCCAGCTAAACACATTTAAAGTCACTACATCAATATGTGCCAGTTTTAAAAGGCGCATATCCTCTTCCCAGGTATCCTCCGGCCATTGCTCCGGGTTATAGTCGCCGCCAAAAAGCATTTTATGTACTTTTGCACTTTCAATCATTGTCTGTTGTTTCCTCCTTATTTAAATTTGCGGAAGCAATTTTTGCTTCAATATATTTTTTGGCATTTTCTAAATCATAGTTGAGAACCTGTTCGTAGCCGAGACTTCGGACAGTGTCCTGCATTTCTTTCAGTAAAGAGTAAAATTCCGTTTCGTCTTTTGCAAAAATCATTTTCCAGGAATAGTCTACAATGGTAGTACTGCATTGTCCACGCATAGTAGAAATATCTGATGATTCTGAAGAAGAGCAGAAGCTGCAGCCCGGCGAAACGATAAGCTGGTCGTGCTCTCTTAAATAGTCAATGGTGTTGGATGCTTTCATAAAGCGATTCCAATCAGTCTGTAATGGGCCGGTTGCTAAAGCTAGTACAGAGTCCCATAAATTATAGGCATACGGATAACCGTTTTCATCCAGATCGGTCAGGGTAACGGACTTGTAATTTAAGGCAGATACACCATCTGACCATTTTCCGCCGCCATACTCATCGGGAACAGATAACTCCTTTCCGTTGTATAAGACGTCAATACCGAAATCGGTAAGCTGTGGACCGTTTTCAGTCATTTCCCAGGTAAGTCCTTCCGGACCGGCAGCAGAACTGTTATCTGCACCATTTATCCGGATGCCTTCCGGGGAATAGAGCCAGTTAATAAAATCTGCAAGCCGTTCCGGATCCTGTGTTCTGGAACCGATAGCAATAACAGATTTCGTATTTCCTTCGGGTTCGCAGCCGTAAGAATACACCTGCATATCATCCACGGGTGCAATCATAAAGCCTTTTCCTTCCGAGGTATGGGTGGAAGTGTTGTAGGCAGACTGTCCGAGCCAAGGCCAGGGACTGTAAAGAATTTGCCCATCTTTATATTTGTCAAATAACATAGTGTAATTCTGCGTGTAGGAGTCAGGATCAACCAGCCCCATTTGATTGGCGTCATAATACAATTTCAGAACCCGGACATAAAGAGAATCATCTTCAATAATACTCTGATAGTCGGAACTATCTGCTTTTAGCAACAAAAAGCCAAATTCATCGTAGCCGTAGAGACAGGCAGGCTGTTTGGCGGCTGTCATTAAATTACCGTCCCAGTCTTTGAAAAAACTGAAGGCATATGTAGGTTTACCACTTTCACTGTACGGTTCCAGTTCCTGCATCTGTTTCAGAACCGGAAGCAGGTCTTCCAGAGTAGAAATTTTCGGGTAATTAAGTTTAGCGTAGAGATCCCAACGTAGATAAGGACCGTAGGTTGGTTCTAAGGCTTCACTGGGAACCGTGGAAGCGTTAGAGGAAACTCGGGAAGGAATCGCATAAATGGCATTTTCGTCTATGGAGTTATTTAATGCACGGATAGCACGCTCATACTTCATAATTTCCTTTCCCTTCAGCATACTACTCATATCCGTAAGAAGCCCTGCATTAACCAAATCTTCCAGGCTACCGTCATCGGCACTGAAAATCACCAGATCACCAAGATTTCCGGCAGCGGCGCGAGTATCAAATAAAGTATCTCCCCCACCTGAAACATTGCGGGAAATAATATTCAGTTCCATATTAAATTTATCTTTGATAATCTTTGCAAACCACCCTGACTGAATCCCCTGATAATTTGCGAGAGTATCGAAAACATCCACAACCAGAAATTCTTCATAAGGACACTTGTCAGTCTGTGTTTTACCGCAACCAAAGGCGGAGAAAATCAGAGTAAGGGAGAGCAGTAAGCATAATAATTTGTGTTTTTTACCTATCATAAGCGTATGTATCCTTTACTTAATCCATATCACATGTAATCGTGGTAAACTGCGTACAACTATAGAATAAAACTACTATACCATGTCAGAGGTAGTGTCGTAACCCGTTATTTTTCATAAAGAATACCTAAATTATTAGTCATTGTAGAAAAAAGAGCAGTATAGTATAATTATTGGAAATGAAGACAGAGGAAAACTTTATTTTTGGAAAGGAATGCAGATGGATTACATTGTATTTGATTTAGAATGGAATCAAAGCAATACCGGAAAAGAGAAGGAAATAGAAAAGCTTCCCTTTGAAATTATTGAAATTGGTGCCGTTAAATTAAATAGTGAGCGTGAGATAATCGGACAGTATAACCAACTGATTAAGCCGAAAGTATATCATGAAATGCATCATATTACGCAAGAGTTAATCCATTTAGAAATAAGCGAGTTGGAAAACGGAAAGTCATTTCCCAAAGCAGTAAAGGAATTTTTAAGCTGGTGCGGAGAGGATTGTATGTTTTGTTCATGGGGACCGCTGGATTTATCGGAGCTCCAAAAAAATATGAAATATTACGGAATGAAACCTTTAAGCGACCGTCCCATTGCATTTTATGATGTGCAGAAGCTTTTCAGTATTGCTTTTGAGGATAAAAAGTCTAGACGAAGTCTGGAATATGCGATTGATTTCTTAAATATTGAAAAGGATATTCCGTTTCACAGAGCATTCAGTGATGCTTATTATACCGCAAAAATATTCGGAGTTATCCGTGATGCACAGGTGCTTTCCCGTATATCCTATGATACTTTTTCTGTTCCAAAGACAAAGGAACAGGAAATTTTTACAGTATTTGAGGATTATGCAAAGTATATATCCAGAGAATTTGAGAACAAAACCGCACTGACTGCCGACAGGGAAATTATGAGTTCAAAGTGTCATTTGTGCCATAAGAATCTGAAGAAAAGGATAAAGTGGTTTACGCCGAACGGCAGGCATTATTATTGTGTGGCATTTTGTGACAAGCATGGATTTATGAAATTTAAAATCCGAATAAAGAAATCTCCAAATAATAAACTATATGTTGTGAAAACGATGAAATATATCAGTAAAGAAGAAGCAGAAGTGCTGAAAATGAAAAAGGAGCACACAGAAGAGCTTAAGAAAATGAAAAAACAACAAAAAACTAATGAAACGGGTGCAATATGTTAAGCAGATTGCACCCGCTTTTCAGTCATATCAAAAATCAATGTCCTTAAATTCTCCATAACGACGCCGGTTTTTACGAAGTCGCCGTTTTCTCTTTTTGGAAAAATGATAGTTATTAATAAAAGCACGCAGAACAAAAATAGCTATCAGAGCGCCTGCGATACCAAGAATCCAGAAAATGATAATTTTAACATTGATAAAAATAACTTTATCATTCATTTCTTCTGTTTCCGGTACGGATGTTTCCGAAACGGCATTATCAAACTGATAGGAGTAAACGGAATCTGTGGCGAGGTCTACGGACACACTTCCTACATCTATACCGTTATAGGTATAATTAATAGAAGCAATCTGATTTTTTCCATTTACATCATAGGAAATAGAGGACTTTGCATCACTCAGTTCAGCTGTATTTGGTAAGATGATGTAATCGTCTTTATCTAAAGATAAAATTGGTTTAGAACTGCCGAAAATGTCATTGTCCGTATTAAAAAAGTTTGCATTATCGATGACATACTCGGAGTCGGATTCCACAATGTTAATCATTTGAAAATTTCCGAAGCCGTAGTCAAAGAGACTTACCGTATCTTCATACTGGTAAGGGGTCTCTTCTTTTAAGATAACACAAATCAGCTTCATCCCGTTCTTTTCTGCACAGGAGACCAGCGTCTGTCTTGCCTCGTCGGTATATCCGGTTTTACTTCCTACCAGATATTCATACTCATAGTCCCCTCCTTTGTACAGCTTATTCTTGCTGAATTCAATAATGTCATCGGGCTGGGTTGGGGTTGGGGGAAGGTGCAGCTTTGGAGTGCTGGAATATTTGCACAGTAATTCATTATTAAAAAAAGCTCGTCCGATAACCGCCAAATCGTGTGCTGTTGTATAATGATTATCATCATACAAACCGTTGGAATTGACAAAATGGGAATTGGTACAGCCTAATTCTTTTGCCCGTTCATTCATCATATCCGCAAAGCCTTCCAGACTTCCGCCGACAAGCTCCGCAACGCCGTTTGCAGCATCATTTGCCGAAGCAATCAAAATTGCCTGAAGTGCCTGGTCTACTGTAATTTCTTCCCCTACATCCAGATAAATTTTGGAACCGTCCACCGGAACACTGAAAACTGCCTCGTTAGACATTTTAACCGTATCATTTAAGTCTGCCTGTTCTGCAACAATGAGACAGGTAAGAATTTTAGTAGTGCTGGCAGGATAAAGCTTCTCATTTATATTTTTGGCATATAAAATCGTGCCTGTATTGGCTTCCATCAAAATGGCGGCTTCCGCGCCAATGGCAGGACCATCCGGCCAATTTTCTATTTCATTTGTCTGCACCGGAAGACTTTTACGCATCTCTGCCTGTTCTAACATATCCGAAGCCAAAACCCGGGCGGGAGAAGCAAAAAAGCCTGTTAATAAGACAGTAGCCGCACATAGTGAAGATAATGTGTATTTGATAAATTTATATTTCATGAACAATCTCCGTTAATATTTCAAACAATAATCTAAAACTATCCGCTTGTAACGAATATTCATTTCATATGATACACTATTTTTACGGAAAACCATAGTCGAAACAGGAAAATTCAATATTTTTTAAAAATTCTTTTTATGCAGAAGTTGAAATTGCAACAGGGAAGGAAATTGTTATGAGAATATGACTTTTTTTTTATAATGAATTGTTGTAAGATTAGTAAATAAAGCAAACGACGAAAAAATAGCAGCTGTCATATATGGCAGAGAAAGTATAGAATAGCTGGAAGTTCACATAATAGAAAGGAAATACAGTAGTTTATGCGTTTAAGAAATGTAACCGGTTCTGATGAAATGATTGCGGCGAGCAGATTTGTGGTACAGAATCCGGCAGATAAAAAGGGCAAATGGAAAGAATTTTTCGGAAATACAAATCCTGTTCATATTGAAGTAGGAATGGGAAAAGGGCAGTTCATTCACGGAATGGCAAAGGCAAATCCGAATATCAATTATTTGGGAATGGAGAAGTATTCCACGGTTTTGCTTCGTGCAATACAAAAAATGGAGATAGAAGAACTACCGAATCTGTATTTTTTGTGTGAAGATGCAAAAAATATTACGGATATGTTTGAAAAGGATGAAGTAGATCGAATTTACCTGAATTTTTCTGATCCGTGGCCGAAGGACAGGCATGCAAAGAGAAGACTTCCGTCCAGACAGTTTTTGGAACGCTTTGATCAGATTTTGAAACCGGAAGGAACGTTGGAATTTAAAACGGACAATAAGGGCTTGTTTGAATTTGCGTTGGAAGAGCTTGAGCCTGCAGGTTGGAAGGCACAGGCAGTTACCTTTGACCTTCATCATGATGAAAAAATGGTAAAGGGAAATATCATGACGGAATATGAGGAAAAGTTTTCTTCCATGGGAAATCCGATTTATAAATATATTATTTCAAGATAACAAAATAATGTCAAAAGTGATATGCGTTCAAGGTAGCGCGGAAAGAGAGGAAAAGTATGGAACATAAATTTACAACAGCGAATTTTGCAGTAGAGGTGCTGGACAGTGATATGCCGGTTCTGGTGGATTTTTATGCAGACTGGTGCGGTCCCTGTAAAATGATGGGGCCCATTGTATCCGAAATGGCACAGGAGTTTGACGGAAAAATGAAAATCGGTAAATTGAATATTGACGAGGAAATGGATATTGCACAAAAATATCATGTAATGTCGATTCCTACCTTTATGATTTTTCATAAAGGACAGGCAGTGGAAACTATGGTGGGCGGTATGCCCAAAATAGAATTGGAAGAAAAGATTAAACGTGTTTTGGGCGAGGCATAATTATGGAAAGATTAGACTTGCGTCCGGTAACGGAAGCGGATGCAAAGCAGCTTTTTGAATGGACGAATGAGCCGGAGACGAGGAAGAATTCTTTCTCGTCTGAACCTGTTCTATGGGAAAATCATATTGCATGGCTGGAGAAAAAACTGGCAGATAAAAATTGTCTTTTTTTTATTTTGAAACAGGAAGAAAAGCCTGTCGGAACGATTCGTCTGGATGTGAACCCGGAAGCAGAAAGCGGTATTATCAGCTATAGTATTGATAAAGGCTGTCGCGGAAAAGGTCTTGGAAGCAAAATACTTGCTCTTGTTGAAGAGCAGGGTAAGAAATACGGACTGAGGTATTTGAGCGGGAGCGTGAAACCTCAGAACAAAGCATCTTCCCATTGTTTTTCAAAAAATGGTTATGAACTGATACAGGAAACACCTACAGAATTTGTTTACCGAAAAAATTTATTTTGATAGAAAATGCATTTTACATAGCTTTCTTGCATTTCACATTTTAAATTCTTGCATCCTTTTTTCATCGTGCTATAGTCAAGCATATCAAGAGGAAAGGAAGTAAGAAAATGAATGTTTTATTATTGTTAGTTTTAACTGTGATTGAAATTGCTTTTGCAGTCATAGCAATTCGAAGAAAGCCGATTGTGAAAGAGTGGTACTTAACCAGACTGATTGTAAATGGAGGAGAAGTCCTTGTTTTTTTGGTGATGCTTCTATTGCCGGGAATTGATTTAGGAATGCGTTATAAGGCACTGTTTCTTCTTTTGAGTCTTCGAACCGTTTTGGCAGCAATCCTATATTGGATTAAAAAGAAGGCGGAAAAGGAAAAGAAACTTGCAGGTATGGTTTTTTCTGTCCTTGGCTCATTTATTCTTTTTGTTTTTGGACTCATTCCTTCTTTTTTATTTGCTGATTATGTGGGATTGCCGACGACAGGGGAATATGAGGTTAAAATGGCACAGGCCATTTTGGTGGATGATAATAGAATTGAGGCTTTTGAGACGGATGGATCAAAAAGAGAAGTGCCGGTCTATTTCTTTTATCCGGAGGGAGCTAATCTGAGTGAAAAGTTTCCGCTTGTATTTTTCTCTCATGGTGCGTTCGGATATTATCAAAGTAATATGTCGACTTATATGGAGCTTGCCAGCCATGGCTATGTGGTTGTCGGCCTCGAACACCCATATCATTCGCTCTTTACAAAGGATACAGATGGAAAACAGATTCTCACAGATGCAGGATTGATGCAGGGGATACAGCGAGTCAATTCCAGCGGAGTATCTAAGGCAGAGATTTTTGAGTTATCTTCTGCGTGGATAAAGCTTCGACTTGACGATTCTAATTTTGCCATCGATACTATAAAAGAAGCAGCACAGAGTAGAAATTTCGCAGAATGCTGGGTTATTTCGGAAGAAAATCAAGAAGGAATTGTTTCTGCAATTTCCATGATTGACTGCGAAAAAATTGGATTTATGGGTCATTCTTTAGGCGGTGCTACCGCAGTTACCATTGGCAGACAGCGAGAGGATATAGACGCAGTCATTGATATAGACGGAACGATGCTGGGCGAGGTTACAGAAGTGGTGGATGAAGTGAATATCATAAATGGGGATATCTATGATACACCGCTTTTATCTTTTGATAACGATGAACATCATAAGAGCAGAATCGAGGCATCTGAGCAGGGAGTGCCATATGCAAACAATGTGGTGCTTGAACATGCCACGAATGGATATAGTACCTATATTGTAGGATCCGGTCATATGAATTATACAGATCTTCCGCTGTTTTCGCCATTTTTAGCAAATATGCTGGGAACCGGAGATGTGGATGCGAAGACCTGTATCTTAAAAATGAATGAAATTACGCTTCAGTTCTTTGATTGTTATCTAAAAGGAAGCGGAGAGTTTCAGGTAGAGGAAGGATATCATTTATAGATTGATGGAAATTAGGGTAAAGAAGATTCCAAAGGAAGAACCGGAAATGGTGGAAATTAGGTGCCGTGAAGTAAGTGACGAGGTAAAGGAAATCGTTGCCTTTGTCAAATCCAGACAGGGTCAGCTTACGGGCAGTATTGATGGCAGACAGTATGAGATAGCGATTGGGGATGTGCTATATGTGGAATCGGTGGATAACCGAACCTTTCTATATACCGCAAAGCAATCCTATGAGACAAAGCAGCGCGTGTATGAGCTTGAAGAGGCACTGAAAATGAAGCGCTTTATACGGATATCCAAATCGACGTTGGTTAATCTGATGAAGGTAAAATCCATTCGACCGGCACTGAATGGACGGTTTTCAGCAGCGCTTTCCAATGGAGAGGAGATTATTATTTCCCGTAAATATGTACCCGATTTGAAAAAGACACTGAAGGGAGAAGCGTAGAATGAGGTTTAAGGAATTTATTAAGTCGACTTGTGCAACATATTTTATACTTGTTACGCTAATCAATTTGGTCATCTTTGTGATAGGTATTATTTACCGGCCGGAGCAACGGTTCGGCTACGATGCTTTTTTAGCACCGTTAGTATATGCTTTTTTGGGAATTCTCCCCATGTGCATCATGTATTCAAAAAAAGAAATGACTTTGGTACAGATTCTCATTCGAAAAATTCTTCAGCTTATCTTATTAGAAGTATTGCTGATTGAATTTGGGTTCGGGCATGCTAATTTTACAAAAGACAACAGCGAACTGATTGTCAGCTTTGCCGTTTCTGTTTTTGTTATTTTTGTTTTGGTGCATGTCATTTCCTTTGCGTTGGATACGCAGCAGGCGAGACAGATGACCTTGGATCTGTTATCCTATCAAAAGCAGGGGGATGAAAAAAAACTCCCTTAAAAGAAAAATCGCTGTAGGCATTGTGCTTACAGCGATTTTGAGGTTAAAAAATATTTGCTGTGATATAGTCAAATAAAATCTGTGCAGTTTTTTTGTGTGTAATGTTGCTTGGATGGAAATCTGCGCCCTTTCCGTCTTCGTCTAATTGAAGGGGAAGATGTACATAATGTATTTTTGTATCATGGTAATCTGTCTGAAATTTTTTTGTAACTTCTTCTGCCTTATAGCAAAGCCGCTGATCCATTGTTCCTAAAACGCAAAGAATCGGTATATCCGGATTTTTATGTCGGACGGTTGCAATAAATTTCTCATATTCTATACCCCATACGTCCTGACGCTCTTTGTGCTCGCGGCAGTAAGAGGCATCGTTCGTTCCGATATTGATTATAATCAAATCGGGTACAAACCGTTTGTTATCCCATTTTTCCCATGAATCCTGTTCCTGCTTAAAAATATCTTTGGAGCCTGCAGCATCCGTATATTCGTAGAGCATGGGCATAAGCCAGTCGTCCAAGGGAGTGTCCTCGGTTTCCGGCACATAACAGGATATAATTCCGATACCGCTCCATGAAACAAGTTGGGCATCCGCATCCAGCATGTTTGTAAGCTGTAAAGAATAGGAATTCAGAGGGTTTTCCGTATCAGTGGTAAAGGCTTCTGTTTCGCTCGCAGCATCAATGCCGTAACCGCATGTAATGGAATCACCGATAATTTCCAGCTTTCTTTTCTTTGGTTGTGGGGGCAAAAGAAGCTTGTCCGTATCAATCTGAATGTATTTCACGCCACATTTGCCGAAGGCTGCTTCGGAAAATTTCATCACAGTAATGGTGACGGTCTGCTCTTTGTCACTTTCAAATATCGTGTAAAGTTTTTCCTCGCAAGTAAGGGAGAAGCGTTTGGAAGGTTGAGGTTCATCATTTATGAAAACTGCAATTTGGCTGTAGAAGCCTTTTTCCCAGTTATTACAATCTGTCCACAGACTGATTTCTGCTTTCTTTCCGGTAAAGGTAAAGGAAATACTGCTGCCGGAGAAGGATAAGTATCGGGTAGTGCCTTGTGTTAATGTTCGTCCGGTTATTTTAACGTTGTCTTCTGTTGCGTAAAAAATCATGGTGATGCTCCTTTATATTTCTTAATTTACAAAAAAAACTGTCTTCACATGACTGTGAAAACAGTTTGCTAGTCGATGCGACAGGATTTGAACCTGCGACCTCTGCGTCCCGAACGCAGCGCTCTAC
>CAYUYJ010000002.1:0-269459 GCA_964449325.1 uncultured Lachnospiraceae bacterium | reverse complement strand
AGACGCAACTCTGATATAATATCATGTGCTCTTTCGTTTGTCAACAGCTTTTTTTCATTTTTAAGTTCTTTTTTTTGAACTGTCTGTCGTTTTTCGCGACCGAATTGTATATTACCACCTGATTTTCTTCTTGTCAATGTCTTTTTTGCAAAATACAAAAAAATGTAAAAAACGTGATACTAATATACCGATAAAAATAACTATTACATCCATTCCGCTTCTAAATATCATTTGAAATATCGTATTTTTCAGAATCAACCCCATAAAGCTATTAAACCATATCCAATTCACCCCTAAAGATGCAACCACAATTCCTACAATATTCTTTTTATCATTTTTATTATTATAAATTGGTCTGATTATAAAATAGGCACAGCCAAATGTCACACCAAATAAAATTGTCCAAATCAAAACAGGCAGGGGATATGTATTAAAATCACTATCAATATATCCTGTTACATAGCCAATCACTCTCTCGGTAAAAAACAAACCGGTAATAGTTCCTGTCATGATTACTTTTTCTTTTCGGCAAGACTTCCCCTCTTTCTTATTTGCTTCTGTTTCCTTCAATGCAAAGTGACTTACTGTTATGCATAATATTATTACAGGAATTGCATCTCCAAGTCCCATAAAAAATTGATACAGTATAAAATCCACTCCATATGCCTCAAAAGGAGAGGCAGCTACTACTACCTCCTGCATTCCGACCAGATATATCAACGCATATGCCAAACCAAAGCGCAATCCGACTTCTTTCCTGTTCATAACAGTTTTTGAACCAAACCAGCGTATTACAACCAGAATATGTAAATAAAGAATAATAAAATACGCACTGGCAACAGCAGGAAAACCAAATTGTTTCACCAAAACACTATCAAAGCTTGAAGTATCCATAGAAGCACCGGGACTCGGTAAAATTGCATGTACAATAATTGCCGTTATCGCTGCTCCAAGCACACTAAAAATACAAATCAATATTTTTTTCATTAGCTACTCCTCACCTTTCTCTATCTTTATAGTTTTCAAACTATAATCCTCTTTCTTTTTTATTTCACAAAGGTAATATATTACCTTTGTTATATATAAGATATTACCTATTTTTCTTTTTGTCAACCAGCTTACTTCTTTTTCTTTACATGCATGAATTTTCTAAAGCAAACAAAAATATCCCCCCGGATTGCACTCATTAACAATCCGAGAGGATATAGAATTTACTATCAGAATATAGAACTTATTATTGCAAAATAAGTTGAGCACTTCCCTCTGCATTCTTCAATGTCAACATGATAGATTCCACCGACTCACTCGTCTCTATGGGTATCTCTACAGCAAGTACCGTTCTTACTGTTTCGTCCACTCCAAGCGTTCCCGCATATTCCGCCAAGTCCTCCGGTAAAAGTGTAAACAAGGCATTCTGATTTGGCCCGCCATTTACAGACACTTTGAATTTCGGATTAAAACTCATCATGTTTACTTCTAACTCTGCGCCGGAAATATTTTTTATGACAAAATTCAATACAAGCAACTTCTTTCCGTCTGTAGCACCCAATGCAAAAAACAGTTCATCCTCCTGCGTTTGTTCAGGATAAGAATTGTAAATACCAAATCCTTCATACTGAATTTGAACTCCCGGTATTTGATAAAATTCTTCAATGGATGACACACTCTGCATTTCTGCAGACTGACCTTCTCCGTTATTCTGGTTCTTCCCTGCTTCTTCGGCTTCTTTCGCTGCTTCTTTTGCCGCCTCTTCTTCCGCTTTTCTTGCCTCTTCTGCCTTTTTAGCCTGTTCTTCGTGATAAGCCGTAGTATCTACAACCTTAACCTCATAATTTTTATCATATTTTAAAAGTAAATTGGCTGCATATTCCGATATGATATGTGTTTCCTCTTCTGTCATATCAGGGATTGCACTTCCGCATCCCGACAATATAACCGTCACAAACAATGCAACCGCAATAATATTTTTTTTCTTCCTCATAAGTAGTCTCTCCCTACACACTTTTTGGTGCAATTCGTCTTTTACACTTTTCATTCTGTTTTTCAACCAGAACGTCTCTACTATTATACAATACTTATTTTAAAATGGAAACCGTAAATTCATTTATTTTCCTTATTTTCCATAAACAGACTTAAACACTCATTGCACAGTTTCTAATTCAAACCAAAACTCCACACCGTTATCATAATTTCGACATCCGTATTTCCGGTTCATAGAATCCATAATGGCTTTTACAATAGACAGGCCTACTCCGCTGCCGCCATAGGCTCTCGTCCTTGCTTTATCCACCTTATAAAATTTTTCCCAAATATGTTGAAGACTCTCCTCCGGAATAGGTTCTCCTGTATTAAATACGGATACCCTTACATATCCCTCTCCTTTTACCAGCTTCACATCAATCACTCTTTCCCCTGCACAATGATTGATGGCATTACTGAAATAATTAGCAAATACCTCTTCTGTCTTAAACTCGTCTGCCCATACAAAGACAGGTGGATATTCGTCCATCCTGACAGAAATATCATTCTGCTTAGTCAGGATTTCTGCTGACTGCATATAGTTTGTGATAAGTGCCACGATATCAAAACGCTCCATGGTAACCACTTCGTTTCCGAATTCCAGTTCATTCAGAGTAAGAAGTTTTTTCACCATATGATTCATTTTTACCGCTTCATCCATAATAACGTCACAATAAAATTCCCGGCTCTCCGCATCATCATTAATGCCTTCCTTCAAGCCTTCCGCATAACCCTGAATTAAAGCAATCGGTGTTTTCAGCTCATGGGATACATTGGAAAGAAACTCTTTGCGCATTTCATCTATTTTATTTTTCTTTTCAATATCTTTTTTTAATTCATTGTTTGCCGTCTTCAACTCGGAAATGGTTTCTTCCAGTGTTTCCGAAAGTTCATTAATATTAGCACCCAAAAGTGCCAGTTCTGTTTTTGACTTGCCGCTGTATTTTGCCTCAAAATCCAGATGTGTCATTTTCTCCGAAATGGAAGCCAGTTCCAGAATCGGCTCTGTTATCTTTTTGGAAACAAGATAAATAATAATCGCACTTACAGCAACAGCGCAAAACCCTACGTAAGTCAAAAAACGATTCGCTATCATAACGCTGTCCTTAATTCCCTCCAAAGCACTTCGCATCAGATAAATATTGCCATTCTCCAGTGTGCCCCACATCTCAATATATTCACTTTGCGTTCTTTGATCGAATACAATCTGTAAAAAAGAACCATCCCGTTCCTCTAACAGCTTTCTCTGTCCTTCGGTCTTATTGAACAAATTGTCCAAAAGCTGTCTTCCCAGAATATCCACATCATTGCCCGATGTTTTCAACATTCGGGAATCCGCATCCATAATGATAACGCTAATATTATATTTTCCGCATATTTTCCGAAGTTCAATATCAAAGCTTTCCGAACTGATGTCGCCTTCCATGGAAGCCACACTAATCTTGTCGTATGCATTCAGCAATACCTTCTGTTTGTTTTTCAGATAGTATTTCTCCAAAAAAATATTATTGACAATCAGGCACGCCATAATCGTGCCTGTCATTAATCCTATAAAAATGAATGCGAATTGTTTTCTGATTGAATGACTCATAATCTCCTCTGATTCCAAAAAAATATCCTGTTTCAAACATCCGAACTTGTGTTCTTTTTCATCGCATGATATAATATTTATTTGATTTGTCACTAACATAGCAAAAACCTTCCCTGTACTTTGGTCGGTGCGGGAAGGCTTTTGTCTCAATATCCGGTCAACCACTCTGTGGCGATTGCCTCTTCATAGTTATATTATATCAAATAAAAAAAGATTACAAGATATTTTTACCACTTGAGTTTCCGTCGCAAATATCATTATTATATCACTCAAACTTCGAATTTATACCCCATGCCCCAAATCGTCTTAATCAAATCTCCTTTTTCTCCTAATTTATTCCGGAGCTTCTTCACATGGGTATCAATCGTTCTGGCATCGCCGAAATAATCATAATTCCATACATTATTCAAAATTTTCTCTCTGGAAAGCGCAATTCCCTGATTTTCCACAAAGTAAGCAAGAAGTTCAAATTCCTTGTAGCTTAAATCAACCTGCTTATTGTCAATCATAACCATGTGCGCAGCTTTATTGATAACAATTCCACCCGCTTCCACTACTTCATCGGAAGAAATCTGGTTTGTTCTCCTAAGAATCGCCTCTACTCTTGCCACCAGTATCTTAGGACTGAAGGGCTTGGAAATGTATTCATCTACGCCAAGCTGGAAGCCTTGCAGTTCATCCCGTTCATCTGTTTTCGCCGTCAGCATGATAATCGGCACTTTGGAATACTCTCTGATTTCCCGGCATACCTGCCAGCCATCCATTTTAGGCATCATAACATCCAAAATAATAAGTGCAATATCCTTGGATTCAAAAAATATATCCAATGCCTGACTTCCGTCCTCTGCTTCCACTACTTCGTAATTGCTCTTTGTCAGAAAATCTTTCACTAATTTTCGCATTCTGCTCTCATCATCTACTACAAGTACCTTCAACTTTTCCATGAAAACCACCATGTTCCTTTCTTCATATGCCTATTATAGGCAAAAAATATGTTGAAAATGTGAAATTAGTTACTTTCTCTTTTCATTAATTCCTGTTCTTTCTCTCGAAGCTGCTTTTCTCTTTCGTCTAACTCCTGTTCCCATTCAGCATATTTATTGGTCAGTGTTTTTTCATAATTAAGCATATTTGGTGTTTTAGCATTTAAAGCAATGGCAAACATGGCAGCCACCATTAGAAGAAGCAGAAGATTCAGCAAAACCGAAATCCTATACTTTACTTTCAGAGCATCCTTCTTTTTCACCGTTTTTACGCGCTGCCTTGCCGGATTCGTCTGTTCCCGTACCGTTCTGCTGAAATGAGTCTGCAAAGGAATCGGTGGAATTTCTTCCATAACACTTCCGCTCTCCTCCAGAAAATCATGTATCTTTTCCAGATAACTGATTCCCACCGGGGTCTGAAATGTTTTTTCCTCCAATGCCTTTTTATAAACTGCAAGAACATTTTCCGTTCTGTTATAATTTAATCTTTTTTCTATGTAATCAATCTTCTGTGCTTCCCTCTCAGCCAGTTTTGCATCCTCGGTCGTCCGAAAGGTATAGCCGCGTACTGTTAAACTCTGTTCTTCTCCCATTCTTACACTCCAAAAAGAGGAAGCTTGCGCTTCCCCTAATAAAATATTTTATCTACTTTTTTCATCAAAAACTTGACCTTGTTGCCCGCATCAAGTCCCAATTTTTTGATTGCTTCTTCTGCCAGTTCCTTTTGTGCCTCATTTACGCAAAAAATACAGGTTCCGTTTTTATTGCTGCTAAACCACTTCGGTTTTGTCCAACGTAAAAAATAAGAGACTCTGTTTTTCAGAAGTTCTTTTTCTATCCGGTCTTTTATTTCTATATCATCCACTTCACAAAGCTCAATTTCATTATGAACTTTCACCTTCGTATATTCTGTCTCCAACATAGTCTACTCCTTTACCCGCATTTTCCTGTCAATATGTAAAGTATAACACAGTAAGAAACAGAAATGCACTTGGCATTGTGACAAAATATATCCTGTTTTTTCTACATTTTGCTTAAAATTGCCAAAGAATTAGCACGTCTTGTCAAAAAATCCTTCAGAAAAAACCAACCTTTTTTATTTTTTCCCTCTACAAAAGTCACCTCTTCGTTTACATCTTCTAAAATTCCGTGTATTGCGGCTTCCGCACTTTGTTTCTGGTGCTGATTTACGCAAATAATATATCTGCCTTTTCCACCCTGTTCTCTCTTCCACTTAATGAAAAAAGAAACACCGTTTCTCACAAATGCTTTTTCAATATTATCTTTTATTTCTCTTTCATAAACTTCACATAATTCTATCTCATTATTTACACGTACTTTTGTATACTTAGATTCTACCATAATATTCTGCTCCTTCCTTTTTTCACATGACTCCTCTTTCAAACATTGCTTATTATAGCACGGAGTTTATGTTCATTGTGTGAAAAAACTCTTGAATATTATTTAAGATTTCCTTAAGAAGCCCTATTTTATCAGCTTTTTCCCTTCATCCCATCTTGCCTTGTCCTCCAAATAACGTTCATTCATCCAGTCCACCGCCAGTTCAACTCCCTCCGGGGAAAACGGAAATTCCGTCACAATTTTCTTTTCCTCAGGTGTTTTAAAAAAATTCAGAGGGCCTTGCCATATTGTCACCTGTAGTCTGTCCCCGTCCTCTGTTCCTATTTTTTTCAGCATATACCGCATCCCCTCCATGCTTCCTGAAAGTTCTTCTTTTTTAATATAATTGAAGGTGTGAAATTCCTCTTTATTTATCATTTCTCTTCCGGCCTTTCATTGCTATATTATTTTTATTTTTCTTTAGAAATTATATCAAAATACTTATATTTTGATGATTTCAGAGCAATATAGTTTTAATAATGTCTCATTGTTCACAATTTATTTACTTTTTCTACATTGCCTAGTCATAAAGTACCAGTAATATAAAAATGTAAAAACAAGTTCCACATTTGTGGTACAAAACTTTTTCATAAATATACTCCCTTACATAAATAGCTTTGGTTCCCCTCCAAAGCTATTTTTATTGTCTGCTATTTCATGTCCTATTACATAACAAAAAAAGTTTCAAACCATACATGGCTCAAAACTTTATGAGTGGATTAGGCGGGAGTCGAACCCGCGTCCAAAAACCCATTCCCTGTCCTTCTACTATCATAGTTTGTTATTTCGAGCAAGCTCTCATTCCCTCCTGCAACAGGAAACAAACACCCCATTACATTCAGTAGCTTCATAATACGCCCTCATACGCAAAGCTTTGCATGAGTCGTTTCCTACGTTGATGATGCCTGGGTCTTAATGTGTAGGTCCACTAAGTCAGACAGCTGCCAACAGGCAGCAATGTTCGCAGACTAGGCTGCGAAAGCTAAATTATCTTCAGCGTTTATATTTATTGTTGCGATTTGACGCATCGCCTGCGGATAGCTTCTCCAGCTGCAAGATCCCTGTCGAAACCTTTACTAACCCTTATTTAATTTGTACACATTCATTTTTATTTTAAAATGCTGTGCATGAACAACAGACAGTACGCTCTTTCCTATTATCTGCTTTGCTCTTTGTGTTCATTATAATTTTATTATACGCGCAGGTCAAGGTGCTTTTTCATTCCTTTTTTGTAAAATTTTTATAAATTACGAATTTTAAATTCCCGCTCGCTTTCCCTGCGCTGATCCTTTTTAGCAATATCCTGTCTTTTATCGTACAATTTCTTACCTTTTGCAAGTCCAATCTCCACTTTTGCCCTTCCATCCTTAAAATATACCTGTAAAGGCACCAGTGTATAGCCCTTCTCTGCAAGTTTTCCTGCAAGTTTGTTAATTTCATGCTTATGCATCAAAAGCTTTCTGACACGAAGTGGATCCTTATTAAAGATATTTCCTTTCTCATAAGGACTGATATGCATACCATATACAAACACTTCTCCGTTTTCGATACGGATAAAAGCCTCCTTCACGCTACATTTTCCCATGCGCAGAGACTTTACCTCCGTACCATGCAGACAAATTCCCGTCTCAATCTTTTCTTCAATAAAATAATCATGATATGCCTTTTTATTATTGGCTACCAATTTCATCTCTTCCTTCGCCATTGTCTTCCTCCCATTCAAAGGGAATACCAAAATCTATGGTTCGCGTCATTTTATCAATGCCATCCACCCTGATTCTGATTTTCTCCCCCAGTTTGTAGCACTTTCCACTTTCTTTTCCTACCATTTCATAGGCTGCTTCATCATAATAAAAATAATCTCCGGGCAGCTTGGAAACATGAATCATACCTTCTACCGTATCTGCCAGTTCCACATAAATCCCCCATGCCGTAATACCGGATATTACCCCGTCGAAACATTGCCCGATACGAGACTCCATATACTCTGCTTTTTTGAGTTTCTCCGTCTCCCGTTCCGCTTCATCTGCTCTTCGCTCCATTTCAGAGGAATGCCTTGCCACCTCGGGTAGAATTTTATCGTAATGTTCCAGTCTGCTCTCCTTTAATCTTCCACGTAGCTGCTCTTTGATAATCCGGTGAATCTGCAAATCAGGATACCTACGGATCGGCGAGGTAAAATGACAGTAAAACTGACATGCCAGTCCGAAATGTCCACTGCTTTCCACGGAATATTTTGCCTGCTTCATACTACGAAGGGTCAATCTGCTGATTAGCGCCTCCTCCGGCGTTCCTTCAATCTTACCAAGCAGTTTCTGAATTTCCTTCGGATGCACTTCTTCTTTGTGAGTTTTCATGCCATAGCCGAAATTCTGAATAAAAAGGCAAAGCTTTTCAATCTTTTCCGGATCCGGCGTTTCGTGGGTACGGTATACAAAAGGAAGTTCCATCCAGTAAAAATGCTGTGCTACGGTTTCGTTTGCAATAAGCATAAAATCCTCAATAATTTTGGTTGCTGTATTCCGCTCATAGGGCTTGATTTCCAACGGGTGCCCTTCCTTATCCAGAATGATTTTTGTTTCCGGAAAATCAAAATCTATAGAACCGCGTTTTTTTCTCTTTTTACGCAGGATTCCTGCCAGTTCTTCCATCTGACGAAACATAGGGACCAGCTCCTCATACTCCCGTATCATTTCTTCGTCATTGTCCTCCAGAATTTTTTTTACTGCCGTATAGGACATCCGCCTATTTACTTTTATGACGGTTTCCGCAATTTTATAATCCACTACTTCCCCTTTTTTATTAATTTTCATCAAACAACTTAGTGCAAGCCTGTCAACCCCTGCGTTTAATGAACATATACCGTTTGACAACTTGTGGGGAAGCATGGGAATTACCCGGTCAACCAAATAGACACTTGTCCCACGCTTTAGTGCTTCTCTGTCCAGCGCTGAGTTTTCCTGTACATAGTTTGTTACATCCGCAATATGCACACCAAGCTGATAGTCTTCTCCATCCATGGTAAGACTCACTGCATCATCTAAATCCTTGGCATCTTCTCCGTCAATCGTAACCATCACCACATCCCGCAAATCCATGCGTCCGGCCATATCTGCTTCTGATACTTCGTTAGATACTCTTTCTACCTGATTCATAATTTTCTCGCCGAATTCCACGGGTAAATCATAGCCCTTCACAATGGACATAATATCCACACCGGGGTCATTAATGTGACCAAGAATTTCTACAACTTTTCCTTCAGGCTTTTTGTTTTCCCCTCCGTAGCTTGTCAGTTCCACCACTACTTTATGGCCATCCACGGCACCTTTCGACCGCTCAATGGGTATAAAAATATCCGATGCAATTTTAGTATTGTCGGGAATCACAAAACCAAAGTTTTTGGATTTTTGGAAGGTTCCTACCAGTTTATCACAGCCCCTCTCCAAAATTCTTACAACTTCAACTTCCTGTCTTTTTCCGTCCGTTTTCGGCAAAAGGACAACCTGTACTTTATCTTTATGAAAAGCATCCTTTGTTTTGCCTTCGGGCACATAGTAATCCTCTGCCTGCCCTTCCACCTCTACAAAGCCAAAGCCCTTCGGATGGCTGATAAAGGTGCCGAATATGCACTGCTTTTCCGCCTTGCCATCCGCTTTCACATATTTCCCTCGTTTGGTCAACTGAATTTTTCCTTCTAATAACAGCTCGTCCAATAGTTTCTTAAATTCTTCCCTGTCATCTTTTGCAACCTGAAGCATGATGGCAAGTTCCTTTTCCTTCATAGGAACATACATTTCATCATTCAATAAGTCGCATATTACTTTTTTCCGTTTATCTACTTTGTTTTCCATGTATGCTCCTCTCTCTAAAAAGAAAACACCCTGTAAAAAGGGTGTTCGTCTTTTGCCATTAAAAATGATTAATATTCAAAATCGCAGCTAATACAAGAAACGCAACTGCTAAACCTGTTGTAATTTTTACAAGTTTTCCTTCCATGGAACGTCCTTTGTTCTTACCCCAGTAAGTTTCAGCAGCTCCACTGATTGCACCGAGTCCTGCGGACTTTCCTTCCTGCATTAATACCAACACCACTAAAGCGATACATAATATAATAAAAACAACCGTTAAAATAGTTCTTAACACTCCTGATTGCACCTCCTAACATCAAACAAAATTCAGTTTACCATAGTGCAACAGCTTTTTCAACTAATTTTTGGATAATTCTCTCTAAATTTTGTTAAACGGCTCTTTGTAGCAGGCGAAATTTCCAAGTTCTTCTTCAATTCTTAAAAGCTGGTTATACTTTGCAATCCGGTCGCTTCTGCAGGGAGCACCTGTTTTAATCTGTCCTGCATTTAGTGCCACCGCAATATCTGCAATCGTTGCATCCTCCGTTTCTCCGGAACGGTGAGAAATGACTGCCTTATACCCGTTTTTATGTGCCATTTCCACTGCTTCAAAAGCTTCGGACAAGGTTCCGATCTGATTGACTTTCACTAAAATAGCATTTGCAACATGCAGCTTGATGCCTGCATCCAGTCGTTTTGTGTTTGTTACAAACAAATCATCTCCTACCAGCTGAATTTTATTTCCAAGCCGTTTTGTCATCTCTTTCCATCCGTCCCAGTCATCCTCGGCAAGTCCGTCCTCAATGGAAATAATGGGATAGTTTTTAATCAGTTCTTCGTAATAGGAAATCATTTCTTCCGTATCCCGTACCACCTCTTTTCCTTTCAGCTTACTCTCACCGGGGAAATGATACATACCCGTCTTCTCACTATAAAGTTCACTGGAAGCAACATCCAGTGCAATTTTGATATCCTGTCCCGGAATATATTTACTGGTTTCGATTGCCTCCACAATCAAATCCAATACCGCTGCTGCATCCGGCAGATCCGGTGCAAAACCGCCTTCATCCCCCACCCCGGTAGATAAGTTTTTATCGTTTAGTATTTTCTTTAAATTATGATAGATTTCCGCACAAATCCGCAGTCCGTCAGCAAAGCTTTCCGCCTGTACCGGCATAATCATGAATTCCTGAAAATCTACCGTATTCGCCGCATGCTTTCCCCCATTTAGAATGTTCATCATCGGAACCGGAAGCATTCGCGGTGAAATACCGCCAAGGTAACGATAAAGAGGCAGTTCCAATGCCGTTGCCGCTGCCTTTGCACATGCCATGGACACACCCAACATCGCATTTGCTCCAAGATTACTTTTGTTTTCCGTTCCGTCCGCATCTATCAACAGCCGGTCTATCATTCCCTGTTCCAGTGCATTTTTTCCAAGCAGACAATCCCGGATTTTTGTATTTATATTGTGCACGGCTTTCTGTACACCCAGTCCAAAATATCTTGTTTCTCCGTCTCTGAGTTCCACGGCTTCAAATTTTCCCGTACTGGCACCGGAGGGAACCGCAGCCCTGCCGTGAATCGTATCTTCGATAATAACTTCTGCTTCCACCGTTGGATTTCCTCTGGAATCTAAAATTTCTCTTCCTTTGACATCGGTAATGGTTAAGTATAAACTCATTGCTTTTTCCCTTTCTTCTCACTTTTTTACCTTAGTATTCCTTGTTTTTTGGAAAATACACAAAAAAACAGCAGAAACATTTTCTTTGGTTTCCGCTGTTTTGTATTTTTTATTCTTCTATTATTGCAAAATCGGGAAGAAGTGCTTCATCAACATGGAAATAACCGGAATAATCCTCTCTATCTTCATTTTCCCAATCAGTGAAATTCACATACGCATCATAACCATCATTTGACTCGATGAATACTCTGTAGTTGTTTAATTCATAAGGAGTCAGCGCCGGAAGAATCGCCTCTATTTTCTCTTTATCCGTAAAGGTTTTCTCTTCATCTATGTCCAGCCTTGAATCCCAGCGGCAAATAGTAATTTCAGTAATTTTTTCTGCTTCCCCGCTTCTCCAATCCTCTAAATAACCCTTTTCTCCGGCATACGCTATGGTTTTTTCAAAGGAAGAATATATGGGCATTTCCATTCCATAGATTCCCCTGGTATTATTCTCCGCTGTAGTCGGATCCACATAATCAAAATAGAGAACACCCACCGGAATTTCCTCTACCACATTTTCCAGACGAAGCTGTTTTAAATCTTCTTTATAATCAGCAAACACCTGCTTAATTTCTTCCTTTTCCACCTCTGCACCGATGACACCGTTAGAAAAAGAAAGCGACGTAATATTTACTTTTTTTGTAAAATCTTCATCCAAAATCTGCCATGCTCCGTTTTTATATTCTTCACTTTCTGTTAATGCCGTTAACTGCTCTGTATATTTTTCGTATGGAATCATTAACTGTCTGTACTTTTCTGTCCCATTTTTCATTCTGTATTTTACCTGTGTCCACAGTAAAATTCCATAATCCTGTGTCTTTCCGTCATTGATTGCTTTCTGGTCTTGGACAACTTCCTCCGCTAAAGCACAGAAGCTTTCCGTATCCGTTATTTTCATTTTATCAAAGCAGTAGTCCGTACCGCTTATCCATGTATCACTTTCCCAATCATAGTAGCTGTTACGAAACATACCGGGTATGGAAAATGCCACACTTTCCACCTTTTCTGCCTTTGGTACCCATGTATCATAGCCTGCCAGATCAAACCGGAATACAACAAATACCGCAAACACCAACACAGCCCCTATCGCACCGGATTTTAAATGCCTGATGGCAGCCTTTAAATCAAATTCAAAAATAATTTCCAATATACTATGGCTTAATAAAATGCCGAGTATCAGTCCAAACACGGTCATTACCGTATTTTCGTTTGCAATCGAATAAAATAAAACGCCAATCACCAGTGCAATCGGAACCATCAGAAATACCTTAATAACCGGCTTTGTTTTTCGGAAAGCAATTGCTTTGTTGCAACTTTCCGCAGGACGAATCGCATAAAGCAGATAGCTTATTACACCAACTACAATGGCAATGATTAAAATTTTGAGTAATGTCATCCCACTGTTTTCAATCAGATACGGGACTGACATTGGTATATCATAATATTTCAACGAACAACATTCAATCGTACTTTCAAACATTTCAATCACCGGAGAGAGATATGTCTTCATCTCTATTCCGTAATTGGAGTAGGTGCCGAAAAAAATGGAACAAAGTCCTATGAATAATCCCTTTACTGCTACTTCATAAAACAAAAATACCACCGTTGCACAAAGGGATAGTAACAGATTTCCGGTCATCATAACAGCAACAAGTGTAATATTATAAATTGCCGCATAATAGACAAGGTATGCCAAAAAAGAATACAGCATACACTTTACTGCTCCTCCTGTCAAAATTCCGTTTCCTGCTCCGATTCCCACTCCAATCAACAGACTCACCAGATAAGGCAGGGCAAACAGCAGAATACCATTCAAATAAATTACAAGGAAACGGCGTCTTTTAGAAACCGGAACACTCATATACATATCCAGTTTCTGTCTGCGGAACAAATAAGCAAATCCCTGTATAGCGCAAATCACCGCCAGCATCGTGACAAGCAACGTCATCGGAACATTAATGGAAAGATATTCCGTCAGACCTCTTGCCATATCCGCCCGCCAGGCTTCCTCTCCCATATCCAGTCTGCTATTGGAAAAGGAACTAATCCACAATGCCATTCCCACCGGAAAAGCAAGCAGAAAAACCACGGAATAAATAACCGCAATCCAGTTTCGGCGCTTCAAATTTTCTTTCATATTAACCAAGAATGAGTTTTTTGACATCATAACCCACTACCTCCGTTTCGCTAATAAAAATTTCTTCAAGAGACAACGGCAAGACCTCACAAAATACCATATCCGCGCCGGAAAAGCTTTCCAGAATCTGTTCCTTATTTCCCCGCACCGTAAAGGTATGTAGAGAGCCTCTTCTTTCGTCCTTCAGAATATGCAGCATATCCATAACCTTCTTTTCTTCTTCCTGATTTCGAAATACACACTGTACTTTCTGTATGTTGCATTTCATTTCTTCCAAATCTTTGGAAAGAAGTACGCCGCCTTTATGTAAAAGTCCCACATGATCGCATATATCCTCTAACTCCCGAAGGTTATGGGATGCAATAACCGGAGTCATGCCTCTTCGCTCAATTTCATCCGCAAAAATACTTTTTACCCCCTGCCGCATAACCGGGTCTAACCCATCAAAGGTTTCATCACAAAGCAGATATTTGGTTTTGGAACTGATTCCCAAAAGTAAGGCGAGCTGCTTTTTCATCCCCTTGGAATAGGTATTGATTTTCCTTCGTTTGTCCAATTCAAAATGAGACAGATAACGGTAAAACTGTTCCGTATCAAACTGCTCATAGATACTGGCATAATATTTCTGCATCACCTCTGCCGTGGCATTGGTAAAAAAGTACGGCTCATCTGCAATGAAAAACAGATTTTTCTTTGTTTCCATCTTGTCAAAAACCGGCTGTCCGTCTATTAGTACAACCCCTTCATCAGGCTTATATACCCCTGCGATCATTCTAAGCACCGTGCTTTTTCCGGCACCGTTCGTTCCCACCAGTCCAAACACATTACTCTCCGATATACTGACCGTGACATCATTCACCGCCTTAAAACCATCAAAGGTCTTGGAAATCCTTTTGACTTCTATCATAAGCTTTCTCCCCCATTCTCCAGATAATATATAATGGTGGTTTTGGCAATGCCAACCTCTCTTGCTTCCTCCACTACATCATCAATCTTTCTCTTCAGTTCCTGTTTTTTGTATTCCATCAGTTCTTCCTTATAAGTGACAAAATTTCCTTTGCCTTTTACCGTATAAATGAATCCTCTGCGTTCTAACTCCGCATAGGCTTTCTGAATCGTATTCGGATTGATGGAAAGTTCCATTGCCAGATTTCTCACTGACGGAAGCTGTTCGTCTACCGGAAGCGCCCCTGTCAGAATCAGGTTTTGAAACCGCTCCACAATCTGCTCGTAAATCGGTCTTGTATCTTTATAGTCTACAACAATCATATTTCTCCTTTCCGTACTACTAATGTACTCTGATTCGGCTTACCTCTTCTATATGAAGTGCACTAAGTGTACTATTCTTATTAATACAGTAAGTATAATGGATAAGCCACTCTGTTACAAGCGGCTTAAGGAAATCTTAAAAAATATTAATGATTACTCAAAATTCTATAAACCTAAGTTTTTCACGGCTTTCATTCCCACACGATATAATGCTTCATCCGTATTGGCACCAATATGAGGTGTGGCAATAAAATTATCCAGTGCAAGAAGTGCATTTTCCCCTTTAACCGGTGGTTCCTTCTTAAATACATCACTTGCCGCGCCTGCTATCACACCGTCCTTCAAAGCCCGGTATAATGCCCTTTCCTGTACAATTTCTCCCCTTGCCGTATTGATTAAAAGTGCGCTTTCTTTCATATGTGCAAGCTCTTTTTCTCCAATCAGCCCTTTCGTACTTTCATTTAAAGGAATCGAAATATTTAAAAAATCTGCTTTTTCCAGTAATTCCTTCAGACTTCTGCAAGGAACAATGTTATGCTTTTCATAGCTTTCCACTTGCGTATTTCTCGAAAATCCGTATACCTTCATATCGAAAGCCTTTGCCATATCTGCCACCATGCCCCCAATATTTCCCACGCCTAAAAGTCCCAGCGTTTTTCCGCATAGCTCCATCCCGCATAAAGAACTGTCTGCAACATCAAAAGTCTTACCCTCTTGCAGTTTTCTATCGACATATACCAGTTTTTTACTTAGGGCAAGCATTAGCATGATTGCAAGTTCTGCCACCGAGCGTGCATTCTCTCCGGGCGTAGACAGAACAATAATGCCTCTTCTTTTTGCCTCTTCCAAATCCACCCCATCCGTTCCGGTTCCGTGAATGGAAATTTTTCTTAGATTTGGCATCTTATCAAGAAGCTCCTTATCCATGACAAAATTTCTCCGTATAACGGCATCCGCCTTTTCAATTTCCTCCCATTTTGACAATACTTCTGCACGCTCTGCTAAATATTCCATTACTTTTTCATGGATGGGCTCACATACAAAGACTTTCATATACCGTTCCTCCTGCTATTTCGCATCCCCTTGCCTCATCTTTCAAAATCCTCTACAAAAAAGGAGTATTGCTTCACAGGATGATTTTTGAATCATTCATTTTGCAACACTCCTTTTTGCCTTAAGGTATATTTGTTATAGTTTCCAAAAGTCCTTTTTATTTTTTAATCAGCAAAGATTCTCCTGTCATTTCCGCAGGTTTCTCCATACCCATTGTCTCAATCAGAGTAGGAACGATATCTGCCAGACATCCGTTTTCTCTGAGCGTATATGTCTCATCATAATTTACAAGGATAAACGGTACCTGATTCGTTGTATGTGCCGTAAACGGAGCACCTGTTTCATAATCCACAAGCTGCTCTGCATTTCCGTGGTCTGCACAGATAAACATAGTTCCGTTTACCTCTTTGATTGCTTCTACCGCTTTTCCCACGCATTCATCTACTGCTTCTACCGCTTTAATTGCAGCTGTTTCCACACCGGTGTGTCCAACCATATCCGGATTTGCAAAGTTAATGATAATCACATCATATTTGCCGGAACGGATAGCATCTGTCAGTTTATCACATACCTCATATGCGCTCATTTCCGGTTTTAAGTCATAGGTTGCTACCTTCGGAGAATTAACAAGAATTCTGTCTTCCCCTTTGTTCGGTTCTTCCACACCACCATTGAAAAAGAAGGTAACATGTGCGTATTTTTCTGTTTCCGCAATTCTTGCCTGTGTCATATTGTTTGCAGCCAGCCATTCACCGAATGTATTCGTTACTGCAATTTTGTGGAATGCCACATCCTTATTCGGAATTGTCGGGTCATAATCGGAGAAGCATACAAAGGTTGTCTCTACTCTCTTTTGTCTGTCAAAGCCTTTAAAATCATCATCACAGAAAGCTCTGGTAATTTGCCTTGCACGATCCGGTCTAAAGTTGAAAAATACAACGGAATCTTTATCTTTAATAGTTGCAACAGGCTGTCCGTTTTTCACAACAACAGTAGGTTTTACGAATTCATCTGTTTCATCTCTGTCATAAGAAGCCTGAATAGCAGCCACACCGCTCTCTGCAGTCAGCCCTTCGCCCTTTGTGAGTGCATCATAAGCCAATTTCACACGGTCATAGTTGTTATCTCTGTCCATCGCATAGTAACGTCCCATTACGGAAGCGATTTCACCTACACCGATTTCTTTCATTTTTTCATCCAACTGCTCGGCATAATCTTTTCCGCTTGCAGGAGGAGTATCACGTCCATCAAGGAAACCATGCACATATACTTTGGAAAGTCCGTTTCTCTTGGCAAGCTCCAGCAGTCCGTAAAGGTGTGTAATATGACTGTGTACACCGCCATCAGATAAAAGTCCGAAGAAATGCAGTGCTGAATCATTTTTCTTACAGTTTTCTATCGCTTTTAAAAGTGCCGGATTTTCAAAAAAAGTGCCATCCTGAATTTCTTTTGTGATTCTGGTAAGTTCCTGATATACGATACGTCCGGCACCCATATTCAAGTGTCCCACCTCAGAGTTTCCCATCTGTCCGTCCGGAAGTCCTACCGCCATACCACTGGCATTTCCCTTTACAAAAGGATATTCTTTCATCAATTTATCCATAACAGGGGTCTTTGCTTCTGCTACTGCATTACCTTCGACCTTGCTGTTCAGACCATAGCCGTCTAAAATCATCAATACGGTTGTTTTTTTACTCATAATAGTCTCCTTTTCTTTTCTATTTCATATCTTAATCACACAGATTCTCATCCGCCAAAAATTATACTCTAATTTTCTTTTGTTAGCAACCGTTATTTAAATGAGAACAGTTTTCATTATTGTTTAAAAGCACCATTTTCTTTGCAATTTTGGTTGATTTTTTGGTCAAAACACACTACAATAATAACCACTATATTTTTTAAAGCTGTCTGTTTCTATTTTTAAACTAAGAAATCAGCTTTTTCTAAAAATAAGGGGATTTTTATGGTTACTTTTTTAACGAAAATTTTTATCAAAAACTACGACAACACCGATTCACCCTCCGTTCGTCAGGCTTATGGTATGCTTTGCGGCTCGGTTGGTATCCTGCTTAACATCTTTTTATTTGCCGGAAAATTTCTGGCAGGCTTTATCAGTCATTCCATTGCCATCACAGCCGACGCATTCAATAACCTCTCGGATGCTGCTTCCTCTGTCATTACCTTAATCGGCTTTAAAATGGCAGGACAAAAACCGGACCCCGACCACCCTTTCGGACACGGAAGAATAGAATATCTTACCGGTGCTTTGGTTTCCCTTGCCATTGTTGTTATGGGAGTCGAACTGATTAAGTCCTCCTTTACTAAAATACTTCATCCGCAAGAGGTTCTTTTCAGCCCGATTATTCTGCTTATTTTATTCGTTTCCATTGCAGTAAAACTTTATATGTGTTTTTACAATCTGAAAATCAGTAAAAAAATAAACAGTGCTGCCATGAAGGCTACGGCTACGGACAGTCTCAGTGACTCTCTTGCTACTACAGCCGTTCTTTTCGCTACGCTGTTCTCCCACTTTACAGGACTGAACATTGATGGCTACTGCGGTATTCTGGTAGGCATATTCATCTTTTATGCCGGTTTCTCTGCTGCAAAGGAAACAATAAATCCGCTGCTTGGCAAGCCACCGGAACCGGAATTTGTGAAAAGTATTGAAGAAATCGTACTTTCCTACGAAGACGTATTGGGCATTCATGATTTAATTGTGCATGACTACGGACCGGGACGAATTATGGTATCTTTACATGCAGAAGTACCTTCCTCCGGTGATTTATTGACTCTGCATGATACCATTGACAATATTGAACACCGACTTCGCAGTACGTTGCACTGTGAAGCCGTTATTCATATGGATCCGGTCTGTATAGAAGACAAAGAAACACAGGACTTAAAAGAGAAGGCATTACAGTTTATTCATCAGCTCTCTTCCGACTTGACGTTGCATGATTTCCGGCTGGTTAAGGGTCCCACTCACACAAACATCATTTTTGATGTCGTTGTTCCTTTTAAGTTCACATACTCCGATGAGGAAATTAAGGCTTATCTTGCAAAAGCCTTTTCTACACTGGATGAAAACTTTTATACTGTCATTGATATAGACCATGCTTACTGCTAAAAATTTTAATTTACATATTTTTTCATTTTTTCAAAAAATTGTATTGACAAAACCATCTTCCTGTCGTATGGTTGATTTACGTCAGGTTAAAATCAAAAAGAAAAGGAGGTAAAAACATGATTAACTTAGCGTTACATTTTAACAAGAAATTTAATAAGCAAAATAGTTTATCAAGTAAAATTACCTCTGGAACTTTTATTCATTATCCTTCCGTTATTTTTTCATCCGAAGGATAATCGTATCGCTCAGTTAGCGAAATTGCTTTGGAAGATTCGTATCTTGCAGTGAAAGCTTTGAGTCGTGGTAATTTTACCACGGCTTTTTTTGTGCGTACAAATAGCACAGATTACATTACATTAAGGGGGAAACAAAACATGAAAAAAATATCAAGTTATCTTTGGGAACACAAATTCGTTTATCTTTTTGCCGTGCTTTCCATGCTGATTGCTGTCTCCTTGGATCTCTATGCTCCACAGCTTACCAAACGGATTGTAGATGAGGTCATTGTAGGCGGCGAAACCGAAAAATTGAAATTCCTTTTGCTTGGGATTTTCTGTATCGGTACAGGAAGATGTATCTTCCAATATACAAAGGAATATTTGTTTGATTATGGTGCTTCTTCCATTTCAGGCAAAATGCGGAAGGATTTATTTCACCATGTTCAGAACTTAAGTGCAGATTTCTTTGACCGCACCAACACCGGTGAACTGATGGCACGAATTAAGGACGATATCGACCGCATCTGGGATGCTGTCGGCTTTGTAGGTATGTTGATTATGGAAGTGGTTGTACATACTCTGATTATTTTATATTTTATGTACAACTTAGACTGGCGTCTTGCCATTATCCCTACAATTGCTATGATTGTCTGCGGTATGATTGCCGTTTTAATGGAGAAAAAGCTGGGTTCTGTATACGAAGAAATCAGTGAAGAAAATGCGGTATTAAATACCGTTGCCGAAGAAAATCTTGCCGGTGTCCGTACCGTAAAGGCATTTGCAAGAGAAAAATATGAAATTAAAAAATTTTTACAGCATAATCAGAAATATTATGAGCTGAATATGAAGCAGTCCAAAGTATTCGTAAAATACAATCCGTATTTCTCGGTTATTACCAAGGTACTGCCTCTGATTACTTTATTGCTGGGCGGCTATTTTGTTATCGAAAAATCCCTGACGCTGGGTGAGTTAACTGCTTTTGTAGAGTACTCTTCCAATATCGTATGGCCGATGGAAATGCTTGGCTGGCTTACAAACAGCCTCTCTTCTGCTGTTGCTTCCAATAAGAAGCTTAAGAAAATTTATGCACAGACACCAAGCATTACCGAACCTGAACAGCCTGTTATCTTGGATCGGGTACAGGGCAAAATTGAATTTTCCCATGTGGGCTTCCACAAAGCCGATATGCATGAAATCTTAAGCGATATCAGCTTTTGCATCGAACCGGGAAAAACGTTGGGAATTATGGGTGCCACCGGTGCCGGAAAGACTTCCATCGTACATCTTTTACAACGGCTCTACGATACAACGGATGGAGCCATTTATCTGGATGATGTAAATGTGAAGGAATTATCCTTAAAGCAAATACGAAGCAATATCTCTTTAGTAATGCAGGATGTCTTCTTATTTTCCGATACGATTACGGAAAATATTAAGTTGGGCAAACGGGAATCCGTTGACAACTCCGTGGTCAGAACTTCCTCCCGTGATGCACAGGCAAGTGAGTTTATTGAACGGATGGAGAAGCAATACGAAACGGTTATCGGAGAGCGCGGTGTAGGCCTTTCCGGCGGACAAAAACAACGTATCAGCATTGCCCGTGCCCTCGCCAAGAAAAATCCGATTCTTGTACTGGATGATTCTACTTCGGCACTGGATATGGAAACCGAACATTCTATCCAACAGACGCTGAACGAATTGAAAGATACAACAAAAATTATTATTGCACATCGTATCAGCTCGGTTAAAAATGCCGACGAAATCCTCGTTCTGGATGGTGGAAAGATTGCCGAAAAAGGAACCCATGAACAGCTTCTTGAAAGAAAAGGGCTCTACTATGAAACATATCTCTCCCAATATGGAGAATATCTGCTTGGAAAGGAGGCGTAATTTATGCCTATTAACTCATTTAAAGATGATGAGCAGCATGTGGAAAAAAACAAGCGCGAAACACTTCTTCGCCTGTTTCGCTATCTGCTCGGATATAAAAAAGAAATTATCGGTGTCCTTGCTATTATGCTCTTCTGTCTTTGTGTCAGTCTTGTCAATCCGCTGATTATGGAATCGGCTATTGACGACCACATTGCAGTTGCAGACTATGTAGGACTGTTTAAACTGTTGGGCATTGCTCTTGTCATAAACCTTCTTGTCGTTTTTGCAATTAAAATTCGTATGTATGTGATGGCGAAAGTCTGCAACAACATTTTGGTTACCATTCGACAGGAGTTATATACCCATATTCAGACTTTGGACTTTCATTTTTTTGACAGTCGTCCTACCGGAAAAATTCTGTCCCGTATTATCGGAGACATCAATTCCTTAAAGGACGTTTTAGGGAACTGCGTAACTACGCTGCTTCCTGACTTGTTCACAATTATTGCCGTCGTTGCTATTATGTTTGTGAAGAACCCTACTCTTGCGCTGGCTTCTTTGATAAGCATTCCGATTATGGCATTCGGCATGATTTTTATTGAAACTCATGCTCACCCGAAATGGCAGACTTTTCGGAAGAAATCTTCCAACCTGAACGCATTTCTCCATGAGGATATGTCAGGTATGCGGATTATTCAAAGCTTTACCGCCGAAGAAGAAACAGAAGAAACCTTTGACGAACTGCTGAATGAGCACCGTGGTTCTTTTCTGAAAGCAGTACGCTTAAGTGATGCGTTCGGTTCCGTCATTGACTTTAACTGGGGACTTGGATGCATCTGTCTGTACTTTACCGGAATTATCATCTTAGGTACGGACAAGGTTCCTTTGGGAACGTTCATTGCTTTCAGTTCCTACCTCGGTATGTTCTGGCAGCCGATTAACAACTTAAGTAACTTTTACAACCAGATTATTACGAACATTGCCGGTGCGGAACGAATTTTTGAAGTTTTGGATACAAAACCGGAAATCAACGATGCTTCCGACGTGACCGAAATGCCGGAAATTACAGGTGAAGTCACTTTTGATAATGTGTCTTTCTCCTATGACGAAAACACAAAGGTTTTGGAAAATGTCAGTTTTCAGATTAAACCCGGTGAAACCATTGCTTTGGTAGGACCTACCGGTGCCGGGAAAACAACAATTGTAAATTTAATCAGCCGATTTTATGATGTGCAGTCCGGTACCGTTAAAATTGACGGGCATGACGTGAAGAAGGTGTCTATTGAAAGCCTTCGGAAACAGATGGGTATTATGACACAGGATAACTTCCTGTTTTCCGGTACCATCAAAGAAAATATCCGTTACGGGAAGCTGGATGCCACCGATGAAGAAATCATTACAGCTGCTAAAGCAGTAAATGCTCATGATTTTATTATGAAGCTGGAAAAAGGCTACGATACAGAACTTTCCGAACGAGGCGGCGGCCTTTCCATTGGTCAGAAACAGTTGATTGCTTTTGCGAGAACAATGGTGTCCATGCCGAAAATCCTGATTTTGGATGAAGCTACCTCCAGTATTGATACGAAAACCGAACTGTTGGTACAATCGGGTATTGAGAATCTGTTAAAAGGACGTACTTCTTTTGTCATCGCCCACAGACTCTCTACAATTCAAAAAGCCGACCGCATTTTTGTGGTGGATAAAGGAACCATCATTGAAGAAGGAACCTCAAAAGAACTATTGGAAAAGAAAGGTGCCTATTACAACTTATACATGGCACAGTGGAGCGCATAAAAAAGTGTCGCCGTTTGGCGACACTTTTTTATGCACAATTGTTGTAGGGAGCAGACAATTATGCAGGGCATTTTTCTATTCTTCCGACCAGCGGATAATGGCAAGCAGGGTGCCGTCCTCTACCGTTACTTCCCCCGCTTCACCAATAAATTCATTACTGATTCCAATCGGGAAATCATTGGTAAGCTCTGCTTTATCAAGCGGATATTTCATATTCTTTATCGTTACTCCTCTTGCCTTTTTATTTAGGGAAAATAACGATAAATAGCCTTCCATATTTTTCTGAAATTGCACCGTTTCATTCTGAATCAATGTCATCATACAATCGGCATCTAAAATATAGCCTTTTGCACCATGATTTTTCAAAAAATGCAGACACTGAATATTGGCGATGGTATGCTCCAGTCTTCCACCCATAGCACCGTAAATATGAAAGTTCCGATACCCTCTCTTAAGGCCAATGCGCAGTGCTGCCAATGTGTCGGTATCATCCTTACACGGATTCAATTCAACAATCCGATCTGCATCCGTCATTTTCATAAAGGATAGTTCTTCCGCTTCTGCCGCTCCCACCGAATCAAAGTCACCCACAATCAAATCCGGGGCGATTTCTGCCACTTTGCTGTATAAATAACCGCCATCCACCGCAATCACGAAATCGTCGTCCTGTTTCCTAATTTCTACCGGCGTAAAATCTCCGGCACAGATTACAATACATTTCCCGTTCTTCAACTGCAATCCTCCCAATTTGCTTAACCCTTTTGGTTCATACATCATTGCTTATTTCACTTAACCATTAAGGAAAACCTTTTTATACAGCTTCCCCTTTTTTCTCTTTTCTTCCGCTTCTCTTTAATCCGGCTGCTTTTCGACTCTGATAATTTTTATTCTGCACTTCTTTTCTGTCGAAACGTCTTTTTTTGCCTTCCGCATAACTGCCGTGCTCTTTTTTCTCCCCGGGATAGGCTCTTCCGCTTCTGCCGTGTCTGCCGCCTTGCCTGTCAAATCCTTTGTCTCTTCCGTTTCTTCCTTCGCCGTATCTGCGGGGAACAAATTTTTCAAGCTTAATATCTTTCAGTTCTTCACCCATGCCAAGTTTTAAAAACGCTGCCGCAAGTTCTGTTGCCGTAATTCCGGCTGTTTCAAGCTTCTCATCAATGATTGCAGTCATCTTATCCAGATTTTGATTTTCTGCAACCTCCAGTGCTTCATTCAAAATTTTGTCCGCTTTTACTGCCGTAATTTCGGCAGCGGAAGGTACATTTCTTTCCTTAATTTTGGTTTTACAGGTTCTTTCAATTTCCCGAAGCTTATATATTTCCCTGCCTACCACAAAGGTAAAGGAACGTCCGGTTCTTCCTGCCCGTCCGGTTCTTCCGATACGATGCACATAATATTCTATATCCTCCGGCACATCAAAATTAAATACAGCTTCTACATCATCTACGTCAATTCCTCTTGCAGCTACATCTGTTGCAATGAGAATATCAGCCCTGCCCCCACGGAACAGATTCATAACCGTATCTCTCTGATTCTGGGACAAATCCCCATGAAGTCCTTCCGCATTATAGCCTCTTGCTTTCAAGCTTTCCGCAAGCTGGTCTACCATCCTCTTTGTATTACAGAAAATTAGTGTGCGCTTCGGATTATAGTAATCCAAAAGCCGGCTCAACACTTCTTCCTTCTGTTTACTTTGAAGCTGATAGTAATACTGAGAAATAAGCGGCACCGTTACTTCTTTTTGTGTCACTTTTACATGCACTGCATCCGGTTTTTGATAAGCGTGGGTAATGTCCAGAATTGCTTTCGGCATGGTTGCGGAAAAAAGTGCGGTCTGACGTTCTTTGGGAGTTTCCTTTAAAATTGTCTCAATATCTTCACGAAATCCCATATTCAACATTTCATCCGCTTCATCCAGCACAATCATTTTCAACTGTTCCAGTTTCAGTGTATGTCTGCGCATATGATCCATCACACGTCCCGGAGTTCCTACTACAATCTGCACTTCACTCTTTAAAGCACGAATCTGTCTTCCGATATCCTGTCCACCATATATAGGAAGAATTTTTACTCCATGCATATATTTGGCAAATTTCCGCATCTCCTCCGCAGCCTGAATTGCCAGTTCTCTTGTAGGGCACAAAACCAATGCCTGCAGGGAACGCACCTTGGGATCAACACTCATGAGCACTGGAATCCCGAATGCTGCCGTTTTTCCCGTTCCGGTCTGCGCCTGTCCGATAATATCTTTTCCCTCCAGAAAGCAAGGAATCGCCTGCTGTTGAATAGGGGTCATCGTTTCAAAGCCCATTTCCTCTACCGCACGGATGATTCTCTCGTCAATGTTTGATTCTTTATAACTGATTGATTCCATTCTAATCCTTTCTTTTTCCTGTTCCTTATTCACACAAGAAAAGGACATCACCTGTTCTTAGGTGTGTCCTTCAAACCCGATACCTCAATAGTATAATATCCGTTTTTGTAAAAGTCAATGAATTTATGCTTTTTTCATAGAAGAAACCACTTCCGCAATATTCGTCACAATCTCTTCAATATCCCGATTTACATCTGAACACTTTTCGGAAAGCTTTCCTACTTCACCGGCAACAACCGCAAATCCTGCTCCCATTTCTCCGGCTCTGGCTGCTTCTATGCTGGCATTCAAAGCAAGAATCTTCTGTTTACCCTGAATGGAACGCAGTTCTCCGGTTTTCTGTTTAATCTCCTCTACAAGCTCGTTTGTCTTGTCCACACCGGTAGTAAGCTTGTCAATAATTGTTCCGTTTACTTTTCTCGCATACTCTGCATTTATGTAATTATTCAAAACCTGACCAAGCAACTCAGCCGAAGCTTTAATTGTCGCTTCCGAACGAACATTTACTTTACGCAGTGCCCGAATGTACTCTTCTTCATCAACGCCGATTTCCCTTGCAACCTGTCTGAATTTTTCTTCATCAGGGCTTTCCGGAAGTACCTGTCCTCCGATAACAGAACCAACCTTTTCTCCGTTTAATTCCAAATCAATTCCAAAATCAACAAGACCGGCATGGCAATTGTAAACGCCGTGACCTTCTCTGTCACATTTCTCACATCTGGCACAGCCTTCTTTACTTCCCCTAGTTAATTTAATACAAAAATCCGTAAAGTTATAACACTGCGAAATATACTTTCCATCCATTCCAACTGCTACAGTAGCAAGTCCGGTTGCCGTAGCCCAGTTAGACATAATCTCTTCAAATTTCTGCATATCCGCAAATTCCCTGATTTCCATATCACCAATCTCCCATCTTTAGCATATATATCTATATTATAACATTTTTCACGTAATACAGAATTGCTCTTTTTCCTAAATTTTTTTGTTATTTTTAGTAAATATTACTTAAAAAATCTCTTTATCTACGTTCTACCTTTACGTTCTCCGGCACACGTGTTATCAAAAACTGATACATCTTTTCCGCATGACAATGTGTAGAATGAATCACTATTTTCGGCGGCAAAATCCCATTCTGAAGTAAAAATTTGCAGGCATCCAACCCGTTATGCATCTCTCCAAGGTCAAAATCCAAAGAAATTTCTTCTATGTTTCCTTTATTCTGTAATGCCATTCTTGTAAATTCTTCATAGCTCCTTGCCGGAGTAAATCGATCCGGACAGGAACGGATATCATCTAAAAATATTCTCATTTCTTTTCTCCTATTCACCGACACGCCATATGGAAAACTGTTTGTTTCCGCCTTCGGCAAGCCATGTCATCCATGTTTCCATAGTTTCTTCATCCGCATACCAGACCTGATGCACTTTTCCTTCTGCATCCGCATAGGAGAAATATCGTGCACCGCTTCCGTCATCCCGTTCTGCCACTGCCTGTGTATCGAAAAGCAACTGCTCTGCCTTCGCTGTAGTAAGTCCTGTAACCGTTCCGTCCTCACTCCAGTCAAAGCCGCCGTTTGCAAGAGCATAGTCCACCTTTCCCGGTACATACTGCATTTTCTGCATCACCTCTGTAAGAAAAGCTTTATCCGCTTTCGGCCCCGGTCCGCTGTGACTGCCGTACAAATTATAGCACATTACCGTATAGACCGGACCTTCCACCCATGCAATCTTCTCTGCTTCTATGTTGGTTTCAATTACTACACGCAGCTTTAAGCCTTCTTCCCTGCATCTGTCATAAAGATAAGAAACAAAGGGCATAAAATGTTCCCAGAGTTTCTCATCTTTCCGCAGATTTTCATAGTCAATTTCCAATCCGTCATAACCGTTCTGCAAAGCAAGAGCAAGCAGTTCCTCCGCATGTGCCTGATAAGCAGTTTCGGAAGAAAGCAGGCGACACAACAGTTCCGTACTCTTTAAGGCTGAAGAGCCATCTGCGAGAATCTGGTCATTTACTACTGTCAGATAAAGTTGCCAGCCCCGATTCTTATAGTTTTCCTTTGTACGGTCATAAAACTCTGCTGTAGCCTCAGGAATAAAGGCGTTATCATTCTTATCGAAATAGGCAGCAAAATAGTTGATATTTTGTATCTGTTTTTCCAATTCTTCTATCTGTTCTTCAGCACCCTCCAAATTCCAATAAGCATTCCATACACTGTAAGTAACAGTATCACTTTTTTCTACACTGCCAGCGACCGTTTCCTTTTCTTTCACAGCCGTCTCAGCCTTCTTTTTATCCTCTGTATCTTTCTGCTCCGTTTCTTTCTGCACTACACTTTGCTCCTCATGTTCCGGACTGACAACCGTCGTTTTCTCTTCATCTTGTACCTTTGTACCACAACCTGTCAGCAAGAGTATAAAAATTCCTGTCAGAAAAAAACGAAGAATTCTCTTTTTTCCCATATCGTCTCCTTTTCGTTCTGTTGATTAAAATGTTGTAATAAACCAGTTCAAAATCGTTTCCCACAAGCCGACTGCCTGATGACCGACCCATTCCCGGCCGTGCAGCTTGTTGTCATACAAAACCTCTTCTTCCTTTGCCCCTGTATTCTTCGTCACCTCAAAGCTTTCAAAAACACCGTCGTACACATCATCCGAAAGATTCCTCTGACTGTAGGCTTCTCCGCCCCAGCCGGACTGTACATAAAGATATCCCGGACCCGTTATTCCTACTTTTAAATCCGATACAGCAACACATTCATTCACCAAAACCGATAACCGGTCTCCTTTTAGTTCTATATGCAGTTCCCATTCTCCTGCATCATTTAAATGAATCGGTGCCACATATTCTTCCGCTCCGTCTTTTACACTCTCCACACTCATATCATTCAAATCGGAAAGTTCCGCTACTGCTTTTTGTCCCGCTTCCACCGTTTCCGCATACTGCACTTCCAGTTCCTTTTCCGCAATCAGTGCTGCCTTTTTGTCCTCTTCAACGGAAATCTCTTCTGCCTGCGTGATTTCATCCAAATCTCCCCGGTACAAAAGCTTACCAGGATTTTCCCGGATAATCAACTTATTGTTTTCTATCTTTACACACAAATATTTTTCCAGTTTTTCATCTGCACGAAGATAAATGCTTTGCGCTCCCAACTTATTTCCGGTCAGCTTTGTGTTTACTATTACATCCTGATAATCACCGCTTTCCTTTAGTCGAAGGGTGCCGGTCTTTTTCGGCTCGCAAGTAAGAAAAATAGCGTCCTCCTGAAATTCTGCCTTACCATCAATTTCTTCCCAGTTACTTTTTCGTTCCAAATCGCCATCTACCCAAGCCGGTTCCTGCTTCGTATCATCCCATATCCTCATCAGCAGATGATTGGAATGCCAATAGGCTTGCGGCTGAAGCCTTGTCAAATCATACAAAGAGGATTCCCTTGTATTCAGACTATTTCCTTCACGATTAAAATTCATCCGGAACATTTCAAAAATACATGCCTGATTCACCGCGCTGACCTTGTCATTTTCGCCGAATTGTCCCGTATTTGAATGCATTAACACATATAACTGCGGCACTTCTCCCAATTCTTCTCTATAAACCCTTGCAAGTTCATCATAATCATATTCGATACGAGCCTTCATTTTTTCATGTGATTCTCTCGGAATTCCGTATTCATCTCGCACATAATCCATCAGATAATGGTCATAATTTCTGTCCAAATAGGGCTGTACATGAGCAAATTCGAGAGTATTCATATTCCCCAAAAAGTTGTCGTACCTGTCAAACACATTAATATACTCCAGTCTGTAACCGTTCGTACCAAGTTCACAAAAAGTGCCTTCTTTCAAGTCCAATAAATCCTTCGGCATCAAAAATTTGGAATCCTTTGTCTCAAACTTACCGGCATACGTCATAATCGTGGAAATATAATTATATTTTTCGGTCACATTCCGGGCAAAAATCGCCGTATCTCTTCTTCCGTCCTCAAACATGAGAAAAAGTGCCTTCTTCGGCAATGCTTTTCCTTCGCAGTAATAATCCAAAATATCCTGCTGTGTAATCGTTACATAACCCGACCGGCTTAAAGCATCTATATGCTCCTGCAGCCTCTTGGTACTGATTAAGGTTTTTGTCTCATTTCTGTCCACGCCGAAATAAGATAAAGCAATAAAACCCGTATCATCTTCCTGCTCAGCCATCTCTATCTTATTTTCATCATAAGGCTCATAGGTGTCAAAAGTAAATATAGCACGAATCAGCAGCAAAACCAATCCGATTAAAATAATTTCCTCAAAAATACTCCGCACTACTTTACGGATATTTTTTCTTCTAATTGGATCCTTCTGCTGTCTTTGCATGCATGGCACCTCCCCTCACCCGTTTTCGTCTGCCCTTCCGCTCCTGCTCCTTCAAATCCTCCGGTGTCATTCGGGTGCCCCAAGTCGATTTCCAGAACGTTACCCATGCCACCGGCATCTGCCAAAGCAGAACTACCTCGTAATAAATACAGAAAAGCATTCCATAAATCCAAGTGCTGCTTCTGCGTAACAACAACTGTACAACACTCATAATAAGCGACATCAAAAACAGTCCCACCAGAAACGTAGTCGGGAAAACGCGCTGTGTAATCGGCACATACACCAGATTGTACAATACCACTACCGGTGCCGCTACAGGTACAATCAGACCGATATAGAAAAAGACTGCCATAAACGGTTCTTTTCGCCACATAAACTTGCCTGCCATAATAGACTCACGCAGCCATGAACGTTTCCAACGCATCTGCTGCTTCAAAAAAACTTTATGCTTATTCGGTACAATGGTAGAACAAATCGCCGTATCCTGATAACTTGTTCTATGATGTCTGAGTACAAAGTTGGTCATGGAACGGTCATCGCCGAAGGTTGCCTTCTGTCCCAGAAACTTCTGATTCAGCCACGCATCCATATTTTCTATAATAATCTCTTTCCGGTAACAGGAAAGAGGACCGGAAAGACAAGTCACGCCGTCAAAATAGGCCTCTGCCGCTTTCATAACGCGAAAGGCAATATAATACCGCACTGACTGCATTTTGGTCAAAGAATTTGTATAGGTATTGGCAACATCCGTTCTGCCTGCCACACCACCCATTTTCGGATCTCTGAAAGGCTGCACCAGATTTCGGATTGCAAAAGGATCTAAAAAGCTGTCCGAATCCACAAAAACGATCAATTCATGCTTTGCCACCTTTGCTCCCTCACAAAGCGCCTCTCTTTTTCCGGCATTCTTCGGTTGAACGATATAGAAGACACGATTTTCTATATCATAATGCTCATCTTCCTTCTTCAAAAGCTCTATGGTTTCTTTTATTTTCTCTACCGAACGATCGGTGGAGCAATCATCTACTACGATAACTTCCAGCTTATCAATCGGATAATCCTGATTCACACAACTTAAAATGGTTCTGTGAATCCATTCTTCTTCATTAAAGCATGGAATAATAATAGTCACTCCCGGTGTATAATTCTTGTCAATGGGTACTGCCCGATACAAGGCACCGAATAAGTATCTGCTTAACAAAAATGCCGCTGCAACGATACTGTATAAATAAAGCCATTTATTGAATTTGAAATAAATGATACTTTCCGCACGCATCATCATAATAAAAGTACAGATAAAAAACAACAGAAAACTGGCTATCGTCAACATATATCCGTCTTTTCTTCCGGTTGCATATTGCGCAAGGGTTTTCTGAAATTCCATACCACACAGCAGCTTATTATCCTGCGTCTTAATACTACGGACAAGTTTGGCCTTCTGCTTCACGTGCATTTCATAGCCCTCCGGCATGGAGCCGGGCATAATCTCAAAATCAAGTCGGATGCCTGTAGCCTCTTGCAGCCACTTCATCTCTTCTTCGCTTTTCATCTCAAGCAAAATTCCCGTCGTAGAAATATCCATCCCTTTACATACAAATGTCTTTTTCCCTTCTTTTCCCCTGCATCGTATTTTCACACGATAATCTACCTTATACCGAATCCCCGACTGGATTGTCTTTATATAATCGTCCGCTCTTCCCTCAAAGGTTTCCAATGTTTTCCCACCACGTCTGTCCATGGTATTCCGAATCTGTTGTTTATCCGGAACATAAGACAGCATACGGCGGTCCTCTTTTTGAACAAGTAAGACATCTTCAA
Organism: uncultured Lachnospiraceae bacterium; assembly: GCA_964449325.1. Classification (GTDB taxonomy): domain Bacteria; phylum Bacillota; class Clostridia; order Lachnospirales; family Lachnospiraceae; genus RGIG3002. Next base: position 237,871 of record CAYUYJ010000002.1, on the reverse strand, counting down.
TCGGCTTACTTACTTTCTTTTTATTCCTTTTCATATTTTCCCTTTCACTCATCTTCGCTTACTTAATGCAGATAATCACTAAGTCTTGCAAAGTTAAACTTATTCGAATCTCCCTCCGGCAGCCTGTCAACATAGTCCAAATAACGGTCAAGTGCCTGTGCCGTGTAAACGGAATTGGTGTTAATATGCATCACAACCACACTTCCATCCTGTATTTTCATTCGTTCCCCGCTATCCAGCCTTGCTCCGTTTAGTAAAATGTCATATAAATCTTCTACACTTGTCGCCTTATAATCAGCGGTACTGACATCAGCATTAATAATCTTCCCATATCCGCAATCAAATATGGTGTTTACACCGGTTCTGTTTACCGCAAGTGTAGGTGGTCTGAAATAGTCGGTCAAACGGCCGGTGTTCCCTACAACCTGTGCCAATGTCCGATTGGATTTCACTAAATCCTGCTGCAAATCCGGTATCTGCTCCGATGTTATATCAATATGCATATGCGTATTGGTGTGGGATGCTACATCATGCCCCTCCTCGGCAATGGCACGAAGAAGATTTTCGCCTGTTCCATCCACAACATACTCCGTTCTGATAAAGAAAGTTGCTTTCACATTATGTTTTTTCAAAACATACAAAAGCTTTCCTATCGTCGCTTCATTTCCCCAATCGTCAAAGGTCAGAAATACCGTATTGCTTCCGCCGGTATTCACCCTTCCGCTCTGATCCAGCAATGCCTCCTCTTCTTGCGAGAAGCCGGTAATGCTCAGGTAAGGATTACCGATATACCCGTTACTCAATGCCTGTTCCCAGGAATACTTCATTTTTCCGCTCGTTCCGATTGCATAATAGGTTGCTTTGGTAGATGCCGGATAATCCCATGGATTATCCAGCAATTGTGAAATTGTACAAACCTGCAATATATTTCCTTTCTGCGTTCCGTATCGGGTGGGCAATACTTTCGCCTGCCATACCGCTTTTACAAGCTCTGCAAGAGACGTCTCGTCCTCATAGACAGCCATATTAAAATAGGTGATATCTCCTCTGCAAAAAACAGGCTTGGTACTCTTATAATATTTCTTTACTACTTCCTTTCCGGTATATTTTTCCTCTGCAAATTCTGTTCTTGTAGGTGAAGAATTATAAGTAATCAGCTTCTTCTCCAGTGCTGCAGAAGCCATCTGTACTTCTTCTGTTGTGACACCGTATGGAGGCATGAATAAATTTGTCTTTATACCGATTCCTTCCAATACTGCATCATTTTTATATATTTCCTCACAGATTTCTCCAAACGACATTTCTTTCATGGATTTACCGGAATATCCGCCGTTTCCGATTTCATGTCCGGCATCCAGAATTTTCTGTATCTGCTCCGGGTAATCATCCACTTCTTTACCTGTCACAAAAAAAGTTCCCGTAATATCTGCTTCTTTCATTACCGTAAGCAGATTATCCAGTTCTTTTTCATCCCCAAGTCCCCGGAACGTAAAGGACATTTCCCTGTCTGTCGTGTGTACGCAAGAAATAACTTCTGCCATCTCTTCCGCATAATTTTCTTCCTGTTCCTGATATTTCAGTACCAAATCACCCATATCCTGCCCCGGCATATCTTTAACCGGAATCGTTTCATATTCTTCCTCATCTAATGCAGTTAAGAGCCACTCCAGCACTACCAACAGTTTTTCATCTTCTGATAAATTTTCCAGCTTCGGGTCATGTAACTGCGGTTCCGGCTGTTTATCCTCTGCCGGTTTTTCTACGGTTTTGGGTTTTTCGTATTCACTCTCATCCAGAAAACCGTCCAGCTTAATCATGATAACAGCACCCTTACCTTTACCTGCCACAAGATTTTTCGCCATTTTTTCATTATAAAAACTGGAATAATTTAAATAAACGGTAGGGTATACAACGCTTTCATAGCCACAGCTTTCTGCTGCTTCCATAAGTATATCCGTATAATCCGTGGCTTTGCACTTTACAATCGTAGGTTCTTTTCCTAATTTATCAGCATAAACTGCCTGTGCACGACAAAAATCCTCTATAACCTCCTCCTGTGAAAGCTTTTCCATATGCGACGTTCCGTATAAGGTATAACTTTCCATTTCGTGTCCCTTATCCAAAATCTCTTTTACAGCCTCTTCATTCTCACTTACCTCAACTGCCGAAAGAAAAAAGGTCGCTTTCATCTCATGTGCTTCCAATTGTTCCAAAATCCGCTGTAATACCGTATTATCTGTTGCCCCTTCAAAGCAGATTGCAACTTTCTTTTCCACGGTATTAATATTCGTTATTACATTTGCCTTCTGTGGATTTTCTTCCAGCTTTGTCCTGGCAGCTTCAATTCTGTCTGTTGCGGAATAATCAGTATTTTCCGATTCTATCAATTGTCCGCTCACAGTCACTTTCTTTTCTTTTCCTTTCTGCCAGCCGGCATAGCCTGCAAATACCAAAACTGCACAGACACATAATGTCAAAAAAAGAACAATCCCCTTTCTCCTTCTCCTCCTTGGGAATACTTCCCAATCTCCCTGTACGTTCTTTGCTTTCTCTTCGGTTTCTTTTTCTGACTCTTCTTTCGCTTCTTTTTCTATCTGTGCTTTCAACACATTTTTGATATTTTTTTGAAGCAATATGTCAACCTCCGTGTCACTTTCTTTATGCGATGTCAACGCCTTTTTTATACCTTCTTCCACTCCTTTTGCCACGGCCTTCTTTATAAAATAGCAAACGATGCAAAGGGTTACCATAACAAAAGCGGGGAACATGCATGGCAAATTCCCCGCTTCTTTATCTTTTGTCTTACACCTTATGCTTATTTTAGTTTAAACTATAAATAATCAATTATTTATAGTTTACAATCTTGCCAAAGTCAGCTTTCAAAGAAGCTCCTCCTACAAGACCACCATCAATATCCGGCTGAGCAAACAATTCTGCCGCATTTCCTGCATTTACAGAACCGCCGTACTGGATGCGGACTTTTTCTGCTGTATCTGTATCGTATACTTCAGCGATGCAGTCACGAATTGCTTTGCAAACCTCCTGAGCCTGCTCCGTTGTAGCAGTCTTTCCTGTTCCGATAGCCCAAATCGGCTCGTAGGCAATTACCATAGAAGCCACCTGTGCAGCAGTAATATCTTTCAAATCGGATTTAATCTGCATACGAATCCAGTCAAGAGTAATTCCCATTTCTCTTTGCTCTAAAGATTCCCCACAGCAAAGAATCGGTGTTAAATTATGCTCAAAAGCCTTTTTCACTTTTTTATTTAACGTACAATCACACTCTTTGAAGTAATCACGTCTCTCGGAATGTCCGATGATAACATATTTTACGCCTGCATCTACTAACATTTCCGGAGAAATCTCTCCTGTGTATGCACCTTTTTCTTCATAGTACATGTTTTCCGCACCAACAACTACGTTTGTTCCCTTTACAGCTTCTACAACCGGAACAATGTCAATAGCGGGTACACAATATACTACTTCTACATCATCACTTGCTACAAGCGGTTTTAATTCTTCTACTAATGCTACTGCCTGACTGGGAGTCATATTCATCTTCCAGTTACCGGCAACAATTTTCTTTCTTGCCATGTTCTTATCCTCTTCTTCTTTACTCTAATTCTACTTTATTTGTCATCGGCAGCTACAACGCCCGGAAGTTCTTTTCCTTCAAGGAATTCAAGAGAAGCACCGCCACCTGTAGAAATATGGCTCATCTTATCAGCAAAACCTAACTGATTTACTGCTGCAGCAGAGTCACCGCCACCGATAATTGTTGTTGCATCTGTTTCAGCTAATGCTTTTGCTACTGCAATAGTACCGGCTGCTAAAGTGGGGTTCTCAAATACTCCCATAGGTCCGTTCCATACAACAGTCTTAGCCGATTTTACTGCTTCTGCATATAAAGTTGCTGTCTTCGGTCCGATATCACAGCCTTCTCTGTCAGCCGGCATATTAGTAACATCATATACTTCTACTTCAACCGGAGCATCAATCGGATTCGGGAAATCAGCGATTGTTACAGAATCAACCGGAAGTAATAATTTCTTTCCGAGTTTCTCTGCTTTTTCCATCATTTCTTTACAGTAGTCAAGTTTTGTATCGTCTACCAAAGATTTACCGATTTCATAACCCTGTGCTTTTAAGAAGGTATATGCCATACCTCCACCGATAATGAGGGTATCACATTTTTCCAACAGATTGGAAATAACGTTTAACTTATCAGCAACCTTAGCACCGCCAAGAATAGCAACGAAAGGTCTTACCGGATTCTCTACTGCATTTCCAAGGAATTCGATTTCTTTCTGCATTAAGTATCCGACTACATTTTCTCCGCCTTTTGCAGTAATACATTTTGTAACACCTTCTACGGAAGCATGTGCTCTATGAGAAGAACCAAAAGCATCACATACATAAACATCAGCAAGATCAGCTAATTCTTTACTGAACTGTTCGCCGTTCTTTGTTTCTTCTGCACCACGGAAACGGGTATTCTGTAATAAAACTACGTCTCCTTCTTTCATAGCCGCAACTGCTGCTGTAGCTGCTTCACCTGTTACATTGTAATCAGCAACAAAGTTTACTTCTTTTCCAAGCTTCTCGGAAAGTCTCTTTGCAACCGGTGCAAGGGATTCGCCCTCGTTAGGTCCGTTCTTTACTTTTCCAAGGTGAGAACAAAGAATAACTTTACCACCGTCTTTGATTAATTTGTTGATAGTAGGAAGTGCTGCCACGATACGTGTTTCATCTGTAATTTCACCGTTCTTTAACGGTACGTTGAAGTCACATCTTACTAAAACTCTTTTTCCTGCTACATTGATATCATCTACTGATTTTTTGTTTAATGACATGTTTCTGCCTCCTAAAAAATTATTACTTTTATATCTGCATCCTCTGAATGCCGATATGAAAAAAGGCCCGGCCCATACGGCCGGACCTTTAAAGTCTTACTGTAACAGATTGTACAAAGCTTCTGCCAAAGTAAGCAAACCCCAAATGAATTATGCTAACTCAGAGAAGTATTTGATTGTACGAACCATCTGGCTTGTGTAGCTGTTCTCGTTATCATACCAAGAAACAACCTGTACCTGAGTATTTCCATCTTCCATCGGAGCAACCATTGTCTGTGTTGCATCGAAGATAGAACCATATGTGCTTCCTACGATATCGCTGGATACGATTTCATCTGTGTTGTATCCGAAAGATTCTGTAGCTGCTGCTTTCATTGCATCGTTAATCTGCTCTTTTGTTACCTGACCTTTAACTACTGCTACTAAAATTGTAGTAGAACCTGTAGGGGTCGGAACACGCTGTGCAGAACCGATTAATTTACCGTTTAATTCAGGAATTACTAAACCGATAGCTTTAGCAGCACCTGTTGAGTTAGGAACGATATTGCAAGCACCTGCACGAGATCTTCTTAAGTCACCTTTTCTCTGAGGTCCGTCAAGAATCATCTGATCTCCTGTGTAAGCATGAACAGTTGTCATGATACCGCTCATAATCGGTGCACAGTCATTAAGTGCTTTAGCCATAGGTGCTAAACAGTTTGTTGTACAAGAAGCTGCAGAAATAACTGTATCTTCCGGTTTCAATGTTTTGTGGTTTACATTGTAAACGATAGTAGGAAGGTCATTTCCTGCCGGAGCGGAAATAACAACTTTACGAGCACCTGCTGTAATGTGAGCAGAAGCTTTTTCTTTGGATGTATAGAAACCTGTACATTCCAAAACAACGTCTACTTTTAATTCTCCCCAAGGAAGTTTGGAAGCATCTGCTTCTTTGTAGATTGTGATTTTCTTTCCGTCAACTGTGATGGAATCTTCACCAGCTTCTACAGTATCAGCCAATGCATATTTACCCTGAGAAGAGTCATATTTTAACAAATGAGCTAACATAGAAGGGCTTGTTAAATCGTTGATTGCTACAACTTCATATCCTTCTGCGTTGAACATCTGTCTGAATGCAAGACGACCAATACGACCAAAACCATTAATTGCTACTCTTACTGCCATTTTTAGTATCCTCCTGAAATTGAATAATCTTATATTATTTTGTCAGCCTTGTCCAATTCGTATGCATAAAAATACAAACCGATAGATTGACAAAATTTTGTCAGCAAAATCATTTTACCTAATTTATCCCAAAAATTCAAGACGTAAAAGAAAAATATTATAAATATTTTCAAAACAGCAAAATCTCCCATTTTCTTTTCCTGTTTTTTACATAAGTAAAACTTTTCTCTCATAAATGATTTTTGTTTGCCTTTTTCCGTTTTTTATTCTACACTATTTGCAGGCTATTGGTTTTAAAACTGCTTAATATTTATTTTGGAAAGGATGAATCTCATGGCAATTACCGCTGATTATCATTTACATACTTCCCACTCCACGGACTCCGACGAGCCAATGGAAAACATGATTCTGAAGGCAATTGATTCAGGACTTACACAAATTTGTTTTACAGAACATATGGATATTGATTTTCCCTCTCTTCCCGGAGACCCCCAAGACCAGTTTCTCGTCAATACCGACTCTTATTTATTTGATGTAATTCGCTATCGGGAAAAATATGCAGACAAAATAAAAGTGCTTTTCGGTATCGAATTAGGTTTGCAGCCTCATATCACTAAGGAAAATGCCCGCTACATCAAGGAATATGATTTTGATTTTGTCATCGGCTCTTCCCATATCTGCAATAAAAAAGATCCCTTTTGGGATTCCTTTTATGAAGGCCGCTCTGAAGAGGAAGCTTACCGGGAATATTTTTCTTCTATTTTGGACAACTTGAAGTCATTTACTAATTTTGATGTATATGGCCATATTGATTATGTAGTTCGATACGGTCCGAACAAAGACAGAGAATACACTTATGAAAAATACAGGGATATTCTGGATAAGATTCTGGAGACTTTGATTGACAAAGAAAAAGGAATCGAAATCAATACCGGCGGACTTGCCAAGGGACTGCGGGAAGCAAATCCCTGTATGGGCATTTTAAAGCGGTACCGGGAGCTTGGCGGTGAGATTATTACCGTAGGAAGCGATGCCCATGATACCACAAGAGTTGCAGACCGTTTTGATACGGCAGCACAAATGCTATTAGAATGCGGCTTTAAATATTATACGGTATTTGAAAAAAGAATGCCGGAGTTTCGACGGATATAAATTCCGCGGCGGAATTTATATCCGCCTGCTCCGGCATTTTGCCTTTAACTCTCAAAAAGTATTCCATGACCTGTCATACAATCGTTCCTCCGCCAAGTACATACTCCCCGTCATAGAACACAACCGCCTGCCCTTTTGTAACGGCACGTACCGGCTCATCAAAGGTACAATGTACCGTATCGTCTCCGGTTTTCTTAATCGTACACATAGTTCCTTTGTGAGCGTAACGGATTTTGGCAAGTACCTTTCTCGGTTCCTCCAAATTCTCGATTGCCATAAAGTTCAGCTTCTTACAATCCAGTTCCGTAGAAAAGACATCCTCATGCTCTCCTATCACTACTTCGTTCGTTTCGGGACGAATCTGTGTCACAAACACCGGATGCCCCATTGCCAGATTCAGCCCCTTTCGCTGTCCTATCGTATAGTGGGTAATTCCCTTATGCTGTCCTAAAACAATCCCATCCTTTGTCACGAAATTGCCGACTCCCGGCACTTTATCCCCGGCTTCTCTTTCGATGAAAGAAGCATAGTCATTATCCGGTACAAAACAAATTTCCTGACTGTCAGGCTTGTTAGCAATAGGAAGCCCCGCTTCTTCCGCAATTTTGCGAATTTCACTCTTTTCATAAGCCCCTACCGGCATCAGCGTATGTGCAAGCTGATACTGTGTCAGATTATAAAGTGCATAGGTCTGGTCCTTTGCCGCCGTTACCGAATTGCGAATCGCAAACCTTCCGTTCGCAAGCTGTTCAATCCGTGCATAATGTCCGGTGGCAATGTAATCCGCGCCAATATCAAGACTCCGTTTCAGCAGGGATTCCCACTTCACATACCGGTTGCAGGCTATACACGGATTCGGTGTATGCCCCTGCAGATATTCCTCTACAAAATAATTCATAACATGCTCTTTAAACTCTTTTTTAAAGTTCATCACATAATAAGGAATATCCAGCTTCTCCGCCACACGTCTTGCATCCTCCACGGCAGAAAGCCCGCAGCATCCTCCGTTTTCCTGAATGCTACAGGCATCTTCATCCTGCCAGATTTGCATGGTAACACCCACCACGTCGTATCCTTCTTCTTTTAAAAGCAGGGCTGCCACGGAGGAATCCACTCCTCCGGACATTCCTACTACTACTTTTTTGTTCTTAATATTCATCGTCCTCTTCTTCGCCTTCGTGAATGTCGGACTTTGGTTTCTGCAAGCCTTCGATTTTAATACCTTTTTTCTCTGCATAATCCCAAAGTGCCGCATGAATTGCTTCTTCTGCAAGCAGGGAACAATGTACCTTTACAGGCGGCAGTCCGTCTAATGCTTCCATGACCGCCTTATTCGTAACCTCCAATGCCTGCTGTATTGTTTTGCCTTTTACAAGCTCGGTTGCCATACTGCTTGTTGCCACCGCTGCACCACAGCCAAAGGTTTTAAATTTGCAATCCTGAATCACACCATTTTCATCGATATCCAGATACATCCGCATAATATCGCCGCACTTGGCATTACCGACTGTTCCTACTCCACTTGCATTTTCTATTTCACCCATGTTTCTCGGATTTGAGAAATGGTCCATTACTTTCTCACTATACATGATTTTTCCTCCAAATTCTACTTATTTTCTCTCTTTCTTGCAGAAATCTTCGTATAAGGGTGACATGGCACGAAGCTTTTCTACGATTTCTTTTACGGCCTCAACCACCGTTTCCATCTCTTCTAATGTATTTTCTTCCGATACGGTAAGTCTTAAAGAGCCATGTGCAATTTCATGAGGCAAGCCAATCGCAAGCAACACATGAGACGGGTCTAACGAACCGGAAGTACATGCAGAACCGCTGGATGCACAGATTCCTTTCATATCAAGCATAATTAACAGGGATTCCCCTTCAATAAATTGAAAACTGAAATTCACATTATTCGGAAGGCGCTTTGTTCTATCGCCATTTAAACGACAATAAGGAATTTCTTTTTCGATTTTCTCTATCAGGAAATTACGCAGTTCGATTTCTTTCTTTGTCTTTTCCTCTAATATGGAAAAGGCACGTTTTGCTGCTGTCGCAAGTCCCACGATTCCCGGTATATTTTCCGTCCCGGCTCTTCTTCCTCTTTCCTGCTGTCCACCATGTACAAAAGAACGGCTTTTTACACCCTTTCGGATATACAAAAAACCGATTCCTTTCGGACCGTTTAATTTATGTCCGCTAGCACTCAGCATATCAATATGATATTCGTCTACATTAATAGGAAGCTGTCCGTATGCCTGTACTGCATCGGTATGGAATAAAATCCCTTTCTCCTTCGCAATCTCGCCGATTTCTTTAATTGGCTGAATGGTTCCGATTTCGTTGTTGGCAAACATCACGGAAATTAAAACCGTATCCGGGCGGATTGCTGCTTTTAGTTCCTCCAGTTTCAAAATACCATTCTCGTCCACGCCCACGTAAGTCACTTCAAAACCGTTTTTCTCCAAATACTGACAGGTATGCAAAACAGCATGATGCTCGATAGCTGAAGTAATAATATGTTTACCTTTGGAAGCGTAGGCTTCAGCAGTTGCTTTAATCGCCCAGTTATCCGATTCGGAACCGCCTGCCGTAAAATAAATTTCATTGGCTGCCGCTCCAAGTGTTTCCGCAATCGTCTCCCGTGCCTGATTCAATGCCTTCTTCGCCTGCGCTCCCACCGAATAAATACTACTGGCATTGCCGTAATATTCCGTAAAATAAGGCAGCATTGCCTCTACCACCTCCGGTGCGGTTTTGGTCGTTGCCGCATTATCTAAATAAATAGTTTTTTCCATAACACTAAATCCTCCGTCCTGCCTCTTCTGAGACTTCCTTTCTATTGTGAAACCGTCACTGCCTCAGCGACCGTTTTTTTATAAATCCATATAATTCCTACTTAATCACTAAGAATTATATGTTTCAATATAACATTCTGTCTTTGTTCTGTCAATAAGTCTATTGGCATATAATTATCAATAATTATTGTCTGAGGTTTCCCTATGAGTAAACGCAATACCCTGATTAAAGGAACCTTTGTCCTGACTCTGACCGGACTTATCAGCCGTGTCATCGGCTTTTTCTACCGTATTTTCTTAAGTCATGTATTCGGAGAGGAAGGAATGGGCATTTATCAGCTTATCAATCCGGTTATGGTGCTTTCCTACTCCATAAGCTGCTCCGGTATACAGACCGCTATTTCCAAATTTGTGGCAAGTGAGCCTACTACTCATGATTATAAAGCCTCTCTGCGGGTTTTATACACCGGAATTTTTCTCTCCGGTGCACTTTCTGCTCTCTGTTCTCTGTTTATTTACGTAAATTCTGAATTTTTGGCAAAGAATATTCTTTTAGAAATACGCACGGCTCCGCTGCTTCGGATTTTCGCTCTTTCCCTGCCTTTTGGTGCACTGCATTCCTGTATCAACGGCTACTACTACGGTATTCAAAAAACCTCCGTTCCCGCTATGACCCAACTCGCCGAACAGCTTGCCAGAGTTTCTTCGGTATATTTAGTTTACCATTTGTTTTACTCTTCCGATAATTCGCCCTCTATTTCACTGGCACTGTTCGGGCTGTTAATCGGGGAAATTTTTTCGGTGCTTGTTTCCGGTCCTATGATATTTTGTCGTTTTTCTTCTAAGTATATAGGGGATACTCTGGTAAAAACTGCCTCTGCTTATGTAATATCACCCTCCCGTAAAGTATTTTCCGCCACCAGACAAATTCTCTCTCTTTCCGTTCCATTAAGTGCCAACCGGATTGTGGTCAACCTTTTGCAGAGCGTGGAAGCCATCTATATTCCGACCATGTTGCAAGTATACGGATTGACAAATTCAGAAGCACTAAGTATATACGGTATATTAAGCGGCATGGCACTTCCGCTTATTCTGTTTCCCTGTGCCCTCACAAATTCGGTTGCGGTTCTGCTTCTGCCTATCATTTCAGAAGCAGAAAGCAGCAGTAATTATGAAAAAATCAAAAAAGCAATGGAAAAATCTCTTCTATACTGCTCTCTGTTCGGTATTTTCTGTACGATATTTTTCTTATTGTTCGGCAACTATCTCGGTAGTCTGCTGTTTGACAGCACGTCTGCCGGCTCCTTTATTCTGACTTTAAGCTTTATCTGCCCTTTTCTCTATATTTCCTCTACCATGTCCAGTATTTTACACGGACTGGGGAAGGCCGGCACTACGTTTTTCTGTAATGTAACCGGTTTAGCGATTCGTCTGCTGTTTGTTTTTTTCTTTCTTCCTACCTTCGGAATCAGGGGCTATATGTGGGGATTATTAGTCAGCCAGCTTGTTATCACCTCGATGGAAACAGCATTCGTAAAACACTATACGAAACCGGCATGATTTTTTGACACTAATATAATTTTATTCATGATTCATGCAAGCGTTTTCTTGCGCTTTTTGCACTTCTATATTATAATGAGGTTGTTTTGAGCAAATAATTTGAATAAATATACAAAGGAGTTTATGAAATGTCATTTGAATTTGTAAAGAAGCTGCCTACCCCGGCAGAAATCCGTGAGCAATATCCGGTTCCCGAAAAGTTATCCGCTCTAAAGGCAGAACGCGACGAAGAAATCCGCAAAGTCTTTACCGGAGAAAGCAATAAATTTCTTGTTATCATCGGACCCTGCTCTGCAGACAATGAAGATGCCCTGTGCGATTATGTAACACGTCTTTCCAAAGCAAACGAAAAGGTAAAAGACAAATTAATTCTGATTCCCAGAATTTATACCAATAAGCCGCGTACAACCGGTGACGGTTATAAAGGAATTGTCCATCAGCCGGACCCGGAAAAGGGAGAAGATTTCCTTGGTGGTCTGATTGCCATGCGTAAAATGCACATTCGTGCTATTGAAGAATCCGGACTCACCGCTGCAGATGAAATGCTTTATCCGGAAAATTACCGTTATCTTTCCGATATCTTATCCTATGTGGCAATCGGTGCCCGTTCCGTAGAGGATCAGCAGCATCGTCTTACTGCCAGCGGCTTTGACGTACCTGCCGGAATGAAAAATCCTACCAGCGGTGACTTCTCCATTATGCTGAATTCCGTTTATGCAGCGCAGCATGCTCACTCTTTTATTTACAGAGGCTGGGAGGTCAACACTACCGGAAATGAGCTTGCCCACACGGTACTGCGTGGCTCTGTCAACAAATACGGCAGAAGCCTTCCGAACTATCACTATGAGGATTTAAATACGTTACTTACTTTATACAACGAAAGAGATTTGAAAAATCCCGCTTGTATTATTGATTCTAACCACAATAATTCCAACAAGCAGTTTGAACAGCAGACCCGTATTGTAAAAGAAGTAATGCACTCCCGTAAGTTAAGCCCGGATATTCACCAGCTTGTTAAGGGTGTCATGATTGAAAGTTATATCGAAGAAGGCTGTCAGAAAGTTGGCGGAGGTATTTACGGTAAATCCATTACCGACCCATGTCTTGGCTGGGAAGCAAGTGAACAACTGATTTATGATATTGCGGAATATGAATAAACAGCATGGACAGCAGATTCTTTGGAGTCTGCTGTTCATGCTGTTTCAGCTTCTTGGATGTGCCTTTGCATAAACCTCACGAATGCGATTATGGTTCATATTTGCATAAACCTGTGTCGTAGATATATCAGAATGTCCAAGCATTTCCTGTACACTTCTTAAATCCGCTCCGTTCTCCACCAGATGAGCCGCAAAGGAATGTCGAAGCGTATGCGGGGTAATGTCCTCATCAATTCCGGCTTTTTTGGCATAATATTTAATCAATTTCCAAAAGCCCTGTCTGCTCATCGGCTGCCCCGAACAATTGACAAACAAAATATCCGACTTATTGTCCTTCACCATAGCCTCTCTCGCCTCTTCATAATAACGAAGCAGTGCGTTTTTAGCTTCTTTTCCAAAAGGAATCATCCGTTCTTTATTTCCATCCTGACAATTCAAAACCCCCATTTGCAAATTAATATCAGGAAGTCTCAAATTAATCAGTTCCGTAACACGGATTCCTGTAGCATACAAAAGCTCCAACATTGCCTTATCTCTGATTTCCTTGGGGCTGTCCCCACTCGGCTGCTCCAACAAACGAATAACTTCGTCCATAGAAAGAATCTCCGGCAGCTTTTTTTCTATCTTTGGTGCTTTCAGCGACTCCGAAATATCTTCTTTCACAATCCCTTCTTTTGCCATATAATGATAAAATGCCTTAATGGAAGCAATATTTCTGGAAACTGTTGCCGCTGCGAACTTCTGTTCCTCCATATAGAGTATATAAGCGCACAAGTCCTCTTTCGTAACATCACGAACCTTCTGAACGTTACGCTCCGATAAATATTTATTTAATTTGTTCAAATCTCTTCGGTAAGACATCTCGGTATTATTCGAGGTCTTTTTCACATTATGTAAATAGGAAATGAACGCATTAATCTGTTTCTCCATTTGGTACTGCCCTTCCTCATAAGGTATTATGTTAATCAAAATCGGATGCCGATTAATCTCAATTATAATAAGAAACTCCGATAAAATCAACGGATATTTTACAGGAATTTCTTCTATTTTCGGGGCTTTTCAAGAAATATACAAGATATCGTTTTTTTCTTTTAGCCATTCACTAGATGTTGAAAATGGGATTAAAAAATTTTTAATAATTTTGTAATGATATATGGATTTACATAACATTCAAGTAAGCAACCTATTATGACAACTCCCAAAATAACTTGAAATTGTATAATTTTTCGGATAACAAACTGCTTCTTGCTGCCCCAAACCGGTTCCATAGAACGGTTGGGATAGTACAATGTTGTACACATACGGTAACACCAACTAAGGAACATAACTCCACAGGGTATCAGAATCAACTGATGGGGTATCATCCCACCCAGAAAAAGCAAAATTCCTTTCATTCCATAACGTATCCCCGCACCGGCAAGAAAAATACCGGAAGAAAGCCCCAGCCACCCGACATAAAAGTAAATCCCGGCAAGTCCCAAATAAGTGGAGGAAAGTACGGCAAGAAAGATTGCACCACCTGCCCGCTTTTGTAACAGATACAAAAAATAACTCATATAGTCCAACTTTACACGGCTCATGCACAGAAGCGTATATTCACTTAAGAATCCACTTTTATCTATCATTTCCCCTTTCCATAGATTAGTAATACCAATCCCGAAAATAAAGCAGACACCAAACAGCAGTATCCACATGCCGGGTATCATCCCTTCATTTCCTTTCTTCATGCCCCCTCCTTTTTATCTCGTTTCTGTCCTATTCATTATATGCATGGGATTAGTAAAAATGAGTAATCAAAAAACTGCATTGTTTCACATTTCCGTAAAACAATGCAGTCTACACAGTTTCCGAGAATTCATTTCTCCGGTATTCCTTTTATTTTTCTTTCAGATACTTATTTTTATAGCTCATAATCGCAGAAATTGTTTTAGAATCCTCTATTTCTCCGTCATAAATCATTTGGCAAAGTTCTTCCACCTCATAGGCTTCCACATTGATAAATTCGTCCTCGTCCAAATGCTGTTTGCCCGGTTGCAAATGATTGGCAACAAAAATTTCTATCCTCTCATTACAAAATGCCACCGTGGTACGAATAGAAATTAAAAATTCCAGCTTATCACAGGAATATCCTGTCTCCTCCTGCAATTCCCTTGCCGCTGCTTCCACCATCGGTTCAGAGGGTGAATTTAATCCCCCTGCCGGAATTTCTAACGTATATCGGTCAAGTGCATTGCGAAACTGACGCACCATAAGAATTTTTCCGTCTTCCGTAACCGGAACCACTGCAGCAGCTCCCTTATGACCGATAAAATCCCATTCCACAACATTCCCGTTTGGTACTTGCACCGTATCCTTATAAAAATCAATAATACTTCCTTTAAATACAAGTTTCCTGTCCAGTCGTTTGAATTCGTCCATTCTCTCAGCCTTCTGCCATCTATCGACACCTTTCCTTATAATGCTTTCAAGAAGTTCTCAATTCTGTCCAAGCCTTTTTCAATCTGCTCCATGCTGATTGCATAGGAAAGACGAATGTGCTTCGGGAAACCAAAATCTGCGCAAGGAACAACAGCAACAGCAAAATCATCCAAAAGAATCTCAGCCATTCTTGCCGTCGTCTGAATTTTTTCTCCTTTATACTCTTTTTCCAAAGCTTCCTCTGTATCAATAAATACATAAAAAGCGCCCTTAGGCTCTAAGGTACTTACATGAGGCATTGCAGCTACTCTCTGATACATATAACGGCGACGTTTGTCAAATTCTGCCTTCATAGTCTTTACTGTTTCCTGCGGCCCTGTTAACGCCTCCACAGCTGCTCTCTGTGCAATGGAATTCGGGTTGGAGGTCGCATGAGACTGAATAGACCCCATCAGTTTTGCAATTTCCGGTGAAGAACCGGTATAACCGATTCTCCAGCCTGTCATCGCATAGCTCTTTGACAATCCACTACAAGTAATCGTTCTTTTATATATTTCTTCATTAAAAGAAGCAATGCTGACATGTTTCTCGTCACCATAAATTAAATATTCATACATTTCATCGGCAACAACATAAATATCTTTTCTTACAACAACGTCTGCAATAGCACGTAATTCTTCTTCGGAATAAATCATTCCGGTAGGATTGCTCGGCGTATTCAATACAAGCGCCTTTGTCTTATCAGTAATTGCATCTTCAATCTGCTTTGCCGTTACTTTATAACCATTTTCCTTTGTTCCGGTAATGACTACAGGAACACCGTCAGAAAGCTTAACCATCTCAGGATAACTTAACCAGTACGGTGCAGGAATAATCACTTCATCTCCCGGATTTAAGATTGCATCGAAAACATTGGATAAAGAATGCTTACCGCCGTTGCTGATAACAATCTGGTTCGGTTTATAGTCAAGTCCGTTGAATTCTTTGAATTTTTTGCAGATAGCTTCCTTCAGTTCATTTGTTCCTGAAGCCGGAGTATATTTCGTAAAGCCTTCTCTGATCGCTGAAACAGCAGCTTCACATACATTCTCAGGTGTATTGAAATCCGGTTCACCTGCTCCGAATCCTACTACATCAATTCCCTGTGCCTTTAACTCTTTTGCTTTTGCAGTAATTGCCAACGTTGATGAAGGTTTTACTGCCTGTGCTTTCTTTGATAACGTTAATGCCATAAAATCCACCGTCCTCTAATTTCTTATATGATAGTTTGTTTACTATTTCGTTTGCATAATCGTATACAATCATACACACTTTGTTCATTTTACTACAACAACCTATATTACACAAGATTTTTTTTCATTTTCTTTCCTTTTTCTTTTTACACCCAGGGCTTCTTTTCCCCAAGCCCCATATTAATCAGTTCTCCGACCTGTGTATCCAAATTATCATCCGCTTTATATTCTTTCAGCATATGAATCAGATTTTCTTCCCGTTCATCCTTTGGCTCATAATTTTCCAAAGAAGCTAATACTTTCACTCTCAAATCCTCTATACTCGTATAATCTGCCGGGAATAAAATTCCCGATAAATTTACTATCAACCCCAAAGCATAACCACATTCATAGTTTCCCAAAATAATATTTGATTTACTCTTCGTCTTAATATTAATTGCCTGCTTTGCCAAAATCGGTACCATATTTATATCTCCTTTCAAAAAAATAGTGGAGAGCCTGACTTTACTCAAACTCTCCACTGTTATGCTATTATCTACAGTCTGTTGTATAGAAAATGTTATCTCTTATTTTGCATAATCAATAACACGAGACTCCCTAATAACATTGACTTTAATCTGACCCGGATATTCCAGCTCCGCTTCAATCTGTTTTGAAATGTCGCGTGCTAATAATACCATGTCCGCATCAGAAATCTG
The DNA here is from genome assembly GCA_964449325.1 of uncultured Lachnospiraceae bacterium. Lineage (GTDB taxonomy): Bacteria > Bacillota > Clostridia > Lachnospirales > Lachnospiraceae > RGIG3002. Next base: position 220,842 of record CAYUYJ010000002.1, on the reverse strand, counting down.
TTCCGGAACTACCATAACTCGAATCTCTCTACCTGCTTGAATAGCAAAAGATTTGTCAACACCTTTGAAATTGTTTGTAATATCTTCTAATTGTTTTAATCTGCTAGTATAGGTTTCTAATGTCTCCCTTCTAGCTCCCGGTCTTGCTGCAGAAATTGTATCAGAAGCTTGTACAATACATGCAATCAATGACTGGGGTTCTACATCTCCGTGATGAGATTCTACCGCATTAATAACAACAGCAGATTCTTTGTATTTTCTACAAAGTTCTACACCAAGCTGAATATGTGAACCTTCCATTTCATGGTCTACTGCCTTACCAATATCATGTAATAAACCAGCACGTTTCGCCACTCTAACATCCAAGCCCATTTCAGCAGCTAAAAGACCTGACAACTGTGCTACCTCTATGGAGTGCTTTAATGCATTCTGACCATAACTGGTTCTGAATTTCATCTTACCAAGTAAACGAATCAGTTCAGGATGAATACCGTGTACACCAACCTCCAGTGCCGCAGCCTCTCCCTCTTCCTTAATCATTACTTCGACTTCTTTTTGTGCTTTTTCCACCATTTCTTCAATTCTTGCCGGGTGGATACGACCATCAACAATTAACTTTTCAAGTGCAATTCTTGCAACCTCACGACGAATCGGATCAAATCCGGAAAGAATAACTGCTTCCGGTGTATCATCAATAATCAAATCCACACCTGTCATCGTTTCTAATGTACGGATGTTACGTCCTTCTCTACCGATGATTCTACCTTTCATCTCGTCATTCGGAAGCTGCACTACAGAAATAGTAGTTTCTGACACATGGTCAGCAGCACACTTCTGAATAGCTGTTACTACATATTCCTTTGCTTTTTTGTCTGCTTCTTCTTTCGCCTTATTCTCCATTTCCTTGATCATAACGGCGGTTTCATGTTTTACTTCATCTTCAACAATTTTCAATAAATAATCTTTTGCCTGTTCGGAGGTAAGTCCTGAGATTCTTTCCAGTTCCTGTAATCTTTGCTCGTTCAGCTTGGCAACTTCTTCCTTCTGCTTATTTAAAGCTTCTTCTCTTGCCACCAAACCTGCTTCTTTCTTTTCAATCGCTTCTGCTTTTTTATCAATGTTCTCTTCCTTCTGCTGAATACGTCTTTCATAACGCTGCGCCTCAGCTCTCCGTTCCTTGATTTCCTTATCCAGTTCGTTCTTTGTACGAATGGATTCTTCTTTCACTTCAAGTAAGGACTCACGTTTTTTCGTCTCCGCTGTCTTAAGAGCTTCATCAATAATCTCTCTTGCTTTGTCCTCAGCATTTCCGAGTTTAGACTCTACTACCTTTTTACGGTAATTCGTCGCCACTAATGCAGATACCGGAACAGAAACAACCAGAGTGATAGCAACTGCCAGAATAATTTGCAGCATGTACAGGAGCACCTCCTTATTTAGTTTTCATTGTTCAATATCTATCATAGAATATCCATATAGAACATTCTAACTAGCGATTTTACAACAGTTAAATTTTAAACTGAAATAGGAGTTATGTCAAGTGCTTTAACGATATCCTTCAATATACTTCCGCATTCAACACTTTTCTGATTTTCTCTGCCGAAAATCCCTTTCTCATCAAAAATCCATAGATTCTGCGTTTTTCCTTTATATCTGCATCTTTCTCGCAGTAATTCTTTTTCACCAGAAGTTCGGAAATCATTTTTTCTTCATCTATGGTTATACCAAGCGCTTCTACTTTCTGCCACTGGTTCTCGATACACTCCCTGGTGATGCCTTTTTTCAGTAAATCCTGAATAATGCGCTGCTTACTTCTTTTATCCATTTGATACTCGATATAAGTCTCTGCATATCGGTCATCATCAATATAGTGATAAGACTTCACATATTCCACTGCTTCATCAGCAATCTGCTCAGGATAGCCTCCCTGAAGCAGTTTGTCACGAAGCTGCTTTTCCGTATATTCTTTCGATTGAAGCAGATTCATACTACGCAACTTTGCTCTCTTGGGAAAAACCTTTCTCATCAGTTCTTCATAATCCTCTTCCGCAACAGTTTTTCCTATTTCTATATGATATTTACGAATCTCACCCTTATACAATACAAAGGCCGGTCCTTCATCAACCACAATTCTGCTTCTGTTCTTTGTAAGTTCTGCAATTTCTTTAACGAGCATTATGCCTCATCCTTTTTTGCCGCATCTTCATTTGTCTTTTTTTCTGTTTTCTTATCGCCCGTCTTTGCTTCCCCGCTCTTTTCTTCCTGCACACCATCCAAATTAAAATGCGCACGTACCTTCGCTTCAATTTCATCACAAACAGTCGGATTATCCTTTAAATACTGTTTTGCATTTTCTCTTCCTTGCCCGATTTTGTTTCCTTCATAGGCATACCATGCACCACTTTTATTTACAATTCCGTTATCAGCAGCCAAATCCAGAATATCACCTACTTTTGAGATACCCTCACCAAACATAATATCAAATTCTGCTTCCTTAAAAGGTGGTGCAATTTTATTCTTTACTACTTTTACTTTGGTACGGTTACCAACTACTTCTCCGCTCTGTTTTAAAGATTCTACTCTTCTGACATCAAGCCGTACAGAGGAATAGAATTTCAGTGCACGACCACCTGTCGTTGTTTCCGGATTTCCAAACATCACACCGATTTTTTCTCTTAACTGATTGATAAACACAACCGTACAATTGGATTTACTGATGACAGCCGTCAGTTTTCTAAGTGCCTGTGACATAAGTCTTGCCTGCAGACCCACATGAGAATCCCCCATATCACCGTCAATTTCTGCCTTAGGAACAAGCGCTGCTACAGAATCCACAATTACAATATCAATAGCACCGGAACGTACCATTGTTTCAGTAATTTCCATCGCCTGTTCTCCGTTATCCGGCTGGGAAATATATAGATTGTCTACATCTACTCCAATATTCTTGGCATATACCGGGTCAAGAGCATGCTCTGCATCGATAAAGCCGGCAATTCCTCCTCTTTTCTGTACTTCCGCCACCATATGTAAAGTAACCGTCGTCTTACCACTGGACTCAGGACCATAAATCTCTATAATTCTTCCTTTGGGAATCCCACCAAGTCCCAACGCTAAATCCAGACTCAAAGACCCCGTAGGTATTGTCTCCACATTCATCCGGGCAGAGGAATCACCAAGTTTCATAACAGCGCCCTTACCATACTGTTTTTCTATTTGCACTAATGCGGCATCTAATGCCTTTAATTTTTCTTCTCTTTCCATCTTCAATCTCCTTTTCACAAGAACATCCGTTCTTATTGATATGATAATAAAACATTTGTTCGTTTTTGTCAAGGTTGTTTGTAATAATTATAGAAAATTATCTTATTAACCTCTCCCTTTAACATCGCTTTCTTATTATACACTATTTAGTGTCCAATAAACCACCCTCATTGCCACCACCCCGATTCTTTTTTTATTTCCTTCCCTTTTTGCTTTGAAATGCTGGCGAAGTGCCCGAAATGCAAAGCAGATTTGAAATAAGATATCATTACTTTAACATGCAATCCGTGAGAATACAAGAAAAAGTTATCGCTCAGACCGTTAATTCCTCTCTGCCGGTCTGAGCGAAGCCGATTTCTGATTTTTAAAGTTTCTTCAGATACTTCTCGTAATCTTTAAATGTCACCGTATACCAACCACTATCCAGATTAATTCCTACCTCCAGTCCAAGAGGTGTATAGAATACAGCTCCTAACGTCGGTGAGTTAAGGTATTCAACAATTTCCTGATCGGACAATTCATCGATATACCCTTCCGCATCATTTTGTTCCTTATTTCGGTTTCTGAATTCCACCGCAAATTCATCATCCATATTAATAATACTGGAATTTTCCAAAATAACTCCATTTTGTACATCCACATTTACAGAATAAAGATATGCCATCTGATAATCATCCGAATAGCCGTATTCCGAAAAAACGATACTAATCTTTTCTTCATCCATATAAGTTACATAGGCAAAAATATCCATCAGGAATTCGTCATCTTCCAAAAAATATCCTTCCGCTACGTTCTCTTCAAAACCTTCTACCCAAAATTCCACTTCTTTAAAAATATAATCATTTATGTAATCCAGATTCGGAATATTATCCCCCGTCAGTTCGGGATAAGACGCATATATCATTACATCTTCATAATCCGTGTCGTAATCAAAACTTTTCCATGTTATGGAATAATCCAAATCATAGCGGATGGCATCTTTTAGTTTTTCATAATATTCTTCTCCGGTATCTTCATCTATATAGCTGTAATCCTCCGCATTAATTGTCCCGTAACTGTCTTTCTGTTCCTCTTCATCATCAGGAACATTCTCTTCGTCTGTCTCTTTTTCGGTTTCTTTTTCCTGTCGATAGTTATATTCAAAATCAAAGTCAAAATCATCCTTATCCGCTTTCTCAATGCCTTGTTCCCGCAGTATCGATGCAGACTTTATCTCTTCCGCATCCATCCTGCCAATCGTAACAACAAGCCAGAAAGCCACTGCAACAATTCCAATCAAACAGACTACAATTCCGATAACAACTGCAATCAGCCACCCGTTTCCGCTCTTTTTGTCCTTATTCATAGGTATCCCCTTTCCTATTATTTATCTCTTGTCCCTCTTTTTAAATGCTTCCAAAGCACAATACTCCAAAAGACATTCCCGCATCAGGATAAGAGCATTTGCTGTAGCACTTTCTCTTATTTTACTACGATTTCCGCTAAAATGATATTCCTTTACCTTCACGTTTCCGTTTACATTACAGGCAATGTAAACAAGACCCACCGGCGTATCTTCACTTCCCCCGTCCGGTCCGGCAATCCCTGTGGTGGCCACCGTCACATCCGCATTGGCAAAAATCGCGGCACCCTTCACCATTTCTTCTGCCACTTGTGCACATACGGCCCCCTTCTTTTTTAGCAGACTCTTTCTGACGCCCAGAAGCTTATGTTTCGCTTTATCAGAATAAGTAATATAGCTGACCTTCAGATTTTCTGAAACTCCCGGCACATTTATCATTCTTGCTGCCACCAATCCCCCGGTACAGGATTCCGCAAATGCTGCCGTCAGTCTGTTTTTCTTTAGGAGTTCCGCAATTGCCTCTTCCAAAGTAACCGCTTCATCTGTTGTATAAACCGCATCTCCAAATCGATTTTTCAGTTCTTTTACAACAGGTTTAATCAGCTTCTTTGCTTCCTTTTCCGTGTCAGCAGATGCCGTTACCCGCAAATGCACTTCTCCTGTTTTGGCATAGGTGGCTATCGTAGGATTGGTCTGTGTATCAATCAGATCCTTTACCATGGTCTCCGCCTTGCTCTCGCCGACTCCGCATACCTTCACCGTCTTAGAATAAATAACTCCCGGCTGTATTTTTTTCAGATAAGGTACAATGCTTTTCTCAAACATGGGAATCAGTTCATTCGGCGGCCCCGGCAGTAAAATAATATGCTTACCGTCCCGTTCCATAATAATTCCCGGTGCTGTACCATTCTCATTTTCCACTGCGATTGCACCTTCCGGTATCATTGCCTGTTTCCAGTTATTGTTGGTAGGCCTGCTTCCTCTTTTTTCAAAATAACTTTGAATCTGTTCTTTGATATTTTCATCTAAAAAGAGTTTTTTGTCAAAGACCCTTGCTGCTGTCTCCTTTGTCAAATCATCCTCCGTAGGGCCAAGACCACCGGATAAAATTACAATATCAGACCGGTCTGTTGCACATTTTATCGTTTCAAGCAACCGCTCCTCATTGTCTCCGACCACACTTTGGTAATAACAGGATAAACCAAGCCCCGCACATTTTTCGGATAAATATGCCGCATTGGTATTCACAATATTTCCAAGTAAAATTTCCGTTCCTACCGCAACCAGTTCTACAACCATTTTTCTGCCTCTTTCCCTGTCGCTGTATGCCAACTATAAATCTTTTCTGTATTTAGTTCTGCTCCTTCATGACAGCCTTGTTTTTTACAAGATAATCCACCAAAGATACGACCGTCAAAATCAACGCAACCCACGTTATGATTGCTGTCAGAATCGAGATTGCCTCAATGTTTGCAATCAAGAGACAAATCATCACCATCTGGAAGGTTGTTTTGAATTTTCCCCAATAGCTTGCCGCAATGACTACACCGTTATCGGATGCAATCAGACGAAAGCCGCTGATAATAAACTCTCTGCTGATAATTACAATGACCATCCATGCCGGCAGTCTTTCCATCTCAACAAGGCAAATCATTGCCGCACAAACTAACAGCTTATCTGCAAGAGGATCCATAAATTTTCCAAAATTTGTTACCAGATTATATTTTCTTGCAATCTTTCCGTCCAACAAATCTGTCAGACTGGCAATAATGAAGATTGCCAGCGCAATATAGTCCGTATATTCCGAAATACCGCCAAAAATTGCCGTAAACCACCCCCACTGTGCAAAGCCGCCAAGCAACAAAACCACAAAGGGAAGAATCAAAATCACTCTGAAAACAGTAAGTTTATTCGGTAAATTCATGATATATCTCTCCAATCAAATCATATTCATAAGAACCGGTAATCCGTACCTTGACGAAATCTCCGGTCATCAGATTTTCTTCCGTATTAATAAAAAGAAGACCATCCACATTCGGTGCATCCTTATAGGTTCTTGCCACATAAGCATCATCTTCGGCAATTTTTCCTTCCACCATCGCCATGACTACTCTGCCTGCCATATTTTCGGCAAGTTCAAAAGCAATCTCCTGTTGCAGTTCCATAATCTCGGCGCGGCGTTCTTCCTTCACTTCCTCCGGAATCTGGTTTTCCATCCCTGCCGCCGGAGTATCCTCCTCAGGCGAATAGGTAAAGACTCCTAACCGGTCAAATTCCATCTCATCCACAAATGCCATCAATTCCTCATGATCTTCCTCTGTTTCTCCGGGGAATCCCGTAATCAACGTAGTGCGCAGACAAATATCCGGTATCTCTTCCCGCAGTTTTCCGATAATCGCACGGAGTTCCTGCTGATTCGTCCGGCGCCCCATTCGCTTCAAAATCCTGTCAGATGCATGTTGTATCGGCAAATCCAGATAATGACACACCTTTTCTTCCGTCTTGATTGCCTCAATCAGTTCTTCATCTATCTCCTCCGGATAGCAATATAAAATACGAATCCAGTAAATGCCCGGAATTTTTGCCAACTCATGCAACAGCATCGGAAGACTTTTCTTTCCGTATAAATCCTTGCCATACAGAGTCGTCTCCTGTGCCACTAAAATCAATTCCTTAACGCCGCCTTCTGCAAGTTCTTTCGCCTCTTTCACAAGCACCTCGACAGGCACACTTCTAAAATTTCCGCGCACCTTCGGGATAATGCAATAAGTACAATGCTTGTCACATCCTTCGGCTATTTTCAAATAAGCAAAATGCCCTCCTGTGGAAACCGCTCTTTTTTTACCGTAAATAACCGGACTGTTACAGTCGGAAATATGATTCTTTGCATTTCCCGAAAGCACCTCATCAATTGCATCCGCAACGGTGTCAATGTTCATGGTTCCAAGAATGGCATCTACCTGTGGAATCTCTTTTTGTATTTCTTCTTTATACCTTTGGGCAAGACAGCCTGCCACGAGCAGTGCTTTCACCTGCCCGCTTTCCTTAAGGTCTGCCATTTCCAAAATAGTATTAATACTTTCTTCTTTTGCATCATTAATAAAACAGCAGGTATTTATCACAATAATATCTGCTTCCGTTTCATCGTCCGTAAAACTGTAGCCCTTCTGCGCAAGCATTCCCAACATCATTTCGGAATCTACTAAATTCTTATCGCAGCCAAGCGAAATAAAATGTATCTTCATCTTATTCCTCATCACTCAAAATTTTGATTTTACCTTCATTCAGTTCCTCTACGGCAAGAGACAATGGCTTATTAATATCCCCATCTACAAAAGGTTCCTCTCCTGCAATGATCTGTCTTGCTCTTTTGGAAGTTGCCATAACAATGGAATATCTGCTGCTTACCACTTTAGCTTCTCCCGGCTCCACGTCACTGTTTACTACTTTCATTAAATCTGAATAAGATGGATGTAACATAATTATTTTCTCCTTTTTCTATACATAATTTATTTAGATAAGCGGTTATGCTTCCTCGTTATCTATATTTTCAGCCTGTGCCCTGCCGGCAATGGTTTCCGGCAAAAGCGCAGACAACACAACCTGATTATTCTCCATCACAAGAACTGCCTTTGTCTTTCGCCCCTGTGTGGCATCAATCGCGGTTCCTTTTTCCTTGGCATTTTGAACAAGCCGTTTAACCGGTGCAGAATCGGGACTGACAATTGCAATAATCTTCTCTGTATTTACAATATTACCAAACCCTATATGAATCAGTCTGCTCATCCTATAACTCCGCCTTCAAAATTACTCAATATTCTGAATCTGTTCCCGCACCTTTTCAATTTCTGTTTTTAACTCAATGGCACGGTTGGAAATTTCCAAATCATTTGCCTTGGAAAGAATGGTGTTTGCCTCTCTATTCATTTCCTGTGCAATAAAGTCCAGCTTTCGTCCGATACTTCCGCCCTCTGTCAGCGTTTTCTTCGTCGTCTCAATATGGCTTCTCAAACGGACGATTTCTTCATCCACACAGACCTTATCTGCGAAAATGGTAACTTCCATCAAGAGCCTGCTTTCGTCTACCTTTGTATCCTCTAAAAGTTCCTCTACTTTTTCCCGAAGCTTCTGCTTGTACTCGGCAATTATCTGAGGAGAACGCTCAGAAATAAAGTCCACATGGGTAAGCATACCATCCAACTTCCCAAGCAAATCATTTTTCAGATTCTCTCCTTCACGAATTCTTGTCTCCACAAAGCCTTCCGCTGCACCTTGTAAAGCCCTCTGTAATTCCTTCCATAGCTCGTCTTCATCCACAACCTGTTCTTCCATTGTAAGAACCTCCGGATATCTGGAAAGTGCAGACACCCGCACGTCGTTATCCAGTCCGAATTCTTCTGCCATCTGTCCTAAATATTTCATATATTCTCCGGCAAGTTCCCTGTTGTACTTGATACAGACGTTATTTTCGGAAAAATCTTCATAAGTAATGAATAAATCTACTTTTCCTCTTTGAATGTAATTTTTTAATTCATTCCGAATAGAGGATTCAAAGAAGTTCAGTTTCTTTGGCATTTTCATATTTACATCGAGGTATCTGTGGTTTACAGATTTCATCTCCACTGTAAATTTACGACTGCCTTCGCTCACTTCACACCTGCCAAAGCCGGTCATACTCTTAATCATAGTCTGTCGTATTATCTCCTTCTTTGCATACTTCTCTTTATTATAAAATACTCGTCATGCTCCGTCAAGTAGTTGAAAAGCGATTGCACTAATCTGCACCATTACTGTCCTTTTCCTTAAGACAGATTCCAATCTATTGCATAAGGGATTCCGAGGTCTCTATGCGTAACAGCTATAATTGTCTTTTCTCCCTTCCATTGCTCTATGCTTTTCATTATCATCTTTTCCGTCTCTTCATCTAAACTTGCTGTTCCCTCATCAATCAGAAAAATAGGTTTATTACTAATGAACATTCTTGCAAGTGCAATTCTCTGTCTCTGACCGCCCGACACATTGTCCGAATTGTCGTGCAGTATTGTATCATACCCCTCCGGCAGTTTTTGTATAAACTCATGTGCACCCGCAAGCTTTGCAGCAGCAATAATTTCTTCCATTTGAGCCCCCGGTTTCCCCAGCTGTATATTCTCTGCCACAGACATTGGAAACAGGTGACAAGCCTGATCTAAATATGCAATCTTCTCTGCTATTGCATCGTATTTCATGTTCGCCGTATCCATCCCATAGAGCCGGTACTCCCCTTTCTGCACCGGATATAATCCGAGAAGCAGCTTGCTTAATGTACTTTTTCCACAGCCGCTTTCTCCTTTAATCAGTACAAACTGCCCCTTTTTTATTTCCCTATTGATATTCTTCAATACCGGGGTATCTTCTTCATAACCAAACGAAAGATTTTTGAGCTCAATGACATTCTCTGTGTCCGCCTGCTGTATTTCTTCTTTTCCTTCCTTTTCCGCTTCTTCCTGCTCCTCTGTTTTTTCTTCCATCAGTCCAAGCACCCGTCTGACCGAAGGCAGTGCTTCCGCTAATCCTGCCACAAATTCTGACAGATTGTTAAACAAAAACGAGGCATTCCCCTGCAGTCCGATTACTGCTGCAACAGCTCCCACGGAGGTCTTTCCATTGGCTGCCAGCCAAAGTCCGATTGCCAAAATGCCAATACAGCTTATGTTTTCAAACAGATTATCCATCCCTGCCAAAAGTTTTTTGTAGTTCTGTACCTTGTTATCCGTTCTTACAAAATGTTGATTTTCCTTTTCAAAATTTTGCGCAAAATATTTTGTATTATGAGACATCTTAATATCAACATAACCATCCAGAAGCTCCACAACTTTTTGCAATATTTCTGCATGATTTTTTTGTCGTTTTTCTGAATACAAACTTATTTTTTTACCGGTTTTTAAATTAATCAGAGTCTGCAAAATACCTAAAACCAAAGCAATGATTCCTAAAACCGGGTTATAGTAAAGCATCATAATCCCCGCTGTAATACCATGCAGCAATGCAAATTCCAAAATCGGGATATGGGAAAGATATATTCTCTCAATTTTTTCTACATCCTTCGTCGCCTTAACCAGTACGTCTCCCTGCTCCATTTCCTCATAGGTGCGCACTTTCATATGTATCAGCTTCTCAAAAATATCCTTTTTGATTTCAGCCATGACTGCTCTGACACAATAATTTTGTATCTTATCACATACCGGCTCAAAAAGAAATGCTGCGCCAAGGGAAACCACCGCCATCAGAACCGCTTCCTTAAAAAGTCCGGCATCGCCGTATGCAATGGCGTCCAAAACCCTCTGCATAATAAGAGACAATACAATGTTATAACAAAAAGAAACAATCACATTATCCAAAGTAGTGGAAACAACATAGCTGACCGTTTTCTTTTTTAAGAACAACATTGTTTTTCTAAAATCTGAAAGCAACTGCTTATTCATCTGCTATCCTGCCTCCTTTCAATGTAGCAATTCCGGCATATTTTGTATATTCCGAAGGCTTATGTGATATGATTAACACTGCCCTGTCACGATATTGCGAAAAAATATTTTCAATAATTTTGTGTGCACTCTCCGAATCCAATGCCGACATAGGCTCATCCATCAAAAGCAGTTCGCTTCCCTGTAAAACAGCTCTGGCAATAGCAATTCTTTTCTTCTGACCGCCCGACAGCTGTATGCCGCCTTCTCCAACCATGGTATCATACCCCTGTTCAAAAGCCGAAATAAAACTATGTACCTGAGCAATTCGCGCTACAGCCTCCATCTGTTCTTTTGTTACCTTTTTTCCCATACATATATTATCCGCTATCGTGCCCTGAAAAATATATGGCTCCTGCGGAACATAAGCAATGGCATTTCGTATTTGTGTTTGTGTTTGCGAATTTAACGGTACACCGCCAACAAAAACCTCGCCCTGAAATTCCATTTCCAAGCCGCATATAATTTTGACAAGAGTACTTTTTCCCATACCACTTTCCCCGGTCAGTACGAGATGTTCTCCCTTTTCCATGCACAAATCCATATTTTTTAGTACCGTATGCTTGTCATCATACGAAAAACTTAAATTTCTGATTTCTACAGAAAAGTTATGTTTAGGATTAGCCTCTCCGCTCTTCTCTTCTTCTCTTTTTATGTCTGTTATACTCTGAACCTGCTCATATACAGGTTCTACTTCCTTTCTTAATTTATACACCGCCAACAGTTTTTCAACGGAGCTAATCACATACCCCATAACCATATTGACTGCAATCAGGTTTCCCAAGGAAATTTCTCCCTTTAATCCCAAATACCCTCCATACAGGGGTACCAGTAATTGGGGAATATATAAAAGTAAAATACGAACTCTTCCTAAAAAGGAACCGATTTTGTCCTTTTCCTTTTCTCTCTCCCGCAGTGACTCCGCACACCCATTAAACCGTTTGGTAAAATACTTCGGTAATGAATATGCTTTTATGATATAGAACCCCATTAACGATTCCCGGATAATACTGTTCAATTCTTCTTTTTCCTGAATGATTTCCCGGCTCTTTTTCTGTAAGGGCTTTGTAAGCTGCTGATACAAATAACTAAAAAGTGGAACTAAAATGCAGGAAAGCAAAAACAGTTTCATACTGATGCCTATAGCAAAAATACTTGCTGCGACAGCGGTAACCGCATAGATTCCTATTTGCGCAATCTGTACGGCATATTCCTGCAGTTCTTCGATTTGCGTGCTGTACAAATTGAGTATTTGCATTTTTTTACTCTTGTCCTGTTTCCACATATAAGCAGTCAGGATACTGTCATATATCCTGTTTTGAAGTTCAAAACCGTACTCTTTTCTACACCTTGCTCTCCAATATCCTGCCGCAAAAAAGAATATTACCTGAATCCCCGAAACAAGCAGGACGATTGGCAAAAGCTTTTTCACTCCTTCAAAATTCCCCACACTCATACTATCTGTCATAACCGAAACAAAATATAGCAGATAAATTTTCAAAAGCTGCTCTATCAGTCCTGTAATACCTTGTAAAAAAATACAGCCCTTGACTTTTTTACTAAATGAAAACATTTCAAACTCCTTTGTCATCTTACTGTTTCCTAAAGCCTAATTCCGGCTTTCCACCCACCATTACTCCACACTAGCATGACAAAAGAAGCATACCAAACGGCACGCTTCTTTTATTTTTACCAGCTTTTTTCTAAAGTCAGATTCCAGTCCACTGCAAACGGACTGTCGGAAGCTGCCTTTAATTCTTCATAAGCAGCACGTCTCTCATCGCTGCTTTCTTCTGCCCAATATTCATATCCGATTAAATAACTCTCCATAAACGCATCCCAGGAATCAAAACTGCTCTGTATCACCGCCGCTAATTCCAAAGACATATCCAATGCTTCTGTTTCTGTATAATATCCTGCGATGTAATAATACGAAAGCAATGACATAGCACGGCTGTAATCCCATGCTGCTATCGTATCTTCACCATAAGTCTCATACGCAGCATACCCATTTGCATAAGCCGCAGCTAATTCTTCTGTCAACTCAAAATTATCCAGCAAAAACTGTACCCGTTCTTCCTCTGCTACATCCGCTATGCCACATTCACTAAGACTCTCCATATCTGCTGCAAATCCGGTACGATGTCCTTCCGTCAGAATCCATTCCATCGTCTCATCCGCCGAAGCTCTGTCTGTTACTTCCCACCATTCCTCTAAAAGAGACTTTCCTGTTTCCATAGAATCATCATTAGCCGGCAAACCGCCATATAAATTATAATCCCAACTGTTCATGTAGGTAAGCACCGAATAAGTAGCATTAATCCACTGAATAGTATCTGTCATTGCAACCTGCGAATTATTCACTATCTCCGGCGCATTCTCCTTAAAGGATTCGCAAGATGTCTTATAAGAACTAAGCTTACGGTCATTCATTTTGTTAGCTACACAGATGATTGCATAATAAGCATAGTCCGTTTTACCATATACGATATAGCAATCCCCATTGGCATTATCCACATTCATTTTTCCTGTAAAAGCTTCAATATCTGTCATACCGGGAATCTCCGGCTTTTCAACCTCTTTCAGTTCGGAAAGTTCATAAGATTCCTCCATCACTTCTTTCACATCATCCATGTTTCCAATACCTGATGAACTTTTTTCCATCTGCATAACAACAGCTGCTTCTGTACCGGATGCATTACCGGCAGAAAGCCAGTTATCCATTCCCGTATCTTCCACTGTCCATTTGTCATTCAACATAATGCTCACAGTTTCATCCTTGGACATAAACTCCTTCATCGTAACTTCCGCAGACCCGCATCCTGTCATTCCCACTGCAAGTGCCATGGCAATTCCGGTCAAAATAATTTTTTTTAAGTGTTTCATTTACTTCCTCTCTCCTCATTTTCTTTTTTTGTATCATATCGAGTGGATTATGTTCTGTCAACATCTGTATCACCACATGCAGTATTTGGCACATAACCTGCGGAAGTTTGACAAATGATGTTCTGCTAAATATCGTTTTTTTTCAAGCTTTCAAAATACGCTTTTGTCTCTGCTACAACAACCCCATTCAATGCAAGCAATGCAATCAGATTCGGAATTGCCATTAATCCGTTAAAAATGTCTGCAATTGTCCACACTGCCTTTACCGTCATGTATGGTCCGATAAAAACACACACAATATAAATCCATCGATATGCCTTTACCACTTTCCTTCTGTTTCCGGTCAGATATTCCAAACACCGCTCACTATAATAATCCCAGCCGAGAATCGTTGTAAATGCAAAGAATACAAGGCAAATCATTAACACAAAGGAAGCTGCCTGTTCCGGAAAGGGCAAACCCATCTGGAATGCCTTTGTAGTTACCGCCACGCCTTCCAGTCCCATATCCCATGCACCGGTAATGACAATAGCAAGTCCGGTCATCGTACAAATAATGATTGTATCAATAACCGTTCCCATCATGGAAATCAGTCCCTGTCCTGCCGGTTGGTCGGTCTGTGCTGCTGCCGCTGCAATCGGTGCACTTCCGATACCTGCCTCATTGGAGAATATGCCTCTTGCAATTCCCTTCTGCATGGCAACCATCATGGCACCCAAAGCACCACCTGCCACCGCACGGAATCCAAATGCCCCCTGTACAATAGACACAATCGCACCGGGAATTGCTTTCAGATTGAATAAAAGAATACACAACACTGCCACAATATAAATCGCCGCCATAAAAGGCACCACTACCTGTGCCACCGCAGAAATTCTCTTCAAACCTCCAATGATAACAAGTGCGGCAAAAACCGTAACCAAAATGCCTGCAATAACAACTGACCACGAATAGTCTCTTCCGAACAATTGTATGGTACAAGTATTCTCCGCATCAAAAAAATTATTAACCGCACTGGTAATTCCGTTTATCTGTGTAAAGGTTCCGATACCGAACAATCCCACACCCACACCAAAAAAGGCAAAAACCTTTGCCAGCCATTTCCATTTCTTTCCCATACCTTTTTCAATATAGTAAAAAGGTCCTCCGATAACATGTCCGTCCTCTGCCGTAACACGATATTTTACTGCAAGCAGACATTCGGCATATTTGGTTGCCGTTCCTACCAATGCAGCAATCCACATCCAAAACAATGCCCCCGGGCCGCCTGCTACAATAGCTGTTGCAACACCTACAATGTTTCCGGTTCCAATCGTTGCAGACAATGCCGTACAAAGTGCTGCGAAGCTGGAAACCTCCCCTTGTGTACCGCTCTTTTCATTGGCAATCAGATGTTTTACTGCCAGTGGCAGCTTCGTAATCTGTAAGCCCTTTAAACGGACAGTCAGGAAAATACCCGTTGCCAGAATAAGCACAATCAATGGAATTCCCCATACGAAGTCATCTACCTTTGTTAAAAATGCTGTAATGTTATCTAAAATTGTATCTGTCATAGCTTCTCCTTTGTATTTTTCATGATTTAACTATTATATAGGAGAAACATAAGCGTTATCAATAGTTTTTTCACAATATACCATGTCTTCAGTTTTCAAAAGTACAGCTTCCAAGCTATTACATTCTGTTTTGCATTTCTATACTCTTTGCAACGGTGTCCGCATGTGAATATTTCTTACTGTTTCCATATTTTCAAATTGTATCACATAGCTGGAAATTTCCTTCTTTACAGCTACAATTTCACCTTTTCCGAATATCTTATGGATGACCGTATCGCCTACCTGTAATTCTGCTTCCGAGTGACTCATTTTCTCCTCATTGATACGGATATATCCTAAAGCCTGTGTCATCAGTCTTTCATCCAATTCCACAATATAATTCAAATACTTTTTATCCGTATCAAAAATAAACCGGGACGGATAACGGTAAGAGCCGTCATAATTCATCCCCTCCGCATCGCTCAAAAACAGCCCTTTTTCTGCCCGGGTAAAGGCAACATAAGCAAGTCTTCGCTCTTCTTCCAGCATTTCCGGCGTATTCACATGGTTCGTTGGGAAAATTCCCTCATTCAGGCCACATACAAATACATAAGGGAATTCTAATCCTTTCGCAGTATGTATGGTCATCATTTTAACAGAATCCTGCCTTTCTTCCTTGTCAACATTGGTAAAAAGCGCCACCCTCTGCAAATATTCTTCCAACGAATTTTCCTCACCGGACGTACTCTCAAATTCATAAACAGACTGTTTTAATTCTGCAAGGTTATCCAGACGTTCCTGCTCACCGGACAGTCTTAACATTTCTTCATAACCGCTTTCACTTAATGCCACGTTCAAAATCTCTGAAACTCTCATATTCTGATAGCTATTCTTATATTTCTCAACAAATGCAAGAAACTCTGCCGCTTTTGTTTTTACAAACAAATCTGACTGCACCGTTTCTTTTAGTGCCTGATACAAGGAACAGTTGTGTATTGTTGCATATTCTCGCAGGAAGGTCATTCGCTTCTTTCCGATACTTCTTTTCGGTTCATTTACCACCCGTGCAAAAGAAATATCATCCTGACACGCTATCATTCTCATATAACAGAGACTGTCCTTTACCTCTTTTCTCTTATAAAATTCAACGCCACTGTAAAGAACATACCGGATTTTCTCCTTCATAAAGACTTCTTCAATGCTCCTTGATACAAAATGGGAACGATACAAAATTGCCACATCCTTGTAGCTTCTGCCGTTTTCCAGAAGGTTCTTTATCTGTGCTGCTATCCACTGGGCTTCCTGCTTTACAGTAACTGCATGATAATAAGATACTGTTTCCCCGGAGTCTTTTACCGCCATCAGGTCTTTCTCCACACGCTTTGCATTTTTCTTGATAAGAGAATTTGACGCATTCAGTATATTGGGTGTTGACCTGTAATTTTTATTCAAAATAATTGTTTTTACGCCCTTATACTGTTTCTCAAAGTCGAGAATATAATCTACTGTGGCTCCTCTCCATGTATAAATAGTCTGGTCAGGGTCTCCTACGATAAAAAGATTCTTATGGTAGCTGCTCAACACATCTGCCAGCATATACTGATTCCTGCTGACATCCTGAAATTCATCTACCATAATGTACATCAGTCTCTCCTGCCACTTACGTCTTTTTTCTTCAAAATGTTCAAATATGTATTCCGTAATCGTTATCAGGTCTTCAAAATCCAATCCGAACATCTTCTTTTGTTCATACAGATAGCCCAAAAAGACCTTGTCCTCCATCTTGTCCGCTTTATCGTATTCCTCTTTCAAGTGAATATTATCTAACTCCAGTAAATACGGAATATGCTTTTTTTTCGACTTTGCAAATGTGATATTCTTCCTCGCCATATCAAACGTATACTCCTTCGATGATATATGGCAGACCTCGTATACCGTTTTCAAAACACTCTCCACATCCTCCGTATCGAGAATCGTAAAGTTCTTCGGATAGTGAATGGTATGGATATCTTCCCGTAATACCTGCACACAGAAACCATGAAAAGTACATACATATCCGGTGTCACAGTCCCCTATCATATTCCGTATTCGCTTCTTCATTTCATTTGCTGCTTTATTTGTGAAGGTAACGCATAGTATATTGGATGTTGAAATGCCTAATTCATTAACAAGATAAGCATACCTGTGAGTCAATGCTTTGGTCTTACCGGAGCCTGCTCCTGCAATTACTCTGACATATCCCTCTGTTGTAGTGACTGCAGCTATCTGCTCCTCATTTAAACCCGATAATATATCTTCCATTATGCTTCCTCCTTGGTCAGACTATATCTGTTTCACTCCGATTTTAGAACTCACTCTGCATCAAAGCCATGCTCTTTACTGAACCTTCTCTAAATATCCGTCTCCATTTGTACGCGTAATTCTCTTACCGTCTGCGCTGAGGGTACCGGACATATTGGTGGAATGATAGCCATCGGCTACTGTGTAGAAACCTCCATTTGTAAATTTAACATAGTGATTTGTACTATCGTAGTCCCAAAAACATGGATAGCTTGCATACCGCAATGTTCCATTGTTTAATGTATAGTTCCATTCTATCATAGCGACATCATTTTCCCCATTGTCAAATACATACGCCGTATATGCCACATTATGACTTTCAAGCCATAAGTCTTTTCGTAAACTTCCCTTCCAGACACCGGCAAATCGGGAATCTGTTTCTTTCTCTTCTTCTGTGTTTGCCGTCTTCTTAAGAACATAGTTGTCCTTCACATGAATTTCTTTATTGTAATAGTCTAACGTTACCTTATGAGAGTTTGTACTGTATTCACCATAAGAAAAATAAATAACCGCATTACCCTTATTTTGAAGGCTGACATCCAGAAAATTACCATCGCCAAGATAATAATAATTTCCCTGACGTTGATTTACCACCACGGTATTCTCATTACTGTCTGTATAAGTTCCATAAAAATTATATCCATTGTCTGTTGTCTGTGTTACATTAAATTCACGTACCGGTTTGTCCTCTCCTACTGACAGTTCAAGACATCCTGAAAAATCTATGTCCCTGAAGGATTTTAGCTTTGCTGACAAAACGAAAGTTATCTTCTGTTCCTCTTCCGATATCTCATCTATCTGAATATTCGTAATGTCGTTTCCATTCATTACAATTTCCTCTTCCCCAAGCGGTAACACAAGCCCATCCATGGCAAAAGCGACACCGGGATAGTTTCCTTCTTCATCCTGTATAAGAAGCTGGTCTTTGTCATATCCGCATTGTACCGAAGAGATATTCAGCCTGATATCCTGTGGCAGTGAAGTATTCACATTATTACTTATTACCGATCCTGCTATAGCATACCATAAACCATGAAGACGATATTCAAAGCTGAATTTCGCTTCTTGTGTCTTTTCCTTTTCATACCACAGATTGCTTATTGTTCCTTCCTTATCCGTAAAGTCAATGCCTGATATATAATTGCCCGGCAGTATCTTTTTCAACTGTCCTTCATTTTCCAGTAAAGGCTCCTCAGGAAATGCTCTTTTATAGAATTTGTCGGCTCCGAATTTTTCTTCTATTTCCTCTGTAATCTCAAGATTCTTGCAGTTATAGAAGGCTTTTTCATCCGCAATAGTCAGATTTAAATCCTCAAGAGACTGTAAATCTGTGGAGGCAAAAGCATTACTACCAATAGCAGTCAGGTTATCATTCCATGCAACCGTCTGCAGATTATAGCAGTTCTCAAACGCACTTTCTCCTATCGTTTCCATACTTTCCGGTAGTACCAGCTCCTGCAGTGAAGAACATCCCATAAATGCCTGATTTCCAATCTCCTTCAAACCCTCCGGCAATGTTACAGACACCATGGAATGATTATTCCGAAACAACCCATCCGGAATTTCCTTTACCCGGGAAGAAACAACATATTCCTTATAAAGTCTGTTTCCAAAATAGAATTTTCCAAATCCGTAATATACGTTGGAGAAAAACAACCTATAGATAATGAAAAGAATGACACAGACAACCATCACGGGCATTGCCTTCATCATATATTTTTTTCTTTTTCCCCAATTTTGGACTTTTTTTCTTTGTACTCTTTTTCTTTTCTCTGTATCGGCCTGTTTTGCTTCCTGTACAAGTCCCATTTTCTTTTGGAATTCACTTAACAGTTTTTCCAGCATATTCTCCATTTCTGAAACATCTGTATATCCTGCCAGTTTTTCACTGTATGCTGTCAATGAACTGTGTATACTGTCGCAGCGTGCCATGTCCGCGCCGGCCTTTCGTCCCTGTTGGAGTTCTCCACTCATTTTATTCATTTGGGCAATGGCATGCTTTATTTCCTCATTTTGCTTTTTCCCCTGCGTAAGCTTTTCATTGATTTCTGCAATACTGCTGCGATACCACTGTTTCGTCTTGGAGATACAAAGTGTTGCATCATCACCTTTTTTTCCGGATTTGAGCTTGCCCAGTTCCGCCTCTATCTTCGTACGAATCCTTTCATAGTTTTCCTCAAATCCCTCAAAGGATTCCCTGACATTGTCATACTTTTCTAAAAGAATTTTACATTCTGCCAGTGTTCTTCTTGTTTTGCGGATTTTTAAATAGCTCTCACGGCTCTTCCATGTCTCGTCCTTTGTCGGATAATCCGTACTTCTTAAAAGTTCTGTCAGAAGTTCTTCCAGTTTTTCCTCTTCTTCCCTTTCCTCCTGCCTCTCATCACTATAAACCAAAGCTTTGTCTATCAGGTATCCGGAAACCTCCGGGGAGAGATTTTTTTTCTTCCCAAGAAGCTCGGCTGTCATAGCTTGGACACTGCGTTTTTTTCCGCCAAACATCAGATAAATAGCTGCCAGCTGACCTGCCTCATCCTGCTTCCAAAGTACCTCATAGGCATTGTCCTGAAAGGCTTCATAGTAGGACTTTCTCTCCTCTATCTGCCCAAGAATTCTATTCCTTGTCTCTTCATCTTCCTTAATTGTTTCCTGCATTCTTTGAAAATGAATACTATCCGCCTCATAGGTACTTTTGTCAACCAATGCTGAAAACAGCTCTACCAGCTTATGCTTATCCGCTTCATGCTGCTTTCTGAGCGCCTCACATCTTTCAAGCTCACTTAACAAACCGGCATACTGCCTCATATCCTCTTCAATCTTTGCATCCTGCTTTTGCATATTCTTTAACAGAACATTCATACATTGTTCTAAACCCATCTTATTCTCCTGCCCTTTATCTGAATCTGCCCAATCGGTCCACAATCACTATGGAAATATCATCGCATGATCCGTTCTTTCGTGCCTCTTGTGCAATACTTTTACATACTTCCTGTGCATCCACGCTTGCTGCAAGAAGCATTTCCAATTCCTCTTCTCCCATATAGTCATGAATGCCGTCACAAGTCAGAATGAGATTGCTATCCTGCTCTAAAAGTTTATCCTGTGCCTCAATCTGCAATTTATGAAGATATTCTTCTTTCCCACCACCAAGGCAGGCATTAATCCGGTTGCGAAGAGGAGAAACAAGCGCTTCCTCTCTTGTCATTTCTCCTCTGCTTACCATGTCTGCCACAACGGTCTGGTCCTTAGTCAACGGCTGCAGATATTTTTTGTAAGTACAAAGTCTGCAGTTTCCTATATGTACGGAAAGTGCCCTTTCCTGATTCATGACAAATGCAGTCAGTGTGGTTGCCATATTTTCAAAGCCGGGATTTCGTTGTCCTGTCTTTCGTATCTGCGCATCCGCAATTGTTACAAGACCTGCAATATCTTCCTCTAAAAGTTTCGTCCTTCTGTTTAGTACACGGATGCTGTCTACTGCAAGAAGAGAGGCTTTTTCTCCGCCGGGATAACCACCTACTCCGTCTGCAACTGCTACCAACAGATTTCCTGCTTTCTCATATTCTGTTACCAGAAATCCGCCTGCCAGAATTGTGTCTCCTATCAATACCCTGTCCTGGCACTCACTCTTTCCCATACCTTTTTCTACATATCCGTATATTTTCATACTTACCTCCACATAAGCACGGACTGCTATTTTCTGACAGCCTTCATTTGTACAGGCGACTGCTCTGCATCAATTTCCTGTATCTCGATTTCACTGTCATTTGCGATTCCTTCATCGAACAAAAAACGTGACAATGGGTTAATCAATGCGTCCTCTACCACGTTTCCAATGCCTCTACCGCCATTTTTGAGGTTGGCACAAGCCTTGTGGAGAAGTGTCTCCTTTGCTGCGTCGGATATTACCAGTCTGATATTCTTCTCAGTTCTCAAATTTGTTATGATTTTATCAATTTGGGAATCCAGAATCAGCTTGGCCGTTTCCGGTCTGATAAAGTCAAAGACAACGATATTCTCACCGATTCTGTTTAATATTTCCGGTCTTCCCAATTCATATTTAAAATATTCCTCGATTGCTGTTTTTACTTTCCGGCTAATCCGGCTGTAATCTTCATCCGGTGTGACATTGTCCACCTTTTCTCCATTTTCCTGTCGAAACATTCCAAGATTACTTGTAAATATAATAATCGTTTCGGAGAAGTAGACCGTCTTTCCCTGTCCGTCAGTCATCCTGCCGTCCTCAAGTATTTGAAGAAATTTGTCAAAAATAGAGCCGTGTGCCTTTTCTATCTCATCAAACAACAGAATGGAAAAAGGATTTTCTCTGACTGCATTGGTCAACTGTCCGCCTGCCTCATAGCCTACATATCCGGGAGGTGCTCCTAAAAGTTTCTGGTCGGACTGTGGCTGTGAATACTCACTCATGTCAAAACGTATGCAGCGATTCTCATCTCCAAAGAGAATTTCCGCCAACGTTTTTGCTGTCT
The DNA here is from genome assembly GCA_964449325.1 of uncultured Lachnospiraceae bacterium. GTDB lineage: Bacteria > Bacillota > Clostridia > Lachnospirales > Lachnospiraceae > RGIG3002. The sequence goes on along the minus strand of CAYUYJ010000002.1, from coordinate 198,485 downwards.
CCGTTTTACCTGTTCCGGTAGGACCTGCAAAAAACAGGATTCCCTTAGGCTTCGTATGGGAGGAATGTTGCAGACCGGACATACCTGTAGCTGCCCTTTTGACCACATCCATTGTCTTTGTAATTGCATCCTCCTGCCCTTTCACACGCTTGTAGAAACTATTTTCCGCACCCTTAAGCGATGCCTGCAAATCCTCTCGCATCCATGGATTCTCTCTAATACCGTAACGATACAAATCCACTACCTCATACATTTTGGCAATGGTAATTCCCTCATTATGGCACAGTGCACGCAAATCGTTTAATTCTAAAAATGTAAACCCTTCCGTCATTCCTACAAATTTATCCTGAATTTTCTCAAGCTCCTGTCTGCGCCTTACTGTCAGCTGCTTTGCTTCTTCCTCAGAAAGCATCTGTTTTTCCTCTTCGCTTATCTCAAACGCCTTCATGCCGCTTTCATAAATATCCTTTCTAAAAAAGCTTCTGAATGCCTCTCCTTTCACAAAAGCTGCTCTCTCCTCTTTTCCCGGTGTTGACAGATGCAAAATCTTCACATTTGGATTATTCAGGCAAAACCAGGTTGGAAGGTCATTTGTTTTATCTACCAGCAAAATCAAAAGATTCTTGGCAAACTGCGGTTCTATGGTTTCCTCCTCGTTTTGTACTCTGCAATCCGGTATTCTCCCGGCCATCTGAAGGAGAGTGGTATAACTGTTTACCTCTGCCTGAGACAGATTATCCGGTGAAGTCACATATCTGGATGCAAGATTCATAATAACTACGGTCAACTCTTCATTTTGTGACAAGGCATTCTCAATGACCTCGGGTGCTGTTTCTCCACTTTCTGCTGCAAACGGCACAGCCATATACTGTCCCCTGATTGTTGCATGACAATCCGAAATCTTTTTAAAGTTCTGCAGACTCTCTGTTCCCAGCAAACTGTAAAATCCATGTATACTATCAAAGGAAACAATATTCTGATACCCATGCTCCAGAAAAAAGCTGACCAGATACCCGTTCAAATCAGAAATAGAACCATCCGACGGATACTGAAACTGATCTAAAACATTTCCTTCCATAATTAGAATTGGTTTCACCTTATGAAAAATTTCCAATTCCTTGTGCCATTTTGCTATATAATATCCATTGCTCATTCCTGTCCTGTATTCCTCCGTTTCTTTTATATTTTCTTATGAAAATCCGGTTTATGAATCCCGACCGATATGACACCATCTCTTGCCGGAAAGTTTTCTACCGGATATTTCCCCTGATTTTGCCTGATATACGTTTCATATTCAGACCGATACTGCTCCTTTAAATAGTAGATATTCTGATTATCAGACCCTTTTAAGACATGTCCGTTATTCTGTTTCTCGTCATACGTCCCATCTATCAGTACCGCAATCTTATTAAGAATAGTCTGTATACCTGCCTTTTTTTCCAGTTCCTGCAGTAGAAAACCGGTATAGACCAGAATATCCTGCGTATATTCTTCTGCAATCGCCAGTATTTGTTTCAGCGACTCTGTATCGAAAAAGGGGTCACCTCCCGTAATGGTTATTCCCTCGATAGGTCCTTTTTTTAAAAGCTGTACAAAAAACATTTTTAAATGCTCTGCATCCGTTTCTGTCACATTCTTCGGTGCCCAAAGTTCCGGATTTGCACAGCCCTTGCATTCATGCCTGCAACCATAGGTCCATATAGCCACTCGCTCACCCGGACCAAGTACATGTACCGGATAGAGTATTCTTGCAATCTTCATATCTGCCTCATCTATTCCACACGGAAAAAGGCGGCCATAGAATCAGACGGGTCGGATTCTGCAAAAGCAATTTCATCCCCCGGTTTAAGTTTGTAGCTCTCCTGCCTCTCCATTTTCCGCTTATTAATGAAAATGGGATTTTCCACGCCACCTATGTAATTACGGTCTTCTCTCTTGCAATAGGAAATGTACCATTCCCCTTCAGTCAACTGCAGAATGGCATGTTCTCTGCAGACCTTGTACTTGCCATTGCTTTCGAAGTATGCTTCTCCGGTTGCCTTTCTTCCCACCTTCATCCACTCTCCGGTGAGCTCAAGTCTGTACAGACCATCCAGCGATTGCAATGCGGTAACCTTACGTTCTTCTGCTGTCTCCTGCTGCCCTTCTTCAACCGATTGAGTATTTTCCTGTACCGGTATCTCTTCCTGCACATATTCTCCGCATTCACAAAATTCCAAGCCTACTCTATAAGGAATATGCCTCTGACAGCTTGGGCAAATGATAAACATACCTCCCGACTGCTCTTGTTCTTCCCTTGCACTTTGTTCTTCCCCAGACTCGTCTGTCTCTCTTGTTGCTTCTTCCACCTTTTCATCCGGCGAAAGTAACCTCTCGATTTCCTCATCACTTAAAAACTGCCAGCTCATTCCCCGAAAGGAGCTGCCACAGCCTGCACACACTGCCGCATCCGGTTTGTTAACTCTGTTTATGCACTCCGCATTCATACATATTTTTACTTTTTTCTTCATTGACTTGTCCCTCACTGCTCATTGAAATACCGCTTCTTTTGCTGCTTTCTGACTGCTTTTTTATCAACACCGGACAATGACTTCATCTGATGACCCTGTTTGGTTCTTTCGTAACCTTCCATACTCATAATAGCTGCATACTCCTTGGAAGGTGGCAACATCCCTATTCTGTCTTTGAGGACCACACCTCTCTTTGCAAGTTCCTGCTCTATCTCATGGAAACTGTCACAGAAATGCTCCTGTTCTTCTGTCAGATACTCCTTGTCCTCTTCTTCAAGACTTCTACCCTCGTTCTCCAGTCCGACAATCTCCATCGTAATTCGCTCACCACTGTCCATCACATGAATACCACTTCCGTCCCCATAAGAAAAAACAGTATTATGTACCTTGGCACCGGTCTTTTTGGTAATATCCTTCGTGCCAAGCACCTGATATCCCATTTCCTCCATCACCTCATTAAAGATTCTGGTAACCTCCATGCTCTCCTGCTGCCGCAGATATTCCTGATGAAGCGCTTCTGTTTTCTGTTTTAATTCCTCTATATCTGTCGAAACTGTCTCAAGTTTCAAAGAATAATACTCCGGTATCTGCCCTGCCATCTCACATGCCGCACGGTATTGTATGTAAACCTCATAAAAGGGTTCTTTCCATGTATCATATTGCTTATGCCACTTACTTCTTTCTTCCTTAAGCCGCCCGAAATCTCCATAATACACATCTCTAAGAAGCTGATACGAGTGATATTCCTGCTGCCTTTTGCAGACCTCCTCGAAACGTAGAATCTGCTCCTTATAATGCTTGAAAAAGGCTCTGTCACTCACAAGTTCCCTGTACTCCTCTTCCATAGAAAGTAAGAGATCATCAAATTTTTCTTCTGCATCCGTTGTCTTACCGGCTTTATCCAAAACTGCCTGTGTTTCCTGTTTCTTGGGAACATAGGCATCAATCAGGCTGTGCAGTTCCATGGGCTCTTGTACCAGTTCACGAACAATATCTTCCAAATCTGCCTGACATTCCTCTACGATATCTGTATTTTGTCGTGCCTGTTCCAAAATCGTTTCAAAATCCAGTGTCTTTTTAATCTCCTTGTCATGAAGCAGACTCTTTCTTACTGTGGCCGTTTCTTTCGTTTGCTTTTGACTGTTCATTCTTTCCTGCTGTTTTTGCTGCTCTTTCTCAAGTATTTGATTCACAGAGGCAATAGTTTTCTGAAAAGCAAGGTTTTCTTTATCAAGCTTTGCTTCGGCCTTTCTTTGCTTTTCACGCATCTGTGCTTCCAGTTTTCTCTGCCTCTCGTAAGCCGCTTCCTCTATCTTTTTTTTCATCATCTGCTCTAATTCATATTTGGATATTTTAGGACCACTCATCACCTATTCCTCCTGATAATCCAGCCATGCCTGAAATTCTGCTGTTTGTTCAAATGAATCTGCCACTCTAAGCGCCTCATCTAATTTCATGGAATTTGTCCAATCAATCAAATGTTTGTAAAGCTCGTCCTTTGTCCCAAAACTTTGTCCATGATACGTAAACAACGCCTTTCCTGTAAACAGATATCCCAATCTCCATACAGCCCGTTTCTTCTCTGCATAATCATTGGATTCATACTTCTTCAACAGTTCCATTGCTTTCTGATACCGTACTTCATCATGCAGACATTCCTTTAAATAGATTGGCAGCTTTTTACTTTTTATCAAATTCTTCGTAATCTCAGGAATCTCTCTTTTTGCAGTATCACCCTGCATCGGTTTTAAGAAAAAATACACACCGATTTCTTCACAAGTATAGCCTGTCGTTCCGTCCTCTTTGGGTACACCCCAGTAGAACAGCTCAAGCTTTGGTTCAATGGTATACAGAAGTTTCCAATATGCCATATCCTCTTCCAAAGGGGAAGATGCATCCTCCAGAATGGTTCTGGTGTCTTCACATATACTTCGAAAAGAAACATATTCACTTCCGTTCTCCTTGAAAAAATCACCAAGATATCCACGTCCTACCAGTTTCTTTCCCTCTTCCCAATGTAAGCCCATCTCGGAAGCCAGGGTATAACTGTCTCGAATCTGTTTATTTTGAAAACCTATATTTTTAGTATATATTATGGTAGCTCTGCTGTCAGTGTCTACGCCGGCTCCGACTGATACGGCACCAATCTGTCCCATATCAAGGTCTTCCATATCGGAAGCATCCTCCAGCCACTTTTTTACCTCATCATATCCCCAACGTTTCTTTTTAAGCTCTTGGTTATTGCTGTAAAAAGTCAGACCATGAATAAGTTTCACCAATTCCTCCGGCATATGCTGGGATTCTCTCACCTTGATACCGATAGCATTTAATTGTTCATAGCGGTTGTTTGCACTCCCTAACTCCGCATACGGCAATTCTCCTGTATAAAATTCATAGACAGAAATACCAAAGGAATAGTAATCCTCCTCCGGACTTGCCTTGGAAGTAGCTCTTGCATCCGGTGACGCGTAATCAAAAGAAATACCTGTTACCGTATTGTTGATATGTGTCTGTCCTCTCTGGGCAACACTGCTGATACCAAAATCAATGATTCTATAATTTCCTTCCTCATCCATCATAATATTGGCAGGTTTAATATCCTTATGATAGATCCCCATGCTGTGCAGCTCATGCAGTCCCACATTGACCTGTGCAATCATCCTACGAAGTTCCTCATAGGGAACAGGTTTTGTAACCTCTTGGTACAAGGGTGATATTTCATAAAACTTGTGAAGTTGTTCCCCTTGCCGGAACTCGATGGGGATTTCCCCTACCTCCACCATATGTGCCAGATTTTGAAACTTTTTTCCTACCAGACGACTGACTACACCTTCCTTGAGGGAAATCTCATTCAAATAGAGTTTCACAGCATACTCCTTGCCGTCCCTTACTCCTTTATAGACCTCAGCCTCTCCACTTTTATTGATGAACCCTGTAATAGTGTAATCCTTTACCTTGTCCCCACGCTTCAACAAAAGTCCCGGACGCCATGCTTCTGTATGCTGACTGCTCAGTACCGTACCTTCTCCGGCTCCTGCATACTGACTGCTAAGCACTGTACCTTCTCCGGTTTCTGTGTACTGACTGCTCAGCACTGTACCTTCCCCGACTTCTGCATATTGGCTGCTTAACACCGTACTTTCTTCAGCTTCTGCGTACTGACTGCTCAGTACCGTACCTTCCGTTTCCTTCTGACCATCACTGCTTAATATTGTCTTTTGTTCCATATCGTAACCTCTTCTTCCTTTTTTCTTACTTGTATATTTGCTTTCCTCCAATGTATAATGAAAAATAACTATTTAAACTTTATTCCATGAAATATTTTTCAAAACAAAATCGCCCCTCCAAGCAGCAACACACCGAATGACGCAGAAAGGAATTTATCTATGAATGAAACCCTACATCTCCTCACCACTGCCACGCAGGAATATAATCTTGGGAATCTCGATTCCGCCAAAGCATATGCCAAGCAGGCTGTTGCTCTCCTTGATAACACAGTGTCTTATGACTATCTGAATGCCGTGACGCTTCTACAATCCATTGCCAACAGACAGCATGACCTGATAACCTATGAGACATATGAAACTTCCGTTTGTGAGTGTATGCAACGACTCATGGGAAACTCTGCGCAATCCTATTATGCAGTCCACCTTCTGGATTCCTGTGAGTGCTATCTGAATGCCGGTGATATCGCCAATGCCCAATGGCGTCTTGAAAAAGGCATTACCATTCTGCAGGAAGAGAACGGCTTCTGTCCGTTAATCAGCTTTCTTCATGCGTATTTTAATGCAAGATTGCATTTTCACATGAACCAGTATTATCAGTGTCTTCATGAATGTCTAAGTGCAAACGACTTCTGGATGGTGGAAGTGCTTATCCCTGACAATGCAACCGCTTTTTTGCAATCCTATGCCGCAAATGAAACACTGATTACGAATCTTGCCTGCTCAAATCTGATTTTGTTGAGCTGTGCTTACGGCAAAATCAATAATTCCGAAGAAGGAATTGCCCTCCTGACAGCGCTTGCCAAGGAGCCGCCTGAAGATTATTACCTTCGCACCTCCATGGATTTGATTCTTGCGGAATTGTATACAAAAGCCGGAAAATTGTCTGAGGCACGCTCTATTTATCAAAAATACCGCGGACTTAATCCGACACAATATCCCGACTTATATGCTTCTCTTGCGACACTTTCCATTGTATTGGAGAATTGCGATACAAACAACAGTCATTTTCTTTTTACGGCACAAAATGACGGACAACTTCCTGCCTCTATCTGCTACAGCCGGGATGCTTTTCAAATTCTTGTATACAATCATGGTCTTAGTCTGATTCAACGCAAGCAGTATAACGAGGCTCTTACACTCTATCACCGGCTTGGTGACAGGGGACTTTCGCTTACACTTTTTTTGCTTGCCCAAACGGAAAACTTCGCTGCCATACCTGATTGCAAAAAAAGAGCCGACCGCTACTTTGACAATGAAGTCCGCAGTCTTTTCCTCTACTATGACGAGAAGCTGGTGTACAACCATCTGTCTCTTTTGGAATATCATTTTTCCCTTTGCATGGATGCTTATATCCTATGCTATGAAGCCCTTGGCAGACAAGTCATGCCGCCTGAGAGCATTTATGACTTCCTACTCAATACAAAGTATATCTCTATGGAAGCCTCGTTCCTAAGCCGTCACACTCAGACCTTAGAAGTCCTGAACAATCGCAAACCAATGACGAATGACGAAATCAGAAGCAGACTTTCGGATGAAGAGCTGCTGCTTGAATACTGCATTACCAGAACGGTTACCGAAAGCTTCTACTGTGTCTTTCTGGTTTCCGGACAACAGGTACACTGTATCCGCCTTTGTGAGAAGGAAACAATCGATGATTTGCTTACCAAATGGCATTCTCTGCTGCTTCGTACTGCTTCTGCATCCTTGGCTGAGAATAAACTGTTAATGCCGGAGCTTCTGGAAACGGAATCCAAGTTACGGCGCCTCTTGTACAGACCGATGAAAGATTATATAGCTGACACCTGCGTCCGTCACTTAATCATTGCCCCCGCAGGATCTCTGCTTCAATTTCCGTTCAGTCAGCTTGCCGTTTCTTCCAGTTCTTTTCTTGGAGACCGCTATGAGATTACGTATCTAAACACAGGAAAAGAACTGCTGACTAACGCTCCACTCTCAGACAACAGCTTGGATTCCGCGCTGATTATCGGGAATCCGGCTTTACAGGAGTATCCTCCTCTTCCTTATGCAGAGCATGAAGCACATATAGCTGCAGAATATCTGCATACCGACTGCTATACAGGTAAAACTGCCACACTTTCTTTATTGGAACCGTGTTTTCATAAGGCACCTTCTTTGGTACACCTTGCCACACATGGGATTTTTTGTAATCCTGTCATAGATTCCGCTTCGCCGGATTGGAATGCCGCCTTTTCTACTATGGAAAACAGTGGACTTCTTCTTGCAGGTAATGAGTTACTTTCCTGCAATCTGATTTCAGCAATGGATTTTAGCGGCACTTCTCTGACTGTGCTTTCTGCGTGTGAAACAGGTCAGGGTATATTCCATGCTGCAGAAGGAGTCTACGGGCTAAGGCGTGCTTTCCGGCTTGCCGGTTGCCATGCCATGATTGTATCCTTATGGCAGATTGACGACCGTTCCGGGTGTTTTTTCATGAATGCCTTTTACCAAAATCTGACACATATGCGTGGTAACAGCAAATATGCCTTTCGCTGTGCAATCGATGCGCTACGCTCCTATGAGGAGAACAACACGCATCCATTTGCACATCCTTATTATTGGGCAGGGTACCTATATATAGAATAATCACAAAATATAAATTTCAAATTCCAAGTCGGAATTCACCACTTCAAAAGATGCCATCCAAAGCCCTGCTGCTTCATCCCACAAGGCTTCACGGACAACAGGCTCGACATTTTTCTGCTCTAATAACACAGTCACCTGCTGACTGCTGTTCTTATCAGAAACCTTGACAATCAACTTATCATTCTCGCAGCTAAACTCCACTCCCTTTGAAACTGTCGGATTTTTTTCTCCTCTTGCTACTCCTGCTTTTCTTTGTAAATCCCCCGTCTGTAGCACATAAGACGTTACAGCATTTTCCTTTAACAGCCGAATAACATCAGCAACCCTCTCCTGTTCCTGCATCTGCTGTAATTTACAAAGGAGAATGCTTCTTCTGATTTCTTCCTCATGTGACGCCAACTCCAAAGCATCCCCTAATTCCTTTTCGTCACATATGCTGTCTGTTTCCATTGCCCTGTTTAGTGCCTCCTGACACTTTGTACAACCTGATAAGTGTTCAGAAACCGACTCCATCCATAACAGATACTCTTCCGACAAATCTGAAGTATCCAGATACTTTTCCATATCTTCTGCCGTCAAATGTGTTTGCACCATGTTTTGCCCTCTCCTACAATATCTCACAAGCCTGTTTAAGCAGTTCCTGACGGATTTTGTTTCGCATTCTCAAACTCCAGTTTTCCAAATCCTTCGTTTTAAAATGTTCACCAAACACCATATCGCTGATATAAGTATCTTCTTCTTTTTCATCCATGCCATCCAGAAAAGCATCACCCCAATATAGACCAAAGCGCGGAAACCATTCGTTAATCTCCCTTGCAAAGCGCGTGGAACTGTCCTCTATCGTATCTGCTTTTATTTCTGCATAAGCCCAGCCGGGAGAACTTAATTCTTTCGTATCAGGATGATACCTATGAAACAGAACCATCGTATAGCAACACCCTACCGTTCTATAAGGCTTTCCCTTCTGATGCATCAGAAGATACAAATATTTTTTTACCGCCTCTATCTGTCGAAGCTTTCTTTCCTGCATCAGAAGCAGTCGTTCCGGATTCCGGTACAGTTCATGCCCCGCAAGTTCAAATCCTTCTTCCTCCATCTCTTCATAAGAAGTCACTCTGTGCCTATTGCGCTTCCTCACATAATCAAGTGCCTTATTCTTGGCAATTGTGATACAAAAAGTGGTAAACTTAGCATCCTTCTTCTCAAAGGTATGTATCTTATCTGTAGCAATCGTTATCAGAACCTCCTGCGTCAGTTCCTCTGCCATATCCACATCCACATAAGAGCCTTCTCTTATCATCATCGCTACCATTCCTTTGAGGTATTGTGAGAGCTTCGCATACATATTATCCAGTTTTTTTTCTCGATTCGCACAATATGCATCATATTCTGCTTCGATTTCTTCCAACAGATTATTCCCCATCGATATCTCCTATACTACTTCGTCATTCTGTAAATATTGGGAATGCTATACTACCATTTGTAATTAATTTCCGAATATATTTATTGTAATATTTTCAAACTATTCTGTCAACATCACACAATTATTTCAAATTGTCCAATGGTTTGCCTATTTTTCCATCCACTTTTTTGCTTCCTCTATGGCTCTTAAGGAACGGTTTCGAATTTCCTCATCCAAGGGATTATCCTCTATATTAATCCGGTGCTGTTCAATAACCTCTTCAAATCTTTTTCTTATCTGCTCTTTAGTACTTTGCTCCTGCTGTCCATACTCATTAACCTTCTTAGCATAAAGCCAATAGGAAAAACTGCTTCTTCCCTCTTCCTTACGCAACTGTCTCTCCTCTAGTATATTTTTCTCCATTTGCGTCAAAGCTGTTAGCAATTCTTCCCACTTTTCACGCCTATTCATTTGCATCACCACTCTCGTTTTTAATTTCGGTTCATTTTATTCATTATTTGAATACAATAACGAATATATATTTATAAGTTTAAAATACCTATAATTAATATGTTAATATCTACATTTATAGATTAGGAGAAGCATAACATGTTGGAATTTAAACCTTTCAAGCCTGAAAAAGAAGTCATTTCCATACGTTTGGATTCAGAATTACTCAAAATTGTTGATTCTGCAGCTGAACATGCGCAGATAAGTCGCAATGAATTTATCAATCAATGTATTGCTTTTGCATTGGACCATTTATCCGAGCGAGAAAAATGATATCTGACCATTTTCCAGTTCAGGACTCCATCCCATAATTGCAATAGCGTAATTTCCTTCCTTGCCTTTCTTGATGAACTGTGACTGCTTCTGCAAACAGCATAAATGTATTCGATATTCTTCCCATGTGACATCGGCAAATTCCGTATCAGCAAGCACATGATTAGCAAACCGAAACAACAATTTCTGCGCATATAGTATTCCTACCTCACCTTTGTATGCCTCAATAATCTCTGTCTCTATTCTTTCCCGCTTTCCTTGTTTTACAATAATAACCGCCAAACCAAACACATTTTTTGTATTTCCGGTCCGAAAAGGTTCAAAGAAATCCTTGTCCATTAACATAAACCTGCTCCTTTCAACTTCTGTACAAAATTCTTCTGCACCGGAATAAAATGTTCTGTTCCCAACTCCTGTAACGTCAAAAATACCATCTCCGGATTTGTGGAATAAAGACGGGTATAATACATCTGTTGTATACTGCTGTCTGCCATATACCATTCCAAATCCTCAATATCTGAAATATCTGCAAATTCATTCAGACACAGTCTCAAAATTCCGGCGCCTGTTAAAACATCCTGTTTTGTAACATTATCTTCCATTAATATCACTCCGTTACACGCTCCCACCAGCCATGTATCCCTGCTTAACCCTTCCTTTCGCCGTCTTCTCTCATTCATTTCTTTCGTAAAAATATATTGACAGGTGCTTCTACCCTTCGTTTTTTTCAAGGTAAACACACATACCGGAAGCCACGTATGTATGATTCCATCACTTTGATTGGTTTCCATCTTTTTTACAAAAAGAGGATACTCATCAATATCAGCCAGATTGACAATACAAGGATAATTCCTTCCCGCAAGCACCAGCGCTTCCCCTTCCTCCTTCTTCAAATGCTGTAACTCAAACTCCGAAATAAGCGGAACCGTCATATGATTGTCATAAATCACGTTGCCACACAGTCTGCTGATTTCACTTAGCAATCCATAGTCCTTACTATACAGATAAATCCAGTTATTGCAGTTATCACAAATGACAGAGGCAACAGAACCATATTTCTCTTCCAGCTGCATTTTACTCTGCACCAACAGATTAAAACGGATATTTCTGCTTCTGGCCGCGGTTATCATAGCTTCCATATTTTCCATTTTGGGAATATTGGCAAACTCATCAACGATATAATTCATCCGTATTTTCAGTTTTAGCTGCGGACTTCTCTGCGCTTCCTTTATCAGCACTTCATACATCTGCTCCATAAAAAGGCTTGCAATGAAATGATAAAATCTGTTTTCGTCAGGTACAATAAGGAAAATCGCTGTCTTTTCCCTTGTGACAGTATCGAATTCCATTCCCTCCTGAGACAGAAACTCAATAAAATCTTCATTTGCACTCAATCGGTTCAATCCGGTTGCGACAACTGCTTCAATAGACCCGACTGTTTTGTTTGAATCATTATCAAGGCTTCTCAGCTTCCGAGCTATCAAAGTGCCTCCGAACTGTCCGGAAATCATATTCATTGTCTCTTCCTTATTTTCCAGATATTGTTCCCAAAGTGCCAGCACACTCTTGATGTTACATTCCTCCCTGCTTGCACTTTTCAGAAGAATCAGTATCAGTCCGGTTATGACATCAGCGGCTGTATTTGTCCAAAACGGATCCTGCACATTCTCCCCCGCTATCATTCTTGCCAGCTCACACACCATCTCTACAGCCTTGCTTTTATCTCCTCTCTGATAGTAATCAAAGGGCAACGAAATAGGATTCCATGCCACTCCGTTTCTAAAATCACGAAGATTCAGACAATATACCTGATATCCTCTTTTGCGTATACTCTCTTTTGTTTTTTCAAAAATCTCTCCCTTGGGGTCTGTCACAAGAAAGGATTCCCCGGCCCTGCTTAGAATTTCTACCGTCGGCATTCCCAGAAGTCTTGTCTTCTTACTACCTGTTGCCCCGAAAATCAGAGTATGGTTATCCCCTGTATCTACATATGCTTTTTGATTCCTTACAAGCAATGGAACTCCTCCCGCCAGACACTCCTCCTGCTGCCTCAAATCAATCTCTGTCAGTTGCTCCATAAGTTCTTCCTGTGTCATAAATCTCGTCGTATTCATTCTATTCATAAGAATAACCTCCCTTGCAAAAACCGATTGCTACCTTTTTCACCATTTCATTATCCATGTGCTCTAAAAGCTTAAATGCCATTTCTGTTGTTATCTGCTGTTCTTTGAATTCCCCCTTTAGAACCTCTTCATATAGCAGTTTGCATACACTATTCTTTAGTCTGCATGCAACAAACTCGTTTTCCTCCCATTTTTTATTTTCCAAACCATCCCAAAGAATCTGTACTGCTTTCTCACTCAACCTGCAATGATATTCCTCACAGGTATTTCTTATGATGTCAAGCTGTTCCTCTACCCGAAACTGCCCTGCATAGATTGTCCTCACAAAAAAATACTGCTCCATACTCCGTTGTATGGAAACAGTATTCCGTGACTTCTTCATTGTAAATAAGAAAAAGAACTGTTCTTCTTTTGATTTGAGATATTCCAAAAGTTTAGGAAATTCCTCTTGATGACAGATGTCCTCATCCAGTTCAAGCACCACACACTCCTGATATTCCCTGCCAAGCTTCGTATGCTTCTCTAACTCCAACAGAAAGCTTCTAAACAACCCCTCCTGCCTAAAAACAGCATCTGTCCGAAACAAAAACCATGACTTCTTGTTGATACAGGAAAGAATATCCTCCATCTGTTCTCCTATTTCTCTTCCGTATCGCTGAATATAGAAGAAATGTGGAACAGGAACTTTCATCCCCTCCATGATTTCAATATTTTTCAGCCGATTTATCTCATCTGCCATATCCTGTGTCATCATACCTTGCTCCTCCCTTCCTTAACGCTTTCAATACTATAATCGTTGTCAGAATGGAAAACCCTCAAATTTTTAACTTAATCCGATTCTTCTTTCCTGCGGTAAGTTCCTTCCGGCAATTCAAATTCCGGTTTCAACTCATCTATATTCTTTATAAAAATCGCTCCATCCGGCTTAAGCACCAGCATAACAGCATAATTTGCATTAATACTGTTCCCATGGGTATCCGTAAGGACAAGACCTGCTACAGAGTACACTGCCATTCCCTCCGGAATGTCATCTGCCAAAACTCTCTTTCCCAAGCCTATTGAATGCATGGAATCATCCTGACCTGTAATAATCTTCAAAGTAACCATATCCTCTGAGATTTCCGTAATCTCCAATGGAAAAGACTGATTATAAAAAGTTCCGATATAGGACTCCACCGGTTCTGTAATCACCATGCTTTCATCAAAAGTAATCGTTGCATCCGCCTTAGCCTGTGCCTCTTTCTCCTGACGCTCTAATTCCTCTGCATACGCTGCTTCATAATCTTCTCCTAACGGGCTGAAAAAGACGGGTTCGCAGTTATCCTGAATATAACTGATTTCGCTTACCGCATCATGTTCCTCTGTCCGCCAGCCTCCACACTCTTCATCATATGTTTCACACGTGTAAAAGCTGGGTCCGCTCGTACCACCGTCATAATATGCCCAAAGTGTCTTTTTCTCAGGCTCATACCGCTCCAGATTTTTAAAAGAATATGTTCTGTAAATCGGTCTGACAAATCCTTCACTGTCCGTCAGCACTGTGATTGTATCGGAATTACACAACAGCAGTTCTTTTCCTTCATATTGCTCTGTCACGTCAAGCAGACAATACTTGTCCTTTTCGTTCACTTTAAAGGAAGCTACATAGGGCATAACATTATCCTTGTAATCAAAGTAGGACAACTCCAGCCAGCAAAAAGAATATCCCACGTTTGCAAGAAATTCCTCATAAGAAGCACAGTTATTATCGGTCAGCATCTGCCAGTCCTCTTGTGTTTCCTCTTTGATTTTTAATATATTTATGCCACTCTTACTTTTGATATACTCAAGGAGATATACCTTCTCCTCCTTATCTCGCAGTGTTGCTTTGAACTCATCCCCATTTTGTTCAAACTTCTCTACTGTATAAAAGGCAATGTAAAAATCCTCATTGGTCATTGCATCACCATAGCTGTCAGAATTCACGAATACATAGTCATCCTTCCATTTGATAAAGGCATAATCAATGTCATCCCCCTTCCAGAAGCCCTTTACCTTTTCATAGAATTCCTTCTGTTCCTGCGTTACAACGGGCGCAGTCTCTGCCTGTTCCATTTCTTCCGCTTCCTGTACTTCTTTCTGTACCATCTGTGTGCTTTCCTGTTCCGCACTTTCCTGCATTTCTTCCTTTGTAGAGTTGGCAACCGTCTGCTTTACTGTTTTAGCAGAATAACCTCCATGTGGAATCAGGTATAACACCAGTAGTCCAATTCCTACTGTTGCTTTTGCTTTAACATACTGCTTTGATTTCACAAAGTGAAGCACATCTTCCTTTTCATAAAACACCACATTTTCATAAGACAAATTGGAAGCAAACTGTACCAGTGCCAGTATACTGCCTATAACCATATACCATTGATAAATGATTAAAAGATTATAACTTAAGTTTTTCAAAAGCGGTATTCTGTTTAAAACAGCTTGTACAATTACTAAGGCAATCCACACTCCGATATATTTTCCCAGACAGGTCAACAATGTGCCGGCCTGCCCTTTTCTCACCTTTTTATTCAACAAAAAAAATCGAAGAAATTTTTCCATAAAGCACTATTCTCCCTTCCTTTATTATTCCTGCGCATACATGCTTTCAAATATGTTTATAAAATGTTCCTCTGTACACTCGTCCCCATACTCCACAGAAGTATCATAAATTTCCATAAACATTCTGGGCTGATTGGGTTTATGTATTACCATTTTTTGATATTCGTTGATACTTGTATTTTTGTAAAAGAATATCTCGTAATCCTCATAGTCATAATAGGAGTCATATACAAACCCTCTTACCGTCGGTGTATTGGGGTCATTGGGGTCATAATTCGTACTGATATAATTTTCAACACTCTCATCAAAGAAATACTTCACACGCACATTGTTCCCATACTCGGCATAAATATGGGACAATCCGTTAGAGGAGAAATCGGACTGCTGCACTTCTGTAAATTGAAGCTGCGCCTGACAACTAACGCCATTGTATGCCATACTTTCCTGTAAGAAGACTCTTATATCCTCACCGATTTTGTCAGAAAAACAACCTGCAAGCTTTCTTAGTACGTCTACTGTGATGTCAGAATTGTCTTTTATCTTAAAATACATATCATTACAAGTCATGTATATATTGGTATCTTTTTCATTCTTATATGCTTCCAAATCTGCTTCCACAAATTTAGGAACAGTAGAATCTTGGTTAACTATCTCTATGAAGCTTTCTTCGTTCATAAAATCAACCGACAGCTTACAACCATCTACCAATATATTTAATAAATAATAATCTCCAAAACTAATGGAATCCATTTTCATATTGTCAGCCGCCTGATAAAAATATCCTATATCATCCTTATTTTTAATCACATAACCGGAGAATACATCCTGCGGAACCTCTGCCACTGTATAATTCATATACGGATTCTCTATCACCGCCGTGCTCCATTCAATACCTCCAAATGGATAGTAATCTTGCAGCTTGTCTTTCATTGTGGCATCCTCATAGTAAGCATCAAACAGATAGGTTCCTGTATTCTCTTTTCGTTTAAAGCAGTAATATCCTTCAAAACCTTCATTAAAAAGCCAATAATCCGTATTCGGACTACCGTCCTCCGTGATAATCAGATAATCCAATGCCACATAATCCGTACTTTCAAGCTTTACTTCTTCCAATGCAATCTCGCCGTTATCCGCAATAGTTGGTCTCATATACTGCATATATGCTATGACGGAAGAAATCATTGAAACATCATTGGTAGGAAGCATTTTTAATGTGGTTACCTTATCTCCCTCTACCAGATACATATATATTTCGGGATAAGAGTTATATCTGTTCTCCAGAATATACATCATCTGTTCTGACTCATTTCCTGTCTTATCAGAAAGCTTCATTTCAATTGTATAATTATAGTATTGGTCCTGTGTTACATCGTTGTTCTCTTCACTTACCGACTCGATGACAAGTTGATACCAGTTGTCCGGTTCATTGGACTTTGTGACAATATAGGTCTTCCCACCATCTTTTATGAAGGAATCCACATAGTAAGTAACCCCTTCACTGTCATCATACCAATACCCGATAAGCATATTGTAGGTACTATCAAATTCACCTGTATCAACCGATGTCTGTGCTATCTCTGACACAGTTTCTGTCAAAGTCTCTGTAGTACTTTCCTGTTGTATTACCTCCTCGGTTCCATTCTCTTTCCCTGAAGCCGTTTCACCCGATTCGGCATTACCGCCACACGCCATTAATATACCGCTCATTATAAAAGCTGCACATAGTTGTCCGATTCTGTATTTTTTCATTCTTTTTCTCCTTTCTGTTTTCGATTTATTACGCTTACATAGTCTTTATCGATTGTATATAGATAAACCCTCAGCAATTTATGTATTCTCTTTTTGAATACTTTAACAATTACAATTAGTATATTATATTTAAAATATTTTGTCTATTTAGAAAAACTCTATGTCTTTTCCTCCCACATCTGCTATACTAGATACATTAGTGTTCAAACGCACTGATTTTATCTTTTCAGAAAGAGGTGACCTTCATGGCATTTGACGGAATTACCATTGCCGCTATCGTAAAAGAATGTAACGACTCCCTACTTGGCAGTCGTATTTATAAAATTGCACAACCGGAGGCAGACGAGCTTCTGCTTACACTAAAAACCGAAAGGGGACAAAAGCGCCTTCTCATTTCTGCCGGTGCTTCCCTTCCTTTAATTTATTTAACAGAAAACAATAAGCCAAGCCCTATGACTGCTCCGAATTTCTGTATGCTTTTAAGAAAACACATCCAGAACGGCAGAATCACAGGCATTTCCCAACCCGGTCTGGAGCGGATTGTTCGGATTGACATTGAGCACTTGGATGAGCTTGGTGACTTGTGCAAAAAAACTCTTGTTGTGGAAATTATGGGAAAACACAGCAATATTATTTTCTGCAATGAGGATAATAAAATCATCGACAGCATTAAGCATATTTCCGGCATGGTCAGTTCTGTCCGGGAAGTACTTCCGGGACGGGATTATTTTATCCCCGAAACACAGGATAAGAAAAATCCGCTTGCACTGACAAGAGAGGACTTTTACCCTGCCGTATTTGAAAAGGCGCTTCCTGTTTTTAAGGCACTCTATTCTACTTTCACCGGAATTTCTCCTGTGATTGCACAAGAGTTGTGCTCCCGTGCCGGCGTGGATGCAGACCAGCCTGCCCCAAGTCTTGAAGAAGCACAAAAAGAAGCACTTTTCCAAGCTTTTTCCTCTCTGATGGAAGACGTAAAAAACGGAAGCTTCGCGCCCAGTATCGTATATGAGAACAAAACACCGGTGGAATTTGCCGCGGTTCCCCTTACAATATACCATGAGGATGCTTCTGTCTCCTACAATTCCATTTCCGCATTGTTGGAACAATATTATGCGGAAAAAAATACCGTTACCCGCATCCGCCAGAAGTCCGTGGATTTACGCAAAATTGTGCAGACCGCATTGGAACGTAATGTAAAAAAATACGATTTACAGCTTCGCCAAATGAAGGATACGGAAAAAAGAGACAAATACAAGGTCTACGGAGAACTGATTAATACCTACGGCTATGGTGTGGAACCGGGAGCAAAATCCATGGAAGCCTTAAATTATTATACAAATGAAATGATTACCATTCCGTTAGACCCGCTCTTAACCCCCGGAGAAAATGCGAAGAAATATTTTGATAAATACGGCAAACTGAAACGTACCTACGAAGCCCTTTCCGAACTGACGGTAGAGGTAAAACAGGAAATCGAGCATCTGGAATCCATTTCCGCTTCCCTCGACATTGCACTTCTGGAAGAGGATTTGGTGCAGATTAAAGAGGAATTGACACAAGCCGGTTATATCCGCAGAAAATATGGTACAAAGAAGCAGAAAATTACAAGCAAACCGTTCCACTACATCAGCAGTGACGGTTATCATATGTATGTTGGGAAAAATAATTTCCAAAACGATGAGCTGACCTTCAAATTTGCTACCGGAAACGACTGGTGGTTTCACTCCAAAACCTATCCCGGCTCCCATGTGGTAGTAAAAACAAACGGTGACGAACTTCCTGACCGTACCTTTGAGGAAGCGGGGCGCCTTGCTGCCTACTATTCTAAAGGAAGAGAACAGGAAAAGGTGGAAATCGATTACACAGAAAAGAAAAACGTAAAAAAACCAAACGGTGCCAAACCCGGGTTTGTAGTTTATTACACCAATTATTCCATGATTATTGACTCTGATATTTCCGGCATAAGGCTCGTTACGGAATAAAACCAAGCCAAGAATATTTACGAAAGGAATGGAATTCATGACAAAAAACCTGATTTGCAGAAGGCTTTCCGAAAAGGAAATCATTGAAATCTATAAAACCATCGCTGTCCATCATTTTCCCAAGGCAGAATTAAAGCCTGTGGAAAATGTATGCCGCTACTTAGATCAAAAGCTTTATATGGGCTATGGGCTTTTCTGTGAGGATACTCTGTTTGCTTATGCTCTCTTTCTTGTAGTTCCTACAGAAAAGAAACTACTTCTGGATTATTACGCAGTTTTGGAAGAACATCGAAATACCGGAACAGGCTCCGAATTTTTGCAGAAATTGCGAAAAGAACTGACCTTTGCACAAGGAATTTATATTGAATCAGAGAATCCCGATTATGCAAAAAATGAACAAGAAAAAACAATCCGCACAAAGCGGATTGCCTTTTATCACAGAAACGGTGCCGTATCCACCGGACTGTGCAGTATTTTATTTGAAGTACCTTATCAGATTTTATACTTGCCGACAAATGATACCGCCACTGCTGATACTGCAAACTATTTCGAGGATGTGGATTTGATTTACCACACCATGTTTCCACCTGATGTTTATAGGGAAAAGGTACAACTCTTTCCCTAAACCTGCAGTTTCTTACAACATGCAATTGCCAGTGACCCGGGACCGATATGACATGCTACGCTTAAGGAAAGCGGATTTACACAAATCGGCATATATCCCGGGAACTGCTCCTCCAGTTCCTTTTTCAAATTCATTGCTGCTTCTTCATTCTTTGTATGGGCAATCTGTAAATAAATATTTTCTGCCCCATTTGCCAGCCCACCGAAACGATTTTCAATGTCATTACTGATAGCATTTATCATAATGCTCTTTCCCTGATTGGTGGTTCTTGCCTTAGCAAAAGCATCCAGCTTTTCACCCTGTATCTGCAATACCGGTTTTAACTTTAAAATCGTACCAAGTGCTGCAGCCGCAGGGGTAATTCGACCACCTTTTTTTAAGTAGTACAAAGTGTCTAGCATAATATAAATACTGGAATTAAACTTGTCCTCTTCCAATAAATCCTTGATTTCCTTTGCGCTCCTTCCTTTATCTGCCAATAGCTTTGCATCTAACACAGACTGTCTCTGAGTTACCGAAATTCTCTGGTTATTCACAACCTGCACCTTCTCCTCATAATCCTGTGCAAGCATTAATGCACTCTGGCAGGAGCCACTTAATCCGCTACTCATAGGGATATGCACAATCTCATCATATTCCTTTAAAAGCCCATCCCAAAACTTCATAACACTTTCCGGTGAGGGCTGGCTTGTACTAATATTGGCACCACTCTCCAAACGTTCATAAAATTCTTCCTCTGTCAGAGATATATCTTCAAAAAAAGTTTCTTCATTTATTAAAAAGGGCATCGGAAGTACATGCACTCCATACTCTTCTGCCTGTTTCTGCGTAATTCCGCTGTTACTATCTGTTACAATTGCGATTTTTGCCACGCTTTTTCTCTCCTTAACTGTTACTTTTTGTCTGTACTGTGCAGACATATCTGTTCTTATTTTACTGTCAGATGGTTCTAAAGTCAACCGGATTCCAGTTCTCGGTTTCTAAATAGTTTCTTAATTTTTCGTTTTCTTTTTTCTCAAGCAAAGCATCCTCTGAAAGAAGCTTATCCACACACTCTCCTGCTCTTTTCAAAAGCACGGCGTCTTGATAAATATCCCCCAATCGAAAGGCAAACTCACCGCTTTGTCTGACTCCGAACAATTCTCCCGGACCACGCATTTTTAAGTCCTCTTCGGCAATTTTAAAACCGTCATTGGATTGGTTCAATATTTCCAATCGTTCCATCGTTTCCTTTTTATCCGAACTGCTGATAAAAATGCAATAGGACTGATAATTACCACGCCCCACTCTTCCTCGCAGCTGATGAAGCTGTGCCAGTCCGAAGCGTTCTGCGTTTTCCACCATCATTACGGTTGCATTTGGAACATTAATACCAACCTCAATAACGGTTGTGGAAACTAAAACGTCAATGTTTTTCTTTTTAAATTCTTCCATGATTTCGTTTTTCATTGCGGATTTCATTTTTCCATGCAGATACGCTACCTGTATAGTCGGCGACAAAAAGCTTTTCAGTTTCTGCGTATAATCCACTACATTTTCCACATTTTCCAAGGTAGCATTATTTCCGTCCGATTCTCCCTCTTCCACCATAGGACAAATCACATAAACCTGTCTTCCTGCCGCCACCTCTTTTTCTATGAAGCGGTATGCTTTTTCCCGATAGGATGTATCTACCACACAGTTCTTAATCGGAAGTCGTTCTGCCGGAAGCTCATCAATAATCGAAACTTTCAAATCCCCATAAAGAATAATTGCCAACGTTCTCGGAATCGGTGTGGCACTCATAACAAGCACATGAGGCATATCTCCTTTTAATGCCAGCTTTTCTCTCTGCTTTACTCCGAACCGGTGCTGTTCGTCCGTAACCACAAGGGACAGATTTTTGTAAATGACCTTTTCCTGAATCAGAGCATGGGTTCCGATAACCACATCTGCACTTCCATCCGCAATCAGCTCATACGCTTCCCGTTTTTCTTTTGCAGTCATGGAGCCGATTAGAAGCACCGGGTGGATTCCCATATGATATTTCCGATTCAATTCCGTAACAGAATCAAAATGCTGTTTGGCCAATACTTCCGTTGGTGCCATCATGGCTCCCTGATAGCCGTTTGAAACCGTCATCAGAAGGGCGAGCACGGCAATAATGGTTTTTCCTGAACCCACATCTCCCTGCACCAGACGGTTCATCAGTTTTTTCCCCTGTAAATCCCCTTTGATTTCTTCCCATACCCTTTTTTGTGCACCGGTCAAAGAATAGGGAAGTTGTTCCAAAAAGCGGCTTGTCTGAGCCGTCTCCATATAAACAAAATGACTGTCTGCCTCTTCGTTATCCTGTTTTTCCTTCCGAAGCCCCAAAATAAACAAAAAGAACTCTTCAAATACCAATCGTTTTCTTGCTTCCACAAGAATATCAAAATTAGAAGGAAAATGCAGATTATGCACCGCCTCTTCCCGATTCATCAATCCCTCTTTTTCGCATAGGGAATCCGGAAGAAATTCCGCTTCCGGCACGCAATTGGAAAGTGCCTGCTTTACTGCCGCTGTTACTGCATGATTGGTAATCCCCGCCGTCAGCGGATATTTGGGCTGTATTGCGGTAAGCAGCTTACGGTATTCTTCCTCTTTATACATTTTGGGCTGTTCCATCAACGGAATACCCTCTTTTTCCTGTACAAGTCCACGGAACAAATACACTCCACCCGGCTTTAATACATTTCTGAGAAAAGGCATATTAAAAAAAGTAAACCTGATTTTTCCGGTTCCATCCGAAGCAACTGCATTTAAAATTGTCAGATTTCTTATTTTTTTCACGGTTACAGAGCCTGTAAGCCGTACTCTGACGGCACACACCTCTCCCTTTTTTACTTCTGCAAGGGGAACCACCTCTTCAAATTTTTCATAATCTCTCGGATAAAAACGTATCAACTCGCCAACTGTCCGAATCCCAAGTTTTTCAAATGCTTTCGCTGTTTTTTCACCCACACCTTTTAGCTGTATCACCGGTGTATTATAGTCCATGACAACACCTCCGTGTTCTGCCGTCTGCAGTCATTACCGTCTATAGCAATTCCCGTCCGAAACCAAAAGCGGGGCATACAAATCTTACCCCGCTTTTCTTAAAACAATTCTTTTCTTTCCAGCCGCAGTCTCTACTCTACCGAAACAATATAATAATAAATCGGCTGTCCGCCATATTGAAGCTCTACATCGCAGCCCGGATTTAACTGTTCAATTTTTTCCTTCAGTTTCTCCGCATCTGCTTCTTCCACCTCTGCTCCATAATAAACGCTGACTAATTCTGCGTCCTCATTCATCATTTCTTCCACCATTTTCAGTGTAACTTCTTCCATATCCGTTCCTACGGAAAGAATCCCGGCATCACCGATTCCCATAAAGTCACCCTGTCTGATTTCCTTATCGTCAATCATCGTATCACGTACCGCATAGGTTACCTGTCCGGTCTTCACATTGCCGATTTCTTCTTTCATGGAATCTGCATTTTCCTCCGGACTTAAATCCGGCACATAATTGATTACTGCCGTAATTCCCTGCGGCACTGTTTTGGTAGGAATCACGATTACCCTTTTATCCTCTACCAAAGACTGCGCCTGATTCGCTGCCAAGATAATATTTTTATTGTTTGGCAAAATATAAACCGCATCTGCATTTACTTTCTCTATGGCGTTGAGCATATCCTCCGTACTCGGATTCATGGTCTGCCCACCTTCGATAATATGGTCTACCCCAAGTCCTTTGAAGATTTCGTTAATTCCGTCGCCAACGGAAACTGCGATGAAGCCTACCTCTTTGCGTTCCTCTTCTGCTTCCTTTGCCGCATTTTCTTTTTCGGACATCTTGAACAATTTTTCCTGATGTTCCAAACGCATATTATCAATTTTCATATTGGATAAAGCACCATACTTCAATGCCTTTTGGATTGCAAGTCCGGGATCATTGGTATGTACATGTACCTTTACCACATCATCATCCGCCACTACCACTATCGAATCACCGATAGATTCCAGATATGCTTTGAAATCCATTTCATGCTTGATATTAAAAGTCCTGGACAGTAGAATAATAAATTCCGTACAATATCCGAATTTAATGTCTGCCTGCTCCTGTGCTTCACGATTCACAGATAATACAGAAGCTGCCGGTTTCATGTCGGGAATTGTCAAATCCAGTTCTTTTCCAAGGAATCCGTCATATGCTCCCTTTAATACCTGTACAAGTCCCTGTCCGCCGGAATCCACAACACCTGCCTGTTTTAACACGGGAAGCATCTCCGGTGTCTGACTGAGCACATACTCGGCATGCTTAATTATTCCATCAAAAAAGGTGTCCAAATCCTCTACACCCTCTTCTGCAAGCTCCTTTGCTTTGTCTGCACCGCCTTTTGCCACGGTCAAAATTGTACCTTCCTTCGGTTTCATAACAGCCTTATACGCTGTTTCCACCGCTCTTTCAAAAGCATCGGCAAGAACCGGAACCGTAATCGCATCCTGCTCTCTGATTCCTTTTGTAAAGCCTCTGAAAAGCTGGGAAAGAATAACCCCTGAGTTTCCTCTTGCACCACGCAGGGAACCCGAGGAAATCGCCTTGCAAATTGCTTCTATTTCTGCATTCTCCGGCAAGGCACTGACTTCCTTTGCCGCAGACATAATCGTCATGGTCATGTTCGTTCCGGTATCTCCGTCAGGAACCGGAAAAACATTCAATTCATTAATCCATTCCTTTTTACTCTCTAAATTTTTCGCACCAGCTAAGAACATCTTAGAAAGCATCTTAGCGTCGATTGTATTCAAAGCCACAACAAATCCTCCTTAATTAATCAATCACTCTAACACCTTCAACGTAGATGTTGATTTTTTCTATTTCAATACCGGTAAATTCTTCTACTTTATATTTCACACTGCTGACTAAATTTTCCGCAACCGCACTGATACTTACTCCATAGGATACGATAACATGAAAATCCAGCGTAAGCTTATGATTACTGTTTAACGAAACTGTTATGCCTCTTGTCATGCTATCCATCTTCAAAAGACGTACAAGTCCGTCTTTTACATTTACACCTGCCATTCCCACAATTCCGAAGCATTCCGTAGCCACACTTCCTGCATATTGGGCAATGACTTCATTTTCGATAACTATATTTCCCATATGTGTATTCATTGAAGAACCTTTCATACCGAACCTCCTTAAAGCATATATGTTGTATTATAACCGCTTTACGATAAAAATGAAACAAGAAAATTACCAATTTACAACTTTTTTTACTTGCAATATGCTTTCGTTTCTGTTATTATACAAATGTTGTGAGTCAAAAAGGCTGACTTTTGAAGAATATTATCATACAAATGTATGTTGTTTAGGAGGTGTAAAGATGGCTAAATGTGATATTTGTGGTAAAGGCGTTCATTTCGGAAATAACGTAAGCCATTCTCATAGAAGATCCAACAGAATTTGGAACTCCAACGTGAAAAGCGTGAAATGTAAAGTAAACGGAGCTGCAAGAAAAATGCATGTATGCACAAGTTGCTTAAAATCCGGAAAAGTTGAAAGAGCATAAGAATTTGCTTATGTCGGGCAAATATAATAAATAAGGTGTATCTCCTTAAAAGGAAATGCACCTTATTTATTTTCTGTCTTCCTTATTCTATTTTCCACTGCTGTTCAAGCTGCTGCTTTAACCGCTCATATTCTTTATTAATCATCAGTACCATTTCATGATTTCCCGCCAGATTGTCAGGGTGATAGATTTTGATTAAATCCTTGTAGCGTTTTTTTAGAGTAAGCCGGTTATTTACTCCGCAAAAGAGTTGCTGCGCCGTTACCTCTTTACTATCATCGTACAGGAAACGGTCTTCCTCATAATATTCTCTTTCCAGGCGGAAACGACGTTTTTCTTTTTCCAGCTTTTTTCTGTCAATATCCAGTTTTTGAAAGCCGTCTTGAAGAATCTGCATCTTTTTATCAAACAGCTGACTCTCTCTCTTTATACGTTCCTGTGTATCTTTAATTTCCTTCCGCTCCGCACTGATTCTCACATTCTCCTCAAAGAGCCAATGCTTAAATCTTTTCAGTTCTTCCTCCGAAAGACACTCCATTTCGGATTCTCTCTTAAAACTTTCCATAACAACTATACCCGACAAACACCAACAAACCAATGATAATGATTCCTAAAAGCC
The DNA here is from genome assembly GCA_964449325.1 of uncultured Lachnospiraceae bacterium. Classification (GTDB taxonomy): domain Bacteria; phylum Bacillota; class Clostridia; order Lachnospirales; family Lachnospiraceae; genus RGIG3002. Next base: position 172,706 of record CAYUYJ010000002.1, on the reverse strand, counting down.
TATTCGAGATAAAAAGCATAAGAAGCATGCCTAACGCAATAAGAAATGCTGCTATTCCCGCCGCCTTTTTCAAATAATCTTTTCTCCGCATTTTTACAGCCGCTTCCTATCATACTTTTCTTACTCTATAGTATGCTTTCCCTGTAGAATAAGTTACTCTTCTTCCTTTTTTTCCGGAAAAGCAATATCTACAACTTCTTTATCCTCCGGCATTTCTTCCTTCGGTGTCGTAAATTTATCTACCAAATCCGGAATCATATCAAGTACCTTCGTAACCGTATCCTGATTTTTAATATTTACAAGCTTTGTAGAGCCATTCTTAATGACCAGAACTGCACTGGGCGTCATCTTTCCACCGATACCGCCTCCACCGCCGTTCTTCTTATCATTGGCGCTTGCACCTGCTCCCACACCGAATGTAACGTCCACTAAAGGCAAAATAATCGTATCTCCTACCTGCGTTGCCTCTCCGACTACCGTCTTCGTGGATAAAACTGAATCCATACCCTTTAATAAAGCTTCTACAACTCCTGTAAAGTTATTATCTGCCATCTGCTATTCCTCCCTTTTTAAACCTTTTTAAACCTTTTTAAAAAGTATCTGATATTTTCATCAAAATATAATTTTACTGCCACATACAGCAATACAAACAGCGTTACTCTTCCTTTCACGAAAAAGCTTCCCTCAAATACCTGATTTTCAAAATCCGGTTCGATAAATATATTATTCCCAACCAGTGGATACATCATTCCGTGAAGCGCAAGAACATAACCGGTAGTATCCGGCTCACCGGTTCCGATCCGCATTTTGACCTCAAACCTCTTCGGGCGAATATTTTTCCATATTTTTGATAACTGTTGTCTGCACAGCGCGAAAGCATTCTTTGTCTCTTCTTCTTCAAAAACCTCCGCGTAATATTGAATATTAGCCCAAATTTCTTTTATTTTATCATAAACCCTGCAGATTGTGTACTGTATATTTTTCAGAAAACGGAGAGTCTTCTGCAATAATTCCTTGCATTTTGCAAAAAAACGCCCGACACGTCCTTGCTCCTCTCCGGACTGCTTCGTTTCTTCAACAGCCTTTTCTTCTGTACTCTTTTCTTCTATCGTCTTTTCATCTAAAGCTGTTTCCTCTGCAACATTCCGGCTATTTTCCCTTTCCGGGCTTTTGCACTGTTCTGTTGATTTCTTCTCCTCTTTCTGTCTCTTCTGCTTATGCGGTTTTCGTTTCTTTTTTTGTTTTTTTTCTTTTTCAGGCTTTTCTTCTGCCTCGGAATCATATAATGTAAACCACAAAACCTTCACCAGAACCCGTCCGGGCTTTGGATAAACCGCTTTTGCCCGAAACAAACGGAACAGCCAGTAAACCTCTGCTTTTACAAAATAGCTGTCGGTCTGCTTCTCTCCCTCAGCCCGATAACGTACCGGCACAAACAAAACAACTCCGATACACACCAACAGAAGTGCCAGTATTCCTAACAGCAGAATTCCTATGATTTTTAATATTGTCAAAAGTATGTGTAGCATAACTCCCTCATTTTCTATCCATTATATATTTTTTCAAATCACAGTTTCCGTTGCTTGTATAAGTTTCTTCGGCTATCCTTCGTACAATTTCCACAGCCTCTTCATATCCCCCCGCTATCCCGATAATAAAAGGAGGATTTTTCCGGTAATACCTTTGCTGTAAAAGGGCACAATGATAAATTTCCAACTGGTCTCTGCCTCTGCATAGGGTAATAACATAGATTCCAAGCTGTCCTGCTCCGGTTATCAACTTTCTTTTTACTTTTTTTACGTCTTTAATTGTTTCACCAACATATAAATATTTATAAAATTTCATATTTAGCCACCCGACATCAGTATAACACGTTTCCTTTCCTATGTGGAGACATAAAAAGACTTCTTCTTTAACATTTTTTGTCGTTTCTTGTCGAAATTGTGTTATCAATTCACTTCGTATGTGTTATACTTACTGTAAATGAGTTTCGTTTGAAGGAGGATTTCCCATGAAATCAGTTGCCAGAATGTCTCTTACCCCCGGAATGGTTCTTGGAGAAGATATTTACAGCTACAAAAATGAGCTGATTCTCCCTGTCGATACCGTTCTTTCCGAAAGTGATATTGCCAAACTGTCCCGTCATTCCATTATGTGTGTTACCATCAAGGAAGCGATTGACCTGGCATCAACACATTATGAAAAAGTACGGGTTTCTGATGATTTCAAAAATTTTGTACAGGTATATAATAAATACATGCCGATATATAAAAATATTATGACCGGCTTTGCAGAACAGGGGACTCCTGTCAGTCTGCGTACTCTGATGGGGATTCATCATGCTATCTCCTCGTCAGCACCCTCCGGCGAGAAATTATTGGACTTTCTCTATAATATGCTTCCCAGTGAGGACAATCTTACACATGCACACTGTCTGAATTCTGCACTAATTGCAGGTGTATTTGGAAAATGGTGCAATTTATCCCCTGAGGATTTGGAAATTTTAATTCAATCTGCCTTCTTTTATGATATTGGGAAATTGAAGCTTCCTCAGGAATTAATCTGGAAATCGGAGAAGCTTTCCGATGTTGAATTTGAACAGATTAAAACTCACACTCTGCTCGGTTTTGATTTATTAAAGGATATGAATTTGAACCAGCATATTTTAAACGCAACCCTGATGCATCATGAAAGAAATGACGGTACCGGTTATCCTTCCAAACTGAAAGGAAAACAGATTGACCGTTTTGCAAAGTATATTGCCATTATTGACTCCTACGAGGCAATGACTTCACCCCGAACTTACAGACAATCCCTGAATCCTTATCAGATTATTGAAAACTTTGAAAAACAGGGCTTTGTAAAATACGATTTGGAATTTATCATCCCGATTCTGACCAAAGTTGCCGAATCACAGGTTGGCTACACCGCACTGCTAAATGATGGAAGGAAATGTCGTATTGAAATGATTAATTCCTTTGCCCTTTCCAGACCCTATCTTTATTATGGAAAAGAACTGATTGATTTAAGCAAAGAAACGGACTTAACTATACAGGCAATTTTGTAGGAAAAAAGGTATCCTCACCGCTTACGCGTAAAGGATACCTTTCTTCTGCTTAGAAATATTTTTTATTTCCCCACAAATTATTCTTTTTCATTTCAAGATACTCTGTATATGCTTTCTCCAATATCTGCTTTTCATTTGCAAATTTCAGTAAATGATATGCTTCATGATATTTATAAAAGCCGGAATCTACAAAGTACTCTTCGCGCTGTGGTTTGCTGTAGTAGCTGTCCGCCATCATAAGATACCAGTGTACTTCCTTCTCGACCGTATCATCCGGTACATTAAATGTGTATTCGCTTTTGCCTACATACTTAATAATTGATGCCCTTGCTCCTGATTCCTCAAGAACCTCCCGGAGTGCTGTTTCTTTATACTCTTCACCCTGCTCCACGGTTCCTTTCGGCAATACCCAACCTTCGTATTTATTTTTGTAATTTTTGTACAAAAGAAGAATCTTGCCACGAAATATAACCACACCGCCACAACTTGTTGCTTCTATCATTGCAATTCCTCCTGTATGGCGCCGAAATACCGGCTTGGTGTGTCAACACAAATACTGTTATCTAGTATAGTCTATTTGGAGCATTTAGGCAAGTGTTTGTTTCCTATCTCAACCATCTCAAATTCCCTATTCAAAATACGCATCAAAAATTCTTTTCGCTACAGGCACAGCAAAGTCACCCCCGCTTCCTGCTCCTTCCACAATAATCGTCACACAAATCTGCGGATTCTCCGCCGGAGCAAAACCGGTGAACCATGCATGGCTGTCACCCTTTACCGTATTATATTCCGCCGAGCCGGTTTTTCCTGCCGCAGTATAAGCCAACCCGGAAAGTTTCTTTCCGGTTCCTGTTTTTACTACCTCTTCCATCAGTTCCGTCAAAATATGTGCTTCTGTTTCTGTCATCAGATTGCCGTAAGCAGACGAATTAAACTGCTTGATGACACTACCCTCGCTATTTTCCACCCGTTCCACAATATAAGGCTTCATCAGCTTTCCGTTATTGGCAATTGCACAGGTAATCATATTCAGATGAATCGGAGATATCTGTGTGGTTCCCTGTCCGATAGAAACCTGCATCATATCTGCATTGCTCATCCCCTCTTCCACCGTTACCTTACTTTTACTGTAAGTAGACTTCATAGGCAGTTCCTTATTGAATAACAAATCCTCCAACGTCTTTTGGAAAGAAGTTTTATTTAACGATAACCCAATATTGGCAAAAGAGGAATTACAGGATTTTGCAAAAGATTTCCCAAAATCTACTGCTCCGTGGCTTGTGCCATGATAACAGTTGATACGATCCTCTCCGCTTGTAAAACTGCCGCTGCAGCTATATTGATACCTGCTGTAGCTGTCCGGATTTTCCCGAATATATTCCAGTGCTGTCACGATTTTAAACGTGGACCCCGGCGGATACATTCCCTGTGTCACCCGGTTTAACAACACACTGCTTTCTTTATCATTAACCAGTTCATCCCACATACTTTCAATCCGGTTCGGATCAAAATCAGGCTTGGAAACCATAGCAAGTATTTTTCCGGTAGACGGTTCTGTTACGATAACTGCCCCTTTATAAACGCCCAGTGCATTGTATGCAACCTGCTGCAAATCCACATCCAGCGTTGTATATACACTGTCTCCGGCATATTTTGTACCTGCCACATCATCCGATACTTTTTGGGAAATAGGTTCATTGGAATTAATCAGATAGTAATTTCCCAACGCCTCAACACCCATTTTCCCGTTGGTTGAATAACCAACCGCATGAGCAAAAATATTTTCATAAGGGTATACTCTTGTCTCTGTTCCGTCTTCCTTTGTCTTCGTCTCTGCCAAAACAGTTCCGTCGTTGGAATAAATAGAGCCGCGTCTGTTTTGGGCAAGCAGCATCCCCTGCCTTGCATTATAGCTGTTATTTATTAACTGCTGCCTGTTAGTAACTGCAAAATGACAGATATACCCCATCATTCCCAAAAAGACAATTACAAACAGATAAGTAACCGCCATAATCTCATGATTCTTTTTCTTTTCTGTCTTCTCAGGTTTCTTATTCTTCTTCGCTGCCGTCTTCTTCGTAGAAGTCATCCGGCTCACCGGTTTCGTATACTCCAGATCGTCGATTAGAATTTCCTCTTGAAATTTCTTTACGTCTCGTTTTGCCACTCTTACTTACCTCACGTTGTCTGATAATATATAATCCTTCAATAATTGAAAACAAAATAAGCGTTGTTAATACGGAGCTTCCTCCGTAACTGATAAAAGGTAAGGTTACACCTGTCAGGGGTATAAACTTCGTTCCTCCCCCAATTGTAAGAAATACTTGAAAAATATAGGTTACACCCAGACCGAATGCCACCAGCTGATAAAACTTATCCTGTAATCTGACTGCAATATTCATACACATAATAAAACAGCTGACACATACCAGAATGAGGCACATGGCAAAAATAAGCCCCAGTTCTTCCGTCACCGCAGAAAAAATGAAATCCGACTCCACATCCGGGATAGAATCCGGTGTACCTTTCAGGAGTCCAAGACCAAACCATCCGCCACTGCCGATAGCAAACAAGGACTGAGCAATCTGAAAACCTTCCTTGTCAATTACACTCCACGGGTCCTGCCATGCCAGCACTCTGACCTGCACATGATAAAACAGTTTGTAGGCAATGACTGCCGCTGCCGAACCGCCTGCCGCTCCAAGCAGCAGATACAGCCAGTTTTTCGTTGCTACAACAACCATCAATACATATACTACAAAAAAAATCAATGCACTTCCCAAGTCTTTGGAAAGCACCAGCACTACCACATGAATACCGGCAATCACTGCCGTGACTGCCACCTCAAAAAAGCCGGAAGCCTGATACAGCGCACTTGCCACAAAAAACACAAAAATTATTTTCACAAATTCGGACGGTTGGAAGGATACCCCCGCTATGGAGAAGGACAGCTTGGCTCCTTTCGTCACAGATCCTAAAATCAAAACGCCGGACAAAGCAGCAATCCCCACAAGAGCATAAATCCACTTCCAGTCTTTTAAGAACTTAAACTTATCTACAAAGAACGGAATCACCATGGCAACAATCAAGGAAACTGTTACAATAATAAATTGTTTGATTGCTCTTTCATAGGAAAGTCTTGTTAAAATCACAAAGCCTATGCTTAAAAGCAGACAGATATTGTTGATCAGTAATTTATTTATCCGCGGATAAATCATGAAAAAAAGAGAAATTGCTGCAAACAGAATAACCTCCTGAAAAGCATAAAAAAACAGGTAGTCCAATTCTCCCGTTTCCGTACATAGTACCAAAAAGCAGGTAAAATGTATCAGAAACATCAGTAAATTCTGCCGTAGATAAATGCCCTTTCTTCTTTCCTCCGTACTGTAACGGAACACCGCAAAGCACTCATAGGTATATAGTGCCATAAATGCGGCTATAAAGTATTTTGCAAATTCTGTTATATATTGTTCCATAAAACCTTCTCCATTTTGCCTTGGAGAGCATTACTCCACTCCCCGCTTTTCATGTCCGGTAGTATATTCCGTATAGGGTGGTTCCGTCCCCGGATTTTGATAAATGTCACAGAAATATTGTAAAATGCGCTTTGTTTCCTGTGCATCTTCTGTTGTAAAATCCAATCGATATTTTCCCTCTTCCTTACCCATTTTTTTGTGCAAGGAAAGAGGCACACTGTTGTATATCACATTATAACAATGCCTGCAATTTGTATAAACCGGAAATTCCTTCCCCATTCTGTCAATTAACGGAACCGGCACCTCCTGCGCATAATCGTTTTTTTCAATTTTCCCGTTTTTCAGACATTTACCGGTCGTTTTCCGTAAGCAGTTTGCTGTTATCATCATAGGAAGTCTTCCATAAACAACACAAAGCTTCTCTTTCATCTGCAAGTCGCGTTGCTCTTTACCGTTTAATTCCAAAGCCATCGTATTGAGCTGTGCCTCTTCTCCGAAAAACCGTTCTGCTTTTCTGTTCCAAATATACAGACCTGCATCCGTCACAATTTTACCCGGATAAGAGACATGTTGTAAGAGAGCCAGTTCTTCCATATTCCGTACCAGAACTCCGTCAAATAATGCTTCCCTTCCAAAAAATTCATGTATGCCGTAATCCCTACTTCGCATTACATACGGATAAGCAACAAAAACATTGCCTTTTAAACAATTTCTAATTTCTTTTGTCCAATCATATTCTCTGTTTTTCCTAATAGCATTACCTTCAAATTCATACAAATCCGAAGAAATCATCACTGCCTTTACAGACCTGCTTCCTCCCGCAGTTAACAATTCTGCAACACCACGAAGCTGTTCTTTTGTCTGTACAACAACATAAATACCATTTTCAAAATCAGCCTGCTCCTTCTGTTTTCCTACCGGGCTTTCTTTTCCGTTCTGCTTTGTATGTGCAATTTCCCTGCGTTCCCCATACAAAAGCCCGTACGTTTCTATTATTTGCTCTTCCAGAAGTGAAATTGCCTTTCGACGCAGCTCATTGATTTCCTTTAACGGCATAAAAACAGAATCATCCATTTCAATCGAAAGCTTTTTCAATGAAAAGACGGTATTTCCAAACTTCCCAAGTTGTTTCCTGACAGCCTCTTCCTGCATCGGCTGTTTCTGTGCCTCCTGCACTTCCATCCCCTCTGCCACTACTACAATCCGCCCCGCATTGTCTGCCTCTGCTCTTGTTTCTAAATGCAAAACAGCCGGTTCTCCGACATGAAGCCGTGCCTTTCCCATTACCTCAATACACGGGGTCTTCTCTATGTACTGCTCCCGAATACTTGTAAGCAGTTTTTCATCACTGCCGCTATAGCTTGGCTTATCCGGAGTGACCATCGATGTCCCATTATGTCTATGGTAATAGCCATCTGAAATTTCACTACGGATATAAAGAGATTTTAGCAGTTCCATATCTTCTTTACTTACCGAATACCCTTCCGCACCTTTCTCGTAATAAATATCAATATATTTTCGATACATTGCAGTGACACCGGCAGCATATTCCGGCTTTTTCATTCTGCCCTCAATTTTAAAAGAATCAATCCCCGCTTCTATCAGTGCCGGAAGCATTTCAATGGTACACATATCCTTTAAACTTAAATAATATGCCTCTTTTCCCTTCCGCTCCCCTGTTTTATACGGAAGTCGGCAGGGTTGCGCACATCTTCCCCGGTTTCCGCTTCTTCCGCCCAAAATACTGCTAAATAAACACTGACCGGAATAACAATAACACATAGCACCGTGAATAAAGCTTTCTATTTCAATATCTACCTTCTCTTTTATCAGACTAATTTCCTTCAAGGAAAGTTCTCTTGCCGGCACAACTCTTTCGGCTCCGAGTCCCTTTAATTTTGCTGCTCCCTCTGCTCCCGTAATCGTCATTTGTGTACTGACATGAAGAGAAAGTCCCGGAAAATGTTCCCTGACATAAAGAAATACTCCCATATCCTGAATAATCACACCATCCAGCCCTGCCTCATAAAAAGGAAGTAAATATTCGTACAACTCCCCCATTTCTTTTTCTTTGACAAGCGTGTTTAACGTCAGGTATACCTTTTTCCCGTAAAGATGGGCATATTTTATACAACTGCATAATTCTTCTTCCGTAAAATTATCTGCATAAGCTCTGGCTCCGAACTTCTCCCCGCCCAAATAAACAGCATCCGCGCCGGCATGAACCGCGCCTAAAAAGCTTTCCTTATTTCCTGCCGGTGCCAGCAGTTCTACTCTTCTTTCCATATGCCCTCCTTTCCCATATATGATTTTTGTATTACCCGCAAAATTTCCCGGCTTCACTTCATACAAACACGATTACCCTAAACCAAAAAACGGCTGTCTCGAAAGACAGCCCTTATGATTATTTTTTCCTTCCGGAATCCTTTAACTCGGTTTCCATCCGTATCATTTTTTTGGTATTTTCATTCAGCTCACGCTGCACATCCTTTAAATTGCTTTCTGCACCTTCCAGTTTAATCTGCGTAGATATCAATTCATGCTTTAAGTCATATAAATCCTTTTCCTTTGCCTGAATTTCTTCCTCCAGCATACTAATCTGCTGCTTTGCCTTAAAATAGTCATCTGCAATATTTAACTGTAACAGTACATTCTGCGTGTCCAAGGGCTGTCGCCTGAAACTGTCTATTTTGCCGTATTCCGAAATTTTATTATTAATATAAGAGGCAACCTTCTGTAGATATTCCTCACTCTCATATCCGCTTAATGTAAATACCTTACCACCGATTATTACCTCTGTATCTGTCTTTGCAGCCATCCTTACACCTCTGGTTAACCTAAAAAGCATACACAATATATGCCACTTTTCATTTGCCTATCATACAAAATCTATTATATATAGGTTATGTTGGAATTTCAAGCCCTAAATGATGATATGCCAGTTCTGTCGCTACTCTTCCTCTCGGTGTCCGGTTAATAAAACCGTTTTTGATTAAATACGGTTCATACACATCTTCAATTGTCCCTGCATCTTCTCCGATAGCCGCTGCCAGCGTATCAAGCCCTACCGGACCGCCACCGAATTTTTCCATCATGGTAATCAGCATATTGCGATCGATATGATCTAACCCCATCTTATCTACGTCCATCAAATCCAATGCCACATCCGCTACTTCTTTTGTTATCTTTCCGTCATATTTTACCTGGGCAAAATCCCGCACCCGCTTCAAAATACGGTTCGCAAGTCTTGGCGTCCCCCGGCTTCTTCTTGCCAACTCCATTGCCCCTTTTTCGTCAATCTCCACATTTAGTATTTTGGCCGAATGTAAGATAATCAGTTTTAATTCTTCCACGGAATAAAACTCCAGTCTGTGTATCACACCAAAGCGGTCTCTTAACGGTGCTGTCAAAAGTCCGGCTCTTGTGGTCGCTCCTACCAAAGTAAATTTCGGTAAATCCAGCCTGATTGAGCGTGCCGATGCCCCTTTTCCAATCATAATATCTATGGCAAAATCCTCCATCGCCGGATAAAGCACTTCCTCCACCTGACGATTCAAACGATGGATTTCATCCACAAACAATAAATCCCCCTCCTGAAGATTATTCAGAATCGCTGCCATTTCTCCCGGTTTTTCAATGGCCGGCCCGCTGGTAACTTTCATGTTTACCCCCATCTCATTAGCAATGATTCCTGCAAGAGTGGTCTTCCCAAGTCCGGGCGGACCATAAAAAAGCACATGGTCTAAAGCATCATTTCTTCTTTTGGCAGCTTCGATGTAAACCTTCAGATTCTCCTTTGCCTTTTCCTGTCCAATATAATCATCCAGACACTGTGGACGCAAAGAACCTTCTATTTTAACATCTTCTTCTATTAAATTTGTTTCTATCATCCGACCTGCCATGTCCGTCTATTCCTTCCTGTAGAGTTTAAAACAGCTTTTTTAGTGCCTGTTTTAACAATTCCTCTACCTCCATCTGCTCTGCATTTTCTACCTGTTTTACTGCCCTTAGTGCTTCGGAAGCAGGATATCCCAACGCAGTCAGTGCTTCTGCCGCTTCCTTCATGACCTCTCCTGATGCCTGTCCCTGCGTTTCCCATTCTTTCTTTTCCTTTTGTACAAAAGTGTCCTCAATAGAAACCTTATCTTTTAAATCAATGATGACTCTTTCTGCGGTCTTAGCTCCCACGCCGGGAGCCTTGGCAATCGCTTTGGCATCTCCTGAAACAATTGCGAACCGAAGTCCGTCGGCATCCAATACGGAAAGTACCGCAAGAGCCCCCTTCGGTCCGATTCCACTGACCGTAATCAAAAGCCGGAACATCTCTAAATCATCCTTCGTCAGAAAACCGAATAAACTAATGGCATCCTCTCTGACAGCAGTATAGGTATATATTTTGATTTCTTCACCGATGCGCGGCAACATTCCCGTTGTCCTTCCGTTTACTTTCACATTATAGCCGATACCGTTCACTTCCAGAACAAGATTCTCCTCCGCTACATCCGCAAGTTTTCCTCTTAAATATGCAATCATCTCTGCTCCTATCTTTCTGCTTTCGCAAACTCTTTTTCTTCCCTGCCATGCATAACATCAGCAGTTCTCCTGCTTTCCCTTCTTCTTATCCGAAAACGGCAAATGCGAATATACCGCCGTAGCTATGGAACCGTTCAAAAAACCTGTTACGATTCCTGCTATCAGAAGTACAGGCATGTAATACAAAATTCCTATCGTTTTTGTCACAAAAAGCGCCATGCAAAGCTGACCAACATTATGGAACACACCACCGCCCATGCTCACTCCGCTCATGCTGAAACGGTCTGTTCTTTTCATAAGAAACATTACCCCAAAACTTACCAGTCCTCCGGCTGCACTGTAAAGCAGCATGGACATATTGCCAAATAAAAAAGAAGCAATCATAATTCTTCCAAGATTTATACCCAAAGCTTCCTTTGCCCCAAAAAGATACAATGTCAGAAGTACTGCCAAGTTCGCCAGTCCAAGTTTCATGCCCGGAATACCAAAAAAGAAAGGAATCATGGATTCTACATAGGACAAAATCAAAGCAAAGGCAAGCAACAGTCCCATATATGCCGTCTTTCCCTTATCCCGTGAAGCCATCATATTCCGACTCCTCTCCTCCTATAATCGTAATAACAAGTTTGTGCGGCAAACACACAATACTCTCTCCGGTACGGGAAATCTTCTTCTGTTTCACGCACAATTCATCCGGACAGTCTGCCTCTGTTACAAATGCACTTCCATTCTCAATAACAAGGATGTTAATTCCACCATCTTGTTTTTCACCTATTTGTATTGTCCGGTTCTCATAAAGCGGATAAACTGCATACACTTCTCCATCCCGCTCTACTTGAACCAAGGTACCTTCTCTGCCATCCCCAAAGGTAAACCACAGATAAACTAAGAGCGCCGCAAACAGAACCATCCCCACAAACAAAAAATCATTTCTTTTACGTTCTTTTTCCTTCTTCTGCATCTTTCCGACTTTCCCGTCTCCAATCTTTATCTGTCAAACGAACTTACCATTTTACTTTAGAAGCATACAGAGATACTGATTTCTGCTTTAGCATACCATAATCGAACATATGTTTCAAGTATTTTAATGCAATAAATGAAGTTTTTTTGCTACCCGCACAAGCATTGTTCCTTTCGGCATGGCTTTCAGTTCTTTCTCCGTTACTCCGCCGATTTTAATCAGTACCACAAAATACACAGCCACGGCTACCACAATTGCTGCAGCCAGTGCAACAATATTCCGCGGCAAAAGCGCATAAACACCATAATATACACCACCGGCCGCTATTCCCATAATGACCGCTGCAAACATAGGACTGATATAGGTTCTTGCAATATCCTCTCTATACCGTAAAGCCTTTTTCAAGGCATGACTGTTCAAAATACACATGGTAAGAGAATAAATAACCGTAGCAATTACAAAGCAGTATAAATTCAAATCCGTATACAGTAAAAGCGGTACAATGACAGCCGTCTGCAATACCAACGCAACCGCAGCATTTCTCACCGGTACATTTACTTTGCCGATTCCCTGCAAAATAGCATTGGAAAGCGTAGACAAACCATAAAAGATTACCGTTACCGACAGATAACGAAGCAGACTGCTTGCAAGGGCAAGGGATTCTTTCTGCGGAAATAATAGTGCCATAACAGGCTCCGCCAATACAAAAAGTCCTACCGCCGACGGAATGGAAATTAACATAACCGTTTGAATCGCCTGATGAATCTTCCGTTTTGTCTCCTTCTTTTCTCCCCTGGCAAAGCAACCGGAAATACTGGGAATCACAGCAGAAGACATGGCTGATGCAAAAGCCACCGGAATATTTACCACCGTCATCGCTTTAATGCTGAATACTCCGTATGCGGAAGATGCTTCCTCCTCCGCCATTCCTTTCAATCCCATAAAAATATTGGTATAGAGGGTTTGGTTCAGAGAGGTTGTCAAATTATAAATACAAGTGCTTAAAATGAAAGGAGTGACCACGGAAAAAATCAGCTTAAACACTTCTCTATCCGTTTCCTCCGCATGATGTACATCCCGCTCAATCCTACGTCTGATAAGCTGCTTGTTCATCAGATAAATTCCCAACATAAAAAGCAATGCCGTCAATACACCCACGCCGGTTCCGAGAGCACTTCCCATCGCTCCGTAAATTGCTTTTGTAGTATCATCCTTATCCGCCACGAGCTGTATAAATAAATATGCCGCCCCAATACTGACAACCGCATTCAATATCTGCTCCAATATTTGTGAAACAGAAGTCTGCATCATTGTCTTATGTGCCTGAAAATATCCTCTTAATACGCCCAAAAGTCCCGACAAAAAAATAGTAGGTGCAAAAATACGAAGCACCGGTACCGAATTAGGTTTCACTAAAAGTCCTGCACCAAAAAAAGCAAAAAGACTGGCTGCCCCTCCTACCAGTACCACATAAAGCAACGCACACTTGAAAATTTTATGGGCATTTCTATATTCTCTTAGTTCCAACTTCTGTGCAATTACTTTGGAAATTGCGGAGGGGATACTGTAAGAAGAAATAAGCAGAATAATGGTATAAATATTATATGCAAATCCATAGTATCCGTTTCCTTCATCACCGATAATGCTGGTCAGAGGGCTTTTATATAAAAGTCCGATAATGCGGCATACAATTCCTGCCATTGCAAGAATACCGGCCTGCATTACGAAACCGTCTCTTTTCCTATTTTCTGCCATGTAAACGAACTGCCTTCCCGTTAATTTCAAACGTAAACAACAAAGCAGCCACCCGGTACGATACTGCCGGGTGACTCTTGTCATTTACATCTATCCGATTAACCAATCATACATTTCCTGATACTTATTCGCCGATACCTTCCAAGAAAAATCTGCTGCCATTGCGCGATCCACAATTTTGTTCCATTCCCGCTTTCTATCATAATAAATACGCTCTGCGTAGCGGATTGAACCAAGCATTTCGTGGGCATTGTAATTACTGAAACTAAAGCCCGTTCCCCTGTTTTCGTATTCATTGTACGGCTCTACCGTATCCTTCAGACCTCCGGTCTCCCGAACAATCGGTATGGTTCCGTAACGAAGTGCCATAAGCTGGCTCAAACCACAGGGTTCAAACAACGATGGCATCAAAAATGCATCACACGCTGCGTAAATCTTATGGGACATGGCCTCAGAATAATAAATATTCGCAGATACTTTATCGCCATATTTCCAGTCAAAATGCCGGAACATATTTTCATATTTTGGTTCACCGGTTCCGAGTACTACAATCTGTACATTATCCTGACAAAGCTCATCCATGACGTATGCGATTAAATCAAAGCCCTTCTGATCCGTCAGTCTGGATACAATACCAATCATAAATTTTCTGTCATCCTGCGCCAGAGAAAGCTCTGCCTGCAAAGCACGTTTATTTTTGATTTTTTCTTTTCGGAAGTTGACTGCATTATACGGGAATTCAATATACTTATCTGTTTCCGGATTGAATTCTTTATAATCGATACCATTCACAATACCGCGCAAATCATGGCTTCTTGCCTGTAAAAGACCGTTCAGGCCTTCCCCGTAAAAGTTCGTCTTAATTTCCTCGGCATATGTCTCACTAACAGTTGTTACCGCATCTGCAAAAACAATACCACCCTTTAACAAATTGGCATCCTTATATGCTTCCAACTTATCAGAGGTAAAATAGTAATCCGCCAGTCCGGTAATGGATTTTACCTCCTTAACGCTCCATTTCCCTTGAAACTTCAGATTATGAATTGTCATAATCGTCTTGATATTCCAGAAAAAATCATCACCGCGGAAACGTTCTTTCACATAAACCGGAATCAGTCCGGTCTGCCAGTCATGACAGTGAATAATATCCGGTTTAAAGCCGATAACCGGCAATACCGACAATACTGCTTTGGAGAAGAAAGCATATTTTTCAATCTCAAATAGAGCATTATCTCCATAAGGCTTAAAGCCTCCGAAATATTCTTCATTGTCAATAAAATAATATTTAACGCCGTCTACCTCGGCCTCCATTATTCCTACATATACTTCTTTCCAGTTAAAATCCATATAGAAATGAGTTTTATACTGTAACAAATCTTTCATTTTTTGTGACATACAGGTATACTTCGGTAAAATAACCCTTACATCAAAATATCTTTTATCAATCTCCTTTGGCAGAGAGCCGACTACATCGGCAAGACCTCCTGTTTTAATAAAAGGAACACCCTCTGATGCTGCAAACAGAATATTTTTCATTAAACACTTCCTCCAAATTATGTATTTTAGGAATCAATCATGCTGTCAAACAATTCTATATGAAAATATTATACATCAACAGAAGGTGTAATGAAAGAACTAATTTCTATATAAGAGACGAATTTTATCAGCAAGCAAGGCAATAAATTCCGAGTTTGTAGGTTTCCCTTTTCCGGTATTAATCGTATAACCGAACAGGGCTTCCAGTGTTTCCATTCTCCCCCTGCTCCATGCCACTTCAATAGCATGACGGATGGCCCGTTCCACTCTGCTTGGTGTAGTCTGAAATCGTTTGGCAATAGTCGGATATAAAATCTTGGTAATGGAATTTAACATATCCATATCCTCCACCGACATCATAATTGCTTCCCGCAGATACTGATAGCCTTTAATATGTGCAGGCACACCGATTTCGTGAATCATATCGGTCACATCTTTTTCCAAATCTCTTTTTACCGGAACCGCATTCTGTTCCTGCTGTTGTCTTCCTTCCTGTAACTCCTTTATTTTGTCATGTCCCGACGGCACTGTAATCATAATTTGAAATTCTTTATCCGTATTTAGTAAATCCCCAAGAATTTTGTATACCCTCTCATTGTCTTTAGTAGCTGATATATTCAGCTTTTCCATGTCAAATCCTCCTCATCCCTGGCAAAAAATACCGTTTTCTGTTCTCAAATATTATATAAGAATGACGTTTTATGACGCAATACTAAGGCATCGCAAATTGTTTCCGAAGGCGACAACCTATTACACAACAGAGACGAGATACGCTCTGCGAATCTCGCTCTGATTAGCAGTCGTCAAAGTCACTTGTGCAAGCACGTGACTTTTCCTCGTTGCCATAACAAAAAAAGACAGTCCCACGCGGGAACTGCCTTTTCTTCTAATATTAGCACTCTTCAACGAGTTTCTTTAATGCTTCCAGTGCTTCATCAGGAAGTTTATCATAGCCTTCCTTCTTAGTAGCAAAATCTTCTACTGCTTTTACACGATTCTGCATAGCATTCTTTAATGCTGCTACATAAGAAGCATCATTCATATCCGGTTTGAAATCATCTGTCTTTCCGGACCAGTCATACATAATTTCGATATCTTCAAAGTTACCCCACTTCTCAAATTTTGCCTTTCCTTCCACGATTGTTTCAAGAATTCCCAATGTGTCAGCAGGTTTAACCTTTTTGCCCATGAAATCACCGGTATTAACGATGTAACATGCAACGTTCTTTTCTTCTACCAGTTTCTTGAACTTTGTATAGTCATTTACTAACGGATATGTTCTGAACGGATTAGCATAAGGAACAATACGAAGAGCATTTAAGTCTGTTCCTGCTGCAACACGTTCTGCTGTAGAAGTCTTTGTTGCAAGAGTTGCACCCATAACAGATGCTAAAGCTGCACCTTTTAATTTTACTACCGGAGGAATGGTAGGGTCTTTCATAATCCAGAAGATTGCATTTACAGGAGCGTCAATCTTATCTACACGGTTCGGAGACCATAATTTGGATTTGATAGCACGTCCGTTACCGTTTCTGATATCTTCTGTTACTAACTGAAGCTTGCCATCCTCGTCCAAAGTACAGGAGCAGTTCTGAGCAGACAATAAATATTTGTTATCCGGACATCCTGTCGGGTAATCTGCTGTCTTATCAAAATAAGTAGGCTCCAATGCTACGGATGCACAAGTATCTGTATTGATAATGAATGCATCATCATGAAGTACGGTAATCGGATATTTTCCGCCGTGTTTTGCATGAGTCAATGTAGATTTACCGGAACCTGATAATCCGTATACGGAAGCAACGAATTTAGAACCATCCGGTAAAGTATATTCTTTCTGTCCGCCGTGGCATGCTGCATAACCGTTTCTGTTTGCAAGTGCCCAAGCCATGGTCAAAGTACCTTTCTTGTGCTCACCGAAATATCTCATACCTAAGATGCAGGCACAGTTCTGGTCAGTATCAAAATAGCAGAGAGTAAGCGGATCGCTTAAGCAGCTGTAATCCACGTCAGGACGGTTGCCCGGTACCCACTGCGGATCGGAGAAAATATAAATATCCGGTTCATTTCCGTCACCAACCGGTTTGGAATTTTTGTACATTTTTACATATTCATCAGACATATACTGGAAGTTAATCATCCAGTTGTAAAGGATGTTCTCTTCTCCTTCCGGAATAAGAAGGTGAGCTTTTACCATAAATTCCGGATCAAGACCTACGAAACACTCTGCATGATACATAGTTTTCCAACGTGTTTCATATACTGCATCCATAACTACTTTATCAAGCTTTGCTTCATCAACACCCGGTTCTCCTTTGATACGGCGAGCTGCAGCATAACGGCCTGTAACCGCACCATCATTGAATAAAAGAACCTTAGCGTCTTTTTCAAGACCGAATTCTTCACCTCTGTAAACAGGCATATCTGTTACGATAGTACCCGGTGAATTTTTCGCTAATTCATAAGCTTCCTTTAATGTATTAACTTTCACTACGTTGTTTCCGTAAAAAGCTGCCTCGATAATAGAACGGGTTTTGGAAAAACCAACTTTACCTGCACCGATTTCGGAAATGGGATAATACGCTTTTGTTGACATATTGTTTCTCCTCCTTAAATTGAATATGTATGAAAGACCGGCATAAATGAAAATAATATTTTTATGCCGATTTTACGCTTTCTGCGGCTGTCCCTAGTACAGCAAGTTAATTATCTCAAACGATTAATCAAATGTCAATAATCTTAACACCGAAAATTCTTTCTTTAGAATTTTTTTAGATTCCCCGTCACAACGGCATGGTAACTTCCCTAAGCCATTCTGCTTCCTGTGCCGTCAAATGAGGGGCAATCTGTCTGTACACCTCTTCATGATACTCATTCAGCCATTTCACATCGTTTTCGGATAAATATTTTTTATCCAAAGCTTCTCTGTCAATAGGTACATAGGTCAGGGTTTCAAAATGCATAAACTGTCCGTCCCCGTTTTTTTCTCCTTTTCTTACAAGCAGTACATTTTCGGTACGTATTCCATGACTGCCCTCCCGGTAAACACCGGGTTCATTAGTCACCGTCATGCCTTCTTCCAGTACTGCTTCATTCTGTCCCTTTGCAAATCGCCATCGAATGTTCTGAGGCCCTTCATGGACATTCAGAATATAGCCTACACCATGTCCCGTTCCACACTTATAATCTATATTCATATCCCACATCGGTCCTCTGGCAAGAATATCCAGATTTTTTCCGGTACAGCCATATAGGAAATTAGCATGGGTCAGTCGAATCATTCCTGCCGCTACCGCCGAAAAATGCTTTCTGATTTCCTCGCTTATTTCCCCCAGAACAATGGTTCTTGTAATATCTGTCGTACCTCCCAGATATTGTCCGCCCGAATCCACCAAAAGCATTCCTTCCGCTTTGATTTCTTTATGATTCTGTTCGGTTGCCTCATAGTGCATCATTGCCGCATTTTCCTTGTAGCCCGAAATGGTATCAAAAGACAAATCCAGAAAACCTTCCGCTTCTCTTCGCATACTGTCCAGCTTCATCGCTGCCGTATATTCATTTAACGGAATCTTTCCGACGTTTGTTTTCAGCCAGTAAATAAATTTGGTTACAATTACATTGTCACGCAAATAAATTTCCCGCATTTTCTGAAGCTCCGTTTCGTTCTTCACTGCTTTTAACAGTTCTGTAGGATTCGGTGCGTCCACACCCTCCGTTTTCTCCAGTACGGTACAGGACAATCTGTAATTTAAATTACTTCCGTCATAAAGTACTTTGCCCTCATAAGGATATTCCTTCAGAAATTCCGTAATTTCTTCATAATCCTTCAAAATAATATGATATTTTTCGGCATACGTTTCCAATTGTTCTGTTACCGCATTTTTCTGCAAAAAGAAATACATCTCCTCTTTTGTAACAAAACCGTAAGAAAGCACTACCGGATTGCAGGCAACGTCACTGCCTCTCACATTCAGAAGCCACATCAGATCATCCAGCTTACTTAACAGAAAGTAGGAAGCCTGCTTTTCTTTCATTTTTTCTCTTACTTCGGAAAGTTTTTCCGCACATGTTTTTCCGCAGATTTCTTCAGGCAGAATTAATACCTCGTGACAGGGAAGCAAGGGTCTGTCTGTCCAGATTTCATCCGCCAGATCTTTTTCATATTTTAAAGAAACTCCCTTCTCTTTGAGCTTCTCTCTCAATTCTTTTCCAAACTCAGAGTCTACTACCCTGCCGTCAAAGCCAAGCACTTCTCCCTGCTTCATTTTCATCTGCAAATATTCCGTAACCGTAGGCACACCCTCTTCCAGCATACGAAACAGGATTATTCCCGTACCTGCCAATTCCTTCTCGGCCTGTATAAAATATCTGCCGTCTGTCCAAAGTCCCACTTCCTCTTTACCGATTACAAGAGTTCCGTTTGAACCGGAAAAATTAGAAAAAAATTCTCTTACTTTAAAATGCGCATCCACATATTCTGAATTATGAAAGTCAGCAGTCGGTATCAGATAATAGTCCATCCCGTTTTCCTGCATTTTTTCTTTTAGTTGATCAAGTCTTTCCCTGATTATCCGATTTTCCATTTTTTGATTCCTTTCCTATCCGTTTTCACTCGCCTGTTCTTCTCTAATAGCCCTTGGCTTCTTCTCCGTTTAAAAGACCTACTGCCGAGGATGTTCCGATACGCTCGCAACCTTCATTCAGAAAATTTTCCAGATCAGCCGCTGTTTTAACTCCTCCCGCTGCTTTCATCTTCACCCCGGCACCGATATGTCTCTTAAATAACCGTATATCCTCCACCGTAGCACCACCGGTTCCAAAACCCGTGGAAGTTTTAATAAAATCGGCACCGGCATTTGTGACTGCCTTACACATAGCTATTTTTTCCTCTTCCGTCAGATAACAGGTTTCGATAATTACTTTTAAAATGTGATTACCGCATACTTTCTTCAGCGCACGAATTTCCTCTTCTACCTTATCAAACAAGCCGTTTTTTACATCACTGATATTTACCACCATATCAATTTCTCCGGCGCCATCTTTTAAAGCTTCCTCCGTCTCTGTAATTTTTGCCGCTGTCACACTGTATCCGAGAGGGAATCCCACTACTGTACAAATATTGATTTTATCCCCATAAGTATCATGGATTCTTTTTATATAGCATGGAGGCACACATACGGATGCAGTTTGAAATTCAATTGCCTCCTCACACAGCTTTACGATATCCTCCCACGTAGCAAAAGCCTTTAACTGGGTATGATCCACATGGCTTAACATTTCCTGTTTTGTCATTTCTGTCCCTTCCCTTCCGCTCTATGGAGCATTTCATTTTTCTCTGTTACACTGCACTCATTGTAATACGTTATCGCAAAAAAATCCACCTGCTTTTTTCAAGGAAAATAATAGAAAAAAAATAAAAATTTTCTTAATTTACTGAATTAACTTGTCACAAATAAAATTCTCATGGTATGATAAAAATGTTCGTACTTTCACATAGCAATGCGGAAAAGCTAAGGCAGGAAAAGTACGAATAAAATATAAAATGAAAGGGATGATTCCGTGGACAACAACAGCTATTCTGAAATTACACCCGAAATTTTACGGCTGGCAAAGCTGAGTGAACAGGCAGGTGTCATTGACTCAGAATTATTTACAAAATACGAGGTTAAACGAGGACTTCGTGATTTGAACGGTAAAGGAGTCCTTGCCGGTCTGACCAACATTTCCGATGTCAAGGCAACTGAAATTGTAAACGGTGTTTCGGTTCCCGCGCACGGCAGACTTATTTACCGTGGTTATGATGTAAAAGATCTGGTTGCCGGATTTACAAAAGCAGACCGGTTCGGTTTTGAAGAGGTTGCATACCTTCTGCTGTTCAATAAACTTCCAAATGAAAAGGAACTTGCAGATTTCCGAATGCTTCTTTCCCATTATCGAACACTTCCTACCAGTTTTGTACGTGATATAATCATGAAAGCTCCCAGTAAAGATATGATGAATACTTTGGCGCGAAGCGTCCTGACACTTTATTCCTATGATGACCGGGCAGACGACACTTCCATACCAAACGTTCTTCGCCAATGTCTGCAGCTTATCAGTCTGTTCCCTTTGTTAAGTATTTACGGTTATCAGGCATACAGTCATTATCACGACGGCAACAGTCTGTTTATTCATCAGCCCCAGCCTGAACTGTCTACTGCCGAAAATATTCTTCATATTTTACGCCCTGACAGTTCCTATACACCACTGGAAGCCAAAATTCTTGATATTGCCCTTGTTCTTCATATGGAGCATGGCGGCGGTAACAACTCTTCCTTTACGACTCATGTTGTTACTTCCTCATTAACCGACACTTACTCTACCATTGCTGCTGCAATCGGTTCTTTAAAAGGACCACGCCACGGCGGTGCCAACATTAAGGTTGTACAGATGTTTGAAGAAATGAAGAAGGAAATTGCTGACTGGGAGGATGAAGAACAGGTTAGTGAATACTTAAAGAAATTACTGCATAAGGAAGCCTTCGACCATGCAGGGCTGATTTATGGTGTCGGACATGCTATTTATTCCAAATCAGACCCAAGAGCAGTTGTATTTAAATCCTTTGTAGAAAAGCTTTCCGAAGAAAAGGGATTACATAAGGAATTTGCCTTGTATTCTCTTGTTGAAAAGCTTGCACCTAAAATTATCGAAGAAGAACGGCAGATGTATAAAGGTGTCAGTGTTAATGTAGACTTTTATTCCGGCTTCGTATACAGTATGCTCGGTCTTCCTTTAGAACTTTATACTCCGATTTTTGCCATTGCAAGAATTGTCGGCTGGAGTGCACATCGACTGGAGGAACTTGCCAATAACGGAAAGATTATCCGTCCCGCATACAAACCGATTGCGGAAGAAAGAGACTATATCGAAATGAAAAATCGTTCATAATTTTACCTTCAAAAAAGAGGCTGTAAAAACAGCCCCTTTTTTAAGTAATAGGAAATTGCTCGTGTTTAGTGTGATACCAGGGAGAATTTGCAAAGCAAATTCTCTTAAAAGTGTCGCTGCAGAGCGACACTTTGTTACGCAAATCCGAATCTACATTTTTTCTGCCTTTAACTGTAATTCGTATTTTGTTTCTTCTATCCTTAATATTCGTTCAATGCGTGTCAACATAATAGCGGGATCAAATGGTTTCCTGATAAAATCCATTGCTCCCATTTCAAAGGCTTTAATTTCACTTTCCTTGTCCGTACTCGCTGTCAGAAAAACAACCGGAATATCTGCAAGTTCAGAATCGTCTTTGATCCTTTCCATTGTTTCAAAGCCATCCATTTCCGGCATATTGATATCCAGCAGAACCAAATCCGGTCGCTTCTCCTTCATCATCTTCAGAGCCACCTTCCCGGATTTTGCCATGGAAAGCTCATATCTTTCCTTCAAAACTTCACCGGCACATTTCAGATTTGTTGCTACATCATCAACCATCAAAATATGCTTCATATGTTTTACCATGCCTTTTCCTATTTCATGCCTAAGAAAGTCTTTACAACATCTTTCATTTCCGTGCGTTCACAAACTGTTTTATGTACAACCGGTGCTGTTCTGATTTCCTCAATCGCATTAGGTACCGTAACATTCGATATTTTGGAAAGCTCATCTACTAATTCAAAATCTCCCATGGAACTGTATTTTGTATCAATAGCCTCCATTACACTTCTTGTAAATTTAAAAGGACTTGCTGTGGAAGCAATCACCGTCTTGGTTTCGTCTTTTGTTTCTTCTTTATATTTTTTGTAAACGGTTGCTGCTACTGCAGTATGCGTATCAATGACATAGCCACACTGCTCATATAAATCCTTAATCGTTTCTGCTGTTTCTTTTTCCGTTGCATAATTTCCATAGAAATCCTTTAACAGAGCTTGCATCTCATCTGTAATACTGTATTTTCCTTCTCCCGACAAAGCACTCATAAGCTCCGCATTTTTCTTTGCATCTTCTCCCGCAATACGGTAAATCAATCTTTCCAAATTGCTGGAAATCAAAATATCCATAGACGGAGAGGTGGTCAATACAAATTCTCTGTTTCTGTCATAGGTTCCGGTCTTAAAGAAATCATATAAAACCTTATTGTCATTGGATGCACAGATTAACTTTCCGATAGGAAGCCCCATGTTTTTTGCATAATATGCAGCCAGAATATTACCAAAGTTTCCGGTAGGAACTACCGCATTAATAACCTGTCCTTCCTCAATTTCCCCTTCCGCAAGAAGCTGTGCATATGCATATACATAATATACAATCTGCGGAACAAGACGTCCGATATTGATGGAATTTGCGGATGAAAACTGGAATCCTGCTTCTTCCATTTCTTTTGCCAGTTCCTTATCGTTAAACAATGTTTTTACACCGGTCTGAGCATCGTCAAAATTCCCGTGAATTCCTACTACATGGGTATTGGCACCTTTCTGGGTAACCATCTGTTTTTCCTGAATCGGACTGACACCGTTTTTCGGATAAAATACGATAATTTTGGTTCCTTCCACCTCTGCAAATCCGGCAAGTGCTGCTTTTCCGGTATCTCCGGAGGTTGCGGTCAGAATGACAATATCATTTTTCACATTATTTTTCTTTGCAGAAGTAATCAGAAGATGCGGCAAAATAGAAAGTGCCATATCCTTAAACGCGATGGTAGCTCCATGGAAAAGTTCCAGATAATATGCACCATCAGCCTCAACAAGAGGGGCAATTACTTCCGTGTCAAACTTAGAGTCATAAGCCTTTTTAATACAACTTTTCAGTTCTTCTTCCGTAAAGTCGGTTAAAAACAGCTTCATAACCTCGTAAGCCACCTCGCCGTAAGTCATCTTTGACAATTCGGAAAGGCTCTTATCCAGTGCCGGAATATGATCCGGTACAAACAATCCCCCATCATCCGACAATCCTTTCAAAATCGCCTGTGATGCTTTTACAGGGGCAATATCGCTTCTTGTGCTCTTATATAATACTTCCATAAATACAATCCTCTCGTTTTTCCTTTTGTTCATTTTGTTCGATTTCTAATCGAGTATAGCATATTTTTCCTATTGTAGCAACGTTTCCCGTACAATTCCTTAATAGAAAAATTCGTGTCCGCCATAGGAAAACAAAAGCTCCAGATTGTCATCGAACCATTTCATCCGCTCCGGGTCCGCACTTTTTCTGGACGCAAAATAAAGAGCACCCTGTGATATATCTTCCCCACAAAGAGCTCTGTCTACTGCCTCCTTTGTCTCTTCACTGACTGTCACCGAATAAAATCTTCCGTCCGAGACCGGAGAAAACTGCGAAGTCCCTTTTTCCTGCTGAAATACGACGTCCTTCACCGTATTTGGAAATTTCGGGCTTGCCACACGGTTTAAAACCACATTTGCCACAAGCAACTTTCCGTCTTCATCCTCACCTCCGGCTTCCGCCTCCACGATTTTTAACAGCACTTCGTAATCCTCTTTGCTGACCATAATCCGTTCCGACTCCAGTATGCCCACGTCCACCACTCTCGGCACGGACACGGCGTTACTTTCATCCATAACAATACTTGTCTGACTAATGGTTTCTTCCGCCGCTTCCACACGAAAAGCAGGCTGTGAACACGCTTTTGCATCTGCAATTTTCTCCACGTTAAACCAACATAACGTAAAAATAATATTGCATAAAAAAATCAGACAGATATATTTTTTATACATGAATTTCCCTCCATTAACAGCCATATAAATTTATTTATATTTTTTAACCAATATATGACTATTTTATTATTTTTGTAATACTTCCTTA
Organism: uncultured Lachnospiraceae bacterium; assembly: GCA_964449325.1. Taxonomy (GTDB): domain Bacteria; phylum Bacillota; class Clostridia; order Lachnospirales; family Lachnospiraceae; genus RGIG3002. The sequence goes on along the minus strand of CAYUYJ010000002.1, from coordinate 147,586 downwards.
ATATTCTATACAAAAACATACAAAAATATGCCTAAAAATGTTTTTCATGCTATAATAAAGTATTATCTTACGGCAACACTTTTAAGAAAACTTCTGGAGGTAGTATGGAAAAACGGCTTCCCGGTGTATATCCGGCATCCAAAAAAGACGGCACTGTATATTATCGTGCATCCCTGACCCACAATAAAAAACATATCAGCTTAGGAAGCTTTTCTTCCATGGAAGTGGCTCATGCTGCCTACACGGATGCTGCTAAGCTTCTTAGAAACTCCTCCCTTTCCGTTGAGGATTATCCCAAGGATACCCCTCTTTCCTTTGAAAAATGGGTCTGCTTAGTAAATTTACGGGATAACAAGCTCTATTTTCATACACCGATTTATCTTCGCCCGAACTTTTTTTATTACTATCTTTCCAAGAAGACTGTTTTAAAATTTGATATTGACGATTTATTTTATTATTCTTCCCACAAAATCATGAAACGAAACGGACATCTTTTTGTTTCTGATTATGGCATGCAGGTGAATATTTTAAACCGCTATGGAATAAAAAATTATGGAGTAAACGGAAGAGATTACCGCTTTATCAACGGAGACTCCACGGATTTCCGTTATGAAAATATTGAGATAATCAATCGTTTTTTCGGTGTTTTCAGACAGGAGGATAACGGCCGTTTCCTATACCGCACCAAAATTCATGTCAATGGGGATTTTCTTGTAGGAACCTATGAAACGGAAACAGAGGCTGCCATTGCTTATAACAAAGCAATTGATTATTTAAAAAAAGCCGGTGTGAATAAGAATTTCACACCGAACTTTATTGATTCCGTTTCTGCTTCTGCCTATGCGGATATTTATGCTGCCTTAAAAATTTCCCCCAAAATAGAACATTATTCCTGCTGAATTTTTATTTTGCAGAATAGTCGATAAACGTAATGTTCATATCTGCATATCCCGAAATTCCGGCAATATCTCCCGTATTGGAATACTGCCACATAGAAAACCGGTACGGGTAATCAGGAATGTCACTGTTTTGGGAAAGCCACACATCATAGTCGGTCAGCTTGGACAAATCCACTTCCTTAATAAGCCATTCCTTAGTGCCGTATACCATAGGAATATATCCTGCATCCTTCACTGTATTTAAAAATGCCCTTGCTATCGTTGTCTTGTCATTTTTACTCAGTTCATCAATCCGTGCCTTATCATTTGAAATCTTTTCCATCCAAAATGCAACGGGATAAGTAATCTCATAATTCTGTAAATGCTCTAAGACAAAATTAGCCTCTTCTACTGCTTCCGCTTCCGTAATTGCCTGTGAATAGAAATATACTCCCACATCCAAGCCGGCTTCCTTTGCACGTTGCATATTATCATCAAAATTTTCGTCAAGGGTAATCTGTCCGGTGCTGTACCCCCTTGCACCGACCCGAATCATGACATAGTCTGCTCCTTCGCTTTTTAAGGAAACAAAATCAATGTAATCCTGATATTTGGAAACATCCACTCCCAGGAAAGAAATTTTCTTTCCGTTCTCATAATATTTCATAATATTGGACTGGCTCACCAAATTCGTAAAATCATAAGAATGCTTGGTAAGATAAGGACTGATTAACACCCACTCTTCTGAACCGTCTGCATAGGTAATCTTTGTATGCTTTCCGTCTTCTGCCGGATCCTCCACAATTTCTTCGGTCTCCTCTTCCTTTTTCTTTCCTTCTCCCTCTGCTTCCTTCTCTTCCTCCACCGGATACATATCCCATATATCCAAATCATCCGCTGTCAGGGTACTTCCGCTTATGTACGGGTCATCACTATCATTCTCACTGACATCCACTGTGGCCTTCACTGACTGGGGATTTGTATTTTTCTTAGAACCTGAATGACCGTTTTTTTCCTGATTCATAAAGACAAGCACAAGAACCAGTGCCATCAAAGCCACAATTACAATTGCTGCCGCCCCTACCGGCATCGTGCTTTTATGTTCTTCATAGTCGTAATCATCCTGCAATCTCATAACTTCTCCGTTCTTTTCCCTCTTTTTTCCTAATACAAAAGGTGACAAATTTTTATACCTTTAAATTTATCATGAAACAGAGCCCGTTGCAAGTTTTACAGATTTTCTACTTTTTCATTTCTACTTCTTCTGACCGATGATTTTTTTTGCATATCCTACGAAAAACTCTGTTGCAATCAGTATTGCGGTCTCATCCAAATCAAACTTCTCATGATGAAGCGGATAGGAGGTTTCCTTTCCTCCTGCCGATCCAACGAACAAAAACAGCCCTTTTACCTCCCGCAAATACTCAGCAAAATCGTCTCCCAGCATGTTTCTCGGTTGTCCGGTCAGAACCTTCTTACTGCCAAGTAATTCCTCACCCAGCTTCGCCACTTCCTCTGCCGCCTCTTCATCATTTACTAAGGGACCGGTGTAATCCTCAAAAATAACTTCTGCCTCTGCTCCGTGCATCTGCGCCGTAGTTTGTGCAATTTCCTGCACCCTGCGGTTCAAAAACGCTCTCGTTTCTTCATTAAAGGCTCTCGTTGTACCTTCCAAAACCGCTTCTCCTGCAACAATGTTGTAATTACTTCCTGCAGACACCTTCCCGATTCCAACTACACCAACTTCCAACGGATTTAATCCTCTGGCAAGAACGGACTGGATAGAAACTACAATCTGACTTGCAATATATAGCGCATCCACACCAAGATGTGGTGTGGAAACGTGTGCACTTTTCCCATGTATGGTGATTTTAAAATAGTCCACACTGGCATTACACTCTCCTGCCTTCACGGAAACTGTACCTACCGGCAGTCCCGGCTGCATATGAATCCCCAAAATGCGGTCTGCTTCTTTTAAACAGTCTGCCTTAAGAAACTGTCTGGCTCCGCCCCCGATTTCTTCTGCCTGTTGGAAAAAGAACTCTACCGTTCCGTTTAAGGTTTTCTCTTTTTCCTTTAAAATTTTGGCAGCTCCCAGTAGAGCTGCCGTATGTGCATCGTGTCCGCAGGCATGCATTACGCCCGGATTTTCGCTTTTGTATTCTGTACAGTTTTTTTCTGTAACCGGTAAAGCATCCATATCTGCGCGTAAAATAATTTTTTTGGCTGTCCCGGCATCCGTAATATGGCTTAATGTTGCAAGCACTCCGGTTTCTCCAACGCGTTTATGCGGTATACCGAAGAAATCCAGTTCCTTTTCAACTTTTTTAGCAGTATGATACTCTTTCAGACTCAGCTCCGGATGCTTGTGAAAATAACGCCTTAAAGCAACGAGGTATTCTCTTTCCCTTTCTACTGCTTCTATTACTTCTTTCATACTTATCATTTCTTTCCATTATCAATTATCCTATTATTTATTATAAGAAATATGCCTGTTTAAAAGTTGTTTTGGGTCAAAACTGTTCTTAACGGCACGCATCAGTTCCAGATTGGCAGTTTCGGTTTCCTTTAAAAAAAACTCCTTTTTGGAAAGTCCGATTCCATGCTCACCGGAGGTAAGACCTCCCAGTTCATATGCTTTCGTATAAAGCTTTTTCATATTTTCCCTCTTTTGGAAAAGCCATTCTTCTTCGGAAAGTTTTCCACGCACCACACAAAGATGAACGTTTCCGTCACCGGCATGACCAAAACTGATAAACTGCAGTCCGGCATTGTTCCTCGTCGGCAAGGACAAGAAAATCCAACGCTCCGTGTTTTTTCACCACTTCCCGTATCCGCTCCAAGTTAATATCCACATCTTCTTTTCTGCCGTCTACCGTCAATATCAGATACGCCTTTGCCTCGGGATAGGGAAAAGAAAGCTTCAAAAACCGCTCGCCCAGTTCAATCACTTTCCGCTCCACGAATTCTATTGCCGTAGGATTTACATTTTCCTTTTTGACAGCAAGTACGCTTCCTATTCCTGCCTCTAAACTGTCAAACGGAACAACTACACTTTTACTTATTTCCGGTTTGGGAAGCAGTTTTAAGATACATTTTGTAATAACAGCAAGAGTTCCTTCCGAACCAATAACAAGGTTCTTTAAGGATAAGCCGGAACTGTCTTTTATATTTTTGCTTCCCACGGTAAGTGTCCTCCCGTCCGCAAGAACAATCTCGACACCCATTCCTCCGAATCCTTTCAAGCATTTACTATTTTAATAAATCCTGCTCCCAACCTACTGCAATAAAATATCCGCCAAAGGTTTCATCAAATACTTTCTGTGTTTCTTCTGACTGGAATGCTTTTACTACTTTTTTGTAGATTTCCACCTTTCCGGCATCTTCCAAATCTGCGCTTCTTGCTACAATGATGTTCCAGTATTCTTCCTCATTCACACTGGTATCTTTAAAAATTGCTTCCTCTGTCTTTAAGCCGAAATCCAATGCATAATTTCCGTTTACAACGGCTGCCGTAACATCTTCCAAAGCAGAAGGAATGGTATTTGCCTGTAATTCTTTAATCGTAATATTAACATTATAAGCTTCAATATCATCCAATGTAGGGCTGAAATTTGCATCCTTTTTCAGAGTAATTAAGCCTGCTGCTTCCAATACCTTCAGTGCACGCCCTCCGTTTGTGACATCATTCGGAATTGCAATGGTATCTCCATCCTTAATCTCCTCAATGGAAGAGACTTTGCTTGAATAAACATTTAAAGGAATAATAAAAGTATAGCCAATCGTTTCCACATTGTAGCCGTTTGCTTCAATATCTGTCTGTAAGAAAATCTGATGCTGGAATGCATTCAAATCAATTTCTCCACTGTTTAAAGCATTATTGGGTGTGTTATAATCTGAAAACTGTACAATTTCAAGATCAATTCCTTCCCCTTTTAAGGACTCCTTTGCATATGCCCAGAGATCTTCATAGATAGAACCTACCACACCAATCTTTACGGTTGTCAATTCTGTGGCATCACTCTTTACATCCTCTGTGGTGTTTTCCTTTTGTGCGGAAGACTCCTTTGTATTGCTTTCCGTCTTATTTGCGCAGCCTGTTAATGCAGCTGCTGCAAGTGCTCCTATCAATAATAAACCAGCGATTTTTTTTCTCATAATTTTCTCTCCTTTTTGTCTTTAAATAGTTTTTTATAAAGTTAATGCCAATTTGAAATTTTCTGACATTGTTTCACATGACCGATTAAACTGCTTCTGCTCTTCTTCGCTTAAATGAAGTTCGATGATTTCTTCCACTCCATCCTTTCCGAGAATAGCCGGTACGCTTGCATAGACATCCTTTTGTCCATATTCTCCATCCAGTAAAACAGAAACCGGAAGAATTCTTTTTTCATCTCCCAGAATGGCACGGGATACTTCTGCAATGGCTGCTCCGATTCCAAATTCCGTGGAACCCTTTCCCTCTAAAATATGCCATCCGCCTGCTTTTCCCTCTGCAGCTAACGCTTCCAAATCCAGCTTTCCGTATTTTTCGGGCTTTTCCTTCATCAGTTCCAAAAGCGGTTTCCCTGCAATTGTTACATTGGACCAGGGAACCATCTGGCTTTCTCCGTGTTCCCCCAGCGCATATCCGTAAACGGATTTTTGGTCAATTCCCAGTGCCTCCGCAACGGCTCTTCTTAATCTGGCAGAATCCAATGTAGTACTTGTTGAAAGTATTTTCTTTGGCGGATACTGCAGTTGATGCTGTACATAATGAGCAATCACATCTGCCGGATTGGATATACTTAAAATAATTCCCGCAAAACCGGAACTTTTAATTCCTGCAATCACTTCCTTTAACACTGCTACCGTCTGCCCCAGCGTATCCATACGGGTCTGCCCTTTTTCCATATCCGGTAAAGGTCCTGCTGCAATAATCAATAAATCTGCATCTGTAGCATCCTCATAGCTTCCTGCCCTTACAAGAACATGTCTTCTCAAATAAACCGTAGCATCAAAAATATCAAGTGCCTGTGCTTTCGCCTTCTTTTCATCGGTGTCTATATAAACAATCTCATCCACCACCCCTTGTGAAGCCAACGCATATCCGGCATGGGAACCAACGTGTCCGGCACCGATAATGATTGCTTTTCTTTTTTCCAAACTCATACTTTATCCTCCTGCTTAATGTGTATTTTTCTTTGCAATCAGATTTCCGATAAGCTGAACAATACTTACCAGAATCACTAATACAATGACCGTTGCAATAGTAATATCTGTTTCGTTTCTGTCATGTCCGTAACGGATGGCAAAATCTCCCAATCCCCCGGCACCCACGGCACCCGCCATTGCAGTAAGTCCGATCAGACTGATAATCGTAATGGAAACAGCTCTTGCAATCTGGGGCATACTCTCTCGTATATATACCTGAAAAATAATATCCGGTTTGCTGCTTCCCATAGATTCTGCCGCTTCAATCAATCCCGGCGGTACCTCTGATAACGCACTCTCTATTTGTCTGGAGAAAAAGGGAACCGTTCCGAAAATAAGCGGAACAATGGCACCGTCTACACCGATTGCGGTTCCCATGATAGCTCTGGACAAGGGCATTACCAAAGTTAATAAAATAATAAACGGAATTGCACGAAACACATTAATCAATTTATCTACAATTTGAAAAAGGATGTTGTTTTGTAAAATTCCTCCTTTTTTGGTAACTACCAGAAGGATTCCGAATATCGCGCCAAGCATCATAGAAATAATTCCGGAACGAAAAACCATTTCAAAGGTCTGCAAAATACTTTCATTAAAATCCGGTAGCTTTGCTACCAAATTTGGAAAATAGGTATTAAAGAACTCTTGCATCAAGAATCACCTCCACTCCAACGCTTTTTTCTCTTAAATAGTCCAAGGCACTTTCGATATCCTCCGGTTTCCCGCTCAAAATGGAAACAAGACCACCAATCGGCTCAGAACCAATCAACTCCACATTTCCAAAAATAATATTTACATCAATATGGAACTGTCTGGAAATCATGGAAACCAATGGTTCGGAAGCACTTCTTACCAGATATTTGAATTTCACAATACATTCGCCCGGTTTGATATTGGTAATTTCCGCATGCTCCTCTATCAATTGATTAATTTTGGAAAGATTAGAGGTAGTATCCACAAACTTTCTTGTAATCTTCTGTTGTGAAGAAGCAAAAACGGTAAACACATCACCCTCCTCCACTACTTTTCCATCCTCCATTACGGCTACCCTGTCACAGATTTCCTTGATGACATCCATCTCATGTGTGATTAATACAACCGTAATGCCAAGCTTTTTATTTAGTTCCTTTAAAAGCTTTAAAATCGCATGAGTTGTCTGTGGATCCAAAGCACTGGTCGCCTCATCGCAGAGAAGAATTTTGGGGTCATTTGCAAGCGCTCTGGCAATCGCCACACGCTGCTTTTGTCCTCCGCTTAACTGAGAAGGATAGCTGTCTGCTTTATCCTCAATCCCTACCAGCTTCAAAAGTTCATTTACCTTTTCTCTTTTTTCTGTCCTGCTTAATCTGCTATGTCGTAGCGGATAGGCTACATTCTGTCGAATTGTCCGGGAAGAAAAGAGATTGAACTGCTGAAAAATCATCCCAATCTTCTTACGTTCTTTTCGTAATGCTGCCGCACTCAATGCCGTCAACTCCACATCATCCAAAAAAATCTGTCCCGAAGTGGGGCGCTCCAGCAAATTAATACATCGTACCAAGGTACTCTTTCCGGCACCACTGTAGCCGATAATTCCGAAAACTTCTCCATCTTTTATTTGCAAATTGACATCTTTTACTGCTTCTACAACTCCTCCTGCCGCACTAAAAGTTTTTTCAATATTTTTTAAAGTAATCACATATACACCCGCTTTCAATTCCTAGCTTTTTAGTATGGATTAAATTTAACATATCCTATTGAATTTGTATAATATGTAAAATATATAATTTGTTATAGCTTTTTCCTATAACAAACTCAACGCTTGATTTTCCTTGCACTTCTCCTTACAATAAGAAATAGAATTTTCTAAAGCCAAAACATTTTTGTAATAATATAATAAAATGAAGATGGAGTTATTTTATGGATAAAATAAAAGAAAGAATACTTTTTATTACCTGCATACTGCTGATTGCATGCATTTTTTTAATCTCTTGTAAAAAGAAAGAACCGATTTCCAAGACCGGTTTTTATTTTGACACCGTTATTTCCATAACGATTTATGATTCTTCCAAAGAATATACCTTAGAGAACTGCTTCGCCCTTGCCGAAAAGTATGAAAATCTGTTCAGCACCACGGTGGAAGGTTCTGATATCTGGAACATCAACCATGCGAACGGAAAACCAATCACCGTCGATGCCGAAACATCTCTTCTATTACAGAAAGCACTCTCCTATGCAGAATTAACCGACGGACTTTTCACCCCCACAATTGCACCGCTTTCTTCTCTTTGGAATTTTTCCTCCGCAACGACAGGAAAAAGAACAGTTCCGTCCGCAGAAGAAATTTCCTCCAAGCTTGCCCACACAGACTATCACAATCTGCAAATATACGGACAGACCGTGCAGCTTTCCGACAAAAGCGGGGCAGTGGATTTAGGTGCTATTGCCAAAGGCTATATTGCCGACAAAATGAAGGAATATTTGCTGGAGGAAGGTGTGGAAAGTGCCACCATAAACTTAGGCGGCAACGTCCTCACCGTAGGTACAAAACCGGACGGCAGCAACTATATCATTGCGGTTCAAAAACCATTTTCCGAAACCGGAACTGCCGAAACAACTGTAGCCGTAGCCGATTGTTCCGTTGTTACTTCCGGGATTTATGAACGCTATTTTGAACAGGACGGCAAATTCTATCATCATGTCCTGAATCCTCATACCGGCTATCCTATAGAAAATACACTGGCCTCCGTCACGGTTCTTTCCCGTTCCTCCACGGAGGGCGATGCCCTTTCCACATCCTGTCTGCTTTTAGGCTTGGAGGATGGAAAAGCGTTCATTGAGTCTCTTCCGAATACAGAAGCGCTGTTTATTACAAAAGACGGAACGCTCTACTACACAGACGGATTTCCCCACTAAAACGGTTTGCCCGCCAGAATTTCCTCATAATCCTTCAGATTCTTCTTCAAAAGCTCCGGTGTATCCAGTCCATACGGACATTTGGTTTTACACCGTCCGCAGTTTAAGCAGTCTTTAATCTTCTGCATTTTTGCCTGTACCTCCTCTGTCAGCTGCAATTCTGAAGGTGAACGTCTAAGCAGCAACGACATTCTTGCACAGTTATTAATCTCAATTCCTGCCGGACATGGCATACAATAGCCACAGCCCCGGCAAAACTCTCCTAACAGCTCTTTCCTGTCCGCTTCTATCAGTGCACAAATCTCTTCTGTCATTTTGGGCGGCTGATCGATATAAGACAAAAATTCATCCAGTTCCTTCTCCCTTTGCACACCCCAAATCGGAAGTACATTTTCAAACTGTGCAAGGTACGCATACGCCGCAGCAGAATCTGTAATCAACCCGCCGGACAAGGCTTTCATGGCAATAAAACCCATGTCCTTTTTCTTGCATTTTTCTACTAAATCCAGTTCTTTTTCAGTGGAAAGATAGCAGAACGGAAATTGCAAGGTCTCATACAAATCACTATCAATGGCTTCCTGTGCTACATTCAGCCGATGGTTTGTGATACCGATATGACGTACCTTTCCCTGCGCTTTTGCTTCCAGCATGGCATCGTAAATCCCGCTTTCATCACCTGGTTTCGGACAGAATGCCGGATTATGAAACTGATATAAATCCAGATAATCGGTCTTCAGATTGCCAAGTGTGGTCTCTAAATCCTTCCAAAAGCCTTCTGCTGTTACAGCAGCTGTTTTGGATGCAATATATATCTTTTCCCGCATTCCTTCAAAGGCTACGCCGATTTTTTCTTCGCTGTCCGTATAAAATCTTGCGGTATCAAAGAATGTTATGCCGTTTTCATATGCTTTCCTTAAAAGATGTACCGCCTCTGCCTCACTGATTCTCTGAATAGGGAGCGCACCAAACCCGTTTTTATTCGTCACAATTTCTGTTTTTCCAAGCCTTACCGTTTCCATATTTTCTCCTTTACTATTACTTAAGCCGCCCATTTTGCATACTGCCGGGCGGCTTTTCAGTTTTTTATTATAAAATTACTAAATAATTGCTTTCTTTGGACATTTTTCTTTGCAGGCACCACATCCGGTACACTTCTCCTGGTCAATGACTGCATGGAAGTTTTCTACCTTTACCGCTTCCGATGGACACGCTTTTACGCAAAGCCCACATCCGATGCAGCCTACGGTACATGCTTTCATTGTAACCGGACCCTTATCCTTCGAACTGCATGCCACAACATGTTTTGCATCATAGGGTTCCAAAGAGATCAGATTTTTCGGACAGACGGCAATACATTTGCCGCATGCCTTACAGGCTTCTTTATCTACAACCGCAATACCGTTTTCCACATGAATCGCATCAAAGGGACACACCTTCACACAGGAGCCGAAACCGAGGCAACCGTAATTGCAGGATTTCGCCCCACCGTTCGGTACAAAGGAAAGCATTCTGCAATCTTCAATTCCTGTATATTCATAATCAAGTTTGGTCTTCTCGCAGTCGCCCTGACAGTGCACAAAAGCCACCTTCCTTGCACTCTCCTCTGCTTCTACGCCCATAATTCCCGCTATGACCTTGCCTACTGCTTCACCGCCTACCGGACAGGCATTTACCGGAGCCTCTCCCTTGGCAATCGCCGCCGCAAGACCGGAACAGCCGGGAAATCCACAACCTCCGCAATTATTACCCGGAAGTGCACCAAGCACTGCTTCTTCCTTTTCGTCCACCTGCACTTTAAATTTGATTGCTGCAACTCCCAAGAAAAGACCGATAAACAATCCGATTCCGCCTACTAAAAGAGTCGCTGTCAATATTCCTGTCATATTCATCTTCCTCCATCCGACACATTACAAAAGCCCGGAGAATCCACAGAAGGCAATTGCCATCAGTCCCGCTGTTAAAAGCACTATCGGCATTCCCTTAAAGGATTCCGGCACATCATTGTATTCCATCTTTTCCCGAAGTCCGGCCAAAATTACAATGGCAATCATAAATCCCAATGCCGTTGCAAAACCGTTTACGATTCCGACACCGATTCCATAGTTTTTCTGTACATTCGTAATCGCAATACCGAGTACTGCACAATTGGTTGTAATCAACGGCAGATAGACACCCAGAGCCTCGTAAAGAGAAGGCATGAATTTCTTTAAAAACATCTCTACAAACTGCACCAATGCAGCAATAATCAAAATAAATACAATGGTCTGCAAATATGTCAGATTTAACGGTTGCAAAACAAATTTATAAATCACTCCGGTTACTGCCGAAGAAAGAGTAATAACAAAAATAACGGCAGCTCCCATTCCGGTTGCGGTACTCGTCTTTTTGGATACCCCGAGGAACGGGCAGAGTCCTAAAAACTGACTTAACACAACGTTACTGACTAAAGAGGAACCGATAAGTAGCACCAGTAATTCTTTAACATTGTCAAACATCTCTTCCCCTCCTATTCTTCTTTTGCCGCTTTATCGGCAGTTTCTGTTTTTTCTGTGGTATCATAAAACCGGTGACTACATCCGCTGTCTGCACAATTCATACAATCATTGGAACAGCCGGACTGAATTTTGGACATATCTTTTCCTTTTTTCTCACCATTTATTTTTATCTTGTTCTGAATTGCAGTAAGTGCTGCCAGCACGAAAAAAGCCCCCGGTGCAAGTACCATAATTTTAATCGGCTCATAAAAATCCGGCATCACATGATAACCAAAAACTGCACCCTCTCCCAAAATTTCACGGACAGCACCGATACAGGTTAAGGCAAGGGTAAATCCCAGTCCCATACCAAGTCCGTCAAAAAAAGAAGGAAGCACCGGATTTTTATAGGCATAAGATTCTGCACGTCCTAAAATAATACAGTTTACAACGATTAACGGAATATAAATTCCGAGTGCACTGTAGAGGAACGGAATATATGCCTGCAAAAGCAGCTGTACTATCGTCACAAAAGAAGCAATTACCACAATAAATGCGGGAATACGAACCTTGTCCGGAATGCACTTCCTCAACAGGGAAATAAATACGTTACTGAGCGCCAATACTACGGTAGTTGTCAGCCCCATTCCCAGACCATTCATCGCAGAAACCGTAACGGCAAGGGTCGGACACATACCAAGCATCAGCACGAAGGTAGGATTTTCTTTAATAATCCCGTTCATTAATCTTTCACTTGCACTATTCATTTCCTTCACCTCCAAGCAATACCGTATGGAACAGTGTAACACTTCCGTTCACTGCATTCGTCACAGCCCTTGATGTAATGGTAGCACCACTGATAGCATCAATCTGATTATCCGACATGGCACCTGTTTTTGTCACCTCAAACTGCGTTGCAGCTTTTCCGGCAAACTGCGGCTGTAACACCTCTTCCGCTTTCATTCCAAGTCCCGGTGTCTCGGAAATTTCCAAAATGGAAATTCCGTTTACACTTTCGTCCAGACTGATACCCACTGTCAGCTTAATATCTCCGCCGTAGCCTTCATGAGAAGTTACGGTAATACAATATCCGAGTGCCTTCCCGTTGCCATCAAGCGCCTTTACCACTTCGTTTACCGTAAGCCCTGTAATGCCATGATCCGACAATATTGCTTCCGAATCAGACACCTCCACAGTTTCAAAGCTTGTCGCCCCTTCAAATACAGCTGCAAACGCTTCCTGCCTTGCTTTCTCTTCCTGCACGGCAATAGGCTCCTTGGTCACTTCATATACTACGCTCAGGATAAGACCTGCAAAAAGCGTAATCACAAATAAAATCAACGTATCCTTCCACATATTTTTCATCGTTTTTCTCCTCCTTTACCAAATGCTTTCGGAAGAGTTATCTTCTCAATCAGAGGAACCAAAAGGTTACTGATAATAATGGCATAGGAAACTCCTTCTGCCGAAGGGCTGTAAAGACGGAAAATACCGGTCAAAACACCAAGTAAAATACCGTATACATACTGCCCTCTTTTCGTAATCGGTCTTGTAGCATAATCCGTTGCCATAAAGAAAGCACCCAGCATCAAGCCACCGCCCGCAAGCTGTGCAGCAAGATATGCCGGATCAAAGCCATGTCCCCCAAGCAATGCCACAAACAACGTAAAGGTAACAAGATATGTACCGGGAATCCGAAGGTCAATCACTCCGACAAGAATCAGAAAGCAAGCTCCGATTACAACCGCAAGCATTGAGGTTTCTCCAATCGTTCCCGCTGTTTTTCCCAGAAACATATTTAAGATATCCACTTCGCCGCCTTCCTTTAATACGGCAAGCGGAGTGGCTCCTGTATAAGCATCACAATCAAAATTCGTCATCAGAGACGTAAAGGATATAAGCAAAAAGCACCTTGCTCCCAATGCAGGATTCATAAAATTCTGTCCAAGACCTCCGAACAGCATTTTTACGACTACAATCGCAAAGACCGATCCTAATGCTCCTATCCAAAGTGGTGCAGACACCGGAAGGTTTAATGCCAGAAGAAGTCCGGTAACGACTGCAGAACAATCTCCCACCGTAACCGGAAGCTTTAATAAAAGCGTATACAAATATTCGGTTAAAACTGCAGTTCCCACAGTAATAAGAATATGAAATAACGCACGCACGCCGAAATTATATATTCCGAAACCGGCTGCCGGAAGCAGGGCAAGTACAACAGCAATCATAATATTACTTGTTGTTGCTTTAGACCGGATATGCGGGTTTGATGAAACTTTCAGTAATTTATCCACTCTTTTGTCCCCCTATTTTTTCTTCTTTGCAAGCTGCATTTTTCGCATGGATTTAATAGACTGTGTCAACGTCCTCTTTGCCGGACAGACATAACTGCAGCAACCGCATTCACAGCATTCCATGCCGTTTAGTTTTAAGAATGCCTCTTCATCATAATGTTCTGCCGCCGTAGCCGCCTTACTGGGCACAATTCTTCCGGGGCATGCCTCCACGCAGCGTCCGCAATTAATACATGCCGTAGGCTTCATTGCCGAAACTTCATCCTTGGTCAGACAAAGAAGCGCTGATGCCGTTTTCGTTGTAGGCACGTCCAAATCAAAAATACCAAATCCCATCATGGGACCACCGGATATAATTTTTTCCGGTTCTTCTTTAAAACCGCCTGCCTCTTCAATCAACTCATGATAATTCGTACCGATACGTACCTTAAAATTACGAGGATCGGCAATGGCATCTCCGGTTACCGTAACAATACGCTCCATCAAAGGCTTGCCTTCCGTTACCGCCGTATAAATAGCAACTTCCGTGTCCACATTATTTACTACACATCCGGCATCAGCCGGAAGCATGGACGAGTTAATGGCACGCCCTGTTACCGCATAAATCAACTGTCTTTCAGAGCCTTGCGGATATTTGGTTTTTAATGCTTTTACGCTGATTTTCGGTTCGTCCTTCGTCAGCTTCTTAAGAAGTTCGATACAATCAGGCTTATTGTCCTCTACAGCAAGAATTCCTCTTGCTTTCTCAAACAAACGTAAGGATGCCTTTAACCCACCGATAACCTTTTCAGGTTCTTCTAACATTCTGCGATAATCCGAAGTCAGATACGGTTCACATTCGGCACAGTTTACAATTACATAATCAATTTTCTCCGGCTCTTTCGGTGAGAGTTTAATAAAGGTAGGAAAACCGGCTCCACCCATTCCCACAATACCTGCCTCTTTTATCAGTGCAATAATTTCTTCTTTTTGCAACTGTTCTAACGGTTTCACAGCCGGATATTCTACTTCTTCGTAAAGTCCGTCATTTTCTACCACAATGCTCATGACATTATCTCCGGTCACTACCCGTCTTTCTTCAATTGCCTTTACTGTTCCCGACACGGTAGCGTAGATTGGTGCAGAAACAAAACCGGTTGCTTCTGCAATTTTCTGTCCTGTCAAAACTCTGTCGCCTTTCTTTACAATCGGAGTTGCAGGCGCCCCAATATGCTGCGATAACGGATACACTAAATCCCCTTTCGGTAAGACTGCCTTGATTGGCTTATCCTTCGACAAATCTTTTCCGTCATAAGGATGTATTCCGCCCACAAACGTTAATTTTGCCATTTGCTGCCCTTCTTTCCTAAAATAAAATAGATGATAAACTCTATCACCGCACTATAATAAATATACTATTTTTCGACGAAAAAAACTACAGTATTTTGAAAATTTATGGTATATTAGATACAGTAAAAAAACATTATGCCAAAGTGAGGTGCTTCATGAAAACTGTACGAAAAAAACTGGAAAAATTTATTTGTGAATACCCCTTGGAAAAGCTTGCGCCCTTGGATAAATGTTTGTTTGTAGATATTGAGACAACAGGCTTTACCGCCAAAGCCTCCTCCCTTTATCTGATTGGCTGTGCGCATTATTGTGAGGATGGCTGGTATGTAAGGCAATGGTTTGCCGACAGTCCGGAAGAGGAAAAGGAAGTGCTGATTGCTTTCTTTGAGTTTTCAAAACCTTTTTCTCATCTGCTTCATTTTAACGGTAATAACTTTGATTTACCGTTTTTGCTTCAAAAATGTGCCCAATATGAATTGCATTACACCTTCGATTCTTTTGAAGGAATTGATATTTATAAACGAACTGCTCCATACAAATACTTTTTGAAGTTGCCGAACTGCAAGCAAAAAACCATCGAACTTTTCCTCGGTATCAACCGTCTGGACACCTTTTCCGGCGGCGAGCTAATCAGTGTTTATCATGACTATGTGCAAAAACCTACCGAATTCGGGTTGAAAGCATTGTTACAGCACAACTTTGATGATATGAAAGGTATGCTTTCCATTCTTCCGGTTCTTTCTTATTATGACCTGTTCAACGGCGGACTGCATGCAAAAAAAGTACAGGCTAACTACTATCAGGATTTAAACGGTGCAAAACATCAGGAGGTTTTAATTAAATTAAAATTTTCCTCTCCCCTTCCTGTTGCGGTTTCCTTTGGTGCCGCCGGCTGCTATTTTTCCGGGAAGGGCATGGAAGGCACTCTGAAAGTTCCTCTCTACGAAGAAGAAATGAAATACTTCTATGCCAACTATAAGGATTACTATTATCTTCCGGGTGAGGATCTTGCCATGCATAAATCGGTTGCTACCTTTGTAGACAGCAAACATCGTACACAGGCAAGCGCTGCTACCTGCTATACCCGAAAATATTCTGCCTATCTTCCGCAGTGGGAAATTTTGTTTGAGCCGTTTTTTAAAAGAGAATACAAAAGTAAAGAGTTGTTTTTTGAATTGACGGATGAATTCAAGACAGACCGGGCGGCGTTTACCGCCTATGCAAAGCATGTAATCGGAATGCTGTCAACATCCTATTAAGCGCTAAAAAGGAGTCTCTACAACTCTGTAGAAACTCCTTATCTTTTTAAGGTTTCTCATAATAAAAAGAATTCTTACGACTAAATCCAACCTCTTTATGATTGATTATCTGCTCCGTGCTTCCGATAAACAGAATACCACCCGGTGCCAATGCTTTCTGATATTTACGGAAAATCTCATCTTTTGCTTCTTCTGTGAAATAAATCAACACATTACGACACACAATCATATTCCAATTAGACTGATAATCGTCCTTCAGAAGATTATGTTTTTTAAATTCCACTCTTGCCTTGATTTCCGGTGAGATTTCATAGAACAAACCATTTTTTGTAAAATATTTCTTCTTTAAATCATCCGGCACGGAAGCAATACTCTTTTCCGCATAAATTCCGGCTTTCGCCTTTGCAATCACCTGCTCATCAATATCTGTTGCATAAATCTTAATCTGATTTAACGGAATATGTCTGGACAAAGCCATAACTAAGGAATATGGTTCATCCCCTGTAGAGCAGGCTGCACTCCATATTTTTAAGTTCTTACCGAATTTATTAATCAGCTCAGGAATAATTTCCTTATCCATAAGCTGCCACTGGTCAGGGTTTCGATAAAATTCCGATACATTAATAGTCAGATAATTGACAAACTCATCAAACATGGTCTTATCATCCTTGATAGCCTGCACATATTTATCGTAACCCACAATTTTATGTTTTGCTATCAATGTATCAATGCGGCGTTTCATCTGCTTTTCCTTATAAGCATTCAAGTCAATCATTGTAAGCTCGTAAACCGCTTTTTTTAAATACTCATAATCATACGCCATGAACTTTTCCACCTGTTAATTTATTCTTCTGTTCCTTCTTCCGCAATTACTGCATCAATATCCACGGAAACAACGTCCTCATCGGACTCTTCTTTTTCTTCTGTAGGCTCCGGAGCAAACATTGCTTTTACGCTCAGGCTGATTTTCTTTTCTTCTTCATTAAAATCAACAACTTTTGCAGTTACTTCATCACCTGCTTTTAATACATCAGAAGGCTTGTCCACATGATCCTTTGCAATCTGGGAAACATGAAGTAATGCGTCAATGCCCGGTTCTAATTCAATAAACGCGCCAAAATCTGTCATTCTTGCAACTGTACCTGTTACTACGTTACCTACTGCATATTTTTCTGCTGCATTTTTCCAAGGATTGGAATCTTCAAATTTTAAGCTGAGAGCAATTTTGTTTCCGGTAATTTCTTTAATAAGAACCTTTACCTGCTCTCCTACTTTGAATACCTTCTTCGGATTTTCTACTCTTCCCCAAGACATTTCGGAAATGTGAAGTAATCCGTCTGCACCACCCAAATCAATGAATGCACCGAAATCTGTTACATTCTTAACAGTACCTTCCACAACATCTCCTACATTGATTCTGGCGAATAATTCTTCCTGTAATTTTGCTTTTTCAGCTGTAATCAGCTGTCTGCGGTCACCAATATATCTTCTTCTCTTCGGATTGTATTCGCTGATAACGAATTCAATTTCCTGTCCTGCATATTTTGTTAAGTCTTTTTCATAAGTATCGGAAACAAGACTGGCAGGGATAAAGATTCTGACCTCATCCACAATAACGCTTAAACCGCCGTCAAGTACCTGTGAAACGGTTGCTTTCAATACTTCTTTGTTGTTAAAAGCTTCTTCAATTCTCTTATTGCCTCTGTCGGCAGCAAGTCTCTTATAAGTAAGGATGACCTGTCCTTCTCCATCATTTACTTTCAATACCTTTACTTCCATGGTGTCGCCCGGTTTCACAACTGTGGTCAAATCTACATTCGGCTCATTTGTGTATTCATTTCTTGTAAGAATACCGTCTGACTTGTATCCGATGTTCAGAACGATTTCTTCCGGCTTCACATCGATGACTGTACCTTCGACTACCTCTCCTGCATGTATTGTCTTAAATGATTCTTCTAACATTTGTTCAAAAGTTAATTCTGACATAATTTTGAACCTCCTCGATAATATTATTTGGGGTTGACGCCCCGGCAGTAATTCCGATCAGTCGAACAGCTTTAGGTATATCTAAATGCAAGTCATCAAGTGTCTGTATAAAATAGGTCTGCTCACATTCCCTGCTGCATATTTCATACAGCTTCCGGGTGTTAGAGCTATGGGTACCACCAACTACTATCATGACATCGACTAAAGCAGCTATCTCCTTTGCTTCTGTCTGCCTTTCCTCAGTTGCGCTACATATAGTGTTCACAACACTAACATTGTAACCTTTTTTCTGAAAAATTTCAACTAATTCTTTAAATTTGTTGTAATTAAATGTCGTTTGGGAAACCAAACAGATTTTTTCATTCTCTTTTGCCTGAAAATTTTGTGCCTCCTCTTCCGACTCAATTACCGTTGCGGGAGTACACGACCATCCTTTAATTCCTTCCACCTCAGGATGGTTTTCATTGCCGATAATCACGATTCGGCTTCCCTGTTCACTTTCCTTTTCCACAATACCATGAATCCGCTTTACAAAAGGACAGGTTGCATCCACGCATTGAAGTCCCCGTTTTTCTATGATTTGGCAGATTTCCTTGGGTACTCCGTGGGAACGGATAATCACGGTTCCTTCCGTAAGAGTTTCCAGTTCTTCCTTGGAATTTATCACAACAACTCCTTTTTTCTCCAAATCCTTTACCACTTCTTCGTTGTGGATAATCGGTCCGTAGGTATATATTTTTCCACCCTTCTCTACCTGTTCGTAAACAGTCTGTACGGCACGTTTCACGCCAAAACAAAATCCGGCACTTTTCGCAAGTATAACTTCCATTCGCTTCTCTGTCCTTTCCGGGCACCGGCATTTTTGCAGCCGTCCTTTTTTATTTACATAGAGAGATGATTTTTTCCACCACTTCCTCAATTGTCATATCGGAGGAATCAACTAAAACCGCATCCTCTGCCTGCTTAAGCGGTGAAATTTCTCTGGTCATGTCCCGATGGTCTCTCTCGATAATATCCTGTGTTATTTTTTCCAAATCACACTTTTCTCCCTTTGCCGTCAGTTCATCAAAACGCCGTTTTGCACGAACCTCAGCACTGGCCGTCAGATAAACTTTTGTATCCGCATGGGGTAGTACACAGGTGCCGATATCCCTGCCATCCATAACTACATCTGCTTTCCGTGCGAGTTCCTTCTGAAGCTGCACCAGTTTTTCGCGTACCTTTACATTGGGGCTACTGGCAGATGCCATATTTCCCACTTCCTCGGTACGGATAAAACCGTTTACGTTCTCTCCGTTTAAAAGAACAACCTGTTCTCCATCTTTATACTCTATGGAAATATCTGCCTGCGTACATATCTCTTCAATCTTCTCCGTATCTTTGGCATCCACCCCCATCCGAATCAGATACAATGCCATGGCACGGTACATTGCCCCCGTATCTACATAAACATAATTCAATTTCTTCGCAATTTTTTTAGCGATTGTGCTCTTTCCGGCTCCGGCCGGTCCGTCGATGGCTATATTATAACTCATGTTATCATCCTTTCTTCTGTTAATTTTTGTCTGTTCTTCATTTTAAAATTCTTTTACTTTTTACGTTTCACATACTGCAGCATTTTCTCCTGCCAAAAACCCGGTGGACCATGCAATTTGCAGATTAAAGCCACCGGTCAGTGCATCCACATCCAACACCTCTCCCGCAAAATACAGTCCCTTCACCTTCTTAGATTCCATGGTGGAAGGATTGATTTCTTTAACATGTACGCCGCCCATGGTAATAATTGCTTCATTCCACGCTCTTGTTCCTGTTACGGTAAGGGAAAGTTTTTTGATTTTTTCCGCAAATCCCTTTCTCTCTTCTTTGGAAATCTCATGCACCTTTTTATCAGGATGAATCCCCGACAATTCTATCATAACGGGAATCAGCTTTGCAGGGAATAATCCACCTATTGCATTTTTAAACTGTTTATTTTTATTTTCTTCAAAATCACGCAAAATCCGTTTGTCTAACTGTTCCGGAGAAAGTGCCGGCTTTAAATCAATCAAAAGTTCCGCCGGTTGCCCTTTTGCTTTCTTTGCATAAAAGCTTCCCGCACTTAAAATCAAAGGACCGCTTACGCCGAAATGGGTGAACAGCATTTCTCCAAAGCCGGAATATAGTTCTTTTTTTCCCTGTTTTAGTACCACCTCTACATTTTTTAGTGAAAGCCCCTGCAGGCTTTTGCACCATTCCTCTTTTATCGTAAATGGAACCAGTGCGGGAACGGGTGTTATTAATTTATGTCCCGCTTTCTCTGCGAAACGATAACCGTCCCCGGTAGAACCTGTCAGCGGATAGGAACCTCCTCCTGTTGCCACAATAACCGCATCTGCATATTCTTTTGTACCGTTCTCGTATATTACACCTGTTATTTTTTTATTTTCTTCCTGGTCAAATTCAATAAGAAGATTCTCCACAACGGTATTTAGTCGGATTTCCACATTCACTTCTTTCAATTTCCGTGTCAGTGCAGCAATTACATCCGAAGAATGATCCGAAACCGGAAATACTCTTTCTCCTCTCTCCACCTTTACCGGGCATCCCGCTTTTTCAAAAAAATCCATAACTGCCCGATTGTCAAAAGAATAAAATGCACTGTACAGAAATTTACCATTACTGATTACGTTGGAAAATAGCTCCTCTACCTCACAGGCATTGGTAACATTACATCTTCCTTTTCCTGTAATAAATACCTTTTTGCCTAATTTATCATTCTTTTCCAATAAAATAACATGTGTATCTTCCGCTGTTGCCGCCGCATAAGATGCCATCATTCCGGCTGCTCCGCCACCGATAACAATTATTTTCTTCATTCCTTAATGTTCTTCCCTTCTTAACGGATTATCCAAGATGGCTTCATCATCAATAAAATTAATCTCATCATTCAAGTATACCTGATAGTTATTCCACGCATACTCCAACTGCTCCAGATTTTGTTTTACCTCCTCCGGGCGCTTCATGCAAAGTGCCACCACAAGTGCATTAATCACACTTAACGGCGCCACTAAAGAATCTACAATGGAAACCATATCGCTTCTTGCCAAAAGATTGCAGGAGGAATACAAATTCATGGGAGAATGAATACTGTCTGTAATCGTAATCACCTTAGCATTTCTGTCATTGGCAAATTCCATGGCTTTTAGGGTACGCATGGAATATCTTGGGAAGCTGATTCCAATCATGGCATCCTGTTCATCAATCCGAATCATCTGTTCAAACATTTCACTGACACTGGTGGAACGTAAAAGCTGTACGCCACCTCGTATCATATGAAGATAAAAATGTAAAAAGTCTGCAAGCGGTTCGCAGCTTCGCATTCCTACTATATAAATATTCTTTGCATTCAATATAATATCCACAGCCGTTTCAAAAGCTGCCGTATCCATATTTACAATAGTATCCTGAATTTTCTCTATGTCCGCATTCAGTACGGAATTTAGTATTTCCGACTGAGAACTTCTGCCATACTTTGCTCCCATCTTCTGTACTGCATTTAACTTATTTTTTACCCATTCTTCCAATGCTTTCTGAAATTCCGGATATCCGTCATAACCCAGTCCGGATGCAAAACGCACAACAGTAGACTCGCTGATTCCCAAAGTTTCTCCAAGCTTTGCCGCTGTCATAAAAACCGCCTGATCGTAATGTTCTTCAATAAAAGCGGCAATTGCCTTATGGCTCTTACTCATAGAGGTATAATGCTCATTTATTCTTGTGATAATATCGTATTGCTTTTCCGTATTGTCCATCGTAGTAACCGTGCCCTCCCTTATCCTCTTTTAGCCCTGTTCCTTAAATGCCCGATAAGCACCTTGAAGCATGGAAACGGTTTCTTCTTTTTCCAAATCATAATCGCCTGTAATTGCCATACAGCCTGCTCCATGAATCAGCATCCAAATTTTCATAAACATTTCGCTCGGTTTCTTACAGCCATCCTCTTTGGCACGGTTAATTTCTTTAACAACAAAGCCTTCTTTTCCGTTCAGAATTTCATAAAAGCTTTTGCTTCTCTGCTCCGTTTGTAAAAACAACAGCTTAAACAGATTTTTTTCTTTCAGTGCAAATGCAATATATGCCATTCCCAAGTTTAAAAAAGGAGTATCATATGATTTTTCATAAGTATTATAAAATGCCTCAAAAAAATCCACTGCCTTTTCAAACAGCTCTGCTTCCAATTCTTCCATATTTTTATAAACCCGGAAAATCGGCTGGGTAGAACAGCCCGCTTTCGCTGCAAGCTTTCTTGCTGTTACAGCACCCATTCCTTCCTCTCTTGTCATTTCAAATGCTGTTTCCAATATTTTTTCAATGGTAATGGATTCTTTTCTTGCCAATTTCTTTTTCCCTCTTTTCGTCTTAATAACATACGTTATTGTACATTTTCTTTTCTACTCTGTCAAGAGTACGATTTTTCACAATTATTCGACATTTTTCAGAACATTTTCCCTTACACTTTTTTGCTTGCTCTTTTTCGTTCTTTGCCCTATAATGTAACTAAATATTGAAGCAGTCAGCTTTTTGGTGTCCGATAAAATTTCATTTTTATATTCTGATTTTCATTCTAAACATTATAAATCTAAAATTTCTTGCGATTTCTTTTATTTTCCAAAGATTCAGCGTAAGTTTTGTTTTTTATTTATGATTTATTAAAGTTTGTGACCGAAAGTGACAGGTAAGCAGCTCTGTGGTCATACAGACAAATTGTCTCAGAACACACGAAATAAGCGGTCTGTTTTCATCATTTTTTCTTTTATGGAGGATAGCTTATGAATGCAACTGAAAATGTCACGGTAAACCAAAAACACAAGGACAGTCTGTTCCGCATGATTTTTAAAGAAAAAAAAGAACTTTTAAGTCTCTATAATGCTCTTGCCGGAACAAACTATGACAACCCGGAAGACTTGGAAATCAAAACGGATGAAGATGTGATTTTTCTTCATATGAAAAATGATATTTCCTTTATTGTGGACGATTACCCGAATCTGTATGAACACCAAAGTACTTTTAATCCGAACATGCCTCTGCGGGGACTGCTGTATATGACCGACCTTTACAAGCCGATGGTAAAAGGCGGCGATGTCGAAGTAGTAGCTCACATGCTCAATATTAACTATGGACAGAATAAAGAACTTATGCAAAAATGTAAGAAATTGAATGAATATGCTTATTTTGTTGATGCAATCCGAAAACATTTGTCTGCTACCCACAATAGAGAAGAGGCAGCACGACTTGCGATTGAAGAATGTATAAAAAAAAATATTCTGAAGGATATTTTAGAGAAAGAAAGGTTACTGATTATGAATTCTATTTTGTCTGAGTTTGATGAAGAAGCTTATGCGAAGATGTTACGGGAAGAAGGATATGAGGAAGGGGTTGAATATGGTATGGAACATGGGAAACAATCTGCACTAGTCACATCTATTTTATCTTTTCTACAAGACTTAGGTGATATTTCAGAAGAATTGAAGTCTAAAATTGCAGCCGAGAAGAATTTGGAAAAGCTGGAACTTTGGAACAAACTTTCCGCACGGGCGGAAAACTTGGAATCTTTTCGTAAAAAAGCCGGAGTTTAATTTAAAGATTTAAACATCCTTTGCCAAAAAGTGTCATCCTGCAGCGACACTTCTAAGAGAATTTGCAATGCAAATTCTCCTTAGCTTCTCACTACATAAGAGCACTTTCCTATTACATAAAGTAAGAGCCGCAGAAAACCGCGGCTCTTTTTTATAAATGCTAATATTAGCCAAGTAAGGATAATACTCCCTGATTAGACTGGTTAGCCTGTGCAAGCATAGCCTGACCTGCCTGTGCAAGAATGTTGTTGTTAGAATATCTAACCATCTCTGTTGCCATATCTGTATCACGGATCTGGCTTTCTGCAGAAGTGGTATTTTCAACAACGTTATCCAAGTTATTGATAGTATGCTCTAATCTGTTCTGGACAGCACCAAGTGCAGATCTCTGTGCAGAAACCTTTGCAACTGCATCAGCAATAGCATCTACTGCATATGTGCCTGCTGTACCTGTTGTATCTGAAATGTTAATTCCTTTAATACCAAGTCCGGCTGCACTCATGGAGCTGATATCAACAGTAATCTTGTTTGTCATATCAGCATCTGCACCTACGTGAAGGTTAAATGCAAGAGAATCTTTTACTTCAACAGAACCTTTTGTGATTTCAAATGTACCATCATTATTATTCTTAACTGTAGCTGCGGTATCTGTTCCAATGGAAGAAGCCTTAGCTAACTCTTCTCCAATCATTTCCAGAGCTTTAGCCTTGGAAATAACATCACCTTCCGTAGAAGCTGCATCGCCTACTACAGTATTTGCTGTTGCGCCAGCGGCTGTTGTGTCAGTTGTGATACCTTTAGCTGCTGCAAGAGCTGTTGCAGTTGTATGAGCTGCTGCAATACCAATCTGAACAGAATCGCCATCCTTAATATTGCTCAGAATATCTGCAACTGTATAAGTGTTCTTAACTGCATCTGTAGTGTCTCCTACCTTAAATGTATTACTTACACCATCTCTGGTAATCATTACCTCATCGCCTTCGCTGAGGGCATTCACTACGTCTTCGATATCAGAAGCTGCGATAGGAGCTGCTCCTGTAAGAGTCTTCGTCTTTCCACCGATAGTAACAGTATCTCCGGCAGTCGGAAGTGCTCCGGTATCTATAGCCTTAACAGCATCTGTTAATGTTTTTACGTTTGGAGTAGCAGTCAGGTTCGTATCTGTGATACTTATCTCTGCATTCAGACCGGTATTCTCTAATGCTTCTACTACTTCAATGTCACAATCCTTACCTGCTGCATCCTTGGTAAGTGTAACTTTTTCTCCTGCTGCCAAAGCCTGTTTAACAACGTCCAATGCATCTGCAGCGTTTAACACTCCTGCTCCTGCAGTAGCACTTACATTGTAAGATTCTGTACTTCCATCACTGTGTGTAATGGTAAAAGCACTTTTCTCTACAACAAACAATGCCTGAGCATTTGCAGCTTTATTAACAATGGTATAAGTCTTTCCTGTTTCTGCATTGGTAAAGCTGTCGCCTACCCCTACTGTCTCAGCACCAAGTTTTCCTGCTGCGGTATCTGTTGCATCAGTGGAAATTACATAATCATCAACCTTTTTCTCTGCTGCACCGGAACCGATTTTATACTCTTTACCGGCAATTGTAATTTTATCGCCATCTTCTAACTTACTGTCTACTGTAAAAGTAGCTGTATTTCCATTATCAACTAATTTGCCGGCAATACCTGCATCATGCGCATTTACCTTTGCATCAGAAACAGTTCCTTCTGCATTTCCTTTCAACAGATAAATCTCATTGAATTTAGTTGTCTCTGCGACACGGTCAATTTCCGTTACAAGCTGATCAATTTCGTTCTGAACTGCCGTTCTGTCCGATTCAGACATTGTACCGTTTGATGCCTTAACTGCCAGTTCGTTCATTCTCTGTAACATATCATGAACTTCTGTTAAAGCACCTTCTGCTGTCTGCACTGCACTGATACCATCCTGTGCATTTGCAGAAGCCTGTGTAAGTCCACGAATCTGTTTTCTCATTTTTTCAGAAATAGAAAGTCCTGCTGCATCATCTGCTGCTCGGTTGATTTTGTAACCACTGGATAACTTTTCTGTTGACTTAGCCTGAGCTTTTGTTGTAAGTCCTAACATTCTGTTAGAGTTCATTGCTGTTAAATTGTGTTGTACTACCATAACAAGTACCTCCTTGTATTTCGGCCTACTGCCGTTTTGTTTCTTTTCGGGCAAATCCGTTTGCCCGGCTGTATTTCCCTGCCGTAAAGTAATATTCTCTTTCGGCAAAAGAACTACTTTCCTTATTTAGTTTTCTATAATAATCAAAAAACACTCTGCCCTTTTAGCGCGCCCTCAAGGACTTTTTTGTTTTCTGCTTATTACCTTGCGGTTTTCTTTCCCTCTGCCACAATGATGTGTTTATTCTTCCGGTACTTCTCCGGAAGTTCCGGTTCGGCATGATACTTCGGAAGTGTGGCTTTTACTTTCTCATCCGTAATACTGTTTTCAATGACACGGCTTCTCACCACATTCACTTCCTTCGGCGCATCAATCATGACACGAAGATGATTTCTGCTTCCGCCCAAAAATACAATTTTTACATTGTCACCAATCATCAGATATTCTTCTGTACTGACTGTAAGTCTTAACATCGCTGCTCCTTCCTGAAAGCTTTTTCCTGCTTCCCTGCATCTTTTTTTGTTTGAGGAAATACAACACTTTGTTTCAAAATGTTGCATGGCTGCTTCGGATTCGATATTCTTTCTTTGAGAATGGCTGAAGGAGCAGCCTGTGCCCAAAAGGCTCTATCATTTCATGGAAAGGAAAATAATATGAGTACAACACAACCGATTCGTAACAAGAATATGCTTCAGGCATTTAAAAAGTATTACAGAACTGAAAATGGAAATATCCGAAATTACACAATGATTATTGTCGGACTGAATACCGCTCTTCGCATTAACGATATCTTACACTTAACTTGGGATAAGGTCTTTGATGGAAAACAGGTAAAGAAACATCTGATTATCAAAGAACAAAAAACCGGAAAAGAAAATCGAATTCTCTTAAATGCAGAAACAAGAAATACATTAAGGGCATATTATATGCAAATGCACAAATCAAAAAAAATCCAACCACAAAATCCCTATCTGTTCCCCAGCCCGTATAGGGAAAATGCTCCGCTTTCCCGCTATCAGGCATACCGGATTATCCGCCATGCCGCGGAAAGTGTTGGACTGTCCGACCATATCAGCTGTCACTCTCTTAGAAAAACTTTTGGCTATCATGCGTGGAAACAGGGCATACAGCCCGCATTGCTTATGACTATCTACAACCATTCTTCCTATAGGATTACCATGCGCTATTTATGTATTGAACAAGATGATAAGGACGAAGTTTTTTCCAAAATAAAGCTTTAGAAATAAAAAAGCGGATACTATATATCTGCTTCTTCAAAATTGCAATTAACCAACCGTTAAATGCACGAATAATTTTGTCATTATTATTAAGCCTGCAAATTCTTTTTCAGAAAGGAAACGGAGGCTTCTTTGTCGTTCTCTGCAAACTGATTTATAGTCTTTTTTCTTCTAATTTTTTGATTTTTTTCAGAAAAGCTATAAAGTTTTTCCATTTCATGCCGAAATAGATAATGTAACAAGAAAGGATGCAACATTATGAAACAGAATGTTGCATCCCTATTTTTTTCTTTTTTATTTCGTTTTATACACAGAGACAAGATACGCTTCGCGAATCTTGTCTCTGATTTGCAGTCGTCAAATGTTCATCCATGCAAGCATGATGAACATTTTCCTCGTTGTTATAACAAAAAAACAATACATGATTGTTTCCCTCTCATGTATTGTTTTCTTTTCTTATTTAAAATATCAACTTTCCCAAAGCACTCTTTAAACCGGATATGCCCCATTCTTCGTATCTGCCTGAGTCATATCAACCTTATCCTGCTGTGCCTGACGATATTTGAAGAAGTCTGTAGCAACCTGCGGGAATAAAGCATAGGACAGAACGTCCTCGTCCTGCTGTTTCCATTCCTTCATTTCAGACTCAATCTTATCAAGTTCGTTTTCAAGAAGGTCTGCCGGACGACAGGTAATACGTTCTTCACCCGGAATAACTTTGTCAATAACTTCCTGGTTCATCGGTTTTACGGTCTGACCATATTCACCGCGAAGTACTGCTTTTGTTTCCTTTGTAGCCATCTTATAACGTTCGCCCATAAGAACGTTGAATACAGCCTGTGTACCAACAATCTGGGAAGAAGGTGTTACAAGCGGCGGTTCACCTAAGTCTTTACGCACTGCAGGAATTTCTTTCAATACATCATAATATTTATCTTCCGCATTCTGTTCCTTCAACTGGCTAACCATGTTGGATAACATTCCACCCGGTACCTGATAAAGAAGAGTCTTAATATCAACACCCATAACCTTCGGATTGAGAAGTCCGTTAGCAAGACACTCATCTCGGTAAGGACGGAAATAATCTGCAATTTCTGCAAGTAAGTTCTGGTCATAACCGGTATCGTACTCGGTTCCTTTGAAGGTTTCAACCATAACCTCTGTTGCCGGCTGTGAAGTACCCATTGCAAACGGAGACATTGCACAGTCAATAACGTCAACACCTGCTTCTACTGCTTTCAAATATGTCATACTTGCTACACCGGAAGTATAATGTGTATGAAGCTGAATCGGAAGCTTGGTAACACTCTTCATAGCAGTAATCAGTTCGGTTGCCTTATAAGGAACAAGAAGACCTGCCATATCCTTGATACAAATGGAATCAGCTCCCATTTCTTCGATTTTCTTTGCCATATCTGTCCAGTAATCCAAAGTATAGGCATCACCCAGTGTATAGGAAAGAGCTACCTGTGCATGACCTCTGCCTTCCTGCTGTTTTACTTTGTTTGTCGCATTAACTGCTTCCTGTAAGTTACGCAAATCATTAAGACAGTCAAAAATACGAATGATATCAATACCGTTTGCAACGGATTTCTGTACGAAGTAATCTACCACATCATCTGCATACGGTCTGTAACCTAAAATATTCTGACCTCTGAATAACATCTGTAATTTTGTATTTTTAAACTCATCTCTTAATTTTCTGAGTCTTTCCCACGGATCTTCCTTTAAGAAACGAAGGGATGCATCGAATGTAGCACCACCCCAACACTCTACGGAATGATAACCGACTTTATCCATTTTACCGGCAATCGGAAGCATCAGTTCGGTAGGCATTCTGGTTGCGATTAAGGACTGGTGAGCATCACGCAAAATCGTTTCCGTAATTTTTATCGGTTTTTTAACCTGTTCTGACATAACCTGTTTCCTCCTGTTTTTCTATATATTCTTAGACAATTCCAAATACTGCCATAAAGGTGCCGGCTGCTACCGCCGTACCAATAACACCCGCTACATTAGGTCCCATAGCATGCATTAATAAGAAGTTTGTAGGGTCTGCTTCCGCACCAACCTTCTGGGATACTCTGGCTGCCATCGGCACTGCGGATACACCTGCTGAACCGATTAACGGATTTACCTTACCATGCGTTGCAATACACATAATCTTACCAAACAATACACCTGCCGCCGTACCGAATGCAAATGCAATAAGTCCGAGTACAACAATCTTAATTGTTGTTACATTTAAAAATGCTTCCGCGCTTGTTGTTGCACCTACGGATGTACCAAGCAGAATAACTACAATATACATAAGTGCATTGGAAGCGGTATCTGTCAACTGTCTTACCACACCGGATTCTCTGAATAAGTTACCTAACATCAGCATACCTACAAGAGGAGCTGTAGTAGGAAGAATCATACATACGACAATAGTAACTACAATAGGGAAAAGAATCTTTTCCAGTTTAGAAACCGGACGAAGCTGTCCCATTTTAATTTTCCGCTCTTTTTCTGTTGTCAGTAATTTCATAATCGGAGGCTGAATAATCGGCACAAGTGACATATAAGAATATGCCGCTACCGCAATCGGACCAAGGAGTGATGTCTGTCCCAGCTTACTTGCAAGGAAGATGGAAGTCGGTCCGTCCGCACCACCGATAATGGAAATTGCTGCTGCTGCTTTATCATTAAATCCTAATGCGATGGCTCCGAAATAAGCTGCAAAAATACCAAACTGGGCTGCTGCACCAAGCAAGAAGCTCTTCGGATTGGCAATGAGCGGTCCAAAATCTGTCATTGCTCCTACGCCCATAAAAATAAGTGACGGCAAAATTGCCCATTCATCCAGCAAATAGAAATAATGGAGCAGTCCGCCTGCCGAACCGTCTGCGGGTACTGCCATAATATCCGGATAGATATTTACTAACAGCATACCGAATGCTATCGGGGTTAATAACAATGGCTCAAACCCTTTAGCGATAGCTAAATAGAGAAATACACAGGCTACCACAATCATCAGATAATTTCCCCATGTAAGATTGAAAAAAGCTGTCTGATGGATGAGGTTTCCTAAAGTAGACATTATGTAATCCATTTCTTAACCTCCTGTTGTTTGTACCTTAAGTATGAGTTTAGTTTAATGTTGCAAGAACCGCACCTGCTTCTACTGCATCACCAACTGCTACATCAATACTTGCCACTGTACCATCTTGTGGTGCAACAACAGGAATTTCCATTTTCATGGCTTCAATAATAACAACTGCGTCACCTTTCTTTACAGCCTGACCCACATTTGCTTCAATCTTAAATACCTTTCCTGCTGCACCTGCTTCTACTTTAATGCTTCCTGCTACGCCTGCTGCTTTCGGTGCTGCCGGAGCTGCCTTGGGTGCTACCGGTGCTGCTTTCGGTGCTGCCGGAGCGGAAACTACAGGTGCGCCTGTGGATGCACCTTCTTCTACTACTACATCATATACGTTGCCATTTACGGTAATGGTATAATTTTTCATCTCTAATTCCTCCTAAACTATCAGGCTTTCTGCCATTTATTCTTATTTGCTTTACGAATGGATCTGACCACAAATCCGTCCGTGCCTGCCGCGCCTTCACTTGCTGCAATCGCTGCCGCAATAACCGCAACCAATTCATAATCATCCGTTAAATCTGCTGTTTCTTCAGCCTGTACAGCTGCTGCCGCGGGTACTGCCTGTGGTGCCGCCGGCTTCACTTCTTCTGCTTTCTTTTCCGTATTTTTCTTTCTGTTTTCCAATACGTTAATCAAGCGGAAAGCGCTGATAATAAAGCAGATTAAAATCAATACCACGAAAACGGTTCCCATGCCGAGCAGTGTATTTAATGCTGCTTTCTCCATGGACTCACCAAAGGAGTAAATAACGTTCGTTGTAATGCTTTCAATTGTTTTCTCACCTAAAATAACTTCTACAATTGCATTATGTTCTGTTCCCTCTATTGTAACATTAATGATTGCACTGTCCTCTTCAATATCAGTTTCAGAACTTATAATACCTACATAATCACCTATATCTTCGCTTGCATTGTTGTAACTTTCCACTGCGTCAAGATAGAACTCATATTCTGTTCCCTCAAGCTGCTGTGCCTGTCCGGTT
Source organism: uncultured Lachnospiraceae bacterium (assembly GCA_964449325.1). GTDB lineage: Bacteria > Bacillota > Clostridia > Lachnospirales > Lachnospiraceae > RGIG3002. Next base: position 116,146 of record CAYUYJ010000002.1, on the reverse strand, counting down.
GCTGCAAGGTCTATCGTCATCTGCACACATTGCTGTGCAACCTGAATAGCATCCGCTTCCGAAAGCAATGTTTTCTCCGGTTCTTCGCTTCCACAGCCGGTAAGTCCGAAGATACAAGTAATCATACCTAATACTAACAGTCGTTTTTTCATATTAAGTATCATCCTTTCTTAAACTGTGCCGTGTTTTTTTGCCGGACGTTCTTCCCTCTTTGTATAGAGCATCTCAAAGCTGCTGATTACATATTTTCTTGTATCAGCCGGTGCAATAATACTGTCTACATAACCTCTCTTTGCTGCACTTGCCGCACTGGTCTGCAATTCCTTGTATTCTGCTGCTTTTTCATTAATAACATCTGCGCCCTGACCTTCATACATGATTTTTGCTGCAAGGTCTGCTTCCATTGTACCAATCTCAGCACCTTCCCATGCAAAAGTAACATCTGCGCCAATGGATTTAGCATTCATTGTGATGTAAGCGCTCCCAAATGCTTTTTTCGTAATTACGTTCACCTTCGGAACGGTTGCATTTGCGAAAGCATATGTAAGACGGGCTGCTGCTTTTGCCATTTTCTTTTCTGCACAGGTTGTAGCTTTAAAACCTTTTACATTCGTGAAGGTAAGCACCGGAATCTCAAAAGCATCACAGAAATTAACGAAATCTGCTGCTTTATTGCATCCTCTCGGAGATAAAACCGCATCAAATTTCTCCGTAACACCTTCCTCGCCATAAACCTCTGTGCGGTTACATACTGCACCGACAGTCATGCCGTTTAACTTGATAAATGCAGTTACCATATCCTTTGCATAATTCTCTTTCACTTCAAATACTTTTCCGCTGTCGGAAATCTGAGCCAGCAAAAGAGCGGTATCCCCTGCACAATTTTCCAAACCATCACAAACTCTGTTCAAGTCGTCCATACACTCTTCTAACGGTGCATCATCTTCATTGTTGGACGGAAGGATAGATACCAGTTCTCTGATTTTTGCAAAAATAGCTGCTTCATCTCCTACCCCATCCACAATTCCTGCTTCTTCACTCTGGAATGCTGCGGAAGAAGTATCACATTTTGTAATCACATTTCCGTCTAATGCGTTGGGAGCATTGACAAACAACTTTGCCTTACTCTCTTCCATAAAAGTAAAATCTGTCAAAGTAGGAATGACAGCAAGTCCACCGCCGCAATTTCCGAAAATTGCTGTAATCTGCGGAATGACACCGGAAGCAAGTGTCTGTTTTCTATAAATCTCTCCGAAACCGTTCAGTGCATCCATTGCCTCCTGTAATCTAAGTCCTGCACAATCCAAAAGTCCGATAACGGGTGCTCCTGTTTTCATGGCAAGATCATAGAGGTTTGCGATTTTCTTTGCATGCATCTCACCGATGGAACCGTTCATTACAGCTGCATCCTGGCTGTACACATACACAAGACTGCCATTAATTACTCCGTAACCGGTTACTACACCGTCAGAAGGAGTCTCTGTTTGCTTCATGTTGAAATCTGTTGCTCTTGCTGTTACAAGTGCACCAATCTCCACGAAACTGTTGTCATCGAGCAACGCATTAATTCTATTGCCCGCTTGTGAAGTATTACTCATATTTCAGCCCTCCATTTTATATTAAAAAAATAATACCAAAAAATACTGCCTATAAAGGTCAGTTCTCTGCCGATTCAGGAATTTCCAAATTTCCCAAATTTTCGTGCACTGTATCAGTATAACACAATTTTGGCAAGTAGCATAGCCATTTTTTCATAAAAAATTATGTAAAAATTTCGTAAAGAAATGTCGAAAAATTATTCTCCGTATTTCTGTGCCTGATTACGAATCAGTTCTGTATCCTCGAAATAATTGATACGCATTGCATTTTTTACTTCACTCAAGGTCTGCGCCGCAACCTCTCTTGCAGCCTCAGAGCCTTTCTTTAATATATTGTAAATTTCCGGAATGTCCTTTTCGTATTCTTTTCTGCGGTTGCGAATCGGTTCTAACTCCTCCTGCATTACATTGTTCAGGAGTTTTTTCACCTTTACGTCACCCAGACCGCCACGCTGGTAATGAGCTTTTAACTCGTCCAGATTTGCATATTCCGGTAAATAACGTTCAAAATGTTCATCCTTACAAAAAGCATCTAAATATGTAAATACCGTATTTCCTTCCAAATGTCCGGGATCACTTACCTGCAAATGGGTGGGGTCGGTATACATGCTCATGATTTTCTTTTTCACTTCATCAGCAGTATCTGCAAGATAAATGCAGTTTCCGAGAGATTTACTCATTTTTGCCTTTCCGTCAATACCGGGCAGGCGCATACATGCTTCATTTTCCGGCAAAAGTGCTTCCGGCTCTACCAAAACATCCGCATAGACCGCGTTGAATTTGCGTACGATTTCTCTTGTCTGTTCAATCATCGGAAGCTGGTCATCTCCTACCGGCACAGTAGTTGCCTTAAATGCAGTGATGTCCGCTGCCTGACTAATCGGATAGGTGAAAAATCCTACCGGAATGCTGGCTTCAAAATTCCGCATCTGAATTTCCGATTTTACGGTTGGATTTCTCTGCAGTCTGGAAACAGTAACCAAATCCATATAATAAAAAGTAAGCTCACAAAGTTCCGAAATCTGGGACTGAATAAACAGTGTTGACTTCGCCGGATCCAGTCCGCAGGATAAATAATCCAGCGCAACCTCAATAATATTCTGTCTGATTTTTTCCGGATTTTCGATGTTATCCGTAAGCGCCTGTGCATCTGCAATCATAATAAAGGTCTTGTCATATTCTCCTGAATTTTGCAGTTCTACCCTTCTTTTCAATGAACCAACATAATGTCCTACATGAAGTCTTCCCGTCGGTCTGTCACCGGTTAAAATTATTTTTCCCATAGTTTCCTCTCATTCTGCTGCTTTTTACAGCGTTTCTATTTTATCCGTTACGTTCCCTAAAACCGTATCGGCTTAAATCTTGAAAAAAAGCGCTGTTTGTTAAGCAACAGCGCTTCGTCTCCACGGCTCTAAGTATAACAAGAAACATAAAAATTTACAACCCAAAATTCCATAATACTTTTTCTAAACACCAGGGAAAATCAATCGCGTCCACCGCCTTCCCTGTCACTACCATTTTGGTTCTGTAAATCTGATTTCCCACACAGTATTGTATCTTCCCGACTATCGTCCCTTCCTCCACCGGTGCTGTCAGCTTTTCTTTCATCTGATAAGTCACCTGAATTTCTTCATCCTTCCTTAATAAAAGTCCTTCCAATGCTCCTTCATCCGCATTGCCAGCCAAAGTATCCACGCCGCCATTCCCATCCTCCTTTTCTTCTGCCACTCTAATAGTAGTATATGCTGTTTCCCCGATTTTATCCGTTTGTCCATTGTCTACAGGAATCGGCAAAAGCTTTTTTTCATCCACGGGTTTTTCATCAAAACTGTGATATTCAAAGTTTTCCAGTCCGTAATTCATCAGTTCCTTTGTATCTCTCCATTTATAGGTTTTGTTGTTCGGCCATCCGCAGGCAAGTAAAGCCACCACAAATGTCTTTTCTTCCTTCCGCAATGCACCCACATAACAATATCCTGCTTTATTCGTAAAGCCTGTTTTTCCCGACAATGCTCCATCCATCATATTTAAAAAAGCATTATGATTATTACAGGAAAAGGAACGGCTCCCCGGACAAAAGCTTCCGTCCTCTTTTTTTATGTAATTGGAAAAACTGTAGGAGGGCGCTCTTGTAATTTCTAAAAAAGCGTCTTTCTTTTCGGAGGTTTCAATACAGTATGACATAATTCTTGCCAGATCCGCCGCCGTGGTAGAATGGATTTTTCCGGTTTCGTTTACCGTTGCATCCAACCCGTTCGGCGTAATGAAATAGGTATCGTAACAGCCTAAATCCCTTGCCTTCTGATTCATCATCTTGGCAAATCCTTCCACACTGCCGCCCACATGCTCGGCAATTGCCACAGCACTGTCATTATGAGATTCTAACATTAAAGAATAAAGTAAATCCTCTAATTTGTAATATTCCCCCGTCTGCATAAACAGCTTTACCTTCGGCATTCCCGCTGCATAAGAGGACACCTCCACATAATCCTCAGGATTGCCGTTCTCCAAAGCCACAATGCAAGTCATAATTTTTGTTGTGCTTGCCATAGGCATAATCTGTTCTTCATTTTTTCCATATAATATTCTCCCCGAATCCGCATCCATTAAAACTGCCGCTCCGGCATAAAGATTTAAATCTGTTTCCTCCCCACTCCCTTGTGCCGCAAAGCAAATCAATAAAAAGAAGGGCTGTAAACACAGATACACAAATACAACAATACAAAGCCGTATTATTTTTTCCATTTACATGCAAACTGCCTTTTCCAATATCATCCTAAATATATGCATTTTCCTTCTCTCTTATACCGGTATTTGTCTTGACAACGTAAGACTCTCCCCTCTAATTCCTTGGACAAAGTACCCAAACAGGCTTATACTATAAATATCCAATTCGGCTTCCTACTACGCTCACAGTTGCCACAAGTAAGGAAAGCCTGTCATTTATATAAAAAAGCAAAATGGAGATGTTTTCATGATTATAAAAAACGGACTGGTATTTACAAAGGATTGTCATTTTCAACCTCTTACCATACATACAAAAAATGATATCATAACCGCTCTTTCAAGCTCTGTCTGTCCTTTGCCGGACTCCGCGGAACCTTCCGATAACCACGAAAAAATCATAGATGCCGCCGGTTGTTATGTAATTCCCGGCCTGACGGATATTCATTTCCACGGCTGCGACGGCTACGATTTCTGTGACGGCACGGAAGAAGCCTATAAAACTCTTGCAGCTTTTTCTCTCGCTCATGGTGTTACGAGTATCTGTCCCGCTACCATGACACTGCCTCTCGACGTTCTGGAAAGAATCTGTAAAACAGCTGCTTCTTTTCAGTCTGCAAGGCAGAATCTGCTTCTCTCTGACGAAGCAGATTTCATCGGCATCCATATGGAAGGTCCCTTTATTCATCCGAAGAAAAAGGGTGCACAAAAGGAAGCTTATATACAATACCCGCACAGTTCCTTAGTCAGACAATGGCTTACCGCATCAAAGGGACTGGTCAAGCTCATCTCCCTTGCACCGGAGTTGCCGGGCGCTTTAAACTGTATCGCAGAATGTAAAGATAACGTAGCTTTTTCCATTGCTCATACTACGGCATGCTACGACCAGGCAAAAGCCGCCATGAAAGCAGGTGCCTTTCATGTCACTCATCTGTATAATGCCATGCCGCCATTCCATCACAGAGACAGCGGTGTCATCGGCGCCGCCTTCGATACCGAAAACTGCTATGTAGAACTGATTTGTGATGGTATTCACATTTCCGAACCCGTTGTACGCGCCACATTCCGAATGTTTAAAAACCGGGTAATTCTTATCAGTGACAGTATGCGAGCCACCGGAAAGGGAGATGGAACCTACACCTTCGGTGGACAGGATGTAACCGTAAAAGGAAAGCTCGCCACCCTCTCCGACGGTACCATCGCCGGAAGCGTTACTCCTTTATTTGACTGTATGCGCAATGCCGTTTCCATGGGGATTCCTTTGGAGGAAGCGGTTGCCTCTGCCACAATCAACCCTTGCCGCTCCATCGGTATGGAACATTTATACGGCAGTATACTTCCCGGAAAAAAAGCACATCTTCTCCTGTTAGACAAAGAAACTTTAGAAATAAAATCCGTAATAAAAGGGTGACACCATATTTTTCATGCGGCTTGCCTGTACAGGTTTTCTATTGTATGATGGACTAGGACTGCTTATAAGGCATGTTTCATTTGAAAGTTTTAATTTAAAAGCATTTTGAAAAGAAGGAGAATTTTTTGTGAAGAGCTTTTTGAAAACGTTACTAAAATACTGGTACTTAATTATTATTATCGGGTTGCTTCTGGCAGAGGCAATTGTCTTTTTGGGACTGGGGGATGAAAGCTATATTGCAGTACATGATAATTTAGATTTATTTATTCCCCACCTTCGTATGTTAAAAACCTCGGGAACCTTTTTTTCACAAGGGGATGTACTTCCTATTCTTGGAGGCGTGACGAGAGATAATTTCGGTTCGGAATTTTCACTCTATAATCTGCTCTACCTGCTGTTTCCGACATATTATGCTTACATTGCCGGATATTTTCTGAGTATTGCGATTGCGATGGTGTCGGTTTGGCTGCTTGCCAAGGAGTGCCTGGCAGACTTTTCAAAATATAAGCCGCTTGTTCTTTTGTTTGGGCTGACTTATGGGATTCTTCCGGTATTTCCGGCATACGGATTTGCGTTTGCCTCCATTCCGCTTGTAGTGCTTCTTCTTGTAAAGCTCTACAAGAAGGCTGACTGGCGGCTTTTCCTTGCGTTGTTTTTCTATCCTGCTGTTTCCTATTTTTCTTATTTCGGTTTTTTTATTTTAGGGTATCTGGTTGTTTATACGGTATTTGACTGGATTCGACACAAAAAATGCAATAAGGGATTACTTTTAGCCGTTCCTGTGCTTACTCTCGGCTATGTCGTTTTAGAATATCGTCTGTTCCGTTCCATGCTCTTTGACGATACGGTTACGATACGAAGCAGTATGGTAATGGCAAGCCTTAATTTCAAGGAAATTTTCGGTATGATAAAAGATGGGTTTGTGAACAGTACATTCCATGCCGGAGATGCTCACACATATTTTGTACTTCCTTTGGTACTTCTTTTCTTTTTTGCGCAGAACATTCTCTTTATTAAAAGAAAAGAGTATAAAAAAATCTTTACCGATATGTTTAATCTGCTGTTTTATTTTGTGTTGTTCAACAGTTTGATTTACGGACTATACTACTGGGAACCGCTCCGCAGCCTTGTGGAAACGCTGGTGCCTCCTTTAGAGGGCTTCCAGTTTTACCGCACGTTGTTTTTCAATCCCTTTCTTTGGTACTTACTTTTGTTTATCCTTGTAAAACGGCTCTATGATTGGCGAAATGTTTGGGGAAAAAGGCTGGCAAATACGATTGCCTTTGTTGCGCTTGCAGTAGTCATTTTTACACCTGCCATGTACAACAATTTCTATTATACATGCTATTACACTGCCTATAAACTTGTTAAACACACCGATGTAGATATGCTAAATTATCATGAATTTTATTCTGAGGAGTTGTTTAGCGATATAAAGGAAAGTATCGGCTATGAAGGCGAATATTCCGTCGCCTACGGTTTCCATCCGGGCATCCTGACTTACAACGGAATTTCCACACTGGATGGCTATCTTGGACTTTACTCCGAAGACTACAAGCAGAATTTCCGCAAAATTATTGCTCCTGCTTTGGACAAAAGCCCTTCCTTCCAAAACTATTTTGACACTTGGGGAGCAAGAGCCTATATTTTCCCCGGTTTTGATAATAATTCTTATCTGCCGTCAAGGAATTTAACCCTGCCGGATGACAACCTTTATATTGATACCGAAAGTTTTAAGGCATTAAACGGCGTTTATGTATTTTCCCGTTTTGAAATTGCAAACGCTAAAGAATTAAACCTGACCTGCTTAGGCAGCTTCACGGAACAAACCTCGCCTTATACAGTATATGTGTATCAGGCAAAGTAAAGACGGCTGTATTTATTCATAGCCTCTCATTTTATGCCTTACTTCTCTGCTTTTGCCCTTGCTTGACACACTTTTGTCGAAATGCTATGATATTTTTGTTTGATTTTTATAAATCGATTTAAAAAAGATACAATACACCGCGCAGAATATGCGCAGAAATGAGGATATATATGCCAATCAGAATTCATAACTTTGCAGGACGATTAGGCTGGAATGCAAGAAAATACCTGCCCCATCTCGCCAGTGAAAGTTACTTAAAATTACAATTTATTACTCGTGGAAAATCCCAGAAAAAATACATTGACTATTTCATGAACAGCGAAGAGGTTCCGAAGCCCAACGTTGTCAATTTGGAAACGATTAACCGCTGTAATTCCACCTGTGAATTTTGTACCGCAAACAAAAATGCGGAAAAACGTCCCTATAAACGTATGGAGGACGAGCTTTACTACAGCATTATCGACCAGCTTCGTGACTGGGACTACCGTGGACACTTAACACTTTACGGCAACAATGAACCGTGGCTGGATACGAGAATCGTGGAATTTCACAAATATGCAAGAGAACAGCTTCCGAACGCTTTCATCTTTATGTCCACCAACGGACTATTATTGGATGTAGAAAAGACAAAAGCAATCGTGCCGTATGTTAATCAGCTTATTATCAACAACTACTGTCTGGATATGAAGCTTCATGACAATGTAAAGGTGGTTTACGACTATGTCAAAGAACATCCTGATGAATTTAAGGATGTAGACATTTTAATTCAGATGCGTTATCTGAAAGAGGTTTTAACGAACCGTGCCGGAAGTGCCCCGAACAAACAGGCTACCGAAAAGGTTGTCAAAGAAACCTGTCTGATGCCTTTTACGGATATGTGGATTATGCCAAATGGCAAACTCGGTATCTGCTGCTGTGATAACTTTGAAGTAACAGATTTTGGTGATTTACACGAAATTCCTTTGAAGGATGCATGGAACAGCCCGAAATATCAGGAGCTTCGTACCAAAATCAAAGAAGGAAGACAAAATTATCCGTTCTGTAAGCACTGTGACTTTATTGATGCCGGTCTTCGTATGGATGCGGTTAATGATATTTTGAAAAATAATGAGACATTGCACGGAGCAAGACAGTCGATGTTTAAAAAATAGATTAACAAAAAATAATATTTAGTATCAAAAAAGGAGCGGTACACCACCCGCTCCTTTTCTTCTGCTTATCCCTTCACAAGACAATACATTTCTCTTTGTAGCTTTACTTTGACTCGTGATACTCCTTTTCCGTATTAACATTCCAAATATTAGTCTTGTCCTTCGCACCGCTAAGAATATTTTTAACGGTTTCAAAAGACGTCACCATGGAGTGGTCAATATTGTTATAACGATGCTGACCATTACGTCCTACGCAATAAAGATTCTCAATCGAATTCAGATATTCTACTAAGGTATCCATTTCACTATAGGTATCAAAATATGCCGGATATGCCTTCTTCACTCTCTCAGCATGGGTATCCATTACAACATCCGGGCTGTCAATCAATCCCATTTTTACCATTTCGGCAACACCAAGCTTTGCAAACTCCTCTTCTGTCATATTCCAGAAATCATCACCTTCCTGACAGAAGTATTCCAGTCCGACCCAAACGGTATGCTCCAAATCCTTTACCATATAAGGTGACCAGTTATTATAAATCTGAAAACGACCCATTTTTACAGTGCGGTCATGTACATATACCCAGTTATCCGGTACAATATTACCTACTGTTTTAATTTTGGTTTTATTTTTCAGATTCAGCTTCGGAATCAAAACACCGAGAGTCATATAATCACGGTACGGAAGTCCTTCGGCAATGCGTGCAGGCTCTGCCGGTACGTCATTCATTCCGCCAATCAAATCCTTTACAGGCATAGAAGAAATCACAATATCTCCTTCCATGTTCTTTACCTCGCCGTCCTGCTCATACTGTAGGCTTGTAATGATATTATTTTCATTTTTATGAATTCCGGTTACCTTGGCATGACGCAGAATGGTTCCGCCCAACTTCTCAACTTCTGCCGCCGTCACATCCCAAAGCTGTCCCGGTCCTAATTTCGGATAGCTGAAGGACTCAATAAGGGAAGTCTCTACATGGCGGTTTTTCTTTTTAAAGGGCATCATTTTCCCGAAAACATCTTTAATAATAGCAATGATGGAAAGTCCCTTTACTCGCTGTGCACCCCAGTCCGGTGCAATTTCACCGGGATTTCTCCCCCACAAATTTTCCGTATAGTTTTCAAAAAACATGGAATACAGTTTCTTACCAAAACGGTTAATATAAAAATCCTCCAAAGAATTTTCCTTCCGCTTATGAACCAGCGTAGCCAAATAACTGAAACCAACTTGAATGGTTGTAATAAATCCCATATTTTTAAATGTTTCAAACTTAAAAGAAATCGGATAATCAAAAAATTTCTGCTTAAAGAAGATACGGGATACCCTGTTTCTGTGTAACATTACCCGGTCTTCCTTTTCCGGATTAGGGCCCTTGTCCGCAAGTGGTATCTTCCGTTCCAGTGCAATATCATCCCAAGAAGGTGCTCCCTGCATAGGCAACATATGATTCCACCATTCGTTAACCTCCGGCACCTTGGAAAAGAAACGGTGTCCGCCCATATCCATACGGTTTCCCTTGTAATTGACAGTCTTGGAAATTCCGCCCATGTCGCCGCTCTCTTCAAAAACAACGACCTCCATATCCTCTTTTGCCTTACTAAGCAGTTCATACGCCGCAGTAAGTCCCGCAGGACCGGCTCCGATTATCAATACTTTTTTCATCCCTGTACTCTCTTTCTATCTCCATTATTTTTCGTCTAAACGTCAAGCTGCAATTGTACTTCTTCCTCTGCCTGATGCTTAAATTCCTCTACCTGTACCGGATTTAATTCCGGAAGTTCCTCCAAAGATTTCAGTCCGAAACTGCGCAAAAACTGCTCTGTAGTTCCAAACAGAAGCGGTCTTCCCGGTGCATCCAGTCTGCCTACCTCTTTAATCAAATCATATTCCACAAGGCGGTTCACCGCATGGTCACAGCTGACTCCTCTGACACGTTCAATTTCCAGTCTTGTCACCGGCTGTTTATATGCCACAATGGACAAGGTTTCCAATAATGTATCCGTAAGTGTAAGCTTTCTTGGTACCTTTGCGATTTTTATCAGATATTCATACAGTTCATTTTTCGTACAAAGCTGCACACTTCCGTCTAATTCTATTAAAGAAATTCCTCTGTTTTCCTGCTCATAATGCTCTTTCATTTCGGCAAGAATCTTTTTGGTGGTCTTTACATTCTCCTCAATGACTGCCGCCAGCTTGTCAATTTCAACCGAATCACCCATTGTAAACAAAATCGCCTCAATGACTGCTTCTGCCTTTTGTCTATCCACTGTTTATCCTCTACTTTCCCTTAAGCTTATCTCAATATCATCAAAAATATTTTCCTGCACAATATTGATTTTCCCTATTTTCATAAGCTCCAAAATAACCAAAAAGGTTACGATTACTTCCATTTTGCTGTGCTGTTTCTCTAAAAGTTTACGGAAACTGCAGGTTTTATGCTCCCTTATGTATGCCTCCACAAACAAAGATTTCTCATCCATATCAATTTCATCTTTTTCAATTTTACCGAAGGTGCTTCGTACCGGGTCAATTTTGTCCTCCTGTTTACGCACAATAGACTTAAAAATCTCATGCAGCTTGTTTAAGGTCATATCCCCTACCAGTTCCTCATAATCGATAGGCGGTCTGTATTCCTCTACTTCCTTAGGCATTGCCTGTTCTCTGTAAAAAGCACGCTCTGCATCCACCTGTTTGTCCTTCAGTTCAAAGGACATATATTTATACATCTTATATTCCAACAGCTTTTGTACCAATTCTGCTCTCGGATCCTCTTCTTCCCCTTCTTCATTTACCTCTTTGGGAAGAAGCATCTTACATTTGATATCTAAAAGGGTTGCTGCCATAACGAGAAACTCACTCATGACATTCATATCCTCAGTTTCCATCTGCTTGATGTAATCCAGATACTGTTCGGTAATCTCCACAATCGGAATATCGTAAATATCTATTTTATTTTTATCTATAAGATGCAGAAGTAAATCAAGGGGACCCTCAAATACTTCCAGCTTTACCGGAATTGCCATATCCGCACTCCATTTCTACATTTTCAAAGCATACCTATTTATTTTACTAATAAATGGAGTTAATTGCAAGTGTTCTGTCATCCTCTTTTCAAAAACACCACATGCAACTCCCCCGGATTAAACAGGCGCACCGGTATGGTATGTGTACCAAGCCCTCTGCTTAATAGCATGGTACACTTTCCTTTCCGAAACAATCCCCCGTCATATTTTGGAAAAAGACGACATGCCGGTGACAGTACACCACCCAAAAACGGCAGTCTCACAATTCCTCCGTGCACATGCCCCGAAAGTACCAAATCCGCTCCCCACTCCGCATAATTTTCAAAATAATCCGGATTATGTGCAAGCAACACATTAAAACAGTTTTCCTTCGGTTCCCCCAACAGTTTCTCCAAATATTCCTTTTCCATATGCTGCACAGAAAAGCGTTTATAAAAAAACTTGTCAATCTGAGCGCCATATATGCATATTCCGCGTTGCTCAAGCAACACATTCCGATTTATCAACGGCACAATATTTTTATGTTGTACAGCTTCCCAAAAATCACTATGCATAGTGCCGTAAACCTGAGGATAAAGTTCCAGACGATGCTCATGATTTCCGATTCCGTAAAAAACAGGATATTCATCCGCAAGCTGTTTTAAGAACTCGGCTGTTTTTTGGAAATCCCCTCCCGGCTTGGCATAAATCATATCTCCTGCTATCAGCACCATATCCGGGTGAATTTCGTGAATTTTTCCGAGCAGCCTTTCATTTCCTTTTCCAAAGCTTTTGTTATGCAAATCCGCAAGCACTACTGCGGTTGTATCCTGCTTTATTTTCTCCGATTTAAAAACGGTTTCTTTCACAACAAAACGGTGCGTATCAAAAAACATTACTAACAGAAGAAAAAACACTATGATGCCCGCTGTCCAAAGAATGATTTGTACCATATAAACTCCTGTCCAGCCACGCACATTATCCCAAACATGTTCTTATGCGCAGCCTTCCTTTCGTATTTTACTTACTTGTACTCCCATACAGATAAAATATAGTATACCACAAATTTATCCCCTATAAAAGGAAATACAAAAATCCTTCTTTCATATAATCCATAAAACCTGCCTTTTCCACACTCTGTGCAAACACAATCGGAACACTTCCTATTTTCGTTCCGTTTAGGCTGTACACCGCTTCTCCTGCCGTCTGTCCTTTTTCTACCGGTGCCTTCGTATATTCCGGAAGATAAATATTTTTTTCTATTTTACTTAAATCATTCCCATCTGTATCCACATAGCGGAATTCACCTTCAAACATAAGTTGCACAGTCTTCTCAATGCCGCCCCTGATTTCCATTTCACCTGGACTTTTTCCGTTATCGTCCACAAAAATATCACAGACGCTGAATCCGTAATTTAACATGGCAGCTGCATCTTGAAAACGCACCTTATAATCCGGTGCCGCCATGACTACGGCTATCAAGTCTACCCCTTCTTTACTGGCAGTTGCAGACAGACAGTATTTTGCCTTGCTTGTGGAGCCTGTTTTTAACCCGGTTGCCCATTCATACTGCTTTAACAATTTATTCGTACTGGAAAGTGTAAAGGTAGAACTTCCTTTATTCGTGACGTGAGTTATATCCTCCATCCAGATTTTTGTATAATCAAAAATCTGTGGATATTTTGTTGTCAGTTCTCTGGACATTATGGCAATATCTCTTGCCGAAGTATAATGATTATCGGAGTTTGTCAGTCCGCAACAGTCCTCGAAATGAGTATTATCCATCCCCAGTTCTACTGCTTTGGCGTTCATTTTCGCTACAAATTCTTCTTCGCTTCCCGCAATGTGTTCTGCCACGGCAACACTGGCATCATTTCCCGAAGCTACCACAATACATTTTATCATGGTTTCCAGAGTCTGGACTTCTCCTTCCTCTAAAAAAACCTGTGAGCCGCCCATCGACTTTGCATGAGCACTTGTTGTCACCTGATCTGACAGACTTATATTCCCCGTTTCCAGATTTTCAAAAATCAGAAGCAGCGTCATAATCTTCGTAATGCTTGCCGGGCTTCGTCTTGTATCCGCGTCCTGTTCAAAAATCACTTTCCCTGTAGAAGCTTCTATCAAAATAGCAGAGGGTGCGGATATATTGATTTGTGCCGCATTTACCGGAAGTGTACCTTGTAAAAACATAAGCAGTGCCAGCACCGCTGCAATACACCGTTTAAAGAGCTTCTTTCCCATATCTTCTTGCCCCATATATTCTTTCTTACTTATGAATATGTGAAGTTTTCACAGGATATACCACGTAAAAAAACTCTATGCAAACGATTTTTACCATCTGCATAGAGCTTTCTTTTTCTAATACCAACGTGCTTTAAAATTCTGATACATATCTATCAGCTTATCTTTTCTTTCTGTAAGCTGGGTATGAAGCACTTTATAAAGCTGAATCACATAATCCACTGCAACAACGAACAAAATGATCTGACAGGCACGGATTCCCCATGAAACATTATAAGTATCAATAAACCCGATAATCTTGCCATGTAGGAAGGTAATAATTATTACCGCATAAAATCCCCACGCAATGGTACTTTCAAGGCATATAATTCCCTGATAATTACAAGGTTTTTCATTGTAATCCCACCATAGCTCGCCCAAAAACTTTATCATCATTTTACCTACTAAAAATTCAAATATTGTAGCAAGTACAGCACCTGTAAAATAAAGCAGTACCAGATTTTTATGTAACGGATGCAAGATCAGATAGCCCACAACACCACCGACACCGTAAATCGGACAGAAAGGTCCCTTTGCAAATCCTCTGTTTGTAAGCTTCTTATTACAAAATGACATATAGATGGATTCCACGAGCCATCCTAACATACTATACAAAATAAATGCTGATACTAAATGATACACGTCCGTACCAAATAATTCCCTTGTCCACATATCTCCACTTCTCCCCTGCGTATTTCATCACCTTAACATAACAAAGTCCCTGACCATAATGGTCAAGGACTTGTCAATTGTTTTAATTAGTTATATTTACGTTTTCTGGCTGCTTCAGATTTTTTCTTACGTTTTACGCTTGGTTTCTCGTAATGCTCTCTTTTGCGGATTTCCTGCTGGATACCTGCTTTTGCACAACTTCTTTTGAAACGACGTAAAGCGCTATCTAAAGTCTCGTTTTCTTTTACGATTACGTTTGACATGATTACACCTGACCTCCCTTCAGTCCCTTCAAGCTACACGACTGATTGGGTTAATTTATGCTTCCAGACGATAAACACCTTTCTGCACAAAGAATATTATATCACAAAAACCCTATACGTCAACTACTTTTTGAGAATTTATAACTGTCCTTCTAAAATTTTTGCAGCTTCTGCTACCGCCTGCGGAATTCCGGCCGGATTTTTACCACCCGCCTGTGCCATATTCGGGCGACCTCCGCCGCCACCGCCCACAAGTCCTGCGATGCCTTTAATCAGATTTCCGGCATGTGCGCCCTTCTGCATTGCCCCGTCTGTTGCCATGGCAATTAAATTAACTTTACCATCCATATCGGAAGCAAGCACCACAACACCTTCACCTAATTTATCCTTTAACTGGTCTCCCAGTTCACGAAGTCCGTTCATATCCACACCTGACACACCGGTCGCAAGAAGTTTTACACCTTTCACCTCCACAACCTTATCCATAACATCTCCAAGTGCTTCTTTGGCAGCCTTACTCTTTAAAGATTCGTTCTCACTCTGTAAGGCTTTCATTTCTGCCATTAAATGCTCCAGTTTTTCAAGCAGATTCGCCGGTGTTGCTTTTACCGTTTTGGCTGCCTTTTCTATTGTTTCCTCTAACTGTGCATAATATGCAAATACCCCGTTTCCGGTCAATGCCTCGATTCTTCTCACACCGGCAGCTACACCGCTTTCGGATACAATTTTAAAGGCATTAATAACACCTGTATTTGCAACATGAGTACCGCCGCAAAGTTCAATAGAGAAATCACCCATCTTAACTACACGAACTTTTTCACCGTATTTCTCACCGAACAATGCCATAGCACCGGATTTTTTAGCTTCTTCAATATCACAAATATCTGTAACAACCGACAGATTTTCTGCAATTTTTTCATTTACAAGCTTCTCTACCTTATCCAGTTCTTCCTGCGTCATGGCAGAGAAATGGCTGAAGTCAAAACGCAGTCTTTCTCCGTCTACATAAGAGCCTGCCTGCTCTACGTGAGTACCCAATACGGTTCTTAATGCTTTCTGTAACAAGTGAGTTGCACTGTGATTTTTACATGTATCGGCACGTCTGTCAGCATCTACCTTTAAAGTAACACTGTCACCGACTTTTAACATACCCTTTGTCATTTTTCCGATATGTCCTACTTTACCGCCGAGTAACTTCACAGTATCCTGTACCGCAAACTCACCACTTTCGGTTACAATCACACCGGTGTCCGCACACTGTCCACCCATGGTTGCATAGAACGGTGTTTCTTCTACGATAACCGTACCTGTCTGTCCGTCTGTCAACGCCTCAGCAAGTTCGGTTTCTGTTGTCAGTACCGTAATCTTTGAAGTATGTTCCAAACGGTCGTAACCTACAAATTCTGTTGTAATACTTGGGTCAATGGACTCATATACAGTTACGTCCGCACCCATGTAGTTCGTTACTTTTCTTGCCTTTCTTGCTGTTTCCTTCTGCTCTTCCATGGCTGCCTTAAAGCCTGCTTCGTCAATAGTAAAGCCTTTTTCCTCTAAGATTTCCATTGTTAAGTCTAAGGGGAAACCGTAAGTATCATACAATTTAAATGCATCTGCACCGGATAGCTCTTTTTTGCCTTCCCTGCTCATGTTCTCTTCCATTTCTTCCAAAATGGAAAGTCCCTGATCAATTGTCTTGTTAAATTTATTTTCTTCCTGGGTCAGGACATTAAAGATAAATTCTTTTTTCTCGTCCAACTCCGGATAACCGTCTTTACATTCTGCAATGACGGTAGCACTTAATTTTGCTAAAAATTCGCCTTCAATGCCAAGCTTTCTTCCGTGTCTTGCCGCACGACGAATCAATCTGCGCAACACATAGCCTCTTCCCTCATTAGACGGCATAATACCATCGGAAATCATAAAGGTTGAGGAACGGATATGGTCAGTAATCAGACGGATGGATACGTCCTTCTCCTCGTCTGTCTGGTAAGTCACACCGGCAAGTTCACAGATACGGTCACGAATGGCTTTCATAGTATCAATGTCAAATACACTGTCTACATCCTGTACTACTACCGCTAGTCTTTCCAGACCCATACCGGTATCAATATTTTTCTGTGCAAGCTCCGTATAATTACCGTGTCCGTCACCATCAAACTGGGTAAATACGTTGTTCCATACTTCCATGAAACGATCGCAGTCACATCCCACTTTACAATCCGGCTTGCCGCAGCCGTATTTGATTCCTCTGTCATAATAAATTTCGGAACAAGGACCGCAGGGACCTGCCCCATGCTCCCAGAAATTATCACATTCGCCGTTTTCATCACGGTAAAATCTGGTAATTTTTTCTCCCGGTACACCTACTTCTTTTGTCCAGATATCGTAAGCTTCATCATCTTCGCAGTAAATGGAAGGATAAAGTCTGTCCGGATCCATACCGATTACCTTTGTTAAAAATTCCCAACTCCATGCAATTGCTTCATGTTTAAAGTAATCGCCAAAGGAAAAGTTTCCGAGCATTTCAAAAAAGGTTAAGTGTCTTGCTGTCTTACCTACATTTTCAATATCCCCCGTACGTACACATTTCTGACAGGTTGTTACCCTTCTTCTGGGCGGAATTTCCTGCCCGGTAAAATAAGGCTTTAAAGGTGCCATACCGGAATTGATAATCAAAAGGCTGTTATCGTTATGGGGTACCAGTGAAAAGCTCTTCATTTTCAAGTGTTCCTTGCTTTCAAAGAACTCCAGATACATTTTTCTTAATTCATTTACACCATAAGGTTTCATGGTATTTTCCTCCAAGTTTCTTTTTCTCCCTACGAATACAATCCGTATTAGAATGTAAATTTATCTGCAAAATAAGCTTCCAACTCGGCAATTGCTACACGCTCCTGCTCCATGGAATCACGGAAGCGAACGGTTACGCAGCCGTCTGTTTCGGATTCAAAATCATAGGTAATGCAGAACGGTGTACCGATTTCATCCTGACGGCGGTATCTCTTGCCGATATTACCTCTGTCATCAAACTCACAGTTGTATTTCTTGGAAAGCTGTGTGAAGACTTTTTCCGCACCCTCATTTAATTTCTTGGAAAGCGGAAGCACACCGATTTTAACCGGTGCAAGTGCCGGATGGAAATGCAGTACGGTACGAACATCTCCCTCACCGATTTCTTCTTCATCATAAGCCGCACAAAGGAACGCAAGAACAACTCGATCCGCACCCAGAGACGGTTCAATAACATATGGTACGTATTTTTCTTTCTTTTCATCATCAAAGTAAGACATATCTTCACCGGACACATTCTGATGCTGTGTCAGGTCATAATCAGTTCTGTCGGCAATACCCCAAAGCTCGCCCCAGCCAAAGGGGAATAAGAATTCAATATCGGTTGTTCCTTTGGAATAGAAGCACAGTTCTTCCGGCGAATGGTCTCTTAAACGTATTTCGTCCTCTTTCATGCCAAGAGACAAAAGCCAATCACGGCAGAAACCTCTCCAATACCGGAACCATTCCAAATCCGTACCCGGTTCACAGAAAAATTCCAGTTCCATCTGTTCAAACTCTCTGGTACGGAAGGTAAAGTTACCCGGTGTAATTTCGTTTCGGAAGGACTTTCCAATCTGTCCGATTCCAAACGGTATTTTTTTACGGGAGGTTCTCTGTACATTTTTGAAGTTTACAAAAATGCCCTGTGCCGTTTCCGGTCTCAAATAAACGGTATTTTTTGCATCCTCGGTTACACCCTGAAAGGTTTTGAACATCAGATTAAACTGACGGATATCCGTAAAATTATGTTTTCCACAGGTCGGGCATGGTACAGCATTTTCTTCGATAAACTGTTTCATTTTTTCCTGACTCCATGCATCCACGGACTCTTCCAAAGTCATGCCGTGCTCCTGTGCATAATCTTCAATCAGTTTATCTGCACGGAAACGCTCATGACATTCCTTACAATCCATCAGCGGGTCAGAAAATCCGCCAAGATGACCTGATGCTACCCAGACTTGCGGGTTCATTAAAATTGCACAGTCCACACCTACATTATACGGATTTTCCATAACAAATTTCTGCCACCATGCTTTCTTCACGTTATTCTTTAATTCCACACCAAGATTTCCGTAATCCCATGTATTGGCAAGACCACCGTAAATTTCGGAACCGGGATATACAAATCCTCTTGCCTTTGCCAACGCTACAATTTTCTCCATTGTCTTTTCCATATCTTTCTCCACCTTTTTAAGATTCTTATTTTAATATCAGATAAGCAGCTTCTCCGTTGTCCAGCACCTTGGCACTGTTTCCGGAAAGCACTGCTACATTTTCACTTGCATAAATAATTTTGGAGGGTGTCATTACCTGAATGGGTTCCTCTAAAATAACCATGTAGGAATCCCCCATATTTAAAATTTCTTCTTTCCCAATCTTTCCTCCGTCCTTCTGCGTGGAAGTAAGAGTAATATCAAAATCAAGACCTGCCTCATACCCTTCCAGAACCGTTCCGAAAAAAAGCACCTTATCATTAAACTCAGAATACTCAGAAGCTCCCGCAAAGGTCATGGCAACCGTCACCTTTCCATCCGCGGCTTCCAGTTTATCTACCGCAATGCTTTTTTCTCCCGATGAAGAATTAAAAGCCGCAGCCTCAGACAATACCATATTTTTCAATGCATCCACACTATATAAGGATTCATCAAAATCCTCAATGATGGTATTTACAACTGTCCCGTCCTTCTCAATTTTCACAGAGGTAACATCTTCCTCCGCACTTTGCCCACAGGCACATAATGCAAATACAGCCAGCCCTGCCACAAGAACCGCTTTTCCTTTTTGCCTAATCATAAATCTGCCTCTCCTTCACCTGTTTTTACAGGTATCGCTCTATATTATATCCGAGTTACCCTCGTTTTTCAACATGGATTTTGTATGGATTCTAAAACATCCAGACTTTTAAACGGATAATTCATAAACCGTTCTCTATATCTTTTCGCTGCATACTTCAATTCTGCAAGCACTTCCTTCGTAACGGTAAAGGTATACAGCTTTTCCACAGGGGAGGTCTCTATGTAGGAGAGTGCATACACTGCCGACTCCGAGAATTGCCTTTCTGTGGGAATTCCCGGATATTCTCCGTTTACAACTACTGCTTTAATTTCATAGATACAACGTACCAGTTCTTTAGACAGTCCCGGATGCCCCAAGGCCCGAAGCGACTGATAAGCAAGCTTCAACATCTGTTTTTCATCATTATTCTCTCTGGTGTAGTAATCGGCAATTTCCATAAAATACATTCCCATATATGCCGCCTCAAAATCTTCCCGCAAAGTTTCAAAATAATTGGAAATAGAAGCTTCCATAATATTATAGGAAGTCTTCCCCTCATACATTTTAAACTCTCCGAAACAGAAGGGATTTGTAGTAGCTAAAAGCCTGCTGTTCTGCCGCCTTGCACCTTTCGCAAAGGCAGAAATCTTTCCCCTCTCTTTTGTCAACAAAACAACGCGCCTATCGTAATCCCCGATAGGCACTGTCTTCAATATGATTCCTGTTAAGATTATCGTTTCCTGCATAACTGCCTGCTTTCCCGACTGCTCTTTCCCGCATATTCTGTTCGTTTTCTTTAAATAAGAGATAGTCTTTCGGATTTCCTGTTTTACAAAACTGCTGCCAGTAATTTAATGTTTTCATCCTGTGCCCCCTAATCGTATTGTACTATTAGGGTTCGCGTTTTTCTCATTTCTATTCCAAAATTGTCTGCTTAAAAGTTTTCCGTTTCTTTCTTGTCATAGCCGAAATTTTTCAGCAAAAAGTCACTGTCCCGCCAGTCTTTTTTCACCTTCACCCAAAGCTGCAGATTCACCTGTATTTCCAACATATCTTCAATTTCAGGGCGTGCCTGACTTCCGATTTTCTTTAACATACTGCCCTGTTTTCCGATGATAATTCCTTTATGGGAATCTCTTTCACAAATGATTGTGGCATCTATATCACAGATTTTTTTTCTCCACTTCATGCTCTCAATACTGACCGCAATACCGTGAGGAATTTCATCGGAAAGAAGCCGCAGTGCCTTTTCCCGGATTAACTCCGCTACAATCTGTCGTTCCGGCTGGTCCGTAATGGTATCCTCATCATAAAACGCCGGACCATATGGCAGATATTTCATAATGCAGGAAAGCAGCGTTTCCGTATTATCTGCCTTCAATGCCGATACGGGAACAATTTCGTCAAAATCCATTTCCTTACGGTATGTATCAATAAATTTCAATATTTCTTCTTTTTTTACCGTGTCAGTTTTATTGATTACTAAAATAACAGGTGTATTTACTTTTTTCAGTTGTTCTATAATGTGCCTTTCTCCCGCACCGATAAAGGTAGTGGGCTCCACAAGCCACAAAATCACATCTACTTCCTTCAAAGTACGTTCTGCTACCGTTACCATGTAATCACCCAGCTTGTTTTTTGCCTTGTGGATACCCGGGGTATCCACAAAGACAATCTGCCCTTCCTCGGACGTATATACCGTCTGGATGCGGTTTCTTGTTGTCTGCGGTTTATTGGATGTAATCGCAATCTTCTGTCCTATCAGACAATTCATTAAGGTTGATTTTCCAACATTCGGTCTGCCAATCAAAGTAACAAAACCGGACTTAAAATTTTCCTTCATATTTTTCCTCTCGTTTTTAGTGGAATAATGCCTCCGTGGTATTAAACATTTCCTTGCATTCCTTAATCTTCTCGTCGTTTCCGATTACGCAGAGGCAATCATCCTCCATAAAGGCACGAATATATGCCGCAAGCCCCCGGATATCCTCCACACTGGTATTTAACAATTCGTCACGTTCCTTTTGCATTTCCTCATAACTTAATCCGGTCAGATAAGCTCCAAGGGAAAAGGTTCCTTTTGCCGCCGGATTCATAGGTACATCCATATCACTGATGGCACCGATAACAAACTGGGTCATGGTGCGCTCGTCTGCTTCAAAGTTTGCAATGAAATCTGCTGCCTTTTCATATACCTCCACGGTTTTTTCCAGATTTGGATCCCTGTAGGAAACAAAAAAACTGTCTCCGGTTTTGCCAAATCCTGACATACAGCCGTAGGCACCACCCTTCACACGAATATTAATCCACAAATATTCGTAGCCCATCATTACCTTTAATACTTTTAATGAGCCGTTTGGTTTCAGTCCCTTTTTCCGGTAATTTCCGGCACGACATACATACTGCACCTGGGAAGAGGACATAAAGCCTTCATTTTTTACGGAAAGTTCAGGAACAAAAGTTCCTTTTTCTACCGGTTGGGTAAAAAGCTTCTCCCGTATATCTGCAACTAATCCCGGAAGCTTCTCATAGCCCTCTTCCGTTGCGGTGTAATCTACCATCAGATTTTCTTTACGGAAAATACAGGTTGCCAATTCCTTTAGGTTTGCAATCAGTGTTTTCTTTTCCTCATCAAAATGATAAGCCAGTTTTTCCACAAGGCGGTTAAAGTCCATACCGTTCATTACCTCGGAAATGGCTGCCGATACGGACTGATAGGACATTGCTCTTCCTGAAGCATACGAATGTCCGGCACTTAAAACAGCTGCCTGATTCTTGGAATTTAACTCTGCCATAATTTCAAGAAGCCGCTTTTCATCCTCGAATTTGGTACTCCTTATGATTTCTTCCGCCAATGCAAACGCCTTGTCCAGATTCTCATACAGAACCTTTGCCTTAATTTCCAAAGTCACCTTCTGCTTTTCAATATCCTGATTGTCTGTATAAATATTATTCACTACAGCCATCCCACCGGTCTGAATATTCATTTCGTTATACAAATCACCATAGCTGTAATGCTCCGTATCCATCAGACCCAGCACATTTTTCAAAATTCCTACGTAAGGGAACAATCTGGCCGGAACATTTTTTAAATCAAAAATCAAACGCAGATATCCGATATGATTGGTGAAAATATCATGGAACAGGATAGTAGTTTCTTCATCTCCACGCACTTCATTCACCGGTTTTTCCGCTGTTTTCTTCAAATCTTCTCTCTTTAATAACGGAATCTTCGCCAAATCCTCCGGATTTTCTTCTGCCTCCTGATATGCCTTTAATGCTTTTGTCTCTTCAACAATTTTTCTAATCTCGTCTTTGCTTAAAGAAGCCTTATAATCCGCTAATTTTTTTGCCAGTTCCTCATCCTGCTTTGCTCCCAGTCCTTTTTCCGGTTTTAAAATAAGCAGTGCCTTATGGGTATTGTCCAACAGATACATCCTAATCAGCTGTTCAAAATAATCCGTATCGATTTTTTCTTTCACTGCCTTATAGGTATCGTTTGCTTCAATATGAATAAACGGTTTGCTGTCATCATAAAGCCAGCTGTCCAACATACGGAGTCCGTACATCAGTCCCTTCGGATAAGAACCGAAATCTGCTTCTCTGTATTTAAATTCAAAGTAATTAAGACCTGCACGCAGTGCTTTTTTATCAAGCCCTTTTTCTACCAGTTCTGTCAGCACTTCCCGAATGGTCTGTACAAATTCTTCCTTCTGCTCTTCGTTGGCATTTTTTGCCACTACACTAAAATAAGGCTGCTTGATACCGTCCTCATAGATGCTGTAAACATCCTTCCCGATTCCTTTATCGATAAGTGCCTGCTTTAACGGTGCTCCCGGCGCGGTACAAATTGCATAATCAAGCACATTAAAAGCAACTGCCAGTTCCTTGTCCAGTGTATCCTTTAACATAATATTGTAGGACAGATAGGTATTATCCTTGTCAGACTCTTCTTCCGTAATCGGATAAGAGGTCACCATTTCCCGCATACTGTCAAAAGTAGTCTGGGTCTTAATGGCAGAATCAATTTCCAGATAATCGTATTTGGACAAATATTCTTTATCTATAAAATCCAGTTTCTCTGCCATATCCATATTACCGTACAAGTAAATATAACTGTTGCTCGGATGATAATAACGGCTGTGGAACTCTAAAAACTGCTCATAGGTCAAATCCGGTATATTTTTCGGGTCACCACCGGATTCCACGCTGTACGTATTTTCCGGGTAAAGGGAAGTCATAATCTGTCTGTAGAGCACATCATCGGGAGACGAAAAAGCCCCCTTCATTTCATTGTATACCACACCGTTTAAGGTCAGAGGTGCATCTTCATCTTCCATTTCGTAATGCCAGCCCTCCTGCATGAAAATTTTCTTTTCTTTATAAATGTTCGGATGGAACACTGCATCCAAATATACATGACACAAATTCTGAAAATCCGTATCATTACAGCTTGCTAACGGATAAATTGTTTTGTCCGGATAAGTCATGGCATTTAAAAAAGTATTTAAAGAACCCTTCACCAGTTCTACAAAAGGATCCTTTACGGGGAATTTTTCCGAACCGCACAATACGGAATGCTCTAAAATATGTGGTACGCCGGTGCTGTCAGTTGGCGGTGTACGGAAACCGATATAAAATACTTTATTTTCGTCGTCATTGGACAAAAGTGCAACCCTTGCCCCTGTCTTTTTGTGTCTAAGCAGATAGCTTAAGGAATTTAAATCCTCAATCCGCCGTTTTTCAATAATTTCGTAGCTTGTTAATTCTTCAATCTGCATGTTTCTTTCTCTCCTCTGAAAATATTCTGAATTTTATCTTTTTGTTTCCGTTTCCATATAAATAAAGTCTACACCGGAAACATCATAAGTGCCATTTTGGGAAATGCAATCTCCTGAATCAGAATTCCCTTTTTCTTCTTTTCTTCCACAGAAAGTGCGGTAAATTCCTGCATCTTATAAAATTTATCCGTATACACGGTCTTTTCCTTCCCAAACAGCCCCTTCTTTCGCTGCCTTTCGCTGACCTTAATTTTTACTTTCAACTGCTCATATGTCCTTGCCGAAAAGCTTTTCGGGTCCATGTAATAGAAATGGCTTTCCAAAGATGTTTCCATCGCAATTTCTTTTGTCAGATAATGCTCTATAATTGCCTTTATCTTAAAGGTAATATCCGCATGTTCCATTATCTCTTCATAAGAAAATTTCGCACCCAGATAAATCGTTCCGGCATCCTGCATGACATATTTATAGTCCTGATTATCCTGCTCCTTCTGTTTTTCCATTCGTACTCCTTATTTAAGACTTCTCATTTTCAATATACTCAATATTTTCCCCACTCATACGAACTGCTTCCAAAATTTCTTCTAATTCTAATCCTGTTTCTTCGGCAAGTTCCTTCGCCGTTACCTTTCGTTGCAAACTTTCTGCCAGTTCCTTTGCTTTATCGGAAACAACATTGACTTTTTCCACAATTTTTCTGTCTAAGTCCTCTGCCTGCACATTTTCCGTAATGTAATCCTCCATAGCATCCATCATCATCTTTCCAAGCATTCCTTCCGCTTCCGAAGGATGTTCCAGACACCCAAGCTGGGTAACTCCCATTGCTACCGCCAGATTTCCTTCTCCGATTAAGTCTTCCAGAAATACACCTTGTCCTGCATACAGCTTCGCCACATCCACAACCTGCGGAATATAAATTTCAATTAATTTACTCTGTGCATCACCGTCTCCTGCCATTGCTGACATCGTAATCGCTTCTTTTTCTCCGTCACTTACTTTTTCCAGTGTTTCCAGTTCTTCCAGATATGCATCCAGATAATGTTTATCCTCTTCCGTCAGATATTCGTCCACATCTATCGGCTCGCCGATACCAATTTTATGTTTTATCAGGTAATCCAGCACAAGTTCCATCTGTTCTTCTTTTAAATTCTGGTCAGCGAAAGCCTCTTCTACTTCTTCCCGCGTAATACAATTGCCGTTATCCTTCGCCTGCTCTACAACCCCTTGTAAGGTTTTCGCAAATTCCAGTTCTCTATCCATACTTATCCTCCCGGTTTTACGTGTTCATGCGTAAAATTCTCACGCTTTCTACATATTCTCCTATTTTATGTGTTCATGTGTGAAGAGATGATTCTGGCAATACTCGTAGTTTCCGTTGCATTTGGAACAAAAGCGGAATTCCAAATCCGGGTTGTCCTCTTCAGTTTGTCCACAGATTGCACATTTGTGCTTGGTTACTTTTGCCGTCCGTCTGGTTTCCTTTCTGAACTCCTGCCGGCGTTTCATCTGTTTCGGCGACAGCCGCACACGGTTTCTTGAGGTAATGAAGAAAATAATAAAATTCATAAGGGACGCTGCAATTACAAATTTCAGATAAATCGGGTAAGTAATAAATTCATAAGCCAGCATGACTGCATAAATGATACCCAGCCACTTTACTTTTACGGGAATAATAAACATCAGCAATACCTGCACATCCGGGAAGGTTGCTGCAAATGCAAGAAAAATGGACATATTAACATAGTAAGTGCTAAAAAAGTTTGCAACAATTGCAAAATAATACTCCTCCCCGTAAAAGGCAACCGTTTTTCCCATAAACAAATAGCTGTACCCCATCAGAAGAAAGCTTCCCAATACGGTAAAAAGCATACCGGAAAAAATATACACATTATACCGGTAATCGCCCCATGTCCGTTCCAATGTAGTTCCCAGAGAATAATAAAAATATAGCGTAATTAGCACAAAGAAAATATTGCTGCCTGAGGGCGGCGAAATAATCCATGTTACAATCCTCCAAATCTGTCCGTGCAGAATTTTATACGGATCCAATGTCAGATATTGCAGAAATTCCGGAAAAATAATATTGATGGCATATCCACAGGCATAACACAAAATCAACATCAAAGATAAATTCCGAATAGCATATTTACCGAATTTTCGTTCAAATTTACTCATATTACAAAACGACTCCTATTCTTTCTCTCATACCTGAGAAAACAATTGAATATATTCTAACATTCCAAACGTTAAAAGTAAACAAAGCCATTTTTAATTCATTCAATATTATAAAAATTTTAGAATTACCACCCTAAAACTTTCTTTTCCGATAAAATACGTGCGTTGCATTTTATAGAATCGTGTCGTATAATATCAAAGAATGTCATTTTATAATTTAGGATACCGGTTTGCACAAACCTGTCGGTATCCCATTACATAGTATATTTAGAAAAGGTGTGAACATAATGAGCAAACACTATACACTCGGTATTGATATCGGTTCCACTACCGTGAAAATAGCGATTTTAGATGAAAACCATACAATTCTTTTCAGTGATTACGAAAGGCACTTCGCCAATATCCGCGAAACCCTTTCTTCTCTTTTGCAAAAAGCTTATGAGCAGCTTGGAAATATTACGCTTCATCCGATGATTACCGGCTCCGGCGGTCTGACACTGGCGAACCATTTAGAGGTTCCCTTTGTGCAGGAGGTTATCGCTGTTGCTACTTCTTTAAAGGAACTGGCACCCCAGACCGATGTTGCCATTGAGCTTGGCGGAGAGGATGCAAAAATTATTTATTTTGAAGGCGGTAATGTAGAACAGCGTATGAATGGTATCTGTGCCGGTGGTACAGGTTCCTTTATTGACCAAATGGCATCCCTCATCCAGACCGATGCTTCCGGCCTAAACGAATATGCGAAACATTACCATTCCCTTTACACCATTGCGGCACGCTGCGGTGTTTTCGCAAAGACAGATATTCAGCCGTTAATCAATGAAGGAGCAACGAAAGAGGACTTGTCTGCTTCCATTTTTCAGGCAGTAGTCAACCAGACCATCAGCGGACTTGCCTGCGGAAAGCCGATTCGCGGACATGTTGCATTTTTGGGAGGGCCGCTTCACTTTTTATCGGAATTGAAACAAGCTTTTATCCGTACATTAAAACTGGACGAAGAGCATATTATTGACACCGATAATTCCCACTTGTTTGCAGCAATCGGTTCTGCATTAAATGCCAAAGAAGAAGTCTCCTATTCCATGGAAGAAATGGTAAAGAAGCTTTCTTCCGATATTAAAATGGAATTTGAAGTAGAACGTATGGAACCTTTATTTGCTTCCGATGAAGAATTCAAGGAATTTGAAACCCGTCATGCAAAGCATCATGTTGCTGCCGGTGATTTAAGTACATACAAGGGGAACTGTTATCTTGGTATTGATTCCGGTTCCACTACTACCAAAACAGCACTGGTAGGGGAAGATGGTACATTACTTTATTCCTTCTACAGCAGTAACGAGGGAAGTCCGCTTAAAACAGTCATCCGCTCTTTACAGGAAATTTATTCCCTGCTTCCTGCGGGTGCCAAAATCGTGCGCTCCTGCTCCACCGGTTACGGGGAAGCTTTGATGAAAGCTGCTTTTCTTTTAGATGATGGTGAAGTGGAGACGGTAGCACATTACTATGCCGCTGCCTTTTTCAACCCGGATGTGGATTGTATTTTAGATATCGGCGGACAGGATATGAAATGTATCAAAATCAAAAACCAGACCGTCGACAGCGTGCAATTGAACGAAGCATGCTCCTCCGGCTGCGGTTCCTTTATAGAAACCTTTGCGAAGTCCTTAAATTACAGTGTAGAGGACTTTGCTTCTGCTGCTCTTTTCGCCAAACATCCGATTGACCTTGGTACACGTTGTACCGTGTTCATGAACTCCAAGGTAAAACAGGCACAGAAGGAAGGTGCGGAGGTAGCCGACATTTCAGCGGGACTTGCTTACTCCGTTATTAAGAATGCGCTATTTAAGGTAATCAAGGTCTCGGATGCTTCCGAACTTGGCAAAAATATCGTTGTACAGGGCGGTACTTTCTATAATAATGCCGTATTAAGAAGCTTTGAAAAGATTGCAGGCTGTGAAGCCATCCGCCCGGATATTGCCGGAATTATGGGAGCTTTCGGTGCTGCTCTAATTGCCAGAGAACGCTTCGGTATGGAAGAAAACTACCAGACCACCATGCTCTCCATTGACAAAATCAATGCACTGCAGTTTGAAACAAGCATGGCAAAATGCAAGGGCTGTACGAACAACTGCCGTCTGACAATTAATAAATTTTCCGGCGGACGTCAGTATATCTCTGGCAACCGATGCGAAAGAGGTTTGGGAAAGCAGAAAAACGAAAATAACATTCCAAACCTGTTTGAATATAAATTAAAGCGACTCTTCTCCTATGAACCGCTCTCCGCTGATGTGGCAAAACGTGGCAGCGTAGGAATTCCCAGAGTCTTAAATATGTACGAAAATTATCCGTTCTGGTATACCTTCTTTACCGAGCTTGGATATCGTGTTATCCTCTCTCCGAGCTCTACAAGAAAAATATACGAGCTGGGTATTGAATCCATTCCCAGTGAATCCGAATGCTATCCGGCAAAGCTGGCACACGGACATGTGCAATGGCTGATTAATCAGAAACCGGACTTTATTTTCTATCCGGCACTGTTTTATGAGCGGAATGAATTTGAAGATGCAAACAATCACTACAACTGTCCGATTGTTACCTCCTATTCGGAAAATATCAAAAACAACGTAGAGGAAATCGGCCGAGGAGAAGTCGTTTTCCGTAATCCGTTTATGTCTTTTTTAAGCGTAGAAACAATTAGTGATGCTTTAATAAAAGAATTTAAAGAGCTTCCCTCTTCCGAAATAAGAGCTGCCGTCCAAAAAGGCTGGGACGAAATGGCTGCTGCAAGGGAGGATATGAAACGCAAAGGGGAAGAAGTCTTGAAATGGATGGAGGAAAACCACAAACGTGGTATCGTCCTTGCCGGACGTCCGTATCATGTAGACCCGGAAATCAACCACGGTATTCCGGAA
This sequence comes from uncultured Lachnospiraceae bacterium, assembly GCA_964449325.1. Taxonomy (GTDB): domain Bacteria; phylum Bacillota; class Clostridia; order Lachnospirales; family Lachnospiraceae; genus RGIG3002. Next base: position 86,479 of record CAYUYJ010000002.1, on the reverse strand, counting down.
TTAATTAATTCCTATGATATTGCCGTATTAACCGAAGATTCCGTCTCTCACCTTGCCAACCCGGAACGTCCCTTGATTGTTTCTGACCAGTGGATGTACCATTCCAGACTTTACGCTGCTGCAAGCTTTGTCAAAACAAGAGAAGATTTGGATTTGATTCAGCTCAACTCCTTCGGCTGCGGTCTGGATGCGGTAACAACCGATCAGGTAAACGATATTCTTTCCGGCTCCGACAAGATTTATACCTGTTTAAAAATTGACGAGGTAAACAATCTGGGCGCTGCCAGAATCCGTATCCGTTCCCTGCTTTCTGCCCTTCGTGTAAAAGAGCAGAAAAAACAGCCCCGTACGATTCGTTCGTCGGCAATTCATAAGGTAAAATTTACGGAAGAAATGCGTGCAGACTACACGATTCTCTGCCCGCAGATGTCTCCTATACATTTTGAAATTTTAGAACCTGCTTTCCGTGCCTGCGGATACCATTTTGAGGTACTTCCGAACGATAACAAGCATGCCGTAGACGTAGGGCTAAAATATGTGAATAACGATGCCTGCTACCCTTCTCTTATGGTAGTCGGACAGATTATGGACGCACTGCTATCCGGCAAATACGATTTGAATAAAACCGCTATCATCATGACACAGACCGGAGGCGGCTGTCGTGCGACCAACTATATCGGCTTTATCCGCCGTGCTTTGGAAAAAGCAGGAATGCCGCAAATTCCGGTTATTTCCTTGAATTTAGGAGGTATTGAGTCCAATCCGGGCTTCCATCTGAATCTGGATATGATGCTGCGTGCTGCTTACGGTGCTGCATTCGGAGATATTTTCATGCGCTGTGTATACCGGATGCGTCCTTATGAAAAAGAGCCCGGAAGCGTCAATGCTGTACATCAAAAATGGCTGAAGAAATGTCAGGCTTTTGTATCCGCCAAGCACATGAATTTCTTTACTTTCCAGAAGATGTGCCGTCAGATTATTGAAGATTTTGATGCTATTCCAGTTACGGACGAGAAAAAGCCTCGTGTTGGTATTGTAGGCGAAATTCTTGTAAAATTTGCACCTGCTGCCAACAATTATTTGGTTGAACTTCTGGAAGCGGAAGGTGCCGAAGCTGTTTGTCCCGATTTGATTGACTTCATGCTTTACTGCTTCTACAACCAAATTTATAAGGCAGAGCATCTTGGTACCAGTAAGAAATCGGCAACACTCTCCCGACTGGGTATCTGGGGTATTGAAAGACTCCGCGGCGGTGCCACAAAAGCATTTGCAAAGAGTAAACACTTTGATGCACCTACCAGCATTTACAAAATCGTAAAATACGCGGAGCCTATTGTAAATATCGGTAACCAGACCGGTGAAGGATGGTTCTTAACCGGAGAAATGGTGGAACTGATTCATAATGATGTTCCAAACATTGTATGCTGCCAGCCCTTCGCCTGCCTGCCGAACCATATCGTAGGTAAGGGTGTTATCAAAGAACTTCGTAAGCAGTATCCGTTAAGTAACATTGTTGCCATCGACTATGACCCCGGTGCCAGCGAAGTAAATCAGCTGAATCGTATTAAATTAATGCTTTCTACAGCACAGAAGAACTTGAAAAAACAATAACTTTTTCTTTTAGCGGCTTTTCTTTTCAGAATCATGTATCTGAAGGATCAGCCGCTAAAAATTTGAAATTAACTTCTTTAAAAAAATGGGAATATAATTTTCACTCAAAACGACCTGAAATAGGTATAGCATAAAAGCTATCATAGAAAAAAAGAATTACTAAATTGTAATCAGATTGAAATTCAGATACTTATGTGCAAGCCTGTAACGTTCCGATATGTCTTGAATTATCCAACGTGTGTCTGTCCAGAATCATATGAACCCGCTCTACCTCATCAAGCACCAAAAACTCACTTTTTCCGATTTCTTCCCGAAGTACACTTTCCGTTTTCTTTATCTGCACTTCCAAAACATCCATTCTGACTTCTAAGCTGTCCATTCTGGTCTCCAAACCGTCCATTCTGGTCTCCAAACCGTCCATCCGGATCTCCAAGCCGTCCATTCTGCTCTCCAGCCTATCCATCCGGGTCTCCAAGCCGTCCATTCTGCTCTCCAGCCTATCCATCCGGGTCTCCAAGCCGTCCATTCTGCTCTCCAGCCTATCCATCCGAGTTTCTAAACCGCCTACTTTATCAAGAATTAAATCTAACTTTTGGCTATCTGTCATTTTCTCACCTCCCTTAGTAGTAACTGATTATAACATAGGCTTCCTCCAAAATCTATTGTTACTTTTCCACAAAAACCATATCTGATTTTTTCAGGCTGCCAAAACTTTAGCAGCCTGTCATTCTCTTTCCTTGTTTTCTATTTCATTTGCACTGCACTTGTATAGGATGCCATAATATCGACATCACTGTAGGTACTGTTTTCAAATGTCAGTTCATTCGTAAAATCCAAGGTCACTGCGGAAAATCCCATTTTATATCGTTCTCCGCTTTCCGTTTCCAGCAGCACCACAATGCGGGAGGTCGCATCTGTTCCGTCATAAAGACAATATCCCGTCACAATCTCCTCTTCCACACCGAGTACATTCTCGGCAAGCTGCTCTGCTTTTTCATATATGGTTTGAAGAAGCTCCTCTTTAACCTCTGCAGACGGCCATACAACCGGTTCCTCACTTGGTTCAATATCCCAAAAGTTCACACTTCCCGGAATTCTACTCATTTCTCCATCATACACTCGAAGTGTAACCATATATTTTTTTTCTTCTTTGTAGAATATGACAAAATAATACCCTTCACTTCCTACTACCGTATCTGAATTGTTATAAGTAATCTCGGCTTCACAATCATCAAACTCCATTTCAAAAATACTTTCCGCGATTTCTTTAGCGCGAAGATATGCTACATTATCGGGCGTAACTTCCACCTCTTCTCCCGAAACCATTTCTGTATCTGCATCAGGCTCACCTGCTTTTTCGTTCTCTATATTCACCTGTTGTAAACTGTAATCCACCTTCGCCCACATATCCAGAACCTGTAAGAGTTCTTCATCTGTCAGTTCTCGTTCCGGCAACACATAAGTACGCGTTGAAACATCATAATAAAATCCGCTTTCTGCAGCTTCTTTACTGATTTCCCCTTCCGGAAAAAACCCGTTCTCATATTCGCCCCGCAAAAACCTCATCCGTTCCCGTTCCGAATCGGTCAGTTTTCTGGAATACCTATATGCTTCTCCCGTCCCCGCCATTTCGGTATTATAGTGTTCTCGAATCTCTTCTTTATCCATTGCTTCCAACCGTGCCTTGTATGCACTGACTGCTGCGTATGCGGTCAGACTTCCCAAAAAACATACTGCCAGTCCAATCAGCACTGCTACCGCTTTGGAATACCGAAACATAATATTTGATACATGCCTGTTACGCGTACAACTTCGTACAAGTGTTGTTTTCATCTCTTCCTTTATTTCGATATTCTTTACAACCTTTTTCCAATCCATACTGCTTCCTTTCCGTGCACCATCCGTTTTTCCGGTCTCTGCACCATCTCATAATGCCTCTTTACGACTTAATAGGCTCTCTCTTTTTATCCTGCTATCCCATTTTCAAGTCGGAGTTTTAGCATTTCTCTGCCGCGCTGCATCCGCTTCTTCACAGCACTTTCACTGATTCCTAAAATACGTGCAATTTCATCCGCCTTATACCCTTCTATATAATACAGATGCATGACTGCCTTATATTTTGTCGGTAAGAGCATCACTTCTTTTAAAACCTCCGCTTCCTCAGGCTCTCTGCAATATTGCTCCAGTTCTTCCATATTCACATAGAAATTTCGTTTCTTAAACCGGAGTAGGTCCTTACACAGATTCGACGCTACCTTAATAAGCCATGCTTTCTCATGTTGTTCATTTTCAAATGCAGGTGCCTTTTCCATGTATTTTATAAAGGTCTCCTGTAATACGTCCTGCGCATCCTGCTCCTGCCTTAAAATGACAAAACACATACGAAACAGCATATTGGCATACTGCTCAATGACTCTCGTCACAGCTTCTTCCTGTTTGTCTTTCATATCAGCCTCCTGTTCCTCTCTTTCCCCGGGTAGATAGATTGCTTTCTATCGTACAAATAATTATCTGTCTACCTTATATACGTTTCGCCGCCTTCTTTGGTGACACAAAAAAAAGGGAAAGATTCCATTTTCTGAAATCCTTCCCTCTTCGTCTGCTCTCCTCTAGGGCAGTCTTCTAAGTTCCGTATAGGCCAATAAGAACGGCCCCACACCTTTTGCATCATCCTTTACAATTGGCTCCGACATATAATAGTCAAAGCTGCCATCCCTCTTATTCGGGCCTCCCAGACCTGCTACAAGACAGATGCCTCCAAGACTCATATTTCCTTCTTCCGTTACCAGATATTTATTGCAAATACCGTGAAAAGCTTTGATACCGTACTCTCTGTAGCTTTCCGGTAAAAAGCCGAGACGAACACCTTTTAATATGGAATACGCCATAATCGAACTGCCGCTTGTTTCCAGGTAATTTTTCCCAACTCCGGCTTTGTCCACTACCTGATACCACATACCGCTCTCGTCCTGATAACGAATCATACTGTCTATCAAATCCAGAAAAACCTTTTTCAGTTTCTCATAGTTATCCCTGCAGCTGTCATCTACTTCACACTTATGCAATGTATCCAGAAGTGCCATGGAATACCAGCCCAGCGCACGCAGCCAGAAATTCTCGGAAAGCCCTGTTTCCTTGTTGCACCAGAACATTTCCCGGGAAGCATCATATGCATGATAATAAAGTCCTGTCTTTTCATCCCGCATGTTTTTTACTACATTAAAAAACTGATTAAAAATGTCATCATAGTGCTCTTTGTGATTAAATTTTGTTTCGTATTCCATATAAAATGGCTGCCCCATATACAAGCCGTCCAGCCATACCTGATTGGGATAAATCTTTTTATGCCAGAAATTTCCCTCTTTTGTTCTAGGCTGCACCTCTAACTGACTGTAAATCAAATCAATCGCCTTGCGGTATTTTTCTTTTCCGGTCAAATCATACAATTCAAATAATGTTTTTCCGGCATTTACATTATCAATATTCAGTTCTTCCACTTTATATCCGTTAATGGTTCCGTCCTCATTAACACGATGATTTACATAAGCATCTGCAAACTCCAGATATTTTTCTTTTTTCGTTATTTTATAGGTTTCCAGAATTGCCAGAATCATACAACCGTCAATATAATTCCAACCTGATGCCAACCCTAACAGCGCTTTTTCAATATTCCATGCCGGTGCGTCCAGAGTACTTTTCTCTAACAATTCATCAATGTATTTTTCAATTACAGGCATTTCCATAGTTTCTTTTCTCCTTTAACTCGTCCCCAAAATATACTATATCTATTATAGTAAAAAAATTTATTTCCCTTTTCAACCGCTTTCCAAAAAGCAGGCAGAAAATGCAATATATTAGATGGGATATGCAAAGCGCTGTTCACAGTTTTTTGACATTTCTTCCGTATTATTTTTATTCCAAAGCCCCCAGACATTCTCCCAATCCGGCAACTGCCTCCGGTATGTCCTCCGGACGGATTGCCGAATAGTTCATAATCAGCGTATGAGCCGTCTTTTCCGGTTTCCCGGCAAAATAGTATTCCGCCAAACTGGACAACCGAATTCCGAATCTTTCCGCATTTTTCAGAAGTTCTTCATCACTTTTTTTCGTGGATACCTTCAAAAGAAAATGAAGCCCTGCATCTTCCTCCTGAATTTCCACACGCTCCGTCAGAGAATTGTTACGAATTTCCTCTAACAGACAGTCCCGTACTTTTCTGTAATAATTACGCATTCTGTTAATGTGTTTTTCAAAATACCCGTCATTGATGAATCTGGCAAGGGTATACTGCTCAAAATTGGAGACCGTACAGGCATAAAATCCCAGATTTTCATAAAACCTTTCCAACAAATGGGGCGGTAACACCATATAACTGATACGAATCGTAGACGTCAGACTTTTTGTAAACGTATTCATATAGATTACCTTTTCGCTTACATCAATACTCTGTAGTGTTGCCATAGGCTTCCCCACAAGCCGAAACTCCGAATCATAATCATCCTCAATAATATATCTTCCCTCTTCCTTTGCTGCCCATGCCAGCAGCTCATACCGCCTGCTGACAGGGGTAACCTTCCCCGTAGGATAATGATGTGCCGGGGAAATATGGGCAATCTGCGCCCCTGACTGCTCTAACATTGTTATTTGTATTCCTTCTTTATCCATATCAATGTATCTGCAAGTTACACCATTACTTTCGTAAATTTTCAAAAGCTTATCATACCCCGGATTTTCGATGGCATAAATCTTTTCTCTTCCAAGAAGCTGTATCAAAAGTCCGTACAAATATTCCGTTCCCGCACCTACAATAACCTGCCCGGGACTTACCTCCATATTCCGAAACTGCTTCATATGTTTGCAGATTGCCTGCCGAAGTTCCATAACTCCCCCACAGGGTGCTGTCATCATCAGTTCTTCTTTTCGTTCACTCATCACTTCCCGCATCAGCTTTACCCATGTGGCAAAAGGGAAATTCTCTGCCTGATTCCGGTTACTGACAAAATCAAAACGATAGGAAGGATTTGCCGCAAGGACAATATTTTCCGCATTCAATCCGGTTTTCTTTTTTCCTCTTATCCGTTCCGAAACATCCGCTGCAAAAAAACCCTTTTTGGAAATGGAATAAATATATCCCTCTGCCTGAAGCTGTGCATAAGCATTTTCCACCGTTATCGTACTGACCCCTAAATTTTTTGCAAAACTGCGTTTGGAAGGCAATTTCGTTCCAACCGGAATTTTCCCGTCTAATATATCATTTTTAATACATTGGTACAGATGCATATAAAGGCTTTCTGACCCTAAATTTTCAAAAGAATAGGTTAACATTTTATATTTTTCTCCATTCTGACCATATTGACTATATTCAAATTGGATATTTTCATATGTTCAGTTTTGATTATAATCATAAACATACTTTCTGTAAAGAGCAATAGATAAAGATCTTACTGAAACAAATTTAACAATTAAAACAATTATTTAAAAATAAGGAAAGGAATTCATCTATTATGGAAAACAAACAGTATACCTTAAACAAAGAACTTGCCCAGATGTTAAAGGGCGGTGTTATCATGGACGTAACAACTCCGGAACAGGCAAGGATTGCAGAAGCTGCCGGAGCCTGCGCAGTTATGGCATTAGAGCGGATTCCTGCAGATATCCGTGCTGCAGGCGGTGTCTCCAGAATGAGTGACCCGAAAATGATTAAAGGCATTCAGGAAGCCGTATCCATCCCGGTTATGGCAAAATGTCGCATCGGTCACTTTGCCGAAGCACAAATTCTGGAAGCCATTGAAATCGACTATATTGATGAAAGCGAAGTGCTCTCTCCTGCTGATGATATTTACCACATCAACAAACGGGAATTCAAAGTACCTTTTGTATGCGGTGCCAAAGATTTAGGGGAAGCCTTAAGAAGAATTAACGAAGGAGCTTCCATGATCCGTACAAAGGGCGAGCCGGGTACCGGTGACATTGTACAGGCAGTACGCCATATGCGTAAAATGAACAGTGAAATTGCCCGCCTTACTTCCATGCGTGAGGATGAATTATTTCATGCTGCAAAAGAATTACAGGTGCCTTATGAATTAGTAAAACAGGTTCATGATACCGGACGTCTTCCGGTTGTTAACTTTGCTGCCGGCGGCGTTGCTACTCCTGCTGATGCAGCATTAATGATGCAGCTTGGTGCAGAAGGTGTCTTTGTAGGTTCCGGTATTTTTAAATCCGGTAATCCGGAAAAACGTGCCAATGCCATCGTAAAAGCCGTAACTAACTTTACTGATGCTAAAATGATTGCGGAACTTTCCGAGGACTTGGGAGAAGCCATGGTTGGTATTAATGAAGATGAAATCGAATTGTTAATGGCAGAAAGAGGAAAATAAGAAAGGAAACATAACTTTATGAAAATCGCTGTACTTGCCGTTCAAGGCGCATTTATTGAACATGAAAAGGTTTTGCAAAAGCTTGGAGCGGAAACTGTCGAGCTTCGCAAAGCCGAAGACTTACAGCAGGATTTTGATGGGTTGGTGCTTCCCGGCGGCGAGAGTACTGTTCAGGGAAAGCTGTTACGCGAACTGGATATGTTCGATTCATTAAAGAAAAAAATCGAAAACGGACTGCCTACACTCGCTACCTGTGCCGGTGTCATTCTGCTTGCCGACACTTTGTCAAATGATGAGAAGCGGCATTTTCAGACACTGCCTGTCACTGTTGTGCGAAACGCCTACGGCAGACAGCTTGGCAGCTTCCGCTATAACGGTACTTTAGAACATATCGGTGAATTTGAGATGGAATTTATTCGTGCACCCTATATTGAAGCCGTAACACCCGAGGTAGAAGTACTTGGCACGGTAGATAACAAAATCGTTGCCGTGGAATATAAAAATCAACTTGCATTTACCTTCCACCCGGAGCTTACCGATAACCCTGCCATTCATGAATACTTTTTAAAAAAGGCTGCTTTACGTTAAGCAGCCTTTTACCGTTTATCTCTTTTCTGACTATTTTCTCTTTTCCGACTATAATCTCTGCATCCACCTTCTCCTGACAAATACAACAAGCGAAATTAAAAGACGTACACATTCCTCCAGCGATAAAATGAAATACACATATGCAATCGGCAGATTAAATACAAATGCCGCCAGAAGACCAAGCGGTACACCAAAACACCATGTACCCACAATATCAATTACCATCACATACTTTGTTTTGCCGCCGCTGCGGATAATTCCACCGCCTAAAATCATATTCAGTACCTTCACCGGTGCAATCAACGCAAATGCCAAAAGAAGTTGTACTGCTGTCTCTCTTACACTGTCCTCCACCTGATAGAGTAACACATAAAATGGTCTGCATACCACGATCAGCATGGAAAACAAGATGGCTCCCACAAGTCCGTAAAGCAGTAACCACTTGGATTCCCGGTAGGCTTTCTCATATTCGTTTCTGCCAAGCAGCTTTCCGATAATAATACCTGCTGCCTGTGAAAGACCGCTTAATGCTCCTATCATCAACACCTGTATCGGTGTTGTCAAAGTCATCGCCGCACATTCTCCCGTTCCGATATGTCCGTATATAGATGCATATACGTTTTCTCCAAGACTCCACAAAAATTCACACAAAAGGATAGGCAGCAAAATCCCCGCATACTGCAAGGTTTTTCCCTTATCCATCCGAATCGCAAAGGGCAGTTTCCATGCTCTTTTTTTCTGTTCCCGCATAAATAAGACAAAGGTCAGTAAAAAGCCAAAAATCTGGGAAATCACAGTGGCAAGCGCTGCTCCCTTCGCCTCCAGTCTGGGAAAACCGAATTTTCCGAATATCAATACATAGTTTAATCCGGTATTTACCACTGCAGCCAAAATACTTGCAAACAAAGGAATTTTGGCTGCTTCCCGGCAACGAAGCAACGTAGACAGAATCGTTCCTGCCGCAACGGGAATCCATGAAAACGAAAGAATCCGCAAATACCCTGCGGCTGCTTCCATGGTTTCTACATCCTTCGTATACATGGACATGACCTGTTTTGGAAAAAGTATAGCAATTCCGGTAAATACAACCGCCAATACCAACGCAAGGAAAAGATTTATATAAAAGCTTCTTCCTACTTCCTTTTCCTCCTTTTTTCCGATATACTGTGCAATCAAAATTCCCGCTACAGCAGCCACCGCGGAAACAAGCACAGAATACAGGGAAGAAAATTTACTTCCCAATCCGATTCCTGCTATGCTGACACTGCCAAGCTGTCCCGTCATAATCTGGTCAACCACACTAAAGGATGACTGCAGCAGACTTTGCAGTGTAACCGGAATCGCTATTTTCAACAAACTCTCATGAAAAATGCTGCGTTCTTCCTTTATTCCGCTATGTATACTTTCACCCTTCTGCCGTTTTTGATTTTCTTTTTCTTCTCTCATTACTAATCTCCTGCATTCTATAAATATTTCCTTTCTCCGGATAGTTATAGCATATTGCATGATTCCTTATTTTACAATAGGTTAAACGCGTAACCTATTCCAAAATAAAAGAGACAGATTTGTACAAAATGCTCAAATCTGCCTCTTATTTTAGCCTGTCCCTCTTATCTTGCGACTCAGAATCGACTTCCCTGTTTCCTTTACTTCAGTTGCTTTACGCTTTCCCTTTCTACCAGTGTAACCGGAAGAACCATATTTTGTCCTGCCTGTTCTCCGCCCTTTAACTCCAAAAGCAGCTGCAGGGCAGCCTGTGCCCGCTTCTGACCATCCTGTTTCATAGTCGTAATCTGCGGATAAATCTGTCTGCACAAAGGACTGTCATCAAAGCCCGCTACGGAAATTTCCTCCGGAACAGCCACGCCCTGTGCCTGCAAAAAAGTAATCATATCCAATGCATAATAATCGGAAACTGCAAAAATTGCCGAATATTGCTTTAATTTCTCCAGTTTTTCTTTATAAAACCGATACCTTTCTTCTTTTTCCATAGGGATGATAAGAAGCTCCGCCTTTTCTTCCTTTAATGCCTCCCGAAACCCTTCAAACCGCTCCAAATCCATGCATACCTCATTATCGGAAATACACAGACATTTTGTATGTCCCATGCGCTTCAAATAGCATCCCATCTGAAATCCGCCATCATAATTATCAATGGTAATATTGGCAAACCGTCCGTTCCGTTCAAAAAAACCGTCATAAACAACAAACGGAATATGCGTTTTCTCCTTCAGTTTCTGATAATCCTGCTCACAAAATCCAATTACAATAATCCCTTCCATATTCCACATGGAAGCAAACCGGGCAATTTCATTCCACTGCGTTGTCACCTTCACCATCATGAAATATCCGTTTTTCTCCAGCTCTTCAGACAAAAAGTTCAAGGAGGATGAAATAAATCCATCCTCCAAGACGTGCCCTTCGTATTTTTCATGATTATTGATGACAATCCCTATGATTTTGGAATCATTTTGTGCTAACAGAATCCCTGCCATACTGGGAATGTACTGCCTCTTTTCCAAAAGCTCCTGCACTCTTTTCACAGTTTCTGCCGATATTTTTTTCGTCTTTCCGTGAATTACATTAGAAACTGTTGCCGTGCTTACTCCCAGTTCTTCTGCAATGTCTACAATCCGGATTCTCTCACTCATCGTTTTCCTTACACCTTTAAATCAAATCTGCTGCCGCTTTCCGTCATTTCTCCGCTCTTTACTGTACTCCAGTCCACATTCCTGATTTTCTCCAAAAGTTCTTCAACAGAAGAAGCCTTTACCGTAGTTTTCTTTGTTTTTCCCGAAATACTCTTTCCAACTGCGCCGGCTGCTTCTTTCTCCTCTTCCTTTGCCGCTTCCTTTTTCTCTTCTCTCGCCTTTTCGATTCGCTCCCGCTGCTTTTCACTCACCTTTTCCAATTCAGCAAAATAGGATACTGTTCCATCTTTTCCGACAGAAACACCCATGTGAATCACTTCATCTTTTTTATCTCCAAGCTGTTCTTTCATCTTGGACAACTTGTCAGTTGCATCATTTAGTATCCCAAGATATTTCTCCTTTGTTTCTTCATCCGAAGCCATCTCTTCCAAAAGTTCCGGCTCAATCAAAACACTATATTCCTTTGTTCCTCTGGAAAGATATTTGGCAGCCTCTTCCTCACTTTCATAATCTGCTACCATAAAATCCATATTTCCATAGGTCTTTCTAAGCTGTTCCAACAGTTTTTTTGCCTTATCGCTTAATTCCACCTGACTGTTTTTTTCTGTCTTGTCAGTTTTATCTGTTTTCTTTTCTTCTTTCGCTTTTTTGCTCTTTACAGAGTTCTCATATAAGCTTTTTTGATATACTCCGTACCCTTCGATTTTACTCATTTGCACATTCCTCCTTGAAAAATCACGAAATCCGTTTCTTAAGGTTCTGTTTTCTATATATGATATCGACATCTTTTACAAAAACTGTAGTTCTTTTTTCCTATATTTTTACTTTTCCTGTAAAATACGCAGATAGTGATTTGCTTCACGCAAAACGTGATCTGCCAAAAGCGGTAAAATAATGGAAGAAATCTCACAGCCTATAATGCCCTTCGCTCCTGCGGCTTTAAAATCACGATATTTTTCTGTTTCTCTTCTGGTTCTTTCCGTAAGTAACTTCCTTGCCTCCCAGTCTTTTCTGCCAGCTTCCGAAAGCAGAGCATGATAATCTCTTGCAAAGCCATCCGCCGCCATAATCAGTTCTTCCTCTGTAGGGTCCAAAAGACCACGGATAAACAGGGCATGCTCCATCATGATCCGATTCCAAAATGCTTCGGTTTCCAAGAGCTTTTCTTTGGAAATACATTCTTTTTCCATAAGCTGTTCAAGCAGACTGCAATAAAGCCTTGCTTCCCGCAAAATATGCTTTATCAGAAGCGGATAATTGGCTGTAAATATCCGGCATCTTTCTATCCCCTCCAGCAATTCTTCTTTAAATGCAATCAGCCCTTTTACAAGTTCCAGAGCTCTTGCATTCAGATTTCGTACCTTTTGTCCCATTTCTCTTTTTCCATCACATAAACAACCGGAATGCAATCTTTTTTCCGCCTGCGTAATACGAATCTCAATCGGAATCCCGGTCAGCCTGCTTGTGCTTCTCTCTGCATCCACAGTAAATTCCGTCACAATTTCCCCTGAATCCAGTACGGTATTCGACACAATTCCATCACTAAGCTCCACTACATCCCATAACAGATTTTCAAACCGGCTGCGAAACCAATCTGCCTTTCTTACCATGGAAGCTTCCGGCGGTTGGAACGCTGCCATCAAAAACAGAGAATGTTCCTTCATAATCCGTCCGAAAAATAAGTGTGTTTCTAATGATAATGCTACGAAGTTATCTGCCTTGTCATATGCTGCACCTTTTATCACATCATTGTCCATTCTTTTTTGTATCCTTGTATGTCAGTTTAGTATAATTTATGCTAAAAGAAGGGAGCGGTTCACTTAACAGACAGTTTCTAAAGAATGAGTCACATTTGCATCTTTCATATGCCGATTACCTCCTAATGAATTGCGTATACTGCTATTGGGAGCAATGAAAGAAAACCCTTGAAAATCCGAATTCACGGCATTTTCAAGGGTTTCGACTTAACCGAATATTCAGTTTGGAAATGGCATTACATTCCCATCTGTTTAGCAAGCTTCCTACGAGGAAGTTGCCTTCCAGATTTTCTTACATTCCCATCTGTTTAGCAACTTCCTCGGCGAAGTTTTCTTCTTTCTTTTCGATACCTTCGCCGGTCTCGAAACGAACGAATCTCTTCACGCTTAACTTCGCGTTGTTTGCTTTTCCTACTTCTTCGATGTATTTAGCAACCGGCTGCTTGCCGTCTTCTGCTTTTACATAAGGCTGCTCTAACAGACATACTTCTTTTAATTCTTTGTTCAGACGTCCGATTACAGCACCTTCGATAACCTTTTCCGGTTTTCCTGCCATCTTCGGGTCGTTTGCAATCTGAGCCATTAAGATTTCTTTTTCATGTGCTTTGTATTCTTCGGAAACTTCGTCTGTAGAAACGTATTTCGGATTCAAAGCTGCAACCTGCATTGCTACGTTTGTAAGAGCTTCTTTGATAGCATCGTTTACTACATCTGTTTCAGCTTCCACGATAACACCGATTCTACCGCCACCGTGAACATAAGAAACAACACATCCGTTTTCTGCAACTACTTTTTCAAATCTTCTGATGCTTAAGTTTTCGCCGATAACTGCGATTTTTTCAACTAAAGCTTCTTTTACTGTCTTGGAAGCATCAGCATTCCATTTTTCTTCCATGAATGCATCCATATCTTTAGAATCAGAATTAACAGCCTGCTCTGCAACTGCTGCAACGAATGTCTGGAAATCTTCATTCTTGGCAACGAAGTCTGTTTCAGAGTTTACTTCTACAACTGCTGCTGTCTTATCATCCTTCATAACAACCTTGCAAAGACCTTCTGCTGCGATTCTTCCGGCTTTTTTCTCTGCTTTTGCCTGTCCGTTCTTTCTTAAGTATTCTACTGCTGCATCCATGTCACCGTTTGTCTCGTTAAGAGCTTTTTTACAGTCCATCATACCTGCACCGGTCATGTCTCTTAATTCTTTTACCATTGCTGCTGTGATAGCCATTGTTATATCCTCCATATTTTATGAATTTAATCTGCTTACGCAATCAACACAAAGGGACGTAAATCTGCGTCCCTTTGCAAGTTTCGGTTATCAATTTCGTATCAATCTTAAGCTTCTTCTGCAACTTCTTCAATATCTGTTGCTTCTGCTGCATCTTCAAAAGCTTCTTCTACATATGCTGCTTCACCCTGATTAGCTTCGATAACAGCATCTGCCATTTTAGCAACGATTAATTTTACTGCTCTGATAGCATCATCGTTACCCGGAATGATATAATCAAGTTCTTCAGGATCACAGTTTGTATCACCGATACCGATTAATGTAATACCGAGTGCATGTGCTTCCTGAACACAAATTCTTTCTTTCTTAGGGTCTACTACGAAAATAGCATCCGGAATCTTCTTCATTTCTTTGATTCCGCCTAAGTTCTTCTCAAGTTTTTCCCATTCTTTCTTTAATTCGATAACTTCTTTCTTAGGAAGAACATCAAAGGTTCCGTCTTCAGACATTGTTTCGATAGCTTTTAATCTTGCAATTCTGGACTGGATGGTCTTGAAGTTTGTAAGCATACCGCCTAACCATCTTTCGTTTACATAGAACATACCGCAACGTTCTGCTTCTGTCTTAACAGCATCCTGTGCCTGTTTCTTTGTACCAACGAAAAGAATTGTACCGCCTTCTGCAGCAATATCAGAAATTGCTTTGTAAGCTTCGTCTACTTTACCTACAGATTTCTGTAAGTCGATGATGTGGATACCGTTTCTTTCTGTGAAGATATACGGAGCCATTTTAGGGTTCCATCTTCTTGTCTGATGTCCAAAATGAACACCTGCTTCTAATAACTGTTTCATTGAAATAACGCTCATGTCTTTACCTCCATTTGGTTCATTTTCTTCCGCAGACTCTTACATACAAAAAATGTATTACTCCGTCAGCCACTCCAGCGTCGATGAGCACCGGCGACGAATAAATCTGCGTGATTTATAGTCACAACATTTGAATTGTATCATAAGAAAAACCCTCTGACAAGAGGGTTTTTACAATTTATGTCATATTTTTATACCAAATTCCCATGACACTTTATTTTGATTTTGTAATAATTTTTGCAATGGTTTCTTCACTTGCTCCTATCGCAATTTCATAGGTTCCCGTTGAAAGTCTTTTGGCATAACCGTTATCACACAAATATCTGTCAAAGGAAGTTGCCGAAACAACAAGTCCTGTCTCTTCCAGCTTTCTGCTCACCACTGCCGAATCATCGCCACTGACAATCGTAATGGAAACAACCTGACCGGCTATTACCTCTTCTCCGTCCTCCTGAACAGGTTCATTGGATACACGTTCCGTTTCTGCTGCGCTCTCCTCCTGTTTGGTAGCTTCTGTTTTATCGTCCGATTGGCTCTCCGCCACACTGTCCTGCTGAGTTTCGGATTCGCTTTCTGTCTGATTTTCTGATGCCTTTTCCGTTTCTTTCTGTACGGACTCCTCTATCGTTTCTTCCTGCTCCGTTTCCGGTATCATTTCCTGCAAATTTTTTTCTTGTGCTTCGCTCTCCACCATACCCAGTTCTTTTGCTCTTGCAACAACCTCTTCGTCAGACATTTCTTTTTTTCCGCCAAGAGAAATTCCCATAATCAATGCAGTTACAAAAATACCGATTCCAAGTCCCCGTAAATAATATTTTAACTTCATTACTGTTTACATCCCTTCAAATAAATCAATTACCAATTTTACTTCTCCGACACCAAGACCAAGCTCCTTGGCTATCGCCACATTGGACATTCCTGCTTTATGAAGAGATAAAATTTTCTCTTTATTGTTGCGTGTCTCCGGCACTTCTTCGGAATACGCAGACTTCGTTTCCACCGGAGTTGTTTTAAGCGACGTATCCAATTCATCCGGCTCTACTACATAATACTGAAGATTTTCTTCATCATCACCTTCAATGATAATTTTGGGTACCCTATCCGTAATTCCTTGTACAAACTCGTCCTCGTATATCGGTTCACTCTCATCCTTCACTGCTTCATGCTCTATATTCTGTACATTTCCGGCACTCTGCAAGACTTCTTCCGTTTCTGTCTTCTCCGTTACTTCGCCAACCACAATTTTAGGCTGTTGTTCCATGAAATAAGAAGCATCGTTCAGAATTTCATCTACCCGTTCCTGTATCATCGGTGCAGCTGTTTTTTCCAACGTTTCTTCCACTCTGTCACGAATCATATCTTCCACAATTCGGCGCACATCCAGCTCCATATTTTGTGCCGTTAACTCAGCCGCCTTTTCAGCACGGTTCGTAATATCCACCGCACGTTTCGCTGCTTCTTCCGAGTTTTTTACCTCTTTTGCCGTTTCTTTGGCAGATATTTCAATATCCTTCGCAGTCTGCGTCACTTCACCTACTGTCTTTTCCACTTCCGTGACCGTATTTCTGATTGTCACATGCTTATCATTCAGCATATCATACAAAAACAAAACTTCTTTATGATTCTTATTTATATCGTCTATGACAGTATCCGAATATTCATTAATTGCCATAATTTTTTCGTTTGTCATTTTTTCCAATGCCCGTTCGGTCTCATTAGAAGTTTCTTCTATCGTTTCCGATATTACCTCATCAATTTTGGTCTGTACACCGGCAATTTCTTTATCTAAAATGCTTCGTATCTGCTCTCCTGCCTGCCTTTTAGAATCCTCATCCAGCTCCTCTCGTTTCTTGGGAAGAATAAAACTTACCGCGCAAAGCACGGCTCCCAGAATCAATAAAACAATTTCCAGTATGCCCATCTTTCTTACGTCTCCTAAATTTTCATATCAAAGCCACGGTGCACTCCCTGCTGTTGCACATGTCCATCCTTTTCCTGTTGTCTTCTTCTCTTTCCGCCGTCACCGGAATATTCTCCGTTGCCCTTTTCTTTGGCATCAAATTTTTTCCCTTGGTTTTCCGTATTATCACTCTGACGTACACGATTCAAATTTTGATGCACTTCCTTATTAAAATGTGTCTGGAAGTTTCCCTGATCTACCACTACCTTATTGTCTTCGTTCTGCTTTAAGGTGGAAAAATCCTGGGCTCGTGTTATTTGTCCTTGTAATGAAATTGAACCTATTGCCATTTTCTTTCGCCTCTCTTAATTTATGCCCGTCATCTTGACATCGCCTTCTTCTTTGATAAACCGGCAATAATGAGTTGTCGATTTTACAATGGTAGAAGCATCTCCTATACAAATTTTTGTCCCCGGAAATACCTCTCCCGACACAATTACCTGTCCCGCAGCCATCAGACTCAGTTCCGTTTGTATTTCATTCAGTTCATCGCTTTCCTTCTGAAGCTGTGCCCGTTTTGCATCGCGCAGTTTCATTAGTGACAACACATATTTCAACTGCTCCGGTTCCAGTTTTATCCCTTTTGTAATCTTCTGGTTTCCGGCCTCAATAATCGGCTGTATGGAACGAAGAATCTTATTAATTTCCATAATGGATTTCTGCAACTCCTGACAACGAATCTTCACACCCGGATCCGTTCCTACTTCAACAATCGTATCCGCTCCCATGGATGACCCCAGCGTTTTTACATTTATTGTATTACCGGCACACACTCTTCCTCCGGTAATGAATCCGCGTTTTCCCGAAACCGTAACTTCGGTTCTTGCCATAACGGTACTATGCAGGATAGATTCGGTTGTTACATACCCATCAGCAACTGCGGATTTTACATTTTCCAAAAACTTGGAAACAATATTGCCACCTGCTTTCAAGGTTCCTTTTCCCATACCGTTCATGCCTCTTGCAATGATAATGTCGCCGCCGGCCTCAATGTATGCTCCCTCTACAACACCACGTATCTCAACATTCCCTTTTGCCTTAACAGAAAAGTTTTCGCAAAGATTACCGTTAATCTGTACATTTCCCTCATATTCGATATCGCCGGTGCTGTTATCTACATTCTCAACTTCAAAAACATTGGAAACGAACACTTTATCATCAACCAGTGTCACATGTCCGTTTACCTCTGAAAAGATTTCCAGACCATCCTCTCCCAGTCTGATATTTTTCCCGAACTTTAGATATGCACGGCGTACATCCCTCGGCTTAATTTTTTCCCCATAAATATCAACGCCCGGATCTCCCAAATCCTCCGGTATCAGTCTTGCCAGCAAATCATCCTTATTACAATGATTTATCGTATTCAGATGAAAGAAGTCCACACTTCCGTCCGCATTCATGGTAGGCTTTATCTTTAAATCTACATTAAAAAAATACTCAATTCGTGCATCCGTTCCATGTCTCGGTTCTTTTCCCTTTGCCACAATGATATCCGTACAATACTGCCTGTTTCGGAAAAAATCGTCTATTGCTGCTTCATCAATCCCTTCCACGATTTTCATATAGGAAAGGTCATTCAAAAACTCCTCCTTGGTCATCAACTCTCCGCCTTCACTGGGAGCATAAAATCTTGCCGTAGCCTGCATTTTATCCTGTGACACATCCACTTTGCAGCATTCTCTTTCCACATGCCCCCCGCTATCTGACAAACCAAGAACAGTAGTTTCTTCCAAATTCTGGATAGCATTGCTTAACGCAGAAAGGTCATAGAGTATATTTTTTTGTTGTAAATAACCCATGACCTCACTAACATCTATATTCTCCCCGCCATCTTCCGCCGGAATAAGCCTTATTTTCACTGCTTGATCCGTACAAATCAGTTGAAAATATCCATTTCTCATTATCAGCACCCCATACTTTCTTCTTGCAACATCATTTTTCTGTTAA
This sequence comes from uncultured Lachnospiraceae bacterium, assembly GCA_964449325.1. Classification (GTDB taxonomy): domain Bacteria; phylum Bacillota; class Clostridia; order Lachnospirales; family Lachnospiraceae; genus RGIG3002. The sequence continues at coordinate 67,491 of CAYUYJ010000002.1, read as the reverse complement.
AATACCGATATATTTCCCCATTTTTTGTTTCATTTTCTGCAGCCCCTTTGTATGTAACTGCGAAATTCTGGATTCAGATACCTCCAAAATACTACTGATTTCTTTCAAAGTAAGTTCTTCATAATAGTAAAGAACAATCACCTTCCGTTCCTTTTCCGTTAAAAGTTCTAAAGCCTCACCTAATATCTGCTTAAGTTCATCTTTCTCTAAAACTTCTTCCGGGGTATCAAACTTTGCTGCATGATTATACTCAACAGAAACTTCGCTTCCCTGCTCTAAATATTCGTTCAATGATACGATGTTCGTAATTTTCATCTGACTCTGCCAGTCTGTATACTCTTCCGTGGAAATACCAAGTCCTTCTGCAATTTCCTCGTCCGTAGCATTTCTTCCCTTTTCCGCTTCTATGGCTTTCATTACCGCATCAATTTTTTTCTGCTTCTGTCTTATCGTTCTGGGAATCCAGTCCATCTTCCGAATCTGATCCAAAATAGCTCCACGAATTCTCAAACTTGCATAAGTTTCAAATTTTACTTCTTTTAAATAGTCAAATTTATCTATCGCATCTATTAAACCAAATATTCCATATCCTACCAAATCATCATATTCAACATTATACCCAAGATACATACTTAGTCTTCCCGCAACAACCTTTACAAGCGGTGCATACTCCAGTATAATCTTTTCTCTAACCTCAGGAGATTTCGTCCTTGAATATTCATCCCATAGTTTTTTTCTGCCCATTTCGTCCATAGTGCCCTCCAACTACAGTATTTATTCTGCTTCTTTACTCCTTTGTAACGGAATCTTCTGCTTCCTCCGAAGGCTCAGCCCCTTCCTCATCCTCTGCTTCTTTTGCTATAACTTCCCCTTCATCAAGTGCCTTTTGCTCATTCTGTGCCTCAAATATATCCAACATAAATTTCAAACCACTTCCGATTCCATAGAAAATGACCAGCACAATCAGAATAATGATAAGCGACTTTTTAACATCATAATGTAATAAATACGTTCTGATGCTGGCAATTAATCCGGCAGACAGCATGATAAACGACGGTAATAATTTTCTTTTCATATCCGCTCCCAACAAACTTAAATGACAGTTTCACTCTTTCCTACTGCTCTTATAACAAAGTCACCGGTTTCCGGCCAGAAAATAACGGTTCTACCATAAGAATTACCGGTATCCTCTGCTAAAATAGGAATTTTTAATTCTGCAAGCTTCTGTTTACTGGCAGCCACATTTCTGTCACCTACACGAATCATATCACTTTTACTTGAAAAGTTGAACATCTGCGCACCGCCTGCAATCTTAGCAACAAGTCTGGCACGATTTGCCCCCAAAGCTACAATCTGCCTTACCAATTCTTCAATTCCGGTATCTGCAAACTTCGGAATATTAGCATTATTTCTGATTGCCGTACTGTCAGGCAACATAATATGTGCCAAACCGCCTATTTTTGTAATCGGATCCCTAATTGCAATACCTACACAAGAGCCAAGTCCCAAAGTTGTAACACCATCCGGACTTTTTACCACTTTCAAATCGGCCATCCCGACCTTTATTATTTCACTCATACCGTATCCTTCAATCTTGCTCAAATTTTTTCCTGAGTTTATTCACTGATAAGACCTAAGGAAGATAATATTTTAGTATACGAATCTGCATCAGGAACTAAAATAAAATATCCGTTTAAATCCACCTCATCTGTAAACTGGGTCTGAATCAGCAGTATTCTGTCGCCATATACTCCAAACTCTATCGCAGGTACGCTCAAAATAGCACCTGCCATATCGGTTGCAATAGAAGGTATCGTCGGAAAAATCGTCAAGCGCGTTAAATCCGACAAAGAATTCAAATACGACCCCGTAATAATATTACCTACTTCTTTCAACGCCGACAGTTCCATTTCATTGAACTGCTCACCACCGCTGTCCATGCCCATCATCATTTTGGAAACTAAATGTCTGGCAGTTCCCTGATCCATCAAAAACATAATACTTCCGGTAATATCTCCCTCTACTCCGAGATAAATTCCGGTCATAATCTGCTCTTCTCCGCCAATCATATCGCCTACATTCTGAAATTCCAAAAGCCTTACCTGAGGCACTTTCATATCTACTTTACATTGTAGAAGCTGGGCCAATGCAGTTGTTGCATTGCCCGCTCCAATATTACCTAATTCTTTCAGAACATCAAAATATTCCTGTGACATTCTTTCTACATTGATTTCATCCATATTTGCCTTTCCTTTTTAAGCATTGTCCTTTTCAAGAATCACGGAATTTAAATCCAGAAGAGAAATTAATCCACCTTCATATTTTCCGATTCCGTTAATGAAATAGGACTTTTCTTCCTTGTTATCATAAGAAACTTTTTCAATCTGGGTACTGTCCAAGGTTACAACTTCTTTTACCTCATCCACCATGATGCCAATCATGCCATCCTGCTCTAACTTAAGAATCAGAATTCTGGTTGCCTTTGTAATTTCGTCTGCGGGTAAATCCATCTTCAAACGAAGGCTCATAACCGGCACTACCTCACCACGAAGATTAATAACCCCTTTTAAATATGGTGCCACCTTGGGTACTCTTGTAATATGCTGCATACGAACAATGTTGTCTATATACTTAATATCAATTCCGTACTGCTCTTCACCGATTTTTACTACAATAAACTGCGTTGTTTCATACCCTGCTTTTAATTCTTCCATCTGTTATCCCTCCTCTTAAATAAGTGCATTGGCATCAAGAATAAGAGCCACTTCACCGTCACCAAGAATGGTCGCACCACTGATAAACTTACATTTATTAATGTATTTACCCATAGACTTGATAACAATTTCCTGCTGTCCCATCAACTCGTCAACTACAAGACCCGCAAGTTTGTCCCCCTTCTTAACAATGACAACTAAAAGTTCATCATCCGTAGCCTTTTTGGATTCGATATCCAAAACATTACTTAAACGGATTAGCGGAATAACAGTTCCTCTTAAATGAATTACTTCTTTTGCCTGTACCAGTTTAATGTCTTCTTTGGTTATGTCTTCAATAGTCTGAATAGAGCCTAAAGAAATGGCATATTTTTCTCCACCCACATCAACCATAAGTGCCTGAATAATTGCAAGTGTAAGCGGAAGACGAATTGTCCAAACACTTCCTTCTCCAAGCTTGCTCTTTACTTCTACTTCACCACTTAAAGCTTCAATCTTAGATTTAACAACATCAAGACCTACACCTCTACCGGATACATCTGACACAGTCTTGGCTGTAGAGAATCCTGCATGGAACAACAAATCGATGATTTCTTTATCGCTCATATTGGCAGCTTGCTCTACGGTGATGACATTACGCTCAATGGCTTTATTTTTTACTGCTTCAACATCAATCCCGTTACCGTCATCCTTTACTTCAATTACAACGTTGTTACCATCCTGATAAGCATCCAGATAGATAGAACCTACCTCCGGCTTACCTCTCTCCTTACGAATCTCTGCGGATTCCAGACCATGGTCAGCAGAATTACGCAAAAGATGCATTAAAGGGTCTCCGATTTCATCCACTACCGTACGGTCTAATTCCGTTTCTTCACCGGACATATATAATTCCATTTTCTTACCCAGTTTCTTGGATAAGTCTCGAATCATACGCGGGAATTTACTTACTACGCTTTCAATCGGCACCATTCGAACCTTCATAACAGATTCATGCAGATTTGTTGTAACACTTTCAATATATTCAATATGTTCATTAAAGCCGCTACCGGAACTTCCATCCGTATTTGCTGCCGATACTAAAGAATTCTTTGCAATAATCAACTCACTAACCAGATTCATCAATACATCCAGTTTTTCAATATCGACACGAACAGTTCTGTTTACAACCGGTTTTGCTACCGGTTTCTTCTCTGCTGCTCTCGCGGGCGTTGCTGCCGGCTGTGCTTTTGCTACGCTTACCGCTGCCGGAGTCTCTGCAGGTGCTTCTTCCTTTACTGTTTCTACTGGTTCCGGTTCCTTGGAGTCTTCTGCCGGTTTTTCTACAACACCACCAACTACGCTCTCGATTTCCGAAACATTGGAAGCCGCTGCAATAACCGTCTTTAAATCCTTTTCTGTAATGAAAATGACACTGAAATCAAAGTCAAATTTTTCATCTTCAATATCCTGTGTGGATGGGTTTGAAACAATTATTTCGCCCATATCTTCCAAAGCTTTAAATACAAGAAAAGCTCTTGCCGCTTTCAAAATACATGTTTCCTGTACCTTTACTGTCAGCCCGAACACATTTTTCTTTTGTACATAAGCTTCTCTGATTACATTTCTGTCTGTGCTATCCAACTTAATCTGACGCCATTTTTCACCTTCGGCATCGGTTGTTTCTTCTTTGCTCTCTTCTTTTTCTTCTTTCTTTGTTGATTCCTTAACTTCTTCCGCCTGTCCGGCTCCGTCGCCGCCTTTTAAAATGTCATTTAATGCTTTAATAAGCGGTTCATTATCATTGGTTCCTTCATCTGCCGTTTCTTGAATTGTAGCAAGATATTCTTCCAACGCATCCAGACACTGAAACAGAATATCAATCATATTACCGCGTACTTTAATTGTTCCGTTACGAACCTCTGAAAAAACATTTTCCATATCATGGGTAAGAGTCTGCATTCTCTTATATCCCATTGTTCCGGCCATTCCCTTTAAGGAATGTGCTGCACGGAAAATTTCATTAATGGTATCCATGCTTTCCGGTTCCTGTTCCAATTCCAGAATCTGGGTATTCAAGTTCTGTAAATGCTCTTTTGTTTCATCAAGGAAAATTTCAAGATATTGGCTTACGTCCATTCTACATTACCCCCACGTTTAAAATAATTTCCTGCGCAATCTGATCTAAAGGCACAATCTGGTCGGACATTCCTGCCTTAACGACACTTTTCGGCATTCCATACACGGCACATGTACTTTCTTCCTGCGCAATAACATGCATTTTTTTTGTTGTTTTTAAATTTTGGATTCCTTTCGTTCCATCTGCACCCATTCCTGTCATAACCACGCCGATGACTTCATCATAACGACTGTTCATAAGGGATTCATACATATAATTAGCACAAGGCTTTACACCCTCCCTATTCGGTTCGTCTGAATAATGAATTACTGCTTTTCCTGCACTGTTTGTTACAATATTCAAGTGCATACCGCCCATAGCAATATACGCGAATCCTGCCTCCAGTACATCTCCCTCTGCTGCTTCCTTTATGGTAAGCTCACTTAAGGAGTTCAGCCTCTCGGCAAGAGATGCCGTAAATCCCTTCGGCATATGCTGTACTACAACAACCGGTGCCTTCAAATTTCCCGGCAACTTCGGCAATACGGACTGTAATGCCTTCGGTCCACCTGTAGAACTGGCAATTGCCACAATCTTACTTCCGGAAATCTTGGTTGTATTTTTACGTACAATCTCAATCATCTTTTTAGAGGCTTTAATTTCCTCAATATTAAAAGACTTGTTGTAAGAAGGAAGATTACTTTCTACTACAGCTCCAAGAATCTCCAGCATTCTTTTCTGGAATTCCTGATTCCGGCAGTCAATTGCATTCGTCGGCTTATGTATAAAATCAAGGGCACCAAGTTCAAGGGCATCTAAGGTTGTTTTTGCGCCTTCTCTTGTATCGGTACTTGCCATCATGACTCTTACAGCGATTTTTTTCATCTGGAGCTGTCTTAATAGCTCCAGCCCATTCATTTTGGGCATATTTACATCCAATACAACCGCATCATAAGACTTTGTCATCAGCAAATGCAAGGCTTCTTCACCATTATTTGCCTTATCTTCTACTTGGAATCTCTTATCACTATTAATTATATCACAAAGTACTCTTCTCATAAGTGCAGAGTCATCAACAACAAGAATTTTTTTCATTTGTTCAACCATACCTTTCTGTCTGCGAATCTAAAATGCAAACTTCCGCTTTATTCCTTACAGTATCGTTTATGAATTATTTTCTTTCTTCCGATTTTTTCTTTCCTCTTGGAAAATATAGCGAATAATTTCCTCCCGCTGTGAAGTATTAATGTTAATATATTGAATCCGATGTTCATAAACACCGGGACGATTACTTAATTCTTTTACGCTAAGTACCTTGCCAACCAGATTATACTCATTTTTCTTTCCATCAATAAACAGATTATAGATACAATTCACCAAGCTGTTCTCTTCATACTTTTGGTCAATCACAAACCGAAGACCTCCACCGCTGATATCTACAATGACACCTTTATTTAATTTTTCGGGCTGTACTTTCAAGGTATGTTTTCCCTCCATCGCCTCCTGCAATTCTTCCTCGGTAATATCTCTTGCATTCATCTCCAAAGCACATCCGAAACGATAATATTCTCTTCGCTGCTGTTTTCTTAAATTACTGGTCATCTCCACCAGAATGATATAAATATTATTGGTTTTATACCGGTCAACCACTCTTGCAAAACACTGATACAATCCATTCGCCGTATAGAAAAACAAATCATAATCACTGTCAACCTGCAAAGGAATAAGCTTTCCTTTTTCTATAGGCATGGTAATTTCCAAACGGTCTTCGCTTAAAATCTCACACACTTTGCTATGATATATTTTTTTATTAAATACCTCAGTGGTATTCTCTTTCATCCGCTCTACTCTCTGTAACTCAATCTTATCTCCGGGTTTAATAATATTTGATAACATATACTTTACCTCAATTCCATTCTTTTTCCCGCCATAATATGTGAAAAAAATGCTGCCATTCCCCGTTTGGCAGATTGTTTTGCTTCCTCCTTTTCCAACAGCTTTGCCGCAATTTTCTCATAAGCAATTGCTGATTTTGCTTTCGGATTTTGAATCGATACAGGCATTTGCTGCATAACTGCCTGTACAAGCTGATTGTCCTGTGGGACTGCTCCCAAATAAGATATCGGCACTTCCAAGAATTTCTCCACTACACAATGAAGTTTCTCAAACAAAACCGCTCCCTCTGTTTCTTTATCCACCCGGTTTGCAATGACCTTTACCTGTGTATTTTCTTTTGAAAACTGCGGGTGCATATGCAATGCTTTTATGAGCGAATAGGAGTCTGTGATTGAAGTAGGCTCCGGTGTGGTTACAAGCAGAATTTCGCCGCTTGACACCAGAAATTCCATTACCGTATCTGAAATTCCGGCTCCGGTATCAATAATAATAACATCTGCAATCGCGTCCAGTTCCGTCATATTTTGAATAATATAATTCAAACTGTCCTTATCCATATTAGCAAGACCCGTGATTCCGGAACCTCCGGAAATAAAACCGACCTCCATAGGTCCCCAGGTAATAATCTCTTTAATATTCTTTCCCTTATTAACTAAATCGCTAAAATTATACTTCGGTACCGCTCCAAACATGATTTCAATATTGGCAAGTCCGAAGTCCGCATCTAAAATAACAACCCTTTTCCCCTCTTTTTTAAACTGCACCGCCAGATTAATCGCCGTATTGGATTTTCCGACGCCTCCCTTGCCGCTTGTTACCGTAATAACCCTTGCAGCAGGTTTTCCGTGCAACTGGTTTTTCGCCTTAATAATATTCCGTAACTGTTCGGCCTGATCCATTTAACGTTTTCCTCCAAGAAGATTTTTCACTGTCTTTTGCGGATTGAATTTTTCAATATCATCCGGTACATTCTGACCACAGGTTACATAAGACAACGGAGCTCCTGTATGAAGGTGCAGATTGAAAAGACTTCCTAACGTTGTTGTCTCATCCAGTTTAGTGAAAATCAACTTATATTCGGCAACTGATTGATAGGCATCTGCAATCCGCTCTAAATCATGATATTTTGTCGTTGCACTTACAACCAGATATGTTTCTGTTTCTGCCATTCCTTCTACAGAATGCACAAATTCTCTGACCGCCTCCTTCTGCTCCTCATTCTGGAAAGAATGTCCTGCGGTATCCACAAAAATATAATCATATTCTTTAAACTGTACGGCAGCTTCCTTCATTTCGTCCACCGTATAGATGATTTTAAAAGGGATTTCCAAAATATTGGCATAAGTCCTTAACTGCTCTGCTGCTGCAATACGATAAGTATCGCAGGTAAGCATTGCAATTTTCCGCTTTTCATCCAAACAGAATCTGGATGCAATCTTAGCAATCGTGGTTGTTTTTCCCACTCCGGTAGGACCTATGAAAAAGATAAATTTTGGATTGTTTTTTGCCGGCACGATGCCCTCTGGCTTGCCGCATTTTAATATCATCTTCTGATAAACCGTTGATAAAATGAAATCTACCGGCGTATTAGGCTTTTGTACTACCTTATCTGCCTCCTCCATAATCTGGTTCGCATAGATCTCTTTTACTTCATTATCCAGCATGGTATTGTAAAGAAGCTTTCTAAATACCATCATTTCATTTTCTTCTTCCTGTTTCTCTTCTTCCTGTACCTGTGGCTGTAAAGTCTGCTCCAAGAGAGACTGCAGACTATCCAGTTTTTCCTGAATGGCAGTATTTTCCTTCCTCTCAATATAGTCCAGCGTCTCTGCCAGTCTGTTCTTTTGTGCCGGCACTTCCTGTTGCTGTATGTTTTCCGGCTTTACCGTAAATTTAACAGGCTCAGCCGCTTTGGCAGCGACCTGTGCCACTGCTGAAACTGCCTCCTTCATAGCATTCTCACTTGCCGCAGCCTTGGCTTTTCTCTCGCTCTCTTCCTCCAATGCCACCGTGATTTCCGTCATTTGTTTCTGCATCATTCCAAGGAAACCACCTTTTTTTACCTGTTTTACATTCATCAATACGACACCGTCACCCAGTTCGCGTTTTGCCTCTGCCATGGCTTCTTCTTCAGTTTTTGCTAAGAATTTTTTGATTATCATTAAGCTGTCACCATCCCTACAGACTGTAATTCTACATTCGATTCGATTTCATTATAAGAAACAACAATCAAATCTTTAAAATAATCTTCCGTCAACCGCTTAAAATACATTCTAACAATAGGAGACGTTATTACAATCGGATTTTTTCCTAAGTTTTCCAGTTTTTGCACTTCCCCGCCTACGGAAGACATAATTGCTTTTGTCCTTTCCGGATCCAGATTCAGGTACGCTCCCTGCTCTGTCTGTTTTACGCTTCCCATGATTTCCTGTTCAATCTTCGGATCTAAAGTTACTACACTGGTAGTTTCATTTCCGCCAAAATACTTGCTGGAAATAGCACGTTTTAAACTTTGTCTGACATATTCGGTCAAAATATCCGTATCCCTTGTGGTTGGTGCATAATCCGCAAGAGTTTCAAAAATCGTAAGTAAATCACGAATCGAAATTCCCTCTCTTAACAGATTCTGAAGCACCTTCTGAATCTCACCGAGTCCCAAAAGCTTCGGTGTCAGTTCCTCAATAAGGGAAGGATTGCTTTCTTTCAGATTATTCACGAGCTGCTGTACATCCTGTCTGGTCAGTAACTCATCAATATACTGTCTGATAATTTCCGTCAAATGCGTTGCAATGATAGACGGCGGATCAACCACCGTATATCCAAGACTCTCCGCACGCTCTCTCTGGCTTTCCGTAATCCAGATGGCCGGTAAATGGAAAGATGGTTCAAAGGTCGGAATACCGGTAATTTCCTCTTCCACAAATCCCGGATTCATCGCCATATAATGGTCAAATAAAATTTCCCCTTCACTAACCTGAATTCCTTTAATCTTAATTATATACTGATTCGGGTTTAACTGAATATTATCACGCAGACGGATAATCGGTACAACGGTACCAAGTTCCAAGGCAATCTGTCTACGAATCATAACAACACGGTCTAACAAGTCACCCCCCTGATTAGCATCCGCTAATGGAATAATACCATAACCGAATTCCAATTCAATCGGATCTACCTGCAACAGACTGGTTACATTCTCCGGTTGCCTGATTTCATCTGCAGCCGCCTCATCCATATCCACTTCCGCTTCAATATTTGCCGTTTCAATTGTTCCGGCCGTGGTTCTGCCGACAAGGATAAATACTGCACCCAACGCCACAAACAAAATGGTATTCAGCGGTGTAACAATTCCGAGAACCATCAGGGTTCCACCAACAAGATATAAAACCTTCGGAATACCGAAAAGCTGTCCCACCAAAACCGAACCGAAATCAGCATCCTTAGAGCCTTTTGTAACCAAAATACCGGTGGACAACGAAATTAACAGAGAAGGTATCTGACTGACAAGTCCGTCACCGATTGTCAGAATCGTATATTTATCCAGAGCCGCACTCAATTCCATCCCCTGGTCGACAACCCCCATGGCGATGCCGCCGATAATATTAACGGCAGTAATAATTAATCCCGCAACGGCATCTCCTTTTACATACTTAACAGCACCATCCATGGAGCCAAAGAAAGAAGATTCCTGTTGAATTTTATCCCGACGGATTTTGGCTTCCGCATCCGTAATTGCTCCGGTATTCAAGTCCGCATCAATCGCCATCTGCTTACCCGGCATTGCATCCAAGGTAAATCTTGCCGTTACCTCAGCCACACGTTCGGAACCTTTATTGATAACCATAAACTGAATTACAATCAAAATGATAAATACGATAACGCCGATAACCAGATTACCGCCGCCTACATATTCTCCGAAGGTTGCAACTACATTCCCCGGATCACCGGTTATCAGAATCAGCTTCGTGGAAGAAATATTAAGCGAAATACGGAAAATAGTTGTAAACAAAAGAATCGTCGGGAAATATGACAAATCCAGAACTTCTTTTGAAAACATACAACCAAACATGACGGTAAATGCAATTGCCATATTAATTGCAAGAAAAATATCTAACAACCATGACGGAATGGAAATAATCATCATGGCAAAAGCAGCCAGTATGTATAACGCTATTCCTATATCTGCTTTCTTCATCCCATGTTCCTCCTAAACACTCTATCCGAAACTTTACACTTTTCCCTGTAAATGATATACAAAAGCAAGTACCTCCGCCACTGCCTGATACAACTCCGGCGGAATTGCCTGTCCCACCTCCACATTGGCATACAACATTCTGGCAAGCGGCTTATTTTCTACAATCTCAATGTTATTTTCTCTTGCTTTTTCTTTAATCTTCTGTGCAAGGTAATCTTCTCCTTTGGCAAGTACAATCGGCGCATCATATTGTTCCGGATCATACTTAATTGCCACCGCATAATGAGTCGGGTTCGTAATAACCACATCTGCTTTGGGTAAATCCTGCATCATTCTTCTCTGTGATGCTTCCCGCATCTTCTGGCGGATTTTTCCCTTAATCTGCGGATCACCTTCCTGTTGTTTATACTCCTCTTTCACTTCCTGCTTCGTCATTCGCATATCTTTGGCAAATTTGAACTTCTGATAAGCAAAATCCGCAAAGGCAATAATCATATAAACCATGGATATGCGGATTCCCAGTCCTATCACCAGTTCCCCGCAAAGCTGAATTGCCTGCATAAGCGGTATTTCATAGAGTAAAAACAGTTTCTCTTTTTCGCCCTTCAAATAAGAATAGGCGACAAACACTATCAAAATAATTTTTGCAATGGATTTTATTAATTCAACAATGGAATTTACCGAAAAAATTCGTTTTATTCCACTGATTGGACTCAACTTATTAAATTTAGGCTTTAGCGGCTTCCCCGTAATCTGCCATTTTATTTGTACAGCATCACTCAAAAAAGCAACCAGAAAACCAACCAAAAATATGGGCAGCACAATAATCAAAAGACGTACAACGGCATATTGCAGGATAGCAAACATATCCGTTTTCGGCACATTTCCGCCATACATTTTTACCGTTTCAGGAATCTTATTGTAGACCCCCGAAAACAACTGCAAAAACTCAGTGCCCATATTACCTACCCAGAATTTCAAAACAAGGAACAGTGCCAGTAATCCCATGCCATTAGCAATTTCACGGCTTTTTGCCACCTGACCTTCTTTTCTCGCATCCGTTAACTTCTTTTGTGTGGCAGGCTCAGTTTTTTCTCCGCCCTGTCCTTCTGCGAAGAACTGCAAATTATATTCTAATATCACATCATGCCCTCCACAAAAGCAACCATCATCTTTTTCATTTCTGTAAAAATAAAGTTTGCCGCACTAGGCAGCATACCTACCGTCAAAAACATCACGGCAAGTCCGACTAAAATCTTAATCTGAATACCTACGGAAAACATATTCAGCTGGGGAGAAACTTTTGCAAGTATTCCCAATACTACGTTCAAAAGTAATATAACAATAAAAACCGGCAGACATATCCGAAAACCGATTATGATATAATCTGACATAAATTTGAGCATCGCTGTAAGCAATGCATCTTCCCTAAACACCGCACCGTTTACCGGTATCAGCTCATAAGTATCAATAAGTGCCTGCAAAATAAAGCGGTACATACCACTGACAAGCAGCATCAGCATAATAATATACTGATAAAAAGCACCTGAAATACTGGTCTGTTCTTTGGTTGTCGGATCCATAACGGTTGCCATGGCAAGACCGATATCCATATCCACAATCTGTCCAGCCAATGCAGTAATGGACATACATATATTGGCACCGAATCCTATTAAGAATCCTGTAACTGCTTCCTTTAAAACAATCACCGCATACCCTTCCACCGAATGGTATACCACTTCCTCGTGAGGAGTAAGACTTGCTGCAAGCAACATGGAAACAAAAAAACCTAATCCGATTTTTACCCTTCTGGGTGTGTTGCTCATTCCATAAAAAGGGGCGATAAATATAAAGCATGTTACCCTGGTAAAAATCAGCAGAAAATATTCTAATTCCGCCATGGAAAACGAGTAATCTATCATAATCTGCTACCTGACGTATACGCTAAAGTCCGACCATAATTGAATCATATAATCAGACAAGCTGTTTAACATCCAATGTCCTAAAATCATTAAAGCAACAAAAACTGCTAAAATTTTGGGTACAAAAGTTAGTGTTTGTTCCTGTATAGAAGTAACCGTCTGAAAAATACTAATCAGAAGACCTACAACCAGAGATACCAATAACACCGGCGCCGCCGTTTTAATAATCAGATACAAAGCATTACCGGCTATGGCAGTTACGTCATCAATTGTCATCCTATCAACCTGCTCCTTTCATAGTCTCCGAATTTTGTATTTCCTCGTCAGTAGAATGTTTTCACCAGACTTCCGATAATCAGATTCCATCCATCTGCCAACACAAACAGTAAAATTTTAAAAGGCATGGAAACCGTTGTCGGCGGTAACATCATCATACCCATACTCATAAGGGTGGAAGCAACTACCATATCAATTACAATAAACGGAATATAAATAATAAATCCTATACTGAATGCAATCCTTAACTCACTGATAATAAAAGACGGAATCAATACTCGTATCGGAATCGAGTCCAAATCTTCTCCATCCCACTCCGCTTCGTCCAATTCCATAAACATCCTGACATCCTTTATTTCCGTGGATTTATACATGAACTGTCTGATAGGTCCAAGGGCCTTTTCAAAAGCTTCTTCCTGTGTGATTTCTCCTGCTTCAAAGGGAACAATTGCCTGCGTATTAATCTGTGTAATCGTTGGACTCATAATGAAAAAGGTCAGAAACAAAGCTAACCCAATCAAAATTTGATTAGGTGGCGCAGTTTGCGTATTCAGTGCAGCCCTTGTAAAATGAAGTACAATAATAATTCTGGTAAAACAAGTCAACATAATGATTAACGTTGGTGCAAGCGCAATCAAAGTCAGAGTAATCAATATACGCAATGTACCGTTAAGCTGACCGTTTCCATCATTATAGGTAATCGTCACTGTATTCGCGATATTCAGTTCCTGTAAATCATCAGCATCCTCTGCAGAACCCGCTTCATTTATATAGGTTCTGTTTTCTGTCTCACCGGTTAAATTGGATTCATAGTTTGCTGCATAAACAGTTTTTATGTCACTGATACACAATATGCCTACTGTAAGCAGCAGGCATACTATTTTCACAATTTGCTTTCCGGAAAAAATTTTTCTCATAAGTCTCCAACCGCCTATTTATTATTTTTCAGGTCTTTTGCTTTTTCCAGAATGTCTGTAACCTTTGCCTTTTCAAGTATTTCCTTAAAGCCGTTTTGCTCTCGGCTTTGCTTCATGTCCAAAAGAATCTGCTCTTTTTCCAACTCACAAAGCATGGTTACTGTATCTTTGCATATTGCAATTGCCAAATACTTATCCCCGCATCTGACAATCTCAATATACTTATTTGCCGCTATTTTTGAAACTTCTATAACTTCTATATTGTTATTTACATTTTTTACCTTTTGATAATTTGCAATCCATTTCGTTGTTGCATATGTAAGACCAAGAACAATAAGAAATATAACTACTATTGTTAAAAACTGAGCGGCAGTGTCAATACCACTTTTCATGGTAAGTATCATACTTATCCAACTACTTTCTGAACAGCTTCCAGTACACGGTCTGCCTGGAATGGTTTAACAATAAAGTCCTTTGCACCTGCCTGAATGGATTCAATAACCATTGCCTGCTGTCCCATTGCAGAGCACATGATAACCAATGCACTCGGGTCATTCTCTTTAATTTTTTTCAGTGCCTGAATACCATCCATTTCCGGCATGGTAATATCCATAAGTACTAAATCCGGTTTTACCTCATTGTATTTTTCAACTGCCTTTGCACCATTTTCTGCCTCTCCGGCAACATTATAACCATTCTTTGTCAAAATATCCTTAATCATCATTCGCATAAAAGCTGCATCATCACAAATTAAAATATTTTTCGCCATGTTTCATCACTCCTGTTTTCTTTTATTTTATAATTTCAGTTACTCTGATACCAAAACTTTCTTCAATTACTACTACTTCACCTTTTGCAACAAATTTACCGTTTACAAGAACATCAATCGGTTCTCCAGCAATTTTGTCAAGTTCAATAATAGTACCCGGTGCAAAATCCAAAATGTCGGAAATATTCTTCTTCGTTCTGCCAAGTTCAACCGTAACCTCAAGCGGAACATCCATAATTAAATTCATATTTTCCTGGCTCTGCAACGGATTGAAATTGTTTGAAAAATTTTGGAACTGTGCCGGCTGAATATTCATATTCTGCATTTGTGGTACCCCCATCATCGGCATACCCATCTGTCCCATATTCATTTGTGGCATTCCCATGTTCATCTGTGGCACTCCCATACCCATCTGCGCATTTTGCGGCATTGTCATCTGAGGTGTTGCCCCCATATTATCCATTGGCTGTGGTGTCGGTGCAGGCGCCGGTGCTGGTTGAGGTGCTGCCGCCGGTGCTGGTGCTTCCGCTGCAGGAGCAGCTGCCGAATTCTGACCAATAAACGTATCATATAGCGATTTAGCAAAATCAATAGGATACAACTGCATAATCGTACTGTCTACCAAATCATCAATCTGCATTCTAAAAGAAATCTTTGCAAAAGTTCCACCCAAAAACGGCGAAATATCTTCCCCTCTTGCAAATTCCGTGACATCAATCAACGTAGCCTCCGGCGGACTGATATCAATCATTTTACCAAGCATTGTGGAAAGTGAAGTAGCAGATGCTCCCATCATCTGATTCATTGCCTCGGAAATCGCACTCAAATGTAATTCTCCGAGTTCCCCATCCGTATTGGTTCCATCACCACCCATCATCAAGTCAGTAATAACCTTTACATCATGTTCCTTCAATACCAAGATATTTGTTCCATCTAATCCTAAAGTATATCGGATTTGGATGAAAACACAGGGTTTTACATAATCATCAATAACTGTCTGCCAATTAGCAAGTGTTACAACCGGAGTTGTGATATTAACTTTTCGGCTAACCAGAGAATACAGTGTAGTGGCGGAAGAGCCCATGCTAATATTGGCTACTTCACCAATTGCATCCTTTTCAACATCGGTCAGAAGGCTTTCGTCAATTGCCGGTGCATCCACAATCGGTTTCTTACGTGCTACATTCACTTCTTCATCATCCTGTTTATTATCTGCAGCATCTTCTGAACCCATGCCGTTCAAAAGTGCGTTAATCTCATCTTGGGATAGCATTCCATCCATGTTTTTATTCCCCCTCTCTAATTACCGATGTAATCCGGGCAGCATAACTATCTTTATTAGAACCCGGAAGTGCGGTAAATTTTTTTATATTTCCAACATAGAGCATTAATTCTTCATCTATTCTGGAATCTAATCTTATTATATCACCAACCTGAAGATTAACAAAATCATTTACTGAAACATAGCTTCTGCCAAGTACTGCCTTAACCGGAACCTCTACCCTCTTAATAAGAGCTTCAATATGTTCCTGATAGTCTTCATCATCTTCCTCCTGCATTGTGGAGAACCAGTACTTCGTATTCAGTTTATCCATGATGTCTTCCAAAGTAAAATAAGGAAGACATATATTCATGAAACCTTCAACATCGCCAATCTTTACGTTGAGTGTTACAATTGCAATCATATCGCTCGGTGCAATAACCTGCGCAAACTGTGGATTCGTCTCAATCCTTTCCATAATCGGATTGACATCTACAACATTTTTCCATGGTTCCCGCAAAAGTTGCATACAAACAACCATTATTTTTTCTACAATTGTTAATTCAATTTCTGAGAAATCCCGATTTTTCTCGAGCGGTTGCCCCGCACCTCCAAGCATTCGGTCAATCATCGCAAAGCCTAAATTTGTCGCTAACTCTATAATAATACTTCCGCCAAGCGGCTGAAAATTCACAATCCCCAAAATAACCGGATTGGATAAGGAGTTTGTAAACTCTGAAAAAGTCGCCGCCTCTGAACTGGCTACATTTACCTGAATATTTTTTCTTAAATATACCGGCAAGTTCGTGGATAGCAGTCTTCCGTAATGTTCAAATATAATTTCCAGTGTACGCAGATGTTCTTTGGAGAACTTCGCCGGACGTTTAAAGTCATAGTTTTTTACCTGCTTTTCCTTGGAGTCCTGCATCTGGTCCATATCTAATTCGCCGGCACTTAACGCTGCAAGCAAATTATCTATCTCATTTTGAGATAATACCTCACCCACGAATTTCACCTCCCCTTTTCTAATATTTTTAAGAGGCTATTGATACATCATGCCGCTAAATGATACTTTATAAACGAACTGAGAATCAAACATTTTCTGAATTCGTCCAAGAATTTCATTCTTAATGCCTTCTGTATCCGCTAACACTTCATCCAACGTATGCTCGCTGAACACCTCGAAAATTTCACTTTCAATAATGCTTTCCCTTTCGGCAATTGTTTCACCGTATTTCTTGTAGCCTTTATCCTTGATATTCATAGAAAGAGAAACTGTTGTAATAAAGTAATGGTCTTTTCCGTCTTCTCCCTTTTTACAAGGAATTGTCAATTCTTCTGAAATGTCATACACTTTCGTGTTTTCCATTGCGACCTCAACTACGGTTTCCGCTTCATCACCCTTGTTGGCTTCCAATTCCAAATCCAATACGGAAGCGATGTCATTCACTAACGCTGCCGTCTTTTTGGAAGTACCCGTTACGCTGAACATCATAACGGCTGTCAATACAATATTTACAATCAAAAGTGCAAGGATAATAATGGATAATAAATTTTTTTTCATATGTTATCTCCTACTCCCTTTTCTTCGGATTCCATACCTATTGATATGAGCTTAACGAATTGTAGATTCTTATTTCTACTCTTCGGTTCTTCGCCCTGCCCTCCGGTGTGGAGTTGTCTGCAATCGGCATGTATTCCCCTCTACCCGCATGTTTTACCATTGCCGGATCCAACGTTGTATTTTCAATAAGATAATTGAATACGGATAATGCTCGTCCGCTGCTCAATTCATCATTGTTGGAATATTTTGCTCCCGACATCGGCACATTGTCTGTGTGCCCTTCTATTTCAATCACACTGGATGCATATCTTTCCAGAATGACTCCTACCTTATCCAAAACAGGAAGTGCTTTCTCCTTCAGTTCCACACTACCCGAATCAAACAAAATCGACCCATTTAACGTAAGCTGTACATACTGGGAAGTGAATTCAATGTCAATTTCACCCGTAAGATTATTTTCTTTTACAGCCTCCGCAACCTTTTCGGCCAGTTCTTCCGAAGCCTCCATCTGCGCTTCCTCCACCTTATTCTGCATTTCATCAAAATCGGTGGCTTCCTCATCATTTTCTGCCGTCTTTCCGGTACTGTTTATGTACTTATCCAGTTCGTTCAACTGGCTTACGCCATTACTAATCAGCATACCATCACCAATGGCCTGTGCACCGCCCGAAAAAATACTAAAGGAAGAATTCAATGACTGTACAACCAACTCAAATTTTTCCTCTTCAACCGATGACATGGAAAAAAGCAAAACGAAAAAGCACAAAAGCAGGTTCATCAAATCGGCAAAGGTATCTTTCCATAGCGCCGGCGGTGGAGCTTCTTCAGGTCTGCGCTTTTTAGCCATCCACCTCACCTCCGCCTTCACCTTCTGTGACTCTGTCCTTCGGTGCTAAGAATGATTTCAGTTTTTCTTCAATAACTCTCGGGTTTTCTCCTGCCTGAATAGAAAGGAGACCCTCTATCATAATCTCTTTTAAAGTAATTTCCGCTGCATTGTTCGCTTTCAGTTTTGTAGCAACCGGAGTTGCAATCCAGTTTGCAAGCAAAGAACCGTACAGTGTTGTAATAAGCGCTGTAGCCATGGAAGGACCGATGGAACCCGGGTCATCCATTTGTTGAAGCATATTTACCAGACCTACCAGAGTACCAATCATACCCCATGCAGGACCCATGGCAGCAATATTCTCCCAAAATCCAATCTTTTCTTTATGCCTATCCTCTAAGCTCATAAGTTCTGTATCCATAATTGCTCTTACAAGTTCGGGATCGGTACCATCGACAATAAGCAGTATTCCCTTTTTCAAAAATTCATCGTCCAAATCTCCGGCAGCTTCTTCCAAAGACAGCAAACCTTCTTTTCTAGCAACATTGGATAACTCAATAATCTTCTGTATGGTTCCCGCTGTATCAAAATTCGGTACCTTTAATATCAGCGTAAAACTCTTTACCCCTTCGATGAACTGCTTAAGCTGCATGGATGCCATAACGCAACAGAAAGCACCACCAAAAGTAATCGCTATGGAAGGGGGATCGATGAAGTTAGGTGCCATTTGAATACCACCACTGGTAATAATTCCCAGAATTACCATACCAAAACATATTATTAAGCCTAAAATTGACGCTATATCCACTATACTCACCCAATTCTTTTGCTTTAATCTGCAAAAATATCCTTTCTATACGATTTTACTAGATTTTTTATGTCTTGTCTACTTTCTTTTACAATTATTTTCCTTCCCGTTGTAAAAGAAATGACCGTATCCGGTGTTTCTTCGACAAATTCCATCAAATCGGGATTAACTAAAACTTTCACGCCGTTTATTTTCGTCACTTCAATCATGCAGCGAATCCCTCCTCTTTCACAGAGACGAGATACGCTCTGCGAACCTCGCTCTGATTAGCAGTCGTCAAAGTCACTTGTGCAAGCACGTGACTTTTCCTCATTGCCATAACAAAAGCTAAAGGGAACTAAAAAAGTTCCCTTTATGTATTTTTAAGTATTCCGTCAACTATCGTTTCAGGTTTGTCAACTCTTCCAACAGCGTATCGGAAACAGTAATGATTCGGCTGTTCGCCTGGAATCCTCTCTGGGTTGTAATCATTTCCGTAAATTCGCTGGACAAGTCAACATTACTCATTTCCAGTACACCGGTAGAAATAGAGCCTGTACCGTCTGCCGTAATATCCTGCCCGATTCCGTCAAAATCACCGGAGTTCTGTGTTGCTGAATATAAGTTATCTCCCTGTTTTTCCAGACCGGAAGCATTAGCAAAGGTTGCTACTGCAATCTGTCCTAACAGTTTGGACATACCGTTGTCATAGCTTGCATAAATTTCACCATTCTGTGTAATGGATACGCCGGTCATTTCACCTAACTTACGTCCGCAGCCAAGACTTCCGTTCGATGCCTTGGTTCCCGGGTCAGCACCGAGTGTTGCTGTTCCACCGTTGTTCTGCTGTGTTGTACCGGAGAAATCAATATTAATATCAGCAAAATTCTTTAAGTTCGTGCCTCCGACAGCATCTTTAAAATCAAGTTTAACGGAGTCTCCACCATCAATGTTATCAAATGCACCGTTTGCCACATCATATTTTAAGGAACATCCGGTAACTTCTTTATCGGTAAGAATCAATTTTCCGCTCTTTGCATCAATTCGGAAAGTGGTCGCAGTATCAAAACAGCCTGTACCATAAATTGCCTCAAATGTCGCAAGTGTCGCACCGGTAGGTACTGCAGATTCCGATAAATAATTTTGGACATTAATTGTATTTGGAGTTGCAGCTCCGTCCGTAAGTTCAGTAACACCGGTTATAGGCGTAAGTGTTGTCAAATCATACAGATTTCCTGTTGCATCCGCATAATACAACGGATTCTTTTCTGTACTATTATCATATACCACCTGTGTTAAAGCAGTGCCGTCACTTGCTGTAATATTAGGTGTCAATGCCCCCGTCTGTGCCCCTGTTCCTATTTTCTGTGCAGCTGTAGTTGCATTAATTGTTCCGCCGAAGCCTACTTCCTCTTTAGAAGATACTGTCAGTGTCTGTCCCAGAGAAACAATATCATTCAAATCATTCACTTTATAAACTTCCCGTAAAGAAATGCCCTGCGAATTTAGGATGTCATCCAGCTGTACATAATAACTGCCTTCCGAATCCGTCGAATGTACGCTTAATTTTGCAGTATAGCTGTAACCTAACGCATCATAGAAGTTCAGGTTCATAATTTTACCTGCTGTACTGTTGATATCCGTATCGTTCTTATCGCAAAGACCGGAAATATATGCTTCCGTTGTAGCTTCCGGCGGGTAAGTCAGATTCGCTGTGCTCATAATACGAAGCGCCGAAACCGTATCCTGTTTTACTTTTCCGGTTGTATCGTCTACCTGCCATCCCATTACATTGTAACCGTTGCTTGTCATGGCAAGGTTACCTGCTGCATCTACATAGAAAGAACCGTCTCTGGTGAAGAAATTCTCAACACCATTACTTACAACAAAGAAAGCATCACCATTGATTTTTAAATCAAAAGGATTTCCCGTCGTTTGGGAAGCACCTGCTGTTGTAATAGCAGTATTAATTGCTGCTGACTTAACACCAAGACCAATCTGTCTTGCATTAACACCACCTGCTCCAGTTGTCGCATTGGGGCCGGAAGCACTCTGTGTTGTCTGATACATCAAATCACTGAATGTGATTGACTGTGATTTATAAGCAACCGTATTTACGTTTGCAATGTTGTTACCAATAACGTCCATCTTTGTCTGGTGTGTTTTTAATCCTGATACACCAGAGTATAATGATCTCATCATAATGAAATGACCTCCTTAAATCTACCAGCATAAAGCCGCTTTGCTTTCTTCTGTCATTCAGAAAGCTTATGCCCCCTAAAAGGTCCGGCTAAATTATTACGGCTCCATCTATGTTGGTGTATACATTTTCATCTGTCTCTGTCTGGCTCATTGCTGTAATTACCGTATGATTCGGAATATTTACGATAAATGCAAGTTCATCCATCAGTACCAAAGACTCCTTAATTCCTTTCTCACTGGCTTTCGCCGTGCCTTCACTTAACCTTTCAAGCTGTTTGTCCGTAAGTTCAATTTTACGGTCTGCCAGCCGGTTTGCCGCATGCTTGGAAAATTTTAAATCCGCACCGTTTTTTTCAGCGGTCTGTTCCAGTATCTCTTGAAAAGATACGGTACTTTTTTCCACATTCTGCGTTTTTTTCGTCCGGTTTAAGTATTGGTCCTGCAACTGCTCAATAGAAAGAAATTGTCCATTTGTAATTTTCATGGTTATCTCCTCCTTGAGTCAATTTTTACTCCCGCACATCCGTGTGCTTATTGACCATCCGTGCTGCTGTCTGCTTCCTCTGTGCTTTCTGCCTCATCTGTTGTGCTGTCCGATGCATTTTCTTCCGCTGTCTTAATCATTTCCTGCATTTTTTCATAATACTGATCAATCAGCTTTTTGTAATCGGAAGAAATGAAAGACTTCTGATACTCATTCATACTGTTATAAGTTTCATAAATTGTTTCAACCTTTTCTCTCTCTCCCAAAGTAAGGTTTTTAACAGACGGAAGCTTATTAATAGAAAGCGCCAAAGACATTGCCATATTATACGCTTCATAATAGCTTTGATCCACAACAGTATCCAAATCTTCCAGCGAATACAACGATTCATTAATAGCCAGATAAGCTTTTCCGTTCTCATAGTATACATAGTCCACTTTACCTTCAATATAAGAGGTATCTCCCGAACTGCCTGTAGTTTTCATATAAACAGTTTGTCCTACCAGACTGGAAGCTCTTGATAAATCCATGGACGATGACATGTTCTGCATCTGCTCCAACTCAGAGAAGGTTGCAAATTGTGAAATATACTCGGTATTGGATGTAGGTTCCAAGGGATCCTGATATTTCATCTGTGCCACCAGCAACTGCAAAAAAGCATCTTTATCCAGTTTAGAGCCATCTGTCTGCTGTGTCTTTGCAAGTGAGGACTGGGATTCTGTTTCCACAATTTTCCCGTCTTTTACAGGTGCTACTACTGCCATATTTTCTCCTTTCCACGCCTAAACGTTTATGCTAAATAATCCACGGTATTTCCGTTTCTTGCCATCATATCCGCAGTTACTCTATCTGCTTCTTCCAACTCTTCCTCTGCGAAAGCATCCAAATCATTTAGATTAATTCTGCGTGTCTGTTTTTTCTTTGCTTCTTCCGAAGACCTTCCGTTACTTCCCTGACCCTGATTTAAATTTCTGTCAAACTGTCTGGTCGCAACGTTCACTTCTACGGCTTCTACTTTTACACCCTGCTCATTTAAATTTTGCTGTAAAGTAACAAGCTGGGATTCAATTACATTCTTTACTGCTTCATTCTGTGCCGTAAACTGTGCGGTAAGCACTCCGTTCTTAGCTGCAATGTGAATGCTCAATGATCCAAGACTTTCAGGATGTAGCTGCATTTCCAAGCTGGTAGTATCCGGTTTAATCTGAACTTTCATGTAATCCATTATCTGATTCATGATATCCTGTACCTGTTCCATATCGGCAAATACAGGCTCTGCACTGTTGACCGCAGCTGTCTGATTCTGGTTTTGCACCGGATTCTGTAATACAAGATTGCTGTTTTTAGCAGTATCCTCATTTTGTTGTTCCTTGCCTTCACCCTGCTGTCCGGTTTCTGTAGAATTTTCATTCTGACCGGATAAAGGATTGGATTCCTGCGTAATAACTGTAGCTCCGGTTTTAGCATCTGTTTCCACAACCGCTTGAATCTCTTCTCCACCCTTAGTCAGGGTAATAACTGCTTTTTCCGGTTGTTTGACAACTTCTTCAGTGCCTTCCTCTTTCCTTACATCAAATGCAGGTATCGTCTCTGCCCCGGTTTCCCTTTCCTGTACCGCTGTAAACAGTTGCTGCATTTCTTTCTCATTCAGAGCTTCCACACAGCCATTCAGCTGTTCCATACTTATGCCATACATATCTTGTATGGATGACAATTCTTCCTGCACCATTCCAAGAATGTCCTGTATGTCTGCATATAAAGTCTCGTTGGTTACAAGTGCCATCCTGTCTGTTTCACCGCTTAAGTTCAACATCAGATTTGCAAGGTTTGTGCTGTCAAGCAAACTCACTGCCGTAAGTCCTAACATTTCCATCGCCTGTTCCACTTCCTCCTTGGAAATTCCAAGCGTATCGGCTACTTTTTCAACAACTTTATCTGCCACTTCGGTTACAGCCTTTTCTACCCCTTCCGGCGTTTCTTCTTTTGTCCGGTCTGTAGCATTTTTCTCAATCTGCTCTGCCGTCTTCGTATGCTTCTGCCCGACTTGTGTGTTGCTTTGTATATCCGGCTTCACGGAATCCTGCGGTTGTAAATCAGAATCTTCCGTCATCTGATTCCGGTTTGTGGTTTTCTGCATAACAGAAGAAAAGCTATCTGACATCGTCGGATTATTTCCGACTCTTCCGATTCCGGACTGTCCAAATCCTGCCATTAGACCGTTCACATTTGTTACTGCTTTGTTCGTCATTATCTTCCTCCTTTCTTATGTAATTTTCAAGGTTCATGATAATTTCCTTGTTTATATATAAAACAGTTGCCTGTTTATATATCATATATCGGATAAATTGATTAATTTTTTGAATCCGGCTCCATAATCTTCGTAATTCTTGCCGCTATCTCCGGATCCATGGCAGCTAAAATTGCTCCTCGCTCATCCGCTTCCATCTCGCCTAAAATTCTTGCGACCAAATTCAGGTTCCCCGTCATTTCTTCAAAGATTGCAGCCGCATTTTTCGGTTTCATCTCCGAATATGCATTCGCATATTCTTCAATCTGTGCGTCTTCTTCCAACTGCTGTACAACCTGTTTATACAGATACTCTGCTGTGGTAGGGTCTATGGATTCATAGAACTTACGATATTCTTCTGCTCCCGGACCTTTTTCAGCATAGATGACTTCTTCATAAAATTCATTCTTAATACGTTCAAATTCAACCTGCTTTTCTTCAAAGGTTTTCAGCCTTTCAATTTCAGCCTGCATTTCTGCAATTTTCGTACTGTCAGTCTGATTCTGGGACTGTGCTCTTTCCAGTTCCAGTTCAACCTCTTTTAATGTATCCACTGCTTCCTTCAGACTGGTATATCCTCCGTAAGCCTCTTCTTCTGTTGTTTCTGTCACAGAATCAGAAGGAAGAATTTTATTAATTACCGGAACATCTTTCAAAACAGGACTAAGTACACCGGAACCGAATCCGCCCACATCCAGTTTGATAAGTAAAGCAAGAATGGCCAGCCAAATAATGACAATCAATATTGTAACAAGCACTACGGAAAAACCGCCCGTTTCCTCATCATCCTCCAATGCTGCCTCCTGCTGTGCAATTTCCTTTGCCCGTCTTTTTGCTTCCTTGCGCTGTGCCTTCTGTTCTTCCTTTATTTTTTTTCGCTCATCACTAAGTTTTTTCTTTTCCGCTTTCGTGTCTAATGTTGTATCCATACTCCACTCACCCGCCTGTTCATCCACATGTCTGTTATCTGTTTCTTTATCTGTTTCCTGCTTTTTTCTGTCCATATGTATAGCTTGTCAGTTCATCTACTTCCTTGCTTTCCGTATGGTTTAGTTCTGCCTTAAATTCATCAAAAGCTTTTTCCCGCAGTTTTTCATGTGTTTTTCTTTCTTTCATAAGCTCTTCCAGCTGTGCCCTGGCTTCTTCCATTTTTTCTGTTGCAAGAGCGACCTGTTCTTTCTGGGTTACAATGAAATCTTCCATGGTCTGTATCGCAGCCTTGCTGTCCCTAAGTGTCCGTACATTCAGTACATTATGCCTGCTTTTTCTTGCTTCTTCCATGTAGGCTTCCTTACGTCGTTCCAATTCTGCCAGTTTTTCTTCCTCTTCATCCAGAGCATGCTTGGCAGTTGCAAACTGCATTCTAGCCTGTGTTTCCAATTTCACTTTAATATCCAGAATGCTCTGCATCCGGTATATGAATTTCGCCATTTACTTATCCTAATCCTGAAATAACTCTTCTAACATTGCGATGGATTCTTCAAATGTGAATTTTTCATCTACATCCTGCATCAAAAATCCGTTTACTGCATCTATCTTTTCTATCGCATAATCAATATTCGGGTTACTGCCCTTTTTATAAGCCCCTATATTGATTAAATCTTCCGCTTCATTATAAGTGGCAAGTACATTCTTCAGTTTTCCCGCGGAAACTTTATGCTCTTTATCCACAATCTGGCTCATACATCTTGATATACTCTGTAAAATATCAATGGCCGGATAATGATTTTTATGTCCCAGCTTTCGGCTTAACATAATATGCCCATCCAAAATACTTCTTGCCGTATCGGTAATCGGCTCATTAAAATCGTCGCCATCCACTAATACCGTATAAAGTCCGGTAATGGAACCTCTCTGTGCACGCCCCGCTCTTTCCAGAAGTTTAGGCATTTCCGAGTACACGCTTGGGGGATATCCTCTGGAAACCGGTGGTTCTCCACTGGCAAGTCCGATTTCTCTTTGTGCCATGGAAAAACGTGTCAGGGAATCCATCATCAAAAGTACATCCCTTCCCTGATCTCTGAAATATTCCGCAACTGCCGTTGCCGTTTTGGCAGCTTTGTTACGTTCAAGAGCCGGTCTGTCAGAAGTTGCCACAATGACAACCGAACGTTTCATTCCTTCTTCACCAAGGTCACGCTCAATAAACTCCCTGACCTCACGTCCACGCTCTCCAATCAGAGCGATAACATTAATATCTGCTTTTGTATTTCTCGCAAACATTCCCATTAAAGTAGATTTACCTACGCCGGAACCTGCAAAAATACCGATACGCTGTCCTTTTCCTACAGTAATCAAACCATCAACTGCTTTAACCCCGAGAGGAAGAACTTCATCAATAATTTCCCTGCTCATGGCATCCGGCGGTGGAGCAACAACCGGATAACTGACACCTTTTTTAACATGCCGGTTCGCCGGTCTGCCAAGTCCGTCAAGCACTTGTCCAAGCAATCCGTCATATACCTGCACGGTAAGCGGATTTCCGGTATTTTGTACAACACAACCAAGACCGATACCATCCACATTATCATAGGGCATCAGCAGTGTCTTGCTATCTTTAAAGCCAACCACTTCTGCCATTATCGGTTTCGCATTTTCCTCATCCGGAAAAATTTCACAGACATCCCCCAGCCTTGCATCAGGTCCCGCGGACTCAATCGTCAGTCCCACTACGTTTACGACCTTTCCCATTTTCAAAAACAAAGGAATGTCCAGTACTTTTGCATATTTACCAAAATCTACCTGTTTGCTTTCCAAAAGTCTTCCCACCTATTGATTTTGCCCCTTCTTTTCATAGGACAATAGCTTTAATTTCGCTGTTAATTCTTTCAGTTCCGTGCCAAGGCTACAGTCAAAAATACCACCACCGGTTTCTATCATACATTCACTTTTTGCCAATGTAAGATCTTCTATGATTTCAACCGAAGAATTCGGTGCCGTAACAGCTGCCTGAATCTGTTTCTTCTGCATACTCACATATGGATAATCATCTTTGGAAACATGTACAATAAAATCTCTTGTTCCTTCGATTTTGCGTACTGCTCCGGAAATCAGATGCACGATTATCTCCCGATAATTCTTCAGCTCCACATGGAATATATGTTCATAAATACCCGTCAGTGCATCGATAAACTGTGGTTCCAGTTCATCAATCTTTTTTTGATATTCTTCCTCTAAAAGTCTTTCTTTTTCCTGCAATTCCTGCTCTTTTTCCATCATTTGAGCAAGTCCGTTCGCATACCCTTCATCATAACCGGTTTTCTTGCCCTGTTCATGAGCGGCATTGCGGATGCCTTCTGCCTTTTCTTCTGCTTCGGAAATAATCCGGGCAGCTTCCAGTTCCGCAGCTTTATATTTTTCGTCTATCTCTTTTGCCACTTCTTCCGGTGAAGGTCCGCTATATACAGGAGCCGCCTTTATAATACTTGAAAAAGGCTTCATTTCATCTGTTTCAGGCTCTTGCGCCATTTCTGCCGGCAATTCGCCTTCTTCAACGCCCTCTTCACCAAGAAGATTTGCTACCGTAAACGCATCTACACCGTCTACCATATCCATTGGAATATCTTCAGAATGTTGTATATGTAACGCAGCATTTGCTTCTTGGATTCTTTTCTCAAGCAAAGAGTTAGAATCAATCACTTTTATGTCCTGCTCATTTACTACATTCCATCCCGCCTTTAACAGATTCCCACTAAACAATTATCTCGTCACCTCCGCCTCTGGAAATTACAATTTCTGCAGAGTCTTCCAGTTTTCTGATAATATTTACGATCTTCTGCTGTGCTTCTTCAACATCCTTCATACGAACCGGTCCCATAAAGTCCATATCCTCTTTGATCATAACAGCCAGACGTTTGGACAAGTTATTGAATATTGCATTCTGCACCTGTTCATTAGCACCTTTCAGTGCAACTGCCAAATCATTATTGTCTACATCACGAAGCACTCTCTGAATTGCTCTGTCGTCCAAAAGAAGGATATCTTCAAATACGAACATCTTCTTACGAATTTCATCAGCCAATTCAGGCTCTTCAATTTCAAGAGTTTCCATAATATGTTTCTCTGTTCCACGGTCAACCGTATTAAGGATTTCAACTACAGCATCCACACCACCAATAATCGTGTAATCCTGATTTACCAAAGATGCCAGCTTGGATTCCAAAACTTTTTCGACCTCCTTGATAACATCCGGGCTTGTACGATCCATTACAGCAATACGTTTTGCCACATCCGCCTGTCTGTCCGGCGGTAATGCCGAAACAATCATCGCAGCCTGTCCCGGTGCAAGATAAGACAAAATAAGTGCAATTGTCTGCGGATGCTCATCCTGTATGAAGTTTAAAAGCTGTGAAGCATCCGTTTTTCGTACGAATTCAAACGGTTTAACCTGCAAGGACGCTGTCAGCTTACCGATAACATCCATTGCTTTGTCGGAACCAAGTGCTTTTTCCAAAAGTTCCTTAGCATAACCGATACCGCCTTCCGCAATATACTGTTGCGCCAGACAAACCTCATAAAATTCATTAATAACTGCTTCTTTTACTTGTGGAGTAACACTTCGCGTATTTGCAATTTCCAGTGTCAGTTCCTCAATTTCATCCTCTTTCAGATGTTTAAAAATATTCGCTGATTTTTCAGGTCCAAGGGATATCAGCAGTATTGCAGCTTTTTGTAATCCGCTTAACTTTTCTTCTCCTCCGCTTCTAGCCACAGCCTTTTACCCCCAATCCTCGTTTAACCAGTTTCGTAACAAATTCGCAGCCGCTTCCGGATTTTCTTCCACGAATTTATCTATCATCTTACGTGTTTCCGACTTTGTTTCTACTTCAATATCTTCCAGTTCACTGGCAGGTGTTGACTGTAACAAAGTTTCCACTGACAATTCTTCTTCCTGCGTTTCTTCTTTCTTTGCTGCCATGCTTCTCAAAACCACAAAGCCGAGTAAAGCAAGAATAACAACGATAAGAAGAATCTGTATAATATCGGATACCCCAATGCCAAGACCTTCGCTGTCCACAAAATAATTCTCACTGTATTTTACAATGGTTATGTTTTCCAACGGAATGCCTGTTGCATTCGCAACAACTGAATACAAATCCTCGTCAACTTCTACTCTCGTTCTTTCCGCATTAGCGAGCTTATATTCTTCCCACGTAATGCCATCCAGTAATCCTTGTCTTTCAGCATCCTCTTCTTTTATTACCACATATTCCGTTCCGGTAACAGACACGGAAGAATTGTCATACTGAATTCTTCCCGCCGGTTCGGATTCCTTCGTTACCTCTTCATTCGGAAGGTAATTTCTGTTTTCCTCTGTTGTAGTAGAAGAAGAATTAGCTGAATCCGGTAATACATATGTAGTCTCCGTATTAGAATCTGTTCCCGGTGTTCCGCCACCCGTATTCTCTTCTTCGGAGCTGAAAATATTTTCGCTTGCCAGCATACCTTCGGTACGCCCGTCCGGTGCGGAATAATTATGGGTTGTAGTATCTTTTGCAGAAAAATCAATATCCAAATTCGGAGACACTTCAATCATGCTGAATTCATTCGTTGCAGTCAATACTTTCTTGACTTCTGCAGCAAACTGGTCTTCTGCCTGTTTCTTTACACCAAGTTGTGTACTCGCCGAACCGCTCACGGAATAATTGTCTTCTCCCGAATAGAGAAGATTTCCGTTGGTATCCATAATGGTAATGTTCTTCGTTGTTTCATTTCCAAGTAATGTTGAAACTGCTTTTGCGAGAAAGGCAGCATTATCAGTTGTAAACTCACCTTCCAGTTCCAAAACAATTGCGGCAGAGGCTTCCTCTTCCTTGGAAATCAAGGTGCCGTCATTCTGTGGCAGGTTCAACTTTACTACCGCATTCTTAATCGGTTCAAACATACCGATAAAATCTCTTGCGATACTGTCCTGTAAAAATTCCTTGTATTTTCTCTGCTTGTCTGTTTCCGTTACGCTGAAACCGCCGTCAGTTACATTCTCAATAGAATACCCTTCTACCGTGAAACCGTTTGCTCCAAGTAAAAGATTGGCTGTTGACAGTTCTTTCTCATCCACCTCTATACGAAGTCCGTCATCCGACACATGATACGGCACTCCTGCCGCTTCCAACAGTTCCGTAATTTCGGATGCCTCTTTCGTCGTTTCACAATTTCTCAAAGCCGTATATTTGGTCTGCGACAATACCGTAATAAGAATTGCGAATGCTAAAACAACCGCTACTACGGCTCCGATTATAATTGTTTTTTGTTTTGATGTGAATTTATCCCACCATGTTTTCACTTTTTCTAAAAGCTCTTTCGCTTTATCTGCCATTTGTGACTCTCCTCACCCTTCTGATTAAATCTGCATCTGCATAATTTCTTTATATGCTTCCAGAAACTTATCCCGTACCGCAACGGTATACTGAAGAGCCGCAGAGGCTTTTTCAAGTGCAATTGTCAAATCATGCGCATTTTCCGTTTCCCCTAACGCAAATTTTATTTCTTCATTTTCCATGTCTGACAGATAGCTGTTTGTAGTGTTTAAGTTATCGATAGCCGCATTCAGCATGGAATCAAATACGCCCGTTTCCTCCTTGGTAGTATTAACACCATTCGTGCCTGTCTGCAGTGCTTCTTTTACCACATTGGAATTCACACTATACAACGATGTAATATCCATGTTAATTTCTCCCTTTATACCTTAACTTTATCTAAAAATCTCCCAATTAATTGCTTGTCATCTGTAGTCCCTTAAGTGCCATGGACTTGGATGCATTAAAAGCTGTAGAATTTGCCTCATAAGCACGGCTTGCATCAATCAGGTTTGTCATTTCCGTAATGATATTGACATTCGGGTATTCCACATATCCGTTCTCGTCCGCATCCGGATGTGAAGGATCATAAACCAACTTATTTTCCGTCCACGTATCCTCGTACACTCCGCTCACCTTTACTCCCTGTCCCGAATAGCCGGAATAAACACCTCTTGCTTTATCTAATACCCGACTGAACGGAGTCTGATCTCCCTTCTGTTCAAAGGTAACAACTTTTCTTCTGTAAGGTGTTCCGTCCTCTGTTCTGGTTGTACTCGCATTTGCCACATTTTCAGAAATAGTGTCCATGCGAAAACGCTCCGCCGTCATACCGGAAGCATTAATGTCAAACGCCGAAAACATACTCATTTTCTATTCCTCCCCTATTTCATTACAATCTTTAAATTTTGGAATTCCTGAGTAATCCCCTTCATTAATCCCTCATATTTAATCTGGTTTTTTGCCAGAATAACATTTTCAGTTTCTATATCCACATTATTCCCATCTAATCGATAAGAATAACTTGTATAGTCTTTGTAAGTTCTCGGTTCCAACTTATCCAAAGAAAGATTTGCAACCTTGTCATCCATTGATATGTATCTTTGCCCTACCAGTGCTTTCTCCAATTCTGACTCAAAGGTTACATCCTGTCGCTTATACCCCGGTGTATCAACATTGGAAATATTGTTAGCAATCACTTCATTTCGTATCCATGAAGCATCGGCTGCTTTATCCAATACATTGATATAATCATATACATTGCTATTAATCATATATACATCCTCCCTGTAAAACGGCACAAAATCATCAACTTACATTAAGCTACAACCATTCACCTTATTCTATTATAAATAATTTGTAGAAAAACACAAGATTTTTTTGTCAAATTAAGTAAATTCAGACATCAAAAAAACCCCATCATCCATGATAACAGGGTTTTAACGCTTTATTTTTCGTTTTGTTTTTTAATGTTTTCTATTTCTTCAAAGACTACATCATTTAATACTTTAATGTAAGTTCCTTTCATACCTGAAGAACGGGATTCAATGACACCTGCACTCTCAAATTTACGAAGGGCATTTACGATAACAGAGCGGGTAATGCCTACTCTGTCCGCAATTTTGCTGGCAACCAGAATTCCCTCCATACCGTTTAATTCATCGAATATATGGGTAATAGCTTCCAATTCCGAGAACGAAAGAGTGCTGATTGCTGATTTAACAACAGCCACTTTTCTGCTTTCTTCCGCACTCTCCTCATTAACCGCACGAAGCATTTCCAACCCCACAACGGTAGTCCCATACTCGCACAAAATAATATCATCAATATCATATTGTTCATCACATTTGTAAATAAATAAGGTTCCCAGTCTCTCTCCGGCAATTTCAATCGGTGTGATGATTGCCTGAAACTTTCTTACATCACTGTTTTCAAAGCCAAGCGTTTCCAGATTCACGTTTTCTTTGGTAGATAAAACGCCAAGCAGTCTCTCATTCAGCATATTATCCACGAAACCGCCTACCTTTTCGTCCACAAGCAGTTCATGAATGGAAGGGATTCCCTCTGATTTGCCGACTCCGAGTACCTTTCCTTTTTTGCTGATTACCAATACATTGGATGCCAGTATCTCTCGCATCACCTTGCAAATATCATTGAAGACTACCTTGCTTGAATTATTGTTATGAAGCAGCTTTCCAATCTTTCTCGTCTTGTCCAAAAGTTGAACACTACTCATGATAAGACCTCCTTTTCTTAGTCTTCGCTTTCCGACAATTGTATTTACATACAATTGCACATATTTTCAGAAATATAGTATTGTTAGCATAGCACAAGAGGAGCAACATTTCAATCACATTTCGGGATTTTTCAGATTTTTCACAATTATTTCACAACTTGTTCAAAATCATTTTCTCGCATTTCCCAAATTCTGTGATTGTTACAAAATATAGCTACAAAAAGAAAAATTGACACGTCTCCGTATCAATTTTCCATTCTTTTTATTTTACTGCTTCTTTTTCAGTTTCCTGTTTATTTATCACATTTCCGCATTCTTCATTATAGCAGACAAGCTTGGAGCCTTTTTCCAACATCATGGAACCGCATTTCGGACAGACCGCCGCAGAAGGCTTCTGCCAGACCATAAAATCACATTCCGGATTTCCGATACAGCCGTAATATTTCCGTCCCTTTTTCGTTTTTTTCAATACAATGTCTTTTCCGCATTTCGGACAGGAAACACCGATTTTTTCAAAGTACGGCTTGGTATTTCTACAATCCGGGAAACCGGGGCAGGCTAAAAATCTGCCGTGAGGTCCGTATTTAATTACCATCTGTCTGCCGCACAGGTCGCATACTTCGTCAGAAACTTCATCAGCAATCTGAACCTGCTCCAAATCTTTCTCCGCCTGGTTGACTGCTTCATCCAAATCAGGATAGAAGTTGGAAACAACGCTCTTCCATTTCACGTTTCCTTCCTCCACCCCATCTAAAAGTGCTTCCAGATTCGCCGTAAAGTTCACATCTACAATTGCCGGAAAAGCTTCCTTCATCATAGAATTTACAACCTCACCAAGCTCTGTTACATACAGATTTTTATTTTCCTTTACGATATATCTTCTTGCCAGAATCGTTGTAATGGTAGGAGCATAGGTACTGGGACGTCCGATACCGAGTTCTTCCATGGCACGCACAAGTGAGGCTTCCGTATAATGTGCAGGCGGTTGGGTAAAATGCTGTTTTGCAAGGAACTCCTTGAAATTCAGCTTCGTATCTTTATCAATTTCTTTTACAAGGGTATTGTTTTCTTCTTTTTCGTCCTCCTGCGTATACACGCTCATAAAACCATCGAAAGCTATACGCGAAGCTGCTACTGTAAACCGATGTCCGTTTGCGTCGATTTTTACAGAAGTGGTTTCATAAACGGCAGATGCCATCCGACTTGCCATAAATCGTTTCCAGATAAGCTGATATAATCGAAACTGGTCTCTGGATAAGGACTCTTTGATTTCCAACGGAATTCTTGCCACATCCGTAGGGCGAATTGCTTCATGGGCATCTTGAATCTTTTGCGTTGTCTTCTTATCCGTCTGGCTCTGAACCGTGTACTGACTTCCGTACTGATTTTCAATGTATTCTTTTGCGGCAACTTCCGCTTCCTCCGATACACGGGTAGAATCGGTACGCAGGTATGTAATAATACCTACCGTTCCCTGTCCTTTGATTTCCACACCTTCATACAACTGCTGTGCCAGACGCATTGTCTTCTGGGTGGAGAAATTCAATACCTTGCTGGCTTCCTGCTGTAAGGTGGAGGTAGTGAAGGGTAACGGTGCTTTTTTGGTTCTCTCACCTTTTTTTACATCCGTCACACTGTATTCGGCTCCCTTCAGTGCCTTTTGTATTTCTTTCACCTGACTTTCGGAAGTAATATTCACCTTTTCCTGTGTCGTTCCGTAATATTTGGCAAGTAAAGGCTTTTTCTCCCCCGGAATCTGAAATTCCGCATCCAGACTCCAGTATTCCTCCGGAATAAATGCATTGATTTCCTCTTCCCTGTCACAAATAATCCGAAGTGCTACC
Organism: uncultured Lachnospiraceae bacterium; assembly: GCA_964449325.1. Lineage (GTDB taxonomy): Bacteria > Bacillota > Clostridia > Lachnospirales > Lachnospiraceae > RGIG3002. The sequence goes on along the minus strand of CAYUYJ010000002.1, from coordinate 32,917 downwards.
GACTGCACTCTTCCGGCGCTTAAGCCTCTTTTTACTTTTGCCCACAAAAGCGGAGAAATCCGATAACCTACCATACGATCCAGCATACGTCTTGCCTGTTGGGCATCCACTAAATCCATATTGATTTCTCTTGCATTTTTTAACGATTCTTTTACGGCGTTTTTCGTAATTTCATTAAAGGTAATACGATAGACCTTTTTGCCCTTTAATTCCTTTAATTTCAGTGCCTCCGTCAGATGCCAGGAAATCGCCTCTCCTTCTCGGTCGGGGTCAGTTGCAAGGTATATTTTTTCTGCTTTTTTAACTTCTTTTCTAAGATTAGCTAAAATGTCCCCTTTTCCGCGAATTGTAATATATTTTGGTTCATAATCATGCTCTACGTCAATTCCCATTTGACTTTTCGGCAAATCCCGCACATGTCCGTTACTTGCTGCAACCTGATAATTTGAACCTAAAAATTTCTGAATTGTTTTCACTTTTGCCGGTGATTCCACAATCACTAAATATTTCGCCATACATGCTTTCCCCTATTCGTATTTTTCGTGAACCACTATACACCATTCTTTCGTTCATGGCAAGTAATATTATTCTTTTATTTCGAAACTTTATACAAATTTTAGAGTTCTTTTTCTGTTTTTACATTATATATAGAAGAAATACGTTATTGCATAGAAAAAGGGCCGCAATCAAATTGCTAGCCCACGCTCTGTAAAATCATGGTTCTTACGGAATCAATATCCAGTCCGTTCTCTTCTATAAGAGCATTTAAGGATGCCAGTTCTCTTGTCTGTTTCTCCTCATACAGTTCCTGTAATTCCTCTTTTTCTTTCCGTAAACGAATTTCCAATGCCGTGATTATTTCTTCTTTTGCGGAAATTTTCTCTTCTATGGATTTTTTCTGTCCTCTTGCCATCTTTTTCCTCCTTTTTGTCGCTTTTGTAAGTGACTAATACAGTATATGGACAAGGGAGGAATTTTATTCCAATTATAAATTTACAACACAGGAATTCTTCTGCCTTTTGCTTTCCTGCTCTTTTAAACAAACAGTCTGCACTGAATTCCTTCTCTTTTTACCGCTCCGTCATTACACTCATACGGAATATCTTTTTCATACTGAAAACCAAGTTTTTTCATCACATTTCCGGAGGCCGGATTTTCTTTTGCATACCTGCCAACGATTTCTGTAATTCCTTTGTTTCCTTTATCTCTACCGCAAACCGATACCAGTCATCTTTTTCAATCTGTCCGATTTCAAAACCAATCCACTCCTTTGTTTTCTCTACATCATTATGACTTGTCCAAAACATGTATTTCGCCACATCCGGGTCACTTTCCCAGCACGTAAATGCAGGAATTGCATCCTCCTGTCGAAACGGTCGTAATAATAACCTTTCTGTTTTTAATTCAGGTGTTTTCATTGTATCTCCCTTTCTGTTCTTTTGCTCCCCAAACGTTTCATCTGCTAATACCACTGACCATTCATCACCTATTTGTCAACTATTTTCGAACACAGATATTCCAGTTCATAATCGTAATCTTTGCTAAATATTGCACTCACAGCTTCCCGATTGACCGGAATCACCATCTCCGGTTTAATACCGCCGATTCCATGATATTTGCTGTCAATCATGATTTCACCGTTCTCATCCAGACATGCAATGGACGGATAGGCTCCCAGCATTCCCTCCGGCATCACGACAATTCCGTCAACGGTTCCAAAGCTTCCGTTCGTTCCCTGAATGCCTACTATGGTAACATTATCCAGTTTTGCCATGTTATAAACAAACCCTTCTCCTGCACTGATACAGTTACTGTTTACCAAAAGATAAATCGGAATATCAATCGCCGCTTTTGCATTCATTTTTAAAGTACGTCTTTCTATATATTTTCCTGAAGTAACATCATAGGTTGTTTCTTTTAAGTAAAACATATCTTCGGAGGAAAATTGTTCAGCAAGAATAACACCTGCCTCATCCTCACCACCGGAATTATTTCTTACATCAATAATTAAAGAAGAAATCTGTTCCTCTTTCATCCGGTCAATATAATCTTCTATCTGTGAACGGATTGCTTCAAAATCATTTCCCATTCCGTTTATTTGTAAATAACCAATATCATTTTCCAAAGTGCAATAGGATAATTCATCCTCTTCAAGAGCCTCTTTTTGCAAAAACAATCCTATCGTTTGATACAAATATTTATAACCATTTCCCATGGAAGTCAATGTAACTTCTTTTGTATTTCCCTGTTCATCCAAAAACTCCAGTTCCAGTTTTTCGTCACCCATACAAGATAACAGGAATGGCTTAAATCTCTCCATATTTTCCGTATCTGCAAATCTACTGCAATTTACCGGTATCAAATTTTCCATCTTCGATAATTGTTCCTTAATCCCCAACCCATTCCATTTTGTGACAACCATGCCGTTTTTAATTCCTGCTGTCTCAGCACAACTGCCCTTTTCCACATTTGCCGCCACATATTCACCGGAATCCAGTTGAAGTAAAGTCATTCCGTAATAGTTCTTATATATTTGTGCATAAATGTTTTGAATATTACCGGTACTGCCCAATCCAAAGACTTCGTACATATCCCCTAACTGCACATGTCCATCCTGATAGGATGCCAGATAAGAGAGCATCGCCGATACATATGCTGTTTTGTCATGACTTTTTTCCGCTTCCTCAAACAATCCTATGTATTCTGCATATTTAGTATCAAAATCTGTCTCTTTCCAGTCCTGTAATGCATAATGTTCTTTCATATCATTATGAAAGGCAGTAAAAGCATCCGCATATCCCAAGGATGCATAACAATTTGCCTTTGTAAGAAGGGTAAGTATCGGCAGACTGACTGCAAAAGCTATCGATAAAACGGAAAGAATTACCGCAATTACCTTCTTCTTGCATAATAAAAGCAACACCAGTTCCAACACTGCCGCAAAATACACCGGATACATAAAGATATTTCTATTGGAAACCGCAAAATGTATGATGCAAAAAATTATCGGAATCACATAAATAAATTTCCATTTAGCGTTTGGGACTTTCTTTATCCGAAGTGCTGCTCCCAATAATATTGTTATTATGATTGCAATGATTACAATCAAGTCTCTTGTTATCATCTGTCTTTCCTCCAAAACCAAACTTTACCGCCAAATCAAATTACAATCTATATTATCAGCATTCTTTCATAAAAGAAACATGTCCCTCTAACTCAACAAACCCGCTTTTCTTATAAAACCCATATGCCGGTACATCTCTTTCTGTCTGCAAAAAAATATGTGTCATTCCCTTCGTCTTTATGTATTCCTCGACCGCTTCCAAAAACTGCGTTCCCAATCCTCTTCCCTGTTCGGTTGTTTTGATACAGAATTCCTGAATATAATATTCCGTACCTGTATACCAATGCAAAATACTACCCATAGAGAGGCCTACCATATTCCCATCTTCAAACAGACCAAGAACCAGAGAATTGTGATTGCCGATTAAATCGTTAATGTATGCATGGAGCTGTTCTTCATTGCTCCAATCATCATTCCATGGTTCTTTTGTGAAAATTTCTACAAAAAAAGTCTTGATTTCTTTCATATGGTCGCGATTTAGCTCCCTTAACTCTACTGTCATTTGTACACTCCTTTACCATTCTTGGGAATAATATTCCTCCGTTCCATCCTTTCCCATATGTCGGTCATCACTTTCCTTCTAATGTTTTCATTCCTTCAATAAAAACATCAACAGACAAGTCAAAACTTTCCTTTAGCGGAATTGGATTTCCAAACGCTCCGTTATTAACAAGTAATGAAAATCCCTCCAAAAAACCTCTGAATGTCCGAATCAGATGATTTGTATTTTCTTCTGATATATGTAGAGATTTTGTAATTTTAAAAAAAACAGAAAAGAAATCGTCGGTTGCCCCCATTGTCTCATCGTTCTCGAATTTGTTATACCAAAGCATGGCATTAAAAATGCCGGGATTCGCCGTGGCATATTCAAAAAAAGTATGGCACATTACCCGTAATGCCTCATAACCGCTTACACCGACAGCAGACCTCACAAGTTGATTTTCCATCTGCTTCCATCCATAAAGCATTAATTGCTTCTTTAAATTCTCCAGACTATCTATGTGATTATAGAGTGACGGAGTCTTAACTCCCAACTCATCAGCAAGCATTTTCAAGGTAACATTCTCCAGTCCGTTTTCATTTGCCTTCTTTGCAGCCAGTTCAATTATCCTGTTTTTGTCAATCCCTGCCCTTGCCATAAGGAATCCAACCTCTCTTATCCGCATTTTCTAATTTGATTAATATCATAACTAACGTTATTAGTTTTGTCAATAAAATAATATTATCTCCGTTTCGACCTTTTTTACTCCTTTTGATTTATATGCTCGGCATCATAGCAATAATCTATAACACATCTGCCCCGTATACTTCTAATATCAATCCCTTTCATTATATCCATCGGTATTTCCGTTTTTTTGCCCACAAGCCTTCCTTCAATCACTTCACTCGTCAACTTTCTGACTTCCCTGACATATTCCACATCCAGATAATCCTGACCTTCTTCTATATAGGGTTCTATCTGCCATGAGTGTCCCGGATAAATCTTTACCGGATTATGATTTTCAAGAAATACTACCAGTCTTTGTAACGATTCCAGATACTCTGTCAAAGGCCGGCTTTCTTTAAGCTGCATCCAGAGGCCTCCGGAACCGATGGCATCCGCACTGAATAGAATCTTCTCCTTTTCCATATAAAGCATCATACTTCCTCTCGTATGCCCCGGCATGGCAATGGCCTTTAACAAAGTACCTCCTAAATCAAATCTCATTCCGCTTTCCATGTCATGAAATTGCTCTGTTTTGAGACTTTCTCCATACATCTCTCTTACCAGATACAAATCCTTGAAGGAAATATAAATATCACATCCGGCTTCCATGAATTCCAGCATTCCTTTCCCTGCATGATCCGGGTGTCCGTGTGTAACTATCATATACAAGGGTTTCTCTGTCAGTTCTTTTGCACATTCATAGAGCCCTTCTGCTATACCAAGCCCGTCAATTACCACAGCATACTCCTCTCCACATACGAGGTATGAATCCACATTCATGAAACTGCTGTCTTCTTGTATTCTATAAATATTGTTTTTTATTTTTTTAACTGTTAATTGTTCCTTCACTGCTGTCTTCCTCCCCTTCTCTTTTCTGTATGCATTCTTTTCCCAACCACCGCTTATTCTTCTTCAATATGATTAGTGCTGTCGATGTTTTCTATACGAATCAACTTTTACTGAAAAAATCAACCAAACACAACCATATAGTACATTCATAATTAAGAACATAAGCAGAACCGTTCCGATTTCTATTCCAAACGGCATATAATCCTGTATTGCAATAGAAAGTGTTCGCTGAATGGTCTGTGCCATCAGGATACCCGGAATCACAGCCACAACAAAAAATACTAACACAATAGGATAATAAACATCCACAAATAATTTCCTAATCTCCCTGCTTTGATAACCCATCAGCCTTAAAATATCCATATCCTTCCGGTTATCCTGAAAATTCAAAAACAATGATAAAAATAACAAAATGATACCAATCAATACCCCCATTAGCTGATTAATCACCGCACTGATTCTGTTTGACACTGCCCCCTTTTCCAGTCTCTCCAGTCGTTGTTCTGCGGACTCTGTTACTCCGCTTAAGGCTACCGCTTCTTTACTCCATAAACCGTTATAGTCCCCCGGTTCACAACCGAGTATTTGTGCCATATCTTTTAAATTACAATAAATCGTCGCTGTTTTGGCATTACTGACAATCCCTGTTACCTGAAAGCTTTGGGTTATTCCGTTCACAGTTACTTTCAATTTCTCTCCTGTTTTCACACGATACAAATCTGCTATCCCAGGATTTATGTAAACTGCTCCTTCTTCCGGTTCTTCCATAATCTTCCCATTGGGATTCTCGGGAATAAACAAATCTTTTGTCTCACAAAATCCTATTATCTCCTGCGGCAATACTTTCCCACTTTCATCCAAAATAATTTCACACTCTGTATATAAATATGCTGCCATTGTTTCACTTATCGGCTCTGATTCTGTTTTTTCCAGTCGTGTGTCATATTCATAATGATGTCCTTGCAGCTGGCTTTCCAAAATCTTCTGACTGCTTAAGTTGAGAGACCTGCCTAAAATTACACATACCTGAAAAAACACAATGGCAAAAAAAAGTAGAATTACCGCCACCGGCTTACGGAGTGCTATGCGAAACGGAAACCTCTTCTTATCCGGTACCAGTTTTGTACAAAAATCTGCAATTCTGAATGCAATTCCCTGTTTTTTATACTGTGCTCTCCCCGCTATAAGTACCCCTGCTTCTTTTCCTTTAATTGTCCTAAAACACATTAGCGTTACTGCCACATAGGCAAGTATTGAACCTCCGATTCCTAAAAGGATATCGGAAACAGAAATCCCCTTTTGAACATCCGTAATGCCATAGCTTTGCACATAGGACTGCAGCAATACCTCAGACAAAGGATACCCCGCTAAAAAACCTGACACTCCTCCGATAAAGGAGAGGAAAATCACAAAAAGCACTATGGTAAAAGCTAACTCCCTATCCTTTACTCCCATTGCCTTCAGACAACCCATCTGCATTTTATTTTCCCTAAAAAAGCGGTAAAAAAACATGCCGAATACAAAGCATGTAAGAAGTGTAAAGGACAGTAAAAATACATTTGCCAATGTAGTGTTACTGATTAAAGCATTTTCCAGTAAAATTTCATTTTCGCTAAGTGTCATCCGCCTGTTTAATTTCTCAATATTTTTATCAATGGAGAATTTAACAAAGAAAAAAGAAACAGATGTAAAAACAGTAAGTATCCAGAGTAAAACAACGAATACTCTGTTTTTTACTATCTGCTTTGTCATTGTTTTAAATATCAGCATCTTCTCTACCCCCATATCATTTCTTCGGCGGCAATAGGAGCTTCATTTATGATGTCCTGATACAATCTGCCATCCTTGATAGTAATAATCCGGTCTGCCGTTTTGGCAATCTGCTGGTTATGTGTAGTAAACAGAATTGTTACTCCCAACTCCCGCTTAAGCTGATGTAAAAGTTCCACTACCTTCTTGCTGTTTTTCTCATCCAATGCCCCTGTAGCTTCATCGCAAAACAAAAGCTTCGGGCACTTAATAACCGCTCTGGCAATTGCCACTCTTTGCTGCTGTCCTCCTGACAACTGTGTCGGAAAATGCTTTAATACTTTTTCCAGTTCTAAAATTTTTACCAGCCTGTCAAAGGAAAAGGATTCTTTGGCATGACTTATTCCAATCCGAATATTCTCTTCTACTGTCAGATTTTCCAACAGCAGATAATTCTGAAATACATGTCCTACTTCGTTTCTTTTCCAATCAGCAAGTCTGCTTTCGCTAAACTCCGACACCTTCCTTCCGTCGCACGATACCGTACCGCTTGTAGGTTTCATTAAACCGGAAAGGATGTTTAACATTGTTGATTTTCCCGAACCGCTCGGCCCCAATACCGCTGTAAACGTATTTTCCTCCACTTCCAGCGAAATTCCCTTTAAAATTTCCTCTCTTCCAAAGCTTTTTGTGATATTCTCTGCCTGCAATACAACAGCCATATTTCCTCCTAATTTCTGTGCTCTTTCCTCCTTTGCAGCAAAATATTAATGTCATTTACTTCCTTTCGCAGCTTAATAACACTAAGCCAGCACCCCAACAGATAGACTACCATTGTCATAAGTGCCAACACTCCGATTGGCATGCTTTCATACCAATGAAAAATTTTTCCGCAAATAAGAGCAACCATAATGGTATAACCGATGGATAAGACAGATTCCATAATCGGATACCGAAATTCCGGCTTACTCAGTCCATAAATTCCCAAATGCATCAGAACATTGGCAAACAGAGACTGAAAAACACTTTCTACACATAAAAATCTGGCACTGTAACAGGTTGCAATCACCGCAAGAAGAAACAATGTAATACCGGTTGTTGCCATAATGTTCAAAATCATCTTCCTCATTTTCGCTCCCATCTGCCTGCTTAAGCAGGCGTTCCATGCAAGGCTTTTAAAGTTCTTTCCTCTTATCCGCCGGCCTGCAATGCACTCTTAATGTCACTAAGATATTTCCTCGTAACAAAAACCCGCTCTCCGTTTATCAAAGTGGCTTCCAGTCTACTGTTTACAAGTGGCCTGATAACATCAAGCATGCGGATATTCAATATGCAGGATTTACTGATTCTGACAAAACCGATATTTCCAAACTTCTCCTCCAGTTCATGCAAGCGAAAGTCTGTCTGATAAACTTCCTTCTCTCCATAGATAAAGGTTTTCTTGTCCACACTCTCAATATAGTAAATATCCGATACATTTACATATTTTTCTTTTCCGTCATATCTGCATTTTACCCGGGTATCCGCAGATTGTATTAAAGCAACAAGACGTTCCACCTCTTCATCCATAGATGAATATTTAATCAGTACCTCCGGCTCACGCTTTGAGCCATCCCTTTCCAGCTTCAGTATCAATACTCTTTCCTCCGTCTTTTCCTTCTATACCATAAACCGGATTCCCGCAGCTTTACAATAACCATGCTACCAACATGCAGGATATCAATCCCAAGATGCACCTTTTTACACTCTTGTTTACGCTCTCTTTTCCAAAGCTCTATTGTCCGAATACCCGTAAGGTTTCCTCTACAAAACGCTCCGTTTCATTCATCCACGGTCCGTGTCCCGAATGTTCAAACCAAACCAATTCCTTATCCGGTGCTTCCAATACTTGATAATATTCCTCAGCAAATGCGGTGGGTGCATTCACATCATGCCTTCCGATAAAGAAATAAACCGGAACTTCCAGTTTTGCATAATCCTCACGTAAGTCCACTTCATATAAAGTCGGATATACTACATTAAAAGTAGACACAAGACCCAGCATATAATTTACGGAATCAAACACTCCGTATTCTGCCGCAAACATATCACGAAATGTGTTATATCCCCCGTTTGTAATATCAGGATTTATTGCCATGTATGTAGAAAGATAATTCAAGTAAGCAGCAGATTTCATAGCAACATTTCCGTCATAATAAGGTGGTTCCCCCTGTTTCTCAAGTTCCCGAACAAGCTTTTCATCCTTTTGTTCTTTTGCTATTTCTATTGCTTTATGATAATCCACTATTTCCGATTCCTTGAAATTTACCATTTGCCCGGTTCCAATAAAACCGGCATAATATTCCGGTTTTTCATCCAGTAAAAAGATGCCTAACGCACTTCCCCATGACTCTCCAACCAGATAAATTTTTTCCTGTTGAAACCGTTCCCGTAAATATTCCGTCAGTGCCACTCCGTCTTCTATATATGTCTGCACCGTAATGTCACTCTTTTTCATACAATTACAGGATTTCCCACTACCCGGCTGATCCCAGTTTACCACAACAAAATGCTTTTCCAATTCAGCCAGCTCATATCTGGTGGCCGCAAGCTGGGTTCCTCCCGGCCCTCCTGCCAAAAACAACAAAACCGGCGCCTCTTTGCTTTCTCCCCGGATACTAATCCATTCTTCATGACCGTTTAGTGATACCTTTTTCAGTTCAGCAATGCTGCCTTCCACAAGTTTACCGTTATTATCTCTTATTTGAGGTGTTGTTGCAAGTAACTGTGTAAAAATAATCAAGATTACAAGGAGCAAAAACACACTCCCAAACCCGATTCCGCTTCTCTTAAGCCCCGTCACAATATGTACACATTCCCGATGTCTGCAGGCGCAGATTCCCAGTCTGATACCTTGTATCAACACCATAAGCAGCGAAAGAACATTTGCTACCGCCAGCACAAAAAAAAATATTAATTTTACCATAACTACTCCTATGCGCATACATGTATGCTCTTTTCTCTTATTGTTCTGTTTTTTTTGAACAGTGGTCAACTTTTTTTGTGATTGTAACATCTTTTTGAACACTAGTCAACTTTTTTCTTTTGTGGTATACTAATCAAAGTTTACATCAGTCACTGCAAGACTTTTGTCCGGATGGGAGATGGATTATGAATAAACGGGAATTGATTTTAAATACAATGCAGGAACTATTTAAAGAGGGAAAAGCCGGCACTGCATCCGTAAGTGATATTGCCAAACGCGCCAACATAGCAAAAGGCGGCCTTTACTACTACTTTCATTCCAAAGAGGATGTGATGGATGCTCTTGTGAAAAGAGCCTACGAAAATATTATTCAGAATTGTAAAACAGCGTTGGATAACAGCAATCTAAATGCAACCGGCAACTTTGCCCTGTTATTGCATACGTATACTACTTCCTATATGGATCCCACTCTGGATGAATATTTGCATTTACCCCAAAATGCAGCCATTCATCAGAAATCTCTTGCCAAAATTCTGCTCTCCCTGTCGGAACTTGTCACATCCCTTATCAACCAAGGCATTCGGGAAGGCATATATAAATGCGAGTATCCGGAAGAATACTCGCAAATTTTGTTATCTGTTTTTACTTTCTTAATGGATCCGGGCATTTTTGACTGGACTCCGGAGCAAAAAATAAAGAAAATGAAAGCTCTGGCTATCTTTTTAGAGAACGGCTTATCCGCTGAGAGCGGAAGCTTTTCATTCCTATATAGTTCTTAGCTGCTCTTTTTCAAAAAGAATTGTAAAATTCTGCACACAACTGCTGCGCCCAGAGAACAGAGCCATATGCGGATACACCATAATTTGCATTGAGTCGAAAAGGAAGCTGCCGAAACCATACCTGCATTCATTTTGGGGAATACAGCTATTGTAATAAGCAGCAAACTGTTCTCCGCAATATCAAAAATTCCTCTTAAAATCGGTATACCAAGTACTACTGTTTTTACCGCTTTGTTTTGGTATATATGTATTTTTTTGTATACTGTATGCGAAATTCGACATTGCAGAAAACCAAAAAATACCAGAAAAACAAAATCAGCAACATAATATTTGTAATAAGCCACAAATCCTACTGTGTTTGTATTTTCAAGCGTTTCTTTTACCGTTTCAAAATCATAGTCTTTCATGTCAAAGGTTCCATATCCGTTGTTATACCTTGCCACTGCCATGCTCCCCCATGAACTTGCTTCTACCCAGTATAGTGATAATAAGAAACCAACTACCGTAACAATCCAAATACAAACCTTCCGTTTATTGTTTCTGTTTTCATTTATTAGTGTCTGCACCATACGTACCTCCATTTCTGATTTTTTCTTTTGAAATGCAAAGTGACCAAACGCTCACTTTTTGTTTTATTATAGTGAGCGTTTGGTCACTTTGTCAAGTTTTATTTTGACTTCCTTTTGTTCCACAAAAATCCGAAAATCTTTTTACAAAATACTAATTATTCTTTCCCCAAAACTTTTCCATGAACGTTTCTGCCTTCTCATCAGACAGAGAAAAATTATTCCTAATTCTCTCTAACGTATCTTCTCTTGAAACCTTAAATTCTTCACAGGTTTTAATTAATGCCTTAATTCCCTCTGTAATCCCTTCCAATTTGCCCTCTAATTTTCCTTCTTCAATCAGTCCCGCCATTGCTCCACACATATCTACCTTGCCTCCCTTTTTCCGATGAAAATCCTTCATAGCAATCAGTTCCTCCACATGTGCATATGTCGCTATCATATCATATGCATCCTCATCCATATTCTGATAAGCGTTGTCACTCGTTACCAGTTTCCTCAGTTTGTCCGGCTCTTCCGAATATTTGATAACATCAAACACCTGTCTGATATCCGTCTGGAATACACCGGTATCCTTCAGTTTTCTTATTTCTACTATGTGCGCTTTGAAATTCTGCACCAGTTCCTTCATTTCCGGTGGAATACCTTCAAACTCTATCATACTGTGTAAATCTTTGGGACCGTTCCAGTCTTCTTTTCCATAGTATAGGATAAAAGTTACTACCGGATGCAGTTTACTTTCCTTTGCAAATCCATACATATATTCTCCTTTGGTAAGATTTTTGCCGTCTTTCTGACAATATCCCGATTTCGTATACTCCGTTTCTGTTTTCTCTTTTCCAAAGGCATCTGCCAGATACCGGTCTGCGTATCCAACTCCTGTAAATCTTCTTTTTGAATGATTTGCTACCCCTGAAATCCGATTCCATTAATTAAATCAGCATACCGCTCCTCCACGGAAAAAAATTCCTTGGAAAGTACATCTTCTTCCATCTTCTGTTCCTCCTGTTCCTGCAGGAGAACTTTGAAAATCTCCTGCCTTTTTTAATTTGCAATTTGGGATAAAAGCATAGATTTTCTGAAAATTAAAGATAGTAAAGAAATGAACTAAACTTATTATTTAATCTGTTATGCTTTGGAAAAATATTAACATAGAAAGGACTGGGTTACAATAGTAAAATCACTTTTTTCACGTTTCACTCTTCTGCTTCTCATCTTGTAAATACCATATAATTGCATTCTCGTACATCGCTACATGCACTAGTTACTTTCTTAATCAAAAAGACTTATCTGAAGTTCCTTTAATGATTTCACTTTTCTCTCTGTAATAATATCATCGCTGCCAATAGTGCCACACAGTAATGGCGAATCTGCATCATATACCTCCGTATTATTCTTAACCTTCCCTTCACTATAATTTGCATAGCAATACCTACAACCATTCAGACAAGTATTATATGTTCCAACCTCTACACTTTCATAACATCCACATTCTGCTCTCTGGTTTTTATCCTTTTCAACAATTAGTCTGCACCCTATTATTTTTTCAATCAGTTTCTTATCTATACAACTTCCATGTCTAATACCTATGTTCTGTAAATCAATTTGCTCTGCACAGGTTTCGATAATCAATTTATTTCTTCCGGCAACTTCTGCCATCTGTTTTGCTAATTCGATCATCGTATTATTTTCTATTCTCTGCATATTTAGTCCGACTGTATTTCGTTTCGTCTTATCATACAAATCTACAAAGCTGATGACTACTTTTTCAGTATAGTCAGCGAGACTATTTGCAATTTCTTCAAATGCCTTCCATTGATAACTCATTGTATATCTTTCATTTAGCAGAATGGGGTCATATCTCCATATTACTTTTTCTTTCCCTATCTTCTCCGATAATCGCTTAAATGTATCTATCAATTCACATCTTTTATTTGGGAGATTCGGTTCAATATCTTTTCCATAACCAGTAAGGGTAAATTGAAAATAATATGAATAATCCTGCAATTCATCCAGTCTCTTTAACATATTGGCAGGATTTTTCGTCCAAAACACAATACAATCTACCACATCCGGCGACAAATCGATTTTGCTGATTTGATGTGCATTCATGGGGTTTCTTACATATAAAAAACCTTCCTTTATTCTGTTATAAAACCAATCCGAATAGTAGTTTGGTATATCTGTTCTTCTGCTCACACTTAATATCATTATTTTACCCTTACCGTTCTGCAACTATTTCCTTTACAAATCTCCACGTCTTCCCTTTATCTTCCGATTCATACAACCCATGGCAAAACCCTTCTTCCCCATAATAATCGCCATCCGGTCCCTGTCCGACTTCCATGTAGAGTTTTCCCTCTTCTTCATAAATCTTTTCCGGCATAACAAAAGGATTATAATAGGTTCCCCCACTGTATGCCAGACAGGAGAAGCCTGTCTGGCCGTCTCCTAAAAAAGTAATCCACATGGCTGCTCCTCCGCTTCCCAGATAAGGGTCGGCATTTGCCAGCACAGCAGTCTTTCCTCCATCTGCAGTGGCAACGAGCGCATCGTAACTGCTGCCGCACGCCCGATCAGTCATTACCATGCAGTATTCCACACCATCCGCAGTTTCATAACTTCAATCCGGTTCAATCGACAAGTAATATTGTATCGTCTCTTCGCTTAAGTCTGATGTCTCGTCCGCTTTCCTATTTTCTTCTTCCACTTTTTCCTCATATTCGTGCCCCCTGTTTCGTCCTGCAAAAAAGGAATCTGTCAGTTCACAATAATGTTCTATTACGGAATTATCAATTTTTTCCATATGACTGTCCAAAAACTCAAGGCATATCTCATTCAGGTTCTTAAGCGTTTCCTGCGGAGAATTTTTCGAACTGCCGCCGTCAAGTATCATCGTTAAAAACGGAGAAGTCATCGACAGGTCTGTTAAGGCAATGTGCCGTGCGCCTGCCAGATATATATTTTGAACGTCCTCTGACTCCTTATCCAACAACCGCACATTTTCCCCATATTGCTTCCAATCCCGCAAATGCCCCCAGGAAGAATCAGAATAGATGTTCAAAACAGGCACCGGATAATCCGACTCGTCAAACAGGAAGCTTCCGTCTTTATCGACTCCCTTAATATCACATAGAAATGGTGCTTCCAACGAAATCACAGCAGAAACATCTTCTCTCTGCCGCCCCACACCAAGCGCAGCCGCCCCGCCTAAAGAATGCCCCATCACACAAATGCGCGAAGTATCAATCAAGTCGTATACCCTCAGTTCTGTACTGTTTTCAGTACTCTTCTTTATAATAGTATCCAGAACAAAATTAATATCACTTGTACGAATATCCATCCATTTTCTAAAATGCTCTAGTGACAGTTCAGGGTTGTCTTTCGGACTATCGGCGGCAAGCTCTTTCATAAACTCTCCACTTAACCGGACCTTCTTTCCGTTCGAAAGCTTTGTAGAAAAACATAGATAGGTATGGTCAATGGAACATACTACATATCCGTGACCGGCAAGTTCCCGATAAAGTGTTTCATTGCTCTCTTTCACGCCCAAACTCCCGTGAGAGAACACTACTAAAGGACACTCCGCTTCTTTCTGATATTCGGAAGGATACCAGAAGGAAATCGGCAGTTCCCGATAGCTTCCGTCATCAGCATAGGTTTCAAGCCGTGTTGTGTCCGTATAAAAACTGTCCTCCCTGACAACCTGATATTCTCCTGTTGTTTCAACCGGTGTCATCTTCGGAAACAGCAACAGCCACCCTGTAAAAAATAAAAGGACAAGCGACAATGCTGCGCAAACATAACCTGCCGGAACCCAATTCGATTTTTTAAACAGGCAATAGAAAAACAATACCAGTTCCACAACCATAGCTGTGAGCAAAATAATATATCGTACTTTCATTTTTCTTTTTCCTCCATATGTTTATGTTGTACCGATTTCTCAAAAGGGACACCTTCCTGTGCAAGAAATGCATCCGCTGCCTGATTAATCATCTGCATCATCTCTTTTTCGGATGTCTTGATAATCCCTGTCGCCGCAAGTGTTGCCATACCGTAGGTGTAAACGATAGTATTTTGTAAATATCTGCCTGCACATTCCTCCGAAATCTGCAAATGGCGCGAAATTCGCCGAATCAGTTCAGGATTACCTTCATCTTCCGTTAGTGCATCAAAACCCTCTATTTTTGAATCACTACGCCCCTCCAGATACAAAAAACGGAAAAGATTCGGTTCCTTAACCGCTATCCTGACAAAGGCTGTGCCAACCTGTTCAAAGGCTTCTATAGCATTTTGGGCAGTAGGACACATCTTATTATTTGCGTAAGCTAAAGCATATTCCGCTAACGCTTTGCGAAGTCCCTCCATATTTTCAAAATGCCATACTAACGGCTGTGTGGAACAACCTATTTTCTTGGAAAGTGTTTTAATATTGATTGATAAATACCCATCCTCAATCAACATTTCCAATGCTGCCTGCAAAATAACCTCTTTTGAAATCTGAACCTTCCGTGCCATGTAAAACCCTCCAAATTAATATAAATCAAATTATATAATTTATTTTATATTATATTCATACATTACATTACTGTCAAGTCCGCCTCCCGTCTATTGCCCTCATTGCTCCTTAGTCCTTATTACCCTTGTCATCTGTACACGCACTCCCCTTCTCGAACCGGCGCTGTATTATCCGAATTCTTCTACATATAAACTACAATTGACCCCTCCATCATTTCTATGACAGAGAGGTCATTCACTAACTAATCATTATATTTATATTTTTCCAAACGCCTGCCAAACAACAAACATACTGTAATTCCCATTACTCCCAAAAGGAACATAACCACAGCTGCTCCGGCGCCTTTCCCTGTTCCAAAGAGCATACATAGTATTCCGTCTTTTGAAACATTTTTCATAAATGGTTCAAAAATATGGTCAATCAGAAATCCACCCATAAACAATCCAATCGGAATTGTAAAAAATTGTAATGTATTTCTACAGGAATATACTCTCCCCTGCATCTCTACAGGAATGCTTGAGCGCAAAATAACATCCAGATTTGCACTCATTACCGGAACCACACTCCATCCTATCAGCTGCGCTATGCACCACCAAATAGGGCTGTCTGTAAATGCAAGCATAAAATTTTCAATACCTAGTGAAAACAGCATTGTAAGATAAATTACTCTAACTCTGTTTTTAGGTTTCGGAAGCATTGTTGCAACAATACTGCCTATCAGTGTGGCAATTCCCGCTGAAGCAGATACTGCTCCCAAGACCATCTCGTCACCATTTGTTCTTGAAAGGACAAGCGGCGCCAAGGTAGCATCAAAGGCCGATGCCACAAAATTTACTCCCGCAAGAAACAAAATCAATATAAGTATCAGAGAATGATTCTTCAAAAATACCAGACCGCCCTTTGCCGATTTTAACAAAGATTCTTTCTTTTCACTTCCGGATAGTTTTATTTCCGGAATATCAACAAAGAACAGCAATGTTCCGAATGCAATCAGAAAACTGCATAAATCTACTACAATTACCGCATATATACTCAATAACGAAAATATCGCAGTCGCGAGAATCGGACTAAAAATTGTAGTTACTGACTGTAAAAAAGAACGCAATCCACATGTCCTCTGATAATGTTTCTTTGGAATAATCAGAGTCATTGCCACATCACTTGCCGGCTGTTGAACCGTATTCATGAGTCCATTCACGGCATTCAGTACATATAAATGCCATGGCATAAGTATTTCAAGTTTCAGCATAAAAAGCACCAAAACCGTACATACAGCTGCCATAGTATCACATACCAGCATTGTCTTTTTCTTATTCCACCTGTCACTAAGAGCCCCTGCAAAAATACTCATAATAACATATGGTACATATGTGCTTATAGCAAGCAGCGCTGTCTGCAGTGCAGAACCTGTCTCTTCATATAACCATAAAGTCAATGCATATGCCGTCATACTGCTTCCAAGCTGCGACAGACTTTGGGTACTCCACAAAATCAAAAAATGCTTTAATTCACCTATAAAATTTCTTATTCTGTTTTTCATCTTCTTTGCTCCTTATTATTTTATATCTTTCAGAAGCAAAGTCTGAGGATAATCATATTAAAAGAAATCCTCCATGCAGTATCCTCAAACTCTGCATGGAGTTGAAATAACTGTCATAACCACATTCATCCCTCCAAATCTAAGAAGCATCGTTCCTATTCAATAACCCTACTGCTCCATCAATAATTGAATTTCACACCGCAATCGATAATGAAATATTTTTTATCATAATACACCACGAAATGATAGTCAACAAGCTAGCACGATAATCCCTGTGATTCAAATTTGTAAAGAAAATGATATTGTAATTGTCGTGGACGAAGTGACAACCGGAATTGGCAGAACCGGTAAATGGTTTGGATATATGTATTATGATATAAAACCGGATATTATTGCATGTGGAAAAGGGTTGGGAAATGGTTATCCCGTCAGCGCTATTATAATAGACGAACATGTAGCCATGAAAGCTACGGAAAGTAACTTTCTCTTTGCATTGTCTCATCAAAATGATCCAATGGGAGCAAGAGTAGCATATGAAGTATTAACTCAAATTGAAGACAGAGACATATTAACAAACACCGTCCAAATGGGCGAATATTTAAAAAATGCATACCGGACATTACAGAAAGAATGTCCAATCATATCTGAAATCCGGGGCAGAGGATTACTCATTTGTATAGAATTATCGGAATGTCTTACAAAAGAGCCGATGACCCGAATTGATGAATTATTGTTTGAAAAAGGAATCATTGCAGGTGTAAAAATAAAAGAACGAGTAATTCGAACATACTGTCCGCTTGTGATAACAGCAGAAATAATAGATGTGTACATAGAAACATTGAAACAGGTATTGAATACATTTGCGGATTGAAAGTGACGATTTTTCCATCTTCAACAAAATGCCCCTAACCAGTAAGGAAAGGGACAACTAAACATATTTACTTATTCATGCCTTATTTTTATCCCGCATAGGCAGATGCGACAACACTGGATTCACGGTCTTTTCTATCCCGCATGACCATAAGCGGTAACACTTAACCCCACGCTATATTTCGAGCATAGGGAAAACAATATCCTATTAATTAATAGTAGTAAATCAATTATCCTTTGTCAACTATTTTTTCACATCATTTTGGACGCATCATTTTGGACGGGTTCTTCAACTCAAACCGTAAAAAACTCCTTAATAACCGTCCGGATGTGATTCATCCCACTCTTTTGCAATTTTTTCATAATCGTAATTTCTTTCTTTTAAAAGTCTTTGTTTCATATATCCCTCAAACCATTCTCTAAAAGTAGTTCCTTTACATCCAAGATAATTCAAAAATCCTTGCATATCTTTTTCATTTTTAACAGGAAATCCATACAACTGTTCAATTTTTCCACAAATATGTTTGTGAAGATTCAATATGCCAAATTTTCCAGTATAGACCCCATACAATCGCATATCGAGCATCCCCAAATCGACCCCATGTACACAGATAGGTTCCTCTCTCTTCTTTCCATCATGTTTAGTAACCTTTACGCTTACTTCCATAAATTTTACTCCTTTTCCTTCTTTATTTTATTACTTTGTAATAATATTTTTCTCCTGTTTGTGCTTCGAGTTTCTTCAAAAAGTTTTTACCATATCAGTGTGAAACATGATCGGGTAATATACCATATTTCATATAATTATCAATTTCCTCTTTAGGAAGAGTTCTTGCACTATCGAGCAGCCATTTGTCCATCATTTCGTCATATGAGGAATATGGTTTTGAAATAAAACCCTTTTCCATGTATTCTTTATTGATTTTATCTAACGTCTTTTGCTTTTCAGCAGCTACCAACCGCTTGTATTCTTCGGGATGCTTTTTTATATATGCTTCCCATTCCAATGCTTCTTTTTTTCTTTTCTCTTCTCTAGCTTTTACTTCTTTTCTCTTTTTCAAAAAATTAAACATATTACATTCTCCTTTCTATCTGTTCCGGTTTTCTTCTCTATGCATTTGCGCTTTTATTTTTTCTGTTCTCACGCCAAGTTCGATTTTTGAAATATAATCTGATAGAGTGACCGTACCATGCTCATCCTCTTGGTAGATTTTTCAATTCCTTTTTTAAATCACTTCTGACACTCCAATGCCATAAAAACTCTCCAACAAACAATACTTTATGTACATAATCCTCAAAAATCAACGCCTTGACCAGTCGTTTCACAGAATAAATTCGTTTACTCGCCTCAATATGTTCCATTTGTAATTCATATGGTGTCATTTTTTTAGGGTAATGAACCGTATTCCCGTTATATTTGTCCCATCGCTGATGTAACAATCGCTCTTTGTTTTGTTCATAAGATGGGGTGCCCGGGATAAAATACATACACTGTATCAATACTCCTTGAATTTTATTTCTAATCACAAAATCCGCCAATGCTTTTCCGCAACCTTTTTTCTGATTATCAGATCCAAGAATAAATAATCCCCTCACGCTCAACCCATGTTTATGAATATTTCTGATAGAGCTCTCAATCTCAGCCACTGTGCTTTTTTTATGATAAGTTGCAAAAGATTCATCATCCAAAAATTCGATTCCCATGTCCAGTTCGAAAAATCCGGCTCTCTTGAGTAAGTCCAGAATTTCATCGTCAAATCCCACTTCATATCGAGCCTGAACATTAAATCTATATTTGATTCCACTTTCTATTATTGCATTCAAAACTGATTTCGCCCATTCTCTGTCTGCAAAAAAGTTATCATCTGTAATCCACAAATCCTTTACCATTCGAAAATGTTTCTTATGAAAGAAGTCAATGGAATATTTAATGTCATCAACTACATTCTGTGGAGATCTGGTTCTGACACTGTGTCCGAAGTGTCTCACTAGTGCACAATAATCACAATTGTACGGGCAACCTCTCGATGCATGTACCTGTGGCCATATCGTCATATGTCCCGTCATCTTTTGATAATTATGAACCAAATTTCTATCTGCAATAATATCAATATTAGCCGGTGGCTTCGGACTCCCTGTACTTTTGAACTCTCCTCTTTCTCTCCATGCAACCCCTTGAAACTCAGGTCTTCTATTCTCTTTAATTGCATGAATCAACGGAAGAATCGTCTCATCCCCTTCACCAAGCATTACATAATCTCCATGACCAACCGCCTCTTTAGCGTTCATAGACGGATGGAGACCGCCCAGGACAACAACAGCTCTGCTGTTTTTTTTGAAATAATCAGCAAGTTCGTATCCTCTGACCGCTGCATAGGTGAAAAATCCTATAAAAATAATATCTGCATCCATCACATCATCCATATCAATTTGAGAAATGGCCTCACTATACATATATGTATCTTGGATTTCTCTTTTTACAATTGTTGCCAGTGTATTTAAACCGCCAGAAGGTGTTCTTATATATCTGTCGTATACCACATAATTTAATATTGACTTTCGATAAGTTCTGCTGCCCGGTTCAATAAATCGGATTTTCATTTTCACATTCCCCTCTGATATAACTCAATTGCTTTCTCTTTGACTATCCTTGTATTACCATATTTCATGACAAATATCAAGTCTCTATCTTTTTCTGAAATTGACAACTACACAAATACCGTCTATACTGTTTTTATTACAGTTGTAGGATTTAGGGAGGAGTCTAAAATGAGCAATTTACCACAGATTTCTGAAGCTGAATTTGAAGTTATGAAAATTGTATGGAAACATGCACCAATCAGTACCAATGAAATAACTGATAAATTATTACAGACCACAAGTTGGAGTCCGAAAACGATACAGACTTTAATCAAACGCCTTGTAACCAAGGGCGCTCTGACTTATGAAAAACAGAGCCGAGTGTTTGTTTACACCCCAGTCGTGAAAGAAAGCGAATACATCGGCCAAGAAAGCAATTCTTTTTTGGAACGATACTATGACGGGGATATCACCGCCATGCTGTCTGCATATATAGAAAATGACAGACTGTCTGAAACAGAAATAGATTCTCTCCGTTCCCTTCTTTCCAAAGAGCACCAAACGCCATCCAAAAGGCATGACGGCTTATTGGGTAAAAAAGGAGGCAATTAACGTGGCTGATTTTATGATACGCTTTTTAATGTGCAATGTGTTTATCAGCGGTATCATCGGAATTCTTTTGATAGCCAAGCGAATATTTAAAAACAACCTTTCCAGCCGAATGCAGTATAATCTGTGGTTCCTGCTGCTTGGGTTGTTGGCAGTTCCTTTTATACCCTTCCGACTAATCGGATTTCCGCAAATCTTCTCCTGGCTCGGCAGCCTGAGAAGTTCCTCATCTTCCGGCACCGGAACCGCTATGGGAGAATCCCCGGATTTCAATCCGATTGGGAATATAAATTGGATGAATGATTTCACTCTTTCCGTAAATAGTGAGACTTCATCCATCACCGAATACATATTATTGGGGATATGGCTTGCAGGCATACTTGCAATGATTATATTGGTAATCAAATCCTCTCTCCGTCTGCGCAGTTTGGCGAAATCTGCACTTCCTCTTCAGAACAAGGAAGTCCGCAGACTGTATCATCACTGCTTAGAAGAGATGGGAATTTACAGAGATATTCCTGTCTACAGTACAGCATTACAAGCACCACGATGCTATCGGAAGTTTCTTGATGAATCTCGCAGGAGTGGTATATTGGTTCAATCCTCTTGTGTGGTATGCTCTGAAAGAAATGCGTAATGACAGAGAGGTTGCCTGTGACACCTCTGTTTTACAGATGCTTGAAGAGGATGCTTACGAGGATTATGGCAATACACTGATCAACTTTGCAGAAAAGGTTTCTCTTACTCCTTTTCCTTTTGCCGCCGGCCTTGGTGGAAACATGAAACAGATGAAGCGGAGAATCATCAATATTGCATCTTATGAGAAGCCAACATTTATGAAAAAAATAAAGGGCATGACTGCATTTATGCTGACTGCTGTTCTCCTTTTAGGGCTTGCACCTTTTATTTCTACATACGCAGCAGATGAAAGTCACTATCAATGGAACTCCTCCTCCGAAAATGTTTCCAATGTAGACCTTTCTGCATACTTTGGAAAATATGAGGGCAGTTTTGTTTTATACGATTTGAAAAATGATGCATGGAGCATACACGATATGAAGCGTGCCACCCTGCGGGTTGCACCAAACTCCACCTACAAAATATATGATGCCTTGTTCGGATTAGAAGAAGGTGTCATTACACCAGAAAACTCCTTTATTGCATGGAATGGAGAAAGCTATCCAATTAAAGCATGGAATACGGATCAGACCTTACAGTCTGCAATGAACTCCTCCGTTAACTGGTATTTCCAGACAGTAGATGAACAACTTGGAGCCTCTTCCATTTACAACTATATTCAAGAAATCGGATATGGAAACGAAAACATGAGTGGTGATTTCTCCACTTATTGGATGGAATCATCCTTGAAGATTTCTCCAATAGAACAGGTTGAACTTTTAACCAAGCTGCAGAATAACAGTTTTGGCTTCGCCCCTGAAAACATCAATGCAGTAAAAGATGCCATCTGCCTTTCTTCTTCCGATGTCGGAACATTCTACGGAAAGACCGGAACCGGTCGTGTGGATGGACAGGATGTGAACGGATGGTTTGTTGGCTTTGTAGAAGTTGCAGATAATACATACTTTTTTGCTACCAACATTAGAGCAGACAGCAACGCTACTGGAAGCAATGCAACCGAAATTACCATGTCTATCTTGTCTGACATGAACATCTGGAACTAAAAATCGGGTAAAGGTCAAACCATTATCTGAATTTTGTTATCCGATGACACTTGTCAGGATTCCTTTATTCCCACATAAACCGCAAAAGCTTGCTTGCCAGCATTTGCCCGCCCGCCTCATAACAGACGATCTCCACATAGGCGACCTCAGCAGAAAGCGTAAATCTCTGATAATCTTCCACTTGCTCAGGGGAAAATTTTGCGCTATCCAGCACTATACCGGCTGTATCATACCGAGTTATCTCAAATATGTCCGTTGGCTGACGCACTTCGAAATCCACCGCACAGGGATAGTCATCTCCTGTTGCCGTTGCACCTTCCGGTCGAATCTTCCTTGTAAAGCCATGCTGCTGTCCCCTCTGCACCCACACCGCCGCTGTCAAGATTGGCATCGAAAGTCATTGCGGTAAAGTTTTGGTTTCCGGCAAAAGCGGTTTCTGCATCGTAATTGAAATAATAGACCCATGCGGCATCCAGATTGAAGGTATAGTTGTTATTCTCAAAATCTGCGTAAATTTTTTCGCCTTCGATCAGAGTTTCCATTTCGTTAACAAAAACAGCTCCCACAGCCTTATCAAAGATTCGTATGTTTTCGGAAGTACCGCAGGCGGAAATCCCCAACAATGCGAAAATAGCAAGTAAAGCTACAATTTGTTTATTCATTGTGGTAACCCTTTTTCTTCTAATAATTTCATTATTTGTTCCCCTTTTGTATGATTTCCCCTGCCTGAATTTTTGTTGAAATAAGAACATTACTTGTAAAAAGCTCAATCTTTTTTATTTGCTTATCGGTAAGCTTTCCGCCAATTAACCCTAACGAAGAATGTCCTTGAAATAGCATTTTTAACAGTAACTCGTTTTTATTAACAATTATTCCCTTTTGTATTGCGAACTGCTTTATTTGCTTTATGGTTGTCGCCATAGAACCCGTTGTAGAAAAGCATACTATTTGTCCTACATTATCACTGTTAAGTTCTCCTAAAAAGTTATACAGGCTTTCATCCATTTTACCCATATACACGCCACCACCTATAAATAACACATCTACCCAATCAGCAATTACACTGCTTACCGGCTCTGCTTTTACACCCAAACTATTTGCTATCACTTCAGCAACTGCTTTTGTATTCCCACCTCTTGATTGATATCTAACTGCTATTTTCACACTAATACCTCCGTAGTTGTTAATTTTTTTGTGAATACATGCATTGTCCAATGTGCAATTTTTAAATTTCCTGCAATTGCAACAATACCTATTAAACTACAAGCAAGCACTTGACTAATTGAATATGATAAGATGCTTATACTGATTGCAATAAGCCATATACTTACCGGCAAACATATAATACCGGTAATAACAGCCGGTATATATTTTTTAATTATAATACTCTGACCAACGTGTACTACCAGATGAAATGTATAAGCAATAAACACTCCTAACCACAATCCATAGAACCCTGTAAATTTGGAAATAATACAAATCACCAGACATAGCACCATTTCTTCCATAACCGCAGCTGCCATTCCTTCCGTACTGTATGGATTATATGTATTACTGATTTTGGGATATTTTCTATCTAATAATGCTCTGTTCTTTTTTAACCACAGTTCAAGTCCCATAATCTCTTCCATGTCATGTACGATAAACAAAATCGGAAATATCCAAATAATTTCTTGCATTTCATCCTCCTTTCCAAAAAGTAGACTCTTGTGTCACTTTTAAGTGAATGATATAATACAAATACCTGAAATGCAATATTTCAAAAAAAAATGACACTAATTTGAAAAAAAGTGTCAGAAAGGATAATAAAATGAATCCGTCACAAAACCCCAGTGCCATTCGTTCGAAAAAAGAAATAACAGATACACTTTTGCGGTTAATGAGCACATATTCCTACAACGATATAACGGTTAAGCAAATTATTTTAGAATCAAGGGTTGCACGCAAAACTTTTTATCGTAACTTCCTTTCGAAAGATGATGTTTTAAATGCTTATATTGACAGTGTCATGCAACAATATATATATTCGCTTCAGCAATTACCTAACTGTCAACTTTCCGGTATTTTAGATGTTATTTTTAAATTCTGTAATGAAAATCAGAATTTGCTGTTTCTGCTCAGGGATAATAATCTTATGCATATGTTTTTACATAAATGGAATATTTTTATTCCTATGATACATAATCAAATAGTACCCCCTAATCATCCTATATTCCATGCATTCTCCGCGGAACAGGTTGATTACATTATTGCAATTAATATAGGGGCTATTTGGAATGTAATTATGAAATGGATTGAACACGATATGAAAGACTCCCCGGATACTATAAAGAAAACATTACTAAAGTACATAACCACTCTGTCTCTCTTCACCTGACAATCTTTAAAATACCGGATATCAAACGAAATCTTGCGTATCTTTCATTTCTGTCATAATTCTATTAATTCTTTACAAAGTTTTCGCAGTTCCTCAATCGAGTCATCTATTGTATTTTCATTACTTCCCAGATTAACAATCTTCAAAAGTCTCTCATAACAATTCTGCGGTTTTAGTTCAAATGCGGTAATTGCACTTTCTGTTCTTTTTCGACTCGGAAAGTATCGTCTATTCTTTGCATATAGTGCTTGTAAAAAATGATCCAAAAACTCTTCTACAACCTGATGATAAAATAATACTTCGTGACGCAGTTTAGCTCTTCCCAGGTCTTCCTCATCGACAATTCTCCAAACTTCAGACGAATACCACTTATCAAACAAATCTTGCGGATATGTCCTTACTTTGTTAACAATATTAGTCCATGCATTATTCTTCTCCCATAAAACATTAATTGTCTCAATGCTTGCAAGACGACCAATAGGATAAAAGCTCCCCTCTTTTTCCAAATGCTTTCCTGCCAATATCTCATCAATGTATTCCTGCATATTCGTTACAGAGAAATACATTGGCATAACATCAATTCCGTTAATATAAAATATATCTCCATATCCCCATACACCACCTGAACAGACTTCCATTTCAAGTTTGTCATATAAACCATCAAGCGATTTGTATAAAGAAAGACGCCTATCAGAATCAGGTACCGTTTTGCATATGATAAACATATCTATATCACTCTTACCCGCGATAAGAGGGGCATTAATGTCTCCTGTCTGTCCAATTCCTAATATCTCATCGCAATTTGAGATTTCTTCCACCAACTTTAATTTAAAATCATTTACACCCATTTAAGATGTCAACCTCCAGTCGCCAAAATACTTCTTCGCTGAATAAAGTATTATGTAAATGTCACAGAACAAAATCCTTGAACCGGACTTCCAAATTCTTTAGTCAGCTTTCCTTCTGAAAAACCTATTCGCTTATAGAATGCTCTCGCAGCAGCTCCCTCAGATATGATATTTGTTATTTGTATAAATCTACCGTTTGGTTAATGTAATTAACTGCAAGTTCTATCTGACTAAGATCAACTGTATCCAGTGTATCTCGCATCGTATGTGTATTGTCTAACCCACCTTCAAATAAATCAGATGAAGGGATACTCTTTTGGTTGTAACGGCGTTGCCACCAGTTCTCCACCAACAACCAAAATACAATTCCGGCAATTTGCCGCTTCCAGTTCTTCCAAACTTTTGACAAATGCCAATCTTCCAGAACCCTCAAACGGCTGTGAAAAAGGGCTCGCTTGAATTTTAAATCTCCTATCATTCAGTGTTAAGCAGGATTCTCCTGTTTCACAGGTTGTGCATGTAAAAGGTAATTTCTCTACTTTATATCCCATATTCACCATCATATTTTCTAAGTATAAAAGAATGTCCATATTGTTCTTCGAGCCTACCGGACGCTCTATTAATAAATTTTTCATTATATCGTGTATCATTTAGCACTTCTCCATTCACATTTTCCTTGCATTTCTTATATTCCGATTTATTCGAATAATGGATGCGATTCCTTTGCAACAGTAGTCTTTTTCTGTATAGACTGCGCAGACATTCGGCGTAAGGTCTTTCCTATCATGGAAGTCATTTTCGATTACACCCATACCGCCGACAATCTTGTCACCGCTCATGCATTAATTCCCATTCTTCTCTTGTAATAGCATATACATATGAAATTATATTTTTAGGGTCTGCATATTCCTTAACCTTTTTCATGCCATTAGCCATAGCTGTACAATAAGAACCTACATTTGTGTATTTCATATACGAATAAACTACGTCGTAATCTGTATTTTTAAATAACCAATCACGAGACGCCTTTGCAGCCTCTTTTCCAAATCCTTTTCGCCAAAATTTCTTATGAATATGATAACCAATCTCCGGAAGCATTTCTCCATCAATATCCTGAATAGAAATTCCACAATCACCAATAAATTCTCCCGTTTCCTTCAATACAACTGCCCATAATCCAAAACCATATTTCTCATAGTTTTCCAGATTCCATGTAATCCAACCTCTAGTGCGTTCTTTATCAAATGGAGCGGGATAATGCTGCATTGTTTCTGAATCTGATACAATTTCATATAATGAATCAAAATCATCTATTGTATATTCTCTAAGTATTAATCTATCTGTTTCAATCATTTTCAAGTACTCCTTTATTCACAAAATTGGAATTATATAACTATCCAATAAACTTAATTATTTCTTTTTTCTATTTCATCATTATTTTATCCGGTATTCTTACATTCAGATATTTTCTCTTATAATAAATGTAATTGGTAATTCCTCTGATCGTCTCGTCCAAAAAAATCACCAGATAAATGGCTACCATATCCATATGGAAACCTCTGATTAATAGAAAAGACATACTAATCACAAAAAACGAACCAAATATTTGCGAAAGCAGCATCCACTTTGTATTCCCGTTTCCTTTAATTGCGTTTCCACATACAACATTCAGGCTCTGCGGCAACATAATAATTCCGATTAGTTTCAGATACTTATCCCCCAGTGCAACAACATTTGGTTCTTTTAAAAACATGCTGAGTATGTCCTCTGTAAAACTAAATAAAATAACATTGGCACATAGGATGATCAATATATTAATGATCAGGCAATTGTAAAAAACATCATTTGCTTTTTTATAGTTTCGCGCTCCAAGGCTTTGCCCGATCAGTGTCAATGCAGCTTTTGAATAATTTGCAAACACAGCATAGACGATACACTGGATTCCAAATGTCACTGTATAGATTGACATACTGATATAGCTGAATTCATTGATGAATCTCACCAGGAGCAGGTTGGAAAAGTTCCATAACAAATACTCGATACCTACCGGAGCACCAACCTTTATCACTTTGCTATAGTAAGTAATAGAAAAATCTTTTGGTCTGAATTCTCTAAATCCTAATTCTTTTCGCTTGATAAAACAGAAGCTTAGAACAAAGCAAAATGCAAAACAATTTGAAATAAGCGTTCCAATTGCAGCTCCGGCTACATGATATTCTTTAAAACCCAATTTTCCAAAAATGAGTACCCAGGATAAGAAAATATTAAAAAATACTTTGATGATTCCGGAATACATAATGATCTTTGTTTTTCCAAATCCCTGCAGCATGGCATTTAATGATGAATCTATACCTATAACCAGAAAGAACAGAGCGCAGATTTTCACATAACCCACACTGTGGCTGATGATCAGTGGATCTACCTTAAAAAAATCCAAGATCGGATATGTAAAAAACTCCCATAAGAAACAGACACTTACACCTAGCAGACCGCTGTACAACATGGCACTTTTGACATAATTGATCGCTTCCTCCTGCTTTTTTGCACCATATAGGTGAGAGACGATAATTGTAATCGCCACTGACAGTGCCACAAGTCCATCCATCGTAGCATTAAGCGGAAGTTGAGCCGCTCCGATCGCCGAAACATATTCTGTTTTCAGATGTCCTAAAAAAGCCTTATCGGTAAGTGATTGTAATTCATAAACAAGCCCCTGGATGATAATCGGAAATGCAAGCAGACTTGTTTCTTTTATAATATTTTTATCTGGTTTCATCAGACTTGTTCTCTCCATATGATTAACAGCCTTTCTATCAGTCCTTTTTCATATATCAATTCGGGATCATTCACAATGATCAGCTTTGGTATTTTCTCTGCTGAAAAAAATGCATGAAGTCCCTTAATAATCGCATCTGTATCTAATTCGCAATCCGCAGAGATGTATATTTTACCCAGGTTCAAAACCCCGGTAATGTTCTTTACAACCTCGATCATTGCCGGAGTTGATTCCTGAAGATTCTGACAGATACTCTCCAGTTCTCCGGCATATCCGCCAATTCCCCGAAACAAGCTTCCGTTGATCACAATACCTGTACCGACACATTTTCTCAGATATATCACATGTGCAAATGATTCATCTCCGTTAACCTGCGCCAATGCCATTGCATTACTATCATTTTCCACAACCAGTTTTACATCCAGTTCATCTTTAAGTTTTTTGGACAAATCTGTTCCCTCAAGATCAGGAAATACATCTAAAAATTTGATATCGTTCTCAATGGCAACACCCGGAATCCCTAATGCAATAGTTTTTATGTTTGGATACTTTTGTTTGAGTTGTTTTACATTTGATAGAAAATCGTTAGTTGTAATATTATCGTGTATAAGCGCAAAGGTTCCGCGTTCCACTTCTTTACAAAATGTATCGACCACTACATAGTTTAACCCGTTTTTTTCAAGAATCATGGTAACACCATATTGATATTCCGCATTCAGACTATATTGTGTAGCCGGTCTCCCGCCTTTACAGACAGTCTGTGCATGTTCTATCACCTCTCCTGCTTCAAAAAGTTCTTTCATCAAATTAGATACGGTAGGATATGATAAACCTGTCTCCTGTGCCAAATCTGATATTCCTATTGCGTGCTTGTCTCTCAAGACATTTCTTACTGTTTTTTTGTTTTGTTGCTTAACCAGTTCAAAATGGGCAACCTTTTCGCTCATATTATTATCCTCCTTGGTCTTGGTTCGTATGATCTACCGACTTTTTAAAAATACTTTTTAAAGTATTTTTAATTTATCACACAAGCGAAGTAATGTCAATAGATTTTTTTGATTCATAATTCCGTACCGGATGTATCCTCGCTCGTTTCCCACAGATATAACAAAATCGGGTAAAGGTCAAACCGTACAATCCTTTACCCGACTTCTTTTTATTTTCAAATCATCATTCTACGTTCTAAACAGATTTCACATTTTCTTTGAGCAAACCATTATCTGAATTTTGTTATCCGATGACAAAGTACCTCTATAATCTGCATAACTCCCATTCATAATATCCGAGCAGATAAAACTGGCATTCAGTTTCTCAGTTTGCGCCTGCTTTGTGGCATATTCTACGTATTCAGGAGTAATATCAACACCTGTCACATCATAGCCACGCCGTGCAAGCTCCAGCGAATGACGTCCAAAGCCACAGGCTAAGTCAAGTATCCTCTCAGTTCCTTTCAGTTCCAGTTTTTCAATAAGAAAATCCACTTGTCGTTTTGTATCCTCAACCCATGACTGATCTTGAATATCAAGTGTCCAAATTTTCTTATACCAATCTTTTTCCATTGCTTTCATAATTTTTCTCCATATATAATGTTCGTTTTTCTAAATCTCTAACAAATCTTTCGCAAGATAACTATGTTGTTGTAATATTGTGGTATGAAATTGTCATTTTCCCATTAAAAGTTGAAACTCCGATTATGTTATGAGAATAGGAAACCGCAGGGGGAATAAAGATAATATTTCCAATCTCATAACTTCCGTAAACAACAGGTATATCAATCACTGTCAAGTTCGTAATACCTATATCTCTCTTCTTTTTCCCGGAGTAGCCCATAACTTTTGCAGTTTTTTCTGCTAAACGGTCATTGCAAAAATCATATCTATTCAATAACACAGCATCTATCAACGTCATAGGTAATTCAGCAAGGAATTGCAATACAAATACTTTATTCCGTTTCAACATTCTTATAATTCTCTTATGTACCTGTATTGCATTTACAGTAAATGATTTTTTTGTATCATACTTATAATTGATGCTAATGCCTGAAGTAAGGTTTGACATTGCTTCGTTTTTACCTTGTCGTATACTAACAGGTATTCCTACTTCACACCTCTTTTGATATTTCTGTAAAAACATTGTTACCAGGTAACTATTAACCGAACAACCGATTTGCTTTGCAGATTCTATTATTTTTTGTGTTTCTTCTACAGACAAAATTTCATATTGTATGTCAGATGAAACAGTATCCCAATACTTATTGTGCAAATTATAATAATGCTGCCACGTAAAAGAACGGTCACTCCATTTAAGTTTACAGTAACGTGCATATAATTTTGCCGCCACGGACAATTCCTTCTGTGTGAAATCTCTTCCAAGCAAAGCAAAGGGCTTGTAGTTAAGCTGAATATCGGATAAAGCATTCATAATATCTTTTACAAAATAGATTATAGATTTACCATCACCTACTAAGTGATGAGCCATAATCATAATCTGTGTTTTGTCCTCAAATGGAATAATAAATGCTCTGACTAATTCTCCCTGATCAATCGCAAAAGGAACTTTTTCATTTTGCTTCACAAGCTCTATCCAGCTCTGATTTTCATTTGCTATCTCTATCTTACAGTGAGATACAGGCAATTTTTCATAATATGCCACCCCCTGTTCCAATACGATTTTAGACATAGTCGCTTCATTTGCTGCAAATGCCTGCTTTATAGCGTCAGTCAGCTTATTTTGACCTATTTTTCCTGCTATTTCAACACATACTGTAATATATACATTGGGCTCAAACAGATTCGGACGTTCTGTTACAATTTCATTCATTCTATTTCCTCATAAATACTTTCTAATACTATGCATCCAAAGTTTCATTGTCAGTTTTTGTGGCATTAGTTTTACATTGAGATGCTGACATTTTACATATAGAGAACAGACTGACATATCCTTGCCCTTTTTCGCATCTTTTAATGCTTTTTCTACGACCTTTTCAGCAGAAACAATTCCCGGAAAACGTACCTTTTTACCATTAATTTCCTTCGTTAACATATCTGTATCTACCCAACTTGGGCATACTGCTGTTACGGTAATTCCGTATGGTTTTAATTCTACATTGAGAGCGCGGGAATAATTTCGCTCAAATACTTTTGTGGCAGCATATAAATTAATATATGGTACAGGTTGAAACGAAGAAGCAGAAGAAATATTCAGTATCTTTGCCCCTTTTTCCATAAACGGAATACAAATATTGATAAGTAGTGCAAGGGCTTTACAATTTAAATCTATGGTCTTCGTAATTTCTGAAACTCCAAACTCTGTCGTTGGTGCCATCCTTGCGATTCCAGCATTATTCACCAACCATACAACAGAAACATTTTCCTCTTTCATCAAATCCGAAATAGACAATATATCTTCATTTTCTGTTAAGTCTTTACATACCGGTACAATTTTTTCTCCAAATTCTTTTTTCAGCGCATGAAGCTTATCTTCATTTCTTCCAATAACCCATATTTCATCAAGTGGTTCCTTTGTAAGTTCACGAACAAATATCTGCCCTATTCCGCCGGCGGCACCTGTTATAATCGCTATTTTTTTCATGTAAACTCCTTCCTATTTATAACATAGAAATACCTTTCTTTGTTCTGAAATAACATCCCTCATTTGGATAATTTAAGTGGAATGACTATTTGCACTAACAAATCCCGATGTCTGTGTGGTAGCTAACCTCTAAAAATTGCCCGAATGTTCTGGCTTTATCAAAAACAAGGTCTGCTCTTTCACTCTCACAAAACAAAGGAATTCCTTCTCCAAGAATTACCGGTGCGATACTTAGCCTGAATTATTCACGGAACAGTATCTGAACTGATAACTGTGCCATGAATCT
>CAYUYJ010000001.1:0-477554 GCA_964449325.1 uncultured Lachnospiraceae bacterium | reverse complement strand
TAGAACACTAGCCTTCCAAGCTAGATACGTGGGTTCGATTCCCATCACCTGCTTTTCATGTGCGAGGTACATCGATTCGTAAGAATCGGCTGAACAAGTCGGCAACATACTTAGCGAATGTACGAGTACATGTTTTTATATATGCGCGAGTGGCTCAGCGGTGGAGCACCTCCTTGCCAAGGAGGGGGTCGCGGGTTCGATCCCCGTCTCGCGCTTTTGACTAACATTATCCGAAGGAAATTTCTTTTGGATAATGTTTTTTATTATCTATGTTTTCTTTGAAATTTTTCTATAGGTATTTCATTTCTAAAATATGTTCAACTATTTGTGTGCACCCTGTCAGGGAAAAAGTGCACCTTACCGGAAAATCCCTTGCCTTTTTTAAACGAATATATTATAAAGATAAAACAAGGAAACAAAAAGAAAAATCAAAGGGATGCCTATGAAAATTACATTACAGAAGATTGAGAACGGAACAGAGGAAGTCATTATAAAATATCATGCAATGACAGAACAGATTGACAGCATCATCAACTATATAAACCGACAGGAAGAAAAATGGGTAGTCTGTAAGGATGGACAGCAGTTTGTAATTTCTCCGCAAAATGTTATTTATCTGGAGAGTGTGGATGGAATTACTTATCTATACACCGATGAGGACGTGTACCGGACGGGGCTCTCCCTGGCGGCAGCAGAAGCGGCTTATATGGAAGAAGGCTATTTTCGGTGCAGTAAATCCATGGTAATTAATATCTATCGGATTCAGAAGCTGAAGAGTGAGTCGGGGAACCGGATTGATGCCATGATGGATAACGGTGAACATGTTATTATTTCCAGACGATATGCGAAGGAGCTTCGCAGTATATTGAAAAGAAGGAGTTAGGTATGGAACGGTTTAAGAGATATTTATCAACAGAAATCGGAATAGAGTTAAAGACCGGTTTATATTTTATGTGTCACATATATTTTTATTCTATGTATCGTATTTTATGCGGCAGTTGGGAAGTCAACATCATTATCATGATGGAAATGTTGGCAATAGCGTACATTATGGGATATGTACAGGTTTATTTGTTCAATAATTTTGATGAAGCGGAGCATATGGGAATGAAGGAAATAGCGGCTTTCCTTCTGTGTTCCGGAATCTATACCGCAGCCAGCTTTCTTTTGCGGTGGTTTGACAGAAATTTATTGGCAACGGCCAGCTTTTTTGCCTATTGGTTGTTTTGTTACATTTGTGTGTTCTGGCTTAATAAGCTAAAAAGATATTTAGATACAAAGCAGTTAAATAAAGAACTTGAGGAATTAAAAAACGTTCGGAAAACGGGCGGGAAGGAGAGTTTATGAATAAAGAATATGCAATATCGATTCATAATCTGACAAAAACTTATGGAAAATCCAGAGGGGTGACAAACCTCACGTTACAGGTGGAGAAAGGTGATATTTTTGGTTTTCTGGGACCAAACGGTGCAGGGAAATCCACAACTATCAGAAGTCTGTTGGGACTCATTCATTTTCAGGAAGGAAGTGCTTCTATATTGGGAATGGATGTAAAAGAAAAGCAGACAGAGTTGTTAAAAGAAGTTGGCTACATGCCTTCGGAGGCAATGTTTTATCCTTCCATGAAGGTGAGAGAGGTTTTGAAGCTGGCAGCAGATATGCGGAAAAAGGATTGTGCAGAGGAAAGCCGGATGCTTTGCGAGCGTCTTGCGGTGAACACGGAAAAGCGGATTGAAGAGCTTTCTTTAGGAAACCGGAAAAAGGTCAGCATTGTTTGTGCTATGCAGCATAAGCCGCAGCTTTTCATTTTTGATGAGCCTACCAGCGGATTGGATCCATTAATGCAGGCAGAATTTTTTAAATTGATTCTGGAATATAATAAACAGGGGGCAACCTGCTTTTTATCCTCCCATGTGTTATCGGAAATCAAAAAGTATTGTCATCATGCGGCGATTATCAAGGATGGTAAATTGATCTGTACAGACACGGTGGAAAATCTGACAAAGACAAATGCCAAGAGAATTCGTGTAGTGAAGGATGGAGTAGAGGAAGAGTTTGTATTTAAAGGAAATCTGAATGATCTGTTTGCCGGATTTGCAGGACACGATATATCGGATATCGTGATAGAGGAGCCTGAGTTGGATGAAATCTTTATGCATTATTATGAAAAATAAAAATAATATGTGATGGTTTGGGAAAGAGAGGGAACAGAGATGACTTTATATAAACATGAAATGAAAATGAGTTTAAAGAGCTGGATAATCTGGACATTATGCGTGGGTGGACTGTGCTTTGGCTGTATTCTGCTGTATACGAGTTTAGAGGATTCCTTGCAGGAGATTGCAGATGTTTATTCAAATTTGGGAGCAATGTCGGTAGCATTTGGTATGGATAAGATGAGCCTTGCTACATTGACCGGATTTTATGCCACGGAGGTCGGTATGATGCATGGTTTAGGCGGTGCCATGTTTGCGGCAATTCTCGGAACGGGAATGGTATCAAAGGAGGAAGCGGGGCATACATCGGAATTTTTAAATGTTTTTCCGATAGGAAGAAGCCGGATTATTGTACAGAAATATCTTGCGCTGCTCAGTAATGTTTTTCTTTTCAATCTGGTGTGCGTAATCCTGTATGTGCTTGGATTTGTTATGATGGGTGAGGAAATTATGGCAAAGGAGATGGCATTGTACCACATCGCACTATTTTTGATGCAGGCGGAAATCGGAACACTTTGCTTCATGATTTCAGCGTTTTCCAAAAAGAATCTGATGGGTGCAGGACTTGGAATTGCCATTTTGTTATTTGCAGCAGATATGATGTGCCGCATTATACCGGCAATTGAAAATATCAAATATGTGACACCGTTTTATTATTCCAACGGAGCAGATATTTTTACAAACGGAAATGTAGAGGGAAGCATGCTTGTCATTGGTGTAGTGATTATGTGTGTTGCGTTTGTTGCAGCATTTGTAAAATACGGAAGGAAAGATCTGGCTGCCTGAGGGGCAGCCTGTCTTCAAAGATATTTTTCTATTTCTGCCGTTCAAAGGTATGTATCCAGTCCGATTTAAAATAGTATATTGTAAAAATGATGGTGCTCAATGACCATGTAAGCGGGTAAGCCCAGAAGATGGCTGTGATAACCGGAACAAACCGCAGGATAACGGTAATGTAGGTTACACGGATGATACACCAGCATATCATCATGACAACCATGGGGACGGTGGAGCGTCCGGCACCACGAAAAATAGCCGCAAGACAGTGAGAATAAGCAAGCAGACAGTAAAACAGCGTAACAGTATGTGCCTGTGTCACACCGAATTTTATTACCTCCGTGTTATTGTTAAATGCAGCAATCAAAACCGGAGAGAAAATATATATAGTAATACCGATAAGCTCCGCAAGAGAAATGGAGCAGAGAATACCGAACCGTGCCCCCTTTTTGGCACGGTCGTATTGTTTTGCCCCAAGATTCTGACTGATAAAGGTAGTCAGAGCCATGGCAAAGCAGTTAATCGGTAAAAATCCGAAGCCCTCGATTTTTGAGTATGCACCACATCCCGCAACAGCCATTTTTCCAAAGCTGTTGATGTTGGATTGTACGATGACATTGGCAAAAGCAATAATAGAGTTCTGCACACCGGCAGGAAGACCGTTGCGGATAATCTGTCCAAGCATATAGTGGTCGAAACGGACAGAATGAAGTTTTATTTTATATTCCGCATCACTTTTAAGCAGTCTGATTAAGCATAAAACAGCACTGATAAATTGAGAAATAACGGTAGCAAGTGCAGCAGCGCCTACGCCAAAGCCAAGTACGGCAACAAACAGTAAATCAAGTACAATATTTACAACGGAAGAGAGGATTAAGTAATACAGAGGATGTTTGCTGTCGCCTACCGATTGTAAAATACCTACAAATACATTATATAGAACAAATCCAAGGGAACCGCAGAAATAAATCCGAAAATAAGTAATCGAAGCCGGAAGCACATCGGCGGGAGTTCCCATCCATTTCAGAATAGTTGGAGTAAAAAGGATTCCTACAAGCATCAACAGTATACCGGCAACAATACCGAATGCCACTGTGGTATGGACGGCACGCTCTACCTTATCCGTTTCCCTTGCACCATAATATCTTGCGATAACCACGCCGGCACCTACGGAGATACCGTTAAAAAAACCGACGAGCAGAAAAATCAGACTGCCCGAAGAGCTTACGGCAGCCAGAGCATCACTGTTTATGAAATTACCTACAATCAGAGAGTCAGCAGTATTATATAGTTGCTGAAACAGATTTCCTAAAAATAATGGAAATGCAAATGCCAGTATTTTTTTCCAAATGATTCCCTCCGTGAGAAGAGTGGAGGAGTTTTTTTCGCTGTTCATCATAACGCCTTCTTTTTTTACTATTGCTGTCCGCCCGATAAGGACAACGCTACTATCATAGCACCGGAATAGCGAGTTTTCAAGGGATGCAACCGGAACTTTACATGAAAAATATCAAAAGCAACATGAAATTGGTAGCAGTTGCACAAGGCTCTAAGTACAATTATGATATGCAATACATCTCCGGCAACCGTTTATCAGAAATAAAATGTATGGTAAAATGTAGGAAGAGCATGGGGAACAAGCAAGCATTTGTGCAGAGGTACGAATGCCGATAAAGTGGAAGGAGAAAGAATAAGAAATGAGCTTTGGAGAGAACCTACAATATTTAAGAAAGAAAAATAACATTACACAGGAGCAGCTTGCAGAACAGCTCGGAGTATCAAGACAATCGGTATCAAAATGGGAGTCCGATGGAAGTTACCCGGAAATGGATAAGCTGTTACAGCTTTGCGAAATGTTTTCCTGCAATATGGATGCCTTGATGCGGGGAAATGTAGAGGAACATGTAAAAGAGGATACAGCACACTATGATGCACATATGAATGATTTTTCCCGGTGGATTTCAGCTGCAATCGGATTTATCATTTTTAGTTTTGGCGTGCAATGTTTTTTTGAGATGTTTAGCATAGCGGAAGAAATTACCAGTCTGGTATTCTGGCTCAGTATGGCAGTAGCGATTATTGTAATAATTGTGAAGGGATTGCAGCATGACCGGTTTCAAAAAAAGAATCCGCGAATTAACCAGTTCTATCCGGAAGAAGTGATTGATAAATTTGAAAGAAAATTTCTTTGGCTTGTAGCAGTACCTATTGGGATGATTGTTGTGGATTTTGCATGTAACCAGATGCTGGAGAAGCTCCTTGGAGATGACCTCAGCGGTGCGATTTTCCTCTGGATAATGGCAGCGGCAGTGTCAATACTTGTTTATGGAGGTATGCAGAAATCTAAATACAGTATAGAAGAGTATAATAAGGAAAACGAGTATAACACGGAACGAAGTGAAGAAGTTTTGGTGGCAAAAAGAAAAACCGGAAAATGGTGTGCTGTTATAATGCTTGTGGCTACTATTTTGTTCATTTTAAGTATTGGCTGGGATATAGGAAACTGGTATGGAAATGGAGTTTATTCATGGAGAAATTCAATATTGGCATATAGCTGGCTCGTATTCCCTATTGGAGGAATATTATGTGCGATTGTATCAATTGTGCTGCATCCTTCCAAGACGGAGGAGTAAGAATGATAAATTAAGGATATAGAGGATGAGTATAATGTTAACAAAGGAACGTAAAAAACAACTCGATACGGATTTATGGATTATTGCTATCGTATCGGCTTTGATACTTGGGATTTATAGCTTTTGCAACACAAGTATAAATAATATAGTATTTGATACATCTATTAATATTGTCTTACGTGTATTGTTTATAGGCGGTGTTTTTCAGTTTGGACTTGCCGGCTTGGGAATAACGATTGTGGCAATTTTGAGAAAAGAGAGCTTTTGGAACTATGGACTGGTTCGGAAAAAAATTATTCCGACCATATTATTTAGTGCGTTATGCTGTCTCCCCGATTTTATTTATAATTGTCTGGCGGGAAACATACATAGCTGGTTGCCTTTTTCGAGTGTACATACAACGGCGGAAGTGATAGTAAGCGGTTTCCCCTATAATGTTCTCGGAATGCTTATTACGGCGATTTGCTGGGGATTCTTTGAAGGTTTCAACTATGTTGTGATATGTGATAAAATCAGTGAGCGTTATCCCTCAAAAAATAAGTTCTGGGATTGGGGAGCTATTGTTTGTG
Source organism: uncultured Lachnospiraceae bacterium (assembly GCA_964449325.1). Classification (GTDB taxonomy): domain Bacteria; phylum Bacillota; class Clostridia; order Lachnospirales; family Lachnospiraceae; genus RGIG3002. The sequence continues at coordinate 471,359 of CAYUYJ010000001.1, read as the reverse complement.
CCATAATGTGTATTCTTGTACACGGAGTAGTGGGAGTAACACCGGGAGCAGTTCTGGAAATGTTTTGTACGATGTTTCTAATTTACGGGATGCTTATTGTTCGTAAAATCACGGGGAATGCATGGGGATGTGTGTTGATTTTTATGCTGTATTGGAATGCTCTGTAAGGTATGTTATAATAAGCTGACTAAATTGCAGAAGCGGAGAGACAGAATGAAAGTACTTTTAGTAAGGCATGGGGAAACAGACTGGAATGTAGCAAAGAAAATTCAGGGCAGTACAGATATTCCTTTAAATGAAACCGGAATAAAACAGGCAGAAAAACTTGCGGAAACGTTGGCAAAGCGGAAAACTCCCATTCAGGGAATTTATACCAGCAGGCTGAAACGTGCGGCAGATACAGCGCGGATTGCGGCGGAAAAACTTGGAGTAGTGTGTAAGGTACTGGAAGGAATCGAAGAAATCAATTTCGGGTTGTGGGAAGGTATTTCGTGGGATGAAGTAGCTGAAAAATTCCCGGTTGAATTTCAGACATGGCGGCAGAACAGAAGATATGAGCATCCGCCTAAGGGAGAGTCCTATCAGGAGCTTCTGGTGCGGGTGGTAACAGCATTACAAACCTTATTAAGGGAACTGTGTGCGGAGGATAATGAGGAGGGAAAGGCACATATAGAAGGTGACATTGTAGTTGTGACGCATAGCGCGGATATTATGACACTTATGTCAGCTATTTATGACACACCTTTTCATGAAATGGTAAAGCGATATAAAACCGAAAATACTGCCGTGATAGAAATTGCAAGCGAAGTGCTTATGAATTTGGAGACCGCTTAAGCGGTCTCCCTGTCACAAAGCAGTCCATAAAAGGTAATAAGATACAGACCGCACAAACCGACTACCGCATAAATAATTCTGGAAACAACAGACATGTTTCCGAAAATGAATGCAACAAGGTCGAAGTTGAAAAAGCCAATCAGTCCCCAGTTGATGGCACCGATAATCGTAAGAGTAAGTGCAATACAATTCAGAATTTTCATAATGACTCCTATCTGCACGGAAAACACCGTGCTTTGTATGCTTATGTTACACTTCTTAATTTCCCTAAAAAAGATAAAATTATTCATATAAATTCATTAAATTATGATATAATGAGCTTTGCGGCGATGTACGTTATTTGCGCGTCGCCATAAAGCGAAAGATTTTACTTCCAAAAATATGAAATCTTTTTTGGGAGTAACTGCTTTGGAGGATAAAAAATTGCTTTTTAATTCCTATATTTTTGTGTTTTTGTTTTTACCGCTTTGTTTACTGCTATATTTTGGAAGTAATCATTTTCATAAATATGAGCTTGGGAAAATATTTTTGACATGTATGTCACTTTGGTTTTATGCGTATTTTAATGTAAATTATTTACCGATTATTTTGTGCAGTATTCCGGTAAATTATTTTTTATATTGTCTGTTGGAAAGAACCGCACATAGAAAAGCAGTGGTGGCGACAGGCATTTTGCTTAATCTCGGAGTCTTATTTTATTTTAAATATTATGATTTTTTCATTGGAAACATAAACAGTCTGTTCGGGACAAATTTCCTGTTGAATCATGTGCTGCTGCCTCTTGGAATCAGCTTTTTTACTTTTCAGCAGATAGGATTTCTGGTAGATGCATACCGTGGAGAAGCGAAGGGTTATTCTTTTTTGGACTATGCATTGTTTGTTACATTTTTCCCTCAGTTGATTGCGGGACCGATTGTAACGCATAAGGAAATGATTCCACAGTTTCAAGAACTTTCCAAAAAGAAATTTGACTGGGATAATTTCGGAACCGGAGTGTATGGGTTCGTGCTCGGTATGACGAAAAAAGTGCTGGTTGCCGATACCTTCGGGCTTGGAGTGGATTGGGGATTTGCCAATCCGGAGCGGTTAAACGGACTGGCTGTTTTGCTTGTGATGTTAAGTTATATGATTCAGCTTTATTTTGATTTCAGCGGTTACTGTGATATGGCGCGGGGAATCGGGAAAATGTTCAATATTGAAATTCCGGTTAATTTTAACTCCCCATACAAGGCAGTGGATTTGATTGATTTCTGGAAACGGTGGCACATTACACTAAGTCGTTTTTTTACACAATATGTTTATATCCCTCTTGGCGGCAGCAGGAAAGGTATGGTGCGTACCTATTTTAATATTTTTATGATTTATTTTGTCAGCGGTGTCTGGCACGGAGCAGGCTGGACATATGTCATATGGGGAGCAATGCATGCTTCCGTTTATGTGCTGACCCGTATTTTTAAAAAGGGAATAGAAAAAATACCAAAGGTCATTACCTGGTTTGGAACGATGGTATTTTTTATGTTTTCTTTGGTATTCTTCCGGGCGGAATCGGTGTCACAGGCATTGCTTTTATTGAGACGTCTGTTTACGGAAGGCTTTGATTTGCCGTGGGTTCCGGCAGATTTGGCGGCATGCTACCAATTGGAGGAGTTCTGGTATCCGCTCAAGGTGCTTGGTGTGGACAGACTTCCCTTTGCACAGTATTATATGATGTTTTTGCTGATAGGCGGTGCATGGTTTGTCATGCTGTTGTGCAAAAACGTAAATGAAAAAATGGAGAACAGAAAACAGGGAGTGTTAAATGCGGTCATTTGTGCAGGTTTGCTGATTTGGAATGTGATTTCCTTCTCCGGTGTCAGTTCGTTTTTGTATTTTAATTTTTAAGGTTGGGATAGTAAAAGATGCAACAGGAAATAAAAGAAGAAAAGGATTATCGTGCGGATAAAGTGAATAAGAAAAAGAAACAAAGGAAGCATAGCATGACAAGCAAAGGCTGGCTTACCGTTCTTGGACTGACAGCTGCGACAGGTTTTGCGGCTGTTATCGGGATTGTGGCATATGTGGACCCGTTTTTTCAGTATCATGCCCCTTTAAAAAATTTTCCCTATCTGATTGACAATCAAATAAATCAAAATCCCGGTATGGCAAGGAATATGGAATATGACAGTATTCTTTTAGGCTCCTCCATGACGGTGAATTTTGAAGCTGACTGGTTTGACGAATATGGGCAGAATTTGCTGAAGCTGCCTTTTAACGGTGCTTATCCGAAGGACATTTCCAATATTATAAAGCAGGTGGATTTGAGTGAAAATGAACTGAAGGAGGTATATCTGGGAATAGATATTGCTTCCTATACCGTAGGTACGGAAGAGACAAAATATCCGATACCGGAATATTTATATGATGAAAATCCGCTGAATGATATTTCTTACTGGTTCAACAAAGAGGTATTGCTTGATTATATTTTGAAACCGATGTTTTCCGGTGACGGTGCCACGGATTTGAGCAGTGTGTATAATTCCCAGTGGTGGATGGTGAATTTCTACGGAAAGGACACGGTGCTTTCCAATTATACACCACCGGAAAAAACGGAGTTTACCGGGCAGGTTTCCGACTATACGGATCGGCTTGTGGACAATCTGGAAACCAATCTGCGACCGGCCATAGAAGGGCACGAAGATACGCGGTTTACCGTATTTTTCCCGCCGCCGAGTGTATTGTTTTGGTACGATTATCTGCAAAGCGGACAGCTTCCTGTCATCGAGGAGGAATTCCGGGTGTGCAGTGAATGGCTGTTACAGTTTGACAATGTGAGAGTATTTTATTTTTCCAACATGGAAGAGGTCATAACGGATTTGGATTTGTATGCGGATATTTCCCACCACAATCAGGATATAAACCGCTATATGATGGAGTGCTTTGCAACAGGTGAGCATGAATTGACAGAAGAGAATTTGGAGAGCGAGTTGCAAAAATTCAGAGAGATAATAGAAACCTATGATTATGAGGGACTGCTTCGGGTGAAGTAGTCTCTTTATTTTTTAAAAAAGGTGTTGACATATAGCTGCATTGGTGATATGGTTAATTACACAAGTAATGAACCAATAAAGCGAGTAAGAAATTATTTGTAGAAAATAAAACATTTAGAAGAAAGGAACAGAGAAAGAATGTGGAAGGAGCTGAAATCATGAATGAAATATTGACTCAGGAGAAGTCCATTTATCTGCAAATCAGTGAAATGATAGAAAATGACATCCTGAGAGACATCATTTTAGAGGAAGAAAAGGTACCAAGTACCAATGAACTTGCAAAGATTTATGCGATAAATCCGGCGACAGCAGCAAAAGGAATTAACATTCTGGTAGACAGCGGTGTGCTGTACAAAAAAAGGGGGATAGGGATGTTCGTGGCAAATGGAGCAAAAGAAAACATTAAAAAGCGAAGACAGGCAGAGTTTTCTGATAAGTATATTAAGACGCTTTTGACTGAGGCAGAAAGTATCGGCATTACAAAAGAAGAATTAATCCGGATGATAAAAGAAAGTGTATAAGTATATAGAAAAATTCGGTGAAAGGTTGTAAAAAAGGAGACAAAACTATGAATGAAGAAAAATTAATCGGTAAAGACATTGTGAAAACTTATGGAAATAAAGAAGTATTAAAGGGTGTGAATCTGGAGCTGGAAAAAGGGAAAATTTATGGTCTGATTGGAAGAAACGGTGCGGGTAAGACTACACTTTTATCTATTCTTTCTTCCCAGAATCCGGCAACATCGGGAACCGTTACGGTAAACGGAATGCCTGTATGGGAAAACAGAGAGGCGTTGGAACACATTTGTTTTTCAAGGGAAATTAGTCCGGTAAACAGTTATGGACGCAACAACTTTAAAGTGAAGGATTACTTGAGAGCAGCCTCCATGTTTATGCCGAACTGGGATAAGGAACTGGCAGAACGTCTTGTAAAAGAATTTGAACTGGATATAAAAAAGAGAGTTGATAAGCTTTCAAAAGGTATGCTTTCCATGATCACAATTATCATTGCACTGGCAAGCAAGGCGGATTACACCTTTTTGGATGAGCCGGTAGCAGGATTGGATGTGGTAATGCGGGAATATTTTTACCGGATACTTTTGGAGGAATTTGCGGACAGTGGGCGGACCTTTGTTATTTCCACACATATTATCGAGGAAGCGGCAGATGTGTTTGAGGAAGTAATTATGATTAATAAGGGCGAAATTGTTTTGAAAGAAAATACCCAGGAACTGCTGGACAGAAGCCGTCATATCAGCGGAAAGGCAGAAGAGGTGGATGCATTAACAGCGGGAATGAAGACCTTCCACGAAGAAAAGATGGGAAGAAGCAAAGGTGTGACTGTGCTTTTAGAGCCGGGACAGGAGCTTCGTCAGACATCGGAGGTGTCAGTACAGCCGTTAAATCTGCAACAGGTGTTTGTGGCACTGTGCGGTAAGGAGGTTTAGTTATGAAGGGATATAAAAGAAGTTTAACATTCTGGGGATATACTACGGAAAAGTATTTTCTCATTATCATGGGAACGGTATTGATAATCAGTTTTATTTTAGGACGTGGGGGAGAGCTTTTTGAGATTTTACCAACTTATCTGCCGATGATGGGTGTTATTTGTATTATGGCACAAGCATTTAATGCACCCGTTTGGTATATTCCTCAAGGGCTTTCTCTTGGGGCTACCAGAAAAGAGATATTAGTGGGAATGGAAATTATGCTGCATGTATTAGCGTTGCAGATGGTATTAGTTCTCACCATTGTCATTCGTGTTATGCCGGATTCCGCTGATTTAGGCACTTTGCCGGAGCTTTTCCGCATGGAACCGGAAACAGGATTGGCTGTTTTGGGAGGAATATATCTTTTCCTTTGCGGAATCGGAAATGGAATTTGTGCGGCAACGTTACGCTACGGTGCAAAAATCGGATTAGTTGTATATATGGTATTCACACTGGTAATTGTATTTGGAATGATTTTTCTAATGTCGTTTTCTATTATGAGCAAATTTGTCAATTTCAAAGACATTCTTGATTTTGTAAAAAATTTTGGACTTATAGTTGCTGCGGTTATTGATGTGGGAATGATTGCTCTGAATTTTACGGCAATTAAAAAATATGAGGTAAAGGCATAGCAGGAGTAAAAGCAGGTTTATTCCTATGGGCTTGTAGCCCGGAGAGGTTGTGAAGATATGATAAAACGAATTAAAGACATATGGAAATTAAGTATATCTGAATTATATATTACACTTGGCACGGCTTTTGCCTGTGGATTTTTCGGAATTATTCTTACTTTGGTGATTGTCAGACTGGATGATACGGTGACAACCTATGCACCATTAGGTTCTTTTTTGGCAGTTATTTTCAGCCTGCTGTTCAGTTTGATTTTTGGAGCATTCGCCTATGGAAATCTTTTTAACACAGCGGTCACATTCGGCTGTACGAGAAAAGAATTTATTACGGCAAGCGGGATTACATCACTGCTGAATGTAGCTATTGATGCAGTTGCAGTTATCGTCATTTATCTGATAGAAAATGCACTTGGAAAAATACTGTATTCGGGCATGGAGTGTGAGAATCTGCTTCAATATCTGATAGATTACAGAATTATTTTAGGAATCATTTTGTTTTTGCCGGTACTTCGCATGTTCTTGGGGGCATTGATTCTGAAATTCCAGACAAAAGCATTTTGGGGACTGTGGGCAGTATGGATGCTTGGTTGTATCGGAGGCCCGGGAGTTAGTAAATATATGGAGAAGAATCCGGACAGTGTTGCGGCGGAAGTGATTCGCAAGGTGATGGAATTTATGACACATATGTCAGGGCCGGTATTGTTGGTGGTACTTCTTGCACTTGTAGTTGTACTTCTGCTTGTATCGGTAGCACTTTTGAGAAAACAATCAGTTGCGTAGTGGGATATGCAGGGGTATAAAGATGGAAAAAGCATATAAATTGGAATTTGGTTATGAACAAACGGGAAGTCTGTTCGTGAATAGTTGCGGCTGCTCTAAAACGGAGCCGCTGCACAGTTTTGGTCCGGCGGTAAAGCCCTATTATCTGATTCATTACATTTTGAGTGGGAAAGGAATTTTTACCATTGATGGGAAAACTTATCATCTGGAAGCCGGCTATGGGTTTTACATTAAGCCGGACGAAATGGCATTTTATCAGGCAGATGAAGAAGAACCATGGACCTATGTGTGGGTAGGTTTTCGGGGAAATCAGGCAGAGGATATATTGAAAAACATCGGACTTTCCATGGCACATCCTGTATTTCGCTCGGAACTGTCGGATGAATTTTATGAGACCGTGCGGGATATGATGGAGCACAATACGGCAAGTGTCGCAAATGTACTTCGCAGAAACGGGCAGCTTGGTGTTTTTCTTTCCCATATTGCGGAAAGTGCAGATGTGATTGAAAAAGAAGAGAATGATAAGGCAAACAACTATGTGCAAAAGGCGGTAGAGTTTATACAGAGTAATTACTGTAACCCGATTAAAGTAACGGATGTAGCCGATTATGTCTGTATTAACCGCAGTTATTTGTATACACTTTTCCAGGACTATCTGAAGGTGTCGCCGCAGCAGTTTTTGGCGATTTTCCGGTTGACAAAGGCAGCGGAGCTTTTGCAGTCCACTTCTTATTCCATAGAAAGTATTGCATTGTCCTGCGGTTATAGTGATGCACTGGTCTTTACCAAAGCATTCCGTCAGATGAAGGGTGTTTCGCCTTCGGTTTATCGCAAGGAACTAAAGAACGGTGGGACGAAGAATAACAAAGAGCAGCTTGCACAGGTGGAAACCTTCATTAATGACATTATCAGAGGACAGCGGGAGGCTGGAAACGAGCCTACATAAATCTAACATTTTGACAGGTATTTTTAACAAACCGATATAGGAATCGGTTTGTTTTTTTTGTATAGTAAAATCATCAAAAGAAATTGGAAAGACGGATAGAAAAGAAAAACAGATGCCGGGAACAGGCACGGAAAAACAAACAATACAGAACGAAAATTCAAAAGGAGATTATGGGATGAAAGATGTTGTGTTAAAAAAATTTGCAGAGGTATTTGGGGACAACGAGGGAACAAAGGTGTATTTTGCACCGGGACGTGTGAATTTAATCGGTGAACATACCGACTATAACGGCGGACATGTATTTCCCTGTGCTTTGACAATTGGAACCTATGGTGTAGCAAGAAAAAGAAACGACAAAAAGCTTCGTTTTTATTCCATGAATTTTGAACAGCTTGGTATCATCGAATCAAGCATCGAAAATCTGAAACCGGAAAAGGAAGCAGACTGGACCAATTATCCGAAGGGAGTTATGTGGGCATTTGGTGAAAAAGGCTTTGAGATTCCCTGTGGAATGGATTTGCTTCTGAATGGAAATATTCCGAACGGTTCCGGACTTTCTTCATCTGCATCGGTGGAGGTACTGACCGGATTTATTTTAAGAGATTTCTTTGGTTTTAATGTAACCAATCAGGATTTAGCATTAATCGGACAGTTTTCCGAGAATCATTTCAATGGTGTAAATTGTGGAATCATGGATCAGTTTGCGATTGCCATGGGCAAAAAGGATAATGCGATTTTCTTAGATACCGCAGATTTGTCTTTTACCTATGCACCGATTAAGCTGGTGGGAGCAAAGATTGTCATTGCATGCAGCAACAAAAAGCGTGGACTTGGTGATTCCAAGTATAACGAAAGAAGAAGCGAGTGCGAGGCAGCTCTGGAGGAAATCAAGCAGACTGTTGGTATTAATACATTGGGAGATTTAAATGAAGAACAGTTTGAAACCTACAAGGCAGCAATTAAAGACGAAGTCAGATGCAGGCGTGCAAAGCATGCCGTGTATGAGAATCAGAGAACGATAAAAGCAGTTGAAGCATTGAAAAATAATGATGTGGAGCTGTTCGGAAAGCTGATGAACGCTTCCCATGTTTCTCTTCGTGATGATTATGAAGTGACAGGGATTGAACTGGACACTTTAGTAGAAGAGGCCTGGAAGGTTGACGGCGTAATCGGTTCCAGAATGACAGGTGCAGGCTTCGGTGGCTGTACGGTAAGTATTGTAAAAGAAGAGGCAATTGATTATTTCATTGAAAAAGTAGGCACAGCATATAAAGAAAAAATTGGTTATGCAGCAGATTTTTATGTGGTAGAAATCGGTGATGGTCCTGTCGTTTTATAAAAGTAAAGTGGATGAGAGGAAGAAGAGAAGATGATACAGGAAAGAATCAAGGAACTGGTTGCTTACGGTTTACAGACGGGATTGATTGAGGAAGAGGATATTACTTATACAACCAACCGTTTATTAGAACTTTTTGCGTTGGATGAAGCAGAAAATTATGACATGAACGTCATAAAAAACATGACAGATGTGACAGAAAAACTGGAAAGTATCCTTTCCGATATGATGGATTATGCTTATGAAAAGGGAATCTTAAAAGAAAACAGCGTGGCATACCGGGATTTGTTTGATACAAAGATTATGGGACTTCTGGTAGCAAGACCAAGTGAAGTGATACATAAATTTAAAGCCTTGTATGAGAAGAGTCCGAAGGAAGCTACCGATTTTTATTATAAAATGAGTCAGGACACGGATTACATCCGCCGCTATCGGATTACCAAGGATAAAAAGTGGGTTGTTTCTACGGAGTATGGTGACTTGGACATTACCATTAATTTGTCCAAGCCGGAAAAAGACCCGAAAGCAATTGCCGCTGCCAAAAATGCAAAGCAGAGCGGTTATCCGAAATGTCTTTTGTGCATGGAAAACGAAGGCTATGCAGGCAGACTGAATCATCCGGCAAGACAGAATCACAGAATTATTCCGGTAACGATTCAGAATAAAAACTGGGGCTTCCAGTATTCCCCTTATGTATATTACAACGAGCATTGTATCGTGTTCAATTCCGAACATATTCCGATGAAGATTGAGCATGATACGTTTTGCAAGCTGTTTGATTTTGTAAAACAGTTTCCACATTATTTCGTGGGCTCCAATGCGGATTTGCCGATTGTGGGCGGCTCTATTTTAAGCCATGACCATTTTCAGGGTGGTCATTATGAATTTGCCATGGCAAAAGCTCCGGTGGAAAAAGAATTTAAGGTAAAGGGCTTTGAGGATGTGAAGGCAGGTATCGTAAAATGGCCGATGTCTGTTATCCGAATCAGCGGAAAAGACACGGACAGGCTGATTGCACTGGCAGACAAAATTTTGGAAAAATGGCGGGGATATACCGATGAGGAAGCGTTTATTTATGCGTTTACGGACGGAGAACCGCACAACACCATTACACCCATTGCGCGGAAACGTGGAGAAGAGTTTGAAATGGATTTGGTACTGCGTAACAACATTACTACCGAGGAGCATCCGCTCGGAGTCTATCATCCCCATGCAAAGCTGCATCATATCAAGAAAGAGAATATCGGCTTAATTGAGGTTATGGGACTTGCTGTGCTTCCGGCAAGATTGAAGGATGAGATGGAAAAACTGGAACAGGCAATCCTTGCAGGGAAAAACATCCGGGAGGATGAAGTGCTGGAAAAGCATGCCGACTGGGTAGAAGAATTTTTGCCGAAGTATGGTATAGTGAGCCTTGCCAAGGTGGGCACTTGCGGACAGCTCCAAAAGGCGGATGAACTGCATGGAGCCGATAGGCGGCATGATACCGTGGATAGGGATAAGATTTCTGAAATTATAGAAAAGGAAATCGGTTTGGTGTTTATGCAGGTACTGGAGGATGCCGGAGTGTATAAGCGGACAGAGGAGGGCAGGAAGGCGTTTGAACGGTTTATTGCGTATGTGCAGTAAAAATCATCGTTATAGTCTTTCAGAGTTCAAATAAGTAGTATAAGAAAGGGATAGAAGATATCAATTAATATTTTCTATCCTTTTTTGTGATACGAGGAAGAGAGAGTATTCCGGTGGAGATACTTTACTTCGGTGAGCTGTCGCCAAGTGATTTGGAAATAGGTTTAATGGATGGAAAAAAAACAGTTAATGTGCTAACATGGGTATGTTACGGAATGTGAACAGGAAGGATAGGAAAGCATGAAATTTTTACTGACGGCAGTCAATGCAAAATATATACATTCCAATCCGGCAGTATACAGCTTGCGGGCTTATGCAGGAGAAGAGTTTGCACCCCATATTGAAATTGCGGAATATACGATTAATCAGCGGATGGAGCAGATCCTTGCGGGGATTTTTGAAAGAAAGCCGGATGTGGTGGCTTTTTCCTGTTATATATGGAATTGGAAGATGATACAGGAGCTCATAAGGGAGCTTCCGAAAATTCTTCCCGATGTGCCAATCTGGTTAGGAGGACCGGAGGTTTCTTTTAATGCGGAGGAAATTTTGGCGGATTATCCGATGTTAACCGGAATTATGGCAGGCGAAGGAGAAGAGACTTTTCGGGAGCTCTTGGAATATTATGTAAATGGGAAAGGGATGCTTAAGGATATTAACGGGCTTGTGCTTACGGATGGAAGAACCGGAGAGAGAGAACTGACGGATATCAGTACCCTTCCCTTTTTGTATGAAAATATGGAGCCATTTAAAAACCGCATTATTTATTATGAATCCTCCAGAGGATGTCCGTATCGGTGCAGTTATTGTCTTTCTTCCATAGACAAGACGGTTCGGCTTAGGGATGTAGATATTGTAAAAAGAGAACTGCAATTCTTTTTGGATAGCAATGTTTCACAGGTAAAATTTGTTGACAGAACCTTTAATTGTAATCATAAGCATGCGATGGAAATCTGGAATTATATTTATGAACATGACAATGGTGTCACAAATTTCCATTTTGAAGTGGAAGGGGATATTTTAAGCGATGAAGAAATCGCGCTGCTAAATAAAATGCGTCCGGGACTGGTGCAGCTGGAAATCGGGGTGCAGTCCACGAATCCGGTAACATTAAAGGAAATCAACCGTTTTACTGATTTTTCCCATTTAAAAGAAATCGTGCAGAGAATCAGTGCAGGGAAAAATATACATCAGCATCTGGATTTGATTGCAGGGCTGCCGTATGAAGATTATGACAGCTTTGTCAGTTCTTTTAATGATGTGTATGCACTGCGCCCGAATCAGTTGCAGCTTGGCTTCCTAAAGGTGCTAAAAGGATCCCTTATGCACAGCAGGGCAAAAGAATATGGTATATTTTACACAGAAAATCCTCCCTACGAAGTGTTATACTCAAAGTGGCTCTCTTATGAAGAGGTACTGCGGCTGAAACGGATAGAAGAAATGGTGGAGCTTTATTATAACAGTAACCAGTTTACCCACACGCTTCCGGTTCTGGAGAAGGCTTTTCCACATCCTTTTGCGCTGTTTGAGCGGTTGGCGGATTTTTATGAAGAGAAAGGTTTTTTCATACAGACTCCGGCAAGAGCATACCGTTATGATGTACTGTTACAGTTTGCATGCAGCGTGGACGGAGCAAGGGAAGATTTGTATAAAGAGCTTCTGACCTTCGATATGTATTTGCGGGAAAACGTAAAAAGCCGTCCGGACTTTGCCGGACCTTATGTAAAACAAAATTCCAGACTGACTCATTTGGAGAAGTTTGTATATCCGGTCTGGCTGGAGGACGGAGGAGAAATACTGACACGAGTGTCAGAAACAGAAAAGCAGATTAACGTGAAACCTACGCTGATAGAATTTGACTATCGGACACGAAATCCCTTGAGTGGAGATGCAGCAGTTTGTGTAGGAAAGGAGCAGTAATCCTATGGCAGAGAAAATTGCGAAAGATGCAAAGACAAAAACGGCAAAGACGAAAAAGGCGGAGAACGTCAAGGCAATATTGGATTTACTGGATGAAAGGTACGGAACGGAATATGTATGTTATCTGAATCATGAGAATGCGTGGCAGCTTTTGATTGCAACAATTTTAAGTGCCCAGTGTACCGATGCCAGAGTGAATATTGTTACAAAGGATTTGTTTCAAAAATATACCTCCGTGGAGGATTTTGCCAATGCGGATTTAAAAGAACTGGAGCAGGACATTCATTCCACCGGTTTTTACCATAACAAGGCAAAAAATATTATTGCCTGCTGCAAGGATATTTGTGAAAAATATGATGGTGAAGTGCCGCGGGAATTGGAAGAGCTGACTTCTCTTGCGGGAGTAGGCAGGAAAACCGCAAATGTAATTCGCGGAAATATTTACCATGAGCCCAGTGTGGTAGTGGATACCCATGTGAAGCGGATTTCAAAAAAGCTGGGGCTGACGAAAGAGGATGACCCGGTTAAGGTGGAAATGGAATTGATGAAGGTACTACCAAAGGATCACTGGATTTTGTATAATATACAGATTATTACTCTGGGCAGACAAATCTGCAAAGCGCCTACTCCGAGGTGCGAGGAATGTTTTCTGACCGAACAGTGCGCAGATTACAGGAAACGAATGAAAAAGGCGGAAACGACGCAGAAAGCGAAGAAAAAATGATAAATGATTATATCTGTGTGGATATTGAGACAACCGGGCTGAATCCTAAAACGGACAAAATCATAGAAATCGGTGCGGTACGGGTGAGAAACGGAGAAATGACCGATACCTTTGAAAGCTTTGTGGCACCGGGGAGAGAGCTGGAAGAGCGGATTACGGCTCTTACGGGAATCAGTGATGAGATGCTGCAAAATGCACCGGAAAGAAAAGAGGTGCTTCCCCGGTTTCTGGAATTTGCGGGAGAGGATATTTTATTGGGACACAGTGTATTGTTCGATTATTCCTTTCTGAAAAGAGCGGCGGTAAATGAGAAATTAACATTTGAAAGACAGGGTATTGATACATTGAAGCTTGCCAGAAAATTTCTTCCTGAGTTAGAGAGCAGAAGCTTGGGTTTTTTATGTAAGTATTATCAGATTGAGCACAATGCTCACCGGGCACTGGCAGATGCGATGGCAACAGTGAAGCTGTACCAAAAACTTGAGGAACAGTTTTTTTCGGAAGAAGATTTTCGACCTGCGCCGTTAATATATAAGGTGAAAAGGGAAACGCCTATTACGAAGCCCCAAAAAGAAAGGTTATACAGGCTGTTGGAGCTGCATAAACTATGTATAGAGCAGGATGAAGCCCTTTCCTTTCTTTTGAAGTTGGAAGTGGAAAAGCTGACACGAAATGAAGCTAGTCGTTATACGGATCAGCTTCTTGCAAAATACGGACGATAGTAGGTTTCATTGCCGATTGCAGTCCCTCTGCAATTTGCAACAGACTTTCCTTTTTTTCGGACTGCCCGGTTTTGTTATAGATTTCCGAAAGCAGAGCATAGGTACCGCTGATATCGGTTTTTGTGGAAACGGCAAATTCCAAAATGGTTTTGGCTTCGTCTATGTAGCCGTTTTTGTACAGAACGGATGCCCACTTTTGGAGTGTCCGTGCCAGTATGGTGTAATTTTGATCACATTCCGAAAGAAAGGTTATATTAGCAGTACCGTAGCGCAGTTTTAGGTCGGTGTTAGACAATCCGGTAAAATTGGCTATTTTCTGTTCACTCAGATCCAGAAGCAGTTTACGGCATTCTTCTGCCTCTTCGTCCGTCGGCATGGTATGCATGGGCAGAAAATCAAAGGGGATGGTTATGAATTCCACATCATCCAAAGATTTTTTTCGGGTATTATTCGCGGCAGCTTCTTTTTCCCAGAAGGAAACTGCGAGAGCATTTTCTTTTTTTCTCTGGCGTTTTATTTGAAAAGAGAGCCAGAGACAGAACACTATAAAACTTGCAAAAAACGGAAGAATCATATATAATATCCTTTCAATAAAAGAGTAAAGGTGGCGACCGGTTTATGATGTTTAATATGCATAACAATAAAACAAAGCGGATTATCTCATCGGTAATTATTGCATTGTTAGTACTTGCTATGATTATACCAACTTTAGCATATTTAATCAGTTAATTCAAATAGAGGAGAAAAAATTATGAAAAAAAGTTATGTGTCAATCGTAGCTGTGCTGACAGTGCTTTTTTTAGCAGTATTCCCCGGAATGGAAGCAGAAGCGAAGGCAATAGATGACGGTACGATAAAAACAGGTGTCTATGCAGACAGTATAGATTTATCCGGTATGACTACAAAAGAAGCGGAAAAAGCCATTGATGATTATGTGGCTTCATTGGCAGAAGCGGAGCTTACACTTGTTGCTACAGACGGAAATACCGTATCCACAACGGCAGGTGCGCTGGGACTGCAATGGAGTAACAGAGAAATTGTAGAAGAAGCGGCAACCCTCGGAACAGAAGGAAATATTGTCCAAAGATATAAAGCGCTTACCGATTTGCAGCGTGAGAAAAAAGTGTATGACATTCAGCTGACTGTGGATGAAGAAGCTGTCCGCACTTTGGTGGAAGAAGAATGCGTAAAGTTTGATGTAGGCGTGGAAAATTATAGTCTGGTTCGTGAAAACGGTGCATTCCGAATCATAGACGGGAAAACCGGATATGGTGTGGATGTGGATACTTCCGTTTCCAATATAGTAACCTATTTGGAGAGTGAGTGGAATCATGAACCGGCAGAGATTGAGTTGGAGATTACTGTAAAAGAGCCGGAAGGAAACGAGGAGGTATTATCTAAGGTAAAGGATGTTCTGGGTACAAGTACTACCAGCTTTTCGACCTCCGGGAAATCCAGAAGCGCGAATGTAACAAATGGCTGTAATCTGATTAACGGCACTACTTTATATCCGGGTGAAGAATTTTCTACCTATCAGACAATTGCTCCGTTTACAACAGATAACGGTTATTTTCTGGCAGGTTCTTACTTAAACGGACAGGTTGTGGAAAGCCTCGGCGGTGGTATCTGTCAGGTATCTACCACCCTGTATAATGCAGTTTTACAGGCAGAGTTAGAGGTTACGGAGAGACATAATCACTCCATGATTGTAGGATATGTGGAGCCTTCCGCGGATGCGGCAATTGCCGAGTCTTCAGGAAAGGATTTTAAATTTGTTAATAATCTGGATTATCCGATATACATAGAAGGTCTGATTTCAGAAGACAAGCATATCACCTTTAATATATATGGTGTGGAAACAAGAGAAGCAGACAGAGTAGTTACTTATGAAAGCAAAATTCTTTCTGTAACCAATCCGGATACGGAATTGATTTATACCGATGCATCACAACCGGTAGGTTATGTGTCAGCAGTACAGAGTGCACATATCGGCTATAAAGCACAGCTTTGGAAGGTAGTAACCGTAAATGGTGTGGAAGAAAGCCGGACACAGGTAAACAGCAGCAGTTATAAAATGACTCCGAGAAGTGTGACAATCGGTGTTGCAACAGATAATCCGGACGTATATAATCAGGTTATGGCAGCAGTTGCCACAAATAATATTGACCATGTAAGAGGAGTGGTTGCTGCATTGACAACAGGTGCGGAAGTACCTGCGGCACCGCAGCCTCCTACAGAAGTACCGGCAGACTCCAATGCAGTACAGCCTGTACCTCAGGAGCAACAGGCAGAACCGGTGCAGGAACAGCCGTCAGGTGAAGTACCGGAAATATAAAGAAACTTTTGCAGCAAAAGGAAAATAAAATAATGAAAATCGGAAAAGTTTCAGAGAATGTTTTAAAACGTTCTATACTTAAACAGATAAAGACGAAACGAAAGGAAGTATTAAATGGCGCAGGTGTAGGGGAAGACTGCGCCATTTTGGCGTTTGAAAAGGAAAACTTTGCAGCTGCCACGCAGGCACTCGTAATCGAAAACGGAAGAGGTGTCCGCCACGGGGTTATGAGAGCGGTAAACAGTCTGGCAGCAGGAGGAGCAGAGCCGGTGGGAATTACCGTGGCATTTTTACTGCCGGAGACTATAGAAGAGTCGGAAATCAAAGTGCTTATGCAGGAGACGGATTCGGTCTGCTCTGAATTAAATATCCAGATTCTTGGCGGACATACAGAGGTTACGAAGGCGGTAAGCAAACCGGTGATAACCGTGACAGGTGTCGGTAAACTTATGGCAGAAGGAGCCGTATGTAGTGCCGGGAGACTTATGACAGAAGTGTCATCATGCAGTGCCGGAAAGAAACCGGCAGCAGGACTTGACATTGTGGTTACAAAATGGGTCGGTTTAGAAGGGACAGCAATTCTTGCAAAGGAAAAAGAGCAGGAACTTCGTACCAAATACCCTTCTCATCTTGTGGAGGAAGCAAAAGGCTTTGAAAAATATCTGCCCATTCTTCCGGAGGCCGCTACCGCCGTGAAGTCCGGCGTCTATAAAATGCACGATGCTTCGGAGGGCGGTATTTTCGGTGCTCTTTGGGAATTGGCAGAATGTCTGGGCGTTGGACTGGAAATTGATTTGAAGAAGTTGCCCATTAGGCAGGAGACGATAGAGGTCTGTGAATACTTTGACTTAAATCCTTATGAATTGTTGTCAGGCGGCAGTCTTTTACTTGCGACAGAAAAGGGCTTTGATTTGGTGAGAGCTTTGGAAAAGGAACATATCCCTGCAGCAGTAGTAGGGAAAACCACGGAAAATAATGACAGAGTTGTCATAAACGAAGAGGAACGTCGTTTTTTAGAGCCTCGAAAAACAGATGAAATCCATAAAGTGAAATTTTAAAGATAGAATAAAAATATCCGAAAAGAAAAGGAGAGCGCAAGCTATGAGAGAGGAATTATTAGCGATTATCGAAAAAAACAGCCGCATTGATTTAAAGGAGCTGGCGGTTATTTTAGGAGTGGAAGAAATAGAGGTGGTAAATGAACTTGCTGCTTTGGAAAATGAAGGAATCATTTGTGGTTACCACACTCTGATTAATTGGGAAAAAACCTCCATTGAAAAGGTAAGTGCCCTGATTGAAGTGCGGGTAACACCGCAGCGCGGACAGGGCTTTGACAGCATCGCAGAGAGAATTTACAAATATCCTGAGGTGCATGCTGTTTATCTGATTTCCGGCGGCTATGATCTGCTTGTTTCTCTGGAGGGAAAAAGCCTGAAAGAAGTATCACAGTTTGTATCCGATAAACTGTCTACACTGGACAGCGTCTTAAGTACGGCAACACACTTTGTACTGAAAAAGTACAAAGACCATGGAACCGTTCTATCTAAAAAAGATGAAGACGAAAGGGAGAAGGTTACACCATGAGAAATCCATTAGCAGATAAAGTAGTAGAACTGAAGCCATCAGGTATTCGGAAATTTTTTGATATTGTAAGCGAGATGAAGGATGCCATCTCACTCGGCGTGGGAGAGCCGGATTTTGATACTCCGTGGCATATTCGGGATGAGGGTATCTATTCGTTGGAAAAGGGACGTACCTTTTACACCTCCAATGCCGGATTAAAGGAATTGAAGGTTGAGATTTGCAATTATTTGGATAGGAAGCTGGGAGTACATTACGACTATAATACGGAAACGATTGTTACTGTAGGCGGATCGGAAGGGATTGATATAGCACTTCGTGCCATGTTAAATCCGGGTGAAGAAGTTATTATTCCGCAACCAAGTTATGTGTCCTATGAACCCTGTACTATTTTAGCGGGGGGAGTACCTGTAATTGTGGAACTGAAAGCAGAAAATGAATTTCGGCTGACGGCAGAAGAACTTCTGAATGCCATTACAGACAAAACGAAGATAGTGGTATTACCGTTTCCGAACAATCCGACCGGTGCCATTATGGAGAGGAAGGATTTGGAAGCAGTTGCTAAAGTAATTAAGGAAAAAGATATTTTTGTTATATCTGATGAAATTTACAGTGAGTTGTATTATCATGACGACAAATATGTGTCTATCGTAAATATCCCGGGAATGAAGGAAAGAACCATCCTCATTAACGGATTTTCCAAAGCGTATGCTATGACGGGATGGAGGCTTGGTTATGCTTGTGGTCCAAAAGAAATTCTTCAGCAGATGGTTAAAATTCATCAGTTTGCTATTATGTGTGCCCCAACGACAAGCCAATATGCAGCAGTAGAGGCACTTCGTAACGGAGATGAGGACGTGGCAGAAATGAAAAAGGCGTACAATCAGAGAAGACGCTATTTATTACATGCATTCCGGGAAATGGATTTGCCCTGCTTTGAACCCTTTGGCGCATTTTATGTGTTTCCGTGTATCAAGCAGTTTGGCATGACAAGCGAACAATTTGCCATGCGCTTTCTGGAGGAAGAGAAGGTCGCTGTTGTACCCGGAACTGCATTCGGGGACTGCGGAGAAGGGTATCTTCGTATCTCTTATGCGTACTCACTGGATAACTTGAAGGTTGCGATTGGCAGACTGGAAAGATTTGTAAATAAACTGCGGGAAGAGCAGAAGAAAGGATAACTACAGACATGAATATTGTGCTGTTTCAGCCGGAAATTCCGGCGAATACCGGAAATATCGGACGTACCTGTGTGGCAACGGATACGAAGCTGCATTTGATTGAACCCCTTGGTTTCCGCCTGAATGAGAAAGAAATCAAGCGGGCAGGTATGGATTACTGGGAGCATCTGGATGTAACCAGATATGTGAATTTTGAAGAGTTTCTGGAGAAAAATCCGGGTGCGAAAATCTGGATGGCTACCACAAAAGCGAAGCACGTTTATACGGACGTTTCCTACGGTCCCGATGACTATATTATGTTCGGAAAGGAAAGCGCGGGAATACCGGAGGAAATATTAGTAGAGCATGAAGAGACCTGTATCCGGATTCCCATGCTTGAAAAAATCCGTTCACTGAATTTATCTAATTCTGTGGCAATTGTGCTTTACGAGGCGCTTAGGCAGAATGAATTTTCCCATATGCAGTTACAGGGAGAACTTCACAGACTGCACTGGAAGGATGAAGTTTAGTCTTCATCCTCCAGCGCGGATTTAGCAAGAGTAAAAATAAATTCCGAACCCACTCCTTCGGTACTGATAACATTGATATGTTCACCGTGGGAATGAATAATTTCTTTAGTGATAGAAAGTCCCAATCCTGTTCCTTTCTTGTCTTTACCACGAGACAAATCAGACTTATAAAAACGATCCCAAATCAGCTTCAAATCATCTTTCGGAATACCGATTCCGCTGTCCTTTACCGAAACGAAAATCTTATTTCCTTTTTCTGTTGTCTCAATTTTAATCACCGAATTGTGGTGACTGAATTTAATGGCATTATCCAAGAGGTTATAAAGTACCTGTTGAATTTTGTCCATATCGGCATTGACATGCATGGATTCTCCGGTCAGAATCAGTTCGATGGCGATATTTTTCCGGCGACAGGTTCCCTCGCAGGTAGCGGCAGTGCTTCGGATGACCTGATTAATATCAAAATCCTTACGGTTTAATAACATGCCCTTTGTATTTAAGTTGTTCAGGGTCAAAAGACTGTTCGTCAGCTTGGTCAGACGGTCTGTTTCGTTTAATACAATGTTCAGGTATTTGTCGTGTGCTTCCGGCGGAATGGTGCCGTCCAACATGGCTTCCAGATAGCCTCTGATGGAGGTCAGCGGAGAACGGAAATCATGAGAGACATTTGCCACGAATTTTTTCTGGTTATCCTCGGAACGGGCAATTTCGCTTGCCATATAGGAAAGAGAGGCTGCCAGATAACCTATTTCATCCTCGCTTTCCACGGAAAATTCGTAGTGCATATTTCCGGCGGCATACTGTTCCGTGGCTTCCGTGATTTTCCGAAGGGGAATATAAACCATCTCCGTAAAGAAAATCAAAATAATCATGGAAAGCAAAAACAAAATACACAGCGTTATATAAGAAATATTCAAAAGGCTGTTGGAGGAATGCTGGATATCCTGCATGGAGGAATGAATCACTACATAGCCCTTCACTTTAAAATCCGAGGTAATGGGCGCGAATACACTGAGCATGTCCTCCTCGAAGCTGTCAAAGAAATGTCCTACGGTATAGTAGGAGCCTGCCGTAATAGTCGGGTCAAAATGATTGACTACTACTTCATTTTCCACGTCCAGTTCCTGAGAAGAGTCTAAAATCATACGTCCCGACGGGTTGATAATCCAAATGGTGGCAGACAGATAAGTGTCCAAAGCATCCAGTTGGGATTTTACCACATCCAGAGTCGTATTGTTGTTGTAAAGGTCGGAGGCGTATGTATTGGCAATGAGAGTAGCTTCCCGGTAAAGAGCATCTGCCTTTTCACGCTTCAAATGTTCCGTAGTCATGTTAGATACAAAGGTTGCTACCACAATAAAGCCAAATACGCCGAAAATAATATATGCAAGTACAAATTTCAGATAAAGGGTTTTCCTCATTATCTCACCTCAAATTTATAGCCGATGCCCCAGATGGTGGAAATTTTCCAAGACTCATGGTCTTTGATTTTTTCACGGAGCCTTTTGATGTGTACGTCTACGGTTCGCGTATCACCGATGTATTCATAGCCCCAAATCTGGTCTAAAAGCTGCTCTCGTGTAAAAACATGGTTGGGCGAGGAAGCAAGAAAATATAAAAGTTCCAGCTCCTTCGGCGGCATATCGATATTTTTTCCCATATATATTACGGAGTAATTTGTCTGGTTGATGATTAAGTCAGGATATTCCACGCTCTTCACATCCGCATCCGAAGAAACGGAGGCGGTCGGTTTGTAACGGCGAAGAACTGCCTTTACCCTTGCAACCAGTTCCTTGGAATCAAAAGGTTTCTCCATGTAATCATCGGCACCCAGTTCTAACCCCAGTACCTTGTCAAAGATTTCGCCCTTTGCCGAAAGCATGATAATCGGTATGGCGGATTTGGCACGTACCTCCCGACACACCTGATAGCCGTCAATGCCCGGCAGCATTAAATCCAGCAAAATTAAATTCGGTGCAAAGGAATCGACTGCGGAGAGCGCGGACTCACCATCGTTGACAATCATGGTTTCAAAACATTCCTTTGTCAGATACAGGGAAATTAATTCTGCAATATTGTTATCGTCATCTACAATCAAAATTTTTTGTTTACTTACCATTTCATCAGCCTCCATGATATTATTTGAAAGTTGCAATTGTGACACCTGCGTCACCTTCGCCGTACTCTCCAAGCTGGAAGGATTTCACATATTTTACCCGTTTTAAGTGGTTCTGTACTGCGCTCCGCAAAGCACCGGTACCTTTGCCGTGAACAATCCGTACACTGGGTAAGTGGGCAAGATAGGCATCGTCCAGATATTTATCCAGTTCGGAAATTGCTTCGTCCACGGTTTTTCCCAAAAGATTGATTTCCGGAGAAATGGAAAAGGACTTGGACATTTTCATCTTCCCGGTGCTGCTGCGGGAAAAAGCCGGTGTGGAAATAACCTCCTCCTGAATCAGCACTAAATCCTTAATATTGGTCTGTGAACGGATAATACCGCATTGCACAAACAGATTACCTTTTGCATCCGGCAGAGAGCTGACCGTTCCTTTTAAGCCCATGGATACGATTTTTACACTGTCGCCGAGCTTTAACTGCTTTGGTTTGATGCCGCCCTTGTCTGCAGGTTTGTTTTTTAAGGTAAGTTTATCATTTTTCTCGGAAATTTTGCCCCGTATTTTTTGTCTGGATTTTTCCAAATCCTGCATGGAAGCATTGGGTCCTGCCTTTTGGAAGACACGGATGGTTTCGTCAGCAACGTCCTTTGCTTCCTGCAGAATAGCCCGTGCCTGTTCGTTTGCTTCCCGTATAATCCGATCTTTGGACTGGTCAATTTTATCCTGTTTTTGCTTTAATTGCTCCTTGAGTTGCTGTACTTCTGCTTTGTAAGCGGCGATTTGGGTACGCTCGTTTTCTATAGTAACGCGACTTTGTTCCAGATCCGTGAGCAGGTCTTCAAAGCTTTCATTTTCCTCGCTGATCTGTTCTTTTGCAGCCTCAATGATTTCGTCCGGCAGCCCCAGCTTTTTGGAAATGGCAAAAGCATTACTTTTGCCCGGTATACCGATTAAGAGCCGATACGTAGGGCGGAGTGTTTCCACATCGAATTCACAGCAGGCATTTTCCACGAAAGGAGTAGAAAGGGCATATACCTTAATTTCGCTGTAATGTGTTGTTGCCATAGTACGGATTTCTCTGCTGTGCAGATGATTTAAAATGGCAATGGCAAGTGCCGCACCCTCTGTAGGGTCTGTTCCCGCGCCAAGCTCGTCAAAGAGACAAAGTGAATTTTCATCCGCATGGGCAAGAATCGAAACAATGCTTGTCATGTGGGAGGAGAAGGTACTTAAACTCTGCTCAATGCTCTGTTCATCTCCGATATCCGCGTAAACTTGTGTGAATACCGAAAGCTCCGAACGGTCCAAAGCGGGAATGTGTAGTCCTGCCTGTCCCATCAGGGTAAAAAGCCCTACGGTTTTCAAGGAAACGGTTTTACCACCGGTATTCGGTCCGGTAATGATTAACAGATCAAAATCTTTTCCTAAGTGAATATCAATAGGTACCACTTTCTTTTTATCAAGAAGCGGATGGCGTCCTTTTCGTATGTGAATGTAATGATCCGTGTTAAAAACAGGTTGTGTTGCATTCAAATCCATTGCAAGGGAAGCCTTGGCAAAGACAAAATCCAAGTGAGTCATCAGCTTTTGATTGTGCATCAGGGTTTCCGTATGCTCGCCTGCCTGTGCACTTAAGTCGGCAAGAATCACTTCAATTTCTTCTTTTTCTTTTATCTCTAATTCGCGCAGCTGGTTATTCAGATTTACTACTGCAGCAGGCTCGATGAAAAGTGTGGAACCGGTAGACGATTGGTCGTGCACCATACCGGATACCTGTCCCTTGTGCTCTGCCTTGACCGGAATACAGTAGCGGTTGTTACGCATTGTGATAACCGCATCCTGTAAATAGGTACGGTAGGAGCCATTTACCATGCTGTTTAACTGGCTGTGAATTTTGTCATTGGTGGAAGCCATACTCCGGCGGATGTGCTTCAAATTGGAGGAAGCATCATCGCTGATTTCATCCTCGGAAAGAATACATCTTCGTATTTCCGTGGAAAGCGGAGTGAGAGGTTCCAAACCGTCAAAATATTCGTCAAGAGAATCCTTCGGTGCATCCTCTTTGTCGCTTCTTCCATAGGCTTTAATTCTTGCCGTATTCTCCAGAAGTGCTGCAATTTTTAATAATTCCGAAGTAGAGAGGGAACTGCCGATTTCAAGAGATTTGATGGCAAAGCCCAAATCCTTGTTGCCGCCGAAGGAGGTGCTTCCCTTTTTGAACAGCCTTGAGAGAGCATCTTTTGTTTCCTCCTGTGTCCGATTGATTTCTTCCAAATCACAGGAAGGTGTCAGTGCCCGGCACAATTTCCTGCCCGGGTCAGAGGTGGCACGGTCTGTGAGCAAATCAATGATTTTGTTATATTCTAAAACGCGTAATACTTTTTCGTTCATACTTTATACCGATTTCAAGTGGGTTAAGCTTGCGTTTGTCCTTTCTTGCAGATTTTCGTTACAGCACAGTCGCTCTTTTTCCGGTAGTTGTCTGTGCTGTTACAACTATCCCTAATTTTAACATATCTTTTTTTAAAATACTATGATTTAAAAGCGGGTTTCTTTACATTGTGTTGCAGTTTATTTTCCGCTTTATTTTCCGTGGAGAAAAGTTATTGAAGGGAAGGACGGAAACCTTTATAATGTAAAGCGTATATCTTTTTGAGTGGAATCATGTGCCGGACAGTACATGAAACAGATAAAATAGAAATGGAGAAGCTTATGAGCGATTTGGAAAAAAATCAGGACTCTGATTTTATGAGTGAGCGGATTAAGGAAAGGCCTGTGAATAAAAAGAAATTGCTGCGCAGGACAGTAATCACGGCATCCATGGCATTGATTTTCGGTCTGGTTGCCTGCCTTACGTTTTTGGTACTGGAGCCTGTTTTCAGTAACTGGCTGTACCCGGAGGAGGAGCCGGAGGTCATTGAACTTCCGGATACCACGGAAGAAATGTTGCCTGAAGATATGCTGACGGAAGAGGATACAGAACTTGAAACAGAAAATGCTGTTAAACTGGAGGAAGAACAAATTGAGCAGATTCTTTCCGGGGTGCAGTTGGATTTGGAAGACTATAAGGGAATTTATGAGTCTCTTGCAAGTCTTGCGAAAGAAGCGGAAAAGTCAGTGGCAACAGTGACCAGCGTCAGCTCGGATGTGGACTGGTTTAATAATACCTACGAAAGTAAAGGTGTTACTTCCGGACTGATTATCGCGGATAATGGACGTGAACTCTTAATTCTTGCAGATAAGGCCGTGATAGAAAACGGGGAAACCATTTTAGTTACTTTTGCGGATGGTACACAGGCGGAGGCTTCCATAAAACAGAGTGATGCCAATACCGGTTTAGGTGTGATAGCCGTACCGCTTCAGGAAATCAGTAGCGGAACAAAAGAAAAGATTGTTTATGCAAAGTTTGGTAATTCTGTGTCCGGAAAGCTGTTGGGGATGCCGGTTATTGCAGTGGGAAGTCCGTTCGGTGCAAGTGAATCTGTGTGTTACGGAGTACTCACTTCTATGGGAACACAGGTGTATACCAACGATGCCAATTATTATCTGTTGACTACCGATATTTACGGCAGTCAGAATGCAAGTGGGATTTTGCTGAATCTGCAGGGGCAGGTTATCGGTATTTTGGATAACAGCCATAACAGTACGGACACAAAAAATCTGGTGTCGGCGCTTGGCATTACAGAGCTGAAAAAAGTAATTGAAAAGCTGTCTAACGGGCAGGAATTGTCCTATCTTGGTATTATCGGAACGGATGTTACGAAAGAAGCAGAGGAACAGCTTGGGGTGCCAAAAGGCGCTTATGTGAAGAGTATTACACTGGATTCTCCGGCAATGGATTACGGAATCCAAAGCGGAGATGTGATTACAGGTTTCGGTGACAGTGAAATTGTTACCTATGCGGATTTGACAAATGCTGTTTTGAATACACCGCCGGGAACTACGGTGACCCTGACGGTGCAGCGGCAGGGTGTAGATGAATATCAGCCGATAGAGCTGGATGTGGAATTGAGAAAGATGAAATAAACATGCAGCAGAGAATAGTATAAAAAGCATTGCTTGAAAAAGCGTCAATTAAAGTGCATTGAATTTAGAGAATGAAGAAAGCTTCCTGTATACTTTAAATAGGTCAAGAGATTGACACAAAAAAATACCTCAAGTAAATTTAGATTATTACTGACCTGGCTAGTTGGTAAAATCTAAAGAATACAAGAGGTATCTAAAATGAATGTTAAAGGCACAAAGAAGAAAAATCAAGTAGTTACAGCAAATATTTTTGAACAGCAGGAGCTTTTGAAAAAAGCGGAGGTGATCAAGGAAAATCTCACAGCTTCAACCTGGCGTGAGTTGGAAACCAATGGTAAGTTCGATAAAAATGAAAAACTCTCCTTTATCAGTGATGGCATGCTTATCTTAGGATGCGATGTGGGCAGTGAAACACACTATATGAGAGCTATTGATACCAGAGGAAGGGAGCTCAGTAAGTCCGTATATTCTTTCAACAATGATTATGAGGGATTCCAAAGTGCAAAGGAATGGGCAGTAAAGATAGCTGCGGAACATGATAAGAGTCAGATAGTACTTGGCTTAGAGCCGACCGGCCACTACTGGTTCTGCCTTGCGACATGGATGATTTCAAATGGAATCAGTGTTGTTCAGGTAAACCCTTACGCTGTGAAGCAGACAAAGGAGGTTGAAGATAACAGCCAGATGAAGGATGACAGGAAGGATCCGAAACTGATAGCAAATCTTGTCAAGGATGGCAACTTTGGTATGCCATACCTTCCGGAAAAACTTTATGCGGAGCTTCGCAGGTTATCCATGTTCAGAGATCAGCTGAATGAGGACAGAATCCGGACAATCAACCGGATGCACAGAGAGATGAAAATATATTTCCCGGAGTATAAGGATGCGTTGGGAAAAGTCGATGGTGCATTTAGTCTGGAACTGCTGAAACAGGCACCATTCCCGGATGATCTGATAGCACTTGGTGAAGATGGAATAAGACGAATCTGGCATGATGCCAAGCTCAGAGGACGCGGCTATAGCAGAGCAGGAGAAATCTTACAGTATGCGAAAGCAAGTGTTGGGATTAAGGATGGAGCCATTGCAGGTAAGGAGGCTGTAAAGTGGTTTGTGCAGAAGATCATGGAGCTGGATGCTGAACTTGCTGTTATAGAGAAACAGATCAACCAGAAATGTCAGGAAATACCGCATACCGGTAACATTCTGGAGATATCGGGAATGGGAGAAAGCACACTTTCCGGAATCCTTGCAGAGATGGGAGACATTTCGAGATTTGATGATGTTAAGGAAATACAAAAATTAAGTGGATTAGGTCTTGTAGCATGCAGCTCAGGAAAGCATAAGGGAGAAACCAAGATCAGTCACAGAGGACGCAAACGACTCAGATACTGGTTGTTTCAAGCGGCAAAGTCAGCAGTGGCACATGCGGAGGAATTCAAAGAACTCCATATGTACTATACGACGCGAGCCGATAATCCGCTGAAAAAGATGCAGTCATTGATTGTGATAGCCTGCAAGCTTCTGAGGATAATCTACACGATTCTGAAGAAAGGCACGGTCTATGATCCGAAGAAGATGTTGATGGACATCAGACGGCCGGAAAAGAAGGAAGCGATTGCAGCATAAGACAATCGACAGCATTATTTATTCCAGAGCCTTGCCGGGTTCCGGATGATTCCGGAATCGGGCAGGGTTCTGGAAAGAAACCCGATAACGATGGAGTGCAACAGGCACTGCATCAGCACAATGACCAGCAGGTAACGAAACAGGGGAAGCGTCCACGGAATATCCGTACCCTGCGGAAAGGGCAGGTCAGTAAAATCAAAATATAAACAAGAGCTGTAGCTTGCAGTAGTTCACTCCGTAGGGCAATGACCCTGTTAGAAAGCTTAGCGAGCACTCGGTGTATGAGCAGGTGGGACGAAGGAAGTTGGTACACGATACCATTAGACACGGAAGGTTCACCATCATGGTTAACAGAGGATTTATAGCCTTTATAAAGCAAAACAAAGGGACGCTTTATAAACTGCACCCTCTTCTAACTGTGCAGTACTAGATACAATGACTGTCATACACTTTTGGCTCTGTTTTATGAGGTAAATATTTCAAGAAAAGCCTATAAAATCAATGATTTAGGGCTTGACATTATAGGAAGGAGATGCAGCAGGAAACAGAAATCTGCTGCTACGGAGGAGAAGATGAAATTTATCAAGGATTATAAAGAGGGCGACAGAGTATTTGATATTTACTTATGTAAACATAAACAATCAGCTGTTACCAAGAATGGTAAACCTTATGAAAATGTTATTTTACAGGACAGAACCGGAACGATAGATGCCAAGGTGTGGGAGCCTAACAGCGCCGGTATCGGAGAATATGATACGCTGGACTACATAGAAGTGTATGGGGAGGTTAATAATTTCCAAGGAGCTTTGCAGGTAAATGTAAAGAGAATCCGCGTCTGTCAGGAGGGTGAATATAATCCTGCCGATTACCTTCCGGTAAGCACAAAGGACATTGAAGAAATGTATAAAGAACTTCTGACAATTATCGGAAGTCTGGAAAATCGCTATTTGAAAATGCTGTTGGAAGACCTGTTTGTAAAGGATGAGAATTTTGTAAAAGCGTTTAAGAAATCTTCTGCGGCGAAAACTGTGCATCACGGTTTTGTGGGCGGACTTTTGGAGCATACTTTGAGTGTTACAAAGCTTTGTGATTATTACAGTAAGGCCTATCCATTGTTAAACAGAGATTTACTTCTTTCGGCGGCAATCTGTCATGATATCGGCAAAACCAAGGAACTTTCCGCATTCCCGGAAAACGATTATACCGACGAAGGCCAGTTTTTGGGACACATTATTATCGGGTGTGAAATGGTTGGGGAACGGATAAGGAAGATTGACGGCTTTCCGGTTGTTCTTGCTAATGAATTGAAGCATTGCATTTTGTCCCATCATGGTGAATTGGAATTCGGTTCACCCAAAAAACCCGCAATTATGGAGGCGGTTGCACTTACCTTTGCAGATAACACAGATGCAAAAATGCAGACCTTTACCGAGATCTTAAGCGGTACATCCGAGCAGGGGTGGCTTGGTTATAACAGACTGTTTGAATCTAATCTGATTGGAACAAAGATGGAATAGAATCCGAATGGAAATGCAGAAGCAGGAAGGCGTATCCGAAATAAAATAAATGAAAACAGAATGGTTGAGAACGGATGCGAAATAAGGATTTTGAAAGAAAAAGGAAGCGTAACGGATGGATTATAAGAAAAATGATGTGCTGACAGTGACAATCGAAGATATCGGAACGGATGGGGAAGGTATCGGAAAAGTAGATGGTTTTACTCTGTTTGTAAAGGATGCCGTCATCGGTGACACTGTTTTGGTGAAAATCATGAAGGCAAAGAAAAACTATGCCTATGCAAAACTGGAGAAGGTACTGACACCTTCTCCTTTTCGGGTGGAGCCGAAATGTACTTTTCATAAACAGTGCGGCGGCTGCCAGATTCAGGCAATGAGTTATGAACGTCAGCTACAGTTTAAGCAGGACAAAATCAAAGGAAATCTGATTCGTATCGGTAAGTTTGAGGAGACTTTTGTGGAACGTGTGATGGAGCCGATTGTGGGCATGGAAGAGCCCTTCCGTTATCGGAACAAGGCACAGTTTCCGGTGGGAACCGATAAGGACGGAAAGCCCATTACCGGATTCTACGCCGGACGGACACATACCATCATTCCCAATCGTGACTGCTATTTAGGAGTACCGGAAAATAAAGAGATTCTGGACACGATTCTGACTTATATGGAGAGCGAAAAGGTCAGTGCCTATGAGGAAACCAACGGCACAGGACTGGTGCGCCACATTTTGATTCGTACCGGTTTTACAAGCGGTCAGATTATGGTGTGCCTTGTGATTAACGGTGGGCGCAGAAAGGACGGAAGTTTCCTGCCAAGGCAGGATAAGCTGTTGGAAGCTTTGCAGAAAATAAAAGGAATGACCAGTATTTCCGTAAGCATCAATAAAGAGCGTACCAATGTCATTATGGGAAAAGAGGTGCATACACTTTGGGGCAGCGATACCATTGAGGACAGTATACACGTCCTGGAGGGAGAAAACTTCCGGGAAACCGGAAAGGCAATCTGTTTTCAAATTTCCCCCCTGTCCTTTTATCAGGTCAATCCCCGCCAGACCGAGAAACTCTACAGTCTGGCTCTTTCTTACGCCGGATTGACCGGCAAGGAAACGGTGTGGGATTTGTACTGCGGTATCGGCACCATTTCCCTGTTTCTGGCACAGAAGGCAAAGAAGGTTTACGGCGTGGAAATCATTCCGCAGGCAATTGAGGATGCAAGGAGGAATGCGGAGAATAACGGAATCACGAACGCAGAGTTTTTTGTGGGAAAAGCAGAGGAGGTGCTGCCTGCTTTTTATGAAAAAGCAGAAACAGATTCTGCTATGCGGCAGCCGGATGTAATCGTGGTAGATCCGCCGCGGAAGGGCTGCGATGAGGTATGTCTGGAGACGATGCTCAAGATGAAGCCGGAGCGGATTGTGTATGTGAGCTGTGATTCTGCTACGTTGGCACGGGATTTGCGGGTGCTGTGCGATGGTGGGTATGAGGTGAAGAGAGTGAGAGGGGTGGACCAGTTTGGGATGACGGTGCATACCGAGGTCTGTGTGAAATTGTGTAGAAAATAAGTATATTCTGCTCGAATATGAGATGACGGAATAAGATATATTTCGTATCTGTACTTTTTTAAACGAGTTGGATAAAATAAAAGCAAATTGATAGTAAGCTTGCAAGGAGGTGGAGATCCATGAAGTGTATATTGATGAATAAAAATATGCCAGTAGTAGAGCTTAAATTGGATGAGGATACTGCAACAATATTAAAAGTATTGAAGACTTACGAATTGGATTTCCTGCCTGTTGGAATAGATGCAAAATCCGGAATTCCAAACAAAAAAGAACTGAACGAATGGTGGTTTGGCAGAAGTATTCCTGCAAGCAGATTGGGAATCAGAACGGCATTGGAGAGATTAAGCATCCGGCATTCAGAGCAGTTATTATTAAGGTGTTATGGACTTAGTTTGTCTGACCAGTATTGGATGAAGCCTATGGATAGCGAACTGGAATGGAAAAATATTAATTTTTTTGACAATGATTTTTCAGATGATGTAGGTAACATATTGTTCGGTCAACCTGCCTCACCGGATATTGATTTGATGTCTCCATGTAACACTTCGGATGGATGGCTGAAAAAGAAATGGAAGATTATTGATGGAAAACGATGTTTGATAAAGGCCGGAAGTAATCCATTTATGCAGGAACCAATCAACGAAGTGTTTGGAACAAGACTGCATCAAAGACTTGGCTGTAAAAATTATGTATCTTATAATGTGTTGTTGGAAGATGGTATTCCATACAGTGTGTGCGAAAATTTTATTGATATTAATACAGAATTGGTAAATGCAGTAAGTATTAACCGCAGCATGAAAAAGAGAAGCCAGTATTCTTCTTACGAACATTTCATGAATGCCTGCGAAAAACTTGACATTCCGGGGATGAAAGAATTTATTGATTACATACTGGTATTTGATTATTTAATGGCAAATACGGATCGGCACTTTGGGAATTTGGGGGCAATTCGAAATGTGGAAACCTTGGAATGGATAGGTCCGGCACCGGTATTTGATAGCGGAACAAGTCTTTGGCATGATAAGCTCACAAGGGCAATCAATCCGTTAGGCGAAATTGAAACAAAACCATTTTATTCAAATGCGTCAAGACAGATGGAATTGGTTTCAGACTTTAGCTGGGTTCCGTTTGAGGAACTTAGAAACCTAAAGGATGATATAAGAGAAATCTTTGTGCCGACGGAATATATAGATGAGGAACGTATAGAGGTTCTGTCTAAGGCTGTAACCAGCAGAGTTGAAGAATTGCAGGAAATGGAGTTGGAACGGAAAAAACAGTTTACTTTGAGTGGTTTACAGCAGTAAATACAAATAGAGTTAGTAGTACTAAAAATAATAGAAAGGGTATATATTCCCAAACAAGAAAGGGAGTGTCGCAAAATAACTAAAATCTAGTTATGGAGCGATACTCCTTTTTGCGTACTTTAATAAAGTTCTTGTTTTTATTTTTGTTTCTAAGCTGTTTTTATCGGAAACATGTGGCTTTCCAGTCTGTCTTTCTGAATTTTGGTATGAAGTTTATTGATGTTATGACCCAAACACAGCAAAAGAATCTCCAGTTTTACTTTCGTTTTCCCACGAAGCAGAAATCTTCGGAACTCATAATCATTTTTCAGAACGCCAAAAGTACCTTCTATCTGGATGGAACGGTTCATACGGTATTTTATTCCTGTCTCACTCATGGTGTTTTCATAAGACATTTGCCTTTGCTCTATGAAATTTTTGGAAACATACAGCCGTTTGTTTCCCTTTGCTTTCGTACATTTACCTTTATAAGGACATCCCTGACAGCCGGAACATTCATAAACAGTTACCTCTGATTCGTAACCATTCTTTAAACTGCTTAAATAAATCTTTGTAGCCGCCAATTAATGTAAAATAACTTTTTCTAATAAAAAAGTGAAGCCCATTCATGGAACTCTATTGGTTGCGTGCATCACAAATTGACCAAAAATA
Organism: uncultured Lachnospiraceae bacterium; assembly: GCA_964449325.1. GTDB lineage: Bacteria > Bacillota > Clostridia > Lachnospirales > Lachnospiraceae > RGIG3002. The sequence continues at coordinate 438,919 of CAYUYJ010000001.1, read as the reverse complement.
AAGCCAATATCAGCTATAATGGTGGAAGTTATAACAAAGAAAGCATTGAAGATGTGAAATAATTCATACATATCTGTATAAAAAGTGGAGTTCACGCATGAAACTCCACTGGCCACGGGCATCGCAAGTTTCCGCAGCACAACCACTAAAGATAACATACCATTGAAAGCAAAAGCTGTCAAAATGGATTTTTAGTGGTGGTATTAGTTTATGCGTCACAAATTATTATTATTCTAATTGTTTTAAAACCGATTGTTTCACCCCGAGAAACTTATCTCTGTACTCAATCGCCTTTTCCGGCTTCTTCCACCGTGCATACAGATTATTCAAATATAGAAATAATGAATTGGAAAGTGGTAAGTTGGTATATACAATACCGGAGAAACCACAGAGCAGGTTACAGAAGTATGTAACGATACAGTAAAAGTACAGCTTTTCATGATTGATTTCTAATCATAGATGGGACGGAAGGGTATCATATCGGAGCTTCACTAAAGGATGCCGGTAAGAAATGCTTTGGAATTAACAGATGTCTGGGAGCGTAACCGATAACGCCAGAGAGTTGCTCTCTGGTCATTCCTTTCGTCCATAAGTTCACCACTTACTTTGAAAATCTTACCCTTATTTTTTGCAGAGATTCAGTTTCCGGTTAAACGATGTGGAATCTCTCTGAATAGGATATGTGTTCTCTTATCACAAGATGTATAATTACTAAATTGTCATTTTTTGAAAAATTCATGGAAAGTCTTGACTTATTGAACATTGTTCAATATAATAGAATTGAACGATGTTCAAGGAGGACTTTTTATGGAGCAAACCGTCAATGTAAAAGAACGTATTATTGAGGCAACAACCGAATTAATTGAACAGAACAACGGCAGTATTAAAGATATTACTGCCCGAATGATTGCGGCAAAAGCAGATGTTGGATTAGGTTTAATCAACTATTATTTTGGAAGTAAAGAAAAATTGATAACGGAATGTGTGCAACGCATTATTGGTCAAGTAGTTGTAGGTTTTCATGTGGAGCAAGAGTTTCAGACTGACAAGGAGCGTTTGGCGGCTTGGGCAACTTATGTTTTTAATTTCCTGTTTGAGCATTCTGCGATTTCCCGTGTTTCTATTTTGGGTGATTTGCAAAACTATACGGAGAATTGTAATTCTGTACTTACTCAACGGGGCTTTTCAATGTCTTTGAAGAATAGTATATCAAAAGAGGATAAATCTATGCTTGTATTCATTCTTACTGCTGCAATGCAGGTGGCATTTTTAGGAAGTGAAACAGTTAAACAACTACTTGGATATGATTTTACGAAAACCGACGATAGAGCCGCATATATCGGTAAATTGGTCGATATTCTTTTGGAAGGAGATGCAGATTGATGAATAAGTAAATATGTGTGTTGTGGGGGAAAATGTGATTTATAACCTATATTGAATTTGTCAATAAGCAAACAGATTCGAGTTTGCAGGAATAGAGAAATTGGGATTAAGTTGGAGGATTATTTTAGTATGAATGAAAAGATTTCTAGAGCAGGTTCGCTTATTGTTTCTATAACAGTAGCTATTTTTGCAGTTTGTATGCTGATAGAATTTAGTTTCGGTAGCTTTTTTATATGCATGATTTTACCTATAGGCTTTATTATGATGACTTCCGGATTTTACAATGAAAGTGAAAGCAACAAAAAAGTTGCAGCATTGAATGGTGTGATTTTTGCGACAATCTATGCAGTATTGATTGTAATAGTTTATTTTGCACAGACAACTACTGTTAGATTGGAGACGTTAACTCCGCAAGCATCACAAATTCTTGATTTTAATAAGGGCGGATTAATTTTTAATTATGACCTGCTGGGATATGGATTTATGGCGTTATCAACATTTTTTACAGGGCTGACGATAGAAGATAAAATGAAATCAGATAAGGTGCTCAGATGGCTGATGCTAATTCATGGAATTTTCTTTATCGTATGTTTGATTATGCCAATGACAGGAATTTTTGTGCAAACAGCGGATAGTGAGTCAGGTAAAGGAGGAGTAATTGCTCTTGAATGTTGGTGCGCATATTTTTTTCCTATAGGCATCTTATCTTTCATTCATTTTAAAAAATCGAAAATATCATGATAATTATTTTTTGTCAGTATTCATTAGTGCCAGAAGTCCTCCGTCTGTTTCAGAATTTCTTCGGTTGGCGTGATAGTCGCCTCATAGATAGATGCACCTGTTTTTTTCAGGTAATGTCCGATTAGCGCATATCCGCAGGCGTAGCCGCCGCAATAAGGCATCCCGATGGGCTGACCTCCTCGCAGAGCCATGATCTCATCGCCATAGAGATAAGAAGAAAGTGTCTGGAAATCACTTGTCATCAGATTTGTCCGGACGAGCGGTTTGACGGTTTCCCGTAGCATCTCCGGCGTCGTTTCTCTGACCCACTTGCCGACCTTGTCTTCACCGAACATATTTGCGGCAAAGGTTTCTGCCAGACCTTCCGACACAATCATATCTGCCAGTGTGATATGGCTGCTCCACTGCATGAACTGCCAGCGGACATTATGATTTGTTTCATGTGCCAGTGCCACCGGCAGCAGGCAAAGCGACCGCTCATTCGGTACAATAGAACCGATGATATAACCGGGAATCCCACCATCGCCACAATAGTCGCCTGTCATAACGGTCATGGGATTCTGCGGATCACTCAGCACGACTGTAAACACATACTCCTGCTTCATCAGTTTGATTCCGTGCTGCTCAAAGCCTGAGAGTGTATTGCGGATACTGTTTTCGCAGTTTGCCCAAAACGCCTCATTACTGATTTTATCAATTTCCGCGTGACGTTCCTCTGTAATCTGCGCCGGAGCATAGAAGCCGTTCATTGTAGCAGCGGATACCACATCGTAACCGCCATCAGTTTCTGCTCTCAGGGGGATACCAACACACGACCATTTGGACTCAAAGGGTTTCATCAGCTCGTCCCGATAAATGTTGTCTTTTTCGGTTGGTGCCGCGTTCATCATTTCACGATAAATACGGTCAGACCGAATCGCTGTAATATTCATAATTAAAACCTCCGTTTTGCTTTCTCATGTCCGAACATGGTCATATGATACACTATGACGTAACGTTAGAGTCAAGAGGTTTTCTAATATTTGCACACACAAATCCATAAGCTGACAGTGGTAAGTTTGAATTAGTTCCTTGTCACTGTTAAGCCAATGTTTGGAATTACATATCAGTTTGGTGGATTGGTTTTGGATGCGTTTTCTGTAAGAGCAATCTTGTATGCCATTTTATTTATCAAAAAAGATACAGAATTGTTTGCTTTCGTTGGTAGCAATGTTATTGCCTTCATGCTTCAATGATGTTAAAAAATAGCAATTTTACTCGAAATGGAACACTTGCAGGTGGTGCAGAAATATATGACTGTCATTATGATAAAAAGAAGAAGTAAAAATATAACGACACAAAAGATGTTATGGAGGTAAAAATTATGCGTATAGAACATATTGCAATGTATGTAAATAATCTGGAAAAAGAGAAAGAATTTTTTGAAATCTATTTTGACGCAAAAGCAGGAGATAAATATGTGCATGAAGAGATTGGCTTTAGTTCTTATTTTCTGGAATTTCAGGATGGCGCAAGGTTGGAATTAATGCATAACACTGAAATGGATGATATAGAAAAATATAGAAAGCGCACAGGATTTATACATATTGCATTTGCAGTTGGCGGAAAAGAGGATGTGGATAGAATTACAGAGAAAATAAAGAATGACGGATATGAAGTAATCAGTGGTCCACGCACAACAGGTGATGGCTATTACGAAAGTTGTATACTTGATCCGGAAGGAAATCAGGTAGAGATTACGGCTGATACATCTTTGAGATATTAAAGAATAATGCTTACAGTAAGTTACAAGAGTTTTAGAAAGTGAGAAAAAATGACACTTGGAAATAAGATACAAAGTATCCGAACAGCATATGGAATGAGTCAGGAACAGTTTGGTGAGGTGCTAAATACGTCGAGACAGACTGTATCCAAATGGGAGTTAGATCAGGTGATACCGGATATCAGAAAGATTGTTGCCATTAGTAGGTTCTTTTGTGTATCAACGGATTCGCTTTTACTGGATGTCACGACGTTTGCCGAAGAGGGGGAGCGTTTTCTTTGTGGTGTTTATCGTGGAAAGAATATAGAGATTGTTGAGACTGAACGTGTGGCTCTCATATATTATTGCAATGAAGACAAGAGTGTCATGGGTGCGAAAGCATATATAGGATATGGAAAACAGAAAACTTGTAAAGCTGTGTGCGAACGTGATATAATTCGTGAAATTACAAGGTATGCGTTCGAAAATAAGGACGGGGAATTCATTTATAACGAAGAATCTTTGACAGAGGTGCTTTCAGAATTATTCTCAAGAGAACAGCTTTCGAGGATGAATTGCATAGATAAGTTTTATGTGAATCATGGTGAAATTGAGATGCCTTCTGTTGACGAAGCAGGAATCAAACGTTGTTTGACACTTTGGCAGATGGGAACAGAATATCATGTTGGAAAAGATTATTTTACCATTGTCTTAAATACAAGCCAGACAGAGTATAATTTCAATATTGCAGAGGAGAACACGGATATTTACTGTGGCATTATGTATATGCAAGCTTTTGATTTGGGGATACAGTCTTTTGGACAGTTCTTCCGTTTGCGTAATCAGGGAGATAATTCGCAAAGATATTGTCGCTTTATCTGTGACTTTACCTATGAAAAACCAAACGTACAATTTAATACAAAGGATATCACGCTTGGAAAATGTGTTGCCATTGGAAATGATTATATCTGGTTTGTGAAACGCTACAGCAATGAGGAAATTGTTTTACAGGGATGCGCTGAAGAAGAGTACATTTATCGAAAGGATGGAATAAAATTAGAGCGATATGCAATGGATTCTTTGCTCGGTGCAAGTCATAAACGTGTTCTTGATTTAGAACGATAAAATAAAATTTACAATAGAAATTAAAAAGTGATGTCGCTTTATAGTTGACAAATTTCCATGCAAAGATGGTAGAAAAACAAAGTGTTCTTTTCTAAAATATCATTACTGAATTTGAATGGTTTAGAAAATAAAAAATGAAAGGAAAGAATGCAATGAAAAAGGTATGGATGGTTGGTATATGTCTTTTACCGGGATTATTATTATTTGGATGTGGCGAACAAAAGACAATAGAGCCAAAGGCTTTGACAGATCAGACAGAGATTGAACAAACTGCATTAACAGATAGTGAAGCAATGATAGAGAATGCTGAAACCAATAAGGCTAATGTACAGGAGGAGGCATTTGTTGATAAGTGGACAGAGAGTGTTAATCAGGTTGAGAGCCTTCTTTTAACAAATAAAGGGATAGAGGGCGGAATGCCAAAGGAAACTATTGAAAAAGGTTGTCAGGCTATGCGTGACGATCTTTCAGCGGGTGTCATTTCTGATGATGTAACAGCTTATTTCCGACTTCGCGAAATTGTTGCTTCGACTGAAATGTGTCACATGGGATTGGAATATCAAAATTATGAAAATGAACCATATGGTGGATTTTATAGCTTGGATGTGGGGTGGTTTGGAGATGACTTATACATATTATGTCTGCCAAAATCATTGGAAAGCTATATTGGGAAAAAAGTGACAATGATTGGCAATCGCCCATTGGATGAAGTACTTGATTTATTAGCAACCGTTTGTCCGGTGGAAACCATGAGTGGAAAAAAAACTAATCTCTATTGTATGTATCCCAATATGTTAAAGTATTTACAAATCATTGATAAGGATGCAACAGGCATTCCGTTTACAGTGGAAGGTGAAAACGGTTTAGAAACCTTTGAATTACCAATCACAAAGGAACCTGCAAATGATGGATATTTTCCATATAAGTTTGAAGATATGCCATTCACACAACAGATGAGAACGGAAAATATGCGAAATAATGAGAATTATTCTTATCGTGTCCTGAAAGAGCATAATACCATCTACTTCCAATACTTAAGCTGTATGGAATCGAAAACATCATTTAATATGTTTTTTGAAGAAATGATGGAGGAATTTGAGAAGGATGAAAATCTGACAAATTTGATTATTGATGTACGTTTCAATCAGGGTGGATTTCGTAGTATGTTACAGAATCAGTTTTATAAATATAAAGATGTTTTAAAGGACAAAAAGATTTATTTGATTTTAGGTATATTTACAGCATCAGCGGGATGTCAGGTTTATGAGGATTGTCTCCAAAATGAATTTGACGTGACCTCTTATGGTATGCCTACAGGTGGGGCAATTCACAATTATACAGAGGTTAAGCATTTTAGTATCCGCCAGACAGGATTGAACCTGACCTATCCATCTGTATTTGATAATCTTCCAAAACTGCAGGAAAAACTGGGAGATGTCAAAGAAAGCATTACACCGGATGTGGTGGTGGATCAGGAATTTGATGAATTTATTCACGGAACAGATAGCATTATTGAAAGAATTTTTGCAGATATCACTGCAAAGAGATAAAAGTGGTTAGAAACCGACTATATAGAATAAATGAGGTATCCAATGAAGCGTATTCTAATAATTGAGGACGATAACACAATACGTACTGAACTGAAAACGTTGCTCTGCGCCAACGGCTATCAGCCGGTGGATACACAGCCCTGCGATTTGATTTTGATGGATGTGAATCTGCCGGGCGAAAGCGGCTTTACCCGCTGCCGGAAACTGCGGCAGACCTCTGATACACCGGTAATCTTTCTGACGGCCAGAGATACACCGGAGGACGAGCTGCTGGCTTTCGGCGTGGGCGGGGATGATTTTATTCGCAAGCCCTACAATTCCGCCGTTTTACTGGCTCGAATCGGAAGAATGCTGAAAAGCGCAGGAAGTGATACGCTGACCGTTCGGGGGTTGACTCTTGATTTGCCGGGCATGAAAGCTGTTTTTGACGGTAAGGATACGGAATTGACAAAGAATGAAACACGAATCCTATGGTGCCTGATGCAGAAAGAACTGTGCACCCGTGACGAACTCATTGAAGATCTGTGGACAAAGGGAATATACATCGATGGCAACACGCTGTATGTCAACATTGGAAGACTTCGGGAAAAACTCAGTCAGATTGGTGCGGTAGATTTTATCCGCACGGTGCGCGGCGTGGGGTATCGCCTATGAGTTTTTGGGACTATATCAAAGCAAAGACCGTGCCACTTTGCATGGCAGGAATTGGCGGACTGTATTTGATTCTGGTGTCCTTTTTGTGTGGGATTCCTTTTTCACTGTTGCTTATATTGCTGCTTAGTGGCTTGCTGGTGATTTTGACCTACAGTGTAATCAGCTGGCGGAACATCGACAATCGGCTTCGGATGCTGAAAAACAGGCTGGATATGTTGCCGGAAAAGTATCTTATTGGAGAAACGCTGGAACGGCCAAAAGATGTCACGGAGTTGGAATACTATCTGCTGATGAAGGAGATTTCCCGCTCAGCCATCGGAGCGGTGGAGCAGGCAAGGGCGGATAAACAGGATTACTGTGATTATGTGGAAAGCTGGATTCATGAGATTAAGACACCGCTGACTGCCTGCACGCTGATTCTTGCTAACGGAGGAGACAAAACCAAACTCCGGCGGGAACTGCGCCGGGCGGACAATCTGACAGAAACCATCCTGACCTATGCGAAGCTGCGGACGGCGGAAAAAGACACGCAAATCAAATGTACCGGTCTGCGCAGCCTGTGCGATCAGGCCATTCGGGAAGAAATGGAGATTCTGATTGGTGCAGATATTTCCGTGGCAATAGAGGGAGACGGTTCCGTATATACAGATCCCAAGCTACTGGTATTCATTCTCAAACAACTGCTCATCAACTGTTCCAAATACTGTCCGGGCTGTCAGATTGACCTTGTACTGGCAGAGGACAGTCTGAGATTTACGGACAACGGTCCCGGGATTCCTGCCCATGAGCTGAGGCGGGTGACGGAGCGGGGCTTTACCGGAACCGCGGGGCGAAGCTATGGTCGTAGTACCGGCATGGGACTGTATATTGTCAGTGAACTTTGCAAAATGCTAAACATCAATCTGGAGATTACCTCCGAAGAAGGTCGTTTTACCCGCTTTCTGTTTCACTTTCCTTTCGGAATCTAACAAAACTGTTAGATTTCATGGAGTTAGCGTTAGAACAAATCAGGTCCCGGCGCGGTACAATTGTGGCGAAAGGTCGGTGAAACTATATGAATATTTTACTTAAAATCGATAATATAACCAAATATTATGGGAGCGGAGATGCTGTATCCAAGGCATTGAACGGTGTGAGTTTCCAAATGGAGCAAGGTGAATTTACCGCCATCATGGGCGCATCCGGCTCCGGCAAAAGTACGTTGCTGAATGTCATCGCCACCATTGACCGTCCCAGCTCCGGAAGTATTTTTCTGGAGGGAAAGGATATTGCTGAAACACGGGAGCAGGAGTTGGCGGCATTCCGTCGTGACCGTCTGGGATTTATTTTTCAGGAATACAATCTGTTGGATACGCTGACGGTTGCCGAGAACATCGTTTTGCCGTTGAACCTGCAAAAAAGACCGGTCAAGGAAACACAGGAAAGGCTTCGCGCTGTTGCCGCATCGTTGGAGATTACGGAGCAGCTTTCTAAGTTTCCGCGGCAGCTTTCCGGCGGGCAGCGCCAGCGAGCCGCCTGTGCCAGAGCGTTAATCACCGAGCCCGCGTTGATTTTGGCCGACGAGCCTACCGGTGCACTGGACAGCGCCAACACAAAAGGTCTGATGCAGACCTTCACGGTGATGAACCGGCGTCTTGATTCCACCATACTGATGGTGACTCACGACGCCGTGGTGGGCTCTTATGCTTCGAGGGTTCTGTTTTTGAAGGATGGTCGGATTTGGAATGAACTGTATCGTGGGAACCGGGAACGTCAGGCTATGTATCATGAGATTCTGAACATTATGGCAGTGTTGGGAGGTGAGGCGGATGTTCGCTAAGCTGGCTCTGCGGAATGTGAGGCGTCAAATCAGCAATTATTTAATTTATTTCATTACCGTGGCTTTGAGTGTTGCACTTATGTTTGCCGTGAATAATTTGAGCTACAGTGACCGGATACAGCAGTTGACGGAGATATCTTCGGATGTGAGTGCCATGTTCAACATGGTTACCATCCTTTCCTGTCTGGTCACAGCGTTGGTACTCAGCTACGCCACCGGTTTCATGCTTAAGCTACGCAAAAAGGAATTCGGCATGTACTTGACATTGGGCATGACCCGTCGGAATATTCAAACACTTTTTGCCTGTGAAACGGGGATTCTGTCCTTACTGGCACTGATTGTGGGTATGAGCGCGGGGCTTGTAATTTTCCAGTTGGTCGTGGCGTTATTTACATCTGTCATGGATATCCCTTTTACGGTGTCGGCCTATTCCGCACGTGGAATATTACTTACCGTTGCTGTCAGTATCGGGTTGTTTGTTTTTTCCACGGTGGCGTCCATGCGGTATCTGAAAAGGGTCATGGTTTCGGAGCTTTTGAAAGAAGAAGCTGTGGGGAAAAGTGAGAGATATCCGGTTCTTTGGATTATTCTGTCGGTGACAACACTTTCAGGTCTTATTGGAAGTCTGATTGTTACCTATCAAAACCTGATGGCAGCGTTCCATAAGCAGGATGGCGTGGAACTGCTTCTGTGGCTGGTAGTGGATTTGGTGATGGTCTTTCTGTCACATTTTACATTGTCCAGAACTGTTTCCGGGCTGTTGTTGCGAAATAAGCGGATGAAAAACAGGGGAACCAATGCAGTGATTCTGCGTAGCCTTTCCGAAAAGATGACCATGAATTCGCTGCTGATTGGAGCGCTTGCTACGCTGCTGGTGTTTGCTTCTGCCATGTCCAATGTGACCTTTGGCGAGAAGATTTACTCGGATCTTTCCATCAGCAAGGATTGCCCTTATGATGTTATGGCCATGTTTGATTTATCTAAAGAGCAAGGCATTTCCCGGGAAGAAGGCCAACAAATTATTGAGCAATACAGTCCCATTGCATCACAAATTGACTTTCAACTCTATTCTTTAGGGGAAACTACCCTTTGCAGCAATATTCTGGGATACGAGGAAATGGGTTGGACCGACAAATTTATGCCGTTGAGTCAGTTTAACACACTGCTTTTAGGTTGCGGCTATGAGCCCGTCACACTGAAAAATGAATATCTGCTGATTACTACCGTTCAGGGAATCTGCGATACGGATTTCTCTGACAAAACAGTGATGCTGAATGGAAAAGCCTGCTCATGGGCGGGAAGCAGTACATTTTACCCGGATTTTGCCCGAAGGGCATGGATGTATTTTGTCGTTCCCGATGAGGCAGTGGTCGGTATGCCTGTTTCGGACGTTTGCGTTGCTTATACACTGGTAAACCATCGTCCGGATGTCATGCCAATGCTGGAGGATTTGACTTATGTTCAGGAAACAGAGGACGGTCCGGAAGACCGGTGTGACTTTGCGGTTCGGGAAGACTATCGTCTGTACAGCAATGCCAATACCGGAACGCTGATTATTGGTACCTTGTATGTATCCACCGTTTTCGTGTGTATGTCGTTGGCCATTCTGTCTATCAAAATACTGTCCACACTGGAGGATGAGCGCAGACGATTTGCTGTGCTGTATCGTCTGGGTGCGGATGTGAAAATGCAAAAAGCTGCTCTGTTTAAGCAGATTGGTGTGTTCTTCTTTGCACCTTTTGCGCTACCGCTTCTTATGACGGTACCTCTTGGTGTGATTTTCGGAGAAGTCTATGAGATCTGGGGCTTTGCAGGTTTGAGCGAACAAAAAGCTATGGAAACAGCCCTGATGATATCTCTTGTAATGACGGGCGTATACGTTTTGTATTTTTTGGTTACTTATCGCATTGCTTGTGAGCATGTGATTTGTTGCGGTAGTGAGAAGCAAAGAGGAGAAAGATATTCCTGAATATATGGATTGAAAAATTTCATTCATGCGCAGTGTGGACATTTCCGATGTTTTTCCATATAATGTGAGATAAGAATTTCGGAAAGGTTAGGTGAGGGGTGACATGGAAGTTGTATTGCGGAATCTGACAAAAAAATTTCCGGGCCGTGACAGGAAGAACCGTGAGGATGTGATTGCTGTCAATGACTTTAGTTTTGAGATTCCGGACGGCAAACTGATTGGTCTGCTTGGTCCTTCCGGCTGTGGTAAGAGTACAACACTCAATTTGATAAGCGGTCTGCTGAAACCGACTAGTGGCAGGATATTTTTCGGCAGCGAGGATGTTACGGATTTGCCGCCGGAAAACAGAGGGATTGGCTTGGTGTTCCAAAATTATGCACTTTATCCGCATCTGACGGTCAAGCAGAACATTTTGTTCCCGTTGGAGAATCTGAAAGGAAAAAACAAGCTGTCTAAATCAGAAATGTTAGAGAAGGCATATGAAGCAGCAAGACTTGTTCAGATTGAAGAGCTGATGGAGCGGAAACCGGGTGAACTTTCCGGTGGTCAGCAGCAGCGGGTGGCAATTGCAAGAGCTCTGGTGAAAATGCCAAGAGTGCTTCTGCTTGATGAGCCGCTTTCCAACCTTGATGCCCGTTTGCGACTTCAGACGAGAGAGGAAATACGGAGAATTCAGAGAGAAACAAAAATTACCACGATTTTCGTAACACATGATCAGGAGGAAGCGATGAGTATCTCTGATATGATTGTTGTTATGAAGGAAGGTGTTGTCCAGCAGATCGGTAAGCCGCAGGATGTTTATGACAGTCCGGGCAATCTGTTTGTTGCCAGATTCCTTGGGACCCCTCCTATGAATGTATTTGACGGACAGGTCAGAGATAATCAATTATATATCGGTGAGGATGCAGTTCTGGATATCCGTGGTGTGGCTAATCAGGAGGTTTATGTGGGAATCAGACCGGAAGGGTTTAGGTTACGGGAAGACGGACAGTTTCGATGTGAGTTAAGCGGTGTGGAGGTCATGGGACGTGATATCAGCGTGGTTTCCACGAATAAAGCATCTTTAAATCCTACAGTTCGTTCCATTATCGGCACGGAAAATAAAGTAGATGTTCAAAATCCAACTGTCAGATTTGCCTTGATACCTCGCAAGGTGTTCCTCTTTAACAAGGAAACGGAAGAGAGAATTGATTTCGAGGTAGAGTGATATGATAAGAAAAATAAGAGAGAATAACAACCTGAAAGGCTGGCTGTATCTTTTACCTGCGATTCTTTTTCTGGGAGTCTTTATGGTATATCCGCTGATTGATGTTTTTGTTTATTCCTTTGAAGAAGGGTATAATTCTGCATCTCAGACTTATATGGGGGTTGGTGTATATAATTATTCCTATGTTCTGCATGACCCATATTTTTTACAGGCAGTCAAAAACACGTTTATATTGGTCATTATTACAGTACCGTTATCTACGGGAATTGCCCTGCTTATTTCGGTTGGACTAAGCTCCGTTAAGCCCCTTAGGAATTTGTTCCAGACGATATATTTTCTGCCCTATGTGACAAACACACTGGCGGTGGGTTTGGTATTTATGATTTTATTTAAAAAGACGGCATATTCTGACGGACTTATGAATCTGCTTATTTCGTGGTTCGGTGGAAGCGCAGTGGATTTTATGGACGGACCATATTGGGCGAAAATGTTTGTACTCTGCTTTTATACCGTATGGGTTGTTATGCCGTTTAAAATTTTGATTTTGACAAGTGCACTTTCATCGGTTGACCGGCTGTATTATAATGCGGCAAGGGTTGATGGAACTTCTAAATTCAGGATATTTATGCGTATCACACTGCCGATGATTTCTCCGATGATTTTTTATCTGGTTATCACTGGATTTATCGGGGCATTTAAGGCATACAGTGATGTTGTTGCTTTATTCGGTACGAATCTGAATGCAGCGGAAATGAATACGATGGTAGGTTACATTTATGATATGCTTTATGGTGACAGCGGCGGTTATCCGTCTTACGCATCTGCGGCGGCAATTATTTTATTTGCCATTGTACTTACGATTACGTGCATTAACTTATTAATCAGCAAAAAGAAGGTTCATTATTAAGAGGTCGGGACAGTATGGAAAATAGGATTGATTACGGGAAAATCGAAAAGAGCACCAAAATCCGTAAAGTGGTTATCCGGGTACTTACTTATGTGCTTTTGGCATTTTGGGCTGTGATTGTATTGTTCCCTTTTTATTGGATGCTTCTGACCTCCGTAAAGGGCTACAGTGAGTATAATTCGGAATATATTCCGAAGTTTTTTACGTTATCACCCACATTACAAAATTATGTGGATGCATTTACCGGTGTGGCGCTCGGAAGGTATCTTGTCAATACGGTGATTTTTACACTGGCAACGACTGCTGTTATGCTGGTTGTGATAACGCTTGCGGCATTTGCTTTTGCAAGGCTGGATTTCAAGGGGAAAAATGTTGCCTTTATCCTGTTTCTTTCGTTAATGATGATTCCCAATGAACTGGTGGTTATCACGAACTATGTGACAATTACTGACTGGAACATGCGAAATACCTTTCAGGGGCTGATTTTGCCGTCTGTTACGTCTGTATTTTACATTTATCTGCTGAAAGAGAACTTTGAGCAGATACCGGATAATCTGTATTATGCGGCAAAAGTGGATGGGACATCCGATATGAAATATTTGCTGAAGGTAATGATACCATTAGCCAAGCCCACACTTGTAACCATAACTATATTGAAGGTAATCGAATGCTGGAATTCTTATGTATGGCCAAGGCTGATTACGGATGATGAAAACTATTATCTTGTCTCCAACGGAATTCAGGAAATACGGGAGAATGGGTTCGGTCGTGAAAACATTCCGGCAATGATGGCGGCGGTAGTGGTAATTTCAGTTCCTCTAATCGTTCTGTTTTTGTTATTTCGAAAGCAGATCATGGCAGGCGTGTCAAAAGGAGGGATAAAAGGATGACCGGAATACGAAAGAAAATCATTGCGTTCTGTTTTATGCTGATTCTGGCAGCAGGCAGCGCTCTTACGCTTACCGGATGTCATGGACAAAGGGGGATGAATGCTTTTGAAATTCCGGAAGAGTTTGATACTTCAAAAGAATATGAGATTACCTTCTGGGCGAAGAATGATACCAATAAAACACAGACGGCAATTTACGAGCGGGCAATCGCCGACTTTGAAAAACTCTATCCGAATATTACCGTAAATTTACGCCTATATACGGATTACGGAAAAATCTACAATGATGTTATAACCAATATTTCAACGAATACAACACCGAATGTCTGCATCACTTATCCGGATCATATTGCAACCTATCTGACGGGGGCGAATCTGGTTGTCCCTCTTGATGAGTTGTTTACGAATGAGAAATACGGTCTTGGAGGGAGCGAGGTCAGATTTGATTCTCCGACACAGGATGAAATAGTTCCGCAGTTTTTGAAAGAGTGTTCTTTTGAAGACCATTATTATGCCATTCCCTATATGCGTTCCACTGAGGCCTGTTATATCAACAAAACCTATGTTGAAGCCCTGGGATACACTTTGCCGGAGGCTCTTACATGGGATTTTATATGGGAAGTTTCCGAGGCGGCAATGGCGCAGGATGAGGAAGGAAATTTTCAGGTGAACGGACAGAAAGTCATGATTCCGTTTATTTATAAATCAACCGATAATATGATGATTCAGATGTTGAAGCAAAAGGATGCAGGATATTCTTCTGATAACGGAGAAATCGGGCTTTTTAACGATACAACAAAGCAGTTATTGTATACCATTGCGGAACATGCGGAAAGCAGAGCTTTTTCTACCTTTAAGATTTCGAGTTATCCTGCTAATTTTCTGAATGCAGGACAGTGTATTTTTGCAATAGACTCTACAGCAGGAGCAACGTGGATGGGAACGAATGCACCGCTTCTGGATATCAGTGAAGACAAGGTTGTAGAGTTTGAAACGGCGGTTATGCCTATTCCTCAATTTGATACAAGCAATCCTAAAATGATATCGCAGGGACCGTCCGTCTGTATTTTTAATAAAGAAGATTCCCAGGAGGTCATGGCTTCCTGGCTGTTTGTCCAGTATCTGTTAACGAATGACGTTCAGATTGCTTATGCACAGACAGAAGGTTATGTACCGGTGACTTCCAAGGCACAGGAGTCAACGGAATATCAGGATTATCTGTCACGATGTGGCGAAGACAATACTACCCATTATGATATTAAAATAAAGGCGACGGAGCTGTTGCTGGCTAACATCAATCATACCTTTGTGACCCCGGTGTTCAACGGCTCTGCTTCTCTCCGTGATGCTGCAGGACAGCTTATAGAAAATACCGTGAAATCATCCAGAAGGGGAGAAAAGATGGATGAAGCATATATGGAGAAGCTGTACAGTGACATTAATTCACTCTATCGTTTGAATCAGTTTGGCAGTCGTAATACCGCTATTTCAACGGAAAAAGCTGATTTGGGAAGATTGCCCGCAACGGCAGTGGTATTGTTGTCTTCCTTAGCAGCGGCATGGGTATTGATTATAATATATATTGTTTATCAGACAATAAAAAAGAAAAGAAATGGCTGAAATACTATTGCTTTATTGGGATTCTTGTGTATAATAATCTCGTATTTATTACTTATTCAAAGGATGGAAAAGAGGAGAAAAGAAATGAAAAAGCTAACAGCGTTACTTTTAACTTTCGCGCTTGTATTCACTTGTGTCGGATGCGGCTCCAAAGCAGACAAAGCGGATGTAAAATCCGAAGGTGTTATGACCTATGAGGAGTATATGGCAGCAGAACTCGAAACAGAGGTTGTAGTGGAGACTTATGTACAGGCAAAGCAGTCATGGTGGGAGAATACGGCTACTGTTTATACACAGGATAAGGATGGCGCTTACTTCCTGTACAATATGTCATGTTCTGAGGAAGATTATAAGAAATTAACCCCGGGAACTAAGATTAAAGTTACCGGCTACAAATCGGAATGGTCCGGTGAAGTTGAGATTATAGATGCAACTTTTGAAATTGAAGAGGGAAGTTATGTTGCAGAGGCGGAAGATGTTACGGCACTTCTCGGCAAGGATGATCTGATCAATCACCAGAATAAATTTGTATCCTTGAAAGGCATGACAGTGGAAGCAGCAGGAAAGGATGAAGCCGGAAATGATGTAGCATTCCTGTACGGCTGGGACGGCTCCGGTCAGGACGGCGATGATTTATATTTCAATGCATCTGTTAACGGTGCAACTTATACTTTTACCGTAGAATCTTATTTGTGTGATAATACAACAGATGTTTACAATGCAGTTAAGAACTTAAATATCGGTGATACCATTGATATGGAAGGATTCTTATATTGGTATGAAGGTGTGAATCCTCACATTACTTCCGTAACCGTAAAATAAACAGAGTTTGTTTATTGCGGCGAGGCGCTAGGAAGATGGTTTCCTAAGTGGGCAATCTGACATGCTGATTTTGTCTTTTAAGACATTCAGTCCGCAATCCGCCAAATAATCCTGTAAAATCGGAAGGGATTGGGAGGAAGTCGGGCCGATGATAATTTCACCGACCAAATCAGACAGATGCAGGTTCAGCTTGCCGCACATCCTGTTCAAATCAAGGGGATAATATTTTTTGATTCGTTCCGCGGCAACATGGTATTTGGGTTCTATGGCAAACTCATTTGAAATAAAGGGAGAAACGACCAGACGAAATTCTCGTTCACTCGCAAAGGACGGATGTTTAAAAGCCGCGGACTGCACCCATGCATCGCTCATAAGAGCTTGTATTTCGGGTAGATTTTCCGAAAACTTCTTTGTTCCCTTTATCAGTTTGTAAAATTCGTCCACAAGTCGGTGTTCACCCATATCCTCCTGATAATACACTTCCTGAAGGGATATGGCACCGCCGGTCATTTTCTGCATCAAATCTTCATGAAAAGCGATACATACGCCTTGACCGAGATGTCCGTATCTTTCCCACTGGGCAGCATCATCCCGGTATTTGGAAAAGCAGGCAGCATAAGCAGAGTAGTGAAATTCCTCTTCCATTTCGTGCTGGAAGAAGGCTTCGGTCTTACGAATTTTTTCATGTTCGCCATCCAGCTTTAGTTTCTCCATGACTGCTTTACAGATGCCGTTCATAAATAATCTCATCTCGGACGCATCGTTCATATTCAGTATATTATTAAGTCTTAGTTCTGCACAACGGATAATCCCGTCAAAAGCGGCAAAGTCAGTATAATGATATAGCATAATTTACCTCCGTGATTCGGAAATGAAATCCAATCCTATTGTATTATGAAAGAAATAAATTTGCAAATAATACAAATCCGCTTTTTTAGAAAAGTATTACACAATTCCGATAAAATATTCTACTGCAATGGCAACCACAACTACCAGAGCAGAAATGATGAATCCATGAATCATCGGCGCAATACCGGATTTTTTCATATCTTTAAAGCTTGTGTTTAAACCGATGGCTGCCAATGCACAGACCATCAACAGTTTACTGAAATCCTTTGCGGCGCCGGAAAGGGCAACAGGAATGAAACCAAGGCTGTTTAGGATGGCAAGTGCAAGAAAGCCGAGGATAAACCACGGGAAAAGGGTGAGAATGTTTATCTTAGTTTTTTCATGCATTGCATTTCCGGAAGCCAGAGCTGCTTTCTTTTTGATGTTCATTTCAATAAATGCAAAAATAATCACAGTTGGAATAATGGAAAGGGTTCGGGTGAGTTTTACCATGGTTGCAAAATCCCCGGCGGCTTCGGAAAAAGCATATCCGGCGGCTACTACGCTGGAGGTATCATTTACGGCAGTACCGGACCAAAGACCATATGCCATATCGCTTAAGCCTAAGGCGCGGCCCATGATGGGAAAGAGGACAATCATTGCCATATCGAATAAAAAGGTGGCGGACATTGCGTAGGCAATATCGTTATCCTCCGCATCAATAACCGGTGCGATTGCGGCAATGGCAGAACCGCCACAAATACCTGTTCCGGCAGAAATCAGGTTGGAAAGCTTCCAATTTAGTCCAAGTGCTTTACCAATGAAATAGCCTCCTCCGAAGCAGGTCAGCAATGTAAAGAGCATGACGGTAAGCGAAATTTTTCCTACTTCCAGAATAGTTCCGATACTAAGGGAGGCACCTAATAAAATAATGGCAAACTTTAATATTTTTTTAGAAGTAAATTTTAAGCCGACAGATATGGTTTCGCCCGGTTTACGGAAATGATTGATGATCATTCCTATAAAAAGGGCAAGGACAGAGGCTCCTATCAGATGAATGGGAAGGAGCGATTCCAGCCATCTGGCAATAAATGCAATCATAAGGGAAAGAATAAATCCGGGAACAATTTTTATACATTTTTTCATAATAAATATAAACCTTTCTTTAAGATAACTTGATTGTAACAAAAATAAATGATAAAGTATAATTATTAAAAATAATAATATAATAAGAAAAAATTATGGAGATAACATGCTTGATTATAGAATGGAAACCTTTATAACATTATGTAAAACCATGAATTACCGGAGAACCGCGGAAATGCTGAATATTACACAACCGGCAGTAACACAGCATATTAAATATTTGGAAGATTATTATGGATGTAAACTTTTTTCCTATGATAAAAGAAAACTGTCCATGACCTATCATGCCCAACTATTGTTACGTTATGCCTATTCCCAGAATTATCAGGAACAAAAACTTATAGAGGAAATGAAAGAGAAGAAAGGGTATCATTTTTCGATAGGTACAACAAAAACAATCGGGGAATATGTAATTGGCAAACAGGTAGAACGATTTTTGCTGGAACAGGGAAACCGATTGCATATCGAGACGGATAACACGGCACATATTCTTGAACTGTTAGATAAAGGGAGTATAGATTTTGCGTTAATTGAAGGATTCTTTGACCAGAGCATTTATGCACATAAACTTTATAAGGTAGAACCTTATGTTGGTTTTTGCAGCAGGAATCATCCTTTTGCAAACCAAACCGTTCCTTTGAAGGACATATTGAAAGAAACTATTATTGTAAGGGAGAAAGGCTCCGGAACAAGAAGTATTTTAGAGAGAATGCTGCAAATAAATAATTATACATTAAATGATTTTCAAAGGATAGTAAGTATCGGTAATTTCAGATTACTGGAACAATCCGTGGCAGGAAATCTGGGGATAACGTTTGCTTACCGGATTGTAGGAAAACAGAATTCCATGCTTTCGGAATTTCGGGTTGAAGGGTGGAATATAGAAAGAGAGTTCAATTATGTCTTTCTGCCGGATACGGATGCAGAAAAATATGTGGAGATTTTTGAACAATTTCAATAACGGGTTTTTACAAATTGAGTTATAATAGGAAAAAAGCTAAGGAGAAAACAGGATGCCAAATACAACAAAACTTGCATTGGAGACCTCGCTTAAGAATCTTCTTCTGCACAAGCCGTTAGATAAAATTACCATAAGTGATTTAACGGAAGAGTGTGGTATCAGCCGGATGTCCTTCTACTATCATTTCAAGGATATATATGATTTGGTGGAGTGGGTATGCGTTGAGGACGGTAAAAGGGCATTGCAGGATAAGAAGACCTATGATACATGGCGGGAAGGGATGTGTCAGATTTTTGAGGCGGTTATGGAAAATAAACCCTTTATTCTGAATGTATATCGCTGCATCAGCCGGGAGAAAATCGAAAACTATCTGTATAAGCTTACATACAGTCTGATAGCCGATGTAGTTGAGGAAAAATGTGTAGGAACCGGGCTGCCGGAGGAGGACAAAGCTTTTATAGCGGATTTTTATAAATATGGTTTTGTGGGAATTATGTTGGAATGGATTGGACGTGGAATGAAGGATGATTATCAGGATATTGTTGACAAGATGAGTATTACTCTTCACGGCAATATCACGAATTCAATACACAATTTTGAACAGGTACAAAAGAACTGAATTTTATCAAAATAAGCGGAATGATAAGTTTTTTATCATTTCGCTTATTTTGTAAGTTGGATTACGAATTCGGGAAGACTAAGATAAGGACATAAGGTTCAACAAACGCAACAACAAAAAAGAAAGGTGGAAATTTGTATGTCGAAGAAAAAGGTTGGAATTGGTGTGGCTGTTCTGGCAGGTGTCGGTGCAGCAACGCTGGCAGCGAGGAAGCACAAAAACGAAAGAAAGCAAGAAGAGAAAAAAGTAACAGAAACTACTGCAAGGCAGGATTACCGCAATACAGAGAGGGGAAAGAATGAAAAGAATAGCAAAGGAATCTATTACTCAAACGGAAACTATGAGGCTTTTGCAAGACCGAAAAAGCCGGAGGGTGTAGATGAAAAAAATGCGTATATCGTAGGAAGTGGACTGGCTTCACTGGCAGCAGCCTGTTTCCTTGTACGTGATGGTCAGATGCCCGGTTCGCACATTCATATTCTGGAGGCAATGGACATTGCCGGAGGTGCCTGTGATGGTATTTATGATACAACAAGAGGATATGTGATGCGCGGTGGTCGTGAAATGGAAAACCACTTTGAATGCTTATGGGATTTGTTTCGGAGTATTCCGTCTCTGGAAATACCGGGAGTATCCGTATTGGATGAGTACTACTGGCTGAACAAGGAAGACCCAAACTATTCTCTCTGTCGTGCTACGGTAAACCGCGGTGAAGATGCGCATACAGACGGTAAATTTAATTTAAGTCAGAAGGGCTGCATGGAAATTATGAAGCTGTTTATGACTAAGGATGAGGATTTGTACGATAAGACTATCGAAGATGTATTTGATGACGAAGTATTTAACTCTACCTTCTGGTTATATTGGAGAACAATGTTTGCTTTTGAAAACTGGCACAGTGCTTTGGAAATGAAATTGTACTTCCAGCGTTTCATTCACCATATTGCAGGGCTTCCGGATTTCAGTGCTTTAAAATTTACCAAGTATAATCAGTATGAATCCTTGATTCTTCCGATGCAGAAATATTTGGAAGAAGCAGGCGTTGACTTCCAATTCAATACAGAAGTAACAAATGTCATCTTTGAATTTGAAAATAACCGAAAAGTGGCAAAGGCTATTGAATGCAAGGTAAAAGGAGTAGAGAAGGGAATTATGCTTACGGAAAATGACCTTGTTTTTGTTACAAACGGAAGCTGTACGGAGGGCACCATTTACGGAGACCAGAATCATGCACCGAACGGTGATGCAGAAGTGAGAACAAGTGGCTGTTGGAGCCTTTGGAAAAATATAGCGAAACAGGATCCTTCCTTCGGACATCCGGAAAAATTCTGCTCCGATGTGGCAAAGACAAACTGGGAATCTGCAACTGTTACTACTTTGGATGATAAGATTCTTCCTTATATTACGAATATCTGTAAACGTGACCCGAAGAGTGGAAGAGTTGTTACCGGTGGTATTGTAAGCTGTCAGGATTCAAGCTGGCTGTTAAGCTGGACCATTAACAGACAGGGGCAGTTTAAGACACAGGATAAGGACAAAGTTTGTGTCTGGGTATATGGCTTGTTTACCGATGTTCCCGGCGATTATGTAAAGAAACCGATGAAGGAATGTACCGGTAAGGAAATTACACAGGAATGGTTATATCATATAGGTGTGCCGGTAGAACAGATAGAGGAACTGTCAGAAAAGAGCGCTGTGTGTGTTCCTACTATGATGCCATATATTACGGCATTCTTTATGCCGAGAACAAAGGGAGACCGGCCGGATGTCATTCCCGACGGATGTGTGAATTTTGCCTTTTTGGGGCAGTTTACGGAAACACCGAGGGATACGGTATTTACAACCGAATATTCGGTGAGAACCGCAATGGAAGCCGTGTATGGACTACTGGGAGTAGACAGAGGTGTGCCTGAGGTATGGGGAAGCGTTTATGACATTCGTGAGTTATTAGATAGCTCGGTAAAACTGATGGATGGTAAATCCCCTCTTGAAATTGAACTCCCGGGACCGCTTAACGCATTAAAAAGGCCGTTGCTTCATGTGGTTAAGGGAACGGTAATTGAAAAAGTATTACGGGATCATGATGTATTAAAGGATGGTATGATTTAAATTCAAAAAGGAGCTGTTGCAAAAGCAGAGGAAGAATCTGCGGGAGCGGCAGCTCTTTTTGTATTAGGCTTTAGCCGGTAAACGGGAAATAAAACGTTCTTTCCTTTGGAAAATCAAGGATTTTGGGCAAAAAAGAGAAAACGATTAAGCTTCTATTCTGCGCCAAATAATGCATAAAACATCCAAAGAGGCAATAAAAAAGAATAAATCGATTTACTTAAAAGGGTAGAATGTTAAGTGGAAAGAGTACAATGTTTGTAAAAAATGCAAAAAAATTGTATAAAAATTATAGATAATATTACTGAAAATACAAAATACACATAAAAATGCATAAAAAAGTAATAAAACAGTGTTGCAAAACTATAAAAACTGCGCTATAATTAACGAAAGAAAACGATTAAGTGACAAAAAGAATTAAACTATTGCATGTGCGGGAGGTTATACATGCTTTAGCGGAGGCAAAATTATTTAAAAGGAGAGATTATATGAAAAGTTTTTTAGAAAACACATGGAAACACAGAGCACATGTAGTAATGGCATTGCCGGTTTTCTTGATTTTGTTTTTCATTATGTATGTGCCGATGGCCGGTCTCGTAATGGCGTTTAAGAACTATGATTTTTCAAAAGGAATTTTTGGAAGTCCGTGGTGTGGACTTGATAATTTCAAATTCCTGTTGGCATCGAAAGATACATTCTGGACGATGACGAAGAATACTCTTATATATTATGTTATTTTCACAGCATTGGGAACCTTTTTAAATGTAGTTCTTGCAATTGCAATTGACCAGTTTGTATTTAAAAAAGCAGCTAAAGCAATGCAGACGATTATGATTATTCCGGTATTTATTTCCTATGCGGCAGTTCAGTTTATTGTATATGCATTTATTAGTACAGATACCGGTATTCTGAATAACACCTTTGGTGTAAGTACAAGGTTTTATTCCTCACCTGCTTTGTGGCCGATTATTTTGACCATTGTTAAGATATGGAACAGTGTAGGTTATGGTTCAGTTTTGTATATGTCTGTTCTCTCAGGTATTGATACGGAACTTTATGAAGCAGCCCAGATTGACGGCGCAAATAAATGGAAACAGATTATACATATTACACTTCCTGCGTTAGTACCGATGATTACAGTAATGTTGTTGCTTTCCGTAGGTGGAATTATGAAATCTGATACAGGTTTGTTCTATCAGGTAACACGTAACAGTGGTGTGCTGTATCCGACTACACAGGTTATTGATTCCTATGTATTAAATGCAATCTTCAAAAGTTCGAACTTTGGATTTACTGCTGCGACCAGTTTCTTCCAGTCAGTTGTTGGCTTGCTGATGATGCTGTTTGCAAACGGTATGGTTCGTAAAATTGCCCCGGATAACGCATTATTCTAATTGGGAGAGGAGATTGAGAAATGAGTAAAAGAAAAGGTAATTCTGCTGATTTGGCACCGTCCAAAAAAGAAAAGAAGGGCTTGGGACAGTATATTCTCGGATTCTTCCTTCTGCTTTATACATTGTTTTGTGGGTTGCCGGTTGTGCTTGTATTTATTGCAGCATTTACGGATGAGAAAGCTATTGCCCAGAATGGTTACAGCTTCTTCCCTGAAAAATGGTCATTGGCAGGTATTAATTCCGTATTACGATATGGTACACAGCTTCTGACTTCTTATGGAATAACAATTTTTGTTACTGTATTTGGAACTGCATTGGGATTGCTTGTTATGAGTATGTTTGCATATTCTATCAGTAGAAAGGAATTCCGTTTATCCGGATTTTTATCCATATTCCTGCTGATTCCGATGTTGTTTAACGGTGGTCAGCTTTCCGGATATGTTGTATTTACATCATATTATCATTTGAAAGACAGCTTATGGTTGCTGATTTTGCCTTTGTGTGTATCAACCATGAATGTTATTATTTTAAGAACTTACATAGCAAACAGTATTCCGGCAGAATTAATGGAAGCTGCTAAGATTGATGGTGCAGGAGAGTATCGTACTTTCTTCCAGATTACATTGCCGTTGTTAAAACCGTCATTGGCAGCCGTAGGATTTATGATGGCTACCGCTTATTGGAATGACTGGCAGAACGCTTTGCTTTATATTACAACAGATAGCAAAAAACCGTTACAGTTACTGCTTGTTAATATTCAGAAGAGTATTGAATTCCTGTTGAACAACTCCAACGTTCCTGCATCGGCAAGAGCGGCTATGGGAGGAAATATTCCGCAGTATTCTGCAACGATGGCAACAGTTCTCGTTGTTATCGGACCGATTATGGTTGTATATCCGTTCTTCCAGAAATATTTTGTTAAGGGTCTTACAGTCGGTTCTGTAAAAGGTTAACTTTATTATTTTTATTGTTTGAACTTATTAACTTCGTTTTCAATCCGATGCAATAGTGCGGAGGATTCGAAATAAATAAAAAATAGGGAGGATTTCATAATGAAAATCAAAAAACTCATGGCTTTAGTATTGGCCGGCGCTATGACAGCAACGATGCTTGCTGGTTGTGGAAGTTCTGACAGCGCTTCAACAGATGCAGCAAAAACAGACACAACAGAAACAACAGCATCAACAACAGATGCAGCAGACACAGCTGCTTCTGGAGATCTTGTAACTATTAATGTTACAAGAAATACATTTAACCTTGCAAATCCTGATTCAGAACAGGTTCAGAAGGTAGAGGATGCAATTAACGAGTATATCAAGGATAAGATTAATGTTCAGATTAAACTGACAGATATCGGATCCGGTGAATATATCGATAAAGCAAATCTTGCATTGGCAAACAACGAAATCAACCTTCTGTGGACAGCTTCATGGGAGAGCACAATCGGAACTAATGACCTTGTGCCGAACAATGCAGTTTATGATATTACAGATTTACTTCCGGGAACTCCTCTTTACGAGTCCATGGATGCAGGACAGTGGGAAGCTACCAAATATGATGGAAAGAACTACTTCATTCCGGTTTACAAAGACAACGTAGAAGGTTATGACATTATGTTCCGTCAGGATCTTGTTGACAAGTATGGTTGGGATATTACTTCTGTTAAGTCACTTGCTGATATAGAGCCTATGCTTGCAGATGCAAAAGCAGAAGGACTTAAATATCCGTTCCTTACACAGAAAACAGCTATGTTCTACAGATTCTATATCAACGATTTTGATTTCTTTACAGCTGATGCTACAGCTAACTGGGTTGCAGTTGACAGAGAATCTGATACTGTTGTAGATACTGTTCTTACTGATCAGTATAAAGAATTCTGTACATTAATGGCTAAATGGGCTGATGCAGGATATATTTCAGAAGATGATGTTACAAAGACAACAACTGATACAACAACTCAGACACAGGATTGGGCTATTTCCTGGTGGACAGATATCCCGGTAAACGCTGAAGCTAACAGCCGTTATGGTCAGGATGTTGCAATGGCTCCTATTACTGACAGATGGGCACATTCCACATCTGCACTTGGTTCTTGCTATGCAGTAACTGCAAACAGCACACCGGAACAGGCTCAGGCTTGTATCGATTTCATGGGACTTCTTTACACAGACAGCAAACTTGCTGATATGTACACATTCGGTATCGAAGGCGAAGACTTTACATACAATGCTGACGGTCAGGTTGAGCAGACAAGTGAAAAATACAACCACTCCATGTGGGAATCCGCATCTGCAACAATCGTAACACCGGTTGCAGGTGAGCCGGCTGACAAAGCTGATTTATACAAAGATTTCAACGGTGGTGCTAACACATCTTGTGCAGCAGGTTTCCGTTTTGATAAGACACCTGTATCCGCTCAGTTCAGCGCATGCCAGAACGTTTTCGAACAGTATGGTTACCCGCTTGAAAATGGTGGATTTGCAGAAGCTGATGTAGAAGCTACAATTGAAGCTTACCAGAAAGCTCTTGACGAAGCAGGATATCAGGATATCTTAGCTGAGTTCACAAAGCAGTATGAAGACTTCAAAGCAGGCAAATAATCTGTTTGGAAATGAGTAGTATATGTAAGTGTCTATGACACTTCAACTCCCCGACCTCCCGGTGTGAAGGCCGGGGAGTTTTGTTTGCCTAAGTGTTCGTGCGTCAAACTAGAATTTAATTATTTACTAAGAATATTTGTTAAGAATGCTGTAATTTGGTTGTATTTTCTAAAATTTATAGTATAATTTAACTATATAGTTTTATCTTGAGTAAATGTATCAATAAAAGGACTGTAGAAGCTGACGGCAGAGGAAACAGATATGGAAGATTGCAAGAAAAAAATTACATTAGAACAGATGGAAGAGTTTATTGATATTCTGAATCCGACGATAGACGATTATATTTACATTTTGGATATTCAGAATGATGTATATTGCATTTCGGAGAATGCGCTGGATCGTTTCCCGATTCCATCAAAACAATTTGATAATGCTACGGAAAAAATAAAGAAATTTGTATATGCAGATGATCGTGATATTCTGTTGGAAGATTTGAGCAGGATTATGAGGAAAGAAACGAAGTTTCACAATCTGCAATATAGATGGATTGATAAAGCCGGAAATGCAATATGGATAAACTGCAGAGGAAGAGTAATCTGGGACAGCAACGGAGAACCGCAGCTGCTTGTAGGGTGCATTAACGAAATTGGCAAAAAGCAGAAGGCGGATAACGTGAGCGGTCTGTTGGGAGAATCCAGTCTGAAGCAGGAGATAAATGAAAAAAGCAACGGCTCTGTGAGTGGGTTTATTCTTCGTCTTGGAATTGATAACTTTAAGGAAATTAATGAAAATCTTGGGATGGAGTATGGTGATATGATTTTGCGGAAGACCGCAGAATGTATTGAGGCTGTCATTCGTCCCGAGCAGAAGCTGTATCGGATAGTTGCTGATGAGTTTATGGTACTGGATTTTTCAAAAAAAGGTATTGAGGAAGCAAGGAAGCTGTTTAATAAGATCCGTTGGAAAATAAGTTTGTTTATTGAAGAAAATCAGTATGAGGTATTTTTTACATTGTCCGCCGGAATTTTAGAATTTTCGGCAATGCAGAATTTGAACTATTTTGATTTAATGAAATGGACGGAGTTTTCTTTAAATGAAGCAAAAAACGGCGGTAAGAACAAAGCCTATGTATTCGACGAGGCAGACTATGAAGCTTTTTTGCAACGCAGGCAGTTGGTACAGATTTTGCGTCAGTCCGTTAATCACAATTTTAAAGGATTTGAAGCATATTTTCAGCCCATTGTAGATACAAAGGAAGGACGTTTGTCAGGTGCAGAGACGTTGTTGCGTTTTTCCACAGAGCAAACAGGTCCGGTATCTCCGGTTCAGTTCATTCCGCTTTTGGAAGAGAGCGGCCTGATTATTCCGGTAGGGAAATGGGTATTGCATCAGGCGATAAAGGGTTGCAAAGAGATTCAAAAAACAATACCGGATTTTAGGGTATCCGTAAATTTATCTTATATTCAAGTGTTAAAAAGTGATATTTTAAAGGAGATTTTGACCAGTGTGAAACGATATGGTCTGAAGCCGGGAAGCATCGTAATAGAATTGACCGAGAGCGGATTTTTGGAGGCGGATGATAATTTCCTGAATTTCTGTGATGGCTTGCGGGAAAACGGTATTCCTTTAGCACTTGATGATTTCGGAACAGGGTATTCCAATTTCCATTATTTATATAATTTGAATCCGACTACGATTAAAATTGACCGCTCTTTTACACTGAAGGCTTTGAAGAATAATTATGAATACAATCTGCTTCAGCATATGGTGGATATGTCACACAGCATTGATTTGAAATTATGTATTGAAGGAATCGAAACGGAGCAGGAATTGAACAGAATCAGTGAGATAGGGCCGGATTATATTCAGGGATATTATTTTGGAAAACCCTGCACGTTGAGAGAATTCTTAAAGAATTTTGTGAACGTATAATATTTTGCCGGAAAGAAAGCTTCCTGTATACTTTAAATAGGTCAAGAGATTGACACAAAAAAATACCTCAAGTAAATTTAGATTATTACTGACCTGGCTAGTTGGTAAAATCTAAAGAATACAAGAGGTATCTAAAATGAATGTTAAAGGCACAAAGAAGAAAAATCAAGTAGTTACAGCAAATATTTTTGAACAGCAGGAGCTTTTGAAAAAAGCGGAGGTGATCAAGGAAAATCTCACAGCTTCAACCTGGCGTGAGTTGGAAACCAATGGTAAGTTCGATAAAAATGAAAAACTCTCCTTTATCAGTGATGGCATGCTTATCTTAGGATGCGATGTGGGCAGTGAAACACACTATATGAGAGCTATTGATACCAGAGGAAGGGAGCTCAGTAAGTCCGTATATTCTTTCAACAATGATTATGAGGGATTCCAAAGTGCAAAGGAATGGGCAGTAAAGATAGCTGCGGAACATGATAAGAGTCAGATAGTACTTGGCTTAGAGCCGACCGGCCACTACTGGTTCTGCCTTGCGACATGGATGATTTCAAATGGAATCAGTGTTGTTCAGGTAAACCCTTACGCTGTGAAGCAGACAAAGGAGGTTGAAGATAACAGCCAGATGAAGGATGACAGGAAGGATCCGAAACTGATAGCAAATCTTGTCAAGGATGGCAACTTTGGTATGCCATACCTTCCGGAAAAACTTTATGCGGAGCTTCGCAGGTTATCCATGTTCAGAGATCAGCTGAATGAGGACAGAATCCGGACAATCAACCGGATGCACAGAGAGATGAAAATATATTTCCCGGAGTATAAGGATGCGTTGGGAAAAGTCGATGGTGCATTTAGTCTGGAACTGCTGAAACAGGCACCATTCCCGGATGATCTGATAGCACTTGGTGAAGATGGAATAAGACGAATCTGGCATGATGCCAAGCTCAGAGGACGCGGCTATAGCAGAGCAGGAGAAATCTTACAGTATGCGAAAGCAAGTGTTGGGATTAAGGATGGAGCCATTGCAGGTAAGGAGGCTGTAAAGTGGTTTGTGCAGAAGATCATGGAGCTGGATGCTGAACTTGCTGTTATAGAGAAACAGATCAACCAGAAATGTCAGGAAATACCGCATACCGGTAACATTCTGGAGATATCGGGAATGGGAGAAAGCACACTTTCCGGAATCCTTGCAGAGATGGGAGACATTTCGAGATTTGATGATGTTAAGGAAATACAAAAATTAAGTGGATTAGGTCTTGTAGCATGCAGCTCAGGAAAGCATAAGGGAGAAACCAAGATCAGTCACAGAGGACGCAAACGACTCAGATACTGGTTGTTTCAAGCGGCAAAGTCAGCAGTGGCACATGCGGAGGAATTCAAAGAACTCCATATGTACTATACGACGCGAGCCGATAATCCGCTGAAAAAGATGCAGTCATTGATTGTGATAGCCTGCAAGCTTCTGAGGATAATCTACACGATTCTGAAGAAAGGCACGGTCTATGATCCGAAGAAGATGTTGATGGACATCAGACGGCCGGAAAAGAAGGAAGCGATTGCAGCATAAGACAATCGACAGCATTATTTATTCCAGAGCCTTGCCGGGTTCCGGATGATTCCGGAATCGGGCAGGGTTCTGGAAAGAAACCCGATAACGATGGAGTGCAACAGGCACTGCATCAGCACAATGACCAGCAGGTAACGAAACAGGGGAAGCGTCCACGGAATATCCGTACCCTGCGGAAAGGGCAGGTCAGTAAAATCAAAATATAAACAAGAGCTGTAGCTTGCAGTAGTTCACTCCGTAGGGCAATGACCCTGTTAGAAAGCTTAGCGAGCACTCGGTGTATGAGCAGGTGGGACGAAGGAAGTTGGTACACGATACCATTAGACACGGAAGGTTCACCATCATGGTTAACAGAGGATTTATAGCCTTTATAAAGCAAAACAAAGGGACGCTTTATAAACTGCACCCTCTTCTAACTGTGCAGTACTAGATACAATGACTGTCATACACTTTTGGCTCTGTTTTATGAGGTAAATATTTCAAGAAAAGCCTATAAAATCAATGATTTAGGGCTTGACATTATAGGAAGGACAGACTAATGTTAATTTGTGATTATACGGTAGAGAAGATTGACGGAGACTACGCCTATCTGAGAAGGGATGATCAGCCGGAAGAGGAATGTAAGCTTGTGGCAAGAGCACTTTTGCCGGAAGAGATTACGGAGGGTAGCAGACTTCATTATGAAATGATGCAATATACATTGCTGTAGGGTGTGAAATAATAGTTTAGAAAATATTTGATGAAAGCGAAAAAAGTTTGGTTTTGTGTCCGGCAAAATCAAACTTTTTTGTGTATGGATTTGAAAAAATAGTATTTGATAGTGACTTTATATATTTTACAATACTTTATTCTGCGTCACATAAATTTTACAAATTTTTACCTAAAGTTGATAGTTTGAGAAGACCCACAAATGCTACACTTTTTAGGGTTGAACCGAAAAGAAAAGAGAAAAGTGACAAGAGGAGAAAGGATTGTTATCAGAATGAGAAGAAACGTTTTAAAAGTATCAGCAGCATTGCTTGCAGTTGCAGTCTGTATGTCCGGTTGCGGTACAAAGAAAAATACGGAAACTGTAGATTTGAGAGAAGTATCTTTGGATGAGATTATTGAGAAAGCGAAAGAAGAAGGAGAAATTGCTTCTGTGGGAATGCCGGATGATTGGGCAAACTGGCGAGGAAGCTGGACAAGTATTACGGAAACTTATGGGCTGACTCATGAGGATACAGATATGAGTTCGGCAGAGGAGTTATCTACCTTTGAAACGGAAAAAGATGCGGCTACAAAGGATATTGGCGATGTAGGACAGGCTTTTGGACAGACAGCTATTGATATGGATGTAGTACAGCCTTACAAAGCGACAACATGGGACTCTGTTCCGGATTGGGCAAAAGACCCTGACGGCAATTGGGTAATCACCTATGTTGGAACGATGAGTTGTATGGTAAATAAAGCAAAAGTAGGAGAGACCATTGATTCATGGAAGACGCTGGCAGACAGTGATTGCGTAGTAACAATCGGTGACGTAGTGCGTGGTGCTTCTTCCCAGATGGCAGTGCTTTCCTGTGCTTATTCACTGGGCGGCGGAGTGGATAATCTGGATCCGGCATTCGATTTCTTCAAACAGCTTGCAGAGGACGGAAGACTGGATGCAGGTACATACAGTCAGGAAAGAATGGAAAGAAATGAAATTGACATTTATCTTACATGGGATTATCTGACTTTGCAATACAGAGATTTGACATTGGAAGCAGCGCCGGACGCAGAGATTGAATGCCATGTTATGAGTGATGGTGCTATTCAGTCCGGTTATTGCCTTGTAATTAACAAATATGCACCGCACCCGTATTCGGCAGCATTAACGGTTGAATATATGTTGAGCGATGAGGGACAGATAGACCGTGCCAAAGGATATGCGCGTCCGATTCGTTCCGATGTGGAACTCCCGGCAGAGCTGGCAGAGAAAATGATTTCCGATACAGAATATACTAATACAATTCCACTTACAGATAATGAAGCAATTACGGCAGCATGCACAGAAATTGCTACACGTTGGGAAGAAGAGATCATTCCTCTTATGGAATAATAAGGGAGTAGAAGGCGAATGAACAATTTAAAGAAAGCGGGCGGCAGAATAGCATTCTTTCTGCCGCTTGCATTTATTATTCTGTTTTTCGAATGTATGCCGCTTGTTAGCATGATAACAAAAAGCTTTATGGACAAAGGTAGTTTTACATTAGATAATTTTATACAGATTTTTGAAAAGCCGATTTATTTAACGGCGATTAAAAACAGCTTATGGATTACGATGCTGTCTACCATCGTTGGCCTTGTAATTGATTTTTTCCTTGCAATGGCACTTTGCAGGGACACCGGAAAAAAGAAAAGCTGGTATCTTTCCCTGCTGAATCTGACATCAACTTTTTCGGGACTACCCCTTGCCATTGCGTTCATTACCGTGCTTGGTACATCGGGAGTGTTTGTACTAATCAGCAAGGAAATCGGATTTACACCTCTTTCTTCCTATAATCTTTACTCCATGAAGGGTATGTTTATCATTTATGTGTACTTCCAGATACCAATGGGAACTTTGCTGCTTTTGCCGGCTTTTGACAAAATTAAAAAAGAGTGGAAGGAAGCGGCAAGACTGATGAATGCAAGGAGTATTCGATTTTGGATACAAATTGGGATCCCTGTGATGATGCCCGGAATTTTGGGAACGTTTAATATGTTGTTTGCCAATGCTATTGCGACATATGCAACACCGTATCTGTTGGTCAATAACAGTATAGCTTTATTGCCTGTAAAAATTGTGGATATGTTTGTAGGAGATGTGAAACAACGTCCGGGACTGGGAAGTGCACTTTCTATTGTGATGCTTACTATTGTTTTAATAGAAATCGGATTGACAAATTTATGCAAAAAACATTTTGAAAAAGGGACGAGGTGAGAAGGATGAAAGAGCATAAAGGAGTGAAAGCGGTTTTGAAAATAGGTATTGCCTTATTTTTACTGATGCCGCTTATTATCACCTTCGTTTATTCCCTTGCGCAACGTTGGATTACCATACTCCCGGAAGGGTTTACGACGGAATATTATGTGAAAACGTTGACAAATCAGAAGTTTTTGCTGGGGATTTTGCGTGGGATGGTAATTTCCGTTATCCCGGTTCTGATTTCAAATATCAGCATATTACTTGCCTTATATGTAGTTTTGGTTTATATGCCCAAAATGGAAAAAGTAGTACAGATTTTCTGTCTGATTCCCACTACAATTAATGGTATTATTCTGGCAACATCCGTGCTGGCAGCATATTCCGGTACAAACACTGTTTTTGCAAATCGTATTGTTATGCTGACTATGATTTACTGTGTTTTTGTTTTGCCGATGACATATCAGGGAATCAGAAACAGTCTTTATTCCGTGAATACGAAGGGGATTATGGAAGCGGCACAGATGCTTGGATGTCGCAAATTCAGAAGCTTTGTAACAATCGTAATTCCGGCAATTCTGCCGGGACTTTGCAATTCGGCGTTGATGTGTTTTGCGGGGCTGTTTGGAGATTTTGCAATTATTAAAATAATCGCATCCTCCCAGTATGAAACGGCGCAGTCATACCTGTATCGGAATCGAAGCACCGATACACAGGAGTTGAGTGCAGCAGTAGTGATTTTATTGCTTCTTACCTTATGTATAAATTATGCAGTACACAGAACCCAGCATAGCAAAAAAACCGCAATAAAGTAAGTGGAAAGGAAGGTTTATATGTCATATATAGAATTTAAAAGTATCAACAAATTCTTTGGGAATAATCATGTATTAAAAGGAATTGATTTGCAGGTAGAGAAAGGAGAATTGCTGACCCTTTTGGGGCCTTCCGGCTGCGGAAAAAGTACCCTGCTTCGTTGTCTCGCCGGATTGGAAGAAGTGCAGGAGGGATTTGTATTTTTGGAAGGAAAAGACATTACCCATATGGATGCCCGACTGCGGCAGATTGGAATGGTGTTTCAACAGTACAGTCTGTTTCCCAATATGACGGTTGCTCAGAATCTGGCATTCGGATTGAAAATCCAAAAACTCTCTAAATTAGAAATAAAACAGGAGATAGCAAAAGCTTTACAGATGGTAGGACTGGAAGAGAAAGCAAATGCCTATCCGGGGCAGCTTTCCGGCGGACAGCAACAAAGAGTCGCGCTTGCCCGCGCGATTGTGACAAAGCCTAAGGTACTGCTTTTGGATGAGCCGCTCAGCGCTATTGATGCAAAACTGAGAAAGAGTTTACAAATTGAAATACGCAGAATTCAGAAGGAACTGAGCATTACTACTATTTTTGTAACGCATGATCAGGATGAAGCAATGATTATGTCAGACAGAATCTGTCTTTTAAATGAAGGACATATTGAGCAGATAGGTACTCCCATTGATATTTATACAGAGCCGAAGACCAAATTTGCGGCAGGCTTTATCGGAAATTATAACGTAATGGAACCATCAGAGTTTGAAAAAATGACAGGGGAAAAACAGGTGCGTAACCATGCTGTTGCCATCCGTCCTGAAACTATTGCCATTTCCAGGGAAAAGCAAAACCACGAAAATTCCTATGAGTTTAAAGGAAAGGTAGTGGAAAGTCGTTCCAGAGGAAATGTGCTACGTTATGTCATTGACGTAAATGGTATCAAGATTTCTGCGGATACATTGTTTAGAAGCTTTTCCATATTTGAGGATTGTGCGGAGGTGTGGCTGTCTCTGGAGAAAAGAAATTGTCTTGATGTGGAGGAAGTAGCAGTATGAGAAAACTTATGTTTGCAGAAGAGGGAAGATGGTATAAAGGAAATCTACATTCCCATACGACCAATTCGGATGGGAAAATGACACCGGAGGAAGCGTTAAAACTTTACAAAAACTACGGCTATCATTTTATGTGCCTTAGTGAACATGATTTCTTTACGGATTTGAGGGCACAGTTTGACTGTGAGGATTTTATTCTTCTTCCGGGCGTGGAGGCCTCTGCATGGCTTGTGAATAAAGAAAAAACAGGACTGATAAAAACTCATCATATTCATGGAATTTTGGGAAATCAGAAGATGCAAAAGGCAGCAGGTGACAAACTGTTTAAACACGGAGAAAGACTGACACCACCGGTATTTACAGAGGAATGGAAAGGATTGGAGGTAGCACAAAGGCTATCAGATTCTTTGCGGGAAAAGGGCTGTTTTACAACCTATAATCATCCGGTCTGGTCACGGGTCGATACACAGGACGTAGTGGATTTAAAGGATGTATGGGCGATAGAGGTTTATAATTACGGTACGGCAGTAGAATGCGGGGAAGGTTATGATACTGTATTTTGGGATGCAATGTTAAAAAGGGGGACACATATCCACGGTTTTGCCGCTGATGATAATCACAATCCACCGAAATTTTTTGACAGTTTCGGGGGGTATGTGATGGTACGTTCCGAAGAACTTTCCCACGAGGCAATTGTGAATCACCTGATGGCGGGGGATTACTATTTCAGTGCCGGACCGGAAGTTTATCAATGGGGAATCGAGGACGGAAAGGTTTTTGTAGAATGTTCCGATGCAGAATGCGTAAACTTTATTGTGGGTGGAACGGTTGGCAGCAGTGAGACGGTGCAAAAGCATACAAATCCTATTCGGTATGCATACCATGAGTTACGTGGAAATGAAAAATATGTCCGAATTGAATGTGTAGACAGCATGGGACGAAAAGCATGGACGAATGTGCTGTGGCTGTAGTCGTATTATGGGGAAAGATATTTACAGGGAAATAGGTAACCAAAAAGGCGGTTTGCAGGAAGCAGACCGCCTTTTGATATACAATTTTATCCCATTGTAACAACTACATCGTAGGTTGTTTTGCCTTTTTCGTAAGGAATGACACATCCGTCAACAGCCTTGCCGTCTACAGTAATGCTCTTAATTCCTTTTTCCACATTATCCGGATTTACCACCTTGATGTTGTAAGTGCCTTCGCGGAATTTTCTTGTCAAAGTAAAATCACCGAAGCCCTTCGGAACACAAGGGTTAATGGAAAGTCCCGTGTGGGTAGGGTATACACCTAAAATATACTGTGAAATATTTACAAAGGTCCATGCTGCGGTACCTGTCAGCCAGCTGTTCTTTGCTTCACCGTGGAATTTAGCATCTCTTCCGGCAACCATCTGAGAGTAAACATAAGGCTCTGTACGATGGATTTCACTGATTTCTTCTACATATGCAGGACAGGTCTTCTGATAGATTTCAAATGCTCTGTCACCTCTGCCGATTACGGTTTCCGCAATGGATACCCACGGATTATTATGGCAGAAGATACCTGCATTCTCTTTATATCCGGGCGGATAAGAGGAAACCTCCCCAAGCTCTAAGTGATATCTTGTATAAGCAGGCTGCAAAATCATAACACCATATTTTGTATCCAGTCTTTCTTTTACGGAGTTCAATGCCTTCTCTGCAAGACCTTCCTTCACACCTACACCGGCAAGTACACAGAAGCCTTGCGGTTCAATGTAAATCTGGCCTTCTTCGCATTCCTTGGAACCGATTTTCTGGCTGTAAGCATCATAAGCACGAATAAACCATTCGCCGTCCCAGCCATCCTTCAGGATTGCTTCGTTCATAATAACAACTTCTTTTCTTGCCCGTTCCGCTTCGGCAGTGTCACCCAGGAGTTCAGCGAGCTGTGCATATTCTTCGCCGTATTTTACAAACATACCGGCGATAAACACGGATTCTGCTACAGGTCCTTCGCTGGGACCGAAGGTCTGGAAGGATTCACCGGGATGCTCCGAGAAGCAGTTTAGGTTCAAGCAGTCATTCCAGTCTGCACGGCCGATTAACGGTAATTTATGAGGTCCTTTGTGATTGATAATATAATCTAAAGAACGTTTCAAATGTTCCATCAATGTAGTAGCTACGGACATATCGTTGTCGTAAGGAACCATTTCTGTCAAAATCGAAGTATCACCGGTTTCTCTTACATAAGCACTTGTTCCGGCAATAAGCCATAACGGGTCATCGTTGAAGCCGCTTCCGATGTCGGAGTTTCCTTTTTTGGTAAGAGGCTGATACTGATGATAAGCACTGCCATCCTGGAACTGGGTGGATGCAATATCGATAATTCTTTCTCTTGCACGATCAGGAATCAAATGTACGAAACCAAGTAAGTCCTGACAGGAATCTCTAAAGCCCATACCACGTCCGATACCGGATTCATAGTAAGAAGCGGAACGGGACATATTGAAGGTTACCATACACTGGTACTGGTTCCAAATATTTACCATACGGTCAACTTTGTCATTGGATGATTTAACGCTATATTTGGAAAGAAGTCCTTCCCAGTATGTATTTAATTCAGCAAATGCCTTTTCTACATCAGCATCTGTCTGATATTTTGCAAGCATGGCATCAGCCGGTTTTTTGTTGATAATACCGTAGGATTCCCACTTGTCATCTTCTGCATTTTCTACATATCCGAGTACGAAAACAAAGGATTTTGTTTCACCCGGTTCCAGAGTTACGTTAATTTGATGGGAAGCGATAGGAGACCATCCGCTTGCCATAGAGTTTCTGCAGGAGCCTTCTTCTACGGCTGCCGGTGAATCCGCACCACGGTATGCACCGAGGAATTCATCGCGGCTTGTATCAAAACCGTCAATCTTTGTATTTACGGAATATACGGCATAATGATTACGACGTTCTCTGTATTCGGTTTTGTGGTAAATAGTAGAGCCTATAACCTCTACTTCACCAATGCTTAAGTTACGCTGGAAGTTCTTCATATCATCGTCGGCATTCCAGAGACACCATTCCACATAGGAGAAAAGAGTTAATTCTTTTTTCTCACCGGAATTGTTGGTAAGCTTTAAACTGCTTACTTCGCAGTTGTCATTCATAGGAACAAAGGAAAGTACGGAAGCCTCTACTTTGTTTTTGGAAGAAGTAAAACGGCTGTAGCCGATACCGTGGCGGCATTCATAAGAATCCAGTTCGGTTTTTGTAGGCTGCCAACCCGGATTCCAAACTGTATCACCATCTTTGATATAGAAGTATTTACCGTTTACATCTCCGGGAACATCATTGTAGCGGTATCTGGTGAGGCGTAAAAGCTTTGCATCTTTGTAAAAGCTGTAACCGCCGCAGGTGTTGGAAATCAAACTGAAAAACTCATTGCATCCCAGATAGTTTATCCAGGGGAGCGGAGTTTTTGGGGTAGTAATTACATACTCTTTGTTGCTGTCATCGAAATAACCAAATTTCATAGTATCCTCCATTCTTATGATAGATTAAAAGTAAGATGAAATTAAATCTTAAAAAATAAAAACAAGTTTGACAAACTGTTTTTTAGAAAACGTTTAAGTGAATGAAAAAATAAATCATTCCTTCATACTTCTTGATTATACAGGGAAAAATTTAGAAATACAATACAAAAGCGTAAAAAAAAACTGTAATAGAATTCAAAAAATATACAAATTAGCAGACAAAAAGATGTCTAAAATTACTAAAAATATAGAAAATAGCTAAATGGAATTGAAAAAAACCCAAAAAAGATATATATTTATCTCATTAAAACGATTAAGTTACTCAATGGGGGGCAAGAAAAATGGTATCAATGAAGGATATCTCGATAGCCTGTGGAGTATCAGTGGCTACCGTAAGTAAGGCCCTGAATGACCATAGCGATATCGGAGAAGATACAAAAGCTCGCATAAAGAAAGTAGCTAAGGACATGGGATATTTTCCCAACTCGGCAGCCAAGGCTTTAAAGACGAACCGCAGCAATAATTTGGGTGTGCTGTTTGTGGATGAAGCAAGGAGCGGTTTGAAGCATGATCATTTTGTAGCGGTATTGGACGGTTTCAAACAGGCAGCAGAGAAAAGAGGATATGATATGACGTTCATTAACTGCTGTAAGACCAGACCGAATCGGATGTCCTATTTGGAGCATGCAAGGTATCGCGGTTTTGACGGGGTGGTAATTGCCTGTATTGATTTTGATAATCCGGAGGTTTTAGAACTTATCAAAAGCAATATTCCGGTTGTTACGATTGACCATTTATTTAATAACCGAATCGCTATTATGTCTGATAATGTTAAGGGTATGAAAGATTTACTTACCTTTATATATAACAAAGGGCACAGACGGATTGCTTATATACATGGTGCTGATTCGTCGGTAACACAGTGCCGGTTATCCTCCTTTTACAAGACGGCGGAAGAACTTGGACTGGTGATTCCGGATGAATATGTAAAGGAAGCGGAGTATCGCGATACAAAAGGAACCTATGAGAAAACGAAGGAACTTTTGGACTTACCGAATCCGCCTACCTGCATTCTTTATCCTGATGATTTTGCAAGCTTTGGAGGCGTTAATGCAATTAAAGAAAGAGGGTTGAGTATTCCGAAAGATATTTCTCTGGCAGGCTATGACGGAATACGAATCGGAAGACACATAGAGCCACAGCTTACCACGTTAAGACAGAACACAGAACTGCTTGGAATGAAAGCAGCGGAAAGTCTGATTAACCTGATAGAACATCCTAAGACTACATTGATTGGTCAAGTGGTTGTGGGAGGAGAAGTTTTTGAAGGAAAGACGGTAGGAGAGATTGCGCCTGAAGAATAAGGCACTAATAGAGAAAAGAGACAATTGCGAGGCAGATGAATCATCTGCCTTTTTTGCGTGACAAGGGGCTACTCGACCGGTAAAAGATGTGATACAATAAGCTGAAAAGAATTTTGGAAGGATATAGCAATACGAAATATGATTAATACGATAAAATGCAGTAATTGCGGAGCAGAATTCCAAATGGACAGTCCTAAGTGTCCCTACTGTAATGCAATCAACGAAATCGGTGCGGAAAACCGGTATTTGCGCAATCTGGATGAACTGAAAGAAGATTTGTCGGAACTGCCTGAGGAAGCTGAGGATATGTACAAAAGAGAAATGGCAGGCGGATTAAAAAAAGTGCTTATTATTTCCGGTGTGATTGCCGGAATTTTTCTGTTGCTTGGAGCAATATTTTTCTTAAATGAAAAATATTGGGAAAACCGTTACAGCTACGACCCCAAGGCACAGCTGATGTGGGAAAGAGAATATTATCCGCAATTTGATGAGTGGTATGAGGAAGGAAATTATGATGCCATTGTAGAGGTGATGGAGGAGCACTATGAGGACGAAGGTTATTCGATATATAACTGGGAACATAACAGATTTATCACAAAGTACCAGAGTTACCATTTCTTTATGGATAATATTGAATATATGACGGATAAAGAGACTGCAAATAAGAGGACGTCCCAGTTCATGGTGGGAGAAGCCATGCTGTTTCTGTTTTTTACACAGGAGTCCGATTATACGGAAGAAGAGTGGAAAATGATGCAGGAATGGGTACCGGATTATGAAAGGGTACTGTACGGAGATATGAAGTTTACCAGAGAGGAAGCTGAAGAGCTATATGAGAAAATAAATAAGAACGGGTATATTGATTATGATGCCTGTGATAAGTACACAGCAAAGATTTGGAAGCGGTTTATTAGGGAGGAAGAGTAATGAAATGTCATTCCTGCGGAAATGAATTACATATGGAAGAGGAACGTTGTCCCTATTGTGGAGCAGAAAACCTTTATTATAAAAAACATCGTTTTGCCATGAAAAAATATCGGAAGGATTTTGACGAGGTGAAGGAAGATGTTTATAAAAAAACCGGATTTTTTACCGGATTTACAGTAAGGATTACGATTATCGCCGTATTGGTAGCTGTAAATATCGGAATGCTCTTTTTATGCAGAAATATTTGGAGTATCGAGCAGCATATTAAAATCAGGGAATTGGAAAGGAATCGTGCTAAATATGTGAAAGTAATGGATGAACTGGAAGCAGAAGGAAAGTTTTATGAGCTTTCTGTTTATTATGATGAAAACAGTCTGTATTATGGAGATGTTTTCGATGAATATGAAAGTGTGACCCGTATGTGCTCCTATTATACAAGTATTTACCGGGATTTGCTTTTACTTTACAGGGGACAGGAGGAAACCTATATTACTACGGAAGAGCTGATTACCCGTTTGTGTGAAAACATAGAATATATGTATAAGTGTTCCGTTCAAAAGGAATATGAAAATCCGGAGCGTTTCAGCGAACAGCATAAAGCAGCGATGGAGAAGATAAAAGAAGAAGTGGAATGTATGCTGGTAGCTTATGCCAATCTGACACCGGAACAGGCAGAAGGTTTTGAAGGACTTTCTAACGGGAGAAAACAGATTGCAATAGAAGAGGGGCTGGGACTATATGAAGAATAAAGGTTTGAATTTGATTACTAATGTTATTATCGGTTTTTTGTGTTTTGTTTTTGTCATTCTGCTCTTTTTTGTTATTGACCAGGTAAGAGATGCGGGAAAAGTATATACCCGTTCAGAGGATTTGATGGTTTATAATATTCAGAGTGGGGATTATGATAGCATGATCCGCGGGGCATATATCAATGAGATGTATGGAGTGAAAGCATCGGAAACCATGAAAGAGTGTTATGCGGTGGCACACTATTACGAAGCGGCATCTTTGTATAAAGCATATGAAGCAGCCGGAAAAGTCGAAAAGGCTGCGGAAAAGAAATGTATCATGGAAGAACAGGAAGCGTTAATGGGTGAGTTGTCCTTTGCGGCTGAGGATATACGAAAGGAACTTGGAATCGGAGAAAAATAAGGAAGACCGGAAATGAAGGAGGAACGTGATGACGTTACAACAATTGCGATATGCGGTAACAATTGCAGAGAGTCCGTCCATGAATGAAGCGGCAAAGAGACTTTTTATCGCTCAGCCAAGTTTATCGGGGGCAGTGCAGGATTTGGAAGAGGAAATCGGCATTACGATTTTTAACCGAAGCAACCGAGGGATTATTCCGACACCGGAGGGCGAGGAATTTCTGGGGTATGCAAGACAGATAATGGAGCAATATCAGCTTCTGGATGATCGCTTTATCAGTAAGAAAAGTGTGAAAAAGAAATTCAGTGTTTCCACCCAGCATTATACTTTTGCGGTGAATGCTTTTGTGCAGATGGTGAAGCAGTTTGGCATGGAGGAATACGAGTTCGCCATTCATGAAACAAAAACCCATGATATTATCGAAGATGTTAAAAACGGAAAAAGTGAAATCGGAATATTATACTTGAATGATTTCAATGAAAAGGCAATTACAAAAATTTTAAAGGAAAACGGTTTGGAGTTTCATGAATTGTTTTGGTGTAAGACCTATGTATATTTATGGAACGGAAATCCTCTTGCAAAGAAGGAACTATTGACGATGGAAGATTTGGAAAACTATCCTTGTCTTGCTTTTGACCAGGGAAGTAATAACTCTTTTTATTACGCGGAGGAAGTGTTGAGTACTTATGATTATAAGCAGATTATCAAGGCGAATGACCGTGCCACACTTCTGAATTTAATGGTGGGGTTAAACGGATATACGCTTTGCAGCGGTATTATTTGTGAGGAGTTGAACGGCAGTGACTATTCTGCGATTCCCTTGGATTCGGAGGAGAAAATGTGCATCGGATATGTGACGAAAAAGCATATGAGCCTGAGTCCGTTGGGACGGAATTATTTGGAGGAATTACAAAAGTATAAAGTGAACGTGCTATGATTATCCGTTTTTTTACCAATATATATAAGACAAAATGAGAATGTGAGGGATTGTATGCCAAAGTTAAGTGAAAGAACAGAAGGATTTACTGATTCGGTTATAAGGAGAATGACACGTGTGTCACAACAATACGGAGCCATTAATTTGTCACAGGGATTTCCTGATTTTGATCCACCGGTGGAGATTACGGACAGATTGTCACAGGTGGCAAAGGAAGGGCCGCATCAGTATGCCATTACATGGGGAGCGCAGAATTTCAGAGAGGCACTGGCAAGGAAGCAGGAGCATTTTTCCGGAATGAAGATAAATCCCAATGCGGAAATTGTAATTACTTGTGGGAGTACGGAGGCTATGATGGCGGCAATGATGTCTGTCACAAATCCGGGTGATAAGGTTGTCATTTTTTCTCCTTTTTATGAAAATTACGGAGCAGATACAATTCTGACAGGGGCAGAGCCGATTTATGTTCCGCTTGTACCGCCGACATTTAGTTTTGATGCGGATTTGCTTGAAGATGCATTCAAAAAAGGAGCCAAGGCAATGATTCTTTGTAACCCAAGTAACCCGTGCGGGAAAGTGTTTACGAAAGAAGAATTGGAAATTATAGCGGGACTTGCGATTAAATATGACGCATATGTCATAACGGATGAAGTTTACGAACATATTGTTTATGCTCCTCATAAACATGTATATATGGCGGCATTGCCCGGTATGTGGGAACGTACCATTACCTGTAGTTCTTTATCCAAGACGTATTCTATTACCGGCTGGCGTCTCGGTTATGTGATTGCGCCTGAGGAAATCATTGAACGTGTGAAAAAAGTGCATGATTTTCTTACCGTAGGAGCAGCAGCACCATTGATGGAAGCAGCAGTAACAGGCTTGAATTTCCCGGACAGCTATTATGAGAGTCTGACGGCACATTACACGCATGCAAAAGAGCTTTTTACAAGAGGACTGCAAGAGGCAGGGCTGACTTTTACGAACCCACAGGGGGCTTATTATACTTTAGTGGATATGAGTGAATTCGGAGTGAAGGATGATTTGCATTTTTGCGAGTGGCTTGCTTCAGAGGTTGGAGTAGGTGCAGTACCAGGTTCCAGTTTCTTTAAGGAAGATGTACATAATTATGTGCGGCTGCATTTTGCAAAGACAGATGCAACCTTGCATGCGGCTTTGGACAGATTGATGGAGTTGCGTAAAAAAGCACAGAACTATAAAGGTGTATAATGGTGGTCATGAAATGTTAGAGAGTGTGGTAAGTCATTTTTAAGGATGCTGTTATTTTATCTTTTTTA
Source organism: uncultured Lachnospiraceae bacterium (assembly GCA_964449325.1). Taxonomy (GTDB): domain Bacteria; phylum Bacillota; class Clostridia; order Lachnospirales; family Lachnospiraceae; genus RGIG3002. The sequence goes on along the minus strand of CAYUYJ010000001.1, from coordinate 395,386 downwards.
GGCTGCCACTTGACAAAAAAAATATGACATGATAAATTATAGAAAAATTAAAGCAAAAAGGTGATGGAAGTCCGACATATCAGATGTCACACAATCGGTGGCATGGGTATGATTGGAAAAGAGTAGATAAAATCAAAGTAAATAGGTAAATAACCGGCTGTTTTGACAGCTTGGTTTTAGTACCTAACATTTGATTTTATTTTACTCTTAACTTCTCTTTCAGCCTTATGAAGGTAAGTCGTAGAGTAAAATCTACGGCTTTTTTGTTGCTTAAAAAAGAAAGGAGGAAACAGAATGAAAGTAATTTTGTTGAATGGAAGTCCGCATAGCATGGTGATGTAATCGGATGAGGTTTGTGCAGATGTTGAAGAAAAAACAGGAGGATGGATAAAAATGAATAAAAAAATAATAGATTTCTTTAGGAATACACCAACGATATATGAAGAAAGTGATGGCGCATTTTGGGATGATGAACATATTTCAAAGTATATGCTTGAGGCTCATTTAGCTCCGGAATGTGGTAATGCATCCAGAAAGCAAGATGAAATTATGAACTCAGTAAATTGGATTAGCGAAATTTGTAATGGCGGAACAAATAAAAAACTTTTGGATTTAGGTTGTGGTCCCGGTATTTATGCAGAGCTTCTTTCTGAAAAAGGTTTTCGGGTTACAGGAATTGATTTTTCAAGACGTTCCATAGATTATGCAACGGAAAGCAGTAAGAAAAACAATCTGGAGATTATGTATCATTATCAGAATTACTTGGATATCAATTACAAAGAAGAGTTTGATGTAGTGATTCTTATATATTGTGATTTTGGTGTTTTATCTCCTGAAAACAGGAAGTTATTATTAAAGAAAATACATCAGGCATTAAAACCCGGAGGGATATTTATTCTGGATGTTTTTCATGAACCATATCTAAAAACATTTAGAGAAATGCAAAATGTATACTATGAACAAAATGGATTTTGGTCAGCGGAGCCACATGTGGTAATTCAAAAGAATCAATATTTTGAAAAAAGTGCAAACACATTGGAGCAATATCTGGTTGTAACAGAGAAGGAGAGCCGATGCTATAATATTTGGAATCAAATTTATACACAGGATTCCTTAGCAAAGGAAATAACCGAAGAGGAATTCGAGATTATACAGTTCTTTGATGATGTTCAAGGGAAAAAATATACCGGATTACAAGATACAATATGTGGTGTGTTTTACAAAGGAAGGGATTAAGCGTCCGGGAGTGTTGGTAATTGGTTTATGGTAAAAATTTGAAAAAAAATAAAAACTGTATTGACAGACCCAAATAATGGTAGTATTATAACCACAACAAGGAAAGCATACTATTCCTACAAAGATTATAGGAAATAACTGACCAGACAACTGGAGGTTTTAAATCATAAAAAGATTTAAGGCCTCCTTTTGTTATGGCAACAAGGAAAAGTATGTAGGAAAAAGGAAACGGAGGAAACAGATATGTGTTGTAGAAAAATGTGTTGTTGTAACAAAAAGAAAAAAGTGATTGTGTATCCAGGTATTTGTTGATGAAAATTTTTTATTTCTGATAAAATTTGATGTTCATGGACACATACTTGATGGTGTCTATTTTTTTTACACCAAAATTAATAAAACAAAAAGAAAAGAGGAAAAAACATGGGAAGATTATTTACATCAGAATCAGTAACAGAAGGACATCCGGATAAAATAGCAGATCAGATTTCAGACGCTATTCTGGATGCATTGATTGAACAGGATCCATACTCAAGAGTTGCAGCAGAGACAACAGTGGCTACAGGGCTTGCTTTGGTAGTCGGAGAAATTACCACAAAAGCATATGTGGATATTTCAAAGGTTGTCAGGGATACGGTTCGGGAGATTGGATATACGGGACAGGTTGGAGGATTTGATGCGGATTCTATTTCCGTTTTAACCGGAATTGATGAACAGTCCGCGGATATTGCACTCGGCGTGGATAAAGCATATGAATCAAAACAGGAAGGTGTTACGGAAGACTTCGGAACAGGGGCCGGAGATCAGGGAATTATTTTCGGATATGCAACCGATGAGACACCGGAATATTTACCGCCGGCAATCTCCTTTGCACACAGACTGACCAGACAGCTTGCTAAGGTAAGAAAAGACGGTACATTACCTTACTTAAGACCAGACGGAAAGTCACAGGTTACGGTAGAGTTTAATGATGACAATACGGTAAAAAGAATACATACCATCGTTATTTCTACACAGCATGCGGAAGAGGTTACTTTAGAGCAGATTCGCAAGGATGTAATCGAAAAGGTAATTAAACCGGTCATTCCGGCAGAGCTTCTGGATGATGACACAATATATTATGTAAATCCTACGGGACGATTTGTTATCGGTGGTCCGCAGGGGGATTCGGGATTAACGGGAAGAAAAATCATTGTGGATACCTATGGTGGAACCGGACGTCACGGAGGTGGAGCATTCTCCGGAAAAGACCCGACAAAGGTAGACCGTTCCGCAGCCTATGCAGCAAGATGGGTTGCCAAGAACCTGGTGGCAGCAGGCGTGGCAAAGAAAGCAGAAGTAGAGCTTGCTTATGCAATCGGAGTTGCAAAGCCTGTATCTATTGCAGTTGATACCTTTGGAACCGGTGTCATTCCGGAAGAGCAGATTGTTGAAATTATTGAAAAGGTGTTTGACCTTCGCCCGGCGGCTATCATTGATGCACTTGATTTAAGAAGACCGATTTATAAGCAGACAGCGGCTTATGGACACTTTGGAAGAACAGATGTGGATTTGCCTTGGGAGAGACTGGATAAGGTAGAAGAGATTAAGAAAAATCTGTAAAGAGAGTAGGAGATTGAAAAATGGCATTAGAAGTAGATAAAGAATGGAGAAAAAAAGAGGAAAGCTATTGGGATATCTTGAAAAAGTATCCGACAGTATCACCATTTATTATTACTCAAATTGATGTACAGCGAAGAGGTATTACTTATACAGATGCGGCATTGGATAAAGTGGATGTGGGAATACACCAGATATCTCCGTATGGAGAACGTGTGGCACCAAGCTCACTGCTTCTAAGGGATGGAACGAGTATTGTAACACATCTGTCTTTTTCAACTTCAAAGAAAACATTAAACAGCAGAGATCCTTATATTGTGGATGTAGTTGATGACAAGACGGTACTGGTTGACGAGGACAGAGTAATTGATGAAGTAATTTATTGGGAAAAGCCTAAATATTACGATAAGAAAACGAGTTTTGGAACTCCCATGCAGGAGGTAATCAATGCACGACCACAGAGATTTTCATTAGATGTAAGTAAGTATTGCCATTTTTGGGATACTCCGGGGGGAGGATGTAAATATTGCGGAATAGGAGCTAATGGGGCGAAGTATAAAGGCTGTGCCAACGAACAGGTTAATTGTGAAGAAATTAAAGAGGTCATGAAGGAAATCATAAAGGAGAAAGGGCGGTATACCGGAGTTGTATTAACTGGTGGAAGCATCCTAAGCGGTGATGAGCTTTGTGATGATGAAATGCAGGCATATTTAAATGCTTTACAGGCAATAGGAACTGCTTTTCAGACAAAAAAATTTCCAAGTCAAATTAACAGTACAGCTTTGAATGAAAGGCAACTGATACGGTTATATGAAGAAACGGGACTTACCAGTTATACAACGGATTTGGAAGTATTTAACGAAGAAATTTTTAAATGGGTATGCCCCGGAAAGGCAGCACATATTCCCTATAGTGAGTGGAAGAACAGATTGTATAAAGCGGTAGAAATATTCGGCAAGGGGCAGGTGAATACAGGAATTGTAAGTGGTGTAGAATTAGCAACACCTTATGGATTCAAAACAGAGGAGGAGGCATTAAAGGCTGATTTTGAAACGGCAGAGGAACTGGCTTCCCATGGTGTCGGATTAAAGCATGATGTATGGAATGTTGTTCCGGGGTCTATATTTTTCCAGCAATCAACACCTTCACTTGACTATTATGTACGTCTGACGAAAGGTTTTTATGAGATTATGCGGAAGTATGATATCAGTACGGAAATGGACAATTACCGTAAGTGCAGTATGCATGCGAGTATTAACTTAGACAGAATATAGGGAGGATAGGCTATGTCAATACAAATAACAGAGGAGATTGAAAAAGTCATAAATGACAAAGACACGATAGCTGTTATCAGTGCAATCGGAAAAAACGGGAATCCTTTTTCGGAAGTGGGAAAAAAACTGACTGTATGGAAAGATAAAAGAATAGCCTTTTATGAATTTCTGGAGAGCTCGCAGTTACAGAAAAATCTTGTGTACAGTATCTGGTTTGGAAAAGAGATTAGTATCAGTCTTATTGGGAAAGACGGCAAAAATTATTCGGTAATTGGTAAGCCTTATCAGGCACTGATAGCGGGGCACGAATTTGAGGCAGAATATATCAGGACGCAGGAGGAGTTTGGTGAGAAAACCGATCTTTCAACAGTGTGGCTGATCGATGTGATTAGTGTCACGGATAATACCTATGAGGTGGCAAAAAAGCGAGAGGAAGAGGAACATCCATATCTGATGCATATGGATCATATTTATAGGCAGGAATTATCTATCGAATAAAAAAGGAAAAGTGAGGAGAAAAATATGAAAAAGAAAATATTAAGTGTAATCTTGGCGACAACATTAGTTATTGGAGGACTTGTAGGATGCGGAAACTCAAAGGATACCTCATCGGATGAGGCAGTAACGACTACACAGAAAGAAACCACAGAGTCTTCTGTAGAAGCAACGGATGATGTAGCAGAAACAGCAGATGCCACAACTGAAGAAAGTACAGGTGAGACTTTGGAAGTTCATATTGGAGATCAGCCTTCATTCTTTATTTTGAAAGTTGCAGAAGCAAATGGATTTTTTAAAGAAGAGTTTGAAGGTACAGGAGTGACTATTGTTGTTGATAATTTTGTAAATCAAGGTTCTGCGATTGTAGAAGCAATGAATGCAGGTGATGTAGAACTAGGGGTGCTCGGAACTATGCCGCTTGTTACCGCAGATGCAAATGACAGTCATTTTGTAGCCATTTCAAGTGTCAATCTTTCTGTTGACGGATTTAAGCTTTATGCCGGTACTGATAGCGGAATTACTTCTGTGGAAGAATTCAAAGGTAAAAAAATAGCGGTCAAATTTTCATCAAATGAACATGAAATGTTGCTTACATTATTATCAAAAGCCGGACTTTCTGATACAGATGTAGAAATTGTAAATATGTCTGCAGATGACAGTTTGAATTCTCTTCTTTCCGGAGATGTTGATGGAGCAATTTTAAAGGGAGATCAGTTAAATGCAGCCAATGAAGGCGGCGCAGTTATCGTGGCAGATAACAGCCAGTCAGGTATTATTGAGAATCTTTTAATTGGCCGGGAAGATTTTGTGACAGCACATCCGGATGTTGTGACCGGAGTATTAAAGGTACTCGAAAGAACGAAACAGTGGATTGATGAAAATCCCGAAGAAACAGTAGAAATTTTTGTTAACCTGACAGATACGGAGCCTGAAGTTGCAAAGGTAAGCTTTGAATCTAGAACCAGATCTATCAGTATCGATGAGGATAAATTCATTGCACCAATCCAGAGAACCTTGGACTTCTTAATTTCTCAGGGAACAATTGAAGATACATTGACGATTGATGATATAGTAGATACCAGCTATTACGAAAATTCCGGTGTATCAGAGAATTAATATAAAATAATAATCGGGGCTGTCACTTTAATGATTGAAAAGTCATGAAGTGGCAGTTTCCAATCATATAAATACCATTTATGATTCGAGAAACGGAAGTAAAGGAGATAAAAGTCATGTCTAAAACAAATAGCTTCGCAAAAAATCTGTATTGTCCAAAGTGTAAAAAAGAATATTCTTTAGACGAAATTCACCAACTATGCGAATGTGGTTCACCGCTCTTAGTAAGTTATGATTTAGAGAAAGCAAAAGAATATCTGAAAAAGGGTGATTTCGCTGACAGGGAGAAAAGTCTGTGGAGATACAAAGAATTACTGCCTGTTCAAGATGACGAAAATATTGTAAGTCTTGGTGAAGGCTATACACCAATTATTCCTCTGAAGAAAGCGGGAAAAAAGAGTGGTATTTCAAATTTATACTTAAAGGATGAAGGAATTATTCCTTCCGGAACCTTTAAAGCCCGCGGCGCATCTGTTGGTGTTTCAAGGGCAAAGGAATTGGGAGTATCAGTGCTTGCCATGCCGACAAACGGTAATGCCGGAGCAGCATGGTCAGTATATAGTGCAAGAGCAGGAATTCGCGCTACCATTGTTATGCCGGAAGATGCACCGTCCATCACCCGTAATGAGTGTGCTGCAGCAGGGGCAGATTTGTATCTTGTGAAAGGGTTAATCAGTGATTGCGGAAAAATCGTTGGAGCATCAGCAAAAAGACATGGATGGTATGATGTTTCTACATTAAAAGAACCATATCGTATTGAAGGAAAGAAAACAATGGGTTTGGAAATTGCAGAGCAATTTGATTGGTGTCTCCCTGATGTTATTTTATATCCGACAGGAGGCGGCGTCGGAATTATAGGAATTTATAAAGCCTTAAGTGAATTAAAAGAAATCGGATTTATTGAGGGCAAGCTTCCAAGGCTCGTTGCAGTGCAGGCAGAAGGATGTTCTCCAATCGTAAAAGCATATGAAGAAGGAAAAGCAGAATCGGAATTTTATAAGGATTCCAAGACCGTTGCGTTTGGAATTAATGTTCCTAAAGCATTAGGAGATTTTCTTGTACTTGATGCAATATATAAAACAGAAGGCTGTGCAAAGGCAGTCAGCGATGGTGAAATTCTTGCAGCACTGAAAGAATTGGCAGAAACAGAAGGAACATTTATATGTCCAGAAGGTGCTGCTATCTATGCAGCGGCAAAAAAACTTCGACAGGAAAATTGGATAAAAGAAGGAGAGAAAGTAGTTTTACTAAATACAGGTGCCGGAATAAAATATCCGGATACATTGAACTTTGATGTGCCTTATCTTGAAAAGGATGCTGTTCTGTAGAACTATGAAGAGATGATATGAAGAAAAAAGATAAATCCTATTTTTTATTGAAAATACTTTCATGGATTATTCTTATTGCCATTATTATTTTTTGGCAGGTTGCCAGTGAGAATCGTTGGATTAACCCAACAATTATGTCCAAACCTACAAAAGTATGGGCTAAATTTATTCAGATGGCAGGAGACAGTTCATTACTGAGGCATATTGCTGCAAGTCTGGGCAGAGTGCTAAAAGGATTCGTGTATGGTGCAGGATTTGGACTTGTATTGGGACTTTTGATGGGACTCAGTGAAAAATTTGAAACGGTGGCAAATTTATTTGTCAGCATTTTAAGACCAATTCCACCTATTGCATGGATTCCGCTCTTGATTCTTGCATTGGGCATTGGTGAAGAATCAAAAGTAACAGTTATTGCAATTGGAAGCTTCTGGCCTATGCTTTTAGATACAATTAATGGTGTAAAAAGTACAGATAAAGAGCTTCTGGAACTGGGAAGGACTTTGGAAAAGAGTCGAAGAACGGTAATTTTTAAATTGATTCTGCCGTCAGCGGTACCGGCTATCTTTACAGGTGCACGTCAGGCAATCAGTAGAGCATGGTCTTGCGTTGTAACTGCGGAAATGATTGCAGCCAGTATGGGTGTGGGTTATTTAATACAATATGCAAGAGAACTTTCCCAACCGGCACTTATGTTTGTTGGAGTGGCAGTAATTGGACTGATAGGAGTGCTTATTGACTGGGTGATGATGAGACTGGAGAAAAGACTTTTGTATTGGAATCAGATTAAATAAGAAATGAGGAAATTGTATGTTAACAATTAAAAGTCCGGAACTTTACATTAATGAATTTGAAATTTTGCAGGAAGCAGGTTCTTATATTGCATCTTATGGAAAAAAGGCTTTGCTTATAGCAGGAAAAACTGCATGGGAAAAAGTAAAAAATGAGCTGGAGATCAGCCTTCGGGGTTCAAAGATAGAATATCAAATTCAGATAATGGAAGGCTATCCGACTTATCAAAAGGTGGAAAGTTACGCATCGAAAGCATATAAGTACCAGGCAGAACTTATTATTGGAATTGGTGGAGGAAAAGTATGTGATGTAGCCAAAGCAGTTGGAAATTTCCGCAATATTCCGGTTGTGATGATTCCTACTGTACCTGCAACATGTGCTTGTTGGGCAGCCCGTTCCATTCTATATACAGAAGAAGGAAATTTTGATTTTATTCAGTGGAATAAATCAAATCCTAAACTTATTATTGCAGATACAGGAATATTGATGGAAGCACCGAAGCGATACCTTGCATCCGGAATATTGGATACACTTGCAAAATGGTATGAATTTGAGCCGTTAATTGAGAATGCAGAAAATGATGTAATTTTAAGACAGGATGTGGCAATTGCCAAACTTGCATTTGAAATTTTGACGAAACTAGGCTCCAAAGCTATGGAAAATCAAGCATCCGTAGAAGAGCAAAAGCAGGTAGTGGATGCCATTATTTTTTTGGCTGGTGCAACAGGCAGTTTTTCCAGTGGGCAAGCTTATCGTGGATTGGCGCATCCGTATTATTTTGTATCTACCAGAATTCCGAAAAGTCGCTATCTGCTTCATGGGGAGAAGGTTGCATTTGGATTACTTGTACAATTTATTCTGGCGAAAAAGGAATCAATTTTTATAGAAGAATATTTAAAGGATTTAGTCACATATAAGATATGTGATATACCCAAGGATTGGAATACCCTTGATACGGAACGGACGATTCATAGAATTGCTGAACTTTTAATTGAGGAATGGCCGGTTATTGTAGAAAAGGGATTTGTTGATTCAATAGATGATGCAGAAAAAGCGATACACGAAGCCAGTAATTTAATTGAGAATGTGAGAAAAATAAATTAAGTTGAGGTTATTATGGAAGAAAAACAGATAAAAGGCAGAGGCATCTCTATTAGCCATGTAAAAAAAGAATTTGAGATAGATAAAGAATCCCTTCTTGTGCTTAAAGATATCAATTTGGAAATTGAACCAGGGGATATTGTCAGTATTATTGGAGGAAGCGGATGTGGAAAAAGCACTCTTCTTCGCTTAATTGCAGGACTGGATTATCCAAATGACGGACAGATATTAATTGATGGAAGGAAAGTAGAGAAGCCTTCCGTTGATGTGGGGGTACTGTTTCAGGAATCACGCCTTCTTCCGTGGGAAAATGTTACAAAAAATATAGCATTTGGACTCCCAGAGAAGTTCCCAAAAGAAGAGAAAGCAGATTTGGTAAAAAAATACATACATTTAGTAGGACTAGATGGATTTGAGAAGGCACTTCCGGGGCAATTGTCAGGTGGAATGCAAAAACGTGTGGCAATAGCCAGAACATTAATTAATCGTCCTCATATTTTATTGCTTGATGAACCGTTCGGCGCATTGGATGCATTTACAAAAATGAATCTGCAGGAAGAGGTTGTACGTATCTGGAACGAGGAAAAAATGACCACGGTTCTAGTAACTCATGATATTGACGAGGCAATTTTTATGGGAAACAAAATTATTATCATGTCGGCAAAACCTGGAGTTGTAAAAGATATAGTGAATGTTGAATTGCCGAATCCTCGTAGCAGAACCAGTTATGATTTTGAACAAATTCGGTTAAAAGTATATAAAGAATTCTTTGGAGAAGATAAAGTATCAGAGGATTATTCTATTTAGGAAGGGACAAATTTATGTATCAGGTAATTACCTGTGAAAAGTATGAAAGTCTGGGAAATAATATTTTTCAGGCATTAGGGTTTTCCGAACAAGAAAGTAAGCAAATTACAGATGTTTTGCTATACGCAGACTTATTCGGAGTAGAATCTCATGGAATTTCCCGAATATTAAAATACTATCATTTATTAAAAGAAGGGGTCGTGAATCAAAAAGCAGTACCGCAAAAAATATTTGAGACACCAATCTCTATAGTCTATGATGCGCAATCTGCAATGGGACAGATTATAGCAAGAAAGGCTATGGAGGATGCAATCGAGAAAGCAAAGCAGCATGGGGTTGGGTTTGTGCAGGTTAAAAATTCAAACCACTATGGAATAGCAGGATATTATGCTTTAATGGCCGCAAGGGAAGGTTTTGTGGGTGTGAGTATGACAAATACAGTGGCAATTATGGTGCCCACTTTTTCGGCTGAGGCATTGCTTGGCTCGAATCCGATTGCGATTGCTGTACCTACAGAAAATCAGCCTTTTTTGTATGATGGTGCAACCACAGTGATTACGAGAGGTAAGTTGGAACTATATAATAAACTGGAGAAGGAACTCCCATATGATTGGGCAGTAGATGAGAACGGAAAGATTTCTCATGACCCTAAGATCGTTTTAGACTGTATCAGTATGAAAAAAGGTGGGGGAATTTTACCCGTTGGCGGAATTGGAGAAGAACAGGCCGGATATAAGGGATATGGATATGCAATGATATGTGAGATTCTAACAAGTATCTTTTCAGGCGGAGTATCATCTATTCACAAAAAGGATCTTGGAGATACAAGTCATTGTTTTTATGCGATTGATCCCGGAATATTTGGGGATAGAGAGGAAATGAAAAAACGGCTATCTCTTTTCATTGAAGAAATTCATTCTGCCAAAAAAGCTATTGGTCAGGAACATATTTATATACCCGGGGAAAAGGAATTTATGCGTGCTGATGAACGTAAAAAGTCAGGAATTCCGATAAATGAAAAAACGAAAAAGGAATTGAATCAAATTGCGCAGGAACTTGGTGTAGAAGGAATATAAAATAACTAAAATGGAACCAACAGCTGAGTGAAAAGGAAATTACATACTGACTAAAGGAAGTTACTTTTTTATTTAACAAAGTCATGAAAAGTCAACCCAAAACTCTTGCCACAAAACAGGCTTTGTGATACATTAAATATCACAGAGCTTTTTATTTTTCATTTATTTTTTATCTTATTTCTATTGATTCATGCCGGAATCCGGCAAAAATTCAAAGCTTTACAACAAAATAATTACTTAAGGAGGATGTTGCTTATGGCAGACAAATTAAAAAACTATTTCCCGCTTATTCGTGAAAGGGAAGAACTGATTTCGGAAATTGAAGAAAATCCAGAACTTCGTGCGGTTTTTGAGAAGTGGACATCGAAAAATCGGGAGGAATTTCTGGATTTTTGCACCGGAGTAAGAGGAATGAAAATTCTATATGATTCCTTTTTTAAAGAGGTGATGAATCCGGAATATGCACCGGAGCGACTGGAAGAGTTTTTATGTGTAGTATTGAAGAGAAAGGTAAGGATTGTACGGATTCTGCCTAATGATTCCACCCGGATTGCAGATGAAACATCTTTGCTGATATCGGATATTGTGGTGGAATTGGAAGATGGCTCGCTTGCTAATGTAGAGATACAGAAAATAGGTTATGCTTTTCCGGGACCGAGAAGTGCCTGCTATTCTGCGGATATGCTGTTACGTCAGTACAAGCGCGTACGGGCAAATCAGGGGAATGATTTTTCTTACAATAATATCAAAAATGTCTATCTTATTGTTATTTATGAAACAAGTCCCAAGGAATTCAAAGAATTTCCGGATATCTATTATCATCATTCCAGACAAGTTTTTGACAGCGGATTAAACTTGAATCTTCTGCAGGAATTCGTCATGATTCCCCTTGACATCTTTCATAGGAAAATGCAGAATAAAATCATAGAAACACCGTTGGAGGCATGGTTAACTTTTCTTTCGGATGATAATCCGGAGCATATTGTGGAATTGATTACAAAGTATCCAAAATTCAAAGCCATGTATGAAACACTGTATCATATGTGTCGGAATACGGAAAGGGTGATGAGGATGTTTTCAGAAGAACTGCGGGAGTTGGATCGGAATACTGTGAAATATATGATAGAGGAACAGCAGAAGGAGATTGACAAACAGGAAGAACAAATAAACAGACAAACGGAGCAGTTGAGCCAGCAGGAAGAGCAAATAAACAGACAAATGGAACAATTGAACCGGAAGGATGAGGAGATTAATAGGCTCAAACAACAATTGGAGCAGATGAGTAAGGAACAGTGATTTTGCGAACAGGAGAAAACAGAATATTTTTCAGATTTTGTAGGGGTTAGTAAAAAACTTGCGACAAGAAAAGCTTTGTGATATATTAATTGTCACAGAGCTTTTTATTTTTCATTTATTTTTTTATCTTATTTCTATTGATTCATGCCGGAATCCGGCAAAAATTCAAAGCTTTACAACAAAATAATTACTTAAGGAGGATGTTGCTTATGGCAGACAAATTAAAAAACTATTTCCCGCTTATTCGTGAAAGGGAAGAACTGATTTCGGAAATTGAAGAAAATCCAGAACTTCGTGCGGTTTTTGAGAAGTGGACATCGAAAAATCGGGAGGAATTTCTGGATTTTTGCACCGGAGTAAGAGGAATGAAAATTCTATATGATTCCTTTTTTAAAGAGGTGATGAATCCGGAATATGCACCGGAGCGACTGGAAGAGTTTTTATGTGTAGTATTGAAGAGAAAGGTAAGGATTGTACGGATTCTGCCTAATGATTCCACCCGGATTGCAGATGAAACATCTTTGCTGATATCGGATATTGTGGTGGAATTGGAAGATGGCTCGCTTGCTAATGTAGAGATACAGAAAATAGGTTATGCTTTTCCGGGACCGAGAAGTGCCTGCTATTCTGCGGATATGCTGTTACGTCAGTACAAGCGCGTACGGGCAAATCAGGGGAATGATTTTTCTTACAATAATATCAAAAATGTCTATCTTATTGTTATTTATGAAACAAGTCCCAAGGAATTCAAAGAATTTCCGGATATCTATTATCATCATTCCAGACAAGTTTTTGACAGCGGATTAAACTTGAATCTTCTGCAGGAATTCGTCATGATTCCCCTTGACATCTTTCATAGGAAAATGCAGAATAAAATCATAGAAACACCGTTGGAGGCATGGTTAACTTTTCTTTCGGATGATAATCCGGAGCATATTGTGGAATTGATTACAAAGTATCCAAAATTCAAAGCCATGTATGAAACACTGTATCATATGTGTCGGAATACGGAAAGGGTGATGAGGATGTTTTCAGAAGAACTGCGGGAGTTGGATCGGAATACTGTGAAGTATATGATAGAGGAACAGCAGCGGGAGATTGAAAAACAGGCAGAGGAACTGAATCGGAATGAATATCAGATAAGCAATCAGGCGGAACAGATTGACAAGCAGGAAGAACAAATAAACAGACAAGCGGAACAGATTGACAAGCAGGAAGAACAAATAAACAGACAGGCGGAGCAGATTGACAAGCAGGAAGAACAAATAAACAGACAAACGGAGCAGTTGAGTCAGCAGGAAGAGCAAATAAACAGACAGGCGGAGGAGAACAAAAGACTCAAACAGGAACTGGAGCAGCTTCGTAAGAAAAAGTGAGTTTGGATTAACAGAAAAATACATACAAGAAAAACGGCAAACGGAGCGGTTGAATAATAGTAATGGAGATGTTCAGTTTTGAGCATCTCTATTTTTGGGTGCATTGGGCTGAAGAAAAGATTTTCAGTTGGGATTTTTAATAAAATCACTAAGAACTATTGACATATTTTCCTTTAAATGCTAATATTCCTATATTACATATCAAACAACTAGGAAATATAGGAAATGCAAAAATAGGGTATTAGAATCTAACATTTGAATAAGGGGTGGTGTATAAGTATGGAAGGAAAAGAAAAAAAGAAGGTTAGTCCGGAAGAAATAAATAAAATTACAAGGTTTATTGAAGATATTGAGTTCGGCTCTGTAACGATTGTGGTTCAGGACGGCAAGATTGTGCAGATTGAAAAAAATGAAAAGGTGCGTTTAAAGTAAGCGTTGACAGAGCCGTTCAAATGGAATATTGTAAATTACGAAAGGAATGGTCAGGGGCTTCTCTGGCTTTTTCTGTATATTTGGAAGGGAAGAGCAGAAGTGAAGCACATCAGAGAAAGTATACCGTTATTCAGTTTAAGTATCAGTCATAAACAGGCGCCTCTTGAAGTCAGAAAATTATTTGCGTTTACAACGGAGGAACAAAAACAGATTTTACATCGAATCAGACATACGGAAGGGATAGAAGGTGCGGTTCTTGTATCGACCTGTAACAGAACAGAGATATACTTTTCCGGAGAAAAAGAAGCAGTTGAGGTGTTGGAGCATCTTTTAGCAGAGGAGAAGCAGACAGATGTACGAATGCTTAGAAAGTATTATAGATTTTATTATGGTGAAAAGGCAATGCGGCATCTTTTTCTGGTGATAAGCGGACTGGATTCCATGGTGCTTGGAGAGGATGAGATTTTGGGCCAGATGCGGGAAGCCTATAATGTAGCATGCAGAGAGGAATGTGTGGATTATTATCTGAATACGGTTTTTCAAAGGGCATTAAGCTGTGCAAAGCAGATAAAGACCAAGACCTGTCTGTCAAAAAGCTCCGTATCCATAGCAACTTTAAGTGCGGGAGAAATTCTACGTTTTAAAGAAGGGAAAAAAGAGGTACTGTTATTGGGGGCTTCCGGACAAATGGGAAGCCTGATTGCCAAAAATCTGGCAGGGAAAAAGGAAGTACATATTTGTGCCACAGCAAGAAAGCATCATCCGCTTCCACCATTGGAAGGAGTAGAGGAGATTGCTTATGAAGATAGATATGAATATCTGGATCATGCAGATGTGGTAATAAGTGCCACTGCCAGCCCACATTATACATTGACATTTGAGGCATGTGAGAGGGCATTGCACACAAGCAGGGAGCGTCTGTTTTTGGATATTGCCGTACCGAATGATATTGACCCGGATATCGGGACATTGCCGGGAACGGTACTCAAAAATATTGATTATTTTCAAACCATTGCTGAAAATCATAATAAGCAAAAGCAGGAAGGCAAGGAGCAGGCAGAGGAAATTATTCACAACGAATGTGAGGAGACGACCAAGGAGCTGTTGTTTCATTCTTTTTTGCCGAATTTGCAGACACTTCGACAGGAGTGGAGTGAAAAAAGTGCAGAACAGTTTTTATATGCACTTCGGGATGTGGCAGATTGTGATGAATTGGAAGTGCTTTTGAATATCTGTCAGAAGCTGCTTGCAGAGAAAAAAGCATAGTACAAAGGAGGCAATATGGCAGTTTTTCCATTATTTATTTCGCTGGATGAACTTCCCTGTCTTGTAGTCGGAGGAGGGAAGGTTGCGCTTCGTAAGGTAAAGACACTGTTGGAATACGGGGCAAGGGTAACAGTAATTGCGCCACAGACGGAAAGTGAAATTGACAAAATGAACGGAGTGGAAATCCGAAAGAGAGAATTTCGGGAGAAAGATTTGCAGGGAATGCGGATTGTTTTTGTTGCCACGTCTAATCCTGAATGCAACCGTTATGTGGCGGCGTTATGTCGGGAAAAGAAGATCTTAGTGAATGTGGCAGATGTGCCGGAAGAATGTGATTTTTTCTTTCCGGCGCTGGTACGTCGAAAGGATGTGGTCGTCGGGATAAGTACCGGAGGGAAAAGCCCGGCGGCGGCAAGGAAAATAAGAGAAGAACTGGATAGACACCTTCCCGGTTCTGTAGGGGATTTTGTGGAAGAAGTGGGAGAGTTACGGACAAAACTGAAAGAGTGCGGACAGAAGGCGGAAGAGAATGCGGAATACATGGAACGAATTACTGCTTATTTTGGCGGACAGGAGTATAAATGAAGACCATTAGAATAGGAACAAGAACAAGTGCTTTGGCGCTGAAACAGACAGAAATGGTAATGCAGGCAATCAAAGAACGATATAAAGATGTGACATTTGAAGTGGTTCCCATGAAAACAAAAGGGGATAAGCTTTTGCAGGCAGCTTTAATCGAGTTTGGCGGAAAGGGTGCTTTTGTATCGGAGTTTGAAGAGGCACTGTTGGACGGTACGATAGATATTGCGGTGCATAGTGCAAAGGATATGCCGATGGAGCTGGCAGAGGGATTAGGTCTATGGATGGTTTTAAAAAGAGCTGATGCAAGAGATGTGCTGGTGACAAGAAAGGAAGAAAATCCGAAGCCGGAACAACCGATGGTAATCGGGACAAGCAGTTTAAGGCGGGAACTTCAAATTGGTCAGCTTTTACCGTCACAGTGTAAGTTGCTTCGCGGCAATGTTCCTACAAGAATAGAGAAACTACAGGAAGGCTTGTATGATGGTATTATTCTGGCGGCGGCAGGATTAGAAAGACTGGAACTTAATCAGGAGGAGAATTTGTGTTATCGTTATCTTTCCTATGATGAGATGATTCCTGCGGGCGGGCAGGGAATTATAGCAGTAGAAGGAAGAGAAAAGGACGATTTACGAAAATTATTTGAGGAGTGCAGTGACAGGAAAGCAGAAATGGAACTGGAAACGGAACGATTTATGTTAGAAAAACTGGAAGCAGGATGTCATGAACCGATTGGAGTTTTTTCGGAAATAGAAGGGGAGAATATTTCCATTCGACTGTTGCTTGAAAATAACGGGAATGCATATAAGGGAAAAAGAAACGGCAAGGTGTCCGAGCGATTTTCCCTTGCGGAAGAATTAATTAAAGAGGTCAGAAAAGATGCAGGAAAATAAAGGAAAGGTCTTTTTCATAGGTGCGGGGCCGGGGGATAGCGGACTGATTACAAAGCGTGGAAGTGAGCTGCTGAAAACCGCAGAGGTTCTTTTATATGACAGACTGGCAAATCCCATGTTTTTATTGGACGTACCGGAGTCTTGTGAGCGGATTTTAGTGGGAAAGCGGGAAGGAGAGCATACAGTATCTCAGGAGGAAATTAACCGTCTGCTTGTACAAAAAGCTGGCGAAGGCAAGCGGGTGATACGGCTAAAAGGCGGTGATTCCTTTGTGTTTGGAAGAGGTGGTGAAGAAATTCTTGCTTTAGAGGAAGAGGAGATTCCTTATGAGGTCATCCCGGGAGTGACTTCTGCAATCGGAGCCTTAGAGACGGCAGGGATTCCGGTAACACACAGGAAAACGGCGAGAAGTTTTCATGTAATAACCGGACATACGGCAGAGGAACTTAAGGAGGAACGATTTGCAGGGTATGCAGCAATGGAGGGAACTCTGATTTTCCTCATGGGAATCGGAAATTTGGAAAAAATCGTGGAGCTATTGCTTGCTTTTGGGAAAGCGGCAGATACACCCGCCGCCATTGTAGAGCAGGGCACTACTGTCAGGCAGAGAAGAATTGACGGTACTTTAGGAACAATCTTGGAAAGAGCACGGAGGGAAAACGCAAAAGCGCCTGCCGTGTTCGTAGTCGGAGAGGTGGCAGCTTATCATATGACTTCCGGCAGATTGCCTTTGGCACAGTGCAGAATCGGTGTGACAGGTACTCCGCATATGGTTGAAGCATTACAGACTGCCCTGCGGGAGTTGGGAGCACAGGTCTTCGGAGCACCTTTTCTGCAAATTGTACCTACAGATATTCTGGCGAAGAAAAAACCGGAATGGAAGACAATAGACTGGATTGTGTTTACGAGTGCCAATGGTGTCAGACAGTTTTTTGAACAAATTCATGCGCTGCATACGGATGTTCGTACTCTTGGACACATCAGATATGCGGTAATCGGGCAGGGAACGGCGGAAGAACTTTGGAAATATGGAATTAGTGCGGACTATATGCCTGCCTGCTATACGGTGCAGGAGCTTGCTGTCGGACTGGCGAAGAAAATTAAGAAAGGCGAGAAGGTCTGCATCCTAAGAGCCAAGGAAGGCTCTGCTGATATTGAGACGGTGTGGAGGCAGAAAGGGATAGATTATGAGGATTTAGCGATTTATGAGACAAAGGCAGATGCTTCCATTGTAGAACTGCTGTGGCAGCAGGCTTCCATACTGGATTATATTACTTTTGCCAGCGCTTCCGGTGTCAGAAGCTTTTTCGGGGAAAGGAAGGACCGGAAAACAGATTCTGCCACTTATGTTTGTATCGGAAATAAAACCGGGGAAGAGTTGCGAAAGAAAGTAACCGAAAATGAACAGCAGAAAATTGTAGCAGCAGAAGTACATACAATAGAAGGAATCGTTAACAAAATCATGGAGTGCGAACAGGAAGGAGAGGAGTAAATATGAAAAACAGATTAAGAAGATTACGCGTCAATGAAAACATGAGAAGTCTGGTACGGGAAAATACGGTGCAGGTGGATGATTTGATTTATCCTATTTTTGTAATTGAAGGAAACGATATAAAAAATCCCATTGATTCCATGCCGGGAATTTATCAGTATTCCATCGACCGGTTGGGAGAAGAACTGGATCGTGTGGCAGCAAGCAAAGTTCGGGGAATTTTATTATTCGGTATTCCGGCGCATAAGGATGAGGTAGGAAGTGAAGCTTATCATGAACATGGCATAGTGCAGGAAGCTATCCGCTATATTAAGAAAGAATATGAGCAGCTTCTGGTGATTGCTGATGTTTGCCTGTGTGAATATACCTCTCATGGACATTGTGGTCTTGTGGAGAACGGAAAAATCTTGAACGATGAAACTCTTCCGCTTTTGGCAAAGATGTCTGTCAGTCTGGCACAGGCAGGGGCGGATGTGATTGCTCCCAGTGATATGATGGACGGACGTGTAGGTGCGATTAGAACTGCTTTGGATGAGGCAGGATTTACCGAGACGGCGATTATGTCCTACAGTGCAAAATTTGCCTCAGGTTATTATTCTCCTTTCCGGGAAGCAGCCCATTCCGCACCGGGCTTTGGTGACAGAAAAACATATCAAATGGACCCGGCAAACGGGAAGGAAGCTATACGGGAAATAGAAGCGGATATTGAGGAAGGAGCCGATATGATTATGGTAAAACCGGCACTCGCCTATCTGGATGTACTCAAGGAGGCATCCCAAAGGTTTTTGTTGCCGATTGCAACCTACAATGTAAGTGGTGAGTATTCCATGGTAAAAGCGGCGGCAAAGCTGGGGATGATTGATGAAAAACGTATTGTCATGGAAAACATGATTGCTATGAAGCGTGCCGGTGCCAAAATTATCATTACATATCATGCACTGGATGTGGCAGCATGGCTGAAAGAAACGGATTGCAAGTGAACTATTTTCCGAGGTAAGCAGAAAGGAGAAACAGGATGAAGGAAGAAGTATCGAAAAAGATGTTTGAGGAAGCCGTAAAGTGGATGCCGGGAGGTGTAAACAGTCCGGTTCGTGCTTACGGAAATGTAGGAAGAATTCCCCGGTTTATTGCCTCTGCAAAAGGCTCTAAAATTAAAGACGCAGATGGTAATGAGTATATTGATTATGTAGGCTCCTGGGGGCCGGGAATTTTAGGACATGCTTATCCCCGTGTCATTCGTGCGGTACAGGAAGCATGTGAAAGTGGTTTAAGTTTTGGTGCACCTACCGAAAAAGAAATTGTGCTTGCAAAGCTGGTGCACGAACTGATGCCGCCTATGGAAATGCTTCGTCTTGTCAGCTCCGGTACGGAAGCGGTCATGAGCGCTATCCGCGTTGCCAGAGGCTATACGGGAAGAGATAAGATTATTAAGTGCAAGGGCTGTTATCACGGACATTCAGACGGACTGCTGGTGAAAGCCGGTTCGGCGGCTCTTACCACGTCAGTGCCGGACAGTGCCGGAGTACCGGCAGACTATACAAAAAACACACTGGTGGCAGGATACAATGATGAAGCATCTGTTTCGAGGTTATTTGAAGCATATAAAGGTGAGATTGCTGCCATTGTTATTGAGCCGGTTGCAGCCAATATGGGCGTTGTTCTTCCGAAGAAAGGTTTTTTGGAATTTTTAAGAAACATAACAAGGGAGAACGGAGCACTGCTCATTTTTGATGAGGTTATTACAGGATTTCGTCTGGGACTTGGCGGCGCCAGTGCTTATTATGGGGTACAGCCGGATTTAATCACATTAGGAAAAATCATAGGTGGCGGAATGCCGATTGGAGCTTACGGCGGTAAAAAAGAAATCATGGAAATGGTTTCACCGGTGGGACCTGTATATCAGGCAGGTACTTTGTCCGGTAATCCTATTGCCACAACAGCAGGAATTGAGACCTTAACCGTGTTGAAAGAACATCCGGAGATTTACGAAGAACTGGAAGAGAAGACGAGGCGGATAGCGGATACAATGCGTAGCGCATGGGAAGGCAAAGTGTGGGTAAATCAGGTAGGTTCCCTGATGAGTGTATTTTTTACGGATAAAGCTGTTACGGATTATGAGAGTGCTGTAAAAGCCGATACCGAAAAATATGCGAATTACTTTAGTTTTATGTTGGAAAACGGCATTTATCTGGCCCCATCCCAGTTTGAAGCGATGTTTCTGTCATGGGCACATAGTGATGAAGATATTGAGAAAACATGCAGTTTGATAGAAAAATATTCCAAAAATGTGAATAAAAGTAAATAATATATATTGACATAGTAGGAATAGTGTAGTAGGATAATGTCAAACCTATTTCATAGTTATCCTATATGAAATATCTAGTAAAATAAAAAGAAAGATGTAAACAGTGTAGAAGGAGGAACAAAAAATGGCAAATATATATCAAGGCACATTAGAATTAATCGGAAATACCCCGTTGGTGGAAATGACAAATATTGAAAAGAAGTTTCAGTTGGAAGCAAAAATTCTTGCAAAACTGGAGTACTTCAATCCGGCAGGCAGTGTAAAGGACAGAATTGCCAAATCCATGGTTGAGGATGCGGAGGAAAAAGGAATTCTGAAAAAAGATTCCGTTATAATCGAACCGACTTCGGGAAATACAGGAATCGGTCTTGCGGCTATCGCAGCATCAAAAGGATATCGTATTATCCTGACCATGCCTGAGACAATGAGTATTGAGAGAAGAAACATTTTAAAAGCATACGGAGCAGAAATTGTTCTGACAGAGGGAGCAAAAGGTATGAAGGGTGCCATTGCCAAGGCAGAAGAACTGGCAAAGGAAATTCCAAACAGTTTTATTCCGGCACAGTTTGATAATCCGGCGAATCCAAAGATTCATAGAGAGACAACAGGTCCTGAAATCTGGAAGGATACGGATGGAAAGGTAGATATTTTTGTTGCCGGCGTAGGAACCGGCGGTACCATAACCGGAATAGGACAGTACTTAAAATCACAGAATCCGGATATCAAAGTGGTAGCAGTAGAGCCGGCAGCTTCTCCTGTCTTGTCAGAGGGAAAAAGCGGTGCTCACAAAATTCAGGGAATCGGTGCAGGATTTGTTCCAAGCGTGTTGGACGTAAATGTATATGATGAAGTTTTCCCGGTGCCTAATGAGGCCTCCTTTGAATATGGAAAAGAAATTGCAAAGACAGAAGGAATCTTAGTCGGTATTTCTTCAGGTGCTGCTTTATATGCAGCGGTAGAACTGGCAAAACGCCCTGAAAATAAAGGAAAGACGATTGTTGCATTATTACCGGATAACGGAGACAGATACTATTCAACACCGCTCTTTTTAACTGAGTAAAGGCAAGGAGGACAAAAATGAAGATTTCAGCGCGGGGAGTTTATGCGGTTGAGATTATGCTGGATATTTTGCAGTATGGGGAGAAGACACCGGTTTCTATGAAAGATGTAGCAACGAGACGTGATATTTCCAATAAATATGCAGAGCAGGTGGTGAGCATTTTAAGTTTTGCAGGATTAGTCAATAGTATCCGGGGACCAAAGGGCGGATATCAGGCAACGGAAAGCGCGAAAAAGGCAACAGTAGGAACGGTACTTCGTCTGACGGAGAGTATTCTTAAGGAACAGAATCAGGAGCAGGAGAGTGTCTGTTTGAGTTGTGTGTTGACGGAACTGGATGAAGCTATAGACAAAGTGCTGGACAGTCATACCCTGATGCAGATGCTGGAGATGAAACGGGACACATGGAATGACTATGTGATATAGTAGTTTGAAAATAATGGTTGAAATGGAAAGGAATAAAATGAAGTTTAATACTTGCGTATTGCATGGCGGCGTCAGAAGAGATGAAAAAAACGGGGCAACATTAACTCCGGTTTACCAGTCCAGCGCTTTTGAGCACCGTTCAGCAGAGGAATTAGAGAAAATTTTTGAAAATAAGGCAGTAGGATTTTCCTATACAAGAGTCGGCAACCCCACGATAACGGCATTTGAAGAACGGATTACCAATCTGGAGGGTGGTGTGGCAACGATAGCCTGTGCATCAGGTATGGCAGCCTTGACCAATGCTTTTTTAAATATTTTGCAGGCAGGAGATGAAATTGTTACAAGTGCCAGCCTATATGGGGGAAGCATTGATTTATTTCGGGATTTTGAGGCATTTGGCATTTCTACAATTTATGTGGAAAATAATAACTGGGATGCCTTTGAAAGAGCAATTACGGATAGGACAAAACTGATTTTTGCAGAGACAATCGGAAATCCCAGATTGGATGTTACAGATATAAAAGGACTGGCAGAACTTGCACACAGACACGGACTGCCGTTAATTGTAGACAATACGGTAGCAACCGCATTTTTGTTAAGACCGATTTCATTAGGGGCTGATATTGTGGTAAATTCTTCCTCTAAGTATATTAACGGAAGCAGCAACTCCATCAGTGGCGTTTTAACGGATAGTGGTAAGTTTAAGTGGAATGCGGAAAAATATCCGGGAATGAAGGATTATATTAAATTCGGGCCATTCGCTTATACGGCGAAGCTGCGTAACGGGTTGTTCCGGAATACGGGGGCCTGTCTTTCACCGCAGAATGCATTTTTAAATCAGATTGGTTTGGAAACGCTTGGTCTTCGAATGCAGAGACAGTGCGAAAATGCAGCACATCTGGCAAAGTGGCTGGAAGATAATTATGAGGATATTACCGTCAATTATCCGGGACTGGAAAGCAGTCCGTGGCATGAGATAGCGAAATCACAATTTACTACATATTATGGCGCTATTTTTACAATGCGGGTAGGCAGTAAGGAACGGGCATTTCGGTTAATTAACGCACTGAAACTACCGTACAAAGTATCCAATATCGGAGATACGAAGACGTTAGTCCTGCATCCCTCTTCTACCATCAGTTTACACAGTACGAGGCAGCAGAAGGAAGAGGCCGGTGTGTTTGAAGATTTAATTCGTGTCAGCGTTGGTATTGAGGATATTGAGGATTTGCAGGAAGATTTTGCAAGAGCAATAGAACAAATCAATAATCAATAAATTTTTATATGAAAACGAAAGATGATAAAAAGGAGAAAGAGCATGGCAGCAAATATTGATTATGCATCACTGAAAAAAGGCGGTTTCATGCGCCAAAAACAGAAAGGATATTTTTCTTTGCGTCTGCAGGTAGTAGGCGGTAATCTGACAGCAGAAAACATTAAGACGGTTTCGGAAGTGGCAGAAAAGTATGGACACGGTTATGTACATATGACATCCCGTCAGGGAATCGAAATTCCTTTTATTCATTTTGATGATATTGAAGAGGTAAGGGAAGCACTTGCAAAGGGAGGTGTAAAGCCGGGGGTTTGCGGTCCGAGAGTCAGAACGGTAACGGCCTGTCAGGGCTCCGAGATTTGTCCGAGCGGCTGTATAGATACATATACCCTGGCTCAAGAGCTGGATCAAAGATATTTTGGACGGGAACTGCCGCATAAGTTTAAATTCGGTGTGACAGGATGCCAGAATAACTGTTTGAAGGCAGAAGAAAATGACTTTGGTGTAAAGGGCGGTATGGTTGTTTCTTATGAAAAAGATGCATGTATTAACTGCGGTGTCTGCGTAAAAGCATGTAGAGAGAACGCATTGAAGATGACGGAAAACGGAGTGGAAATAGACCGTGAAAAATGTAACAACTGCGGACGCTGTGTAAAATCCTGTCCTACAGATGCATGGAAGGGAGAAAGCGGATATATCGTTTCTTTCGGAGGTCTGTTTGGCAATAAAATTCATAAAGGGGAAAATATCGTTCCTATTATTAAGGACAAGGAAACCTTATTCCGGGTGGCAGATGCAGCCATAAAATTCTTTGAAGAAAATGCCAATGCGGGAGAGCGATTCCGCCTGACATTACAGAGAGTGGGAGAGGATAAATTCCGAAAAGAAATTGAGGAGGCATATTATGGCAGAAATTAATTTTGACGCAGAAGTAGATATTACAGATAAGGTTTGCCCGCTTACTTTTGTAAAGGCAAAGGTCAGTCTGGATGAGCTGGAGGATGGTGAGATTCTTGCAATCCGCATGAATGACGGAGAGCCGGTACAGAATGTCCCGCGCAGCATAAAAGAAGAAGGACATCAGATTTTGAAGCTGGTGGACAATGAAGATGGTACTTACACACTTTATGTAAAGAAAGTGGAGGATGAATAATGGCAAAAAGGATTGGAAAGTCGGATTTTGATACGACGGTAAAGCAGGCACAGGGGTTAATTCTGGTGGAATTTTATTCGGACACCTGTATTCCGTGTAAGCAGCTTTCTCCTATTCTTGGTGACATTGAGGATGAATATGAAGATTCCTTAAAGGTATATAAGATTAATGTCAACTTTGATGCGGATATTGCAGCAGACTATCAGGTTATGAGTTCGCCAACCCTGATTTTGTTTCGGGACGGAGAGGTGTTAGATAAAAAAAGAGGCTTTGTGAAGAAAGACGAACTGACAGAATGGATTAACGGGTACATAAATTAAGAAAAATAATTAACAGAAAGTTGAGGAATCGAAAATGGTAATTACAGTAGCAGGAGAAAAGAAGGAAGTAAAGGATAATCTTACATTGCCGGAATTAATTGAAGCAGAAAATGTGGAAATGCCGGAATATGTGACAATTTCCATTAATGAAGAATTTGTGGATAAAGAAAGTGTAGAAAGTACGGTTTTGAAAGAAGGAGACAATGTAGAGTTTCTGTACTTCATGGGAGGTGGCTGCTAATGGCACTGACTGACGAACAATTAGAGAGATATTCCCGCCACATTATTTTAAAGGAAGTGGGAGCAAAGGGACAAAAGAAATTATTAAATGCAAAGGTATTGATTATCGGAGCAGGAGGTCTTGGGGCACCGGCTGCCATGTATCTGGCAGCAGCCGGAGTCGGAACCATCGGTATTGCAGATGCGGATGAAGTAGATTTGTCCAATTTGCAAAGACAGATTATTCACGGAACAGCCGATGTAGGGAAAGCAAAAGTAAAATCTGCACAGGAGACGATTGCACAGATGAATCCGGATGTAACGGTGAATACTTATCGTACTTTCGTATCGGCAGATAACATCAGAGATTTAATCAAAGATTATGATTTTATTATTGACGGTACGGATAATTTTCCGGCAAAATTTTTGATTAATGATGCCTGTGTTATGGAGAAAAAACCTTTTTCCCATGCAGGAATCATACGGTTTAAAGGACAGCTTATGACCTATGTGCCCGGAGAAGGACCTTGTTATCGTTGTGTATTTAAGAATCCTCCGCCAAAGGATGCTGTTCCTACCTGTAAGCAGGCAGGTGTAATCGGCGCTATGGGCGGTGTTATCGGAAGTCTTCAGGCAATGGAAGCAATTAAATACATTATCGGAAAGGGTGAGCTTTTAACAGGCTATCTGTTGACCTATGATGCCCTTACCATGGAGTTCCACAAAGTAAAATTGCCGAAGGATACCCATAAGTGTGCTGTCTGCGGAGACAATCCGACGATTACGGAGCTTATCGATTACGAGCAGGCAGAATGTGATATGAAGCATTAAGCAGGAATGGAGATTAGTATGCTGCAAATAACGAAAAGTGATTATCAGAAAATTTTGGACCATGCTGTAAAAGGACTTCCGAATGAGGCGTGCGGTCTTATCGCCGGAATCATAGAGGATGATGTCAAGGTAGTAAAAGAAGTATATCTTCTTACGAATATAGATGCAAGCAATGAACATTTCAGTATGGATCCCAAGGAGCAGCTGGCGGCGGTGAAGGATATGCGTGCCAAAGGCTATAAACCGTTTGGTAACTGGCACTCTCATCCGGAATCTCCCTCCAGACCCTCTGAGGAAGATAAAAGACTCGCCTATGATTCTACGGCAGATTATTTGATTTTATCCTTACAGGATAGGGAAAATCCCGTATTAAACGCATTTATCATTAAGAATCATACCGATGTGTCAAAAGAAGAAATTCAATATATCTGAGATATAAAAAATTACCAAAAAGGGAAAATAATTCCAAAGGTACTTGCTTTTTTGGCCGCAATGAGCTATTATACATACAATTTCTATTATTCATATTAAACAAATAGGAAAAGGAGGAAAAATTATGAAGAAGAAGTTTGTACCGTTACTTATTACAATAGCGCTTAGTGTTTCGGCTTTAACTGGCTGCGGAAACGGGGAAGCTGCAGCCGTTTCAAACGAAAGTAATACGGATGCCATTGAAATTACAAACGTATCCTACGATCCGACTCGTGAATTATATGCTGCTTACAATGAATTGTTCCGGGCTCACTGGGAGGAGAAAACAGGACAGAAGGTCACAGTAGTACAGTCGCACGGAGGTTCAGGCAAGCAGGCGTTGGAGGTCGCAAACGGTCTGGAAGCTGACGTGGTTACGCTTGCTTTGGAAGGAGATGTGCAGGCAGTTGCAGATGCAGGGCTGATAGAAGCAGGTTTTACCGGAGAATTTGAAAAAGACAGTTCTCCATATACTTCGACAATTGTGTTTTTAGTAAGAAAAGGAAATGAAAAAGAGATATATGACTGGGATGATTTACTCAGACCGGAGGTTGGCGTAATCACACCGAATCCGAAAACTTCAGGCGGGGCAAGATGGAATTACTTGGCAGCCTGGTATTATTTTGAAAATCAGGGTCTTAGCGAGGATGAGATTCTGGCAAATATGAAAACGCTGTACGAGAATGTACTGGTACTGGATTCCGGAGCAAGAGGTTCAACAACTTCTTTCGTGGAAAACGGTCAGGGTGATGTACTTATAGCATGGGAAAATGAAGCTTTTCTTTCTCTGGAAGAGTATCCGGGTGAATACGAAATCGTTGTTCCTTCCGTATCTGTTTTGTGCCAGCCTACCGTTGCTGTTGTTGATGAAGTAGTAGACAGCAGAGGAACAAGAGAAGTATCAGAAGAATATTTATCTTATTTGTATTCAGAAGAAGCGCAGCGTGTGGAAGCAGAAAATTATTATCGTCCTTCCAATGAAGATATTTTGAAAGAATATACTTCTGATGCGAACAGCAATACGATTACAGAACTGCCGGCGGATGGGAAATGGATTATTACAAACATTGACCTGACTGATATCAATCATTTTGGAGGCTGGTCAGAAGCCACAAATAAACATTTTGTAGATGGCGGATTATTTGACAGTATTTACGAACAGTAAAAAAATGACAGCAGGATGTGAAAGCCTGTGGGAAAAGAATCAGAATAAAAGACAGAAAGGAAATTCTAAATATGAAAAAAAATAGACATAGGAAAAGTGTAATACCGGGATTTGGACTTTCCTTCGGAATTATGATGGCAATGTTGGGTTTTATCGTTATCATTCCATTGTGTTCTCTGGTTGTTTTTTCAGCACAGCTTTCACTGTCTGAATTTTTTGCAACAATCACAAGACCGAGAGTTCTGGCAAGCTATGCAGTCAGTTTTTCTACTGCGCTAATTGCATCTCTTATCAATGCTGTTATGGGACTTGTGCTGGCATGGGTGCTGGTGAGATATGATTTTCCGGGAAAAAGATTTATGGACGGATTAATTGAGCTTCCCTTTGCATTACCAACGGCGGTAGCCGGAATTGCACTGACACATTTGACGGTAGAGAACGGCTGGGTTGGCGGAATTTTTGCAAAGGCAGGTATTTCCATTGCCTATACAAGAATCGGTATTACGGTAGCATTGGTCTTTATCGGCATTCCGTTTGTAGTAAGAACGGTACAGCCGGTTTTGGAAAAAATTGATTTACAATATGAAGAAGCAGCTCATATTTTGGGAGCTGATACGAAACGAACCTTTTGGAAGGTCATTTTTCCGGAGATTTTTCCCTCTTTGGCATCCGGTTTTACCATGGCTTTTGCAAGATGTATGGGAGAATACGGTAGTGTCGTATTTATTGCGGGAAACAAGCCTTATGAAACTGAAATTACCCCGCTTCTGATTATGGCAGAGTTGCAGGAATTTGACTATGTCAGTGCAACTTCTATTGCGCTGGTGATGTTGACGGTAGCATTCCTCATTTTGTTTGTCAATGCTTTTATTCAAAGCAGAACATCGAAAAAAGTAAGTGGAATCAGTTAAGGCAAAGGAGGAAAAAGCTATGGAGATAAGGAAAAACAGCGGAGCAGTAAAATGGATATTAATTACCATTAGTGCATTGTTTTTAGTAGTGATGCTGATTCTGCCCCTTATTTATATTATTTTTACGGCATTCAGAGATGGAATACAGGCTTACATTGCCGCTGTTACAGATGAATATGCACGTAAAGCGGTGATGCTGACACTAGAGGCAACGTTGTGGTCGGTAGGTCTTAATACTGTTTTTGGAATCTGTGCCGCATGGTGTATTACAAAGTTTAATTTTAAGGGGAAAAAAGTCGTCTCTACGCTGATTGACTTACCGCTTACGGTTTCTCCCATTATAGCAGGTCTTATTTATGTGTTGACCTTTGGAAGACAAAGCTTTTTATATGATTATCTGAAGAGTACGGGAATTACAATTATTTTTGCGGTTCCGGGTGTTATTCTGGCAACAATCTTTGTAACCTTTCCTTTTATTTCAAGGGAAATTATACCGGTTCTTACCGCACAGGGAACGGATGAAGAAGAAGCGGCAGCACTAATGGGTGCAGGTACTTTTACGATTTTCAGAAAAGTAACCTTTCCCCATATTAAGTGGGCACTTCTTTACGGTATTGTGTTATGTACGGCAAGAGCCATGGGAGAGTTTGGAGCGGTTTCAGTTCTTTCAGGTCACTTACGGGGAAAGACGAATACCATGCCGCTTTACATAGAGCTGCTGTATCAGGGATACGATTTTACAGGAGCTTTTGCCATGTCTTCTCTTTTGGTTGTTATGGCAGTGATTATTCTGGCACTGCGAAGCATTCTGGAATATAAAGGTAAAAAGTCGACAAGTGAAAATTAACAGGAAAGAGGAAGAACAAAATGGGTAACGAAACGGAAAATTATGTAGAACTGCGTGATGTAAATAAGCATTTTGGAAGCTATAAGGCATCGGATGAAATCAATATAGGAATTGAAAAGGGAAAGCTGGTTGCCTTGTTAGGACCAAGCGGAAGCGGTAAGACTACCATACTCCGCATGATAGCGGGCTTGGAAAATCCGGATTCCGGTGAAATCATAATTGACGGCAAGGTAGTGAATAATGTACCGGGCAGTGAGCGAGGTATCGGTTTTGTTTTCCAAAACTATGCACTTTTCCGGTTTATGACAGTGTATGAAAATATTGCTTTCGGTCTGCGCGTAAAAAAGGTAAATAAAAAAGAGATAGATAAACGAGTGAGAGAGCTCATCAAACTGATTGGCTTTGAAGGACTGGAAAACCGGTATCCGAATCAGCTATCGGGAGGACAAAAGCAAAGAGTTGCTTTTGCGAGGGCACTTGCACCCAATCCACAGCTTTTATTGTTGGATGAACCCTTTGCAGCGATTGACGCAAAGGTCAGACAGGAGCTTAGAAGCTGGCTTCGAGGAATGATTGACATGCTTGGAATTACCAGTATTTTTGTTACCCATGACCAGGATGAAGCCATTGAGGTTGCGGATGAGATTATTGTAACAAACAAGGGAAGGGTAGAACAGATAGGAACACCGCAGGATATATACAGAAATCCTCAAACTCCTTTTGTGGCACAGTTTATCGGTAATTCCTCGGTGATTGAAAATTATCACAGCTTTCGGTGTTTTTCATCACAAAGCAAGGGAGAGAAAGCGATTGTAAGACCGGAGTTTGTAAGTATTGCCAAAAAGACGGAAGAACAGAAATATAAGAGCTCGGCAGAGGAAGGAAAAGTAGAAGGAATTGCTTTCCGTGGAAACAGTCTGGAGGTGAAGGTGCGGCTTCATGATACGATTATCACAGGGAGCAGGGGACTGGATGATGCTCTTGTATCTGTCGGGGAAACGGTTGATGTATTTATTTATCGTTTGTATGCTATAGATGGTGATAGGGTTGTTTTATTAGAGAATGAGGCATTGGTAGACGATTCGTTTGTAATCTAGCCTGTCTGCAATGTTTAAGTGCCCGCTTTAGCGGGCGGACGGGAGCAGAAAATGAAGATAGAAAAAATAAAGACGGATATTCTGATTATCGGCGGAGGTACGGCAGGCTGCTATGCAGCACTTACCGCGGCACAGAGGTCTGACGTCAGGATTGTTGTAGCAGAAAAAGCAAATATCAGAAGAAGCGGTTGTCTTGCAGCGGGAGTAAATGCAATTAATGCGTACATAACCGAAGGAAGGACTCCGAAGGATTATGTGGAATATGCAAAGAAGGATGCGGCAGGTATCGTGCGGGAAGACTTGCTTTTGTCCATGTCAGAGGGACTGAACCGGGTGACAGAAAAGCTGGAGCAGTTAGGTCTTGTCATTTTGAAAGATGAAAACGGAAAATATGTGACAAGGGGAAACCGGAATATTAAGATAAATGGCGAGAATATTAAGGTGATCCTTGCGGATGCAGTGAAGAAGTGCAAAAACGTAGAGGTCTTGAATCATGTGAATATTACCGATTATCTGTTGGATAAGGAGCGGATTGCGGGTGCTGTGGGATTTCATGTAGACGAGGAAACCGCTTATTTCATAGAGGCGGATGCAGTTATCTGTGCAACAGGTGGCGCAGCAGGACTGTATCGTCCTAATAATCCGGGATTTTCCAAACATAAGATGTGGTATCCGCCCTTTAACACAGGCGCCGGATATGCGATGGGTATTCTGGCCGGAGCGGAAATGACAACGATGGAGATGCGTTTTATTGCGCTAAGGTGCAAGGATACTATAGCACCTACCGGAACCATTGCACAGGGAGTGGGTGCAAAACAGGTCAATGCTTTGGGAGAAGTCTATGAGGATAAGTACGGACTGACTACTTCAGAGAGAGTTTACGGGACGGTCAGGGAGAACGAAGAGGGCAGAGGTCCCTGCTACTTAAGAACCGAAGGAATTACGGAAAAACAGGATGAAGAGTTATTAAAAGCATATTTGAATATGGCTCCGAGCCAGACGTTAAAATGGCTGGAGAGCGGCAAGAATCCTTCGGAGCAAAATGTGGAAATTGAAGGAACAGAACCCTATATCGTAGGCGGTCATACTGCCAGTGGCTATTGGATAGATAACAGAAGGCAGACGACCATAAAAGGTTTATATGCAGCAGGAGATGTTGCCGGAGGTGCTCCGCAGAAATATGTAACAGGTGCTCTGGTGGAAGGAGAAATTGCTGCATTGTCTGCTTTGGAGGATTTAGGAACAGCAGATAAACGAAGACAATCCGAACATGATTTAGAAAAAAGATTTAAGAAGGTTTTGAATACCTATGAAGCACACTTAGGCGAAAAGAGCAGCTTTTACAGTGTGGAGCAATTGGAAGAGGCAATGCAGAAGGTCATGGATAATTATGCCGGCGGTATCGGAACCGGTTATCGGTACAACCAAAAGCAGTTAAGACTTGCGAATGAAAAAATTGCGCTGTTAACGGACTTAAGCAGTAAGTTGTATGCGCAGGACATGGATGAGCTTTTGCGGATTTATGAACTAAAGGAAAGACTGATTGTGTGCAGAAGTGTCATTGCCCATTTGCAGGCACGTAAGGAGACCAGATGGCACAGCTTCGGAGAAAATGCTGATTATCCTAAGCGTAGCGAGGAGTGGAATTTATATGTAAATTCTAAACTGGTGGATGGCAAAATACAAATCATCTACAGAGATTTGGTAAAGGAGGATGAAGTGTATGAGCATTCAAATTAATGAGGAAAAGTGTCGCCGCTGCGGTAAGTGTGTGGAAGCGTGTCCCGGGAATTTAATCAAAAAAAACGCAGAGGGGAAAGCTTTTATCAAGCGCCCGGATGAATGTTGGGGATGCACCTCCTGCCTGAAGGAATGTGCATTCGGTGCAATTGAGTTTTATCTCGGAGCGGATATCGGTGGAAAAGGAAGCCGGATGCATACCGAAATGGAAGGTGATTTATGCCATTGGATTATCGAAAATGATAATGGGGAAAAAAAGGTCATAACGATAAACAAAAAAGATGCGAATAAATACTAAAAAGGTTATGGAGGATGAATTATGAGTGAATTATCACATCTGGATGAGTTGGAGGCAGAGGCAATCTATATTATCAGAGAGGTTGCGGCGGAATGCGAAAAGCCGGTAATGCTGTATTCGATTGGTAAAGACAGTTCGGTAATGCTGCATCTGGCATTAAAAGCATTTTATCCCGAGAAGCCGCCTTTTCCGTTTATGCATATCGATACCACATGGAAGTTCCGTGAAATGATAGAGTTTCGGGATAAAACAGCAGAGAAATATGGCATTGAAATGCTGGTTCATACCAATGAAGAAGGTGTAAAGCAGGGAATTAATCCCTTTGACCACGGCTCTGCCTATACAGACATTATGAAAACGCAGGCGTTAAAGCAGGGGCTTAGCAAATATGGTTTTACAGCAGCCTTTGGCGGTGGCAGACGTGATGAAGAAAAATCCCGTGCAAAGGAGAGAATTTTTTCCTTTAGAAACAGTGAACAGGCATGGGACCCGAAGAACCAGCGCCCGGAGATGTGGAAGCTGTACAATACAAAAATTAACAAGGGCGAAAGCATGAGAGTTTTCCCGATTTCAAACTGGACAGAAAAGGACATCTGGCAGTACATAAAGAGAGAAAATATTGAAATCGTACCGTTGTATTTTGCAAAGGAAAGACCTGTTATCGAGCGTGACGGTAATATCATCATGGTGGATGATGACAGATTGAAGCTTCTTCCCGGAGAACAGATTCAGTACAAGAAAGTCAGATTCAGAACGCTTGGCTGCTATCCGTTAACCGGAGGAGTTGAGTCTGAGGCAGATACACTGGATGCCATTATTGAAGAAACACTGAGCGCTGTCTCTTCCGAAAGAACCAGCAGGGTGATTGACCATGAGGCAGCAGGTAGCATGGAACGTAGAAAGAGAGAGGGGTATTTCTAAATGAATGGATTGCTGAAATTTATTACATGTGGAAGTGTGGATGACGGAAAATCCACATTAATCGGACACATTTTATATGATGCAAAGCTATTATATGCAGATCAGGAAAAAGCCCTGGAACTGGACAGTAAGGTAGGAAGCAGAGGCGGGGAAATCGACTATTCTCTGTTACTGGATGGTCTGATGGCAGAAAGAGAGCAGGGAATTACCATAGATGTAGCTTACCGTTATTTTACTACAGATAATCGCAGTTTTATTGTGGCAGATACACCGGGACATGAAGAGTATACAAGAAATATGGCAGTAGGAGCATCCTTTGCGCAGCTTGCCATTATTTTGATAGATGCGAAACAAGGTGTACTGGTACAGACAAGAAGACATGCAAGGATCTGTTCACTGATGGGTATACAATATTTTGTATTTGCCGTAAACAAGATGGATTTAGTAAATTACAGTCAGGAAAGATTTTTGGAAATTGAAAGTCAGATTCATGAACTTCAGAAGGAGCTTGGCTTAAAAAATGTAAAGATTATTCCGTTGTCTGCTACGGAAGGTGATAACGTCACAAAGAAATCGGATAATATTCCGTGGTACGAAGGAGAGGCATTGCTGACCTATCTGGAAAATGTGGATGTGGAAAGCAAGGTGGAAGAGGAAGGGTTTTATCTCCCCGTACAGCGTGTATGTCGTCCGAATCATGAATTCAGAGGATTTCAGGGACAGATTGAAGCAGGCTTTGTTTCGGTAGGTGATAAAATTGTATCCTTGCCAAGCGAGGAGAGCGCACATATAAAGAGTATCCATATTGGAGATAAGGAAGCCAATACAGCACAGAAAGGACAGCCGGTAACAATTCAGTTAGATAGAGAAGTGGATGTTTCCAGAGGGTGCGTTCTTGCAAAGGATACTGCACCTGCAATTACCAACCTGTTTGAAGCCTCACTTTTGTGGATGGATGATACAGAGCTTGTGAAGGATAAAAACTTCTTTGTAAAGCTTGGTACAAAGCTGATTCCGGGTATGGTTACAGATATCAAATATCTGGTGGATGTCAATACCGGCGAACACCGCAAGGTAGAGACGCTTAAGAAAAATGAAATTGCCGTATGCGAAATTGTACTTGCAGAAAATATTGTATTGGATGCCTTTCATAAACATAAGACATTGGGCGAACTGATACTAATCGACCGTGTGACAAATATGACATCTGCCTGCGGTGTGGTAGAAACCGTCAGACCGCCGAAGGACAATGTTTTAAGTGAGGTGACAGGAGAAACACGCGCCAGACAAAAGGGGCAGACCGGGTTTGTGATTGCTGTGGAAACAGAGGAAAAGGCAAAAGAGGTAGAGAAAAAGCTAATCTTAAACGGCAGACATACGATGCTGCTCGGAGAAGAAAGCCGCGGACAGATTCCGTTTGCAGTGCAGCTGTTGCATGAGGCAGGATTAATTGTAATCGTAGAGCAGTCTCTTTTGGATCATGTAATCATAGAGCAGATAAAAAATATTGTCAAAGCGGATAAGTTCATAGAGTGGAAAGAAGGAAATGAGGATTTATCCAAAATACTCTAAAAATGCAGTAACTGAGAGATATCTGCAGAAGCATAGAAGTGATTGGCTATAGGGGAAACCTATAACCAGTCACTTCTTTTACATATTAGACATTTACGAATAAGCATGTTATTATATCCATGTAATCAGATAGGAAATATATAAATTGCAAACATGTTTGAAAAGAAAAAAGAAAAAAATAGGATAACAGTATAGAGACTGTAGAAAGAGGTTATTATGAGTAAAAAAACATACGCAGAAAGAAATTTAAAATTTGAAACATTACAATTACATGTAGGACAGGAGCAGCCTGATCCGGTAACAGATGCAAGGGCAGTACCCATTTACCAGACATCTTCTTATGTATTCAGAAACAGTGAACATGCAGCAGCAAGATTCGGTCTTAGTGATGCAGGTAATATCTATGGAAGATTAACAAACCCGACAGAGGATGTATTTGAAAAGAGAATTGCGGCACTGGAAGGCGGTGTGGCAGCATTGGCAGTGGCCTCCGGCGCAGCAGCCATTACATATACTTTTGAAAATCTTGCTCATGCAGGAGACCATATCGTAGCAGCAAAGAATATCTACGGAGGAACTTATAATCTTCTTGCACATACTTTACCGGAATACGGAGTTACAACAACTTTCGTAGATCCCTTTAACTATGATGAAATAGAAGCTGCAATTAAAGAAAATACAAAGGCAGTCTTTATTGAAACGTTGGGGAACCCGAATTCCGATGTAGTGGATATCGAAAAAGTTGCTGTTATTGCACATGCACATAAAATACCGTTAGTAATCGATAATACATTTGCAACACCGTATCTGGTTCGTCCGATTGAGTACGGAGCAGACATTGTAGTACACTCAGCAACCAAGTTTATCGGCGGACATGGAACTACTATCGGAGGTGTTATTGTTGACAGCGGAAAGTTCGACTGGGAAGCAAGCGGAAAATTCCCGTCTCTTACAGAGCCCAACCCAAGCTATCACGGTATCAGCTTCACAAAAGCTGTCGGTGCAGCAGCGTTTGTTACAAAGATTCGTGCAATCCTGCTTCGTGATACCGGTGCAACACTTTCTCCGTTCCATGCATTTTTCTTCCTGCAGGGCTTGGAAACCTTGTCCTTAAGAGTGGAAAGACATGTAGAAAATGCATTAAAGGTAGTAGAATATTTAAATAATCATCCGCAGGTGGAAGCGGTACATCATCCGTCTGTATCCACGGATGCCGGACAGCAGGCACTTTATAAAAAATATTTCCCTAACGGAGGCGGGTCTATTTTCACCTTTGAGATTAAAGGGGATGCGGAAAAGGCAAAAGAATTTATCGACAATCTGGAGTTATTCTCCCTGCTTGCCAATGTTGCAGATGTAAAATCACTGGTTATTCATCCGGCGTCCACCACACATTCACAGTTGAATGAGGAGGAACTGGCAGATCAGGGAATCAAACCGAATACCATTCGTTTATCTATCGGAACAGAAAATATTGACGATATTATTGAAGATTTGGAAGAAGCATTTAAAGCGGTAAAATAGAGTATGAGGCTGATATGGCAGAAAGCAGTACACAGATACACGAATTTGAACCGGTTTATAATGAGCGATCGGAAATACTGATATTGGGTACGTTCCCGTCGGTGAAATCCAGAGAGCAGGGATTCTTTTATGGACATCCGCAAAACCGTTTCTGGAAGGTGATTGCAGGACTGACGGACAGTTCGGTGCCGAATTCCGTAGAGGAAAAGAAGAGGCTTCTTCTGAAAAACAAAATTGCCGTCTGGGATGTGATTGCCAAGTGTGATATCACCGGTTCCAGTGACAGCAGTATCAAAAACGTGATTCCGGCAGATATTGCCGGTATCATACAGGGGAGCAGGATTAAACGGATCTATGCTAACGGGAATATGGCAAAGAAATTATATGACAAGTATATCCTTCCTACCCTGCATATGGAAATTATAGGTCTGCCCTCTACCAGCCCGGCAAATGCAACCTATTCTTTAGAAAAGCTGATACAAATATGGAGAGAAGCCGGTGTATGACATCATACGCCGGCTTTTTTCGGTCAAACGGACTATAAAAGTACAATCTTAGTTTAATGTTTCTCTGATACAGTTAAGCAGCTTATCATTGTCTTCAGGTAGCATAAAGCAGAGACGGAAAAAACGATTGCTTAAGCCTTCAAAGGAAGAACAGTTGCGTATCATAAGGGAACGGCGGATGGCAGTATCAAATAACATATCCGCATCCCGATTTTCTTTTGTAATTTCTACCAGAACAAAATTGGCAACAGGTTCATATACCTTCAATCCCGAAATGGAACGAAGTGCTTCGCAGACCCGTGCCCTTTCGGAAAAAATAAGTTCTTTCGTTTGTTGAATATAATCTGTATCTGTAAAGAGTAACTTCCCGGCAGCCTCTGCGAGAGAGTTAATCGTCCAAGGATTTTTTTTCTCATTGATTTCCCGTAACAGTGCTTTGTTTCCGCTTATTCCGTAACCGAGCCGAAGTCCCGGTGCGGCAAAGAATTTGGAAATACCACGCAGGATAATAAAATTGTCAAAACGGGAAAGAAGGGGAATTGCTGTGACAGAGTCATAGTTTTCTGTAAATTCCACATAGGTTTCATCAATCATGACAAATATTCCCTTCGCACTGCAAAATTCCAAAATCTCCGCTAAAGTGTTCTGCGTTAAGGCGGTAGAAGTGGGATTATTCGGATTGCAGAGTACGAGCAGTTCGACCTCCTTTTCTGAAAGAAGAGAGAAAAGCTCGCCGGTTTCTAAAACAAAATTCTTTTCCGGTAAAAGCTGATAATAAAAAACGTTGCCTCCGGCAAGAGAAATTTCCCGTTCATATTCGGAGTAAGTAGGAGAAAGCAGACATGCCGCTTTTGGTTTTTGGGACTGAATCACCGCAGAAATCAACTCCGTTGAGCCGTTTCCTACAATAATATTTTCATGTTCCGTAAGGCAGTACGCACTGATGGTTTTCCGCAGAGCGGTATATTCACGGTCAGGGTAGGTGGTGATGACGTCGAGACAATTTTTCAGTCCTTCGCAAAGCTTGGGAGAGAGCCCGAGAGGGTTGACATTGGCGGAAAAGCTGATAATGTTTTCCTTTTTGATGCCGTATATTTTTTCTATTTTTTCTAAGTCACTTCCGTGGAAATGTTCTACATGCTTCAACATTTTACGTTACATCCTTCCATTTGTTTTCCTGTGCATTGTTTGGGAGCCAGAACAGGAAAACACTACTGAACTTAACTTATAACTTCTTGCAGGGAATGTCAATGAAAACGTTTTGCTTTTCCTAACCCTATATGGTAAAATTTTTCTGATATACAAGGTATTAGAAAATCCACAGGCTTCGTGAGAATGGAGGATTATCATGGGAATCAGAAAGCAGAAGGTATTTGTTGTAGGACATAGAAACCCGGACACGGATTCTATCTGCTCTGCAATTTGTTATGCGAATTTGAAATGTGCATTGAGTCAGGATGCGGAATATATTGCTATGCGTGCAGGAACGTTGAACGAGGAGACCCAGTATGTACTGGAACGTTTCGGAGTACAGCCGCCGCTATACTTAAAGGATGTGCGGACACAGGTGCGTGATATCGAAATCCGGGAAACGGAAGGAGTTAATCAGGATATTTCCTTAAAAAAGGCTTGGAGACTGATGAAGGATAAAAACGTTGTGACTCTGCCTATTACCGAAAATGATAAGCTGGCGGGGATTATCAGCATCAGTGATATTGCAACATCCTATATGGATGTGTATGACAGCAAAATTCTGGCTACTGCCAGAACAAAATATAAAAATATTCTGGAAACCTTGGATGCGGAAATCATCGTGGGAGATGAGGAAGCATTTTTTGATAAAGGAAAGGTTCTGATTGCGGCAGCAAATCCGGATTTGATGGAAAGCTATATTGAAGAGCATGATTTAGTAATTTTGGGAAACCGTTATGAATCCCAGCTTTGTGCCATTGAGATGAAAGCGGACTGTATTATTGTGTGTGAAGGTGCGGCTGTTTCCATTACGATTAAAAAGATGGCAGAGGAAAAAGGCTGTACGGTTATCAGTACACCCCATGATACTTATACTGTGGCAAGACTGATTAACCAGAGTATGCCGATTGCACATTTTATGCGTAAGGAAAATCTGATTACATTTCAGATGGACGATTTTACGGATACCATTAAGGAAACGATGGCGAAGAAGAGACACCGGGATTTTCCTGTTTTGGATAAATATGGTCATTATATCGGGATGATTTCCAGACGGAATTTGTTAAATATGTCACCTAAGAAAATTATTCTGGTAGACCACAATGAAAAAAGTCAGGCAGTAGAAGGCGTTGAAAATGCAGAAATTCTGGAGATTATCGACCACCATCGCCTGGGTAGTCTGGAAACCATTTCACCGGTCTTTTTCCGCAATCAGCCGCTGGGATGTACGGCAACAATTATTTACCAGATGTATCGGGAAAACAATGTGGAAATTACGCAGACGATTGCATCGTTACTTTGTGCGGCAATTTTGTCCGATACGCTGATGTACCGTTCACCTACCTGCACGGAATTTGATAAAAAGGCGGCGGAAGAGCTTGCTGAAATTGCAGGAATCAATGTGGAAGAATTTGCCAGAGAGATGTTTAAGGCAGGAAGCAATCTGAAGTCAAAAAGCCCGGAAGAGATTTTCTATCAGGATTTCAAGAAGTTTTCCATTAATGATGTTTCTTTTGGCGTGGGTCAGATTAATGCCATGACAAAAGAGGAACTGGCAGAAATTAAGGACAGGCTGAAACCGTATCTGGAAGAAGCAATCGGAAAGCTGAATGTGAATATGATTTTTTTCATGCTGACAGATATTATCAGTGAATCTACGGAGCTGTTGTTTGTAGGAAATAATGCGGAAGAGCTGATTGAAAATGCGTTTGGAGTGTCCGTTGATAAGGATTCGTTCCGATTGGCAGGAGTTATTTCAAGAAAGAAACAATTAATACCGGCATTGATGTCGATTATGCAACAATAGCAGAATGCTTATACAAGAGGAAAATAAAAGAAAGTAAAGAGAGTGTGTATGGAGAAAAATTTCAAAGAAAAATACCTCGCCGGAGAGATTGAATTTGAGGCGATTGATGATTACAGCTATGAGTGGGGAATGAGTGATGACGAGCGGACACTGGCACAGTATCTTGGACTGAATGCAGAGGAAGAGGATGCATGGGTGAGTGTCAGCGAAGATGCACTGCGGGAAATGCTGGAAAAGCAGAAAAAGGCTTAAAAACCGGGATGAGAAGGGAGTAAGGGCATCAGGCATGGAGGATAAAAAATTTGCAATATTAATCGATTCCGACAATATTTCATCTAAATATATTTCGGCAATCATGGATGAGATGACAAAACATGGAATTGCGACTTACCGGCGGATTTATGGAGATTGGACAAGTACGCATGCGAAAAGCTGGAAGGATAAGCTGTTGGAGCATTCTCTTACACCGATACAGCAATTCCCGAACACAGTAGGAAAAAATGCCACGGATTCTACACTGATTATTGATGCGATGGATATTTTGTATGCAGGAAATGTGGATGGATTTTGTATTGTTTCCAGTGACGGGGATTTTACCCGCCTTGCCGGAAGACTGCGGGAATCAGGAATGATTGTGGTGGGAATGGGAGAAGAAAAGACACCCCGTCCTTTCCGTACAGCGTGTTCCCAGTTTACCGTTCTGGAAAATCTTATTGATGCAGACCAGGAAATGCAGGAGGAAGAACTTTTGCCGGAAACAGCAGGAGAGAAGAACGGAAAGACAAAGAAAAATCAGGCGAAGAACAATGCAGGAGCGAAAGAGTCTACCGTTATCAGCAAGGAAGTTATCGAAAGTGCGATTATTAATATTATCACTGAGAATGAAAACAGGGATAAGGAAACCGGACTTGCCGAAATCGGAAGTCGTCTGATAAACAAATACCCGGATTTTGATACAAGAAATTACGGCTATAGTCTGCTTTCCCGATTTTTGGAGGAAGTACCGAGTCTGGAACTGATTAAAACGGAAAACAGAGGAATCAACGTAAGGATTAAGGCGAATGTGGAGTCGAAGGATGAAATTACTTCTTACATGAAGCAGCTTGTAAAGAAACAGGGTGCAAAGGGAATGGGTGTGAATGAACTAAGTAACAAGGTGCACCAGAAATATACCCGGTTTAATATTAAAGATTACGGATATTCCCAGTTTACGAAGTTTCTGCAAACAATACCGGAATTGGAAATTTATGAGGATGGCAGTAACCGGAAACGGGTGAAAATGTAGGAAATAGAGAGGATAATTATGGTAACAGCAAACAGAAGAGAAACATTCTCATCAGACATCGAAAAAATATGGAATACAGTAACTTCTTGTACGGAATATTCATGGCGGAGTGATATAAGCAAAATTGAAGTTTTGGAGGAAGGCAGGAAGTTTATTGAATATACGAAAAACGGTTATCCGACTTATTTTACGATTACCGTATTTGAACCGTATAAACGTTATGAATTTGATTTAGAGAACGGAAATATGACCGGACACTGGACAGGGGTATTTTCCAATGAAAACGGAAAAGTTACGGTAGATTTTACAGAGGATGTTAACCCAAAAAAAATTTTCATGAGACCTTTTGCCGGAACGTATTTAAAAAAGCAGCAGGAGTTGTATATGAAGGACTTGAAAAAAGCCTTAGGGGAATAGAAGAACAATGAAAAAACTAATGAATGGCACAGCATTGGTTGCTGTAGTTTGTACGATTATTTTTATTTTGCTTTATCGGAAAAACGGTTTAGATATTTTTCTGACACTGGCAATTACGGCGGGAACGATAAGCTATCATTTTGTAATGAGACTTTTCATCGGTCTTTTCACCAAAATTCTGTTTGTGAAACCGATAAATTATCATGTCCGCTGGTTTATGCCTAAAAAATTTGAAAAGACTTTATATGAAAGATTGAAAGTAAAGAATTGGAAGGATAAAATGCCCACCTATCGCCCGGAGGATTTTTCCATGAAAACGTGTACACCGGAGGAAATCATACAGGCAATGTGTATTTCCGAAATTGGGCATGAATGTATGGTTATTTTAAGTTTTCTGCCGCTTTTTGAAATAATCTGGTTCGGGGTACCGGTAGTTTTTTGGGTGACTTCTCTTTTAGCAGGAGGCGCGGACTGTGCATTTGTTATGATGCAAAGATATAACAGACCCAGATTCGTGAAACTGGTGGAGAAACGAAAAAAGGTGAAGATGGAAGACAATAGAAAATGAATAAAACGAATTGGAAAAACCCGATTCTCCTGCTTATGACGGCAATTATCTGGGGTGTCGCTTTTGTGGCACAGAGCGTAGGGATGGATTATATAGGCCCTTTCACGTTTAACTGCGTAAGAAATATCATTGGTGGCATCGTACTGATTCCCTGTATTTGGTTTTTGAATAAATGGAAACATAAAGAAAGAGCAGTAGAAAAGGCAGCAAATAAGGAGAACAAAAAAACATTACTTATTGGCGGCATCTGTTGTGGTATTGCACTGTGCCTTGCTACGAATATGCAGCAGATAGGGATTCAGTATACTACCGTTGGAAAAGCCGGTTTTATTACGGCACTATATATTATTATTGTGCCTATTATAAGTATTTTTTTAAGAAAGAAATGTGGGATACAGGTATGGATTAGTGTTGTCATTGCTCTTGCAGGATTTTACCTTTTAAGTGTTAAGGATGGTTTTCGGCTGGAGGCTGCGGATGCCTGTCTTTTGTGTTCGGCAGTGCTTTTTTCCATACATATCCTTGTGATAGATTATTTTTCGCCAAAGACAGACGGGGTAAAAATGTCCTGTATTCAATTTTTGGTATGCGGTATTTTATCCGGTCTGATTATGCTCTTTACGGAAACTCCTGCTCTTGAGAATATTTTGGCGGCATGGCTTCCGATTTTGTATGCGGGTGTTCTTTCCTGTGGTGTGGCATATACGCTTCAGATTATTGGACAGAAGGATTTTAATCCTACCATAGCTTCTCTGATTTTAAGTTTGGAATCGGTATTTTCCGCCCTTGCAGGTTGGGTAATTTTAAATCAGGCACTGACAGGAAGAGAGCTGCTGGGATGTATTTTGATTTTTGGCGCGATTATACTGGCACAGATTTTTTCTTGAGGATGATTAAGGTGATAAAAAATGATAGGAATTTATTTTAGCGGAACAGGCAATTCAAAATACTGTGTGGAAAAATTTATACAGGAATGTGAACCGGAGGCGAAGGCATTTTCCATTGAGGAGGAAGAAGCCATACATCAGATTTGTGTGCAGAGTGAACTGGTAATAGGTTATCCTGTACAGTACAGCAATATTCCTAAATTTGTAAGAGATTTTATTGAAGGGAATCCTGGAATCTGGAAAGGAAAAAGGATATTTGTCATTGCAACGATGGGGCTGTTCAGCGGGGACGGAGCGGGGATACTGGCACGGCTGTTACAGAAATACGGAGCCACGATTACCGGAGGGCTGCATTTAAAAATGCCGGACTGTATCAGTGATGTAAAGGCATTGAAACGTCCGCTTCAGGTAAATCGGCAATTGGTAGCCGATGCGGAAAAGAAGATAAAGCAGGCAGCGGAAAACTATCAAAAAGGGAATCCGCCACAGGAAGGAATCGGATTTTTATATCACCTTGCGGGGCTGTTTGGACAAAGACTGTATTTTTTTAACAAGACCGGAAAATATTCGGATAAGTTGAAAATTAATACTGACATGTGTGTAGGGTGCGGGCAATGTGCACAGCTATGTCCTATGAAAAACATAACAATGGAAAGGACTGCTGCAGACAAAAAAATTGCAACCGCAGGAAAACAGTGTACGATGTGCTATCGATGCATCAGCAAATGTCCGAATCAGGCGATTACTTTAATAGGAAAAAGGGTTATCGAGCAGGGAAATATACAAAAATATCTTTGAAATTACTAACTCTACTAATCGTAGAAAACCCCATAATTCCGCAATTCTACGGAGCGTGGGTTTCAATTTTTACTACCATCATGTACGCTAAAACACGAAAGGAGGAGAGCTCATTGGAACAGATTAAAATCGGTAAATTTATATCGACAATGAGAAAAGAACAGAATCTTACACAGAGGGAGCTTGCTGAAAAATTAAATATCAGTGACAAAACGGTTTCTAAATGGGAAACGGGGAAAGGGCTCCCGGAGGTTGCTTTGATGCTGCCGCTCTGTGAAGAACTGAAAATCAGTGTAAATGAGCTCTTGTCCGGTGAGAAAATACCGGAGGAGAATTATAGAAAGAGAGCGGAGGAGAACATGGTAGATTTAGTAAGGGAAAAAGAAGAAAGTAAGAAGAAGATTACTATTTCGGCAATCGTAGCAATGGTGGGTGTAAGTGTTTTAGTTGTTATGATACTGCTTGTATGCAGCATGACGGATATACTTACTGTTCCGATAAAAGTATTGTTAGTGCTTTTTGGCGGGATAGTTTTTGTATTAGGGATTGGAGTTGCAGTTGTATTGGACCGGGATGCCGGAACCTTTGAATGCCCCAAATGTCAGACCAGATTTAC
Source organism: uncultured Lachnospiraceae bacterium (assembly GCA_964449325.1). Classification (GTDB taxonomy): domain Bacteria; phylum Bacillota; class Clostridia; order Lachnospirales; family Lachnospiraceae; genus RGIG3002. The sequence goes on along the minus strand of CAYUYJ010000001.1, from coordinate 351,024 downwards.
GCCGGATATGACCGCCTATATTATGGGACCGCATACAATAACGAAAAGATATTTGAAGTGTCCTCATTGTAATGAGAGCAGTTATTGCAGAAAGCGGTTAACCAGATAGAATGGGAATAAAGGAGTAGGAAAACATATGTTAAGAATAGAACATTTGACCAAAAAGTACGGAGAGAAAACAGCAGTCAGTGATTTAAATCTGCATATTTGTCCGGGAGATATTTACGGATTTATCGGACATAACGGAGCAGGAAAAACAACAACGATTAAGGCTGTTGTAGGTATTCATGATTATGAGGAAGGAAGTATTAAGGTAGACGGAATATCAGTCAAAGACAATCCAATGGAATGTAAGAGCAAAATTGCCTATATACCTGACAATCCGGATATTTTTGATTATTTAACAGGAATCCAGTATCTTAATTTTGTTGCGGATATTTATGATGTCAGCAGAACAGAGCGGGAACAGAAAATCAAGATGTATGCCGACAAATTTGAAATAACGGAAGCCTTGGGAGATTTAATTTCTTCCTATTCGCATGGAATGAAACAGAAATTGACAATTGTGTCGGCACTGATTCATAGTCCGAAGCTGATAATTATGGATGAACCTTTTGTGGGGCTGGATCCAAAGGCTGCATTGGTTTTAAAGAATATTATGCATGAAATGTGTCAGGAAGGTTGTGCCTTTTTCTTTTCCACCCATGTGCTTGATGTGGCAGAGAAGTTGTGTAACAAAATTGCCATTATCAAAGAAGGAAAACTGATTTCTTCCGGAAAGACAGAAGACCTTGTAAATGGACAGACTCTTGAGGATGTTTTTATGGAGGTGGTGGAAGATGGCAAAGCAGATTAAAAATTTATCAAAATTGCTGCTGTGTAATTTCTGGGGATTGAATGAGTTCCGGTTTTCCAAAGACAAAGGCAAAAGAGCCCGTTTTGTTTTGGCTGCGGTTGCAATCGGAATGCTGGCGGTATTTTATATTGCTTACGTGGCACTTTACACATATGCTTACATACAGATGGGACTGTCTGATGTCCTGCTTGCCTATATGCTGACCTTAATCAGCCTGCTCAGCCTGTTCTTTTCGATTTACAAGGCGGGAAATGTAATTTTTCAAATGAAATCCTATGAAACGCTTATTTCATTTCCGGTGTCGCCCACAGCAATTATTGTCAGCAGATTTTTGACGATGTATGCGGGGAATATCACACTTAGCTTTATTACATTTCTGCCGGTGACTATCATTTATGGGTATAGCATACGGCCGGGAATATGGTTTTATTTTATGATGCTTCCAGCCGTGTTTTTAGCACCTTTACTGCCTATGACAGTAGCTACCGCGGTGGGGGTTCTGATTATTGCAGTAAGTTCCAGAACAAAGCATAAAACGTTGGTAAATATATTGCTTACATTAGGGTTGGTTGTAGGAATTATTGTTTTGCCCATGTTTATGTCAGGGATGAGTGAAGCGCAGGTGGAAGAAATGATGCTCAATATGTCTGCTGCTCTTTCTGAACAGATGAATCATATCTATCCTCCGGCACGCCTGTTTACCGAGGCAGTGGTAGAGGGAAAAATAGGCAGCTTTCTCTTGTTTGCAGCAATATCGGCAGGAGCATTTGCAATATTAGTCTGGTTGGTGCAACGGAGATTCGTTGCTATCTGTTCGGCTATGAAGGCAAAGGAAGCAAAAGGAAGCTACACAATACGGAAAATGGAGCAGCATTCTCTGTTAAAAGCAATGCTCTTTCGGGAGATGAAGCATTATTTTTCTTCCAGCGTATATGTGATAAATACGATGATTGGATTTATTATGATGGCAGTGGGAGGAGTTGCTATTCTGATTATGGGAGTTGATACTCTTGAAAGTACACTGGGGCTTCCGGGACTTTTCCAAAAGGTTGGGCCGTTTATTCTGGCAGTAATGGGAGCCATGACATCCACAACAGCAGTATCCGTTTCCATGGAGGGCAAACAATTTTGGCTGTTGCAGACTATGCCACTGTCTGTGAAAACAATTATAAACAGTAAGATTTTATTGAATATGATTGTGGCACTTCCGTTTTATTTGATTTCGGTTATCTGTATTTTAGTGTCCCTTCGCTTTGATATGAGGGCAGGTGTATGGTTCATTTTGATTCCGCTTGTGTATCTTATTTTTGCCTCTGTTGTCGGAGTCACCGTGAATTTAAAAATGCCTATGATGAATTGGGAAAATGAGACAGTTGCCGTAAAGCAAAGCCCGGCGGTTATTGTATCCATGCTGATTGGTATGGTCGCTTGCGGAATTCCGGGAGTAATTCATATATTGGCGGGAAATGTAAACGGAACTGCGGTAAATTTGCCGGCTGTCATTGGTGTGGGACTTTCGGCGGCATTGATGTATGTTTGGGATTGCAGAAGAAAGTTGTATGATTAAGCGGTATCTCTTTTTGTATGGCTTGTAACAGTTCAGCCTTCACGTATTGACAAACGGACGAAAACGGCTCGAGTCGGCTTCCATGCCTCCGTCTCGCCTAAATTTGCATCCATGCAAATTTACTTCTGTATATTGCAGCACCATATAAGGAAATATCACCATTCTCCACCAGACAGTCTACGGAATGTTATCAGCCGTTTTCTGCGTTTTTCAATGCTAAGGCTGAACTGTTACAATGGCTTTGATTAAAAAATATCAATTATTGCGTTCCCGTAAAAAAGGTAGTAGAATTAAAAATGTAAGCGCTTACATTTTCGGATTCGGAAAGGTGAATCATTGTTTTAAAGCGCCAAAGTAAGGTAAAAAACAGATAAAGTATGGGGAGGATTTGTATGAGCAGATTGGAAATTCCAATACCGAATAAAGCACAGGTTGTGGTGGAACAGCTTTATAAAGACTTGGAACGCAGGATTGAGGCAAGCCCGTCGGGATTATGTCCGATTGATATGTCAAAGGCTTTTTTGGAACTGTGTCATGCGCAGTCATGTGGAAAATGTGTACCGTGCCGCGTCGGTTTGTCAAAGCTAAAGCATTTGATTGAGGATGTACTGGATGGCAAAGCAACTATGGATACACTTTCTTTGATGGAAGAGACGGCAAAGAGCATTATGGAAACGGCAGATTGTGCTATCGGCTATGAAGCAGCCAATATGATTTATAAAGGACTGATTGGATTTCGTGAGGAATACATATCTCATATTGAAATGGGAAGATGCAGTTGTAATTACCAGCAACCGGTACCTTGCGTTTCACTTTGTCCGGCAGGAGTAGATATTCCGGGGTATATTGCCCTTGTTTTGGAAGGCAGATATCAGGATGCAATTCGTCTGATTCGCAAGGACAATCCGTTTCCGACGACCTGTGGTTTTATCTGTGAGCATCCTTGTGAGGCAAGATGTCGGAGAAACATGGTGGATGATGCTATTAATATCCGCGGATTAAAACGTATGGCAGCAGATTTTGCAGGAAAAGTGCCTCCGCCAAAATGCGAGCCGTCTACCGGCAAGAAAGTGGCAATTGTGGGCGGTGGTCCGGGTGGTTTAAGTACGGCATATTATTTACAGCTTATGGGGCATCAGGTAGTGGTATTTGAAATGCTTCCGAAGTTGGGCGGAATGTTACGCTACGGAATTCCGAATTACCGTTTGCCGAAGAACAGACTGGATGATGATATTGAAGCAATTCTTGCGACAGGTGTGGAGGTCAGACACGGACTTCGTATCGGCACGGATATTACGATAGATGAACTGAGAAAAGAATATGATGCGGTGCTGATTACCATCGGGGCAAGCACAGACAAAAAGCTGGGCATAGAAGGTGAGGATGCAAAGGGCGTTGTTTCCGCAGTACAGTTTTTGCGGGATGTAGGAAAAGATGTTGCCATTGATTTAAAAGGTCAGGAAGTGTGTATTATCGGAGGCGGAAATGTTTCCATGGATGCCGTGCGTACCGCAGTCCGTCTGGGGGCGAAAAAGGTCAGCATTGTATACCGTAGACGTGTTGCCGATATGACCGCCTTAAAGGATGAAATAGAAGGGGCCATTGCAGAAGGAGTAGAGGTACAGACCTTGAAGGCACCTACCAGGATTGAAGTAGATGAAAACGGATGCGTGAAAGGACTTTGGGTACAGCCTCAGATGATTAGTAATATCCGTAACGGACGTGCCGGAGTAAAGACAACCGGTGAACCGGAAATGTTATTGCCTTGTACGACCATTATCGTGGCAATCGGACAGGATATTGAGTCCAAGCATTTTGCCGATGCAGGTGTACCGGTAAAATCCGGTGTGATCCAGACCGAGAGTCACGGCGGCTTCGATTTACTGCCCGGTGTATTTGCCGGCGGGGACTGTGCGACCGGACCGGCAACGGTAATTAAGGCAATCGGGGCATCCAAAGTTATTGCCGCGAACATTGATGAGTATTTAGGTTTCCATCACAGCATTTCCTGTGAAGTGGAGGTGCCTAAGCCAAATTTGTCCGACCGTTCTCCGTGCGGACGTGTGAACATGACTGAGCGGGAAGTATGCGCAAGAATTCATGATTTTGACGGTGTGGAAAATCCGATGACAGAAGCAGAGTGCAGACAGGAGGCATCCAGATGCTTACGCTGCGACCACTTTGGCTATGGAGTCTTTAAAGGGGGTAGGGAAACGATATGGTAAATCTGACAATTGATAATAGAACAATCGCTGTTCCGGAAGGGACAACAATTATGGAAGCGGCAACTACTGCGGGTATCCCGATTCCGAGACTCTGCTATTTAAAGGAAATTAATGAGATTGGTGCCTGTCGTGTCTGCGTGGTGGAAATCGAAGGCAAGGAAAAACTGGTGACCTCCTGTAATAATCAGGTAGAGGAAGGCATGGTTGTGTATACCAACAGTCCGAAGGTGCGTAAGAACAGGAAAATGACAGTGGAAATGATACTTTCCCAGCATGACGGAAACTGTGTAACCTGTGCACGCAATACGAACTGTTCTTTACAGAAAATTACAAATGAATTGAACATTTTGGGCGATTCCTACGAAAAAGAATTGGAACACCAGCCTTGGAATAAAAAATTTCCCTTAATCCGGGACTCAAAGAAATGCATTAAATGCATGCGTTGTATTCAGGTATGTGACAAAATTCAGGATGTGAAGGTCTGGGATGTGGAGGGAACAGGATCCCGTACCTCTGTCTATGTGTCCGGCAATCGTACCATAGAAGAGTCTGATTGTACCCTTTGCGGACAGTGTATTACCCATTGTCCGGTTGGTGCATTAAGAGAGCGTGACGATACAGAGAAGGTATGGTGGGCAATTGAAGATAAGAAAAAAGTGACGGTAGCGCAGGTGGCACCCGCCGTGCGTGCGGCATGGGGCGAAGCATTGGGACTTTCCCCGGAGGAAGCTACCATGGGGAAAATTACGGATGCTCTTCGCCGGATTGGCTTTGATTATGTCTTTGATACAGTATTTTCTGCAGATTTGACGATAATGGAAGAAGGAAATGAGTTTGTGGAACGGTTCAAAAAGGGAGATACGAAGCAGTTGCCGATGTTTACTTCCTGCTGTCCCGGCTGGGTTCGTTTCGTCAAATCACAGTACCCCCATTTAGTGCCAAGATTGTCCAGTGCAAAATCACCCCAGCAGATGTTTGGCGCCGTGATGAAAACCTATTTTGCCAAAAAAATCGGAGTAAATCCGGAAGATATGGTAGTGGTATCCATTATGCCCTGTGTGGCCAAAAAAGGCGAGAGCAATATGGAACTGTTTTATGAAGAGTATGCCGGAAAAGATGTGGATGTGGTACTGACTACAAGAGAATTGAACCGTATGATTAAAACAGCGCATATTGACCCGAAAACCTTGCAGGAAAGTGCCTGTGATACTCCCATGCAGGACGGAACCGGTGCCGGTGTGATTTTTGGTACAACCGGCGGGGTTATGGAAGCAGCACTTCGTTCCGCTTATTATCTGCTGACCGGAACAAATCCGGACGCAGAGGCTTTCGGTGAGGTCAGAAGTACAAGGGAGCAGACAAATTGGAAAGAAGCGGTTTTTCATATCGGTGATAAGGAAATTAAAACAGCAGTTGTTAACGGTTTGAAGAATACACGACAGTTAATAGAGGCTTTGGAACGGGGTGATGTACACTATGATTTCGTAGAAGTTATGGCATGTCCGGGCGGTTGTGCCGGTGGCGGCGGTCAGCCCATTCATGACGGAGAAGAGCTTGCTACCGTACGCGGTGCAAGACTGCATAATCTGGATGAAAAAGCAATGCTTCGTTTTTCTCATGAAAATCCGTGTGTTCTGAAGCTGTATGAGGAGTTTTTGGAGAAACCGCTGTCTCATAAGGCACATATGCTTCTGCATACCGACCATAATGCGTGGGAAATGCCGCGGTCACCGAAAAGGTAATTTCACATTGACTTCGCCACGTTACACTGATAAACTGTTATCATAAAAAGACCTAAGTTTATGTTTACATAAACCTGTGGTTCAGTGATAGATGGAGGTTAATGATGAGCGCAAAAGAAATTCCATACAAAATTTATCTGGAAGAAAGTGAAATGCCTACGCAATGGTACAATGTGCGTGCAGATATGAAGAATAAACCGGCGCCGCTTTTAAATCCGGCTACTTTACAGCCTATGACGGCCGAAGAGTTGGGGCATGTATTTTGTGATGAACTGGTAAAGCAGGAACTGGATGATACAAACCCTTACATTGATATTCCGGTTGAAATCCGTGATTTTTACAAAATGTATCGTCCGTCACCGCTTGTACGGGCATACTGTCTTGAGAAAAAGCTGCAGACGCCGGCGAAGATTTATTACAAATTTGAAGGAAACAACACCAGCGGAAGCCATAAGCTGAATTCCGCCATTGCGCAGGCTTATTATGCAAAGAAGCAGGGACTGAAAGGGGTTACCACGGAAACCGGAGCCGGACAGTGGGGAACCGCACTTTCCATGGCATGTTCCTATTTTGATTTGGACTGCAAGGTATATATGGTGAAGGTGTCCTATGAGCAGAAACCGTTCCGCCGTGAGGTGATGCGTACATATGGTGCAAGCGTAACACCGTCTCCTTCTGAGACAACGGAAGTGGGAAGAAAGATTTTAGCAGAGCATCCGGGTACAACGGGAAGCCTTGGTTGTGCAATTTCCGAAGCAGTAGAGGCGGCAACCAGTGTGGAAGGCTATCGTTATGTGCTGGGAAGTGTGTTGAATCAGGTTTTGCTTCATCAGTCAGTTATCGGTTTGGAAACGAAAATTGCATTGGATAAGTACGGAATTACACCGGACATTATTATCGGTTGTGCCGGAGGCGGTTCTAATCTGGGCGGTTTGATTTCTCCGTTTATGGGAGAGAAGCTCCGTGGCGAAAAGGATTATCAGTTTATTGCAGTAGAGCCTGCTTCCTGTCCGAGTCTGACAAGAGGACGTTATGCTTATGATTTCTGTGACACCGGAAGAGTTTGTCCGTTGTCTAAGATGTATACGTTGGGAAGTGGATTTATCCCGTCTGCGAACCACGCAGGAGGCTTACGTTATCACGGTATGAGTACCACCCTGTCACAGCTTTATGATGACGGGCTGATGGAAGCAAGAAGTGTAGAGCAGACCGCTGTATTTGCAGCAGCAGAGCAGTTTGCGAGAGTAGAAGGTATTCTGCCGGCACCGGAAAGCTCTCATGCAATTCGTGTGGCGATTGATGAAGCATTGAAATGCAAGGAAACCGGTGAGGAAAAGACCATTGTATTCGGCTTGACAGGTACAGGCTATTTTGATATGGTAGCATATGAAAAATATAACAATGGTGAAATGATGGATTACATTCCGACAGATGCTGATTTGGAAGCCGGTTTTGCAGGTCTTCCGAAAATTGAATAAAGAAAAAGGGAATGAAGTGCTCCCCTGAGTAACCAAAACCGCTATTAAGCTGATGACTTCTGCAATTTACGCAGAAATTGTCAGCTTTTTTGATGAACATGTGAGTACTCACATTTACCTATGGGGTTTGTTATTTTTGAGATGAAATTTAGGAGGAAAAGAGATGTTAACAAGTATTGCAATAATTCTACTGCTGGGACTGATAATGGGGAGTTTGCTAAAAAAATTGCATTTGCCTGGTCTTTTAGGGATGATTCTGACCGGAATAGTTTTGGGACCGCATGCTCTGAATAGGATAGATGAATCTATCCTGAATATTTCTGCCGATTTAAGACAGATTGCATTGGTTATTATTCTGACCCGCGCAGGACTTTCTCTTGATATTGCCGCACTGAAAAAGGTAGGGCGGCCGGCAGTACTTATGTGCTTTGTTCCGGCTTGTGCGGAAATAGTGGGGACGGTTCTTTTGGCTCCGAAGTTTTTTGGGGTGACTGTTTTGGAAGCAGCAATTATCGGAAGCGTAATAGCGGCAGTCTCACCTGCGGTAATTGTACCCAGAATGATTAAGCTGATAGAGCAGGGATATGGGAAAGAACATAGCATTCCTCATCTGATTCTGGCAGGAGCATCTGTGGATGATGTATTTGTGATCGTAGTCTTTACGGCGTTTGTTTCGCTTGCAAGTGAAGGAAGTGTATCCGCATTAAGTTTTTTGCAGATCCCTGTTTCCATTCTGCTTGGAATCGTACTTGGCACATTGGGTGGCGCAGTGCTGATTTGGTTTTTCAAAAAATTTCATATGAGAGATTCTGTGAAAATTCTAATTATTCTTAGTCTTTCTTTCCTGTTTCTTGAAGTGCAGAACAGGCTGGAAGGTTATGTTCCGGTATCGGGGCTTTTGGCGATTATGAGTATGGGAATTGTGATAAAGCAAAAATATGATGTGCTGGCAGTGCGGTTATCTTCCAAATACAATAAATTGTGGGTGGCAGCAGAGATTTTTCTGTTCGTGCTTGTAGGAGCGACCGTGGATTTGAAATATGCTGTGGCAGCAGGAGCAGCAGCGGTGATAGTGGTGATTCTGGCATTGATTTTTCGGATGGGCGGTGTGCTTCTCTGTCTGATAAAGACAGAGTTGACAAAAAAGGAGAAGGCTTTCTGTATGATATCTTATACACCGAAAGCAACCGTACAGGCAGCAATAGGAGCGGTTCCTCTGGGGCTTGGGCTTTCCTGCGGGCAGACGGTTTTAACGGTTGCCGTGTTGTCGATTCTGATTACGGCACCGTTTGGAGCTATTTGCATAGACAATCTGTATAAGAGGCTGCTGAGTAAAAAATAGCAGGTACATGGGAGCATGAGGGAAAAGAATAAAAAATGACGGAATGGGGGTGAAAAATTTGTAGAATTCTGTTAAGATAAAATAAAAAATGTAGAAGAGGTTTGCGGGAATGATTGAAAAAATTCTAAAATCCGAACGGGGAAACGTATTTTATTGGATTTCAGATTGTTGGGATAATAATAAAAATACACTGTTTTTCTTACATGGACTGACTGCTGATCATACTATGTTTGAAAAACAGGTGGAATATTTTGAAAAGGAATATAATCTGATTTTATGGGATGCGCCGGCACATGGAAAATCCCGTCCATATGCAGATTTTTCCTTTCCTAATGCAGTAGAAGATTTAAAAGCTATCATGGAACAAACGGGAAGCAGTGGGGTAGTTTTGATAGGACAATCGCTGGGCGGTTATTTTGCACAATCTTTTATAAAGAGCTACCCGGAAATGGTAAAAGCTTTTATCGGAATTGATACGACGCCTTATGGAGAAGGATACTACTCCGCTTCCGATAAATGGTGGCTTCGTCAGGTAGAGTGGATGGCGCATCTATATCCTTGTAAAATGATGAAAAAGGCGATTGCAAAGCAGGTTTCCGCTACAGAGTATGCCTATAAGAATATGAGTAACATACTGGAACAATATAATAAAGGGGAAATTTGTCATCTGATGGGAATCGGATATGCCGCCTTCTTAGATGATAACAGGGATCTTGATATAAAATGTCCGGTTTTGATATTGCTGGGAGAACGTGACAAAACAGGAAAAGTACGGCAGTATTGTGAGGCATGGGCTGAGAAAACAGGCTTTTCTTTACAAATAATAAAAAATGCGGCACATAATGCGAATGTTGATAATCCGACAGATGTAAATAAAGCAATTGAGAGGTTTATGGATTTTTCTTAGAGGAGAAATTTGTCATGATAATGAAAACATCGTTGGTATGTTTATTACTGATAGGATATATGGGTGTATTTTATTTTGCAAATAAGCATTTACCAATCAAATCCACGAGAATATTTTCATACTATTACTTTAGCGCAACGATATTGACTGTATTTGATTTAATTACCATATACACAGTGAATCAATTGGATAGCGTGCCTGCTGTTTTGAACATGACAGCGCATATTATTTTTCTGTTGTCCATTAATACCACGATTTTCCTTAATTTCCTTTATTTAAGGAGTCTTTTGGAAAACCAATTGAAAATATCAAAAAAAATACAAGGAATGCAAATTGCGCCATTTGTTATTACATCAATTTTAATTTTAGTATTACCGCTGGGATATGTAGAAGGAGTATATACAAATTATTCCATGGGGGAAAAGGTATATGCACTTTATGTAAGTGTTATTTGGTATAATATCCTTATCTTGTATTACTGTATCCGGTATTGGAAATTATTAAGCAGAGAAAAACGTGCAGCTATTACGGCATCCGTTCCGATTTTCTTTGGTGTATCGGTTATTAATTTGACGATGCCGGAAGCGCTTTTCACTATTGTGTATGTAATTCTGACGGCAGTAGGATTAATGATGAGTAATGAAAACAGCGAAAAATATCTTGATAAGCAGACGGGGATGTTTAATCAGTATGCATTAGCAATCGTTAATAGCGAATATATTAACTTAAAAAGAAGTATAGTGGCTACTGTTATGACGATAAGCGAAGCCGAGAATGTGCAGGATACTGTAGACTGGAGACAATACATCACGACCATGGAGCAGATACAATGTTTTTGCAGAAAGGAATTGAAGAGTTCTGCATACCGCATAGGTGACAATGGTTTTGTTTTATTGATGAATTCAGAGCAGTCAGCAAAGAAAGCAGCAAAGGCGATTATGGAATATGCATCGAATAACTGTAGTAGCGGAATTTCTTTAGCATATAAAACAACTTCTTTAAGTGAGTGTGCAAGCAGTGATGAATTTATGTCAAAAATTGTTGAAATCTGTATGAATGCCATTAATAAAATGGCCATTTATGATTTCCTGACAGGGGTTCGTAATCGTAATTCCTTTGAAAAAGAGCTGTCACAGTTAAAAAACAAAGGAGTAGATACCTATTATTTCATTGCAGATTTAAATAATTTGAAAGAGACAAATGATGCCTTGGGACATTCCGCCGGTGATGAGTTGCTTCGTGCTGTTGCCAAGCTTTTGGTGGATACAACAGGTAAGAATGGAAGAGTTTTTCGCCAGGGAGGAGACGAGTTTGCTGTTCTTTGGAGAGGAAACGATGCGAACGCTTTTTTAGAGTTGTTAGAGCAAAATCGTATTAAGTTAAATGAGAACAGAGTAATCTCCGTAAGCTTTGCAATCGGATATGGCAAGATTCTGGAAGAAGGCGGAATGGAGAAAGCAGATAAGATGATGTACGAAAACAAAGCGAAAATGAAGCACAGGTTATCTTAATTATGGGAAAATAAGAGGTTGTCGGAGAGAAGTCCGGCAACCTTTTCCTTAGTGCGGTGTGTCCGGCGAAGCCGGACCACACTGGCGGCATACGTTTAACTATGTATTACTTGCTTTAGTTCTTTGGACAGTTCCTTGACCCGCTCCACAAGCTCTGCCAGATTTTCGGTGCTTGCACTGTTTTCCTGAGTTGCTGCTGTCATATGTTCCACCGATGCATAATTATTCTGGGTATTGTCACTTATCTGTTTCATATTGTCTGATACTTCATCACTCTTTTCCTTAATAACCATTGCAGCTTTTTCAATTTCATAAATCTGTTTTATGATTTCTTCATTGGAAGTGGTAATCAGAGTGGCTGACTCATTTGCTTTTTGGATACTTTCCATACCCGCCTGTGTAAGAAGGGCGTTCTGCTCCATTGCTTCTACGGCATTTTCGGTATTATCCACAACCTGATGTACAATCTGTGCAATATTTTCTACTGCGAATTTCGTCTGTTCTGCAAGTTTTTGAATTTCTGTCGCTACAACGGCAAAGCCTTTGCCGTGCTCACCTGCTCTCGCTGCTTCTATTGTAGCATTCAGTGCAAGAATATTGGTACGGTTGGAGATACCTGTAATAGTCTCAACAATACTGATTATTTCTTTTGATTCCTTTCCTAAATTGTATATAAGTTCCTTACATTCATCCGTACCCTGATGAATCTGCTCCATGTTCTCGGTAACTTCACACATACAGCTTTGATTACTCTTAGTATGATTGCCAATCTGCTTTGCTAAAGAGGCTGTTGTTTGATTCATGGTGCTTAAGTCGGAAAGCTGCTCCGTAATATTGCGGATCCTTGCTTCCGCATTATCCACTTCTCTTGCATTATCATCGGAACCCTGTAAAAGACATTCTGCTTCGCTTGCAATTTTTTGGTTTGTCTGCAAAGAGGTATCTGTAATTTCTGAAAGTTCAGACACCATCTGTAAGAGGGCAACGGAAGTATTTCCTGTGCTAATCTGTATTTCCTGCATACTTTCCAGCATCTCTTTTTGCTTTTTTAGCATATTGGCGGTTCTGGTGCAAAGCATGGTAAAGATACTGGAAATTGCAATCAAAATCAATGCACGTGGAAGGACTCCATATATAATTACGGCTTTCATAGTCCGGAAATTCTTGTCTGACAGGGCGAGAAAAAAGGCAATAATCTGACCTGCGGAAACTCCGATTATCGTAAAAAAGGTAGCAAAAATATTTATTTTTTTTGAAAAGTAAAGGCTTGCAATTGCAATACCGAATATGTACATTCCTACCGCATGGTATGTCAGTGTTGCCGTTATTATAACTGTAAAAATAATGGCGCAGGAAATATTAATATACTTAATCCGTGGGGTCTCCATTTTCAGCCCATTTACCATTACTGTGGGAATCAATAAGAAGAAAGAGCCTATTATATAGGCAATAGTCATAATTTTCATGTCAATAACAAAAATTCCCACTATATTCAACAAAAATACCAAGGTAAAAATAAAAAAAGTTATTTTCATAACCTTTGCTGCTATTTTGTTGGCAGATTTTTCGTTTTCCAGTAAAATACTGTTTTCCATCACTAAAATCCTCCTGAAACTATCATTTTTTTCAAATTTCCATTATGCATTATATATTTTTTCTTTTCATTCGCCTATACTTTTGGCATCAGATGCGAAAAAAGCAAATAAGTTGCATTTTTCTTCCGGGAGTGGATTGCAACGGAGAATTTAAAAATAGTATGGAGAATTAAAAAAGATAGGAGTATAATGTAAATAAAATTTCTATGATTCCGGTTTTTTCGGAAACGGAAAATGAAAAAGAGGTGAGATTCGTTATGAAATGCAAGCGAGATAACTACTCAGTACAGTTGATATAAACTGTTGGCAGATTGTGCTGAGGTTAAAAGAAACTTGCTAACAGTCACAACTGTACTGTTCCGAAAATCAAAAAAAAGATAAAGGAGTACAGTTATGCGTTACATAAAGAAAGTATTACAGAAAAATAGAATATTGATATCAGTCTATATTGGACTAGGCATATTTAATGCATTTATAACTACATATAAAGCAGACTATTTCCAAAAGGTTATTGATGGTTTGGCAGACGGAACATTTTCACTTGCCGGAATACTATTTTATGGTTTTATATTGGTTGTCACTTATTGTATGAGTTATGCAGAGGAGTATCCTGCAAAGAAACTGGAACACGGAATATATTTGGATTTTAAGCTCATGGCACTTCAGAAGATAAGTACAATAGACTATATGGAATATCAAAGAACCGGTACCGGAAAGCTTGTTCAAAGGATTGAGAATGGTGCATCTGCAGGAAAGGATGTATTGTTTGGTTTTTGGCTGTGTTTGATAAGGCAATTATTACCAACCATCTTGTTTAGTATTTACTTTATTTGGAAAATGAATAGAAATGTTACTTATGTATTGCTTATAGGCTATGCGGTTATTTTTGTAATAACCAACATCTTGTTAAAGTTTCTGTATCAAATAAAGGAAAAAATCATGAATAATGAAGAAATGCTAAATCATTATTTGGTTAGAGGCTTTATGGAAATGTTGGTATTTCGTATGGAAAGACAATTTCCTAATGAAATAAAGAAAGCTCAGAGTGCAAAAGAAGATATAGTCTCATCAAAAGTAAAGATGAATATGATTCATGAAGCGTTTTTTACCATTTTTATTTTACTTGTGGCCATGTTGAATATCGGCATTCTTCTTTATGCATGGAGCAATAAGAGTCTTTCGGTAGGTACTGTGGTAGCCTTGATAACTTTGATTGAAAATGCTTATATGCCGATAGCAATTTTTAATGTAATATATGTACAATATAAGTTGGATAAAGCTGCATTTGCAAGATTTGAAGAATTTCTATGTTTGGGCGATGATGAGCAATTATTGCGCGGTCAAAAATTGAAGGAAGATATTGGAGAAATAGTTGTAAAAAATCTTTCTTTTCAATATGAGGAACGGAAAATCTTTGAGGATTTATGCTTGTCTGTCAAAAAGGGCGAAAAAATAGCTTTCGTCGGAGAAAGCGGTTCGGGTAAATCTACTCTGGTTAAAGTGCTGGTTGGATTGTTGAAATACGAGGAAGGTCAGGTCTGCATGGGTGGCATGGAGTTAAGTACTCTTTGCCTTAATGAATTGTATGGCAAAATAAGTTATCTTTCACAAGATTCCCCGGTTTTTGACGGAACCATAAGGGAAAATATAGTATTTGACAGGAAGATACCGGACGAACAAATTGTGAATGCATTAAGCAAGGTGCAATTATCATATCTGGTTGAAAATTCTGAAGAAGGACTGGATACGGAAATTGGCGAGAAAGGTACTTGCCTGTCGTGAGGAGAAAAGCAAAGACTTGCATTGTCACGTTTATGGTTTGAAAATCCTGAGTTGGTTATTTTGGATGAAGCAACATCGGCAATGGATAATCTCACAGAAGAAAATGTAATGAGAGAGGTTATTCAAAGAATGGAAGAACAGACTGTTATTGCAATTGCACATCGATTAAATTCTATTATCGGATTTGACCGAATTGTAGTTTTTCGAGAGGGCGAAATCGTTGGACAAGGTACCTTTGAAGAACTTATGAGTACGGATACATATTTTGCAGAGTTATATAATGCCAGTGTGCAGCAATAGAGTGCGAATGGATGTCAATAAGCAGAAAGGGTATGGTGGAGAAATCCAACATACCCTTTCTGCTTAAAATGATTTTTTATTAACCAAAGTATCTCTTTAATAATCCTTCAAATGCTTTTCCGTGTCTAGCCTCGTCACGAGCCATTTCATGAACGGTGTCATGAATAGCATCAAGGTTAGCAGCCTTTGCGCGTTTTGCAAGGTCAGTCTTTCCTAATGTAGCACCGTTTTCGGCTTCTACACGCATTTCCAAATTTTTCTTTGTGGAATCTGTAACAACTTCACCAAGTAATTCCGCAAATTTTGCAGCATGCTCTGCTTCTTCCCAAGCAGCTTTTTCCCAGTAAAGACCAATTTCCGGGTAACCTTCTCTGTGAGCAACTCTTGCCATTGCAAGATACATACCAACTTCGGTACATTCGCCGTTGAAGTTTGCTCTTAAATCAGCAAGAATATCCTCACTTACGCCTTGTGCTACACCTACAACATGTTCGGATGCCCAAGTCATTTCTCCGCTCTGAGCAGTAAATTTGGAAGCGGGAGCTTTACACTGTGGACAAAATTCCGGAGCTGCTTCACCTTCATAAACATAACCACATACCTGACATACAAATTTCATAGATTTAATCTCCTTTTCTTAAAAATTTAGGATACCTTAAGGGAATCCGTAGATTGTGTTATTAAATAAGTATTTCCGTTTTCGGTATTTTAAGACTGCGTCTTTTGGGAACAATTTCCGCAAATACCATAGAAGTAGGTAACATGACCTTTAATTTTGCCGTCGAAGTTCATGCCGGCAATATCCACAATATTGTCAATACTGTCCATTTCAAGGTCGATTACGCTGCCGCATTCCGTACATACGAAATGGTAGTGAGGAGAAACATCAGCGTCAAAATGGTCTACACCATCGCCAACACGCAGACGCTGTATTTCGCCGATATCAGCTAACAAAGTCAGATTGCGATATACTGTGCCAAGACTGATATTAGGATATTGTTCCCGGACATTCATATATACGACATCCGCAGTAGGATGATCTTTGCGGCTCATAAGAAAGTCTTTTATGACTTCTCGTTGTCTGCTGTATTTCAGTGCCATATGTTCTCCTTTCGATATTAGTAATCGTTACTGATTTTAGTATATCATAAAACGAAATGATGTCAACAGATTAATGAAAATTTTTCTCAAAACAAATATGGAAAAAAAGTCCTTTTTTAGAAACATTTTATAAGAAAATTTTTCTATTTTTAGAAACAAACCCCTTATATATGGTATACTCATATATTATAAGGGAAAGGCGGAGCATACGAATGAAATTCAGGACGAGGCTGCAGGTAACATTTGCGGCAATTATTATTCTGCCGTTGGTACTTACCATACTTGCTTTTATTATTATTGGTGCTTGTCTGTTTCATCCGAATCAGAATTTGACCATTACGGAAATTGATTACACGATGATGTCGGATGGAATCCAGTCCTATGGAAAGATAACAGAAGAACTTTTTGCACAAATGATGGGCGAACTTCAGGAGAATCCACGAAAAGCAGAGGAACTTTCTTATCTGGAAGAAAAGAATAAAGAAATCGGGAATAAATTTTCGTATCTGATTGTACGCAAAGGCAACCGGCTATATTTTGCAGGAGACGAAACGGCGCAGATTATTTTTGAAAGACTGCCGGAATATGATGAAGGCGGACACGGAGATAAAATTTATTATTTCAATGATATCCAGCGGATTGTAAAACAAATTGATTTTCGTTTCTCAGACGGAGAGGAAGGCACTCTATTTATTGTGACACATATTAAAAGTCTGATTTCCAAGACTCTCCTGATAGATATGTTGATTGCCATTGTTTTGATTTTGTCGTTTACCAGTATTATGTTGACAAGGTGGATTCACAAAGGAGTATTTTTACCGGTTAATGAATTGAATACGGCAATGCAGAATATTGCGGAAGGAAATTTTGAATATCGGCTCTCGGAAACGGGAAAAGGTGAGATTGCAGAACTATATCATAATTATGAGGAAATGCGGCTTAGACTGAAAGAATCCGGGGAAGAAAAGGTTCAGCAGGAAAAGCAGAATCGCGAACTTATCAGTAACATATCTCATGATTTGAAAACTCCGATTACAGCGATTAAGGGATATGTGGAAGGTATCATGGACGGAGTGGCGGATACACCGGAAAAAATGGATAAATATATCAGAACAATTTACAATAAAGCAAATGATATGGATAGGCTGATTAATGAACTGACCATTTATTCCGGAATCAATTCCAACAGAATTCCGTATAATTTCCACCGGATTAATGTGGCAGATTATTTTAAGGATTGTATTGAAGAGGTAGGGTTGGATTTGGAATCCAAGAATATTGAGTTGAATTACTCCAATCTGGTCAGCCCGGATGTGGTAGTCATTGCAGACCCGGAACAGATGAAGCGTGTTATCAATAATATCATCGGAAACAGCGTAAAATATATGGATAAGGAGCAGGGGGTAATTGATATACGTATACTGGATGAAATCGATTCTATTCGGATAGAAATCGAAGACAACGGAAAGGGAATCGCAGCAAAGGATCTGCCAAATATTTTTGAACGGTTTTACCGCACGGATTCTTCCCGCAACTCTTCAAAGGGAGGAAGTGGAATCGGCTTATCTATTGTTAAGAAAATCGTGGAAGACCACGGTGGATATATATGGGCAACAAGTAAAGAGGGCGAAGGAACCTGTATGCATTTTGTCCTGCGAAAATACATGAGTGAGAAAATGTAAAAGAGACGGTGTTTTACAAAATGAGTAAGAAAGGAAGCATACTATGAGCAAGATTTTAATTATTGAAGACGAAGAGGCAATTGCGGATTTAGAGAAGGACTATCTGGAGCTGAGTGATTTTGAGGTTACGATTGAAAATACCGGAGACGTGGGACTGGCAACGGCATTAAGCGGTGATTTTGATTTGATTATTTTGGATCTAATGTTGCCGGGAATGGACGGTTTTGAGGTATGTAAGAAAATCCGGGAAGAAAAAAATGTACCGATTCTGATGGTATCCGCAAAGAAGGATGACATTGACAAAATCCGCGGTCTGGGACTTGGTGCAGACGACTATATGACAAAGCCGTTCAGTCCCAGTGAACTGGTGGCGCGTGTTAAAGCGCATATGGCAAGATATGACCGTCTGGTGGGAACGAATCAGAAGGAAAATGATATTGTGGAAATCCGTGGAATCCGCATTGACAAAACTGCCAGACGCGTTTATGTAAACGGAGAAGAGAAAAATTTCACTACCAAGGAATTTGATTTGCTGACCTTCCTTGCCGAGCATCCAAATCATGTTTATACGAAGGAAGAGTTGTTTCGTGAAATCTGGGATATGGATTCCATCGGAGATATTGCTACAGTTACGGTGCATATTAAAAAGATTCGTGAAAAAATTGAATTTGATACCGCAAAACCACAATATATTGAAACCATCTGGGGTGTCGGTTACCGGTTTAAAGTTTAAAAATAAGTTGTATCTTTTTCTTCAAAGTGATAAAATCTATCCATTAATATAGGTTTTACCAGGAAGGCATTTATGAAAGAGAATATTATATATGAAGATAAGGAAATTCTCGTGTGCCATAAGCCCGCAGGGCTTGCCACACAGACCGGAAAAGTCGGGCAGAAGGATTTGGTCAGCGAGATAAAAAATTATCTGGGGAATTCTCCTTATCTTGGCGTGGTTCATCGTCTGGACCAACCGGTGGAAGGATTGCTTGTATTTGCGAAGACACCGTTTGCAGCAAAAGAATTAAGCAGACAGTTGTCAGACGGCATTCTGAACAAGCAGTATTTTGCTATCGTTTTAGGAAAAGGTTTTCCTAAAGAAACGAAGTTGGAAAATTACATAGTAAAGGACAATAAAACGAATATGTCAAAGGTAGCGGACGCAAAGGAACCCGGGGCAAAACGGGCAGAGCTTTCGGCGAAGACACTTTCTTATATAGAAGAAAAGGGGATTGCGCTTGTAGCTGTAAAACTTTATACCGGGCGTCATCATCAGATACGGGTACAGCTTGCAAACGCTGGTTTCCCGCTACTTGGAGACACCAAGTACGGAACGGAAGAGTCCATACGAAGGTCTAAAGAACTGGAGATAAGGAATGTTGCCCTGTGTGCGTGCAGTCTGACATTCAGGCATCCGAAGACCGGAAAGATAATGGAGTTTCAAATTGAGCCACATGGTGTGTGTTTTCAAAATTTACTGCAGAAGTAAGGAGATACTGTGGGGAGAAGACAAATATATAATGGGAAAAACTGTGGAAAAATACGGTTTTTATAGATGTATAAAAGGAGAGGGTACAATGGAGAAGAAGGTAAACAAGGTGCAGAGCGAACTGCGGGAAGTAAGAGAAAAAGTCAAAAAGTTTAAGAGCCTGAGCGGAAAATTAAGTCGTATACTGATTATTGGAGTAAGCGTTATCTTAATCGGTTCGCTGGTATTCTCTTTTCTGATGACTTTTAACAGTATAAAAACCCGTTCGGTGGAATGGATGACTGCATCCTCGGAAAGCTATATGCAGGAGGTAGAAAACTGGATTGATACGAATATGCAGCTTTTGGAAAACAGTGCTTATGTGGTAACAAACTTAAATTCCGGTGATGCAAAGAAATTCACAGAGGTTATGGCGGATAAGTTTGAGTCCATGCCGTTTGGTATTTATCTGGCTTATCCTAACAAGGATTTGTTTTATCCGAGTTGTATTGATTCTGTTCCTGCTGACTTTGATCCAACCGCAACGGAATGGTATCAAAGTGCGATGGCGAGTACGGAAATTCAGTTTACGGATGTTTATAAGGATACGACAAGCGGACAAATGTGTATTACACTTTCCAAGCAGATTGGGGAGGGAAAATGTGTGCTGGGCGGTGATTTGTTCCTGACGGATTTGGCAGGCATTGTAAATAATGTAAACATAACAGAAAACAGCTTTGCCATTATTTATAATAGGAACAGGGAAATTATAGCAGCAAAGGATGCGAGCCTTTTGGGAAGCCGGCTGTCGGAAGCATACAGTACACTTGCTGACGACATAGAAGCACAGAGTATAAAAGAACGGTATGTTATTGACGGAACGGATTATCTTGTAAAGAATGCATCTATCAGTGCACTGGGTTGGGAACTGGTTATTTTTGCTCCTTATGGGGAGGTTATGGAATCGGCGTATACAATCGGTTATGTTTATATAGGAATCGCCGTTGTGGCAGTGCTGATTTTGTTCTTTATGATGATTATGATTATTAAGCATATGTTAAAACCGGTATCTCAGGTCAACAGTTTTATGGGAAAAGTGGCAGACGGTGATTTGACGGGAGTGATAGACAGTAAGGACAGAACAGAAATAGGACAGATGATTCATTCTGTCAATAACAGCGTTGGAAATATACGGAATGTGGTAGGCGACATCAGCAGGGCAGTAGATGTTCTGGAACATTCCAGTATGGAAAATGTAGAGGCAGCAGGTGCTTTAGCGGAAAATGTAGAATATAATAAGGCTTCTGCGGATAATATTTCCGAAGCGGTACGTCAGATGCTGGAAACGGTGGATTATGTTGCCGGAAAAGCAACAGAATTAAGCTGCCTTGTAAACGATATGACCAAAGACAGTGATTCGGTAAAAGAAAATGTTGATTCCACGGCGGAAAGTGCGAAGTCCGGCTTAGACAGTATCCAAAATGTAACGAAGGGAATTAACGAAGTAAAGACTTCCATAGACGAGCTTTCCGGTACGGTACAGGAAGCGAATGAATTGACAAGACAGATTAACGATATTGTGGAAATTATCCAGAATATTGCAGAACAGACAAATCTGCTTGCACTGAATGCTTCGATTGAGGCGGCAAGAGCCGGAGAAGTTGGAAAAGGTTTTGCTGTCGTGGCACAGGAAATCAAAAATCTGGCGGAAAATTCTTCCCAGAGTGCAGACAGCATTGCACAGCTTTTGGGGCAGGTACAGAATATTATTGTGGCAACCGTAGAGCAAACAGGCTATAATGTAGGTAAAATTGATGAGAGCGTAGCGCTTGTGGATAGGACAGCAAAAGAATTTGACTTGATTTACGAAGCAGTGGAAAATACGAATCGTAACATCGAGGTCATGCTTTCCAATATCAGACAGATGAGTGACGTGGTAGAAAATCTTGCAGCAACAACAGAAGAACAGGCTGCAACCACTACATCGATTTCGGAGAATGTAACGGAGCTTACGGATACCTTTGAAACGACACAGAAGCATGTGACAAAGACGAAAGAAAATGCGGAGGAACTGACTCAGGTAGTAAGAAATCTGAAAGAAAGCGCGGATAAATTCCGGGTATAAGACGATAAATGAATCATTTATGCGTTCCGATACACAGCCTATGCGGGAATGGTGGACTAAAATGGAAAAAGTGTCAGATTTTGTAAAGAGATATGCGCAGACAGTCACAGAGGCTTATCTGTTCTTTATGATAGTAATCTTTCCTTTTTACGCACCGCAGGGCTATGTGGAAATCGGAACGCATAAATTTTTATTTTTCAAAGTGGTTAGTCTGATGTGTTTCGGAATGCTTCTTCCGGCGGTAGTATTTCAACTTGTATGCATAAAGCGAAAAGGGTGGATAAAGCTTTCGATAACGGATATCTGTCTGCTTTTATATGGTGCAGCAGTGTTGGTGTCGTTTGTCTGTACGGAGTGGAAGCAGGATGCTTTGTGGGGAGCAGAAGGCTGGTATATGGGCGCTGCTTCACAGTTATTGTTTGTGGCAGTGTATTTTGTTGTATCTCGATTCATAGAGAATGTGAAAGTGTGGTATGTGATTGGAACAGGAATATCTGCGGCAGTTTTCTTACTTGGGCTGCTAAACCGTTTTTCGGTGTACCCACTACAGATGGAAGGGGCGAATCCGGGCTTTATTTCTACTCTTGGAAATATTAACTGGTTTTGCAGTTATTGGGTAGTACTTTTTCCGGTGGGATTGGTGGCTTACTGGAACGGCTGGGGAAATAACAATCGGATAAAAAAAGCTGCGCTCATTGGTTATATGCTGCTTGGATTTATGACCGGAATTGCACAGGGCAGCAGCAGCGGCTTTTTGGCATTAGGCGGATTAGGTTTTGCAATGTTTATCTTGTCATTTAAAAATAGTGAGAAAATTTTGCGGTGGCTTGAACTGGTCATATTGTTCTCGGTGAGTGCTTTGCTTTTAAGCATTTTGAAAAACCGGTTTCCGGTGCATTTTAATTATCAAAATGCAGTGGGAGATATTCTGACACAATATAAGACAGGCGTTTTCCTGTTTGCTGTGTCGGTAATTTGTTACGCGATGTTGCATTTTGGAATTCGACAAAAGAAACTGAGGGGAACAGGGCTGTTCGTGATACGGAATGCTGTAATGGTGGTGACGGCTTTGACGGTATTGTGTATATGCCTTCTGACAGTATATTACAGCAGTCATCCGAATAGTATGGAAAACTCCCAAATGGCAGAAAAATTCGTGATTGATTCAGACTGGGGAAACGGTCGGGGAACTACATGGTATGCAGGAATTGAAAGTTTTGCTTCCATGCCGTTGGTCCGGAAACTGATAGGAATCGGGCCGGACTGTTTTTACAGATATGTGTATGAAGATTCAGAAATCGCTGCGAAATTATATGAAGTATTTGGCGATGCAAGGTTGACGAATGCGCACAATGAATGGCTGACCATTTTGGTAAATACAGGAATATTTGGGCTGGTGGCTTATGTCGCAACGTTCATTTCTTCTATAGGCAGGCAGCTAAAGGGCGGAAGAAAGAACGAAATTATGCTGATTGGAGCGGTTTGCCAGATTGCATATACAATACATAACATGGTCAGCTTCCAACAGGTAATATGTACACCGTTGATTTTTATTATTATGGGATTGGGAGAGCGACTTTTGCATTCCGAAAATTCAATAAAAATAGAATGAATTTTGCGTGAATTTAGCGAATAAATAAAAAAATTTGACAGAAGGAAATATTTTGCTATAATGGTCTAATGTAGAAATAAGGGAAAAATGAGGGGAACACGTTGTGGTGGAGATGCAACGTGTTGCATATGGAAAGGATTAATCAAATGAAAAAGTTAATGACATTATTACTCGCAGTGAGCATGGTATTTACATTAACAGCTTGCGGCGGAAGCAAAGTTACTTTTGAACCGGGAAGTATTGAAGGAAATACTTATACAAACACATCTATCGGAATTAAGGCAACTGTTCCGGAAGGATTCACTTTAGCAGATGATGCTACTATTGAAGCATTACAGGCTGCGTCCCAGAGTGTTGCTGAGAATGTAACAACAGAAGATAAAGCAGAAGCAGCAATGGCAGCTATGTCTTATGAAATGGTAGCAATGGCAGATGATGGTTCTTCTTATCAGATTCTTGCAGAAGACATGACAAGAACGACAGGTAAGGTTCTTAGCGCATCTGCTTATGTAAAGGCTGCTGCAGAGCAGGTTGAGACACAGTATGCTGCAATGGGGATTACAGCATCTTCTTCTACTGATGGTAAAGTATCTATTGCAGGTAAGGATTTTGAGGCAATGACCGTTACTATTGAAGCGAGCGGAGTTACAGGTACTCAGAAATATTATGCTTATAAAGTTGGAAATTATATGTTCTCTATTATTACAACAGGGTTGAGTGGAGATTCAGCAACAGCTTTAGAGCAATTCATCAGTTCTATTGAAGCTGCTGAATAAAAAGGCTATAACGCAAAATTGGCTGACTTCGGAAAAAACAATTGACAAATTTTTTCCTTTCTTCTACAATTGAAGTCAATCAGTTAATATAGCGTTGAAGAGGGTTAGTACAAATAGGGAACGTTTCAGAGAGAAAACCACGGGTGAAAGGTTTTTACGGGAAATATTTGGAACCTGCCTTGGAGCTTTGTATGAAAATGCAACGTATGCCGGCGTTAACGGTTTAAGAGATGAGTGTATTAGCACTAATTAGGGTGGTACCGCCGAGGTTTTCGGTCCCTTGCAGGGATGAAAACTTCGGCGGTTTTTCGTCCTATCAATACAAAAAGGAGTAGAAGAAGATGGCTGAAAAAAAATTAGTAGAAGCAATTACATCCATGGAAACCGACTTTGCACAATGGTATACGGATGTAGTAAGAAAAGCAGAATTGATTGATTACACAAGCGTAAAGGGCTGTATGGTAATCAAACCGGCAGGTTATGCAATTTGGGAAAACATTCAGAAACAGCTGGACAGTATGTTTAAGGAAAGTGGAGTAGAGAATGTTTATTTACCGATGTTTATTCCTGAAAGTCTCTTACAGAAAGAGAAAGACCATGTAGAGGGCTTTGCACCGGAGGTGGCATGGGTAACACATGGTGGTTTAAATCCTTTACAAGAAAGACTTTGTGTAAGACCTACCTCTGAGACTTTATTCTGTGATTTCTATAAAAATGAGATTCATTCCTATAGGGATTTGCCGAAGGTATATAATCAGTGGTGCTCCGTCGTAAGGTGGGAAAAAGAAACAAGACCTTTCCTTCGTTCCAGAGAGTTTTTGTGGCAGGAAGGACATACGGCACATACAACCGCAGAGGAAGCAGAAGAAAGAACCATTCAGATGCTGAATATTTATGCGAAGTTCTGTGAGGAATATCTGGCGATGCCTGTAATCAAAGGACAGAAAACCGAAAAAGAAAAATTTGCAGGTGCGGAAGCAACCTATACGATTGAAGCCCTGATGCATGACGGAAAAGCATTACAGTCCGGCACAAGCCACAACTTCGGTGACGGTTTTGCGAAAGCATTCGGTATTCAGTATACGGATAAAGACAATACATTAAAATATGTACATCAGACCTCGTGGGGAATGACAACCCGTCTGATTGGTGCCATTATCATGGTACACGGAGATGATTCGGGTTTGGTTTTACCTCCTCGTATTGCACCTACACAGGTGATGATTATCCCGATTCAGCAACACAAAGAGGGCGTATTGGAGAAAGCCGCAGAGTTGAAGGAAAGATTGAGTAACTTCCGCGTGAAAGTGGATGATACCGATAAGAGTCCGGGCTGGAAGTTCTCTGAGCAGGAAATGCGCGGTATTCCGATTCGTGTGGAAATCGGTCCCAAGGATATTGAGGCAAATAAGTGTATAATCTGCCGTCGTGATACAAGAGAGAAAATAGAAGTCAGTCTGGATGAACTGGAAGCTAAGGTTGGCGAAGTATTGGAAACGATGCAGAAAGAAATGCTGGAACGCGCCAGAGCACACAGAGATGCACATACTTACACGGCGAAGAACTTTGATGAGTTCACAAAGATTTTTGAAGAGAAAGCCGGATTTGTAAAGGCAATGTGGTGCGGTGAGCAGGCTTGCGAAGACTTGATTAAAGAGAAAATGGCAGTAACAAGCCGGTGTATGCCTTTTGAGCAGGAACAGTTAAGTGATGTTTGTGTATGCTGTGGAAAGCCTGCCAAAAAGATGGTTTACTGGGGAAAGGCATATTAAATAAAAGTTGTCGGAAACCAGCCTTGCAGCGGAAGAACGTTGCAAGGCTGTAACTTTTATCGGGTGGCTTATAAAGGATAGGTGTGAGAAGATGGATATTATATTGAATTATGTAGAAAAGGGAAACGGAGATCCGCTTATTCTGCTGCATGGAAACGGTGAGAACTACCGGTATTTTGAAAACCAGATAGAATATTTTTCGAGAAATTACAGAGTGTTTGCAATTGATACAAGAGGACACGGGGAATCACCGAGGGGAGAAGCACCCTTTACCATCAGACAGTTTTCTGAGGATTTATATGATTTTATGGAGGAAAAGGGAATAGAAAAGGCAAATGTTCTGGGATTTTCGGATGGAGGAAATATTGCTCTTGTTTTTGCGTTAAAATATCCTCAGAAGGTAAACAAGCTGATTTTGAACGGAGCGAATCTGGATTCTAAGGGAGTGAAGCCATCGGTACAGATACCGATTGTAATCGGCTATAAAATAGCTTCTGCATTTGCAAAGAAAAGTCCGGACGCAAAAAGAAATGCTGAACTTCTCAGACTTATGGTAAAGGATCCCAATGTGCAGGCAGAAGAACTTGCTAGAGTACAGGCGCGGACATTAGTGATTGCGGGAACAAAGGATATGATTAAAACGAATCATACAAGAAAAATTTATGAGAATCTTCCAAATGCAGAATTGGTATTTCTGCAAGGAAATCATTTTATCGCCGGTAAAAATCCCGAGGAATTTAACAAAGCAGTGGAAGAATTTTTGAAAGGGAAGTAAAATTTGTATTGAAGAGACAATATATGAATAACGGAAATAATATCTTGCGCTTTATGATACGTGGTACTATAATAAAACCACGATATCAAAAGCGGAAGGTACAGTTTGATGTACGCTCCGATGAAAATTTCATTGTGTATGTTCTTTTTCTATTCTATAATAAATCTATGTAATTTTTCAGTATTTCTTTTATTTCCAAGAGACTATAGAAACGTAGAGAAAGTGTTTAAAATAAGGTTAACAGATTGAAGAGTTTGCTCTTAATAAATAAGATATGCCGAACGGATATATGGCGGCGGATGGAGTAAAGAGAAGGATGGTTGCACAAAAATTGGCTTTCCGGTTTTGGTAGAAGAATTTTTTCTATGGAGGAAAAGCTTATGAACTACAAGAAGGGTGTAACAGTAAACAAAAAGCACAAGGACAGCCTGTTTCGGATTATTTTTAAGGAGAAAAAAGAGTTGTTGAATCTTTATAATGCACTGGCAGATACGGATTATTGTAATCTCGAAGATTTGACCATTACAACATGTGAAAATGTGGTTTATCTTCATATGAAAGATGATATTTCTTTCATTATAGATGATTATTTGAATCTTTATGAGCATCAGAGTACTTATAATCCGAATATGCCACTTAGAGGATTAATTTATATTACGGATTTGTATAAACCGATGGTAGCGGGACCTAAGTTGTATTCTAAGAGTCTTATAAAGATTCCAAATCCAAAATATGTTGTATTTTACAACGGAACAGCAGAGATGCCTGATCGAAAGGAACTGCGATTGTCGGATGCGTTTATTCACAGGCAGTCGGGGGGAGATGTTGAGGTTGTAGTGCATATGCTGAATATTAATTATGGGCATAACAGGGATTTGATGGAAAAATGTAAGAAACTGTGGGAGTATTCGGCTTTTATTGCAGCGATAAGGAAGTATC
This sequence comes from uncultured Lachnospiraceae bacterium, assembly GCA_964449325.1. Classification (GTDB taxonomy): domain Bacteria; phylum Bacillota; class Clostridia; order Lachnospirales; family Lachnospiraceae; genus RGIG3002. Next base: position 323,472 of record CAYUYJ010000001.1, on the reverse strand, counting down.
TGGAGGCGGAATATGAACTGGAAACAGCGGTGCAGCTTGCAATGGATGAATGTATTCGAAACGATATTCTGGCAGAAATTTTAAGAAAGGAGCGGGCAGTGGTCATGAGTTCAATTCTTGAAGAGTTTGATGAAGCGGCATATGCGGATATGTTGCGGGAAGAAGGCTATGAGGAAGGAATAGAACAGGGAATAGAACAGGGAAAGCGTGAAATGTTATTCAATATGCTTAAGAATGGAATGGATATAAAACAAATTGCGCAGATTACAGAGATGTCTGAAAAGGAAGTAGAGACAATAGAAGAGGAACGAAATAAGATAGAAAGTGGGAAGAAATAAACCAGTGGCAGCGACAGAAAAAGGGATTTGCTTTGTGCAGGCGAAAGAAAGCGACTTGAACACAATTTTTGAAATGTTCCAAAGTGCAATAATGGATATGGAAGAGAAGGGGATTTTTCAGTGGGATGAACTCTATCCTGACAGAGACATTTTAAAAGAGGATATTCAAAAGGGACAACTTTATGTGGGATTTATGGAAAACGAACCTGTAGCAGCATATGTGTTGAATCGGGAATGTGATGGGGAGTATGCAAACGGCAGATGGAACTATGAAGGGGATTCTTATATTGTTATACACAGACTGTGTGTGAATCCCAAATATCAGAATCATGGAATCGGGACGTGTACGATGAAGTATATTGAAGAGTGTGCGAGGAAGAAAGGAAAAGAGTCCGTTCGTCTGGATGCATTTACCGAAAATCCCATAGCGAAGAAACTGTATGAGGGATTGGGTTATCAGATTGTCGGGTTTGCAAATTTCAGAAAAGGTAGATTTTTTCTGATGGAGAAAGGATTAAAAGTCTAATCGGAGGCTTCTTATCAGGAATTGCGCAGGCTGCAGAAAGAACCCGGTGAAAGATAGAGGAGAACGGACGTGAACTATAAAGCATATGTTTTTGATTTTGATTATACATTAGGAGATTCTACGGAAGGGATTGTGCAGTGTGTCAATTATGCCCTTCAAAAACTTGGGATTGAAGGAAAGCCGACAGAGGAAATCAGACGAACAATCGGACTGTCCTTAAAGCAGACATACCGAGTATTAAGCGGTGATGAGAATGAACAAAGAGAAATATTGTTTTCCGGCTATTTTAAGCAGAAAGCTGACGAAGTAATGGTGGCGAATACAAAGTTTTATCCGAAAGTAAAGACATGCATGGAAAGGTTAAAAAAAGAGGGAAGTAAAATCGGAATTGTAACAACGAAATACCATTATAGGATTGCACAGATTTTAGCGGAATTTGGTGCGGAAAATCTGGTGGATGTTATTATCGGTGGGGAAGATGTTTCGGAGCCGAAGCCCAATCCTGAAGGGCTACTGTCAGCAATAGAACAATTGAAACAAGATAAGAAAGAGATTTTGTATGTAGGGGATAGCCTGGTGGATGCGGAAACGGCACAAAGAGCAGGGGTAACTTTTGTGGGAGTGCTGACCGGAACTACAACGGAAGAAGAATTTGAGAGGTTTCCAAGGTTATGTATTGCGCAGAGTGTGGCAGAACTGCTGAAAAAATAACAGAGGGAGCTTTATAGAAGAAAATATTTAGGTAGGACTAAATTAGCATTTTACACGGAGATATTCCGTTTGGCTGATATAGTCCTACTTTTTATTTTGAAAGGAAAAGATTGTATGAGCAAAGAATAGCGGAGATATGAAGCAGAGAAATATTTGATAAAGAAAAAGTGAAAAATCGGCTGGTGCTTATTGACAAGTCTCAAAATTGAGATTAATATAAAGATACAACCAATCTCAAATATGAGAATGGTTGTAATGATAGTATTTGAGCAGGAGGGAACAATCATGAAACAATATATCAGGTTAACACTAAAAAATGCATTACGAACATATCTGGCGATTTTACCATTTGCAGTCATTGGCGGTATTACTGTTGGAATGTATACCTTTGAGCATTCGACTCCGGAGGTTGTTGAAGCGGTCATTGGGCAGTTGGGAAGTTATCAGGCACTGATTGCAGTAACTATGATTCAGACTTTGGTCTATTCATTGTTTGGATGGGTTGTCGGTTACTTCATTATGGAGCGTCTGGGGCTGATAAAGTCCTTCCGGTTTGAGAAGACAGTTCTGGCAAAGGTATGCCCTGTTATTGCTATTCTTGGGCTTGCATTTGCAGCGGATTACTTCATAATGGGACGCTTGATTCCGGAAGTGGCAGCGGATTATGAAAAAGGAATCAGCGTGGCATACTTTATCAGTTCTTTAACCTATGGAGGAGTAATCGAGGAGATTTTGCTTCGCTGGTTTTTTATGGGACTCATCGCACTGATACTGGTGATGATTTTTGCAAGAAAAAAGGATAAAAGAGAAATACCGTCCTGGATTTTTATTATGGCCAATGTAATCGCAGCACTTGTATTTTCCGCAGGTCATCTCCCGGCAACACAGATGTTTTTTGGAAGAATCACCGGATTGATTTTGCTTCGTTGTTTTCTGCTGAATGGTTCATTTGCCCTGTTCTTTGGAAGATGGTTACGCAAGTATGGCATTCAGTATGCAATGTTAGGGCATTTTGGAATTCATTTTATATCTAAAATAATACTGATTTGTGTGTTATAATCCATTTGATGGATCGTCTCTTTAAGGCGAGATGAAAAACAGTGGAGAGCAGATATGAAAAAAGACTATATGGAAGCTTGTATGAATGCCACGCGTCAGCGGATCATGCAGGTCATCATGATAAAAAAAGAGGCAACATCTGCCGAAATAGGGGAAGAATTGCCGGATATTCCGAGAGCCAGCCTTTATCGTCATATAAAAGTGCTTTTGGATGCGGAAATCATAACCGTGGTAAAGGAAGAATTCAAACGTGGTTCCATGGAAAAGACCTATGCCATTGCATCGCAGATGCCTTATGAGGATACCAATGAAGAATACAACAGTCTGATCCAGTCAGCATTGATGGGACTTCAGGGAGAATTTCACCGTTATTTCAATGGAGAGAATCCGGATCCACAAAGAGATCTGTTTACGTTAGGATCTGCTTCGATGATGATGAGTGATGAGGAGATGATGGAATTTATCAAGGCCTACGGAGAACTGATTCAGAGATACTTGCCAAACAAACCGGCTGAGGGCAGGAAGGTAAGAAAGGTTACGATTGTCATTTCTCCCAATGAGTAGCAAGTATTTGAAAAATGATATATAGATCTCGTCTCAATTGAAATAAATAAGAAAGTATAGAGAGTAGAAAAGTGAAAACAGACCGTTTATTTCAAATACTATATATTCTGTTAGAAAAGCAGACTATTACAGCCCCGGAGCTTGCAGAAAAACTGGAAGTATCCGTGCGTACCATATATCGTGATGTAGAGGCTCTGGCAGTTTCCGGGATACCTGTTTATACACTTCCGGGGAAAAACGGAGGCATTTCCTTAATGCCGGGCTATACATTTGATAAATCCCTTTTGTCGGACAAGGAGCAGGAGGAGGTTTTGTTTGCTCTGCAAAGCATGAAAGCAACAGGGCAAGAGGTAAGCCCGCTTTTGAATAAGTTGGGGACTGCATTTAAAAAGGCAAACAGAAACTGGATTGAAATTGATTTTTCGAGATGGGGCTTTAAGAAAACAGATACGGTAAAATTTGAGTGTATCAAGCAGGGTATTTTGAATAAACAGATTTTAGAGATGAGATACAGTAGCAGCTATGGAGAAGAAACAACGCGGAGAGTCAAGCCTGTCCGGCTTGTTTTCAAATCCAGCGCGTGGTATATACAGGCATATTGTATGAAAGCACAGGATTTCAGAACCTTTAAAATGAACCGGATTATTTCTTTGGAGTCAACAGGGGAAAGTTTTTGTGAGGATTTTGATTGTGACAAAATCCCGGAAGTAGACGGCGAGGAGATGCCGGAACAAATGATTATGATGAAATTGCGTGTTCTTCCTTTTATGGCTTTTCGGGCATATGATGAGTTTAATTTCGGGGATATAGAAAAACAGGCAGACGGCTCGGTTATAGTTTCAACAGCTATGCCTTGCGGAGATTGGATTTACAGTTATCTTCTAAGCTTTGGAACAGGGATTGAAATAGTAGAGCCGGTTGAATTGCGAGAAGACATAAAAAAATATTTGGAAAAAATGATAAATCAGTACAAAACCTGACAAACAGTTGACAAGTTATTGGTGGTAAACTGTCTATATCAAACGAAAGGAGACAGCAATTATGGAAGAAAAATTTTGTCAAAGCTGCGGAATGCCTATGAGTGCTCCGGGTGCAGAATATGGTACGGAGGCAGATGGCAGCAAAAGCGCCGATTATTGCAGTTATTGTTATGAAAACGGTGCCTTTAAAGCGGATTGCACGATGGAAGAGATGATTGAATTTTGTGTTCCCCATATGGCAGAGGCAGGCTCCGGAATCAGTCCGGATGAGGCACGGGAGCGTATGAGACAGTGGTTTCCTACATTGAAACGCTGGAAACAGAAATAAAACACAGATGGAGGCATGAGATTTTTTCTTATGTCTCTATTTTATTTGGGCGAAAAATATGATAAAATAAAACAGGCGTTTTAAATAAAGGATTGCCTGAGTTTACAGTACTAAGGAGAAAAGATGTTATTTTACAGAGAATTCGGAAATAAAGAAGGAAAACTGCTTGTCTTTATACATGGTGGATTTACGACGTCTGAATCATATATGAAACAGTTTGGGTTATTTGAAGAATTTCATTGTATTTTTGTAGATTTACCGAAGCATGGAAACAGTGACAAAAAGGGTATATTTAGTTGTAGAAGGGCGGCGGATGAAGTTATAGAATTAGTAGATGCTATTTCACCAAAGGAAAAGGTAGTGTTGATTGCACATTCCTACGGAGGACTGACTGCAAAATTAATTTTGGCAAAAATACCCCAAAGAATTGAGAAGTGTGTCATTGGGAGCACAAATATAAAAAAGACACCGCTTTTTTGGATTTATACAAGAAAAGCGGGTTGTATTTTTTTATGGTTACAAAATAAAGAGCGCTATAAGAAAGACCACATTTCATGGAAACTGGTATGTGAGACACAAAAGGATGCATGGAGGAATTTTCGGTTGACGGATTTGGACAGATACAAGGATGTTCCGATTCTGTTTTTGTTTGCGCAGCATGATATAAAGGAAATAAAGGAATCCATGGTTTTGTGGAAAAGACAGATGCATTCTGCCGGGATTGTGGAAATTAAAAATGCAGGACATAATTATTTCTGGGAATTTCCGGATGTAGTAAATACGATTATCAGAAGTTTTATAAAAGGAGAAAATAACGTATATGAAAAATTTGATTCGGTTAAGTGATTATCAAAAAAAGGACGTGGAAGAGATTTTCCGAATTGCCGATGATTTACAAAATGGAAAATACACTGATTTTTTAAAAGGAAAAACGATTGTGATGTTTTTCCCGGAGTCCAGTATCCGGACAAGGGTTACATTTGAAAAAGGAATTTACCTGCTGGGAGGTCAGACCATCTTATTCCCGCCGGCTACTTTGGATAAAAAGGAAAAATTGGAGGATGTGACAGGATATCTGAACCAGTGGACGGATGCGCTTATTGTGCGTCATAAATCAATAGAGGTTTTAGAGGAAATAGCAAAATATGCGGATTTTCCGGTGGTTAATGCCATGACGGATGTAAATCATCCATGTGAAATGCTGGCGGATATGTATGCACTTTCGAAAATACGTAATAACTTTACGGGGGAGAATTTTCTTTTTATCGGTGCAGACGGAAACATCGGAAGGGCGTGGAAGGAAGCCTCTGAGCTGATGGGATTTTCTTTAACACAGTGTTGTCCTTCGGAATATGCAATAGACGGTGTAAAATATGTTGAAAATTTACACGAGGCAATACAGGGAAAAGATATTGTATGTACGGATTCTTTAAGCAAGGAAAAACTGGATGCTTTTCAAAATTATAGAATTACAACGGAAATTATGGATACAGCGAATCCGGGTGCCGTATTGAATCCGTGCCCGCCCTTTTTCCGGGGAGAAGAGGTTTCGGCGGAAGTGATTGACAGTAAATATTTTGTGGGATATTCTTTCAAAAAATATTTGTTGGAGATTCAGCAGGCAGTTTTGATTTATTGTCTGAGCCGCTAAATTAAAAACTCAGATATTTTCCTGCTATTTATTCCTGCGAGCAACGAGTCAAAGTCATGCTTGCATGACCTTGACGACTGCCGCAAGGGTCAATACCCCGCAGTTTGCTGCGGGGTTATTGACTTTTTAAAGCAGCTTCCACAAAGCCTTTGAATAACGGATGAGGTCTGTTTGGTCTGGATTTCAATTCCGGGTGTGCCTGTGTTGCAATAAAGAACGGATGTCCCGGTAATTCACACATCTCCACAATACGTCCGTCAGGGGACAACCCGGACAGTTTCATGCCTTTTTCAATCAGTACCGCACGGTAATCGTTGTTTACCTCATAACGATGTCTGTGACGTTCATGAATAGTTTCTTCCCCATACAGTTCATATGCCTTTGAAGTCTTGTCCAAAACACAAGGATAAGAGCCAAGCCGCAATGTACCACCGATGTCCTCCACTCCGCTCTGATCCGGCATTAGAGCGATTACAGGATGGGTAGTGGAAGGATTCAGTTCAATACTGTGTGCATCGCTATAACCTACTACGTTTCTTGCATATTCTACGATGGAGAGCTGCATTCCGAGACAGAGACCGAGGAACGGAACTTTGTGTGTTCTTGCATAGGTGATGGCCTTAATTTTTCCTTCAATGCCGCGGTCACCGAAGCCGCCCGGTACAAGGATACCATTGGTATCGCCAAGAAGTTCGTCCACATTTTCATCGGTAACGGTTTCCGAATCAATCCATTTAATATTTACGGTAGCTCTGTTTGAGATGCCGCCATGCTTTAATGCTTCCACAACGCTGATATATGCATCGTGAAGCTGAATGTATTTTCCTACAAGGGCAATCGTTACTTCCTCTGTAGGGGTTCTTAAAGCTTCTACCATGGCTTTCCAGTCTGTTAAATCCGGCTCGGGACAATCTAAATGAAGACACTCGCACGCCACCTGTGCAAGTTGTTCCTTTTCCATGGCAAGCGGTGCTTCGTATAAGTATTCCACATCTAAGTTCTGCAATACATGATTGCTCGGTACATTACAGAACAGTGCAATTTTATCTTTTAAACTTTGAGGAATTTCGTACTCGCTGCGGCATACAATGATGTCCGGCTGAATGCCCATCCCCTGCAATTCCTTAACACTTGCCTGAGTGGGTTTTGTTTTCATTTCCTGAGAAGCACGTAGATAAGGAATCAGCGTTACGTGAATCATAATCGCATTTTCCCTGCCAACTTCATGCTGGAACTGACGGATAGATTCGAGGAAGGGCTGACTTTCGATATCTCCCACGGTTCCGCCTACTTCGATGATGGCAATTCTTGTGTCCTCATCCGTAAAATTGCGATAAAAACGACTCTTAATCTCATTGGTGATATGGGGAATGACCTGTACCGTTCCCCCGCCGTAATCGCCGCGGCGTTCTTTTTGCAGGACAGACCAGTAAATTTTACCGGTAGTTACGTTGGAATTTTTGTCCAGACTTTCATCAATAAATCTTTCATAATGACCCAAATCAAGGTCGGTTTCCGCTCCGTCATCAGTAACAAAAACCTCGCCGTGCTGAATCGGATTCATAGTTCCGGGATCGATGTTAATATAAGGATCGAATTTCTGCATGGTTACCTTGTAACCTCTTGCTTTTAATAGACGCCCCAAAGATGCTGCCGTAATTCCTTTTCCCAGTCCGGATACAACACCGCCTGTCACAAATACATATTTTACACTCATAATAAACCATGCCTTTCTTTGAAATAAAAAAGTGTCGCTCTGCAGCGACACTTCTAAGAGAATTTGCAAGGCAAATTCTCCTTAGCTTCTCCCTGCATAAGAGCAATTTCCTATCACATAAAAAAAGATACTATGAGCCCTAACTCATAGCACCTTTGCTTTAATAATTGGATTTTAGCACCGGCTCTTTTGCATGTCAATAACATTTTTATAGAATAATTCATGGGGTTATGCTACAATAAAAAATGTATGTAAAAAAATAATTAAAGGAAAAACGGGAAAATATGAAAATAGGATTTGATAATGAAAAATATTTAAAAATGCAGTCAGAACATATTGAGGAACGAATTAATAAGTTCGGAGATAAATTGTATTTGGAGTTCGGAGGAAAGTTGTTTGATGATTATCACGCATCAAGAGTATTACCCGGCTTTGAGCCTGACAGCAAGCTGCGTATGTTGATGAAGCTTTCTGACAGAGCCGAAATCGTTATTGTCATCAATGCAGCCGATATTGAAAAAAACAAAATACGCGGTGATTTGGGAATTACCTATGATGAAGACGTGCAAAGACTGATGAAGGAATTTGAGGATCGTGGACTTTATGTGGGAAGTGTGGTATTGACCAGATATGCGGGACAGCTTCGTGCGATGGAATTTAAGGAAAAATTGGAAAAGAAGAATGTGAAGGTATACTTGCATTATGCCATTGACGGTTACCCTTCCAATATTCCGTTGATTGTCAGCGATGAAGGGTTCGGAAAGAATGAATATATTGAAACAACAAGACCATTAGTGGTTGTAACTGCACCGGGACCGGGAAGCGGAAAAATGGCGACCTGTCTTTCACAGTTATACCATGATAATAAGAGGGGCATTAAAGCCGGCTATGCCAAATATGAAACCTTCCCTATCTGGAATATTCCGTTAAAGCATCCGATTAATCTTGCTTATGAAGCTGCAACGGCAGATTTGAATGATGTGAATATGATTGACCCGTTTCACTTGGAAGCTTATGGGGAAACTACGGTAAATTATAATCGTGATATTGAGATTTTCCCTGTACTGAATGCTATTTTTGAAAGAATTTACGGAGAAAATCCGTATAAATCACCTACTGATATGGGAGTAAACATGGCAGGAAACTGTATCGTGGATGATGAGGCTTGTAAAGAAGCTTCTTATATGGAAATTATTCGTCGGTACTATACGGCAATGAATGATGTAATTAAGGGCAAGGCTAAAGAAAATGATGTTTACAAAATAGAACTTTTACTGGGTCAGGCTAAGATTACTACGGATGACAGAAAGGTTACTGTTGCAGCGAAAAAACGTGCCGAAGAACTGGGCGTACCGACGGCTGCCATTGAACTTTCGGACGGAACAATCATTACCTCCAAGACTACGGATTTGCTGGGAGCATCGGCTGCATTGTTGTTAAATGCCCTGAAATATTTGGGAGAAGTGGATCATGATACGCATTTGATTTCGCCGGAGGCAATTGAACCGATTCAGGAACTGAAGACCAAGTATCTGGGAGGAAAAAATCCACGCCTTCATACGGACGAAGTATTGATTGCCCTTTCCGTCTCTGCACTGCATAATCAAAATGCAAGGAAAGCACTGGAGCAGCTTCCTAAATTAAAGGGCTGTCAGGTGCATACTTCGGTTATGCTGACGGATGTAGATATAAAAACCTTTAAAAAGCTTGGAGTGGATTTAACCAGTGAGCCGGTTATGAAAGGAATGAATCATAATTAATCGGTTATAAAAGTTTAGAAATCTTTTAGAGTTATGTCCGGATTTTCACAAATACGTTATTGATTAATGGAGAACCTGTCTTTATAATAGAAGAAAATGTGAGAAGAACCTTATTTTATTTATAGATAGGCAAAAGAATGGAGAACTAAATGGACAATCATAATGTAAATGATTATAACAACGGAAATGGTTATAATAATGGAAACGGCTATAATAACGGCGGAGGGAACGGTGGTCCGAACGGAAACGGCGGGCAGGGCAATAATAACGGACAGGGTCCCAAAAGACAAAATGTATTACTTTTTTTGATAGCTTCCCTGATTACCCTGTTACTGATGAGTTATTTCATGAAACTGATGACCGGCGGGACAGAGAAGGAAATATCTTATAATGCATTTATACAAATGGTGGAAGACGGCAAAGTAAAGAGCGTGCAGATTACGCCTGATCAGATTAATATTTATCCGATGCAAGAAAAAGGAAATTCCCTTTATGGTACTCCGTCGGTTACTTATTTTACGGGAAAAGTAGAAGAGGATGAGACACTCACAAAGCGGCTTTTGGATAAGGGGGTAGAAGTAAGCGGAGAAGTGCAGGATAATTCCGGTATGCTGCTTTCCATTATTTTGACCTATGTACTGCCGCTTGTGTTTGTGTGGATTTTATTAAGCTTTCTGATGAGGAAGGTTTCAGGCGGTGGTGGACCTATGGGGGTAGGAAAATCTACTGCAAAAGTATACGTGCAGAAGGAAACCGGCATTACCTTCAAGGATGTAGCCGGCGAAGATGAAGCCAAGGAATCATTACAGGAGGTTGTGGACTTTTTGCACAATCCCGGAAGATATAGCAAAATCGGTGCAAAACTTCCGAAAGGTGCGCTTCTCGTTGGACCTCCCGGAACCGGTAAAACGCTTCTTGCAAAAGCAGTTGCAGGAGAAGCAGGTGTGCCCTTTTTCTCATTGACGGGTTCTGATTTTATTGAATTATATGTAGGTGTAGGTGCTTCCCGTGTTAGGGATTTGTTCAAAGAAGCCAACAAAAATGCACCGTGTATTATTTTTATTGATGAAATTGATGCCATCGGACGAAGCCGTGATTCCAAGTACGGCGGCGGAAATGAAGAAAGGGAGCAGACACTGAATCAGCTTCTTTCGGAGATGGATGGTTTTGATACTTCCAAAGGTATTTTGATTTTAGGCGCTACAAACAGACCGGAAATTCTGGACAAGGCATTGCTTCGTCCGGGACGTTTCGACAGAAGAATTATCGTAGATAAGCCGGATTTAAAAGGAAGAGTAGAAATATTAAAGGTACATGCCAAGGATGTACTGATGGATGACAGTGTGGATTTGGATGCCATTGCTCTTGCCACAAGCGGTGCAGTAGGCTCTGATTTGGCAAATATGATTAATGAAGCTGCTATTAATGCGGTAAAAATGGGCAGGGAGTATGTCTGCCAGAAGGATTTGTTTGAAGCGGTAGAACAGGTACTTGTAGGAAAAGAAAAGAAAGACCGCATTATGAGTAAAGAGGAGCGGAAAATCGTATCTTATCATGAGATTGGTCATGCCCTTACCAGTGCTTTACAGAAAAATTCTGAACCGGTACAGAAAATTACAATTGTGCCGCGTACCATGGGGGCACTCGGCTATGTTATGAACGTACCGGAGGAAGAAAAATATCTGAACACCGAAGCAGAACTTCGGGATATGCTTGTAAGCCTTGTAGCAGGACGTGCCGCAGAAGAAATTGTATTTGACACGGTAACGACAGGGGCTTCCAACGATATCGAAAAGGCAACGGGAATTGCCCGTGCCATGGTAACCCAGTATGGTATGAGCAAGAAGTTCGGATTAATAGGACTGGAATCGGTAGAAAGCAAATATTTGGACGGCAGAACCGTTATGAATTGCAGTGATGTTACTGCAGCGGATGTAGATACAGAGGTTATGGCAATTCTGAAGGAAAGCTATGAGAAAGCAAAACAGCTGCTTTTAGAAAACCGAAGCCTGATGGATAAGCTTGCAGCATTTTTGATTGAAAAGGAAACCATCACAGGAAAAGAATTTATGCAGATTTTCCGTCAGGAAAAAGGTATTCCTGAACCGGAAGAAGAGAAAAAAGAAGATGATATCAGTCTTTCCGGAGAAAAATCTGTTGAAAATAACGAGACTGAGCAGAAGTCGCAGGATTTATTCTCAAATCAGTGCAACACAGCGGAATGCAAGGAAACAGTCGGACAAAATTTTAGTCATACGATTGACGAACCATTAGGACGTTTTTCGCAGGCACCGTCCGGTCTGGAACATCCGGTTGGTAAAGACGATGTTTAACTTTGAAGAAGAATTAAAAAAACTTCCGAAGAATCCCGGGGTCTATATTATGCGGGATGAAAGTGATACGATTATTTATGTGGGAAAGGCCATTAATCTGCATAATCGTGTACGCTCCTATTTTCGTAAAAATATCGGCCGAGGTCCGCAGATTGATAAGATGGTAACCTTGATTGCCCGTTTTGAATATATCGTAACAGATTCAGAATTAGAGGCACTTGTGCTGGAAAACAATCTGATTAAGGAGCACAGCCCCAAATATAACACGATGCTTAAGGATGATAAAACCTATCCTTATATTAAAGTGACAGTAGGAGAAGATTATCCACGAGTGCTTTTTTCGCGACAGATGAAAAAGGATAAATCCAGATATTTTGGACCTTTTACAAGTGCCGGAGCTGTGAAGGATACAATAGAGCTGATAAATAAGCTGTATCAGCTGAGAACCTGTAATCGAAATCTGCCAAAGGATATCGGAAATGACAGACCATGTCTGAATTATCATATTAAGCAGTGTCTTGCACCCTGTCAGGGATATGTAACAAAAGAACAGTATGGGGAACAGGTAGCGAGGGCACTGGAATTTTTAAACGGAAAATATGATGTAATTTTAAAAGACTTAGAAAAAAAGATGCTGGAGGCTTCGGAAAATATGGAATTTGAAGAAGCTGCCCGTTATCGGGATTTGTTTAACAGCGTCAAACAGGTTTCCCAAAAACAGAAAATTACAGACAGCGATATGGAGGATAAAGATGTTATCGCGCTCGCAAAGGATGAAAGTGACGCTATTGTGCAGGTGTTTTTTGTACGTGGCGGGAAACTTATCGGTAGGGAACATTTTCACATGACACATGTGTCAGGTACACCATCGGCACAGATTTTACTGGACTTTGTGAAACAGTTTTATGCGGGCACACCCTTTATTCCTAAGGAACTGATGCTACAGGAAGAAATTGAAGACGTTGAAATTCTTGAAAAATGGCTGTCCGGCAAGCGCGGAAGCAAGGTATATATCCGTGTTCCGAAGAAGGGAACGAAAGAAAAGCTGGTAGAGCTTGCAGCCCAGAACGCTCGTCTTGTCTTAAGTCAGGATCGGGAAAAAATTAAACGTGAGGAAGGCAGAACCATAGGTGCGGCAAAGGAGATAGCAGCCCTTTTGGGAATGGAGCGCATTAACCGCATGGAAGCATTCGATATTTCCAATATCAGTGGTTTTGCAAATGTAGGCTCTATGGTAGTTTATGAACAGGGCAAGCCCAAACGCAGTGATTACCGGAAATTCAAAATTAAAACCGTTTCCGGCCCCGATGACTATGCATGTATGAAGGAAGTGCTGACAAGGCGGTTCGTACATGGAATGGAGGAACAGCGTGAGCTGGATGAAAAGGAACTGGAAAGAGAATTCGGAAGCTTTACAAAATTCCCGGATTTGCTTTTGATGGATGGTGGAAGGGGACAGGTAAACATTGCCCTCGAAGTGCTGGATGAATTGCATATTCATATTCCGGTATGCGGCATGGTGAAGGATGACAATCACAGAACCCGCGGACTATATTATAATAATGTGGAAATCCCCATTGACCGTCATAGTGAGGGATTTAAGCTGATTACCCGTATTCAGGATGAAGCACACCGTTTTGCGATTGAATATCACCGCTCTTTAAGAAGTAAAACACAGGTTAAATCCGTGCTGGATGACATACCGGGAGTGGGTCCGGCAAGACGTAAGGCATTGATGAAAGCATTTAAATCCATTGATGACATAAAGAATGCTTCTGTGGAGGAATTGATGGAAAAGACCGGAGTTCCACAGAATACAGCAGAAAAAATATATACATTTTTTCATTCGTAAGCAGAATGTTCAACACATTCTGCTTTATCTCTCTTGTTGATATTGCATGGTCGGTATGTTAAAATATTAAAATAGTTGAAGAGGAATATAGATTGAAATTGATGGATAAGACAGATAAAGAGAGGTATCTCGTCTGTTGATATAAAGATGATATAAAGATAAAGAAAAGAGGAGCGGGTTATGGCAAGTGTAAAATTAAACAAAGTCATTGAAAAAATGAAACTGGAAAATCTGACACCGGATATTGATATTACGAATATTCGGATTACCCAGCCGGATATCAACCGGCCTGCATTGCAGATGGCAGGATTTTTTGCACACTTTGATGCAACACGTTTGCAGATTATCGGATTCGTGGAATATACTTATATGGAAGGAATGACTGCAGAGCAGAAGGAAGAGGTTTATACGAAATTGCTTTCTTTTGACATTCCTGCGATTGTGTATTGCCGTGACTTAAAGCCGGATGAACTTTTCCTGAAAAAAGCCTGCGAACACGGTGTTCCGATTTTGTCTACGAAGATGTCTACTTCTGATTTTATGGCGGAAATTATCCGTTGGCTCAATGTAAAGCTGGCGCCATGTATTTCCGTACATGGTGTACTGGTTGATGTTTACGGCGAAGGTGTGCTGATTACCGGTGAAAGCGGAATCGGTAAATCCGAAGCAGCGTTGGAATTAATCAAGAGAGGTCACCGTCTGGTGACGGATGATGTTGTAGAAATCCGTAAAGTCAGCGATGATACATTAATCGGAACCGCACCGGATATTACCAAGCACTTTATCGAATTGCGTGGTATTGGCATCGTGGATGTAAAGGCATTGTACGGTGTTTCCAGCGTTAAGGATACGCAGGGAATTGATTTGGTTATTAAGCTGGAAGACTGGGATAAGGATAAAGAATATGACAGACTTGGTCTGGAAGAGGAATATACAGAATATCTTGGTAATAAGGTGGTTTGTCACAGTATTCCGATTCGTCCGGGACGAAATCTGGCAATTATTTGTGAATCCGCAGCGGTTAATCACAGACAGAAGAAAATGGGTTACAATGCGGCACAGGAACTGTATGCTCGTGTGCAGAATTCTCTGGCTCGTAAAAGAGACGATGATGAAGATTAACGGATGAGTATATTCGATTGATGAAGAATGGCAGATAAGTACATGAAAAGGAGAAAATAGAGAATGGGACAGTTTGTATTTGGCGTAGATGTAGGTGGAACAACAGTAAAAATGGGACTTTTTGAAGTGACAGGAGAGCTTCTGGACAAATGGGAAATACCTACAAGAACCGCAAACGGAGGAGAAGCTATTTTGCCTGATGTAGCAGAGAGCATTCAGAAAAAGATGACAGAAAAGGGCATAGATAAAAATACGGTTGCAGGTGTAGGTATCGGAGTGCCGGGACCGGTTGATGCGGAAGGAATCGTACATGTAGCTGTTAATTTAGGCTGGGGTATCTTTAATATCAGCAGGACTTTATCCGAACTTTTAGGCGGAATGGATGTAAAGGCCGGAAATGATGCTAATGTGGCAGCACTCGGAGAAATGTGGAAAGGTGGCGGACAGGGCTATAAAAATATGGTAGCCGTAACACTCGGAACCGGCGTTGGGGGCGGTATCATTGTAAACGGTGAGATTTTAAGCGGTGCAACAGGTGCAGGCGGAGAAATCGGACACATTCATGTGGAGGATGATGAGCAGGAAAGCTGTAACTGTAAAAATAATGGCTGCTTGGAGCAGTATGCTTCCGCAACGGGAGTGGTGCGCCTTGCAAAAAGAAAGCTTGCAGCTTGTCAGGACGAAACAGTTTTAAGAAGCGGAGAACTTTCGGCAAAAGCGGTATTTGATGCGGTAAAGGCAGGCGATAAGGTTGCTGTAGAAGTGGCAGAACAATTTGGCTTCTATCTTGGAAAAGGACTTGCCGCAGTTGCAGGTGTGGTAAATCCGGAGGCTTTTGTTATCGGAGGCGGTGTTTCCAAGGCCGGAGAGGTTCTTTTTGAGTATATAAAGCCATATTATGAAAAGTATGTATTCCATGCAAGCAGGGGAGTGGATTTTAAACTTGCAACTCTTGGAAATGATGCCGGTATTTATGGAGCGGCAAAAATGGTTCTTGATTAATAACCTTTTAAAAGGTAAAAATAAAGGAAAACGCAGGTGCATATGTTAAGTTCAACTTTTATTGAAAACTTAGGAAGAATTGTTCCAAAAGAAAGCATTGTGCTGAATGAACCGATGAGCAGGCATACAACTTTCCGCGTAGGCGGAGAGGCTGCCTGCTTCGTTAAAGTTTCAAACAGTGAAGAACTTTCCAAATTAATTTCATTTTTACGGCAGACAGAACATGAATTTTTTCTTTTGGGAAACGGCAGTAACTTACTGGTTAGTGACAGCGGTTATAAAGGTGTCGTTTTGAAGCTGGAAGGAGAATTTGAAAGATTGCGTACCGATGGACTGAAACTGATTTGCGGAGCCGGTGTTTCCCTTGCAAAAGCCGCAAAGACAGCGTTGGAGGAAGGTCTGATGGGGATGGAATTTGCTTCCGGCATTCCCGGTACTCTTGGGGGTGCCGTTGTGATGAATGCGGGAGCCTATGACGGAGAAATGAAACAGATTGTGAAGGAAGTTACCGTCATGGATGCGGAAGGAAATATCCTTACACTGGATAATGATACAATGGAATTCGGATATCGCAGCAGTGTCATTAAGAACCGCCCCTTTATTGTGCTTTCTGCGATTCTTACGTTAAGAGAAGGAAATCGTGAGGAAATCAGACAGAAAATGGAGGAGTTTGCATGCCGGAGAAGGGAAAAGCAGCCGTTGGAATACGCAAGTGCCGGGAGTACTTTTAAACGTCCGGAAGGATATTTTGCAGGAAAGCTGATTATGGATGCGGGGCTTCGGGGTTATTCTATCGGAGGAGCAAAGGTTTCGGAAAAACATTGCGGCTTTATTATTAATACAGGAAATGCAACAGCATTAGATATTTCGGAATTAATTGATGAAGTGCAGGAAAAAGTAAAAGAGCAGTTTGGTGTAATGTTGGAACCGGAGGTAATACGTATCGGAAAGTTCTGACATGGGCAGAATGGAGAGACAAATGAGATTTGTAGTAGTGACGGGAATGAGCGGCGGCGGTAAAAGAACAGCCTTGAAAATGTTGGAGGACATCGGTTTTTATTGCGTAGATAATCTGCCGGAGCCTCTGGTAGAGAAATTCATGGAAGTTTTTGCATCACCGGACAAAGAAGAAGCAAAGGTAGCGCTTGGTTTGGATGTGCGTTCTGATAAGACAAGAGGCGGTGTGGAGAAAACACTGGATATTCTTAGGGAAAAGGGACATTCCTTTGAAATTCTGTTTATGGATGCGAATGAGCAGGTGCTTTTGAAACGCTATAAAGAAAGCAGAAGATTGCATCCTCTTGAGCAGGACGGAAGAGTAGCAGAAGGCATTCAAAAAGAAAAGGCAATTTTGGAAGGCCTTAAAAAGAAAGCGGATTATGTGATTGATACATCCAATCTTTTGACCAGAGAACTGAAGGAAGAGCTTGACCGCATTTTTGTTCGTGGAGAAGAATATAATAGTCTTATGGTAAACATTGTTTCTTTTGGATTTAAAAACGGTATTCTCGCCGACGCCGATTTGGTTTTTGATGTACGTTTTCTGCCGAATCCGTTTTATATAGATGAATTAAAGCAGAAAACAGGTAATGATAAAGAAGTACAGGACTATGTGATGAGCTTCGATGAGTCTCATGTGTTTCTTGACAAGCTTGTTGACATGATAAATTTTCTTATACCAAATTATATTAAGGAAGGGAAGTATCAGCTTGTAATAGGAATCGGCTGTACCGGCGGAAAACACAGAAGTGTAACACTTGCAAATGAATTGTACAAGCAGATGAAAGACAAAGGAAACTATGGACTTAAAATTTCCCACAGAGATGTGGAAAAGGGAAGATAGGGAGTGAATGTGATGTCTTTTTCCGGAGAAGTAAAAGAAGAGTTGACAAAACATATCAGTGCATCCAGACATTGCCAGATTGCAGAACTGGCAGCGATGCTGCATTTTTCCGGAGAACTTCAGGAGACGGCAGGGAAAAAAAGACTCATTTTTCATTCGGAAAATCAATCAGTTATAAGAAAGTACTTTACATTACTGAAAAAAACATTTAATATAGAGTGTGATGTTTCTCAGAAGACTTGGGAAAACAAAAGCAGGAGCCATACATATTCTTTTGTATTGGATGAAGAAGCACCGGTATATAAAATATTACAGACTGTTAAACTGGTAAATGCGGAGGGGGAAGCAGCAGATTTTACACAGCCTGTTAACGCGATGTTGATTAAAAACTCCTGCTGTCAGCGTGCATTTTTAAGAGGAGCATTCTTATCAGCCGGTTCCATGAGCGATCCGGAAAAAAGTTATCATTTAGAATTAGTATGTACTAATGAAATGCAGGCAATGCAGCTACGCGACCTCATACAGGGGTTTCAGGTAGAAGCAAAGATTGTTCTGAGAAAAAAATATTATGTGGTTTATTTGAAGGAAGGCAGTGGAATTGCCGACCTGCTCAATATTATGGAGGCTCACGTTTCTCTTATGGAATTTGAAAATTTCCGTATTGTGAAAGAGATGCGTAATTCCATTAACAGACGTGTTAATTGTGAAGCAGCGAATATTACGAAGACGGTAAATGCTTCATCGAAGCAGATAGAGGATATTTTACTTGTGCGTGATAGTTATGGATTTCATAACTTGCAGGACAGCTTAAGGGAAATGGCAGAAATACGATTAGCTTATCCTGATGCTACACTGAAAGAACTTGGACAATATTTGAATCCACCGGTAGGAAAATCCGGTGTAAACCATAGACTAAGAAAATTAAGCGAGCTTGCAGATAAAATTAGGACGTAGAAGGAGGAGCATTTATGAAAGAAAGAGAAATTGAAATCGGTTTAGAAGCAGGTCTGGATGCAAGACCGGTAGCATTACTTGTCCAGGTGGCGAGTCAATTTGAAAGTAACATTTATATTGAGTCGGGAAGCAAACGGGTTAATGCAAAGAGTATTATGGGAATGATGAGCCTTGGACTTGATAATGGGGAAAAGGTAAAAGTGACAACGGATGGAAAAGATGAGGACAATGCAATGGAAGGCATTGAAAAGTTCTTAAAAGCAGAATAAACAGGTGAATGAACATATGAAAACAGGGCCACTATTCCTTATGGAAGGTGGCTTTTTTATTTATTAAAGAATCATTAAATCCTGTGACAATGATTGATTTTCTATGTGAAAAAATGTATAGTGAATGTAAAAAAAGTGTAAGAGAGGAAGGATTCGTGTGAATAAAAGAAAAATGCTTTTTATATACAATCCTAAAGCCGGTAAAGCACAGATTCGTAATCATCTTTTGGATATTATCAACATTTTTGTCAGGGGCGGTTATGAAGTGATGGCGTCTCCTACACAGGCAGCCGGGGAAGCTGTTCTGATGATGCAGGAGCGGGAAGATATTTATGATTTAGTGGTTTGCAGCGGCGGAGACGGCACACTTGATGAAGTAGTGACGGGAATGCTGAAGAGCGGGAAAAGGATTCCTATTGGATATGTACCCGCAGGCAGTACCAATGATTTCGCCAATAGTTTATGCCTTCCCAAAAATATGAAAAAAGCCGCAGAAACGGTAATAAGCGGAACAACCTTTTGCTGTGATGTGGGAGCATTTAACGAAGATAATTTTGTTTATATAGCAGCATTTGGATTGTTTACGGATGTTTCTTACGAGACAAAGCAGGAAACGAAAAACGTACTGGGACATATGGCATATCTGTTAGAGGGAGTAAAAAGTATTTCTGCGATTAAATCCTTCCATTTCAAAATAACTCACGATGGAGAAACAATAGAAGATGATTTCATTTTTGGAATGGTAACCAATTCTGATTCGGTGGGAGGATTTAAGAGAATTACAGGAAAAAATGTCAGTCTGGATGACGGGGTATTTGAAGTTACATTAATCCGGATGCCGAAGAATCCTATTGAATTAAGTATGGTTGTGGCGGCATTGCTTAATCGTGATATTAATACAGATTATATGCACTGCTTTAAAACGGCGGATATTTCCTTTGAGTCGGAGGAGGAGGTTGCGTGGACTCTGGATGGTGAATTTGGCGGAAATCAAAGACGGGTGCATATCAAAAACTGCGAAAAGGCAATGGATATTATTGTACCTCAAGATTAAATGAAGAGTTTAGACTATGGTCGGTATGTAACAGAAAAATTTGTTAAAAATTTACCGAAATTTATTTCTTTTTTAAATATAATGGGGTATAATGATAACGATATAATACGATAACTTTTATGGAGGTACGAAAATGTTAGTTTCAGCAACAGAAATGTTAAAAAAAGCAAAAGCTGGTCATTATGCAGTTGGACAGTTCAATATTAATAACCTTGAATGGACAAAAGCAATTTTGACAACAGCACAGGAAAATAATTCTCCGGTTATTCTCGGTGTATCTGAAGGTGCCGGTAAATACATGGGCGGATATGATGTAGTAGTTGGAATGGTAAACGGATTAATCAAAGACCAGAATATCACAGTTCCGGTAGCTCTTCACTTAGACCACGGCAGCTATGATCATTGCTTCAAATGTCTGGAAGCAGGTTTCTCATCCATTATGTTTGACGGTTCTCATTTCCCGATTGAAGAGAACGTTGAGAAAACAAAAGAATTAGTTGCAGCAGCACATGCAAAGGGATGTTCCATCGAGGCAGAAGTAGGTTCTATCGGTGGTGAAGAAGATGGTGTTGTAGGTGCAGGCGAATGTGCAGACCCGAAGGAATGTAAAGCAATTGCTGACCTTGGCGTAGATTTTCTTGCAGCAGGTATTGGCAATATTCATGGTAAATATCCTGAAAACTGGAAAGGATTAAGCTTTGAAACTTTGGATGCTGTACAGCAGCTTACAGGAGAACTTCCGTTAGTTCTTCACGGTGGTACAGGTATTCCGGCTGATATGATTAAAAAAGCAATTTCTCTTGGTGTTGCTAAAATCAATGTTAATACAGAGTGCCAGTTAGCATTTGCTGAAGCTACACGTAAATATGTAGAAGCAGGAAAAGACTTGGAAGGAAAAGGTTTTGATCCTCGTAAACTTCTTGCTCCGGGTGCAGAAGCTATTAAAGCAACTGTAAAAGAAAAAATGGAATTATTCGGTTCTATCGGCAAAGCTTAATGATATTTAAATGAGAACATAAAAAGAAGTCTGAACTGTTTCCGGTGTGGAACGGTTCGGACTTTTTTGATTACAGTTTTATTACGATGAGAGGTTATGCGAAAAAACCCCTAAAAAGGGAGGATGCCAAGTAAAGGGTTGCTTTACTTGGCAATTATTATGAAAAAGTTATTTAAAAAATCAAATTACTTGTAATTGGCTTATTCATTTATCTTATATTAGTAGTATATAAGGGAGAAATGAATAAGCAATGTTTTTCAAATTAAGTTTCTCTGAATGAAATGTAAACAAAATATGAACGTGAAGACGTCTTACATTGTTTCCGGTTCAGGATAAACCTCCCCAAAGGTCTCGACGGTAACTGTTTTCATAATCTGCGGTTCCAGTGGACGATCGGAGTAATCGGTTCGTGTTTCGGCAATTTTATTTACTACATCCATGCCTTCTGTTACTTTTCCGAAAGCGGCATAGGAACCATCTAAATGAGGCGCATTTTTGTGCATAATAAAGAACTGGGAGCCTGCGGAATCCGGGTGCATGCTACGTGCCATAGAGAGAACGCCTTCGGTATGCTTCAGGTTATTTTCAAAGCCATTAGAGGAAAACTCACCCTTAATGGAATAACCAGGACCACCCATGCCGTTTCCGTCGGGACAGCCTCCCTGAATCATAAAACCGTTAATCACTCTGTGAAAAATCAGTCCGTCATAAAATTTTTTGTTGATTAAGCTGATAAAGTTATTTACGGAAACAGGAGCAATTTCAGGATATAATTCCGCCTTAATCACATCTCCGTTTTCCATTGTAATTGTAACAATAGGATTTTGTGCCATAATCGTATTCCTTTCTGCGTTTATATAGTTTACAATATGATTATTATTTTATCGGATTAGAGGACATTCGTAAAGGGAAAAGTGCAATGCAGAGTATAAAAGAAAAGATATTAAAAAAAGTAGTTTTGATTTTGGAAAAACAGCCGGCGGAGGAAGAATTGACCGTTTTTATAAGCCTGCTTTTTAAAGAGAAGATAGAAGTCATATGGTATATTGCAGAGAAAGCGCATGAGGCGGCCGAATCGGTGTGCAGCGAAAAGGAAAGTTTGGGAGAGAAGGCAGAAAAACGGAGAAAGAAGGATAGGAATGAAACAGAAGGTGAGAGCGGGGATGGGAAATTAGAGGAGATTCTGATTGAACTGGATACAGTAGCAGCGAACGAGAGAGAAAAACAGGAAAAGAGAGGGATTTTGTTTTTGAGTGACAATCCGGACATTTGTGGTCTGGCGGTTTTAGGCGGATGTTCCTGCATTGCCTGTCTTACAGAAGAAAATAAAGACAAAGAATTTACCGGGGTGCGGTATGCGGTCGAGAGCCTTGCCAATATCGACGGACGGTTCATGGAAAGGGTGTGCAGACGATATGCAGGTCTTCCGTGGGAGATATTACAAACGAAGCGGTGTGTTGTCAGGGAAATGACAACGGCAGACGTGCCTTCTTTCTATGAAATTTATAAAGAGCCATCCATAACAGCATATATGGAAGGTTTATTTTCGGAGGAGGAGCAGGAAACGGAATATGTTAAAAACTACATTAAGAATGTGTATGAATTTTTTGAATACGGTCTATGGACAATTGTGGAAAAAAAGAGTGGGAAGATTATCGGGCGTGCAGGTATTAGCTGGCGCGAAGAGACGGGAGAGACAGAGCTTGGCTATGTCATTGCAGTACCTTTTCAAAGACAAGGTTATGCATATGAGGTTTGTAGTGCCATTTTACAGTATGCAAAAGAAGAATTGGAGATAGAACAAGTGGCAGCATATGTAAAAGAGGAAAATGTGGCATCTAACAGGTTGTGTCATAAGCTGGGTTTTCAGAAAGAAGGAAACAAATTTTTGCGGAATAACTGTTATGAAAAATGGATGAAAAAGATTCCGGATAACGCATAGATACGACGTTTGTGCGCATGAATAAGGTAGAAACTTTTAGGAATAAAACAAAAGAATATGGATAAAATTTGAAAAAAATATGAAAAAAATATAAAAAAGTGTTTGACAATAGAAAGAATACGTGTATAATAAGATTCAAACAAAGGCGTTTCTACAGGTGTAGAAGCGTCTTTTTTAGTATTCTGATGTGCTGTCGGCTTAATACCTTAAGGGATGGGCGGAATAAAAAGTCGGTTAGCAGAGTGGAATGCATCAGAAAAAATTAGGAGGGAAAAACTATGAAGAAGCTGGAAATTATTATCAAACCGGAAAAGCTTGAGGATTTGAAGGCAATTCTTGATGAAAGTGAAGTAAACGGACTGAATGTTGTAAACATCATGGGTTATGGTAATCAGAAGGGTATTATTAAGAAATACCGTGGTGCTGAGTACAGAGTAAATTTATTACCGAAGATTAAAGTAGAAACGGTTGTACCGCAGGAAAAAGCGGATGATTTGATTAATCGTATTGTATCCGAAATCAACACCGGTAATTATGGTGATGGTAAGATTTTCGTATACGAGGTTGAGGATGCTGTCAGAATTCGTACAGGCGAAAGAGGCGAGCAGGCTCTGTAAGAATAGACATGAAAAAATTTATCATATTGGTCGGTGGGAATCCCACGACAACGGATTATCAAAGGAGATAATAGGAGAGCAGAGGAGGCTCGAATATTATCTTTTTTATTTTGAATAAGCTGATGCGAAAGCACAGTGTTTTGAGGAGGAAAAAGATATGTATTTGTCAGACTTATTAGCTAACGGAATGGCGTTAGAAGAAGCTACAGAGTTACTGCTGAATGTCATGTGGACATGTATTGCAGCATTTCTCGTATTTTTTATGCAGGCAGGTTTTGCAATTGTAGAATCCGGTTTTACAAGAGCTAAAAATGCCGGAAACATTATTATGAAAAACTTAATGGACTTTGTATTAGGAAGTATTTTCTTCTTCTTAATCGGATTTGCGCTGATGTTTGGTAAAGATGCGGGTGGTTTTGTCGGTACAACAGGATTTTTCAATACTGTGGGACTGGCAGATGAAAACGGAATGATGAATGGTCTGCCGATTGGTGTATTTATGATTTTTCATACTGTTTTCTGCGCGACCAGTGCAACCATTGTTTCCGGTGCTATGGCTGAAAGAACTAAATTTTCTACTTATTTGATTTACAGTGCATGTATTTCCATTTTTATTTATCCGGTTACCGGACACTGGATTTGGAGTGACGGTTGGTTGTCCTCCATGGGATTTCATGATTTTGCCGGTTCTACAGCAGTACATATGGTTGGCGGTGTTTGTGCTTTTATTGGTGCGGCAATTGAGGGACCCCGTATTGGAAAATTTGATGAAAACGGAAAAGCCAAGGCAATTCCGGGTCACAATATTGTAATGGGTGCGTTGGGTGTATTTATTCTTTGGTTTTGCTGGTTCGGATTCAACTGCGGTTCTACCACAGGAGCAACTACAAGTCTTGGCGATATCGCAATGACTACAAACCTTTCAGCTGTTATGGCAACTATAACGGTGCTTGCTATTACGTGGGTTCGCTATGGTAAACCTGATGTTTCCATGACTTTGAATGGAACACTTGCCGGCTTGGTGGCTATTACAGCAGGGTGCGATTACGTTTCCAACTACTCCGCAATGGTTATTGGTGTGATTGCAGGGGGTGTTGTAGTATTTGTAGTAGAGTTCCTTGATAAAGTTGTAAAAGTAGATGATCCGGTTGGTGCGGTTGCCGTTCATGGTGCCTGCGGTGCAATCGGTACCATTTGTACAGGTATTTTCTGCAAATCCTCTATTCTTGAGGAAATGGGAAAAACAAGACTTGAGTTTGTGGGAATTGAAGTACTTGGTGTAGTTGCTGTTATAGCATATGTTGCTATCTGTGCATTCATCTTGTTTACGGTATTAAATAAGACAATCGGACTTCATGTTTCAGAAGCAGAAGAAATTGATGGTTTGGATGTTCATGAACACGGCATGAATGCCTATGCAAACTTCAGATTGCATGATGACAGATAAAAATAAAAACGCGTTTATCTAATCCCTTAGTTTAGTATACAAAGCGTGTGCCGCATAGCCCTAACTGTGTGGTGCATGCGCTCACAGTTCCCCCTAAGACTGTGAATGAGCCCCGGAGTGCTTCCACCACTCCGGGGTTTTGCCTTTCTTTAAGTTAATTTAGTATACTAAAAATAATTAAAAACAAGAAATAATGATTGCTTTTTTTATAATAAATTGGTATTTTCTTATTATAAAGAAAAAAGTAGCACAAGAATGAAATATGTTCTACAATATTAATATAAAGAAGGGACAGAACTTATGGGAATAAAATATTTTGAGAAAGAACAGATTTTTAAACTGGACACACCAAAGAGCAGCTACATAATTGGGCTTGTGGACGAGGAAGGATTTGTAGGACATGTCTATTACGGAAAGAAATGTCGGGATTATAAAATGGGTTATCTGATGCGTACCGGCGAGGCGCCTTTTGTACCGTCCAAAAATTCAAGGGACAGACTTTCTTTTCTGGATACCTTTCCTTTTGAATATCCCACACACGGATTGGGAGATTACCGGGAAAGCTGTATTCAGGTAAAAACGCAGAAGGGACATAGTGCAGTAGCCCTGCATTATACCGGTCATAAAATTTATGCCGGGAAACCGAAGCTTGCCGGACTTCCGGCAACTTTTGGAAGCGAAGAGGAATGCAGTACATTGGAACTGGAATGCAGAGATGATGTATTGAAACTAAAAGTGATTTTGTATTATAGCGTATTTGAAGATACGGATGTTGTTACGAGAAGCGTAAAGGTAATGAATGAGGGAACAGAAGCTGTTTATTTGACGAAAGTTTTGTCGGCATGCCTGGATATGGACAATCAGGAGTTTGAACTGATGACTCTGCATGGCTCTTGGGCGAGAGAACGAAAGGTGCAGTATCGGAAAGTCGGATGCGGACAGCAGGGGGTAGCGTCGTTACGCGGAGAATCCGGTCATCAGGATCATCCGTTTATTGCATTAAAAGCGGGAAATGCCAATCAGGAAC
Organism: uncultured Lachnospiraceae bacterium; assembly: GCA_964449325.1. Classification (GTDB taxonomy): domain Bacteria; phylum Bacillota; class Clostridia; order Lachnospirales; family Lachnospiraceae; genus RGIG3002. Next base: position 297,379 of record CAYUYJ010000001.1, on the reverse strand, counting down.
AGGGTGATGTGTATGGCATGCACTTTGTATATTCCGGTAATTTCTTTGCACAGGCAGAGCTGAATCAGTTTGACTGCGTTCGTGCAGTGATGGGAATCAATCCGAAGGACTTCTGTTGGAAACTGGAACCTCAGACAGAATTTCAGGCACCGGAGGTGGTACTTGTATATTCCGCAGATGGTTTGGATGGTATGACAACGTCATTGCATACATTATATAGAAATCATTTAATCAGAAGTGAATACAAAGACAAAAAACGTCCGATTCTGATTAATAACTGGGAAGCCACCTATTTTGATTTTAATACGGAAAAGCTATTGCAGATTGCAAAGCAGGCATCAGGTCTTGGTATTGAAATGCTGGTTATGGATGATGGCTGGTTTGGAAAAAGAAATGATGATAACACAAGCCTTGGCGATTGGAATGTGAATGAAGAAAAAATTAACGGTGGTTTGAAATATCTGGTGGATGAAGTAAATAAGCTGGGCATGAAATTTGGTATTTGGTTTGAACCGGAGATGATTTCACCCGAGTCCGATCTATATCGTGAACATCCTGACTGGGCAATAGCTATACCGGGAAGAGAACCCGGAAGGGCAAGAAATCAGCTTGTATTGGATTTGAGCAGAGAAGAAGTCAGAGAGCATACATATGAAAGTATTGCCAAGATATTAAGAAGTGCTAATATTGAATATGTGAAATGGGATATGAATCGTCCGCTTAGCGATATCGGAAGTGCATTTCTTCCGGCAGACAGACAGGGAGAACTGTTCCACCGTTATGTACTGGGCGTTTATGAACTGCAGGAAAGAATGCTTTCGGAGTTTCCCCATCTGCTTCTGGAAAACTGTTCCGGCGGTGGTGCCAGATTTGACCCGGGTATGTTATATTACAGTCCCCAGATTTGGTGTTCGGATGATACGGATGCAGTGGAACGGCTTTCCATTCAAGAGGGTACGGCAATGATTTACCCGTTGTCAACAATGGGGGCGCATGTTTCCGATTGCCCGAATCATACGGTAGGAAGGAATACACCGTTTGAGACGAGGGGCTATGTTGCGTTGGCAGGTACTTTTGGTTATGAACTGGACGTAACCAAGATTCCTGAGGAGGACAGACAGCAAATACCGGAGCAGATTAAGATGTACCACAAGTATAATGATTTGGTAAGAGAGGGAAATTATTACCGTCTTGCTTCTTATGGGCAGAATCATGAATTTGATTGTTATATGGTTGTATCACAGGATAAGAAAGAGGCGCTTGTAACGTTTGTTCAAGTATTGAATCGTCCGAATTGCAAGAGCAGAAAAGTGAAGTTGAAAGGACTTTCCGCAGAAAAGAATTATTTTATGGAAGAAAGCGGACAAATATATGCGGGAGATACATTGATGAACGCGGGAATTTTAATCGAAAACCCGTGGGGAGACTTTAAAGGAAAGCTGCTCCACTTAACCGCTGAGGAATAGAAACAGGCAGCATCGAAATGGAGGTATTGTGATGGCAAAAGCAGTAAAACTGGCTGATATTGCTGAGAAAATGAATGTAAGCACGGTTACGGTATCCAAGGCACTGTCCGGGCAGAAGGGCGTCAGTGAAGAAATGCGTGAGAAAATCAAAAAACTTGCGGATGAACTGGGATACAAACAGCCTTCGGCGGCACGACTTGCAACGAAGAATAAAAGCTATAATATCGGAATCATGATTGCGGAACATTATCTTGGTAAATACAATTCTTTTTACTGGCAGATGTATCAGGAAGTGACCACAAGAGCTGTGCATAAAGAATGTTTTACCATGTTGGAGGTATTGTCTTCGGATATGGAGCGGGAAGGGGAACTGCCTAAACTTTTGAAGGAATGTAAGGTGGACGGTATGGTTGTAATCGGCAAACTGTCACAGAATTATCTGGATGCATTGCATACCGGAACGAAAATTCCGCTTGTGTTTTTGGATTTTTATGATGAAAGACGGGAATGCGATGCGGTAGTGACAGATAATTATAATGGGACATATTTGTTGACCAACCATCTGTTCGACATGGGACATAAAAAAATTGCCTATGTAGGTACTTTGCTTTATACCGGTAGTATTACTGACCGTTATTTTGGGTATGCCAAATCTTTACTGGAACATGGTGTGGAGCAGCGGAAGGAATGGGTTATAGCTGACCGTGATATGGAAACAGGAGAGATGGGAGTGCCGGGAACGCTGCTGATTCCGGAGGATATGCCCACGGCGTTTGTGTGCAACTGCGATTTGACAGCGAGTGAGTTGATTAAGAAGCTGGGAGAGAAAGGTTACCGTGTGCCGGAGGATGTTTCTGTAGTCGGCTTTGACAATTATCTTTATCCCGGACTCTGTGATGTGGAAATTACGACCTATGAAGTGGATATAAAAGAAATGGCAAGAAAGACGATAAATACTCTGATTAAAAAAATGGGAAATGAGAATTATAAAAGAGGAGTATCTGTGATTGAAGGAAGAGTGGTGCTGAAAAATAGTGTTCGCCGTATTACGGGAGAGGCATAAAAAAGTGCCGCCCGGCGGCACTTCCAAGAGAATGCTTCGCATTCTCCCTAACCGCCACCACTTGGCTCGCGCATTTTCCCTATTACATAAAAACGAGGCTGATTGTTATATCAGCCTCGTTTCTCTGTAAACGAGGGGTGTTGTTCCTTCGTACCGTTTAAAAAGGTTAATGAAGTGGTTTGTATTTTCTATGCCAACCTTTGCTCCGATTTCATGAATCTTCAGGTTGGTATTCTGTAGAAGCTGTTTGGAATTGGTAATGCGTACCCGATTTAAATATTGGACAGGCGACTCATGAAAATAATTAGAGAATTCTCTGCATAATCTGTATTTGCTAATGCCAAGGCTGCTTTCTAACTCATCCAAAGAGTAGCTCTTGTCATATTGTGTATCGAAAAGCTGTTTCATTTCCAGTAAATAACCGGGAATACGTTCCTGCTTGTTGTCTTTAGTCAAGTATTCGGTGAGAAAAGCGGTACAGAGATTTGTCATGTTTTTCTCATCTGCAATCTTATAAAGAATATTTCTTTCTGTGTTCCCTTGAAAAATCGTATTTAAAAAGAATAAGAACTCGCCGGAGTTTACGTTTTCCAACATACAGCCAAACTGAGATTGAAGAGTCTGCATATAAAACGGAAGATTACCGCCGTTTACAAACAGAATGCGGAATTTCCAAGGTGCGGCAGCAGTCTCCAATGTAAAGGGCTGACGACAGTCAAAAAAGATAAGACTGGAGGGCTTCAACAGATGTGTTTGATTGTCTATATGGCTTTCTAATTTGCCGGTTCCGGCAAGGGTATAAAGAAAGCAGTAACAGGGGAGTTTGCTTATATTGTAAAAAAAGGGGTAGCCTGCTTCGATATTGCCACGGGAATATATTGTAATCAACTGCTGAAAGGTAGTGGGGTTGATTTCGTAAAGGGTACCATATAAAGCGGTTTTGTCAAAATTGGACGTCAAATGTGGCGGAACAAGAAGTGATTGTAAAAAGGATGCTTTAAAATCCATATAAAAAACGCCTCACTTTCAAGTACAAATTTGTTGATGGTATCTTCTAATAAATAGATTATCATATGTTATAGAAAAAATAAAGGCATTAAAGATTTAAAATGGATAATAATGAAGATAAAAAACGGTTAATAATATTGTGAAAATAAAGAAAACAGCAATGAAAAAGAGGGAAAAATATACAAAAAAGTGCATAGAAAATTGTGAAAATGAGTGAAAATCACTTTTAATACAATAATAATATATAAACAGCAAGAATAAATGATGATTAAGACAAATAAAATAATATAATTAAATTAAGTTAAATAAATCAAATATTAACTTAATTTAAACTTTAGGGAGGAAACAAAATGAAAATGAAAAAAGCGTTAGCATTAGGCTTGGCAGCAGTTATGGCATTTGGTATTGTTGGATGTGGAAACACAGAAAGCACAGATGCCGGTGCTACGGAGACAAAGACAGAGGCTGCAGGAAGCGAAACAACGGCTGCTGAAACAACAGAAGCAGCAGACACAGCTGATACGACGGAAGCAGGTGGTGTTCCGACATATTCTCAGATTACACTCGGAACAGATTATACGGATTTAACTGCAACAATTAAATGGCTTCATTGCAGAACAGATCGTCAGGAAGATGGAACTTTCGATAAATTAATTGCTGAGTTTAACAAGGTATATCCGAATATTACTGTAGAGGCTGAAGGTGTTACTGATTATGCAGAAGATTCTTTGCTTCGTCTTACTACAGGTGACTGGGGCGATATCATGTATATTCCGGCAGTAGATAAGGCTGATTTGTCTACTTACTTTATGCCACTTGATTCCTTGGAAAATATGAGCAAGGAAATTAACTTTGCAGAAGCTTGGGAATACGGAGGACAGTCTTACGGTGTTCCTTGTTTGGCAAATGCGCAAGGTTTGCTTTACAACAAAGCTGTATTTGAACAAGCAGGCATAACAGAACTTCCTAAAACTCCGGATGAGTTTATTGCTGCTTTGCAGGCTATCAAAGATAATACAGATGCCATTCCGCTTTACACCAACTATGCAGCAGGATGGACAATGGGTGCATGGGATGCTTATTTAGGATGTGTATCTAATGGAGATGATACATATCTCAATCAGAAATTTGTACATACAGCAGAACCGTTCAAAGATAATGGCGATGGAACAGGGGCTTATGCTCTTTACAAAATTCTTTATGATGCAGTAGCAAATGATTTGATTGAAGAAGATTATACGACAACTGACTGGGAAGGCTGCAAAGGTATGCTTAACAGAGGTGAAATCGGTACTATGGTTCTTGGATCATGGGCTTACCAGCAGATGGTAGAAGCGGGTGACCATGGCGAAGATGTAGGATATATGCCGTTCCCGATGACAGTTGGCGGAACACAGTATGTTTTAGCAGGCGGCGATTACAACTATGGTATTAATGTGAATTCTTCGGATGAAAATAAAACTGCTTCTTTAGTATTTATCAAATGGATGACGGAAGAATCCGGATGGGGCTATAGCGAAGGTGGCTTCACAGTTGCTAAGGATGGTGAGAATCCTGCTTTATACGAAGCTTTTGAAGGTGCAACAATATTAAGTGATAAACCGGCATTAGCAGGTGAAGAGTCATTCTTGAATGATATGAATTCAGAATCCGAACTTTCCTTCAATGCAGGCGGAAATGCGAAGGTACAGCGAATTGTCGAAGCAGCGGCTACAGGTTCTGAAAGCTATGATGATATTATGGCTGATTGGACTGCAAGCTGGAATGCAGCACAGGAAGAGTTAGGAATTGAAGTCAACAACTAATTTTCGCGAAAAGAAAAGCAGCAGAGCCAAGGGGAGATGTCTCCTTGGCTCTAAATATCAGGAGGGATAAGTATATGGCGGCAATAACTCAGAAAGTTACTCCGAAAAAAAGAACGTTTATTGAGTGGGCGAGAAGCAGGGATGGACAGAAAGTATTGGTTATGATGGCATTTATGATTTTGCCGTTGCTGTTACTGTTTACTTTTACCTATCTTCCGTTTGGAGAAATGTTCGGTTTTAGTTTTTATAATATGAAATACACGGGTGCGAGAAAGTTTGTAGGAATAAAGAATTATTTAAAGGTTTTTCAACGAGATGACTGTTTTGGTGCATTAAAATTAAGTTTGTACTATATGGCTGGCTCTGTTATTCAGCTTGTGTTGTCCTTGTATCTGGCAACTGTTTTGAGTTTTAAAGTAAGGGGCGGAAGTGTTTTTAAGGGCTTTATGTTTTTTCCTTACTTAATTAATGGTATTGCAGTTGGTTTTATTTTTAAATTTTTCTATACAAGAGGCTTTGTGTTTGATACTGTTCTTCAATGGTGTGGATTTGAACTTGAAAATCTTCCGTATTGGTTGAGAGACCAAGGGATTAACAATATATCGTTAGTAGGTACTTCAGTATGGCGTTATTTTGGGCAAAATATGGTGCTGTTTATAGGCGCTATTATGTCGGTGGACTCGGAACTTTACGAGGCTGCTATGCTGGATGGTGCTAACCGTTTTCAACAGTTTAAGTATATTATTTTACCAAGTATCAAGACGATTATTACATTGAATGTTATTTTGTCTATTACAGGTTCGTTGAGTGCATTTGAACCGCCTTATGTTATTACAAGCGGTGCAAACGGAACCGGTACTTATTTCGTAATCATGCATGAAATTGCTCATACACAACAGAAAGTCGGTCTGGCATCGGCGATGGCAATTGTATTGCTGATGATTATTTTTGCGGCAACCATTTTACAGAAACTGTTCTTTAAATATGTGTTTAAAAATGCAGAAGATGAGGATTTAAATGCAGCAGTGAAAAGGGAGAAAAAACTGGCAAAACTGGCAAAGAGAAAGGCAGGTATGTAATATGAGTATGGTTCGGAAGAGTGGAAAATATTTATTGACATTTTTGAAATATTTTTCGCTGGTGTTTATGTCTTTTGTTGCTGTGCTTCCCATTGTATCATGTGTGATTACGGCGTTTAAGACTGAAACGGAATATCAGCAGACAAATGTTATGACTTTGCCGGAAAGCTGGCTGAATTTTGAAAACTTTTCAACCGCCTTCACGAAAGCAAACATGGGAAGAGCGTTTATTAATTCTACTATTATTCTGGTTACTGTATTAGTGGTTTCCGTTTTGATTGGTACACAGTTAGCTTATGTACTGAATCGGTTTAAGTTTCCGGGGAATGGATTAATCCGCAATCTGTTCTTGTTTGCGACTCTGCTTCCGGGTGTTGCCATGCAGATTTCGGTTTACCAGATTATGTACAAACTGGGTCTTATCAATTCGCTGATAGGCTATATTGTTGTAATGTGCGGAACGGATGTTATTTCGATTTATATTTATATCCAGTTTTTTGAAAATATTGATTTTTCGCTTGATGAATCAGCGATTATGGATGGCGCATCCTATTTTACAATTTTCTATCGGATTCTGCTTCCGCTTTTGAAACCGGCTATAGTAACATCCTGTATTTTGAAGGGTGTGGGAACTTATAATGAATACTATATGGCGAATTTATATTTGCAGGATAAAACAAAATTTGTAACAGTGGCAACTTCGCTGTATACCTTCGTAGGTCCTTTGGGAAGTAAATATAACCTAATTTGTGCAGGTGTTATTATCTCACTGCTCCCGGCATTGATTGTATTTATTACATGCCAGAAACAAATTTACAGCGGCTTGACGGCGGGGGCAGTTAAAGGTTGATTTTGGTTCGTGTTCTGTGAGGAGGTAATGGAAAATGATGACGGAAGAAATTAGAGAACACCTTTTGAATGATATTATTCCATTTTGGAAAGGGCTACGGGATGATACCTATGGCGGTTATTACGGCTATATGGGTTATGACCTTAAAGTGGATAAAAAGGCGGTTAAGGGTTGTATCTTAAACAGTAGAATTACATGGTTTTTTTCCAATGCTTATACGGTGCTGCAAGAGGAAAGCCTGCTTGACGAAGCAAGGCATGGCTATGAGTTTATGCGTGATTTCTGCATGGATAAAGAAAACGGAGGTATTTTCTGGTCATTAAAATATGACGGAACACCGGAAGAAACTTTGAAACATACATATAATCAGGCATTTGCTATTTATGCACTTTCTTCCTATTATGAAGCATCTAAGGACGAAGAAGCACTGGCGCAGGCATTTACGTTGTTTGATTTGATTGAAACAAAGTGCCGTGATGAAATCGGATATCTGGAAGCCTTCAATGAAAAATTTGAAGAGATAGATAATGACAAACTTTCTGAAAATGGTGTTATGGCGGAAAAAACCATGAATACGCTGTTACATGTATTTGAAGCTTATACGGAATTGTACCGTGTGACAAAGGATGACCGTGTAAAAACGAAATTAAAGGAAATTCTGGATACCTTTGCGGAGAAAATTTACAATCCGGCTTTGCACAGACAGGAGGTTTTCTTCGATAAATATTATAACACAATTATTGACTTGCATTCCTATGGTCATGATATTGAGACGGCATGGCTGATTGACAGAGGCGTGGAAATACTTGGCGAAGAGGAATATGAGAAGAAGTTAAGTCCGATTACAAAGGATTTGACAAATCAAATTTATCAGATTGCTTTTGACGGACGTTCTTTAAGCAATGAATGTGAAAAGGGCGTTGTGGATACCTATCGTATTTGGTGGGTACAGGCGGAGACCGTAATCGGATTTTTGAATGGTTATGAGAAAGATCCGGAAAGAACGGAATATCTTGATGCGGCAAAGGCGGAATGGGAATTTATCAAAAGGTATGTGATTGATAAAAGGAACGGCTCTGAGTGGTTTTGGCGTGTTAGCATAGATGGTGTACCGGATGAGGAAAAACCGATTGTGGAGCCATGGAAATGTCCCTATCACAACGGAAGAATGTGTCTGGAAGTAATAAAACGGTCTGAAAAAGACGAAATTTGATGTGGTGAGATGGAGGCAGTGATGTTACATAAAAAATATGAAGAAGAACTGAAAAAACAGGAGGCGGTTTTAAACCGCAAAAATAAAAAGACGGAAGAATATAACGGTATTTATGACCGCTATGAATTTCCGGTTCTGACAAGGGAACATATCCCACTTTTCTGGAGATATGATTTAAATCCGGAAAGCAATCCTTTCTTTATGGAAAGATTGGGTGTAAACGCGGTAATGAACTCCGGTGCAATCTACTTAAATGGGAAATACTATTTGGTGGCAAGAATTGAGGGAAATGACAGAAAGTCCTTCTTCGGCGTAGCGGAAAGTGATAACGGAGTAGATGGATTCCGTTTTTGGGATTATCCGATTCTGTTACCGGATACCTGCCCGGAGGAAACCAATGTATACGATATGCGCCTGACACAGCATGAAGACGGATATATTTACGGTGTGTTCTGCTCGGAAAGTAAAGATACTACCGTAAATGATTTGTCAGCAGCAGTGGCAGCGGCGGGAATTGTAAGAACCAAGGATTTGAAAACATGGGAGCGTCTTGATAATCTAAAAACCCTGCGTTCTCCTCAACAGAGAAATGTGGTGTTGCATCCGGAGTTCGTAAACGGAAAATATGCTTTCTATACAAGACCTATGGATGATTTTATAGAGACCGGTTCGGGCGGTGGTATCGGCTTCGGACTTTGTGAGGATATTGAGCATGCGGTGATTGATGAAGAAATTATGACCAGCCGGAGAAAATATCACACCATTACAGAAGCAAAGAATGGGGCAGGTGCAACGCCTATTAAAACGGATAAAGGGTGGATTCACATTGCACATGGCGTCAGAAATACGGCGGCAGGTTTGCGGTATGTAATTTATGCATTTGCAACGGATTTAAAGGATCCATTCAAGGTGATTGCAGAGCCGTCCGGTATGTTGATTGGGCCTCGGGGTTCGGAAAGAGTCGGAGATGTTTCCAATGTTGTATTTACAAACGGAGCTGTTGTAAATGAAAAAGGAGAAGTATTTATTTACTACGCTTCCAGTGATACGAGAATGCATGTGGCTACGACTACGATTGACCGTTTGGTTGATTATGTGTTCCATACACCGGAAGATCCTCTTCGCTCTGTAAAATGTGTAGAACAACGGATTGATTTAATTAAGAAAAATATGGAGTTCTTGGGAAAATAAACAAAATATTGAAAAGTGTAAAAAAGCAGCTGGATTATAGCTGCTTTTTTGTTATGGCAACGAGGAAAAGTCATGTGCTTGCACAAGTGACTTTGACGACTGCTAATCAGAGCGAGATTCGCAGAGCGTATCTCGTCTCTGTACGTTTGTTTTCGGGAAGATAAATGTTTGTAAAGTTAATGCATTTTTTGTTAATTAAACTGTAAATCAGAAAAAGGAAAGTTTTGGTAATGGGATAAGAAAAAGAGTAGGCTAAAATTAATTATTGATTAAGTAAAAAATTAGCATTCTGTTTTGTGTAAAATGTACGAAAATAAATTAAATGTACAAATAAACTTGTAAAAGTGCATAGCTATATTGTAAAATAATTATAAATTAGTAATGAAAAAATGTGAATGATAAAAAACGACAGATTAAAAGATAATTTATTTTTTAAGTAAATTAGGTAAAGTATAGGACGAACAGTTAAGTTACAGAAAATGTAATTGGGAGAGAAAGGAAATATATGAAAAAGAAAACATTATATAAATTGTTGTCGCTTGCCACAGTTACTGCTGTTACTTTAGTCGGTTGTGCAAAGGCGGGAGATGGGGAATCGAAGAACGCACAAAAAAAGGAGCAGGTAATTGTAGGAACGTGGGAAGCGGAGAAAGCGTTACTGAAAGGCAATATGAAAACAGACAGCAGTAAACCGGGTTATACCGGCGAAGGCTACATAAACGGAATGGAAAATGAAAGTGACAGCTGTGTTTTTACTGTAGAGGTTGCCAAGGACGGCTTTTATGATTTGGTTTTTGTAAGTGCAAGCGAAGGCGGCTATAAAGAAAATTTCGTTGCAGTGGACGGAGAATCGGTGGGAACAATCGTCAATGAAGAAACGGAATTTGTGGAGGTACCTGTGAAACGTGTATATCTTGACACAGGTTCTCATGAGGTTGAGGTGACGAAAAGCTGGGGGTTTATATGCATTGACAAGCTGATATTAAAAGAAGCCGAGGAACTGGACTCTGAAATATACAATATACCGGCAAAGCTTGTAAATGAAAATGCGGATGAAAGTGCAAAGCGCTTATTCAGCTATATGTGTGACATATACGGTAAGGATTTTCTGGCGGGACAGTATTGTGACCAGGGACAGTACGGACATGAAAATGCCTGTATCTGGAAGGCTACCGGAGGGAAATATCCGGCGGTTCTGGGACTGGATTTTATTGAGTATTCTCCTTCCCGTGCAGCAAACGGGAGCAAAAGCAAGGCAACGGAGTATGCCATGGAGTTTTGGGAAAACGGTGGAATTGTTACTTTTTGTTGGCATTGGAATGCACCGGAGAAATATTTGACGGATATCTGGTGGAAGGGATTCTATAAAGAAAGTACCAACATTAATCTGGATGACATTATGAATGGCAAAGATGAAGAAGGTATGGAACTTCTAATTTCGGATATGGATGTAATTGCCGAACAGCTTAAGCTTTTGCAGGAAGCCGGGGTACCGGTTTTGTGGAGACCACTTCATGAGGCGAGCGGCGGCTGGTTCTGGTGGGGAAACTGTGAACCGGAATCGTACATTAAATTGTACAGGATGATGTATGAACGTTTTACTGAATACCATGGCTTGAACAATTTAATCTGGGTATGGAACGGACAGGATAAGGATTGGTATCCGGGAGATGAATATGTGGACATTATCGGAGAAGATATTTATCCGGGTGAGAGAGTTTATACTTCGCAGATGAACCGTTACATGAAAGCGCTGGATTATACGGAAGCAAAGAAAATGATTGTTCTTTCGGAAAACGGCTGTCTGTTTGACCCGGATCTGGCAATAAGAGATGGTGCCATGTGGGGCTTCTTCGCAACATGGGGCGGCGAATTTGTAGCGGGAAATGCAACACTGAATGTTTATTCGGAAAAGTATACAGAGGAATCAATGCTACAAAAGGTTTATGAGCATGAACATGTTATTACGTTGGATGAACTACCGGATTTGAAGGAATATCCGATTAGGGCGGATGCAGAGTAAGACATTCATGGAGGATAAGAATGGGAAAATTATTTCAATTAGACAGTCCGCTTATGACCTTTTTTCAAAAGACCGGAGAATTGATACTGCTTGATATATGTTGGTTGCTAGGTTGCATTCCCATTGTGACGATAGGGACCTCCTGCACAGCACTTTATTACGCAGTTGTAAAGAGCATAAGAAAAGATACCGGATATCCGATGGGAGAGTTTTTCCGGTCCTATAAACGGAATTTGAAACGGGGAATTGCTGCAACCGTTGGCATATTGCTTCTTGGTTTTTTGCTTTACATAAATCGTGAAGTGGCAGCAAATACAACCGTGGCGGCAGGAATTTCAGGAGTGGTGATATATGACGGCATTCTGGCTGTTGCGGCAGGAATACTGCTTTACCTGTTTCCTGTTTTGTCCAGATTTTCTTTTAAACTGACAGAAGGTATCAAGCTTGCCTTTGTTATGGCAGTACGTTTTCTGCCGATGACGGCAGTTGTTCTTGCGGGGACGGTGCTTCTGTTTATGCTTTGGGCGTATTATCTGCCGGTGCCGCTAATCTTAGTGCTTCCGGCAGCGTGGTGCTATTTGATTTCTTTCTTTATGGAAAAGGTGCTCTTGAGGTTTATGCCAAAACCCGAAGAAGGAAGCCAAGAATGGTATTTTAACTAAAAGTGGGGTAGAGATTTATGAAAAACAAAAAAACGAGAAAGGTTTTGGCACTTTTGCTGGCAGCACTCATGCTGGTTGGCATCTGCCCATGGCAGTCAACCGAAGCCAATGCAATGACGATTATGTCGGAAGAGGAATTTAAGGAGCTTTTAAGCACTTATTCTATTGGAGACGAGGTTCCGCTTTATAAAGAATATTTAGCGCAAGTGGAAGAAAAACGTCCGGATAAAACAATTGAAATCAACGCTTCAGATTATTGTCGATACGAAGAAGGCGGTGTTGAGGTTTCACCGGAGCTGTATGAAAACTATGAAGGAATGGAAGGTACCGGTGTAGTAACAAGTGAAAGCGCTTTGGTGGAATATGAAGTAACGGTAGAAGAAAGCGGACTGTATGATTTGTCTCTTGTCTATTATCCGATAGAAGGTAAAAATTCCGAGATTCAAAGAGGATTTTTTGTGGATGGGAAGCTTCCTTACAGAGAAATGGCGGTTATTGAATTCTCCAGAGTGTGGGCCATTGATGTAGAAGGAAGCCATACTGATGAAAACGGCATTGAAGTAAGAAATTGGGAATCCGATAATCAAGGAAATAATTTAAAGCCGTCCATGGTAGAAAAACCGGAATGGGTAACGAGTTATTTATATGACAGTGACGGTTATGTAACGGAACCTCTTGCGGTTTATCTGGAAAAAGGCGAGCATACCATTTCTATTATGTCTGCGAAAGAGCCTATGCTTCTTAGAAAGCTGGTTTTAAATAATACTGAACAGGCGAAAAGCTATGCAGATGTAAAAGCACAGTGGGACAGCGAAGGCGCGAAGCCAACGAGCGGACACCGGATACGGATTGAAGCAGAAAATGTAAAGAAGACATCCTCCCAGATGCTTTATCCGCAGCAGGATCAGTCAGCGCCAACGATTTATCCGGTCAGCGCCAAAGAACTGTTGAACAATAGTATCGGAGGTAATTCGTGGAGACTTTCGGGTCAGTGGATGGAATGGGATTTTGAAGTGCCGGAAAGCGGTTACTACAATCTTTCCTTGTATGCAAAACAGAATTTTTCCAGAGGTATTTATGTATCCAGAAAAATTTCCATTGACGGAAAAGTACCGTTTGAAGAATTAAAGGATTACGGTTTTAAATATGAGCAAAGCTGGAGAGAGGACACTCTTTCTGATGAGCAGGGAAATCCTTATGAATTTTATCTGGAAGCAGGAACCCATACGCTTCGTATGGAAGTAGTGCTCGGTGAATTTTCTGAAATCGTAAGTGAAGTACAGGAAGCTGTAGAGGAACTGAACGCGATATATCGTAAGGTAATCCGTATTACCGGTGTAAAACCGGACAGCTATCGTGACTACGAAATTGAAGCATCACTTCCGGGCTTGGAAGCAGAATTGCAGGCAGTCAGTGATAAACTGACTCATGCGATTGACAGACTGCGTGAAGTGGCAGGCGGAAGCAGTGATAAAGAAACCGTACTGGTAACGATGCGTGACCAGGTAGATGAACTGATTAAAGATCAGGAACGTTTTGTAAAGGTTATTTCTACCTTCCGTATTAATGTCCGGGCAACAGGTACATGGATTACACAGGTTATTGCACAGCCGTTACAGTTAGACCGCATTTATATTACATCGCCGGACACCGGTTCTGATGTAAAGAATGCCTCCTTCTTTGCAAAGGCAGGCTATGAATGCAAGAGACTATACTACTCCTTCATTATTGACTACAACCAGATTGGTAATGTGGCAGAAGAAGGAGATACGAATCCGACCATTACACTTTGGGTTGGTACCGGACGTGATCAGGCGAATGTTATCAAATCCATGATTGATGAAACTTTTACAAATGAGACAGGAATTAATGTCAATGTGCAGCTGGTGGATATGAATACGCTGCTTCGTGCAGAACTGGCGGGAGAAGGGCCGGATGTGGCAATTCAGGTAGCGAATACGAACGGTATTGCAGGTGCGGTTCTGAATACCGGAAATGACACACCTGTCAACTATGGCTTGAGAAACGCGGTGCTGGATTTAACACAGTTTGAAGATATTGAGGAAGTAACAGAAAGGTTTTATGACAGTGCACTGACAGCTTTCTCCTTTGACGGAGCAATTTATGCACTGCCGGAGACCCAAACCTTTCCGATGATGTTCTACAGGAAAGATATTCTGGCAGAACTGGGACTGGAAATACCACAGACATGGGATGAAGTAAAAGTGGCAATGACAGTGCTTGCTAAAAACCAGATGGAATTCGCTATGTTGCCAAGTGAGCAGATTTTTGCCATGATGCTTTACCAGAACGGCGGTGAATATTACAACGAAGATGGTTCCGCATCTGCATTGAATTCGGACATTGCAGTAAATACCTTTAAAGAATACTGTGAATACTATACTGATTACGGTCTGGACAAAATAACCAGTGCCGAAGAGCGGTTCCGTACCGGTGAAGCTCCGATTATGATTGCGGATTACACGGTATACAACAATTTAGAGGTTTCTGCACCGGATATTAAGGGTGTATGGGAATTTGCTCCGGTTCCGGGAGTCTTGAGAGAGGATGGAACAATAGACAGAAGTGTAGGCTGTACAGGACTGGCAAGTATGATTATGTCAGACACCAAATACCCGAATGAATGCTGGGAGTTTTTGAAATGGTGGACTTCGGCAGATGTTCAGACCCTTTATGATAAGGAAATGGAAAGTCTGATGGGTTCCGCAGCCCGTGTACCGACCGCTAATAAAGAAGCCTTTACACAACTTCCATGGCCGGTAGATACATACGAAGCGATTGCGGAACAGTTTGAATGGGTAAAAGGTATTCCGCAGGTGCCGGGCGGTTATTATTCATGGCGTAACGTAAACAATGCGTTCTACACTGTGACCACCGATACGGATACGGCGACTCCGAGAGAAGAATTAACGGATAAGGTTATTTACATTAATGATGAGATTAATTACAAGAGGAAAGAATTTGGTCTGCCACTTTATGAAGAATAGGAGGAGAAAGGTATGGCATCAAGTGAAGAACTGTCTGTGGTAGTAAACAAACAGAAAAGTTTAAGATATCGGATAAAACAGAACCGCTCCTGCTATATTATGCTGGCACCATATTTTATTCTGTTTTTCCTGTTTACGGTATTGCCGGTTATTATTTCCATCGGTCTATCGTTTACTTATTTCAATATGTTGGAAATGCCTACATTTACGGGATGGGCAAACTACATAAAACTGTTTTTAGAGGATGATATTTTCCTGATTGCGTTGAAAAACACGTTAATTTTCGCGGTAATTACAGGCCCGATCAGTTATTTGCTCTGTCTTTTGTTTGCATGGATTATCAATGAGTTTTCCGGAAAATTCAGGGCATTCCTTACATTGATTTTCTATGCACCGAGTATATGCGGTAACGCGTACATGGTATGGAGCCTGATTTTATCCGGTGACCGTTATGGTTACTTGAACGGTATTTTGTTAAAACTTGGAATTATTAATGAGCAGATTTTGTGGATGCAGACGGAAAAATATATTCTCCCGATGCTGATTGTAGTACAGCTGTGGCTCTCCTTAGGAACCGGTTTCCTCTCCTTTATCGCCGGTCTCCAGACAGTAGATAAGAGTCTTTATGAGGCAGCGGCTTTGGATGGTGTAAAGAATCGCTGGCAGGAACTTTGGTATGTGACGCTGCCGGCGATGAAACCCCAGTTGATGTTTGGCGCGGTAATGCAGATTACGCAGTCCTTCGCGGTAGCGGATATTTCCATTCAGCTTGCCGGAAACCCATCAATCAACTATGCCGGTGCAACTGTTGTAACCCATCTTTTGGATTATGGCTCCACCCGTTTCGATATGGGTTATGCTTCAGCAATTGCAACGGTTCTGTTCCTGCTGATGGTAGGAACCAACAAATTAGTACAAAAAGTATTGGGAAGGGTGGGTGAATAATGAAAAAGCGTCGTTTTTTCAAACCAAAACAGAAAAAACTGAATCGTTCCATGGCAGGAAATACTCTGCTGTTTGTGTTGATGGCAATCTGTGGCGTGTTTATGGCGCTCCCCCTTGTCATGATTGTAAACAATGCATTGAAACCTTTGGATGAGTTGTTTCAGTTCCCACCAAAGATTTTTGTAAGAAATCCTACCTTGGAAAACTTTACGGATTTGTTTGTGGTAATGAATGATTCCTGGGTGCCGTTTTCCCGTTATATTATCAATACGATTATTATTACCGGATTCGGAACGGTAGGACACGTAATTCTGGCTTCCCTTGCGGCTTATCCGCTGGCAAAGCATAATTTTCCGGGAAAGAAGATTTTATTCAGTATGGTAGTGCTTTCCATGATGTTTTCCTGGACAGTTACACAGATACCGACGTATATGATTGTTTCATGGTTGCATATTAACAACAATTATCTGGCACTAATCCTTCCGGCATGGCAGTACGGTATGGGCTTGTACCTGATGAAACAGTTTATGGAGCAGCTGCCGGATTCTTTAATGGAATCGGCAAGATTGGACGGGGCATCAGAATTTCAGATTTTTTGGAAAATCGTTATGCCAAACGTAAAACCGGCATGGCTCACATTGGCAATTTTCCAATTCCAGCAGATGTGGGCGAACACAGGAAGCATGTACCTGCGTGACGAACAGTTGAAACCGATGCAGTTCGCATTGCAGCAGATTGCAGGCGGAGGAACGGCGAGAGCGGGAGCCAGTGCTGCAGTTACCTTTATTATTGCGGCAATCCCGATTATCTTCTTCCTGGTATGTCAGAGCAACGTAATTGAAACCATGACGACATCAGGTATGAAAGATTAGAAGGGAAGGGGATAACGATATGAAAAAGAAAGGTTCAAAAAAGCGGATAGCGGGACTTCTTTTGGCAGCGTTGTTTTTAGGACTTAGTGTCGGAGAAACCGCCCATGCATCTTCTCTTCCTTATGATACTTATAACTATGATTATCGGGAGAACATCGTATTTACACCGGCAGCCTATGTGCCGGATGGCAGTGTATCGGGAGTGAATCTTGGGGTAGGAGCTTTCAGTTCTCCACAGGATATGTGTGTGGCACCGGATGGAAATATTTATATTGCAGATACCGGAAATAATCGGATTGTGGTAACGGATGCCTCTATGAAAAAGGTTCTTCGGGTGATTGAGGAATTTGAAAGAGACGGGCAGACAGACAGCTTTAAAGCACCCTATGGTGTATGTGTTTCCGACAAAAACGAGTTGTACATAGCAGATTCGGAAAATAAGAGAATCGTAGTACTGACAACCGAAGGAGAGTTTGTAAAGATTGTGGATAATCCGACTTCGGAAATTTTGGAAGAAGGGTATGTATTTACTCCTTTAAAGGTCAGTGTAGATTATGCAGACCGTATTTACTGTATCGGTAAAAATATGTTTGAAGGAATTATGGTATTTGATGAAAACGGTGACTTTACCGGTTTCTTCGGAACTATCGAAGTAAAGATTACTCTTTGGGAAAAGTTTTGGAGAAAGATTGCAACGAAAGAAGAACGTTCCAAACAGCAACTGTTTATTCCTACGGAATTTACGGGAATTGATGTGGACGGTGAAGGCTTTGTTTATGCTTCCAACTTAGATCCGGAGGGTGTGCAGGCAGTAAGGCGCCTGAATCCAAGAGGAGAAGATGTTATTAAAAAGGGGCAGACGAAAAACCTCGGCGGGGATTTGCAGATTGACGGTACCAGCGTATACAGTGGGCCTTCTACTATTGTAGATGTGGTGTACAGAGGCAGTGGGATTTATTCTATTTTAGATAGCAGACGGGGCAGAATTTTTACCTATGACAGAGAAGGAAATCTGCTTTACATCTTTGGCGGACTTGGCTCACAGGCGGGAACTTTTACAATTCCGGTAGCAATTGAAAGTCAGGGAGAGTCGGTAATGGTACTGGATTCCTATCGTGGCGAGGTGCTTACTTTTAAAGAAACAAGATATGGCAGCCTGATTAATGAAGCGGTTGCACTCCGGTATGACGGAGATGAGAAGCTGGCAGTAGCAAAATGGCAGGAGGTTCTGAAACTGGATGAAAACAACGAACTTGCCAACACCGGTATCGGAAAAGCATATTTGACTGCGGGAGATAATGTAGCGGCAATGAAATATTTAAAGCTTGGTATGAGCAGGGATTATTACTCCATTGCCTTTAAGCGTTATCGAAATGATATTTTAAGAAATAACATGAACGTGATTATGACCGGACTGGTTGTACTTATTATTGCTTATGTTGTGTGGAAAAAGTGGCGGAATAAGAAAAAAGGCAAAGAGGAAGGAGGGCTTTTGTAAATGAAAAAATATTTTACGCGTGATAAATGGAAATTTCTCCTTTATACTATGAGCCATCCTGCTGACGGCTTTTATGAAATCCGGCATCGGGACAGAGGCAGCGTACCGATTGCGATACTGATGGTAGTTATCTTTTCCTTCTGTTTCTCCATGAACCGAATGCTTGCAAGTTTTGTGGTAAATGACGTAGATCCAAGAACGGTAGACAGTTTAAAGGAATTGTCCTCTGTCCTGTTGCTATACGGACTCTTCTGTGTAGGTAACTGGTCTATCACCTGTCTGATGGAGGGCGAGGGCAGATTAAAGGATATTGCCATTGCAGTCGGATATTCCATGGTGCCGATGATTGTGACATATATTCCGGCAACTATCATCAGTCAGGGAATTGCGGATAAGGAAGAGGTCTTCTATACGATGATTATAGCAATCGGTATAGGATATGCCGTGATTATGGCTTTGATAGGTATTATGCAGGTACATAATTATACACTTGGGAAGACATTGATTGTGTTATTCCTGACAGTGATAGCCATGTTTATTATTATTTTTGTATGTCTGTTATTGTTTGATTTGATTAATCAGGTATATAACTTCTTTTACAGTTTGTATACAGAAATTATATTCCGGTCCTAGAGAGGAGAAAGCGGACGATGAAATTAAAAAAGAAAATATTCATTGCAGTGCTTTCTGTAGTTTTAGGAGCGGCACTGATATGGGTAATTAATTATCTGGTACGTTACCAGTTCTATGATGCGTATAAAGCATATACAAAAGATTATGAGTTCATCTATGAGGAAAATGCTGCTGCGTTTACGCCACAGACAGAAAGCAAAAGTGATGTAGAGGGTATGGTGCTCGTATGTGAAAACGAAAACTTAAAGCTCTATACCAATACGCAGACTGCGGAAGTGGCTGTATATGATAAGAGAAACGGTAAAACCGTTTATTCGAATCCACAAAATGCAGATGCAGACAGTGTTGCCAACGGAACGCACAAAAATTATTTAAAATCGCAGCTTGTGATTGACTATTTTAATTCTTCCAGAACACAGTCCACCTATGATTCTTATTCCATGGCAGTAGAAAGCGGACAGGTAAAAGCAGAAAACATGGAGAACGGTATCCGTTATGTATACGAAATCGGTGATACAAAAAGTCCTACGGGAATTGTACCGGTATATATCACAAGGGAAAGGCTGGATAGCTTTGTTGCAAAGTTAGATGACAAACAGGCAAAACAGCTTACCGGGAAATATGTGGAAAGCTCTATCGGAGAAGATTGGCTGGAGTTGATGGAAGGTGCAAAAAAGGGTAATGCCTCCTTAAGAAAAATGGCAGAGGCTCTGGAAGCTGCAGGTTATACACAGGAAGACTATGAGGCAGATATGGCAGCTTCCGGTGTGGAAGGAGCGGTAAATATATCCTTTAAGCTTGCTTTGGAATACCGGCTGGATAAAGATAGTCTGGTTGTAACGCTTCCCACGGATTCTATTGAAGAACGTGGCGGTGGCTTTATCTACCGTGTACAGATGCTCCGTTATATGGGCGCCGGTGACAAAAATGAAGAAGGCTATATGTTAGTACCGAATGGTTCCGGTTCTTTAATTTATTTTAACAATGGGAAAACAACAACGGAAGATTACAGTCAGTTTGTTTACGGACTGGATCCTCTGGCAATGGATTATACGGTGCTGGACATCGGAGAAAACATTCGTATGGCGTTGTTTGGTATCAGCAGACCGGACAGCGGTATACTGGCAACCATTGAGGATGGTCAGTCACTTTCGTCTATTTCCGCATCGGTGTCAGGAAAAGTAAACGATTATAACTTTATTTATCCGACTTTCTATTTACGGGGAAGCGATAAGCTGTCCATGTTCGGTTCAACCGGAAATGAAGCGGATTTGCCGGTTTTGGAAACAAATTATTATAAGGCGGATTGTACAGTACGCTATACTTTTTTAACAGAAGAAAATGCATCCTATTCGGGAATGGCAAATTATTACAGAAACCGTCTTATGGAAGAAGGAAAACTTGCGCTGAACGGAGAGAACGGCGATATTCCGTTTTACTATGATGTGATTGGCGGAGCGAAGCTGACGGATTATTTTTTAGGTGTACAGTACCTTACGGTAGAACCTATGACGACCTTTGAAGAGGCAGGAAAGATTTATGACGATTTGGCAGCAGGCGGAATCACGAATCAGGTTATGAATTTTCAGGGGTGGTGTAACGGCGGTTATTATCATGATGTGGCAGATAAGGTAAAGGTTACAAGAAAGCTGGGCGGTAAACGGGATTTGGAAAGCTTAAGTGAGAAGGTGACGGAAGGCGGCAGCAGATTTTATGCGGATGTGGCATTCCAGAAGGTATCATTTATTTCCGACCGGTACAAATACAACTTTGAAACCTCCCGTTATTATGGCGGAGGATATATTGCAGCTTTCGGGCAATTGAATCCGACTACCTTAAGACAAACCTCCGGGCTTGGGTATGTAGAAACCAAATACGATTTGATTTCACCGAAGTTTTTGGTGCGTTATGTGGATAAATTCACAAAAAAGATGGATGATGTGGATATCGCAGGAATCTCCTTAAGAGATTTGGGAGACACTCTGCAATCAGATAAAAAACGTACGGAGATTATTGACAGAAATCAGGCAATGTACATTGTGGAAGCACAGCTTGCTAAAATCGATGCACTGGAAAAGAATGTGATGATAAGCGGCGGTAATGATTATTCGCTTGCTTATGCGGAGGATATTATTAATGCACCGATTAGTCACAATGAATATTTCCTTTTGGATGAAGAAGTACCGTTTTATGAAATGCTGATTCACGGCAGTATAGACTATACCGGATATGCAATCAATTTAAGCGATACTTACGATAAGACAGATATTGTTTTAAGACTTGTGGAATACGGAGCTTCTCCTCATTTTACTTTTACGTGGGAGGAATCCAGTAAGATGAAATATTCCGGTTTGAACCGTTATTATGCAACGACCTATGAAAATTGGAAAGAGGATGCATTTACTATTTATGGTGAGGTAAACGAGGCATTGAAGTATGTAAGCGGTCAGACTATCACCGCCCATGAAATACTGGATAACGGTGTGAAGAAAGTAACCTACAGTAACGGAATTACTTATTATATCAATACTTCAGGCGAAGAACAGCAGGCAGGCGGTATGGTAATTCCGGCAAGAAGCTACGAAATGGAGGGAATGTAAAATGAAAAAGAAAAAAATGTCCCTCACCACAAAACGGAGTATTACGGGATATATGTTCATCCTGCCCTGGCTTGTGGGATTTCTGGTTTTTTATTTGCGAAGCCTGATTATGACAGCGAATTTTTCCTTATCGGAAATTTCCGTAGCGGTGGGCGGCGGATATGATTCCAAGTTTGTGGGATTATCCAATTATCTGTATGCCTTCCGTGTGCACGGAACTTTTAAGCAGGTGCTTACTACTTCTGTGGGAAATATGCTGGTGGATGTGCCGTTGATTACGTTTTTCAGTTTGTTAATGGCAATGCTGTTAAATAAAAAGTTCCGCGGAAGAACGTTAGTAAGAGCGATTTTCTTTCTGCCGGTTATTATGAACTCTTCTGCGATTACGGCAGCTATCGAATTCAGCCGTAATATGTTGGCGGGAGGTTTAAGTGCCAGCAGCGCGGAAATGGCAAATGCATCAAGCGGTGTGAACATGATGTACTATATGGAGATGTTTGCAAGCATGGGACTCCCGTCGGGGTTGTTGGACTATGTAGTAGGAGCGGTAGGGCGGATTAACGATATTATCAGTGCGTCCGGTGTTCAGATTATTATTTTCATTGCGGCATTGCAGTCCATTCCGGGTTCTCTGTATGAGGTGGCAAAAATTGAAGGTGCAACCGCTTATGAAACCTTCTGGAAGGTAACCTTCCCGATGGTAATGCCGCATATTATTACGAATATTGTTTATACGGTAGTTGATAATTTTGCAAATTCGGATATTGTGGAAATGGCATATAATACGGCATTTACAGATGTAAATTATGGTCTCAGTTCAGCAATGAGTTTAATCAGTACCGTAATTGTATGTTTGATTTTAGTTCTGGTATGTGGATTTATCCAAAAACGTACCTTCTACTATAACTAAGAAAGGAGAGAGCATGGTGATTAAAGATACAATAATAAAAGATATGCAGTTAGAAAATGAAAAAAAGAAAATCATATCCATGATTAAGAATTTCCTGTTTTCTCTTTTCAGATTAATTGTTATTGTTGGTATTTGTTATGTTATATTGGGACCGATTATCGGAATTATATCCAGTTCCTTCTTCTCTGATGCGGACGCTTATAATCCGATGGTTTATCTGCTTCCCCAGGCTCCGACTTTGGAACGGTATAAGCTGGCTATTCTGCGGTTGGATTATTGGAAAACAGTGAGTAAATCGTTACTTTATTCGCTGTCATTAATGGTGATTCAGGTATTGGTTTGTTCCATGGTGGGCTATGGTTTTGCAAGATATAATTTCCCGCTGAAAAAGGTGTTATTTGCTTGTGTGGTTGTGATGATTGTTATTCCGGCTCACACCATTATGCTTCCGATTTATGTAACATTTGCAAAGTTTGATCCGCTTGGGTTATGCACATTATTTACCGGTTCTACAAAGAACCTTTTGTCTACACCGGTACCTATGTACATTATGACAGCACTTGGCTGCGGACTTCGGTCAGGACTGTATATTTATATTTTTAATCAGTTTTTCAGGGGACTTCCGAAAGAAATCGAGGAAGCGGCATTTGTAGACGGCGCCGGTACATGGTACACCTATTTCCGTATCATGCTGGTGAACGCAGTACCTTCGGTTATTACTGTCGCAATCTTTTCTATGGTTTGGCAGTATAACGATACATTTTATTCAAAACTGTTTCTCATCAATGCGGATACGGTTATCAGCAAGAAAATTACTTCTTTGCAGGCAACTATATCAAACGTTGATAAAGTTTTGGACCCGACAATTTCACAGCTTTATGTTTATGCCGGAATTCTGCTTGTAATTTTGCCCATTATTATTATCTATGTGGCTTTGCAGAAATACTTCATTGAAGGCGTGGAGCGAAGCGGTATTGTCGGATAGGATAAAAATAAAAGGAGGATGAAAGAGTTGAAAACAAAGAAACTCGCAGCACTTTTTATGTGCGCAGCAATGACGGCAAGCGTTTGTGCGTGCGGCAGCAAAGAAACGGCAAGTACACCGGAAACGCCGGCTGCAAGTACGGCAGAGACAACTGCCGAAACAGAAACTTCCCGGACGGAAACAGATGGTGAAGCAGAGGGAACAGCTTCTGCAGTAGAAGCAAGTATTGATTTTGAGGACGGTCTGTTTGGGTTTGTGGGAAATGATAAGACTGCAAGCGGTTCAGCGGATGATTCTGTATTTTCGCTGGAGGATTACAACGGTTCCAAGGCTTTGAAGGTAACAACACAAGGGAAAATGCCCTTTGTGGGAATTCAGGCAGATGCACTTCTGGGTGACAAAGCCTCCAGTCTCAAGACTGTTGAGATGACAATCGGAACGGAAAATCCGGACGGTAAGTTCTTTGCCTGCTCCGGTAACATCTATGGATTTGTAGGAGCAGACAAAAAGAAGACAAATGAAGCTTGGTCAGTATATCTGGAAGACGGTAATCCGAAAAGAGTTAGCTATACGGTTCCGGATGATCAGTCCTTTGGCGAAGGAAATTACATTGTAGTTTCATTGGAGACAGATAACGGTAAAGATAAAGGTGCAGCACAGGCAAATCTGTATATTGATGACATTACCTTTTTGGATGCATCCGGAAATGTCCTTGCGGCAGATACATCCGCAGAGTATGTGGCAGCAGCAGAAGGCAATGACCGTTCTAACCTTTATGGTATGACTGGTGCAGTGAATTTTGAAGGCTTTGCTACATCGGCTGACGGATGGGCACAGGCAGGCTTTGCCATGACAGATGATATTATTGCAGCACTTGTACCGGGTTCTGTAGTTGAAATTTCCTACAGCAGTGAAAACGGAGATATGTGGCTTGTTATGAACGAAGCAGAAGCAGGCTGGATGAGAGTCGGAGACGGTACAAACGGTAGTGCCTATGTAAATAACTCCAGAAATACGGCACAGATTCCGTTTGAAATGATTGCAGAATACTGTGGTGACGATGTATCGAAGTGGGGTTCCACCATGCAGTGTGAGGCATCCGGTGCATGGGAAGTTTACTCCGTAAAAGTCGGTCAAAAGGCTCCGAACTACGGCTTATCAAATGCAGTAACTTTTGAAGGATTTACTACATCGGCTGACGGATGGGCACAGGCAGGCTTTGCTATGACGGATGATATTATTGCAGCACTGGTTCCGGGTTCCATGGTTGAAATTTCCTACAGCAGTGAAAATGGAGACATGTGGCTTGTTATGAACGAGGCAGAAGCAGGCTGGATGAGAGTCGGAGACGGTACGAACGGTCAGGCAGTTGCAGATGGAAGCAAGGCTTATATCCCGTTTGAAATGATTGCAGAGTATTGCGGTGATGATGTATCGAAGTGGGGCTCTACCATGCAGTGTGAAGCATCCGGTGCATGGGAAGTTTATGGCGTGAGAGTCGGAACACCGCAGGAATTCTCGGTTCTTAGCGGACTTGTTTCTTTTGATGGTTTCGCTACGGCAGCTGACGGATGGGCGCAGGCAGGATTTACAATGCCGGAGAATATTCTTGAAGCATTAGTACCGGGTTCTGTTGTTACGATTTCTTACAGCAGTGAAAACGGAGATATGTGGCTTGTTATGAATGAAGCAGAAGCAGGCTGGATGAGAGTCGGAGACGGCACAAACGGTCAGGCAATCTGTAATGGTTCTACATGTCAGGTACCATATGAAATGATTGCGGAATATTGTGGTGATGATGTATCAAAATGGGGTTCTACTATGCAGTGTGAGGCATCCGGTGCATGGGAAGTTTACAGTGTGTCTGTAGGTCAGGCTGTAACGGAATAAAGAAAAGGAGGATATAAAATATGAAATTACGCAAATTTTTAGCACTTAGTCTGAGTGCTGCCATGGTACTTAGCATGACGGCATGCGGCGGCAAGGAAGAGACTTCTTCCAACACAGGAAATGATACTACGGCAACGGAAAGCACACCGGCAGAGGAAAGTAAAGCAGAGGAAACTCCGGTAGCAAGTGGTGAGAAGAGAATTATCAAAATCGGTACATGGTATGACCATTATTATACTTCGGACCACACAAGTATTGATGATAACCCCAGTGTAACGAATGTGGAGAATGCACAGATGCAGCTTGACAACATTCGTGAAATTGAAGAGAAATATAATGTTGAGATCCATTTTGTAAACTTAACATGGGATGGAACAATTGAATCTATCAATACTTCCATTATGGCAGGTCAGCCTGACTGTGATATTTATGAAGTAGATATGCAGTTCGGTGTTCCGGCAGCATTTAATGGCTATGCAGCTTCTCTTGAGGATGTGATTCCGGCAGATTCTGATGTTCTTACAAATCAGGAGATATTTAAAAAAGTTGATATCGGAACAGATAAAACTTATTTATTCAAGGCAGCAGATGCTTCTAACCAGCTTGGAGGTTATCCGCTTGGTTTCAATATGGATATGATTAAGGCAGCCGGTCTGGAGAATCCTCAGGACTTATATGACAGAGGCGAGTGGACATGGGATAAGTTTGAAGAGTACTGTGTTGCTTTGACACAGGATACCGATGGTGACGGTGTTACTGATGTTTACGGCTACGGCGGTTGGTGGACCAATATGTTAAATCAGCTGTTAATGTCTAATGGTGCATCTATTGCAGCAGGTCCGACAGAAACCTTAAGCAGCCCGGAAACCGGTGAAGTTCTTGACTTCATGAATACCTTATACAATGTAGACAAATGTGCAAGACCGTGGGATGAATCCGATTGGGATATTAACAACAGCTGCTACAAAGACGGTCAGATTTGCTTCTTTATCGCTCCTGCTTGGACGATTACACCGGATGAATTGAACTTTGAACTTGGTGTTGTTCCGTGGCCTACAGGACCGAGCGGTGATCCGGCAACAAATAAAGGCGTTATGACAAGCGGTAATGCGTATATGATTGCAAACGGTATTGAAGATGCTGATTTTGTATACAAAGTATTTGAAGAGTGGACTAACTGGTATAAAGGTGATACCGAACTTCGCGATGATACAGAATGGTTTGAAAACCAGATGGTTAGCGAGAGAAACTACAACTACCTGTTAGAGATGGGTGAAAGAGAACAGTTTGATATTTGGGGTTCCATTACAGTAGAAAACTTCAACGTAATCGGTATGCTTGCAGGCGAAGTAACTCCTGCACAGTTACAGGAAACAGCAAAACAGGAGTTCCAGAGCGGGCTGGATGCATTCTTTAAATAAAATAATATTAGCTAAAAAGAATTAAAAAGAAAATTAACTAATTAGCTAAAAAATAATGACAAAATAACTAAAAGATGTTAAAATAAGTTAGGAAGGAGGAGCGATACTGTGGGCAAGAAGGTAACAATGAAGGATATTGCCGGACGGCTGTCAGTCAGTACCGTAACTGTTTCGAAGGCATTGGCGGATAAAGACGGAGTCGGCAATGAACTCAGAGAAAACATAAAGCGGCTTGCATCGCAAATGGGTTACAGTTATGCTTCTCCTTCCGAAAAAGAAAGAACGGAAAAGAATTACAATATTGGAATCATTATTGCTTCCAACTATATGGGAGAAGGGATTTACCCGTTCTATTTTAAAATGTACCAGAGTGTGGTGATGTATCTTTCAACGAGAAAGCACTCCGGCATTATGGAACTGATTACACCGGCTATGCGCCAAAAGAAAATTCTGCCGAATATTGCAGCAGATAGAAAAGTAGATGGAATTATTGTATTAGGTCAGCTTGACAGTGATTACCTGACCTTGGTTAGAAAAACCGGAATCCCGTTAGTATATCTCGATTTTTATGAAAAGAATGAGCAGGAAAATTCGGTTATAACGGATAATGTTTATGGCTCCTATCAAGTAACAAATTATGTAGTGGAAATGGGACATAAAAAAATTGCGTTTGTGGGGAATATCTATGCTACATCAAGCATTTTAGATAGATATCTTGGTTATTGCCGTTCTCTTTTAGAGAACGGACTGGAAATCAGGAAGGATTATCTGATTCCTGACCGCGGAGAAGATGAATTATTCATCGAATTACAGCTTCCGAAGGATATGCCGACAGCCTTTGTGTGCAATTGTGATGACATTGCCTATATTTTAATGGAAAAGTTGAAACAGAAGGGCTATCGCGTACCGGAGGATATTTCCGTAGTAGGATTTGATAATTATACGCTTGCCGGTTTTGCTTCACCGAAGCTGACAACTGTTGAGGTAAATATGGATGCCATGACAGAAAATGCAGTAGAGCTTTTGATTGAACATATCGAAGGCAGATGTGAAGAAAAATGCAGGAAAGTGATTAGCGGAAAGCTGATTATCAGAGATTCCGTAGCCAGAAAAATGAATAAAGAAGAAAAATGAGACCGTGAAAGCGGCGAGGAGGAAGAAAATGAGTAAAGTAAAAATGATTAGTCCGGTAGTGAAAAATGTACCCTGGCAGGAAAGACCGGAAGGTCTGAAGGATGCACCGATTTGGAGATATACAGAAAATCCGATTATCGGCAGAAATCCGTTAAAAGGCGTTGCAAGAATTTTTAACAGTGCAGTAATGCCGTACGAAGATGAATTTATCGGAGTATTCCGTGGCGAGCAGACAAACGGTATTCCTTATATCTACATGGGAAGAAGTAAGGATGCCATTCATTGGAACTTTGATGAAAATAAAATTCCCTTTGTGGATGAAGAAGGAAAAGAGTTTATGCCGCTTTATGCATATGATCCCCGTCTTGTAAAAGTGGAAGATACCTACTATATCATTTGGTGTCAGGATTTTTACGGAGCAGCAATCGGTATGGCAAAGACAACTGATTTCAAGACCTTTGTACGTGTGGAAAATCCGTTCCTTCCGTTTAACAGAAACGCTGTATTATTCCCGAGAAAAATCAACGGAAACTTCTGTATGTTAAGCCGTCCTTCCGACAGCGGTCATACACCGTTTGGTGATATTTTCATCAGCGAAAGTCCGGACCTTGTATACTGGGGCAAACACAGACATGTTATGGGACGCGGAAATGAATGGTGGGAGTCCTTGAAAATCGGCGGCGGTGCAGCTCCGATTGAGACAACCGAGGGTTGGTTACTGTTCTATCACGGTGTAAGTGGAACCTGTAACGGTTATGTATATTCCATCGGTGGAGCAATTCTGGATATTGATAATCCGTCCATCGTGAAATATCGTTGCGAGAACTTCTTATTAACACCGGAAGAGTGGTATGAAGAACGAGGATTTGTTCCGAATGTATGCTTCCCTTGCGCAACCATTCATGATTCGGAAAGCGGAAAGATTGCTATTTACTATGGTGCAGCAGACAGCTATGTGGGGCTTGCCTTTACACAGCTGGAAGATATCGTGGATTATATCAAATCCAACAGCGTAGTAACTACAACCGATACGGAAATCGGAAGACGTTAACAACACGAAAAGGCATCTAAGGCAGAAAAATACGCTGCCTAAGTTGTTCTGAGTTTCGTGTCTGAAAAACTTAGGCAATAAAGCGTTGCCTAAGTTTTTCTAAAATTTCGAGTAAAAAAGAGAAAGGAGACAGCAGATGTCTATCAATTTACAACCTGAAAAGGGAATTGTAAACAGAGGAAATCAAAACAGAATCAAACAGGTAATGAAACGTGCAACGGCAGGAGAAAAGCTGACGCTTGGATTCCTGGGGGGATCCATTACGCAGGGGTCTTTGTCAAGTACACCGGAAACCTGCTATGCATATCTGGTGTATTCATGGTGGAAACAAACATTCCCGAATGCGGAGTTTGTTTATTTGAATGCCGGAATCGGAGGTACTACGTCCCAATTTGGAGTGGCGAGAGCAGAGGCGGATCTACTCCGTTATAAACCGGATTTTGTGATAGTAGAATTCAGCGTAAATGATGACAACAACGAATTTTTTCTGGAAACCTATGAAGGGCTTATCAGAAAGATATATGGAAATGATGAAAAGCCGGCAGTTCTGATTGTACATAATGTATGTTATGATACCGGATTAAATGCACAGGAACAACATTTAAAGATTGGGAAACATTATGACATTCCGTGTGTCAGCATGAAAGAAACGATTTATCCGTTATTGGAAAGAGGAGAATTAGAAAATCGTGATATTACTCCCGATGATCTTCATCCGAATGACAAAGGGCATGCTCTTGTAGCACAGGTGATTACCTGTTTTTTGGAAAGTGTATATGAGAATGTAGAGCAGACAGAGGAAGCTGAAAAGGAATTTCCGAAACCATTTACGCCTAATGGGTTTGAAAATTCCACACGTTACCAAAATGATAATACGGAAGTTGTGAGCTCTGATTTTGTAGAAGATAAAGTAAAACAGGAAAAAATTACCGAAATTTTCCGAAAAGGTTGGACGGCAGAGCGTAAAGATGATAAAATAATTCTATATGTAGAAGGAACGAGCATTGCAGTACAATATAGAAAATCTGTGAAAAAGCCAACGCCGATTGCTGTTGCAGTTGTAGATGACAAGGAAGAAAATGCAGTTGTTCTGGACGGTAATTTTGAGGAAGACTGGGGAGATTGTCTTTACATTACGACCGTGGCAACAAATTTGGAGCATAAAAAGCATAAGGTTGAAATTAAAATCACAGAAAGTCATGAGGATGACGCAGTACCATTCTATTTAGTATCTGTAATAGGCGCCTTCTAAAGAATTTGAAAGCGCTTTCAGAAATTGGGGGTCTGGAAGTGTTTGCGTGGTGTAGATGTACTCAGGAGGGTTAAAAATGGCAAAAACACAACAGAAACTTAATTTTAGCAGGAAGAAAAAGGCCGGTACAGAGACAGATAACGGAAAAGAAGAGAAGGTGAAAAAGGTAAAAAAGGCCGCAAAGACAAAAACCGACAAGGTGAAGCGGAATGTAAAAAAAGCGGAAGAAGACATGAAAAAAGCGGGTCGGGAAGTAAAGGAAACGCGGAAAATCATGAAGTCCCAAAAGATTCAGACGGTACTTGTCGGGGCATTTCTTGTTCCGGTAATTTTCATTATTATCCTTGGTGTGGTTTCTTATCAGAAGGCATCAAAAACAATTATCGAACAGTGCAAGGACTCATCGATTAGTGCAATTTCGGCAGAAAGTATGTATTTTAATCTGCTTTGTGAAACGGTATCCGCAAAAGCGACGGAAATCGTAATGGATTCGGATACATCTTCTTATTATGAATTGTATTATGATAACGGAAGTTCCAAAGCTTTGGATTTGTTTAGAAATTTGAGACAGAATTTGATTCATATGTCGGCAAGCGTAAGCTATATCAGTGATTATAATATTGTGGCAGAGAAAGGTACGCAGGTAACTTCCATGGGAAGGACACTTCCGGCAGACGCTTATACAAAGCTGATAGAGTCTGAGGACGGTGTTTATCTGACTTCGGGAACGATAAGAAATAAATGGATGGGAAGACACTCTTATCTGGATGAAGTGCAGAATCAGGATGCATCAGGTTATGGTCTTGTATTTTATCAGAGATTCCTTCGGGCTAATGCACTGCTGCTCATGGATATTGATATGGAGACGATACAAAACGCATTGGACAGTATGAGTTTTGGCGAGAACAGTTATAAAGCCATTGTTACTCCGGACGGAAGAGAAATTACTGTGCAGGAAGTCGTTGCAGAAGATGGGCAGAGTGTTGTACAGCAGAGCGTAGAAGAAATGGTCTTCAACGGAACAGATTTCTATCAACAGTCATTGGAGGCAGAAGAAGCGGGAAGCGTAGAAGTACGCAGTAACGGTAAAAAATATCTTTATGTATATGCACCGGTAGGAAAAACGGGAATTATGATTTGCGGTCTGATACCGTATGAAAATATTATGGAGGAAGCACAGGCAATCCGTAATATGACAGTTGTTCTGGTCATTTTGGCAGCACTTGCGGCAATGCTTGTAGGAAGTGTAATAGCAATCAGTATCAGTAAGACATTAAAAGGTACTGTACGTTCGCTGGATAAGGTAGCGGAAGGTGATTTGACCATTCAATTTGCAACGAAGAGAAAAGATGAGTTCCGTTTGTTGAACGACAGTCTGAATCATATGTTGACGGGTGTAAGAGGTATTATGTCTGATGTGCATGGCTTTGGCAAGGAAGTTAATGACCTTTCCGGTGGTGTGGCACAGACTGCGGATACCATTAATACTTCGATGAAGGATATTTCCAATGCCGTGGATGAAGTGTCCAGAGGTGTGGTATCGCAGGCAGAAGAAACCGAGAACTGTAATCGTAAGATGTCGGAGTTCTCAGAGCAGATTGTTACTGTATGCGATCAGGCGGAAAATATGGGCGGTGTGGCAGATAAGGCAATAGACGCCGTAAATCGTGGTAAAGTCATTATCGAAGATTTGAATAAACAGTCTGAGACAACAGTTCGTCTGACAAAGGAACTTGGCCAGGATATCATTAATGTAAAAACCCAGTCGGATGAGATTGAGAAAATTATTAATGTTATCAATGAAATTGCCGAGCAGACAAATCTCTTGTCCTTAAATGCTTCTATTGAGGCGGCAAGAGCAGGAGAGAACGGAAGAGGGTTCTCTGTTGTGGCTGATGAAATTCGAAAGCTTGCTGACCAGTCCATGCAGGCAGGTAAGCAGATTAAAGGTATTGTTGCCAATATCCGTACCACAACGAAACAGACAACAGATTCTGCACAGAAAACAGAGGAATATATTTATAAACAGGCAGATTCACTGGAAGAAACTATTACCGTGTTTGCATCGATTAACCACTGTGTTGATGAACTTGTTACCGGCTTACAGCAGATGGCAGCCAGCATGAAAGGAATTGGTGAGGAAAAGGATGAAGTAGAGGATTCTATCCGAAATATTTCCGCAGTTTCCGAGCAGGCAGCCGCAGCAACAGAAGAAGTAACGGCTACTTTAAGCGAACAGGTACATATGATTGCTAAGCTGACAGAGAAGGCCGAGCATCTTGCAGCAAGAGTACATGCGTTGGAGGACGCTATGTCGAAGTTTAGGATTTAATAATCGGGTGTGAGGAATATAAGACTGATTTAAGAGGCGTACTTAACTCATTCTTTGGAAAAAGGAGAGAAGTGCGCCTTCTTTTCGCCATACAAGAAAAGACAGAAAGGAGAACAAAATGTTTCGTAATGATTTTGTATGGGGCGTTGCAAGCAGCGCCTATCAAATTGAAGGAAGAGATAAGGAGGATGGATGCGGAAAGAGTATTTGGGATACTTTTACCGAAGAAGGAAGAATATATGATGGTCAGAATGCCTATGTAACCTGTGATCATATTCACAGATATAAAGAAGATTTTGCATTGATGCGTTTATTGGGTGTAAAGGCCTACCGTTTTTCTTTAAACTGGGCAAGGATTTTGCCCGAAGGAACCGGAAGAGTAAATGAGAAAGCGATTGCTCTTTATCGGGATATGATAATGGAAATGAAGAAAAACGGTATTGAGCCGTATATTACCATGTATCATTGGGAATTTCCCCAGAGCCTTCAGGATAAGGGGGGATGGCTTAATGAGGAGGTTATTGAATGGTTTGCGGAGTATGCTAAAGTAGTGGCGGAAAATTTTGCCGACCTTTGCGATACCTTTATTACCTTGAATGAGCCGCAATGTTTTGTTGGACTTGGACATCTGTCCGGTGTTCATGCACCGGGGAAAAAGCTGCCTGTAAAGGATGTATTTCAGATTGCACATAATGCTTTGCGTGCTCACGGTAGAGCGGTGCAGAATTTGAGAAAATATGCAGGAAAGCCGATTCGGGTAGGTTATGCGCCGACCTGTGGTATGGCATATCCGGAGACAACGAAACCGGAGGATATTGAGGCAGCAAGAAAAGTATTATTTTCTTTCTATAATCCGCTGGATAACTGGACATGGAATGTGGCATGGTTTTCTGACCCGGTTGTCTTGGGGACATATCCGAAGGAAGGAATGGAAAAGTACAAGGAATACCTTCCAAAGATTACGGAAGAAGATATGAAGCTGATTTCCGAACCGATTGATTTCCTTGGACAGAATATTTATAACGGTTACATTATCCGTGCGGGAAAAGACGGAGAACCGGAATTTGTAAAGCGTAAACCGGGATTCCCTAAAACTGCGGCCGGCTGGCCTGTAACACCGGAATGTCTTTACTGGGGAGTACGTTTTCTGTATGACAGATACAAAATGCCTCTCTATATTACGGAGAACGGTATGTCCTGTCATGATAATGTATCGCCGGACGGTAGAGTCCATGATAGAAATCGTATTGATTTTCTGGATTCGTATTTGTCTGCATTACAGAAGGTTTCTGATGAGGGAGCAGATGTAAGAGGATTCTTCCTATGGACATTTTTAGATAATTTTGAGTGGGATAAAGGCTATAATGAACGTTTTGGAATTATTCATGTGGATTTTGAAACACAGAAAAGAATTGCAAAAGACTCTGCATACTGGTATCAGAAGGTGATGGAAGAAAACGGAAGAAATCTGACGATTAATCAGGGAAAGAGACCGGTGTTGTTTTTAGAGCCTGTATTTAAGCAGATGATTTGGGGCGGCAACCGTCTGGAAACAGAATTTTCATATAAGATACCCGGTGATGATACAGGAGAATGCTGGGCAGTGAGTGCGCATCCGAATGGGGAAGGTGTAGTGAAGGAAGGCATTTATGCCGGAGAAAAGCTGTCCGATTTATGGAAAAACCATCCCGAATTATTCGGTAATGTGGATTATGAACGCTTCCCGTTACTGGTTAAGGTTATTGATGCAAAAGCTGATCTGAGCATTCAGGTACATCCGGATGATGAATATGCAAAGAAAAATGAAAATGGTTCTTTCGGAAAAACAGAATGCTGGTATATTCTTGCCTGTGATGAAAATGCAACCTTGGTCGTAGGACATAACGCAAAAACAAAGGAAGAATTGGAATCCATGATATGGGGAGGAAAATGGGACGAGTTCATTCGTGAAATTCCGATTAAAAAGGGAGATTTTATCCAGATAGACCCGGGAACCGTTCATGCTATTAAGGGCGGTATGATGATTTTGGAAACACAGCAGAACAGTGATATTACCTACAGAGTTTACGATTATGACCGTTTGTCGAACGGAAAACCGAGAGAACTGCATGTGGATAAAAGTATTGATGTTATTACAGTTCCGGCAAAGGATACGAAGGACAGTGTCTTTACCACAGAAAATCTGCCGGATAATCAGATGAATCTCTTGAAGGAATGTGAGTATTATCGGGTATGGAAGCTTAAGGTAAATAAGCCGGTAAGCTTCGTGCAGGAATATCCGTTCCTGATTATGAGCGTTCTGGAGGGAGAAGGTCTCTTGAACGGTCAAATGATAAAGAAGGGCGATCATTTCATTCTGCCGGCAGGTTATGGAGAAGTAAATCTGCAGGGAGATTTGGAGATTATTGCCTCCAGTGTGAAATAGAGAATATGAAGCGTGGAAAGAGAAGCACCCGGGTGGTGCTTTTCTTTTTGGATTAAAAAGGAAAAATGGACAGGAAAACCGTTATGCGCTATAATAAATTCGATTATGGAAAAATCGTACCGGATAAAGCATAATGAAAGGTATGGCACAAGTGAATATTGTAGTAGAAAGGACAGACTAAAATGATTGCAGAACAATATAAAAATATGTTAAGCGGGAAATCAGTTATTCGACAGCTTTCGGAATTTGCAACGGAGAGAGGGAAAGAGATTGGTTATGATAATGTATTCGATTACAGTCTCGGGAATCCTTCCGTGCCGGCTCCGCAGGAGTTTACGGATGCGTTAATTCGAATGCTGCAAAATGAAAATCCGATGACCCTGCATGGTTACAGCCCCAGTCTTGGTATCACATCGGTGCGCGAGGCTGTGGCAGAATCATTGAATCGGCGGTTTGGTATGCATTATACAAAAGAGCATATATTCATGACATCTGGAGCGGCAGGAGCAATTGCCCATGCGATTCGTTGTGTTACCGTTCCGGGTGATGAGATTTTAACCTTTGCCCCTTATTTTCCGGAATACAATCCTTATATCAATCTGAGTGGGGCAAAGTTGAAGATAGTGCCGGCTAATACGGAAGATTTTCAGATTAACTTTGAAGAATTTGAAAAAATGCTGACAGAAAAAGTAATGGCGGTTCTGATTAATACACCAAACAATCCGTCCGGTATTGTGTATTCGACAAAAACAATAGAAAAGCTTGCTGATATTATGAAACGGAAGTCAGAGGAATACGGGCACATCATTTATCTGATTTCGGATGAGCCTTATAGGGAAATTGTATTTGAAGGTGTGGATGCTCCTTTTGTATCGAAGTTTTATGACAACACCTTTTTGTGTTACTCCTTTTCTAAATCTTTGTCACTGCCCGGAGAGAGAATCGGCTATATTGCCGTAAATCCTGCTTGTGGGGATGCAGAGCTTTTTGTGAATATGTGTGGTCAGATATCAAGGGGAATCGGACATAACTGCCCGCCGTCCCTGATTCAGCTTGGGGTGGCAGAGGCATTGGATAAGACTTCGGATTTGTCAGTATATGAGACGAATATGAATCTGATTTACGAGGAACTTATGAAGTTAGGTTTTACCTGTGTGAAACCGGGCGGTACCTTTTATATATTCCCGAAAGCATTGGAAGAAGATTCTGTTGCCTTTTGTGAAAAGGCAAAGAAGTATGATTTGATTCTTGTGCCGGCAGACTCCTTTGGATGTCCGGGGTACTTCCGCATGGCATATTGTATTGACACAGAAAAAGTAGAGCGTTCTTTGACAGCATTGCGTAAATTTGTGGAAGCAGAATACAGAAAATAGGGTGTATAGATAGTGGAGTAATGAAGAAAGAGGGAATGAATATGTATCAGGCAGGACTTGTATTGGAAGGCGGAGGGATGAAGGGGGTTTATACCGCCGGTGTGCTGGATTTCTTTTTAGATAAAGGAATTGAATTTTCCGATGTGTACGGTGTTTCGGCAGGAGCATGTCAGATGTGCAGCTATCTTTCTAAGCAAAGAGAACGGGGCTATCGGATTATGGTGGACTATCTGGACAATAAAAATTATTGCAGTCCTGAAAGCCTGTTGACATCCGGAGATTTATTTAATGTAAAAATGTGTTATGATTTGATTCCGAATTATCTCAATCCGTTTGATTACCGGACATACGAACAATATGAGGGAAAAGCTTATGCGGTAGTTACAAACATAAAAACCGGAAGACCGGAATATATTCGTATAAAGAACAGAAAAGATATGATTGCGGTGCAAGCTTCCAGTTCTTTGCCGCTCGTATCCAGAAATGTGAAAATAGGAGATAACCTATATCTGGATGGTGGAATTTCAGATGCCATTCCGATTCGGAAATCTATTTTGGACGGAAATACAAAAAATGTGGTAGTCATGACCAAAAAGTATGGATTTATAAGGAAGCCGGCATCTGCTGCGATGCTTACCATGTTGCAAGTGCGATATTTAAGGTATCCGAAAATATATGAATTGATGAAGAACCGGCATATTGCATATAATGACACGTTAGAATATTTAAAATGGCAGGAAGAAAACGGGCAGGCATTTGTTATCAGACCGGAATCGGACTGCGGAGTAGGCAGAATCGAAAAGGAAGAAAAGAAGCTGGAAGCCTTATATCATGAGGGATATAGGGACGGCGAAAAAAATTATGAAAGACTGCTTGCGTATTTGGAGGAAGAGAGGACAGTATGATTGAAATTTTAAAAGCAATTTTGTTTGGAATTGTGGAAGGAATTACGGAGTGGCTTCCAATCAGTAGTACCGGCCATATGATTTTAGTGAATGAGTTTGTAAAGCTGGATGTATCACCGGAGTTCTGGGAAATGTTTCTGGTCGTAATACAACTTGGTGCAATTCTTGCAGTGGTAGTTTTGTTCTGGGAGAAAATATTTCCGTTCAAATTTAAAGAAAAACCATTTATCCGTAAAGATATTTTCAGTATGTGGTTTAAAATTGTAGCCGCATGTATTCCGGCTGCAGTGATAGGAGTACTTTTCGACGAGCAGTTTGAAGCTCTTTTTTATAATCCGGTATCGGTAGCCTTAGCGTTAATTATTTTTGGTGTGGCATTTCTTGTAATTGAAACAAGAAATAAATCCATGCAGCCCCGAGTGACGAAGCTTTCCGAAATCACATATAAAACAGCTATGATTATTGGTGTATTTCAGTTGATAGCAGCGATTTTCCCGGGGACTTCCCGTTCGGGTGCAACGATTGTGGGTGCTTTGCTTATCGGCGTTTCCAGAACAGTAGCGGCAGAGTTTACTTTTTTCATGGCAATTCCGGTTATGCTGGGAGCCAGCCTGCTTAAAATTTGGAAATTCGGATTTGCTTTTACCGGAACGGAAATGGTTATTCTGCTTGTAGGAATGGTTGTGGCATTTGTTGTTTCTGTACTTGTTATCCGGTTCCTGATGGGCTATATTAAGAAGCACGATTTTAAAGTGTTTGGGTGGTATAGAATTGTGTTGGGAATTTTAGTTCTCGGATACTTTTATCTTATAAAATAGGTGATTTTTTCAATGATTGACAAATAGAGGAAAATTGTACAAAATTTCACAAAATATTGACAATATTGATTTTAAGCGTTAAGCTAAATGAAGTAGCTGAATAATATGGCTATGAGGAGACAATACAGATGAGTTGGCGGGATGCCGTTGCAGATCGAAATGGCTTCCGGCAGGTGAAGGGAGAATGTATTTATGGCATTATCAAAAGCGACAGTAAAACCGACAGCAAAAGTTCAGGCAAAAGTAGAAGAAGTAAAGAAAGCAGAAACAAAACCGGTTGAGGTGAAAGCTGAACAGATGAAGCTTGATGTGACAGCAGAACCGAAGAAGGCTGTAGAAAAAGAAGCAGAGACTAAAAAACCGGAAGTTACAAAAGCTGTTGAAGAGAAGAAAGAAACAGTAGCGAAAAAGGCAACAACAGTAAAGAAAACTGCAGCAGCAAAGAAAGCAACAACTGCAAAAAAGACAACGGTAAAGAAGACAGCAGAGAAGAAAGAAGCAGTAAAAGCTTCCGTGCATGTACAGTGTAACGGTAATTCTTATGAAATTGAAGATTTAATTAAGATAACAAAAGATATCTGGAAATATGATTTCAAGAAGAAAGCAAATGAGTTTAAATCTGTTGATATTTATGTAAAGCTTGAAGATAAGAAAGCTTATTACGTTATTAACGGAGAAATTACAGGAAGCTTCGGCTTGAATTAATAAAGTATATGTACATAAAAACCGATTTCGTAACAAAACGAAATCGGTTTTTTTACGTGGTGCGCCTAGCGGCGCACAGTTTTATAGACAGAGCAAATGACTAAAATAATTTATCAATTCTTTCCATGGCTTCAATTGTATTCTCTCTGTTGCCGAAAGAGGTCAGACGGAAAAAGTTCTTTCCGTTATTACCAAAGCCTGCACCCGGAGTACCTACAACCTGTGCATTCTTCAAAAGGTAATCAAAGAAATCCCAGGAATCCATGCCGTTTGGACATTCAAACCAGATGTACGGTGAATTTACACCACCAAAATAGCGAATGCCCTTCTTTGCAAGTCCGTCTGCAATAATTTTTGCATTTTCCTGATAATATTTAATATTTTCCTTACACTGGGCCATGCCTTCTTTGGAGAATACGGCAGCGGCACCTTTTTGCACGATGTAGGATACACCATTGAATTTTGTGGTCTGACGGCGGTTCCACATAGCGTTTAAGGACATTTCCGCACCGTTTGAAGCTGTGAATTTTAAATCCTTCGGTACAATGGTGTAACCGCATCTTGTTCCGGTGAAACCTGCTGTTTTGGAAAGAGAGCAGAATTCAATAGCACATTTTTTGGAACCTTCAATAGCAAAAATACTTCTCGGAAGAGTTTCGTCCGTAATAAAGCATTCATAAGCGGAATCGTATAAAATCAAGGCGTCATTTGCCAGTGCATAATCTACCCATTCCTTCAACTGTTCATGATTGTATGCAGCACCGGTTGGGTTGTTGGGAGAACAGATATAAATAATGTCCGCATGTATATTTTTATCCGGCATGGGAAGAAAATTATTTTCTGCATTGGCATTGATGTATGTAATATTTCTGCCGTTCATGATGTTGGTGTCTACATAAACCGGATATACAGGGTCGGGAATCAGGATTACATTGTCCTTGGCAAATAAATCCGTAATGTTTCCGGTATCGCTTTTTGCACCGTCAGAAACAAAAACCTCTGCAGGATCAATGGACACACCGTTTTCCTTGTAGTAAGCAACAACGGCTTCTCTTAAAAAGTCATATCCCTGCTCCGGACCATATCCTTTAAAGGTTTCAGCAGAGGCCAGAGCATCTACACCGCTGTGAAGCTCTTCGATTACTTTGGAACTTAAAGGGCGGGTAACGTCACCGATTC
This sequence comes from uncultured Lachnospiraceae bacterium, assembly GCA_964449325.1. GTDB lineage: Bacteria > Bacillota > Clostridia > Lachnospirales > Lachnospiraceae > RGIG3002. Next base: position 257,083 of record CAYUYJ010000001.1, on the reverse strand, counting down.
CGAGACGAATAATTTTTTTATCTGGATTTGCTTTTGCGTAATCATTTACACGATGAGCAATTTCAGCAAATAAGTAACTTTCTTTCAAATTTAAATAGTTTTCATTTAGCTTTGGCATGAAAATATCTCCTTTCGAGTTCTAGTGGTTCTTAATAGGAACACTAGAATGATAACACTTATGTAGAGGCTTGTCAATGATACTTTCGGTCGTATTTGATAAATTTAGTTGCTGTTTTAGACAGAATAGGATAAAATGAAAAAAAGGTTTGTAACAGGATTGGAGATTACCGATTCGCAGAGGAAAAAGAAATGGGGGATTTTATGAAACGATATGTTATCGCTGCATAGCACCGGCTATTGCAGAAAAGTGATTTTGATGTTATAGCCGTGCTTTCCTATTAAAAAATATAGATTAGGAGGCAGCTATGGGCTATATTAGAGCAGAAGAGATTCTGCCGATGGAAATTATCGAATTAATACAGCAGTATGTGGACGGAGAAAATATTTATATTCCAAGAAGGTCTGAAAACAGACAGAAGTGGGGAGAAAATACCTGCATCAAACAGGAATTATCTATGCGGAATGAACAGATTTATGAAGCATACCGGAATGGAATGAAGATGCCGGAGTTGGCAGTACGTTTTTTTCTGTCAGAGAAAAGCATACAGCGTATCGTTCGGGAAATGAAAAAAATGAAGTAATGTGACCAAAGCCGGAGCGGATTGCTCCGGCTTTTGCTTGGACTTATTTCTGTAAACTCTTGATACGGATCTCATTTAATTCTTCTGCGGTTAAAACTTCATTTTGGTAAAGGGCAAGATATTCTTTGGAAACGGCGCTGTCAAACATCAAAATATCGTCCGAGTTAATCGTTACATCTACGCCCTCGTGGTAAAGTTTGGCGATAGGGTGCTCTTTCATGCTTGAAACACGCCCTAAAAGAAGATTACTGGTTGGAGTGATATTCAAGGTAATATGGTGTTTGCGCAGATATTCCATGGTTTCTTTGGAAGAAGCAGCGGCTATTCCGTGCTGCACTTCATCCAGTCCCAGCAACTCTACTCCTTTTATGATGTCATCAGCCGTTCCCCATTCTCCAATGTGGGCTTTCAGGCGCAACCCGTTTTCCTTTGCTTTGCGATAAATAGGAACAAAATTTTCAATAGGTTGGGCAAGCTCATCACCATATAAATCAATAGAATAAAATTCTTTCCTGCCCCAAAAGGGCTCCAGACAGCCAAGCAGATAATCTATATCACAGTGTCGTGACAAGCCTATCTGCAAACGCAGTTCTATTTCCGGTGCAATAAGCCGGTTCGTCTCGGTAAAAGCAGAAATCAGTTCCTCAATGTTATTGGAAAAAAATTCGGAAAGCCCCCAGACATCTTCCCCGATTTCCAAAATTGAAATGCCGTCCTCCTTTGCCTGCACAAAAGTGGCTTCAATCAACAGCTTCCGCATATCCTTACTGTCAAAGTGCTCCCCGATATTTTGACTGTTCCATTGATGCATTTCATCCATAGAATTTATCGGTTCTTTTATGGGACGGATGTCATAGCCGGTTTTTTGTTTGATATAGCTTCTGCTTCCACCCAGGACAAAATGATTGTGGAAATCTGTCTTTGGAATGGAACGAAGGGTTTGTAAATCGTTTTGTTTTAAAGCAGTAATAAACTGTTTGGAATAGTTCATGTGACACCCCTGATTAACTATTTATTTTAAACGGAACATAAAAATATTATAGGATATTAAGAAGGAGAGGCCTACCTCAAAGTTAATTCATAAAATATTTTTATCCATAGTGTACAATACGACAACTTATGAATGGGCATGGCTGAGCTGTTACGATTTTGTAATCATTTTTGGAATGTTGGGCTTGAAAGAGTGGTTGTAGTATGATATGATTCTTAATCATAACGTTCTGTTATGTATCTGATATTTTCTAACTTTTCCAGTGAAAAATCTTTTTTCGCATGAAACCCTTAGAATTAATTACAAACACAAAAAAACAAAGGAGGAGTATGCTTATGAATGAAAAAGAAAAGCACTACGATTTGCATGAGCTTCTGGAAGAAATAAGAAGTACGGAAGGGTTGCCGGAAGGACTGTCTACAGAGGCGCAGTTATGTGGGATGAGATTATGAAAAAGGAAGCCTTTCTTATGCCGGAACAGCTTTTTCCTTTAATAAAAGAGATTTATGGAAAAAGCTATGAAAAAAATACTTCCATCAGTCCGCTTGCCACGGAATTTTCCGTACAAAGGGCGGATACGAAAGAAATTACATCAATACGTGCGGATATTACCGTACTGGTAGAGAAACAGGATATTTATCATTTTGAGTGTGAGATTACTAATGATGGAACGATGGTAATCCGAATGTTTGAATATGATGTTCATATTGCATTAAGTTATCCGGAGCAATCCGAAAGAAAAGAAGAGGATGGAACGGGAAAGAAAGAGTGGAGATTGAGATTCCCGCATTCTGCGGTATTATATTTACAGGAGAATGGTAATATCCCGGATAAATTGAAATGCATTATACAGTTTCAGGATGGAGGAAGTTACGAATACACGGTTCCTGTGCTGAAGGTTCAAAGTTATTCGTTAGAGGAGATTAGAGCAAAACATCTCTGTGTCTTAATACCATTTTTGCCGTTGCGTTTTCGAAGGAAGATGCAGCCTGAAAGAAAGCAATGCCATGTAACAAAAGAAGAATTGACTTCCTTTTATGAGCAACTTATACTTTTGTTAGAGGAAGAAGTGAAAGGTGGATATTTGAGTGAAAATAATCGTAATATGATTATAGACTTGCTGAATAAGTCACTGATACGGGTTTTTTACAGAAATGAGGAGTTGTTGAAGGAGGTTGTGGAAATGACAGAACCAATTTTGGAACTTGAGTTTGAGAAGTATGTTAAAATTATTGATGAGCAGACAAAGCGGTTGAACGAAAAAGAGAGAATTATGAATGAGAAGGAGCAGGAATTATCCAGAAAGGACGAAGAGCTTCGGGGAAAGGACGAAGAGCTTCGAGAGCAGGAAAAGGCATTGGAGGAAAAGGATAGAGCTTTGCTGGAAAAAGATGCCCTAATAGCTCAGTTGCTGAAAAAAATTGAAGAATTAGAGTGAATTAGAGCTGGGCGGCAATAAAGTTTGAAATTTTCTCATATATATTATATACTTATTAATACGCGAGAATTGTCGAAAAACATCGGTGGTTTATAACGCGGAAAATAATAATATATAAGAAATAAGGAGGGGAACATGGGAGCGATTATAGGAAAAATCATTCTCGCATTAGTCATCGTGTTGATTCTTGTTATTGTGATAACAGGCTACAAGAAAGCACCGCCGGATACGGCATTTATTATTTCAGGTCTTCGGAAAAAGGTTATTATCGGAAAGGCAAGTATTAAGATTCCGTTTTTGGAACGTATGGATAAGCTGAGTCTTAAGCTGATTGCTATTGATGTGAAAACATCCAATGCAGTACCTACCGCGGATTATATTAACATTCAGGTAGATGCTGCCGTTAATATTAAAATCAGCAGTGAGCCTGCCAAGCTTGCGCTTGCAGCAGAGAACTTCTTGAATCAGAATACCCAGTACATAGCCGGTATTGCAAGAGAAGTGCTGGAAGGTAACATGCGTGAAATCGTGGGTCGTATGAGACTGGAAGAGATGGTCAGTGACCGTCAGAAGTTTGCAAATCTTGTGAAGGAAAATGCCGAGCCGGATTTGGCGGCAATGGGACTTGATATTGTCAGTTTCAATGTACAGAACTTTGCAGACGGTAACGGTGTTATTGATGATTTAGGTATTGACAATATTTCTCAGATTAAGAAAAAAGCAGCTATTGCAAAAGCAGAGGCAGACAAAGAAATTGCTGTGGCAAAAGCAGAGGCAGATAAGCAGGCAAATGATGCCCGTGTCAATGCTGCAAGGGAAATTGCGAAGAAAAACAATGAGCTTGCATTGCAGCAGGCAGAATTAAAGAAACAGGAAGACACTAAGAAAGCGGAAGCGGATGCAGCTTACAGCATTCAGGAGCAGGAGCAGAGAAAGACAATTGAAATTGCAACAGCTGAAGCAAGCATCGCAAAGCAGGAAAAAGAGGTTGTTTTAAAACAGAGAGAAGCGGAAGTACGCGAAAAAGCTTTGGATGCTGAAATCAAGAAAAAGGCAGAGGCAGATAAATTTGCCCGCCAGCAGCAGTCCGAGGCAGAATTATACGAACGTCAGAAGAGAGCGGAAGCTGAGAAATTTGAGCGTGAAAAAGAAGCCGAAGCCATGAAAGCAACAGCGGAAGCACAGAAATATGCGAAAGAGCAGGAAGCTGTCGGTATTCGTATGGTCGGTGAAGCAGAGGCAGAGGCGATTCGGGCAAAGGGTATTGCGGAAGCGGAAGCAATGGAGAAGAAAGCAGAAGCTTACCAGAAATACAACAACGCAGCCATGGCAGAAATGCTTATTAATGTATTACCGGATATTGCAGGCAAGATTTCCGAACCGCTTAAGCAGATTGATAAGATTACAATTATCGGTGGAGGAGACAATGCAGGAAACGGCGTCGGTGATGTGGCAGGAAATGTACCTGCAGTTATGACGAAGCTTTTTGAATCCATGAAAGAAACGGTCGGAATTGACCTTTCTGAAATTGTGAAAGCAGGAACCTACGATGCGAAGGTAAACCGTAATATTAACATTACCGGAATAGATGGTGAAGCCGATAATGTAAAGGCACAGGTTACTTCGGCAGCAGTGGATGCAGCAATACGGGATAGTGAAAAATAGAATCAGACTATATAAAAGTGTCGTTATACAACGGCACTTTTATATTCTTTAGATTTCTTTAATAAATTATTTTCCAAATATTGTTGACAATAAAATAAGTAAGTGCTATTTTATGTCTATAAGGTGTTAGCACTCCTAAAGGATGAGTGCTAACAACCGGAAAAAGAGGTGGCGGGATGCAGTTGGATGAAAGAAAAATGAAAATATTGCAGGCCATTATCCGAAATTACTTAGAGACCGGTGAACCGGTCGGAAGTCGTACCATTTCCAAGTATACGGATTTGAACTTGAGCTCAGCAACTATCCGAAATGAAATGGCAGATTTGGAAGAATTAGGATATATCGTTCAGCCTCATACTTCCGCAGGAAGAATTCCATCGGACAAAGGCTACAGACTTTATGTAGATAAGATGATGGAGGATAAAGAGCGGGAAATCGGTGAGATGAAGGAGATGCTTCTTGAAAAGGAAGATAAGATGGATCACCTCTTGAAACAGGTAGCAAAGGTACTTGCCGTAAATACCAATTATGCAACAATGATTACAGCACCTCAGATACATCGGAACAAACTGAAATTTATTCAGCTTTCCAGAGTGGATGCAAGACAGCTTTTGGCAGTTATCGTGGTGGAAGGAAATGTGATTAAAAATACCATGCTTTCCGTAAAAGAAGAACTGGACGAGGAAACACTGTTAAAGCTGAATATTTTGCTGAATACTCATTTGAATGGTCTTTCGATGGAGGAAATCAATCTCGGAATGATTTCGGCAATGAAACAGCAGGCGGGTATTCATAGTGATATTGTAAGCGAAGTCATTGATGCGGTTGCGGAAGCAATTAAGGCAGATGAAGATTTAGAGATTTATACAAGTGGCACAAATAATATTCTGAAATATCCGGAGCTTGCGGATAAACAAAAGGCAAGTGAACTGATAAATACCTTTGAAGAAAAACAGATGCTGACAGAGCTTGTACAGGATTCACTTGCAGATGACAGCGGAAACGGCATTCAGGTATATATCGGAGATGAAACACCGATACAGTCCATGAAGGACTGCAGCGTAGTAACCGCTACTTACGAGCTGGAAGAGGGAATGAAGGGAACGATAGGCATTATCGGACCGAAGCGTATGGACTACGACAAGGTTGTGGGAACGCTCAAAACTCTTATGCACCAGTTAGATGATTTATATAAGAAAAAATAGAAAGGATGAGTAACGTGCCGGATCAGGATAAAGAAAAAGAAATTTTAGAAGAAATTCTGGAGGATTTGGAAGAAACTGCTGAAGAGAAAAAAGAAGCAGAGGAAGCCGAAGCCGCAGAGAATGAAAAGACTGAAAATGCCGACGCAAAGGAAGCGGAGGAAACCGAAGAAGAGGATTCCGAAGAAGAAAAAGAAGGAAAAAGCATCGCAGAAAAGCGTGCGGAGAAAAAGAAAGCTAAGGCAGATAAAAAGCAGGACGCTTTCAGAGAGAAAATTGACGAGCTGGAAGACAGGGTAAAACGTCAGATGGCAGAGTTTGATAATTTTCGGAAACGTACGGAAAAAGAAAAAACCCAGATGTTTGAAACCGGAGCAAAGAGTGTGATAGAAAAAATACTTCCGGTAGTAGACAATTTTGAAAGAGGGCTTGCTACCATTCCGGAGGACGAAAAGGGAAGCGGTTTTGCAGATGGTATGAATATGATTTACAAGCAGCTTATGACTGAACTTGAGAATATCGGCGTAAAACCGATTGAGGCAGTCGGACAGGAATTTAATCCCGAATTCCACAATGCGGTTATGCAGGTGGAGAGTGAGGAATATGAATCCGGAGTAGTGGCACAGGAACTGCAAAAAGGTTATATGTACCGTGACACAGTCGTAAGACACAGCATGGTTGCGGTTGTATCATAAAAGAATGTGAAACATTCATCTCTAATAATTATGGTAAAAATAATTTTTAATAAACATGTTTTCAATATATCAGGAGGAAAAAATCATGGGAAAAATTATCGGTATTGACTTAGGTACAACAAACAGTTGTGTAGCAGTTATGGAAGGTGGTAAGCCTACCGTTATTGCTAATACAGAAGGCGCAAGAACTACACCGTCCGTTGTTGCTTTCACAAAAACAGGAGAAAGATTAGTCGGTGAACCTGCAAAACGTCAGGCAGTTACCAATGCGGAAAAGACCATTTCATCCATCAAACGTGATATGGGTACAGACCGCGGACGTACCATCGATGACAAGAAATATTCTCCGCAGCAGATTTCTGCTATGATTCTTCAGAAATTAAAAGCAGATGCTGAAAACTATTTGGGAGAAAAAGTAACAGAAGCAGTTATTACGGTTCCAGCATACTTCAATGATGCACAGCGTCAGGCAACAAAGGATGCCGGAAAAATCGCTGGTCTGGATGTAAAACGTATTATCAATGAGCCTACGGCAGCAGCGCTGGCTTATGGCCTTGATAACGAAAAAGAACAGAAAATTATGGTATACGATTTAGGTGGTGGTACTTTCGATGTTTCCATTATCGAAATCGGTGAAGGCGTTATCGAAGTACTTGCTACCTCCGGTGATAACAGACTTGGTGGTGATGACTTTGACCAGAAGATTACGGATTGGATGTTGGCAGAATTCAAAAAAGCAGAAGGCGTGGACTTATCCAACGATAAGATGGCTTTACAGAGATTAAAAGAAGCAGCAGAAAAGGCAAAGAAGGAATTGTCTTCTGCTACAACAACAAATATTAACTTACCGTTCATCACAGCTACAGCTGAAGGTCCGAAACACTTTGACATGAACCTTACAAGAGCAAAATTTGATGAATTAACACATGACTTAGTAGAAAGAACAGCAATTCCGGTACAGAACGCATTAAAGGATGCAGGTCTTACCGCTTCCGAACTTTCCAAAGTATTGCTGGTAGGTGGTTCTACACGTATTCCGGCAGTACAGGATAAAGTAAAAGCCTTGACCGGACACGAACCGAGCAAGACCTTGAACCCGGATGAATGTGTTGCAATCGGTGCTTCCATTCAGGGTGGTAAACTGGCAGGCGATGCCGGTGCCGGTGAAATCTTACTTTTGGATGTTACTCCGCTTTCACTTTCTATTGAAACCATGGGCGGTATTGCAACAAGATTAATTGAGAGAAATACAACCATTCCTACAAAGAAGAGCCAGATTTTCTCTACTGCAGCAGATAACCAGACAGCCGTTGATATCAACGTTGTACAGGGTGAAAGACAGTTTGCGAAAGATAACAAGTCCCTCGGACAGTTCAGACTGGATGGTATTCCGCCGGCAATGCGTGGTGTTCCGCAGATTGAAGTTACTTTCGATATTGATGCAAACGGTATTGTAAACGTATCTGCAAAAGATTTAGGAACAGGAAAAGAACAGCACATTACTATTACAGCAGGCTCCAGTATGTCGGATGATGAAATTGACAGAGCAGTAAAAGAAGCAGCTGAGTATGAAGCACAGGATAAGAAGAGAAAAGAAGCTATTGACACAAGAAATGAAGCAGATTCCTTTGTATTCCAGACCGAAAAAGCTTTAGGCGAAGTTGGAGATAAGATTGATGCAGGTGAAAAGGCAAATGTAGAAGCTGATTTGAATGCATTGAAAGAAATTCTGGAAAGAACGAAAGATAAAGAAATGTCTGATTCTGAATTAGACGAATTAAAAGCTGCAAAAGAAAAACTGATGACAGGCGCGCAGGCACTTTTCACCAAGATGTATGAAAATATGCAGGGTGCAGCAGGAGCTGCAGGACCGGATATGAGCAATATGGGCGGTCAGGCAGGCCCGGATATGAATGCAGGTGCAGCAGATGATGTAGTAGACGGTGACTACAGAGAGGTATAGGCTGAAAGAAGCAATCATACGAAACGGATATAAAAGAAAAGGGTTTTTAGCAGTGCTATAAACCCTTTTCGGTGATTGAAAAACAGAAATTAATGGGCAATATTTGTGCCAAAGCCCGGTTTTGCGGGTATTGGCAATTGGAGGTTTATATGGCAGAACAAAAACGAGACTATTATGAGGTGCTCGGTGTAGATAAAAATGCAGATGAAGCTGCAATAAAAAAGGCATACAGAACTCTTGCCAAGAAATATCATCCCGATATGAATCCCGGAGACGCAGAGGCAGAAAAGAAATTTAAAGAGGCATCGGAAGCCTATGCAATTTTGTCCGATCCGGAGAAAAAACGCCAGTATGATCAGTACGGACACGCGGCATTTGAAGGCGGCGGTGCCGGCGGATTTGGTGGATTTGATTTTAGCGGTGCAGATTTTGGTGACATATTCGGCGATATATTCGGCGATATTTTCGGTGGCGGACGCCGTGGCGGCAGAGCAAATAACGGGCCGATGAAAGGCGCAAATCTTCGTACCAGCGTGCGTATTACGTTTGAAGAAGCAGTTTTCGGTGTGGATAAAGAGATTGAACTTACTTTAAAGGATGAATGTACGACCTGTCGCGGAACCGGTGCAAAACCGGGTACCAGTCCTGAAACTTGTCCGAAGTGCGGTGGTAAAGGTCAGGTTGTATTTTCGCAACAGTCCTTCTTCGGTACGGTGCGAAATGTGCAGACTTGTCCGGATTGCGGCGGAAGCGGAAAGATTGTAAAAGAAAAATGTACGGATTGTCATGGCAGCGGTTATATTGCTAATAAAAAGAAAATTCAGGTATCCATTCCTGCCGGAATTGATAACGGACAGAGTGTCAGAATACGTGAAAAAGGGGAACCGGGTACAAACGGAGGGCCGAGAGGCGATTTGCTTGTGGAAGTTATCGTAGCACGGCACCCGATTTTCCAGCGTCAGGATTTCAATATTTATTCCACGGTTCCGGTTTCTTTTGCGGTTGCAGCACTGGGCGGTGAAATTGTAATTGATACCGTAGACGGCAAAGTAATTTATGATGTGAAGCCGGGTACGCAGACAGATACAAAGGTACGTTTGAAAGGAAAAGGTGTTCCTTCTCTTCGTAACAAAGAAGTTCGTGGCGACCACTATGTAACATTGGTTGTACAGGTTCCCGATAAATTGTCTCATGAGGCGAAAGAACTGTTAAAGCAGTTTGATGCACAGACGGGAGATACGTTAAATGCAGCGAAAAATGTAACCTCAGATAGTGGCAGTGATACAAACAAAAAAGATAAAAAGAAGAAGTGGTTTTAGTTAAAATCCAAGGCATAGATAAAACGAACGCGAAAGTTCGCAATCGCGTTCTCTTTTATCTATGGCTTGGATTTATTTAATTAATCATTTAAGGCTTTACATATCGAATGATGTCGGCAGGGGTGCATTCCAAAACACCAGAACAACATATTCTGCTTTTGATTGAAACCAAACAACGAATATGCTACGATGTAGTCAAGCAATGATTCAGGGTAGATTCTAAAATTATCTAAAATTCTAAAGTTGCCCCGGAACGGCAACGGTCAAATGAACTCTTTGCTTAAAATCCAAATAACAATTAGGCAGAGAGAAAGAACTTTCTTTCTGCACATAAAACAGAAAGGAAGAAACCGGATGAAAAAAAGAAGTTGAAACAAGAGAAGCAGTATGGATGGAAGAACCTTATGAACCGAATCTCAGTGATTTTGCTTTCTTCTTATCGGTGATGAAGGTGAAAGAAGCCCACAGGGATATCTTGAGTATCATTTTGGATGAGGATGACATAGAGCTTGTGGAACTGGAGGAAAATCAGGAAATTGTGGAGAAAATTTGTGCAATAGCCGCTTCGTATGCGCCGGATTATGATTGTGATAAAGTATGCCGTGAGTGGGAAAAGAAAGAATAGGGGTGTATTGTTTTCAGATAGAATTACTCTTGAAAAAAGAAAGGTTATTGTATTGTATTTTGTAAAAACTTCCCTTATAATCATGAGAAGAGAGACAAGGCAGATAAGGGTTTTATAGGATAAACTTTTAGATGTTATTTGTAGGTTAATAAGAGGAATATGATTATTATATGAACAAGAATGAATGGGAACAGATGGGTGAGGATATTAGGAGACAGGTACAGACCGCAATCGACTCCAATAACTTTTCCGAACTCAGTAAAACAATTAGCAATACCGTAAGTCAGGCAGTAAATGACGTGGGAAAAAGCCTGAACGGAGCATTTAATGATGTAATGAACGGGGCCAAGGAGAGTATCCAGCAGACCGTGCAGAAGACGCCGAATCAGACCTGTCAGAATGGAGTACCGGGGGACAGAGCAGACCGGTTGCAGAACACCGAAGAAAATGCAAAACATCAGAAATGGGCACGATATGGAACGAACGTTTATTATGGGAAACCGAATTTAAGACCCAGTCCGAAGCTGTTTGTCAAACACCCTAAGGGAGCTGTTTCGGGAGTTTTTCTCATGCTTGGAGGGTTTGGACTGGCCGGTTTTATGGGAATTAAACTTTTGTATACAATGCTTAATGTATTCGTTTTAGGCGGAGGTGTTATCGGTGCTGTCGATACAATCGGTAAGGCAGTTGGTTTTGCTGTCTTGGGGCTGGCAGGTCTGGGTGCCGGCATTCGGGGAGCAAATCTGCGAGGCAGGGCGACCCGCTTTCGGCATTATGTGACGATGGTCAAGGATAAGCTGTATTGTTCCATTGAAGATATGGCGGCAAAGACAGGACGAAGCGAGCGGTTCATCCGTAAAGATTTAAAGAGAATGATGCAGAAAGGCATGTTTTTGCAGGCACATCTCGATAAAGGAGAAGATTGCTTTATTGCCAGTGATGAAGTTTATGAGCAGTATTGTATAACACAAAAGCAATATGAAGAAACAAAGTTGTCCGAAACGGTACAATCACAGGCACAAACTTCCGAGGAAACGACACAGCGGAATGAGAAAGTCTTAGCGGTATTAGACGAAGGCAGAGACTATATCCGAATGATACGGCTTTGCAATGATGAAATTCCGGGAGAGAGTATGTCTGAAAAGCTGGATAAACTGGAACTGCTTGTTACCCGTATTTTTGCGCAGGTGGAGAAAGAGCCGGAGCAGGCGCCGGAGCTTCAGAAGATGTTAAGCTATTATCTGCCTACCACGCAGAAGCTTTTAGAGACTTATAGGGATTTGGATAAACAGACCGTAGAAGTGAAAAATATTTCCGAGACAAAGAAAGAAATTGAAGCTACCATTGATACAATAAACGCTGCGTTTGAGAAGTTCCTGGATGAACTTTTCAGAGATAAGGCATGGGATATACAGTCGGATATTTCTGTATTGAATACGATGCTTAAGCAGGATGGATATTTAAAAGATGATTTTGAAAAAACAGAGTAGGGGAGGACGAAAATGAGCGAAGTAGATGTAAAAGAAACAAGTGTGCCGACATTAGTGTTCGGTGAGGTATTTGAGGAAAAACAGGTTCCGGCAGCAGAGCCGAAACAGGAATTAAGTGAACAGTTGGATGATTCCATTCTGACAGAAGAAGAAAAAAAGATGGTAGATGAATTCAGCAAACAGATTGATTTACATAATTCCAACGCAATTTTACAGTATGGTGTGGGAACACAGAAAAAGATGGCAGATTTTTCGGGTGATGCATTGGAGAATGTTAAGACAAAAGATTTGGGCGAAATTGGTGAAATGCTTTCCGGTGTAGTTGCCGAATTAAAAGATTTTGACGAGGAACAGAAAGGCTTCCTTGGTATTTTTAAAAAGACTGCTAATAAAGTAGAGGCATTAAAAGTAAAATATTCTAAGGCGGAAACCAATATAACAACAATCTGTCAGGCATTGGAGCAGCATCAGGTGCAGCTTTTAAAGGATATTGCCGTACTGGACAAAATGTATGATTTAAATTTATCTTATTTCAAAGAATTGTCTATGTACATTCTTGCAGGAAAGAAAAAACTGAAGGAGTCAAGAGAAGTAGAACTGGCAGCCTTGGTTGAAAAGGCAAGAGTGAGCGGATTGCCGGAGGATGCACAGGCTGCAAAAGATTTGGAATCCCTTTGTGACAGATTTGAGAAAAAGCTTCATGATTTGGAACTGACAAGAATGGTTTCCATTCAGACGGCACCCCAGATTCGTCTGGTACAGAGCAGCGATACCATGATGGTGGAAAAAATTCAGTCTACCGTTGTAAATACCATTCCTCTCTGGAAGAGCCAGATGGTACTTGCTCTCGGCGTTACTCATGCAGAGCAGGCAGCAAAAGCACAGCGGGAAGTATCGGATATGACCAATGAACTTTTGAAGAGAAATGCCGCAGTTTTGAAGACAGCAGCAGTAGAAAGTGCAAAAGAGTCCGAGCGGGGAATTGTGGATATGGAAACCCTGAAAAATACCAACGCAACCTTAATTTCTACCTTGGATGAAGTAATGAAAATTCAGGCAGAAGGAAGAGAGAAGAGAAGAACCGCCGAAATTGAAATGCAGCATATGGAAGAAGAGTTAAAACAGAAACTGCTGGAAATGAGCGGAAGGTAAGCCTAAATGAAGTGGACAAAATTCAGAATTAAAACGATAACGGATGCAGAAGATATTATTATCAGCTCTTTATATGACATCGGGCTGGAAGGGGCACAAATTGAAGATAAGGTGCCACTGACAGCGATGGAAAAGGAGCAGATGTTTGTAGATATCCTTCCGGATTGTCCGGATGATGACGGTATCGCGTATTTAAGCTTCTTTGTGGAGGAAAATGAAAACGGAGAACTTCTGTTAAACGGAGAAGTGACGGCAAAAGAAGAAATTATGGCACGGGTAGAGGAAGAACTTTCCGATATCCGTTCCTTTATGGATATCGGTGAGGGAAGTATCACCGTGGATGAAACAGAGGATATTGACTGGATTAACAACTGGAAACAATATTTTCACCAGTTTACCATTGATGATTTGCTTGTGATTCCTTCATGGGAAGAGGTGAAGGAGGAAGACAAGGATAAGAAAATCCTTCATATTGATCCGGGAACCGCATTCGGAACAGGGATGCATGAAACAACCCAGCTTTGTATCCGCCAGTTAAAAAAGTACATTACGCCGGAAACGGAGCTTCTGGATGTAGGAACCGGAAGCGGCATTCTTGCGATTATTTCTTTGATGTATGGAATTAAGCATGCGGTAGGAACCGATTTGGATCCTTGTGCCATTGAGGCAACAAAAGAAAATATGGAAGCCAACGGTATTCGTGAAGAACAGTTTGACGTGATGATTGGAAATATTATTACCGATAAAGCAGTACAGGATCAGGTGGGCTATGGATGTTATGATATCGTAGTTGCCAATATCCTGGCAGATGTGCTTGTGCCTCTTACTCCGGTGATTGTAAATCAGTTAAAACCGGGTGGAATTTACATTACATCGGGCATTATTGATGACAAAGAACAGACTGTTGTTGAGGCAGTAAAAGCAGCAGGACTTACGGTGCTGGAGGTTACCTATCAGGGTGAATGGGTCAGTGTCACAGCGCAAAAAGATTCTCTAAAATGATAAAAAACAGATGAGGCGATATGTATCAATTTTTTGTAAAACCGGAACAGATTCAAGGGAAAGATATCACGATTACGGGCAGTGATGTGAATCATATCAAAAACGTGCTTCGTATGAAAATCGGAGAAGAACTTGCAGTGAGCAATGGCGAGGACGGTAGGGAGTACCGATGTGAAATTGTAGGAATCGATGAAGAGGAAATACACTGTCATTTACGTTTTATAAAAGAGGATGGTGTAGAGCTTCCATCCAAGGTATATTTATTCCAAGGACTTCCGAAAGCGGATAAAATGGAATTAATTATTCAGAAGGCGGTAGAGCTTGGGGCTTTTGAAATTATTCCGGTAGCCACGAAACGTTCGGTTGTTAAGTTGGATGAGAAGAAGGCGAAAGCTAAGGTGACAAGGTGGCAGGGAATCTCAGAAGCAGCGGCAAAGCAGAGCAAAAGAGGTGTCATTCCCGAAGTAACAAACGTGATGACCTTCAAAGAGGCAATCACCTATGCGAAAGATATGGAGGTTCGTCTGATTCCTTATGAACTTGCGGAAGGAATGCAGGCAACAAAGACCATAATTGACGGAATTACACCCGGGCAGAGGATTGCGGTGTTTATCGGACCGGAGGGCGGCTTTGAGGAAAGCGAAATTGAAGAGGCGCAGGTCTGCGGAATCCGGCCGATTACGCTGGGAAAGCGAATTCTGAGAACAGAAACAGCAGGCTTTACGGTTCTTTCGTGGATTATGTACCATTTGGAAAAATAGTCATATAATATACTATAAGAAAGAGAAGCAGGAAAAGGAAGATTAGATACCAAAAGTCTCCGGCTTTGAAAGGAGAATCTTAAAAAGATGGAAGTATATTTGGATAATTCGGCTACAACCAAATGTTTTAAAGATGCAGCAGAACTGATGCAGAAAATAATGTGTGAGGATTACGGAAATCCCTCCAGCATGCATTTAAAAGGAATGCAGGCAGAAAATTATGTTCGCAGTGCAAAAGAGATAATTGCAAAAAATTTAAAGGTGAATGAAAAAGAAATCCTTTTTACATCCGGCGGAACAGAGTCGGATAATATTGCATTGATAGGCTGCTGTATGGCAAACTATCGTGCAGGTCGTCATTTGATTACTACAAGGATTGAGCATCCGGCCATTTTGCAGACGATGAAATATTTGGAGGAACAGGGCTTTGAAGTAACGTACCTTCCGGTGGACCAAGACGGAAGGATTCAGATAAGTGATTTGGAGAAGGCAATCAGAAAGGATACGATTTTAGTATCCATTATGCATACCAATAATGAAATTGGCTCTTTGCAGCCTATCGAAGAAGCCGGTGCATGTATTAAGAGAATGAACCCGGCAATTATTTTTCATGTAGATGCGGTACAAGGTTTCGGGAAATTCCGCATTTATCCGAAAAGGATGAATATTGATCTTCTCTCGGTCAGCGGACATAAAATCCACGGACCGAAAGGCGTGGGATTTCTATATATCAATGAAAAAATTAAAATGAAGCCGATTCTTTTTGGCGGCGGACAGCAGAAGGGAATGCGCTCGGGAACTGAAAATGTTCCGGGAATTGCCGGACTTGCAAAGGCGGTAGAAATGATATATACGGATTTGGAAGAAGAGGTTGACAGACTTTACCGATTGAAAGATCATTTTATCAAAGGTGTAGAACAAATACCGGATATTTGGATAAACGGGCTGACGGGAAGAGACAGCGCTCCTCATATTGTCAGTGTTTCCATACGCGGTGTGCGGAGTGAGGTTATGCTTCATGCCTTGGAGGATAAAGGAATTTATGTTTCGGCAGGAAGTGCATGTTCTTCCAATAAGCCCCAGACTTCAGAAACCTTGAAGGCAATCGGGGTGGAGAAGGATTTACTGGATTCTACCATAAGATTCAGTTTCTCGGTGTTTACGACGGAAGAAGAGATTGACTATACAGTAAAAGTGATGTATGATGTGATTCCGATGTTACGGAAGTATACGAGACATTAAGAAGGGCATGGGAACTATCCCGGCCCTTCCGTAAGCGTAAGAATAGTAAATGACGAACTTACAGAAATGAGGAAACTATGTTTACAGCTTTTTTAATTAAATATGCCGAAATCGGTGTAAAAGGAAAAAACCGCTATTTGTTTGAAGATGCCCTTGTGCAGCAGATTAAGTATGCTTTAAAACGCTGCGAAGGTGAATTTAAGGTTCATAAAACACAGGGCAGAATTTATGTGGATGCTTTGACGGAGTTCGATTTTGACGAAACAGTGGACAATTTGAAAACTGTTTTTGGTATTTCGGGAATCTGTCCGGTTGTTTATGTAGAGGATGAAGGCTTTGAAAAGCTTTGCGACACCGTTGTGAAATACATTGCAGATGTGTATCCGGACAAAAATAAAACCTTCAAGGTTGCGGCAAGACGGGCAAGGAAAAATTACCCGATGGATTCCATGGAAATCAATCGGGAAATGGGTGGCGTCATTCTGGATGCTTATCCGGAAATGAGTGTGGATGTGCATAAGCCGGATATTGAACTTAATATTGAAGTGCGGGAAAAAATTTATATTTATTCTGATATCATTCCCGGACCGGGAGGCATGCCTATTGGTACGGCGGGAAAAGCAATGTTACTTTTATCAGGGGGAATCGATTCACCGGTTGCGGGTTATATGATTGCAAAGCGGGGCGTTAAAATTGATGCGGTGTATTTCCACGCACCCCCATATACCTCTGAGCGGGCAAAACAGAAGGTAGTGGATCTGGCAAAACTGGTGTCCCGTTATACCGGACCGATTTATCTGCATGTAATTAACTTTACGGACATCCAGTTATATATTTATGAAAAATGTCCCCATGAAGAGCTGACGATTATAATGCGTCGTCTGATGATGAAGATTGCGGAGCACATTGCAGAGGAAACGGAATGTCTCGGTTTGATTACGGGAGAGAGTATCGGACAAGTCGCTTCCCAGACTATGCACTCACTTGCGGCAACGAACGAAGTGTGCCACATGCCGGTGTATCGTCCGTTAATCGGTTTTGATAAACAGGAGATTGTAGAGGTGGCAGAGAAAATTAATACCTATGAAACCTCGATTCTGCCTTATGAGGACTGTTGTACTATTTTTGTCGCAAAGCATCCGGTTACGAAACCGAATCTGAATATGATTAAAAAGCATGAAAAGAATCTGGAAGAAAAAATAGATGAGCTTGTGAAGACCGCTTTAGATACGGACGAGCTGATTATAGTTCAATGCGATAAATAAAAACAAGAGGCTTTGAACGGATTCAAAGCCTCTTTCTTCATTACGTTAATAACCGTGAACTAAATCATGTAAGGTTTAAGTACTGCTAAAACCTCATCTGTATTATCTTCTGCGTGAATATTCAAATCAATTGGTTTGGACAAATCCAAGCTGAAAATACCCATGATAGATTTTGCATCGATAACGTATCTTCCGGATACTAAGTCAAAATCATAATCGAATTTTGTAATATCGTTTACGAAAGATTTTACCTTATCAATAGAATTTAATGAAATCTGAACTGTTTTCATTGGAACTACCTCCTTAATGTTTTCATACCTTCTGTTTCTATACTAAAGGTTGAAGGGGTAAAAGTCAATGACAAAACAGTACAAAATTAGCGAGGAATAATATGAAAAGTGTAGCATTACACAATCTTGGATGTAAAGTAAATGCCTATGAAATGGACGTTATGCAACAAATGTTACAAGAAAAGGGTTACAAAATTGTATCATTTGATGAACAGGCTGATATTTATATTGTGAATACTTGTACGGTAACCAATATAGCGGACAGAAAGAGCAGGCAAATGCTTCATCAGGCCAAAAAAAGAAATCCTGATGCGGTTATCGTTGCGGCAGGCTGCTATGTGCAGACCGGGAAAGAGAATATACTGAAGGATGAAGGAATTGATTTATGTATCGGAAATAACAAAAAAAAGGATTTGATTCCGATATTGGAAGCCTATCTGGCGGAGCGGGAAGAGAACGAAAGAGAAACGAAGAAACAGGATAAGACGTTGCATGATACGAGCATTATAGACATTAATCATACGGCAGAATATGAGGCACTGACCCTGACGAAAACAGCAGAACATACCCGCGCCTATATTAAAATTCAAGATGGCTGCAATCAGTTTTGTTCCTATTGCATTATCCCTTATGCAAGGGGAAGGGTAAGAAGCCGTAAACCGGAGGATATTCTTGCGGAAATTAAAGGAATTGTGACAAACGGTTATCAGGAAATTGTATTGACCGGTATTCATATAAGCTCTTACGGCATTGATTTTTCGGGAGAAACGGCTTTGGGCGGAATGCCTAAGTATACCGGAAAGTCAAAGCTTTTGGAACTGATAACAGAAATTCATAAAATCGAAGGCTTAAAAAGGATACGGTTAGGTTCTTTAGAGCCAAGAGTTATTACGGAAGAGTTTGCCGAAAAAATCAGTAAAATGGAAAAAATCTGTCCTCATTTTCATTTGTCACTGCAAAGTGGTGCAGATGCCACTTTGAAACGAATGAATAGACATTACAGCGCGGGGGAATACTATGAAAAAGTTGAGCTTTTGCGCCGTGTATATGACAGACCGGCAATTACAACCGATGTGATTGTGGGCTTTCCGGGAGAAACGGAAGAGGAATTTGAAGAAACGGTCAGGTACTTAGAGAAAGTTTCGTTCTATGAGATGCACATATTTAAATATTCCAAGAGACAGGGCACACCCGCCGCAACCATGGAAAATCAGGTGCCGGATGAGGTGAAGCAGGAGCGAAGCAATCGGCTGCTTGCTATGGAACGAGAACAGTCAAAAGAATATCGTAAAAAAATAATAGGATGCACTGCGGAAGTTCTTTTTGAAGAACAAAAGGAAATAGACGGGGAAGTGTATCAGATTGGTCATACTGCCGAGTATATTAAAGTGGCAAAAAAAGAAGAGGAGAATCTGTCGAACCGTATGCTGAGCGGAATGATATCCGGTTTTTTAAAAGACGATATTCTTCTCATGGAGTAGGAAACCGAGGTACAAATAGAGAAATTAAGAAAGTATACATTGAATTTTAAAACAAGATGGGGTAAGATAGGAATAATAGGGGCGAGTATACGCCACAGAGCAACAGGAAGAAAAGTACAGATTTTGAGAAAGGCATGGCTACTTAGAATGCAGGATAAATTCGGAGAAAAAAATACAGATTTGGGAAATACTCAATTCTTTAAGGTGGACGTAGAGCCGGAGACAGGCGTAAAGGTAGTATTGCGTGAGGTGTATGAGGCACTTACGGAAAAAGGCTACAATCCGGTGAATCAGATAGTCGGCTATATTATGTCAGGAGACCCGACCTATATCACGAGTCATAAAAATGCACGCAGCCTTATTATGAAGGTAGAGCGGGATGAACTTGTTGAGGAAATGTTAAAAGAATATATCAAAAACAATCATTGGAAATAGGTCTGGAGGAGAATCCATGCGTATTATGGGATTGGATTTCGGTTCAAAGACTGTCGGAGTGGCAATCAGTGATTCCCTTTTGATTACGGCACAAGGGATTGAAATCATCCGAAGGAAGGATGAGAATAAACTGAGGCAGACTTTGGCGAGAATAGAAGAGCTGATTGTGGAATACGAAGTGACAGAAATTGTTTTGGGATTTCCCAAAAATATGAATGACACAGTGGGTGACCGAGCAGAACTTTCTTTGGAATTCAAAGAAAAACTGGAACGCAGGACAGGACTGCCCGTTGTAATGTGGGATGAAAGACTGACTACGGTTGCAGCTGATAAAGCAATGATGGAAGCGGGCATTCGCAGAGAACATAGAAAAGAATATGTGGATAAAATTGCGGCAGTTTTCATTTTACAGGGATACCTTGATTTACGTGCGAACAAAAAAGAAGAGTAAAGAACAAGAAGCCGGAGACGGCAGAATGTGAGGAAACATGGACAAAATAACATTTAATCCGGAGGGAGAAGCTCCGGTTGATTTTTATGTGCTTGAACAGACAACTATTGCCGGAGTGAACTACATTCTGGTAACGGATTTTGAAGAAGGAGACGGAGAGGCGTTGATATTAAAAGATTTATCCGGCAATGAGGAGACGGACAGCCTCTATGAAATTGTTTCCGATGAGACGGAATTAAAAGCTGTGGCAGAGGTTTTTGAGAATATATTGGAAGATATAGAATTTGTGGAATAGGCAGATTCGGCAAAGCGGACAGGAGAAGCAGATTAAGTATGGATAAAGAACAGTTCAAAAAATTGTTAAAGGATAAAGGTTTGAAAGTAACCAACCAAAGAGTGCTTGTTTTGGAAGCACTGGCTTCGTGTCCCGATAAACATTTGACTGCCGAAGAAATATATGAGCTTGTAAAAGTAGACTATCCGGAAATAGGACTGGCTACTGTTTATAGAACAATACAGATGCTATTAGAATTACACTTAGTGGATAGGATTAATCTTGATGATGGTTATGTCCGTTACGAAATAGGGAGTGGGAATACGGATACAACAAAGCACCATCATCATCACCTGATTTGTCTGTCTTGCGGAAAGGTCATTTCTTTCGAGGACGATTTACTGGAAGAACTGGAGAAAAAAATCACAGACAAGGAAGGTTTCCAAATAGTAGACCATGAAGTGAAACTCTACGGCTATTGTAAAGAATGTGGAGGTAAAATTGATTGAAAAAAAATGAACAGAAAAGTGATTCCAAGCTAAAGATTATACCTTTAGGGGGCTTGGAACAGATTGGTATGAATATAACTGCCTTTGAATATGAAGACAGTATTGTTGTGGTGGACTGCGGTCTGGCATTTCCGGCAGACGATATGCTTGGAATTGACCTTGTTATTCCCGATATTACGTATTTAAAGGATAACATCTCCAAAGTAAAAGGGCTGATGATAACGCATGGTCATGAAGACCACATCGGTGCAATTCCGTATGTTTTGAAGGAAATGAATATTCCGATTTATGCAACCAAGCTTACCATGGGAATTATTGAGCATAAGTTAAAGGAACATAATTTGACAAACAGTACGAAGCGGAAGGTCGTAAAATTCGGACAGTCCATTAATTTGGGAAAATTCCGAATTGAATTTATTAAAACAAACCACTCCATTGTTGATGCGGCTGCCCTTGCCATTTACTCCCCAGCGGGAACGGTTGTGCATACCGGAGACTTCAAGGTGGATTATACACCGGTATTCGGTGATGCTATTGATTTACAGCGTTTTGCGGAAATCGGGAAAAAAGGTGTTCTGGCTTTGATGTGTGACAGTACCAATGCGGAAAGACCGGGCTTTACACAGTCCGAAAAAACCATTGGTCGTACCTTTGATACTTTATTTGAGGAGCACAAAAATACCCGTATTATTATTGCAACCTTTGCTTCTAACGTAGACAGAGTGCAGCAGATTATTAATTCTGCATATAAATTTGACAGAAAGGTTGTAGTGGAAGGCAGAAGTATGGTAAATATCATAGAAACTGCTACCACATTGGGATATCTGGATATTCCGGATAAAACGTTGATTGACATTGAACAGTTAAAAAATTATCCTGATGAAAAGACGGTCATTATAACAACCGGAAGTCAGGGTGAAAGTATGGCGGCACTTTCCCGTATGGCGGGAAATATGCACCGTAAAATTTCCATCGGACCGGGGGATACCGTTATTTTTTCTTCCAATCCGATACCCGGAAACGAAAAAGCGGTTACCAATATTATCAATGAACTGATGATGAAGGGAGCAGATGTTATTTTCCAGGATGTACACGTTTCGGGACATGCCTGCCGGGAGGAAATCAAACTTATTTATACGTTGGTTCAACCCAAGTATGCTGTTCCTGTGCATGGCGAGTACAAGCATTTAAAAGCGCAGGCAAATATAGCAATGGAACTGGGGATGGATAAAGAAAATATTTTCATTCTATCTTCGGGAGATGTGTTGGAGTTGAATGAAGAGAGTGCACAGGTAACCGGAAAGGTACAGACCGGGTCTATTCTGGTAGATGGTCTTGGCGTAGGTGACGTAGGAAATGTAGTGCTTCGTGACAGACAACATCTGGCTCAGGATGGTATTATGATTGTAGTACTGGCATTGGATAAATACACCGGACAGCTCGTTTCGGGACCGGACATTGTATCCAGAGGTTTTGTATATGTTCGGGAAGCGGATGCACTGATGGATGAAGCGAAAGAGGTAATCAGCATAGGGATAGATAATTGTCTGGACAAGGGCATTGCAGACTGGGGCAAGATTAAGTCTACCATCAAAGATTCCTTAAGCGAATTTGTATGGAAAAAGACAAAACGCCGTCCGATGATTCTGCCGATTATTATGGAAGTGGAGTAGTTTCACGAACTAAGAAGAGAGTGGGGTACCATATGAGTGATGTGGAACAGGCAATAGAGAATTTACTCGAAGCCTTAAAAAGGACGAAGGAATATACGGAGTATCAGTGCCAGCTGCAAAAAATTAACATGCAGCCTGAGCTCAGAAAACAGGTGGATGCATTTCGTAATGAAAATTTTGAATTGCAGAATTCCACACCTGAGGATCAGATGCTGCAAAGAATGGAACAGTTTGAAGAGAAATATCAGGTCTTCAGAGAAAATCCGCTGGTGAATGATTTCCTTGAGGCGGAGTTGTCGTTTTGCCGGAAAATGCAGGAAGTTACTTTGAAGATCATGGAGGGTCTGTCGTTTGAATAAGGGCAGGTAAAGGTGCCGTTAGGGAATAAAGAGGAGCAGTTATGAACGGAAAACAAGTAGCAGGAACAATTTTAGGCTCAATATTTAAAATTGCAGTAGCGGTTATTGTTGTATTTTATGTTTATAAGGCAGCAGTAATTGCCTATGATTACGGTTATCGTATCTTTGCGGAAGAACCGGTTTCACAGGAACCTGGATATGATGTAACTATTGCTGTTACAAGCGATAAAGATACAAGGGCTATCGGAGAAATGTTGGAGTCGAGAGGATTAATCAGAGATAGCAAATTGTTCCTGATTCAGGAGCTTCTTTCCGAGAATCACGGAAAAATTAAAGAAGGAACCTATACATTGAATACTTCCATGACAGTGAATGAAATGCTGGACATCATGGCAGGCGGTGGGGAAGAAGAAACAGAAAGCAGCGAGGAAACATCATGATAGTAGATGAAAGAATGGTTTCCTTCATTAATTCCTTTGATAAGGGAAATACTCCATTTTTAGATGAACTGGAACGCTATTCCATAGAAACCAATGTGCCGATAATACGGAAAGAAATGCAAGGCTTTTTGAAGCTTTTACTGGCAATAAATAAGCCTGCGGCAATTCTTGAAGTAGGAACGGCCATTGGTTTTTCCGCGTTACTGATGAAAGAATATGCGCCGGAAAACTGCCATATCACAACGATAGAAAAATACGAAAAAAGGATTCCGTTAGCGAAAGAAAATTTCAAAAAAGCGGGAAGAGAGAAGGATATCACACTTTTGGAGGGTGATGCCACGGAAATATTGAAAAATCTGACGGGTACTTACGATTTTATTTTTATGGATGCGGCAAAGGGACAGTATATTCATTTTCTGCCGGATATTTTGCGGCTTCTGCGGGACGGCGGTCTGCTTGTCTCTGACAATGTATTACAGGATGGGGATATTTTGGAGTCCAGATATGCGGTAACAAGAAGAAACCGCACAATCCATACGAGGATGAGGGATTATCTGTATGAACTGAAACATAACGAATTGCTGGAAACGGCTATTCTGCCGGTGGGAGACGGAGTTACGGTAAGTGTAAAACACGAAACTTAGATTTGGTTTGAGGATGGAAGAGAAGATGGAAAATAGAAAGAAAAAACCGGAGCTTTTAATTCCGGCAAGCAGTCTGGAAGTATTAAAAACTGCAGTGATGTTTGGGGCGGATGCGGTTTATATCGGAGGAGAAGCATTTGGGCTTCGGGCAAAGGCAAAGAATTTTTCAAAGGATGAGATGCGGGAAGGAATTCGGTTTGCTCATGAACATGGTGTGCGGGTGCATGTGACAGCTAATATTTTGGCTCATAACGGGGATCTGGAAGGAGCAGCAGAGTATTTTAAAGAGTTAAAGGAAATGAGACCGGATGCTTTTATTATAGCAGATCCCGGTATGTTTATGTTGGCGCGGGAAATCTGCCCGGAAATAGATATTCATATTTCTACTCAGGCCAATAATACCAATTACCAAACTTTCCGTTTCTGGTATGAGCAGGGTGCGAAAAGAGTGGTGTCTGCAAGAGAACTTTCTTTGGCTGAAATTAGGGAAATTCGGGAAAACATACCGGAGGAACTGGAAATTGAAAGCTTTATTCATGGAGCGATGTGTATTTCTTATTCGGGAAGGTGTCTTCTCAGCAATTATTTTACCGGAAGAGATGCCAATCAGGGAGCCTGTACCCATCCGTGCCGTTGGAAGTATGCCATTGTGGAGGAAACAAGACCGGGAGAATATATGCCGGTTTATGAAAATGAACGGGGAACATATATTTTCAATTCTAAGGATTTGTGCATGATAGAGCATATTCCGGAGATGATTGCTGCCGGAATTGACAGTATGAAAATAGAGGGCAGAATGAAAACCGCACTCTATGTAGCGACGGTGGCAAGAACGTATCGGAAGGCAATTGATGATTATTTTGAATCTGAAGAAAAATACCGTGCTAATATGGATTGGTATAAAGCGGAAATTTCAAAGTGCACATACCGCCAGTTTACCACAGGATTTTATTTCGGAAAGCCGGATGAAAATACGCAGATTTATGACAACAATACGTATATTAATGAATATATATATCTGGGAATTGTAGAAGGTACGGACGAGGCGG
Source organism: uncultured Lachnospiraceae bacterium (assembly GCA_964449325.1). Classification (GTDB taxonomy): domain Bacteria; phylum Bacillota; class Clostridia; order Lachnospirales; family Lachnospiraceae; genus RGIG3002. The sequence continues at coordinate 231,967 of CAYUYJ010000001.1, read as the reverse complement.
GAAGAGCCAGAATCGAACAGCGTAATAAATTTTGTGTGGGTGATTCCATTGAAATTATGAAGCCGGACGGAACTAATGTACCGGTGACCGTAAAGGGGCTCTATACGGAGGATGATGAGCCGGTGGAGAGCGCGCCGCATCCCAAACAGGTGCTGTTTGTTGAGTTGACCGAGGTTCCCGACCAATACGACCTGCTTCGCATCTGTGCAGCCCAAAAATAAATAGTTGACCGTCATTGCGCACATATTGTACAATGTGGAGAAGAAAGGAAGTTGTACGATGAGCGAAGTTTTGAATGTAGAAGAGATTTTTGGGAAAAATGTATTTACACTAGGTAAAATGAAAGAGCGTTTACCGAAAAACGTATTCAAAGAAGTGAAACGTGTGATGGAACAGGGGGGAGAACTTTCACTGGCTTCCGCGGATGTTGTTGCAAAAGCAATGAAGGATTGGGCGGTGGAAAACGGTGCAACCCACTATACTCACTGGTTTCAGCCGTTAACCGGTATTACGGCTGAAAAACATGATTCCTTTGTCAGCCACCCGGATGAAGAAGGAAAAATGCTGATGGAGTTTTCCGGCAAAGAGTTAATCAAAGGCGAACCGGATGCTTCCTCTTTTCCGTCAGGAGGGCTTCGTGCTACCTTTGAAGCGAGAGGATATACGGCGTGGGATATTACTTCGCCGGCATTTTTAAAGGAAGCGGCTACGGGAGTTATTCTTTGTATTCCTACTGCTTTCTGTTCCTATAAAGGAGAGGCACTGGATAAAAAAACACCGCTTCTGCGTTCCATGGAAGCGATTAGCGAGCAGGCTCTGAGAATTGTTCGTTTGTTTGGTAACACGGAAGCTACAAAGGTAGTTCCTTCTGTTGGTGCCGAACAGGAATATTTTTTAGTGGACAGTGAAAAAGCATTGCAGAGGGATGACTTGATTTTTGCGGGACGTACGTTGTTTGGTGCACCGGCACCGAAAGGACAGGAACTGGAGGATCACTATTTCGGTGTAATCCGTGAACGTATCGGTGGATTTATGAAGGATTTGAATGAGGAGCTTTGGAAGCTTGGCGTAACTGCCAAAACACAGCATAATGAAGCAGCTCCTGCTCAACATGAACTGGCACCGATTTATGAAACAGCCAATATAGCAGTTGACCATAACCAGATTATTATGGAAACTATGAAGAGAGTAGCCGGACAACATGGCATGCGTTGTCTGCTTCATGAAAAACCTTTTGCGGGAGTAAACGGTTCGGGAAAGCATGACAACTGGTCGCTGACTACCGATAACGGAGTGAATTTACTTGATCCGGGTGAGACACCCAATGAAAACATTCAATTCTTGCTTGTACTTGCCTGTATTATGAAGGCAGTAGATACACATGCGGATTTACTCCGTCAAAGTGCATCCGACCCGGGAAATGACCATCGTCTCGGAGCCTGCGAAGCACCGCCGGCAATTATTTCCATGTTCCTTGGAGAACAGTTGGAGGATGTAGTAAAACAGTTGGTAGAAACCGGGGAAGCGAATAACCTGATTGAAGGCGGAACGCTGCAGACGGGCGTTTCTACGTTACCGGATTTCCAAAAGGATGCTACAGACAGAAACCGGACTTCACCCTTTGCCTTTACGGGGAACAAGTTTGAATTCCGTATGGTAGGCTCTGCAGATTCTGTGGCAAGTCCGAATACCACCTTGAACGCGATTGTTGCGGAAGCCTTCTGCGAAGCGGCGGATGTTTTGGAAAAGGCGGAAGATTTTGAGATGGCAGTACATGATTTAATCAAGGAATATATGACCAAGCATCAGAGAATTATCTTTAACGGCAATGGTTATTCCGAAGAGTGGGTAGCGGAGGCAGAACGAAGAGGTTTGCCGAATATTAAGTCCATGGTAGAAGCCGCAAGTACGATTACGACGGATAAAGCGGTAAGATTGTTTGAAAAATTCGGTATCTTCACAAAGGCGGAATTGGAATCCAGAGAAGAGATTCTTTACGAAAATTATTCCAAGACGATTAATATTGAAGCGTTGACCATGATAGAGATGTCTTCCAAGCAGATTATTCCGGCAGTTGTAAAATATACAAAGGAACTTGCGGATACCGTAAATTCCGTAAAGGCAGCAGGAGCGGATGCATTTGTACAACTTGGTTTATTGAAGGAAATATCTTCCAAGCTTGCAAAGATGCAGAAAGCATTGGAGCATCTGCAGGAAGTGGAAGCAAATGCGGCTGCGATGAAAGAGGGCAAGGAGCAGGCATTCTACTACAGAGAAACGGTGATGTCTGCCATGGAAGCACTTCGGATACCGGCGGATGAACTGGAAATGCTGGTGGACAAAAAAGTGTGGCCGTTCCCGACTTATGGCGACTTGATTTTCGAGGTATAACAAAAAAATAAAAAAATTTCAAATTAGGTCTTGTAATTTTTTAAAAAGTAGAGTATGTTATAGGAGAAAAGTAAGTGCGTCATATAGCACTACAAAATAAAATATATGATACGATGATGAACAAAGGTGTTCCAAAAGTTTTTTTGGAGCGCCTTTTTGTTATGGCGACGAGGCAAACGGCCGTCATGCTTGCATGAATGGACATTTGCCGACCGCTAATCAGAGCGAGATTCGCATAGCGTATCTCGTCTCTGTTATGGCAACGAGAGTCCCCCCATATTTTCGTATCAAATGAGGAGAAGAAAGGAAGTAGTAAAATGAGCGAAGCATTCAATGTGGAAAAGATTTTTGCAAAAAACGTATTTACCTTAGGTAAAATGAAAGAACGTTTACCGAAAAACGTATTCAAGGAAGTAAAAAAAGTAATGGAACAGGGTGGAGAGCTTTCCCTTGCCTCTGCTGATGTGGTAGCAAAAGCAATGAAGGACTGGGCTGTTGAGAATGGCGCAACACATTATACACACTGGTTCCAGCCACTTACCGGTATTACAGCCGAAAAGCATGATTCCTTTGTAAGCCATCCTGACGAAGAGGGAAAAATGCTGATGGAATTTTCAGGTAAAGAACTGATTAAAGGTGAGCCGGATGCATCCTCCTTCCCTTCAGGCGGTTTGCGTGCAACCTTTGAAGCAAGAGGATATACAGCATGGGATATTACTTCCCCGGCATTCTTAAAAGAAGCAGCTACAGGCGTAATCCTTTGTATTCCTACTGCATTCTGTTCTTATAAGGGAGAAGCACTGGATAAGAAAACACCGCTTCTTCGTTCCATGGAAGCAGTCAGCGAGCAGGCAATCCGTATCGTTCGTTTATTTGGCAACACAGAAGCAACAAAGGTAGTAGCTTCTGTAGGACCGGAACAGGAATACTTCTTAGTAGACAGCGAAAAAGCATTAAAGAGAGATGACTTAATCTTTGCAGGACGTACCCTTTTTGGTGCACCGGCTCCGAAAGGACAGGAATTAGAGGATCATTATTTCGGTGTTATCCGTGAGCGTATCGGCGCATATATGAAAGACTTAAACGAAGAACTTTGGAAACTGGGTGTAACCGCTAAAACACAGCATAACGAAGTTGCTCCGGCACAGCATGAGCTGGCTCCGATTTATGAAACAGCAAATATTGCTGTTGACCACAACCAGATTGTAATGGAAACGATGAAGAGAGTAGCCGGAAATCATGGCATGAGATGTCTTCTCCATGAAAAACCTTTTGCAGGTGTGAATGGTTCCGGTAAACACAACAACTGGTCCTTAACAACAGATAATGGTGTAAACTTACTGGATCCGGGCGATACTCCGAACGAGAATATTCAGTTCTTATTAGTGCTTGCCTGCATTATGAAAGCGGTAGATACCCATGCAGACTTGCTTCGCCAGAGTGCATCCGATCCGGGTAACGATCACAGACTTGGAGCAAATGAGGCACCTCCGGCTATTATTTCTATGTTCTTGGGTGAACAGTTGGAGGATGTAGTGAAACAGCTTGTAGAAACCGGTGAAGCACATAATTTAATCGAAGGCGGTACATTACAGACAGGTGTTTCCACGCTTCCTGATTTCCAGAAAGACGCTACAGACAGAAACAGAACATCACCGTTCGCATTTACGGGTAACAAATTTGAGTTCCGTATGGTTGGCTCTGCAGACTCCATTGCAAGCCCGAATACAACCTTGAATGCAATTGTTGCGGAGGCTTTTTGTGAAGCGGCCGATATTCTGGAAAAGGCAGACAACTTTGATGTGGCTGTACATGATTTAATTAAAGAATATATGAGTAAACACCAGAGAATCGTATTCAATGGTAATGGCTATTCCGATGAATGGGTAGCGGAAGCAGAAAGAAGAGGATTGCCAAACATTAAATCCATGGTGGAAGCTGCAGGTACAATTACTACAGACAAAGCAGTTAAATTATTCGAAAAATTCGGTATCTTTACAAAAGCTGAATTGGAATCCAGAGAGGAAATTCTTTACGAAAACTATTCCAAGACAATCAATATCGAAGCACTCACCATGATTGAAATGGCTTCCAAACAGATTGTTCCGGCAGTAGTAAAATATACAAAAGAACTTGCTGATACCGTAAATGCTGTAAAAGAAGCAGGAGCAGATGCTTCCGTGCAGACAGGTTTGTTAAAGGATATTTCCGTTAAGCTTACTGAAATGCAGAAAGCTTTGGAGAACTTAAAAGAAATCGAAGCAAAGGCAGCAGCTATGGAGGAAGGAAAAGAGCAGGCATTCTACTATAGAGAGACTGTTATGGCAGCAATGGATGAACTTCGTGCACCGGCAGATGAACTGGAAATGATGGTAGACAGAAAAGTATGGCCGTTCCCGACCTATGGTGAATTAATTTTTGAAGTATAAGCAGTGTGAAAGACAGGCTCGTTTCCGAAACGGAGACGGGCTTGTTTTTTGGTTGGAGGGCGATGTGAAAAGAGAAACAAAAAGGTAAAAAATAAATTGTCTGAATTTTTTGAAAAATACTAATTAAATTGGTGATTTGAAAAACTTTAAAAAAAATGCAAAATACTCTTGCCAAAACAAAAAACATGATGTATACTTGCAAAGTAACGTTGATGGGCTATCGCCAAACGGTAAGGCAACGGACTCTGACTCCGTCATTTCAAGGTTCGAATCCTTGTAGCCCAGTTGGGACAACACTCGATGGAAACTTCTGTCGGGTGTTATTTGTGTTTGGGAAAAAAAGAAAGGAAGCGGAAAACATATGTACATCTACGATGGAAGAATTCGGTTCAGTGAAGTGGATAAGGATGGATATTTGCGGTTAGAAGGGCTTTTGGACTATTTTCAGGATGCTTCTACCTTCCAGTCTGAGGATCTGGGAGTCGGAACGGAATATTTGAGTAATCTGCATATTGTATGGGTGCTTTCTTCCTGGCAGATTGTAGCCGGACGGTATCCGCGTCTGGGAGAGCGGGTAAAAATCGGAACGATTCCTTATGAAATTAAAGGCTGTTTTGGCCATAGAAATTTTGCCCTGTTTGATGAAGCGGGAGAACGGATTGCCTGTGCCAATTCTCTTTGGACACTGGTGGATAGCAGAACCATGAAACCTGCAAAGCCTACACAGCTTATGCTTGAAAAATATGCCGTGGAAGAAAAGCTGGATATGGATTATGCACCGAGAAAAATAGCATTGCCGAAGGAAATGGAAAAGCAGGAGAATATTTATGTTAAGAAATATCATTTAGATACGAACAACCATGTAAATAACGGACAGTATGTAAGAATGGGAATGGATTTTGTGCCGGACGGTATTAAGATAAAGCAGATGCGGGCAGAATATAAAAAACAGGCACTTTTAAATGATGTGATTGTACCTATGGTCGGAAAAACAGAAAATGGATGCACGGTTTCTTTACAGGATGAAAACGGAGATATATTTGCCAATGTAGAATTTCTATGGTAAGTTATTTGTAGAGAAAATGAGTGGATATGGATTTGGAGAACAGGAGCTATGGAATGATTCGGTTAGGAGAAATACAGCAGTTAAGAGTAGTGAAAAAAGTAGAATTCGGTATTTATCTGGCAGACCCTGATGCCGTAACTGCAGATGAAAGGGTACTTCTTCCGGCAAAACAGGTGCCGGAAGGAACGCAAATCGGAGATATACTGGAAATTTTTGCGTATAAGGATTCTGAGGACAGGTTGATTGCTACTACAAGACAGCCGAAGCTTACTCTCGGGGAAATAGGAGTTCTTACGGTGGCGCAGGTAGGAAAAATCGGTGCGTTTTTGGACTGGGGATTGGAAAAAGAGCTTCTTTTACCTTTTAAGGAACAGACCAGGAGAGTAAGAGAAGGAGAAAATGTGCTGGTAGCGGTCTATATTGATAAGAGCAGCAGGCTTTGTGCGACTATGAATGTATACAAGTTCTTGGAGCAGGATAGTCCTTATAAGAAGGAAGATAAAGTAACAGGTTTGGTTTATCAGATTAGTGAAGAGTTTGGTGCTTTTGTAGCTGTGGATAACCGTTATTCGGGACTGATTCCCGGGAAGGAACTGTATGGTGACGTAAAAATCGGCGATGAAGTACAGGCAAGAGTTACCGGTGTAAGAGAAGACGGCAAGCTGAATCTGAGTATTCGGGAAAAAGCGTATATCCAGATGGGATTGGATGCCGAAAAGGTTATGAACTTGATTGAAAGCTATGACGGAGTACTTCCTTTTAATGATAAGGCAAGACCGGAAACAATCAAACGGGAAACGGGAATGAGTAAAAATGAATTTAAGAGGGCAGTGGGAAATCTGCTGAAAGCGGGAAGAATTGAAATTACGGAAAAGTGCATCCGCAAAATAAAGTGAGATATTTCAGGCAGCAATTGTGAAAAGGGAAAGGTGCGCAATATGAAAGTACAGAATATAAAAGATGTAGAAAAATTTTGCAAGGTTGTGGAGGAGTGCAAAGGAAAGGTTGAACTGGTTACCGGGGAGGGAGACCGGTTGAATCTGAAATCAAGGTTGTGTCAGTATGTGGCACTGGACAGACTGTTTTCTGATGCAAACATTGGAGAACTGGAAATTATAGCATCGGAGCCGGAGGATGTTAACAAACTTGTAAACTTCTTAATGGGGAACTAAAGGGAGTGGGGAACGAATGAACAGTAAAAAAGTAAATTGGCTTTATTTATCGATTACTTTGATTCATATAGCGGTTGTTGCAGGTATTAATTTCTATGTCTGTAATATAGGACCGCTTCATATACCGATTGTGTTGAATCTTTTGCTCAGTCAGGGAATAGTTCTTATTCCGGCAATTCTTTTTCTTTGCATTTCCAAGGAAAAATGGAATGCTGTTTTAGGTTTCCGCAAAATGAAGATTTCTTCGGTACTGATGACTGTTTTATTTACTTATTTAATGATGCCCATGACAACGGTAATCAATGCCATTTCTATGTTGTTTGTGGATAATACGGTAATGCAGATGAGCAATTCCGTATTACAGATGCCGGCGATTGTTATGGTTTCGGTTATGGGGATAATAGGACCGCTTAGTGAAGAGATTGTTTTCAGAGGAGTTGTGTTTAGCGGATACAAGCGCAGCGGAAATGCGTTCCGGTCTATTTTATTTTCGGCACTTTTGTTTGGGCTGATGCATATGAATTTTAATCAGGCAGCCTATGCTATCTTTCTTGGCATTGTAATGGCGGTTCTGGTAGAAACAACCGGAAGTCTTTGGAGTTCCGTAGTTTTTCATATGACAGTAAATATTCAAAATGTACTGCTGATGTTTCTGACGGATACCATGACTTCTGATGCCTATATGCAGGAAGCACAGGCAATGGTTGGGGATAAGGACGTTATGCTTGCGACAATCGGAATATATGCAGTGATTGCTACGGTAACTACTTCGATTGCAGTTTGTGTTTTGGCATGGATTGCGAAAAATGAACATAGGGAAAACCATCTGAAACAAATATGGATCGGGCGGAAAGAAAACAGGGGACAACTTGTGTCGATTCCGTTAATTATCGGAATTGTATTGTCGGTGGCATATATGATTCTGGATGTGATTATGAGTTAAGGCAATAAAAAGGAATTTGAAAAGATGAACATAGTAAAAAGGGATAAACAAAAGAAAAAGGATATTGCGTTTTTACTTGGTCTGCTGGCAGGATTTTTCTTTCTTCTTTGGAAAAGTAAATACGGAACAGGTGCCTATGATGAACCCTTTTATTTGACTATACCTCATCGCATTGTGAATGGCGATGGTATGTTTTCGGAGGAATGGAATTTTGGTCAGTTCAGTTCATTTTTAATGCTGCCGCTTATGAAGGTATATCTTTTAATAACCGGAACAACGGAAGGGATTGTTTTGAATTTCCGGTATATTTATATTGTGTTTCAGGCGGTGTGTTCCCTGGTGCTGTATATGCGCCTTAGAAAAAAGGAACTGGCGTGGGTCGGGGCATGGATGTTTTTCCTGTTTACCCCCTTTGATATCATGGCACTTTCTTATAATACAATGGGAGTTGCCTGCATAACGCTGGTTGGAGCAATTTTGGCTACGGCAAAAAAGAACGCTACAGGAGCATGGGTAGTCTCCGGTGTGCTGTTTGGGGCAGCGGTACTTTGCAATCCGTTTTTGGCAATTGTTTATTTCCTGTATTCGCTTGCGGTTGCCTTTTCAGGATTTAGACAAAGAAGAAGTGATGTTTGGAACAGGCGGGAACGGGGAGAAGAGACGGAGGAAATGGTTGGAAGCGAAACGATTTTGGGAGGCAAAGCGTGGTTGTGTATTACAGCAGGTGCAGGCGGTCTCGCACTTCTTTTTGCGATAGCGGTACTTTGGCATAGCCCGGTGTCCGAGCTTTTGGAAAATATTCCGCTTCTGATAAACGATCCGGAGCATACGAGCCGTTCGGTTGTCATGATTGTGAAGGTTTATTTATCGGAGTTCTGGCGGGTTTTTGGTTTCTTTATTCCGGTATGGATAGTTTTCCTTTTTATGGCATTTTGTTTCAGAAAGAACAGCTTAAACAGAAAGCTTTGCTTTATCCTGCTGTGTTTTTCGGCAGCAGTGAGCGTATTGGGATTTATTCCGACAATTCAGAATAGTTATAATTTCATTATGGTTCCGGTTGCGGTCTGCGGACTGGGGGCATATCTTATGACAGAGAAAAAGGATAAACAGAGCTTTTTTTACTTTTTTGTATTCGGTCTTGTCTATTCTTTTATGGCAAACTATGCTTCTAATCAGGGAATGCATGCTATTTCCATGGCAATGCTGCCGGCGGATGTGGCGGCAGTGCTTTTCATCGGAAGATTTGTGGAGCAGGAGCGGGAAGTGAAGGAAGAGAGCTCCCAAAAACGAAGCGACAGGGCACTCAAGGCAGGTGTCACCATCGCAGTCGTACTACTGTTTGCGGTGCAACTTGGTATGCAGATTTATACGAAAACGGTTCATACCTTCTGGGAAGAGCCGGTGTGGAAGCTGGATACGAGGATTACGGAAGGCCCCTTAAAGGGAACTGTGACAACCGAAGAAAAAGCAGAGGAGTATCAGGTTAAACTGGAGGATATTCGGACACATTTGAAAAAAGATGGACCGGTACTGTTTGCGACGAAGGATACTTGGTGTTATTTGTATGCAGATGGGGATTATGCAACATTTTCTTCCTATTTGTCCGGTGGTCTGGAACAGGCGGCAGAACGCTGGGAGGTATATTACAAAGTACATCCGGAAAAAATACCATATTATATCTACGTACCGAAGGAAAACAGTGAGGGATGGGCAGCGCAGATACAGCAAAAGGCAGAAGAATATGGCTATCGGGCAGAAGAGTCGGGACAAGCATATCATCTATATAAAAAATGATAAAAACTTAAGAAAACATTGCAGTATATTGTGCATTTTGCTATAATTTTATCAAAACAAGGCTCTGGGGGGAGTCTTGAAGGTATGTATGGATTGCGGGGGACCAAAGACATGAAAGAAATCAGCATTTTAGGTGTGTCCATGAAAGAACGTTCCTTGAAAGAATCTTTGGCACTTACAGATTCCTTTTTAGAGAACGGAGCACTGAATACCATTTTGTATGTGTCGACAAAAATGCTTCTGTCGGCGGGTAAAAATCCCGAACAGAAAGAATGGATTGAGTCGATGGATATGACCTTATGTATGGAGCCGGATATTTTGCGGGCTGCTGACGCAGCAAATACGAATCGTATACGTGAAATAGAAAGCAGCGCTTATCTGAAAGCAGTAATACGAAAGCTTTCCAAAGGCAGACAAAGTATTTATCTGCTTACGGAGAAAGAAGCCGATCTTGTGCGGTTGAAGCAGCGTCTGCAGGAGACCGGTCCGGCACTTAATATTGTGGCGGAAAACAGTATGGAAGCTATGGAAGATGATATGGAACGGTTGGTAAATCATATGAATGACGTGGCAGCCAACGTAATTATTTCCATGATTCCTTTTCCGAAGCAGGAGATGGTAATTGCGAAAAATAAAAATTACATCAATGCGGAAATATGGCTTGCCCTTCCTATGCCGGAGGAGTCTTATGTCACGAAGAGAAAGGTTCATTTCCTGAACAGAACACTTCACAGATTGTATTTCAGCAGATTCAGGAAACGGGTTATTCAATACAAAGATGAAATTGAGACGGAGTAAATGCCGTCTCTTTCTTTTTTGGACGAATTGTGAAGTTTGCTAAATAAGAAAAGGGACATAATTCCTACAAAAAACATTAAAAGTGCATAAAAATATGATGATTCAAGGTTGTCTTTTTTGTGCATTTGAATTAAAATATAATCTGAGAATAAAAATCTGACTTTTTAGGATTTAAAAATATTGTATAAATTGCCTATAATTCAGGGAGGGTTAATGATGATATCAAACCAGATATTACAGAATACAATCGAAGGATTGAAAGCGATTGCCCGTGTAGAGCTGTGTGTAATTGATACGGACGGAAAAGAGGTTGCGTCTACAGCGAATATGGAGGAATGCACGAAGCCGGCAATGGAGTTTGCCGCTTCTCCTGCTGATTCACAGGAAATTCAAGGCTACCAATATTTCAAAATATTTGATGAGCAGCAGTTGGAGTATATCATGGTTGCCGGCGGAGCAGGAGAGGATGTCTATATGCTGGGTAAAATGGTCGCATTCCAGATACAGAGTCTCATGGTAGCTTACAAGGAGCGGTTTGATAAAGATAATTTTATAAAAAATCTGCTTTTAGACAACCTCCTGCTTGTGGATATTTACAGCCGTGCAAAGAAACTGCATATCCAGACAGATGTAAAAAGGGTTGTCATGATTGTAGAGTCCGATAACGGAAAGGATAATAATGCGCTGGAAATCGTTCGCACAAATTATGGAAGTAATAGCAAAGATTTCATTACTGCAGTAGATGAAAATAATGTTATAGTAGTAAAGGATCTTTCAGAAGGAGACAGCAGCAGGGATATTGACAGGGCAGCAAGAGCAGTGGTGGCGTTTTTGGCGAATGAAGGAATTAAAAATGTACATATTTCTTACGGAACCGTTGTACATGAGCTGAAAGAGGTCAGCCGTTCCTATAAGGAAGCTAAGATGGCGTTGGATGTAGGAAAGATATTCTTTGATGAAAGGGATGTTATTGCTTACAGCGAACTGGGAATCGGACGTCTGATTTATCAGCTTCCCATCCCTCTTTGCAAAATGTTTATCAAAGAGATTTTCGGGGGAAAGAGTCCGGACGAATTTGACGAAGAAACATTAATGACAATTAATAAATTTTTTGAAAACAGTCTGAATGTATCCGAGACTTCAAGACAGCTTTTTATCCATAGGAATACGCTTGTTTACCGGCTGGATAAGCTGCAAAAGAGCACGGGGCTTGATTTGCGCGTTTTTGAGGATGCCATTACCTTTAAAATTGCGCTTATGGTTGTAAAATACATGAAATATATGGAATCATTTGAATATTAGAGGTGAGTAAAGTGCAGAGCAGAAGAAAAAGAGGAACAATCAAAGCGGTTTCGGCAGATGAAATCATTACGCTGGAAAACGTAAGTAAGGCATATTCTACCGGGGCACCCGCATTGAACGGGGTAACGCTTCATATAAACAGGGGAGAGTTTGTATTTATAGTAGGAGACAGTGGTTCCGGAAAATCCACATTGATTAAATTGCTTTTAAGGGAATTGACACCTACTGAAGGAAATATTCGTGTTATGGATTATGATTTGACAAGAATCCGCCACAGGAAAATACCCAAATTCAGAAGAAATCTGGGAATTGTATTTCAGGATTTCCGGTTGTTGAAGGACAGGAATGTGTATGAAAATGTAGCATTTGCACAAAGAATTGTTGAGACACCGACGAAGGAAATGAAGAAAAATGTGCCGTCCATTCTGGCAACAGTGGGATTGGCAGGAAAATATAAGGCAAAACCAAAGCAGCTTTCCGGTGGTGAGCAACAGCGTGTGGCGCTGGCAAGAGCTTTAGTTAATAAACCGTCTATTCTTTTGGCGGACGAGCCGACCGGAAATCTGGATCCGAAAAATTCATGGGAAATCATGAAGTTGCTGGAGGAAATCAATGAAGCAGGAACTACCGTGCTGGTAGTTACCCATAACAGGGAAATTGTAAATGCCATGCAGAAACGTGTAGTTACCATGAAAAAGGGTGTCATTGTAAGCGACGAAGAAAAAGGTGGATATATTGATGAAGAAGATTAGGACATTTTTTTATACCTTGAAGCAGGGCTTCGGAAATATTTTCAGAAACAAGTGGTTTTCCCTTGCTTCCATTGCGACTATCAGCGCCTGCCTGTTTTTGTTTGGCGTTTTTTATGCCATTGTTGTTAACTTTCAGCATATTGTAAAGACGGCTGAAGAAGGGGTATCGGTAACGGTATTTTTTGATGAAGGAGTATCCGATGAACGCATTGCGGAAATCGGTGATATGATCAGTAAACGTGTGGAAGTATCGAAGGTAGTATTTATTTCCGCAGATGAAGCGTGGGATAGTTTTAAAGGAGAATATTTGGGAGAATATGCGGACGGCTTTACCGAAAACCCGCTTGCAAATTCCATGAACTATCAGATTTATCTTAGTGATGTATCTATGCAGAGTGCATTGGTTACTTATCTGGAATCGGTTGAGGGAATACGGCGGATTAATAAATCAGAGGTAACAGCAACTACCTTAAGTGGTGTCAATGCGTTAATCAGTTATATTTCCGTGGGAATTATTGCCATACTTCTTGCTGTTTCCGTATTCTTAATAAGCAATACGGTTACGATTGGTATTTCTGTGCGTAAGGAAGAAATTAATATAATGAAGTATATTGGTGCAACGGATTTCTTTGTCCGTTCCCCTTTCGTGATTGAGGGTATTTTGATTGGACTGATTGGAGCCCTGATTCCCCTTGGACTTATTTATTTTCTGTATAATCAGGTAATCGAATATGTAGTGGAACGGTTTGCTATGTTATCCCAGTTGCTCCAGTTTTTGTCCGTGGAAACAATTTTTAATGTTTTAGCCCCTATTTCAGTTATTGTGGGCGTTGGAATCGGATTTTTGGGAAGTATCACGACGGTTAGAAAACATTTGCATGTATAGGAATAAGTAGATGAAATATAGAAAGATAGTAATCGCTATGTTGGCCGTAGGGCTGGTGACAGGATTTGGGGCTTATACGGGAAACAGCAGTGCGGCAAAGGAACTTACCTCAGAAAGTATAAAAGAAATGGAAGGACAGATAGAGGAAGCAGAGAAGGAAAAGAAAGAATTACAAAACGGGTTGACAGACTTAAAAAAGATAAAAGAAGAACTGGAAAATTCCAAAAACGATTTGACGAAATACGTGCAGGAACTGGATAATAATCTGGCGAGCATAGAAAAAAAAATTGAGGAATTGAAACAGCTGATAGCGGATAAAGAGGCTGAAATTTCAGAAACCGAAAAAAATCTTGAAGAAGCCCAGAAAGTCGAGCAGGAACAGTATGAGGCAATGAAGGTTCGCATTAAATTTATGTATGAAAGCGGTGATAATTTTTATCTGGATATGCTTTTTGCATCAGAAAGCTTTGGAGAAATACTGAACAAAGCGGACTATATTGAACAGCTTTCCGCATATGATAGAAAGATGCTGGATGAATACGCTTTAAACAGCCAGATGATTCAGCTTTATAAAGAGGAACTGGAAACGGAAAAGGCAATTCTGGATGAAGCCAAGGCAGGTGTAGTTGCCGAACAGGCGGCATTAGAGGATTTGATCGGACAGAAAGAACAACAGATTGTTGCATACCAGTCTGATATTAATAACAAAGAAGCTGCCATCAAAGAATATGAAGCGGATATTGCTGAGCAGAATGCGGTTATATCTGCTTTGGAGAAGGCGGTTGCCGAGGAAAAAGCAAGGTTGCTTGCGGAAAACGAAAGCGTTATTACTTATGACGGGGGTATGTTTGCATGGCCTTGTCCGGACTATAAGCGAATTTCGGATGATTACGGAAACCGTATGCATCCCACGCTGGGAATAGAGAAATTTCATAATGGAATTGATTTAGCTGCCCCAAGCGGTTCTTCCATTCTTGCAGCGTATGATGGAAAGGTTGTGGCATCCGCATACAATGGATCTATGGGAAATTATGTCATGATAGATCATGGAAATGATTTGTATACCATTTATATGCATGCTTCTGCATTGTATGTAAATAAGGGGGACGTTGTTGTAAAAGGACAGAAGATTGCGGCAGTAGGTTCTACAGGGCGTTCCACAGGCCCGCACCTTCATTTTGGTGTTCGTTTGAACGGAAGCTATGTCAGCCCTTGGAGCTATTTGTCAAAATAGATGAGACCGGAAAGGAAAACGGAAATGGAAGAGAATGAGAAAAGGGAAAAGGAAAATAAAGGGCAGAGAAAAAGCTTTCTAAACGGAGTATTTACCGGAGTAATGGCGGCAGTACTCATTATGACGATTGCTTTCTGCATTAAGCAGGTTGTGCTTATTTATCAGAACAGTGCAGCAGTTCAGGTCGCACAAAAGGGTAAATTTTCTGATGCGGAAGAAGGAGAAACAGAGGAAAGCATAGTCAATGATGATGTGGTACAGAAGATACAGGCAATTGAAAAGGTGATTGACTATTATTACTATGAAGAAGATGTTGACCAAAAGGTAATGGAGGACGGCATTTATGACGGCATGGTGGAAGCTTTGGGAGATCCTTATTCCACCTACTATTCCGAAGAAGAACTGGTAGAAATCATGCAGCAGACGGAAGGAATCTACTACGGAATCGGTGCTTATGTGAGTATTGATAAGACCACCGGACTCGGGCAAATCAGTGGTGTTATCACAGGTACTCCGGCAGAAGCTGCCAATCTCCGTGAGGGAGATCTGATTTATGAGGTAGATGGAGAAAGTGCGGCAGGATTGGAATTGACCGAAATCGTATCCAGGATTAAAGGAGAGGAAGGAACCGTTGTTCATCTGACGTTAATCAGAGAAGGGGAGAACGATTACGTGGAGGTGGATATTGTACGAAGTAAAGTAGAAAGCCCTACGGTAAATTATGAGGTTTACGACAATGGTATGGGCTACATACAGATTACCGAATTTGATGATATTACGGTGGATCAATTTACGGAGGCGCTTGCAGTATGCAAGGGTTCTGATGTAAAAGGACTGATATTGGATTTGCGCAGCAATCCCGGAGGAAACTTAAATGCAGTGGTAGATATTGCAAGGGAACTTTTGCCGCAAGGGTTGATTGTATACACGGAAGACCGTTACGGAAAAAAGACAGAATACAGCTGTGACGGAACCAAACAGTTGGAAATTCCTTTGGTGGTATTAATCAATGGCAATTCTGCAAGTGCTTCTGAAATTCTGGCAGGGGCAATTAAAGATTACCAAATCGGTACATTGGTGGGAACGACTTCCTACGGAAAGGGAATTGTACAGCGAATTATCAGCTTGCAGGACGGTTCTGCCGTGAAGCTGACAGTAAGCAGTTATTTCACACCGAACGGAAGCAATATTCACGGAATCGGCATAGAACCGGATGTAGTATGCGAATTTGACAGTGAAAGTTATTATGACAAAAAGATTGATAACCAGTTAGAGGAAGCAAAGAAAGTGTTACAGAATTTGATAGATAAGGAACAATAGAAATGTTATTTAATTCCTATATATTTATATTTGCTTTTTTACCGGCAGCTTTGGTTTTATATTACGGATTGAATCACTTTGGAAAGTTTGAAGCAGCAAAAGCGGCGTTAATCGTAATGTCCCTTTTCTTTTATGGGTACAACAATCCGCGCTACGCGCTGATACTGATAGGAAGTATCGGAATAAACTATGGGCTTCATTACATGCTGACACAGGAGAAAAGGGCAGGTTTTCGCAAAACCTGCCTTGTTTTTGGTATTGTCTTTAATCTGGGATTACTGGGGTATTTCAAATATTTGGGCTTTTTTGCAGAAAATATTAACCGATTATGTAAAAGCAGCCTGCCGGTTTTGCAGATTGCGCTTCCGTTAGGAATCAGTTTTTTTACTTTTCAGCAGGTATCCTTTGTGATTGACAGCTATAAGAGGACAACCTCCCGTTACGGGATATTGGATTATGCACTTTTTGTAGCTTTTTTTCCGCAGCTTATTGCAGGACCGATAGTATTGCACAGCGAAATGATTCCGCAGTTTCAGGATAAGGAAAGAAAGAGTATCCATTATGAAAGCCTTGCGGCAGGAATTCGGTATTTTGCCATGGGAATGGCGAAAAAGGTACTGATTGCGGATACTTTTGGGAAAATAGTGGATGCGGGATATGCGGATATCTGGTCATTGGGCAGATGGGCTGCTATCAGTGTGATGCTAAGCTATACGATGCAGATTTATTTTGACTTCAGCGGCTATTGTGACATGGCGGCAGGTCTTGGAAAGTTGTTCCATATTGATATTCCCATAAACTTCAATTCGCCCTATAAGGCAGCAAGTATCGGAGAATTCTGGAAACGCTGGCATATGACACTGACCCGGTTTTTTACTACATACCTCTATATTCCGCTTGGCGGAAACCGGAAAGGCAGACTGAGGACGTATATTAATATTATGATTATTTTTACGGTGAGCGGTTTCTGGCATGGCGCAGACTGGAGCTTTGTGCTGTGGGGTGTGCTCCATGGAGGGGCACAGGTTCTGTACCGGCTTTATATACAGAGTGGATTAAGGGATAAGCTCAAAATGCCGAGATGGCTTGGTGTTTTATTGACGTTTGGTTTTGTCAATGTAACATGGGTGTTTTTCCGGGCAGATTCGGTCGGACAGGCACTCAGTCTGTTTGGGCGTATGATTAACGGAGAGGGAGCGGTTCCGTGGATGGAATTCGCCGGATTTTTCCTGATGCTTGTCGTAGTGTTGTTTACAAAAAATACGCATGAAAGAGTACGGGAAAAAGCGTTGTCGTGGAAAATTGCGCTGACGGATATTGTATTGTTTACCGTCTCTGTTTTCTGGCTATCCCAAGTGGCTACGTTTTTGTATTTTAATTTTTAGGAGAAAATCAGATGTCTTGCAAAAAGTTTGTTTGGATTAATATCATAGGAATTTTCAGCCTGCTTTTTCTTGGAGGATTGTTGGTTTTTCTTGTTGACCCGTTTTATCATTATCATAAACCGTGGTTTGGAATGCCGACCATATTGTATAATGAAATCTATCAGACACCGGGTGTGGCAGAAAATTTTGAGTATGACAGTGTCATCGTGGGCAGTTCCATGACGGAAAATTTCCGCGTATCATGGTTTGATGAAGATTTTTCATGGAAGGCGGTAAAGCTCTCTTATGAAGGGGCAGGCACCGATGATTTAAAGGCAATCCTTGAGAAAGTGTTTGAAGGGGAACGGCAGGTGAAAAATGTAGTGCTTGCTGTAGATGATTACCAAATGCTTGCGGACAGCGGCATGAAAGCTATTGACAGACCGGAATATTTATATAATGATACTTTATTGGACGATGTGAATTATTTGTTTAATAAGGATGCACTGAAAGCAGCGGCAGAGAGGATATTTGACCGTGTTACAGGCAGGAAAGAGAACGTGGATGAGGCATATAATTTTAGCAGCAGATTTCCCTTTTCTAAAGAGCAGGTTTTGAAAGATGCTGCACCTTTCAGAGAGAATATCAAGGCGAACCCTCCGGCGGAGAAGACGGCAGAGGATGCGTATATATCCCGATGTGAGGAAAATCTGTCTAATCTGCTTCCCTTTATTGAGGAAAACGAAGAGACCTGTTTTATCATTGTTTATTCTCCTTACAGTATTATGAACTGGGAGAAAAAGCTTTTGGCCGGCACGTTGGAGGCACAGCTTTATACGGATGCTTATGCGATAGAGCAATTTCTGACTTATGACAATGTACGGGTGTTCTATTTTCAGGATGAATACGAAATGATAACGGATCTGGACAAGTATATGGATACCTGTCATTATGTGGAAGAGTACAATCATTATATGGAACAGTGTATCCGGGACGGAAAAAACGAAATAACGGAAGAAAATTATAAAGAACGACTGGAAAATATGTATGAGATTGTTGTATCCTATAATTATGAAGCTGTATGGGAATAAGGAACGTGAACTTAAGAGAATAGCAGATGTTAAAGGCGGTGCGTAGTTTGATAAAAAGACGATATGTGGCGACAAGAATCATAGACCCCGGAATGATTATTGACCAGGCTATCATTGACAGAGCCGGCAGGGTACTTATTGCAAGAAATACGCAACTGGATAGTTACCTGATTGAATCATTACGGAAAATGGGAGTTCCCGGTGTATATATCCGGGAGGGTGAGGAGGAAGAGGAGCCGGAAGCACCCGAAGTGAGAGAAGAGATACAGAAGAAATACGAACAAATTAAGGTCGATGATCCGGCAAAAGTAAAGCTTAGTGAAAGTGTACGAAAGAGAGTAGCGGAAGGGATTCAGTATTTGTATCAGGATACCAATTCGGAGAATTTTACCGATGCTACGAAAAGTATTACGGATGACCTGATGAAAGCTATCTCTGACAACGATGCTATTGCAGTCGATATCAGTGCACTTAAGGTAAGTGACGAGTATACTTTTAAGCATAGTGTGGATGTAGCAACCATGTCCATGATTGTTGCTAAGCAGTATGGCTGCAGCAATGAGGAAGTATATGAAATCGGAATTTCCGGCCTTTTGCATGACATCGGAAAATCCCAGATTCCCAACGAAGTATTGAATAAAGCGGGGAAACTTACCGACGAAGAGTTTGCTTTGATGAAGCAGCATTCGGTTTTGGGCTATCGTGTACTGCAAAATAAACAGGATCTTTCGGATAATATTAAAATGGGGGTTTTGCAGCATCATGAAAAGGTGAACGGAAAGGGTTATCCGATGGGAGTGAATGCAGGCAAAATCAATTTGTTTGCCAAAATAATTTCCGTGGCAGACATTTATGATGCGTTAGTGACGGAGAGACCATATAAAAAGCCTTTTTCTCCCAGAGATGCGGTAGAAATGATTATGTCCATGACAGAGGAATTGGATATTGAGGTGATGCGCTGCTTCTTGGAAAGTGTGATTCTATATCCGGTCGGAAGTGATGTACCTCTTAGCAACGGAGAAATGGCAAGGGTCATTGAAAACAGTCCTCATTACGTCCTGAGACCGAAGGTACTTGGTCTGACATCGGGGAAGGTGTATGATTTGGCAACGGATATGAGTTGTGCGAATATTATTATACTATAAAGAATGCAAGGTAAAAAGAAATTGACAAAATATAGCTCAATGACGTACCATAATCGTATGATTAGAAGATAATCAAATAATTATGAGGAAGGGTACACATATGAAATTGAACACAGGAGCAAAAATATGGCTTTGGTTTTGTCTGATAGTAAATATTGTTACTTTATTTATTAACATACCAATAGCCGGATTGTATGGCGGAATCGCGTACTTACTTTTGGTCGTTGGAATTGGAGTTATTGTAGGAATTGCCATTCTGCTTTTTGCAAAAAAGAAGCTGGGATATTTTGTATGCTGCGGCTGCGGAGTGGTCACGTTTATAGTGAATCTGCTGCTTGGTGTAAATATATTTACAGCGGTATGGGGGCTTGTAGGATTCCCTCTTATTACATTTCTGGTATTAAAGAGCCAGTGGAATGAATTAGGCTGATAGCGAATCGGAAATCTATCCGTGGAATATGCGGATAGATTTTTTTTACACAAAAAACAGAACAAAAGTTCGGATTTTCTATATACATTTATTAATTCTTCTGTTATAATAAAAATCCGAACAGGTGATAAAATAATGAAATACAAGGAAAATGAACGTGGATTCATAAAGGAGGAACTTTCATGGACCATTTTATATTACATTCCGAATATGCTCCGACAGGGGATCAGCCGCAGGCAATTAAAGAGCTTGTAGAGGGATTTAAACAGGGGAATCAGTTTCAGACACTTTTAGGTGTTACCGGCTCCGGTAAAACCTTCACTATGGCAAATGTAATAGCAGCATTAAACAAGCCAACTCTTATTATTGCCCACAATAAAACATTAGCAGGACAGCTTTACGGAGAATTTAAAGAGTTTTTTCCTGAAAATGCTGTAGAGTATTTTGTATCTTATTACGATTATTATCAGCCGGAAGCATATGTGCCGTCTTCCGATACTTATATTGCGAAGGATTCTTCTATAAATGATGAGATTGACAAGCTTCGGCTTTCCGCCACCGCATCCCTGACGGAAAGGAAGGATGTTATTGTTGTGGCGAGTGTTTCCTGCATTTACGGTCTGGGAAGTCCGGACGATTATCAGGAAATGATTGTATCTCTGCGCCCGGGCATGACCAAGGATAGAGATGAGGTTATACGGGAATTGATTGACATACAGTATAACCGGAATGAAACGGATATTGAACGCGGCAGTTTTCGTGTTCGTGGAGATGTGGTGGAAATTTATCCTGCACAGGGTGGTGATTATCTGATTCGGGTAGAATTTTTCGGAGATGAAATAGACCGAATTACAGAGACTGATCCGCTGACCGGACAGGTGTACACCAGTCTGGAACATATTTCTATCTTTCCTGCATCCCACTATGTTGTTTCTCAGGATAAGATAAAAGCAGCGTGTGAGAAGATTGAAAAGGAAATGGAAGAAAGAGTTCGCTTTTTTAAGAGCGAGGATAAGCTGATAGAAGCACAGCGGATTGCAGAAAGGACAAATTTTGATGTGGAAATGCTTCGGGAAACCGGATTTTGCTCCGGTATAGAGAATTACTCCCGGCATTTGAACGGTATGGAAGAGGGGGCTATGCCTCATACCCTGATG
Source organism: uncultured Lachnospiraceae bacterium (assembly GCA_964449325.1). GTDB lineage: Bacteria > Bacillota > Clostridia > Lachnospirales > Lachnospiraceae > RGIG3002. The sequence continues at coordinate 210,693 of CAYUYJ010000001.1, read as the reverse complement.
GACTATTTTGGCGATGATTATCTGATTATTATTGATGAGTCCCATATTACCGTGCCGCAGATAAGAGGAATGTTTGCCGGAGACCGTTCGAGGAAGAATACGCTTGTGGACTATGGTTTTCGACTTCCGTCGGCATTGGATAACCGACCTCTTAATTTTGAAGAATTTGAGCAACATATCGACCAGCTTATGTTTGTGTCGGCTACGCCTTCCGATTACGAAGAGGAGCATGAACTTCTGCGTACGGAACAGGTTATCCGACCTACCGGACTGCTTGATCCGGAGATTGACGTGCGTCCGGTGGAAGGGCAGATTGACGATTTAATTTCCGAAATTAAAAAGGAAATTGAAAAAAAGAACAAGGTACTTGTCACAACATTGACGAAACGAATGGCGGAAGATTTGACCGATTATATGAGGGAAGTTGGGATTCGCGTAAAGTATTTGCATTCCGATATCGATACGCTGGAACGGGCACAGATTATACGGGATATGCGATTGGATATTTTTGACGTGCTTGTGGGTATTAACCTTTTGCGTGAAGGTTTGGATATACCGGAAATTTCATTGGTTGCTATTCTGGATGCGGACAAGGAAGGTTTCCTGCGTTCGGAAACATCCTTGATTCAGACAGTGGGGCGTGCGGCGAGAAATGCAGAGGGGCATGTTATTATGTATGCGGATAACATGACGGACTCCATGCGTAAAGCCATTGAGGAAACCGGACGACGTAGAAAGATACAACAGAAATATAATGAAGAGCATGGCATCACACCACAGACTATAAAGAAGGCTGTCCGTGATTTAATCAGTATTTCCAAGGAAATTGCGCAGGAAGAAGTGCGGTTTGAAAAGGATCCGGAATCTATGACCAGAAAGGAACTGGAAAAACTGATTGCGGATATTCAGAAAAAAATGCAGAAAGCGGCAGCAGACTTGAATTTCGAGGCGGCAGCAGAACTGCGTGACAAGATGATAGAGTTAAAGAAACAATTGCAGGAATTAGATGATACGGGCAAATAGAGATTTTACAAAAAAGCAGAAGGAGAAAAGAGGAGTAATGGAAGAAAACAAGAAAATGCTTCCGAGAAAGGAATACATTAAAATACGTGGAGCAAATGAACATAACTTAAAAAACATTAGTGTGGATATCCCAAGGAATGAATTCGTGGTACTGACAGGTCTTTCCGGTTCAGGAAAGTCTTCTTTGGCATTCGATACCATTTATGCGGAAGGACAAAGACGCTACATGGAATCGTTGTCTTCCTATGCCAGACAATTTTTGGGACAGATGGAGAAACCGAATGTGGAAAAAATAGAAGGGCTTTCACCGGCAATATCTATTGACCAAAAATCCACCAACCGAAATCCTCGTTCCACAGTAGGAACCGTGACGGAAATTTATGATTATTTTCGTCTCCTTTATGCGAGAATCGGTATTCCGCATTGTCCGAAGTGTGGCAAGGAAATTAAGAGACAGACGGTAGACCAGATGGTGGATCAGATTATGACGATGCCTGTCGGGACAAAACTGCAGCTGCTCGCACCAATTGTAAGAGGAAGAAAAGGAGAACATGCCAAAGTATTGGAGCGTGCCAAACGGAGCGGTTATGTGCGGGTACGTGTGGATGGCAATATGTATGAACTGACGGAAGAAATTCCGATGGAGAAAAACATTAAGCATAATATTGAGATTGTAGTAGACCGCCTTGTTGTGAAGGAAGGTATTGAGGCACGACTAACGGATTCGATTGAGAATGTACTGGAATTGGCGGAAGGACTTTTGATGGTAGATGTGATTGACGGTGAAATGTTGCAATTCAGCCAAAGCTTTGCCTGTCCGGAATGCGGAATCAGCATCAGTGAAGTAGAACCGAGAAGCTTTTCTTTTAATAATCCTTTCGGTGCCTGTCCGGATTGTTACGGACTTGGCTATAAGATGGAATTTGCCCCGGAATTGATGATACCGGATGGGAGCCTGAGTATTAATCAGGGGGCTATTGCTGTTTTAGGCTGGCAGTCCTGTACGGATACATCCAGCTTCACGAATGCAATTTTACAGGCTCTTTCCAAAGAGTATAAATTCAGTCTGGATACTCCTTTTGAAGAATTGTCCAAGGAAGTTCAGGATGTTCTTATAAACGGAACAAACGGAAGAGAAGTAAAGGTTCACTATAAAGGGCAGCGGGGAGAAGGTGTTTATCCGGTTGCTTTTGAGGGACTAATCAAAAATTCGGAACGTCGTTATAGGGAAACATCCTCAGATGCAATGAAAGCTGACTACGAAACATTTATGCGAATTACGCCTTGCAAATTGTGTGGTGGAATGCGTCTGAAAAAAGAAGCGTTGGCGGTTACGGTCTGCGACAAAAATATTTATGAGATTACATCAATGTCTATCGGAAAGCTGCAGGCGTTTCTTACAGATATGAAACTGACCACCCAGCAGGAATTAATCGGAAAGCAGGTATTGAAAGAAATCCGTGCAAGAGTGGGCTTTTTGATAGACGTGGGACTGGACTATCTTTCTCTTGCAAGAGCAACGGGAACGCTTTCCGGAGGAGAAGCGCAGAGAATTCGTCTTGCCACTCAGATCGGTTCGGGACTTGTAGGGGTATGTTATATTCTGGATGAACCAAGTATCGGTCTCCATCAGCGGGATAATGACAAACTTCTTAATACGCTGCGCAACCTGAAGGATATGGGAAATACATTGATTGTTGTTGAACATGACGAAGATACCATGTTTGCAGCAGATTATATAGTGGATATCGGACCGGGAGCCGGTTCCCACGGTGGTGAGGTTGTAGCAGCCGGTAATGCCGAAGAAATTATGAAGGTGGAGGAATCCGTAACCGGACAGTATCTGAGCGGAAAGCTGCAGATACCGATTCCGAAAAAGAGAAGAAAGCCTGCCGGAAAATTGGTTGTGCGCGGAGCATGTGAAAACAATCTGAAAAATATCGATGTGGAAATTCCTTTGGGCGTCATGACTTGCGTGACCGGTGTATCAGGCTCGGGAAAAAGTTCTCTTGTAAATGAAATACTATATAAACGACTTGCAAAGGAACTGAATCGTGCCCGTACAATACCGGGGAAACATAAGGCAATAGAAGGAATCGAACAGTTGGATAAGGTGATTGATATTGACCAGTCTCCTATCGGAAGAACGCCTCGCTCCAATCCTGCAACCTATACCGGAGTTTTTGACCAGATAAGGGATTTATTTGCATCTACAGCAGATGCAAAGGCGAAAGGCTACAAAAAAGGGCGTTTCAGTTTCAATGTGAAGGGTGGAAGATGCGAGGCGTGCGGTGGAGACGGTATTATTAAAATCGAGATGCACTTTTTACCGGATGTTTATGTACCCTGCGAAGTGTGTGGCGGGAAGCGATATAACAGAGAAACACTGGAAGTGAAATATAAAGGAAAGAACATTTATGATGTTTTGGATATGACAGTAGAAGAAGCCGTCCCTTTCTTTGAACATGTTCCTTCGATTAAACGTAAGATTGAAACCTTGAATGATGTGGGACTTTCCTATATTAAGCTGGGACAACCGTCAACACAGCTTTCGGGCGGGGAAGCACAGCGTATCAAACTGGCAACGGAACTTAGCAAAAGAAGTACAGGAAAGACGATTTATATTTTGGACGAGCCGACAACCGGACTGCATTTTGCGGATGTGCATAAGCTGACAGAAATTTTGCAGAAGCTTGCTGACGGCGGGAATACGGTAGTTGTAATTGAGCACAATCTGGATGTGATTAAGACAGCGGATTATATTATCGATATCGGTCCGGAGGGCGGTGACAAAGGGGGAACAGTCATTGCAAAGGGGACGCCGGAACAGGTGGCTGAAAGCCCAAAATCCTATACGGGAATCTATATAAAAAAGATGCTGGAGCGTGGAAAAGAAAAATAAATTTTAAAATTTTTTTAAATCCCTTTGAAAATCTATACTTTTAGGGTATAATGACCTTGTATGTTTAACTTGCACACATTTGGAAATTATTTAATTATAGATACCATTAGAAAGGGGTTCACGTTTTTATGCAGTACACAGACATCGGCATTGATTTAGGCACTGCCAGCATACTGGTTTATATCAGAGGGAAAGGTGTTGTATTAAAAGAGCCTTCGGTAGTTGCTTTTGACCGTGATACAAATAAGATAAAAGCTATTGGAGAAGATGCTAGACTGATGCTTGGAAGAACACCGGGAAATATTGTGGCAGTAAGACCGTTGCGGCAAGGTGTTATTTCTGACTATACGGTTACAGAGAAAATGATGAAATATTTCATCCAGAAAGCTCTTGGAAAAAAAACATTCCGCAAACCGAGAATTGCTGTCTGCGTACCGAGTGGTGTAACTGAGGTTGAGAAAAAAGCAGTAGAGGATGCAACCTATCAGGCGGGTGCAAGAGAGGTTTCCATCATTGAAGAACCTATTGCGGCAGCAATCGGTGCCGGAATTGATATTTCAAAGCCGTGTGGAAATATGATTGTTGATATCGGTGGCGGTACATCTGATATTGCGGTTATTTCTCTTGGCGGTACGGTAGTCAGTGCTTCCATTAAAATAGCAGGTGATGATTTCGATGAAGCGCTTGTGCGCTATATGCGTAAAAAGCATAATCTGTTAATCGGTGAAAGAACTGCAGAAGATATTAAGATTAAAATCGGTTCCGCTTATAAACGTGCGGAAGTGGATTATATGGATGTAAGAGGACGAAATTTGGTTACAGGTTTACCGAAGACCGTAAAGGTATCCTCCGAAGAGACAGAAGAAGCATTGCATGAAACCACAGCACAGATTGTGGAAACAATTCACAGCGTATTGGAGAAAACGCCGCCGGAACTTGCTGCGGATATTGCAGATAGAGGAATTGTTTTAACGGGAGGCGGAAGCTTGCTGCGTGGTTTGGAAGATTTGATTTCCGCCAAAACAGGAATCAATACGATGACAGCGGAAGATCCGATGACAGCAGTGGCAATCGGAACAGGTAAATATGTTGAATTCCTCGCTGGATACAGAGAGGACTAAGGGCGAAAGAGGAGAAGGAATATGCTGAAAGGGTTATATACCGCTTATACGGGATTGGCAAACGAGCAGAACAGAATGGATGTACTTACCAATAATTTAGCCAACGCATCTACAGTCGGCTATAAAAAGGAAGGCGCAACAAGCCAGGCGTTTGATGACATTTTGTCTTATAAAATAAAAGACGTATCGGAGACACCGAACACGGCAAAACGTATGGGAACATTGAATATGGGAGTGAAAATCGGTGAAAACTATACGGATTTTAGTCAGGGCTCTTTTCGCGTAACGGGAAATACGTTTGATTTGGCTTTGGCAGGGGAAGGTTTCTTCACGGTACAGTTTACAAACAAAGCGGGAGAAACATCTACAAAATATACAAGAGACGGCTCATTTACTTTGGATACAACCGGTTATCTTGTGACATCCGATGGTGATTATGTAATGGGAACCAACGGAAGAATTCGTTTGAATCCGCATTTGGATACATCGATTAGCAGCGACGGTGTGATTTCGCAGGATGGAAATCCGGTAGCGACTCTTCGGATTTCGGATTTTCAGGATTATGATTATCTGGAAAAATACGGAGAAAATTATTATCAGACAGTGAACGGATTCCGACCGAAAGCAGCAGAAGCACAGGTCAAATCGGGCTATTTGGAAATGGCGAATGTTCAGGTTGTATCGGAAATGGTAAATCTGATTGCGATTACAAGAGCATATGAAAGTAATCAGAAAATTGTACAGACCTATGATGAGACAATGGATACTGCGGTAAACCAGATTGGAAGAGTGTAGGAGGTAAGCGGAAATGGTAAGAAGTTTATGGACAGCAGCAACCGGAATGATTGCACAGCAGACTAATGTTGATACAATTGCAAACAACCTTGCAAACGTAAACACGACCGGTTATAAGACACAGGTTAACGAGTTCAAATCTTTATTATATCAAAATATACAGACAAGAACTACCAGTTCCGACGGGACACCGAAGCCGACAAGTGCACAGGTTGGTCTTGGCGTTAGAAATGCAGCTTTGGATTCTATTTTTACACAGGGAAATATTACGGCTACGGAGAGTGATACAGCTTTTGCAATCAGTGGTGACGGCTTCTTTGCTTTGAGAGGAGAAGACGGAACAACAAAATATACAAGAAACGGTAATTTCATGTGGGCAATCGGAAACGGAAACAGAATCACACTTACCAATTCCGATGGACTTCCGGTACTGGATACGCAGGGACGTCAGATTAGTCTTCCGAATACTTATGTTACCAGTAAGATTACAGTAACTGCTGATGGTACAATCTGTTATCCTGATGCTACAAATAATCCGCAGTCTTTAGGGTTTACCATTGGTGTGTACCAGTTTAATAATCCGGGCGGGTTAAATAAAGAGGGAGAAAGCCTTTATACCGTCACACCTGCAAGCGGTGCGGCATTGAATGAGGCAACCAATGCGAATGTACAGAAGAGTAAGGTGCTTCAGGGTTATTTGGAGGCTTCCAATGTGCAGGTTGTAGATGAAATGGTAAATCTGATTGTGGCACAGAGAGCTTACGAAATGAATTCAAAGGCCATTACAGCATCCGATGAAATGCTGCAGCAGGCAAACTCTTTGAGACGTTAATCGGATAGCGGAGGGAATGTAGTATGGATATTGGCAGTTTGAATATGTATACAAGCTATATTACAGAGGAAGCAACAGCGAATAAAACAAAGTCTTCCTTAAAACTGGAGAATGATTATTCCCAGACAACAGAAGAAGAATTGATGGATGCCTGCAAGCAGTTTGAAGCTTATTTTTTAGAGCAGGTAATGAAAGAAATGGTCAAGACAATTCCGAAATCAGAGGAGAGCAGTGATGCGAACAGTAATCTGGTAGATTACTTTAAAGACAATATGATTCAGGAGCTGGCAGCACAGTCTACGGAAACGAATAGTCTGGGACTTGCGCAGATGTTATATGACCAAATGAAGGTTACATATGGCTTGTAAAATAAGCGATAGAGAATCTGTATAGCAGAATAGTAAATAAGATAAGGAAGGGCTGCTCACATAAGCAGTCCTTTTGCGCGTTTTTTCTGTAGTTTAGAAAAACGTAAGAACGATAGAAATTGTGACAGACAAAAGCCGGAAGGAAAAAGAAGTTTTATGGAAAATCTAAAGGGATATGTGGATCACATTATTTACCGAAATACGGATAATGGCTATTCCGTGCTTGTGCTTGTGTGTGAAGGGGAGGAATACACCTGCGTCGGAACTTTTAAGAGTGTGGAACAGGGTGAAACACTGGAAGTAAAGGGCGAATATGTGGAACATCCGGTATATGGCACACAGCTTAAAGTAGAGGAATACCGAAGTGTTGCACCTGAAGATGCGGCAAGTATGGAGAGGTATCTTGGTTCGGGAGCGATTAAAGGAATCGGTCCGTCGCTGGCTGCAAGAATTGTTAAGAAATTCGGCAGTGATACGTTTCGGATTATTGAAGAAGAACCCGAAAGACTGGCAGAAATTAAAGGAATCAGTGAAAAAAAGGCAAGGGAAATCGCCGTTCTTGCGGAAGAGAAGAAGGATATGCGGGAGGCAATGGTCTTTTTACAGCAGTATGGGATTTCCAATGCGCTTGCGGTTAAAATTTATAATACTTATGGAATGAACATATACGGTATCATGCGTGAAAATCCTTATAAACTTGCAGAAGACATAAGTGGTATAGGCTTTCGCATAGCAGATGAAATAGCTTCCAAAATAGGAATCCATACGGATTCAGATTACCGGATTCGGAGTGGAATTTTGTATACACTGTTGCAGAGTACACAGGAAGGTCATTGTTATTTACCGAAGGAAGAACTGCTGAATAGGAGCGCAGGACTGTTGGAGGTGGAAAAGGAACTGATGGAACCACAGCTTGCTAATCTGATGATGGATAAGAAAATTGTCATGAAAGGCGAGTGTGTATATGCCATGACTTATTATTATGCCGAGTTAAACTGTGCGAAAATGCTGCATGATTTGAACATCAACATGGAGGGAAAAGAAAAACTTCTTCCTTCGGAAGAGATACAGATGGAAAAGAAAATTCGAGGGATTGAGGCTGAACTGCACATTGAACTGGATGAGTTACAAAGAAAAGCAGTTATGGAAAGTGTGAAGAACGGTTTGTTCATTTTATCAGGAGGACCCGGAACGGGTAAAACAACAACGATTAATACCATAATACGCTATTTTGAAAAGGAAGGCATGGATATTCTTTTGGCAGCGCCTACCGGACGTGCCGCCAAAAGAATGACAGAGGCAACCGGTTATGAAGCAAGGACGATTCACCGGATGCTGGAATTGAACGGGGCACTTACGGAAGAAAGAAAAAGTGTGAAGTTTGAAAGGAATGAAGAAAATCCGTTAGAGGCAGATGTTATCATTATAGATGAAATGTCTATGGTGGACTTACATTTGTTTCAGTCTTTATTAAAGGCAGTCAGCATCGGAACAAGGTTGATTATGGTTGGAGATGTTGATCAGCTTCCGTCAGTGGGACCGGGACAGATTTTAAAAGATCTGATTGAAAGCCGCATGTTTTCGGTGGTGGTTTTGCAGAAAATATTCCGGCAGGCGGGGGAAAGTGATATCGTTGTCAATGCTCATAGAATCAATCATGGGGAACAAATCAAACTGGATAATAAGAGTAAAGATTTTTTCTTCTTGGAAAGAAAAGATGTCAATGTCATTTATAAACATATGGTCCAGCTTGTCCGTGATAAAATTCCAAGATATGTAGAAGCGGCACCTTATGAAGTACAGGTACTTACGCCGATGCGAAAAGGGAATCTGGGGGTAGAGGTACTGAATAAAATTTTACAACAATATTTGAATCCGCCGGATTCCGGGAAAAAAGAACATCCTTACGGAGAAGGGGTATTCCGTGAGGGAGATAAGGTTATGCAGATAAAAAATAATTATCAGATTGAATGGGAGGTGGTGAGCCGTTACGGAATCCCTGTTGACAAAGGTCTTGGTATTTTTAACGGAGATACGGGAATTATTAAAGAAATCAACGATTATTCCCAAACCATGATTGTGGAATACGATGAGAACCGCAGAGTAACTTATGCATATGCGCAATTGGATGAGGTGGAACTTGCTTACGCGATTACGATACATAAGGCACAGGGGAGTGAATATCCGGCGGTCATCATGCCTCTTTTAACAGGTCCGAAAATGCTGTTTAACCGGAATCTTTTGTATACCGGCGTTACGCGTGCAAAAAAATGTGTTACGGTGTTGGGAAGCAGAGAGACATTGGGAGAGATGATAGACAATCAAAGTGAAAAAGGGAGATATACAGGGTTGCAGGAGAGAATTAGGGAATTGGGTGTAGAAGGGAACGGGAATGAAAAAAATAATATGGTGGATCAGGGAATTGCTTTTTCCGAGAAGATGTCCGGTATGTGATAAACCTGTCAAACCGGCAGGCAGCTATATTTGTGACAATTGTCAGAAGAGTCTGAGATATGTGCCGGAGATACATTGCCTGAAATGTGGCAAGCCGCTTTTGGAGGAAACAGAAGAATATTGCAGTGACTGTATAAAAAAGAAACATAAGTTTACACAGGGAAAAAGCCTGTATGAGTATGGTAGTGCGGCAGATTCCATCTATCGTTTCAAATACGGAAGAAGGCAGGAGTATGCAGAATTTTTCGGTATGGAAATGGCAGAACATTTTGGAAAGATAATCAAAAACTGGAAGGCACAGGCGCTGATACCTGTACCTATCCACAAGGAGAGGAAAAGAAAACGAGGCTACAATCAGGCGCAGCTTTTAGCGAAGGAATTGGGGAAAAGAACAGGTCTGCCGGTAATGGATGATTTGATTGTACGTGATAAGAAAACAATACCTCAAAAAGATTTAAAAGGGGCAGAAAGGGAAAATAATTTGAAAAGGGCTTTTAAAATAGCCGGAAATGATGTAAAATTAAGTACGATTATAATTATCGATGACATTTATACTACAGGAAGTACGGTTGATGAAATGTCGGAAACGTTAAAAAAACTGGGGATAGATAAAATTTATATCCTTACTTTGGCAATCGGAAAAGGAATATAAAAAGGGGTGCAAAGATATGGAAGTTAGAAATTGTAGAAGATGCGGAAGATTGTATAATCATGTAGCGGGACAACAAATTTGCCCAAAATGCAAGGAAGAAGCAGAAAAGAAGTTTTTAGAGGTAAAAGAGTATATCCGTGAAAATAAAGTAACGGGTGTACCGGAAGTGGCAGAAGCCTGTGATGTGGATGTACGTCAGATCCATCAGTGGATTCGAGAAGAAAGACTGGAGTTTTCACCGGATTCACCTGTTGGTATTGACTGCGAAATTTGTGGCGCAATGATAAGAACAGGAAGATTCTGCGAGAAATGTAAGACGGATATGGCGAAAGAACTTGGAAATTCCATAAAGAAACCGGAAGTGAAAAGACCGGAACCAAGGAAAGATATGCGTGATAATCCGAAAATGCGTTTCTTAAATGAGTAAGCGGATGCGCATACTAAGAAGGGAACATGGTTATTTCAATGTTAAATGAAGAACGAATCATATTGATGACGCAGATGGCATCATATGAGGAACATGAAGGAAAGAAAAATGTAGCAATCGGAAATTATTTCCGTAGTGACTATATAGGTTTTCAAGTGCTAAAATCTATCATAAGTGCAACTATAGCATTTGTGATAGTTTTTGGTATGTTTATTTTTTATGATTTTGAAGTATTTATGCAGGATATTTACAAAATGGATTTATTTGCGTTTGCCAAAAATGTTTTAATAACGTACGCTATAACGGTAGGCGGATATGCACTAATAACCTATATTGTATGTTTAAACCGATATAACAAAGCGAAGAAAAGCTTAAAATGCTACTATAACAATTTAAAAAAACTATCCGGTATTTATGATAAATAGGCGGCTGGTTGGTTATGAGGTGAAATGTGACAAAATTATTAGTTATACGAGAGTATTTAAAACATTTTTACAGTAAATATGAAATATATTTGCGACCGGTATGGAAGTTGTTGCTGGCTTTTATTACCTTAATGGTGGTAAACGGCAAGCTGGGATATATGAACCAGATTGATAATGTGGCAGTTGTTTTAATGGTATCGCTTCTGTGTTCCTTTTTACCTGTCGGTTGCATTGCGTTATTTGCGGCATTATTTATCATACTGCATTTGTATGCACTGTCAATGGAGAGCGCATTGGTAATGCTGATGGTGTTTCTTGTTATGTTTTTGCTGTATTTTAGGTTTACACCGAAAAACAGTATTGTTTTATTGCTGACACCACTTGCTTTTGTGCTGAAGATACCATATATTATGCCACTGGCAATGGGATTGGTGGGAACACCGGTATCCGTTCTTTCTGTTGCCTGTGGTGCAGTTGTTTATTTCTTTTTGGCATTTATCAATGAAAATGCTACAACGATTAATGTGTTAGAGGACGACATCACAACAAGATTCCGTTTCTTTATAGACGGACTGATTGATAACAAAGAAATGATTGTTACGATTGCGGCATTTGCAATTGTTTTGATTATTGTATATTTGATTCGCAGAATGTCTGTAGATTACAGTTGGACAATAGCAATGATTGCCGGTACGCTTGTAAATATTGTGATGTTACTTGTTGGCGATTTGATGTATGATACCAATGTTTCTATTGTGGGTATTCTGGTTGGAAGTATTGTTTCCGTTCTGCTTGCAAAGGGGTTACAGTTCTTTGTGTTCAGTGTGGATTACAGCAGGACGGAACGGGTACAGTTTGAAGATGATGAATATTATTATTATGTAAAAGCTGTGCCTAAGTTAAGTGTGGCAACTCCGACCAAGACCGTAAAGAAAATAAATACACAAAAAAATCAAAATGTTTCAAACAAAACTGTGCCCAGAACAGTCAATACAATGAACAGCTCTTCCAGAAGCACAACGGGAAGTGCTCATGCTACAGGAGCATCAAGGACGGTTGGAACAGCCGGAACCGCGGCAAGAACGGAAACCGGAGCACGACAGAGCGGAACAGCCAGAACTGTGAATACAGTAAATACTGCTGCAAGCAGAACCTCTTCTCAAGGCAGTGAAAGAAGTTCTGCAGGAAGGGATTAATCACTGTCAAATTTATAGAACTGGAATGAAGTATTATGCAGCAAATATCGAATTTTATGCAGAATTATTTGGAAACTTTACATATGCCGAATGTGGAATGGACGGATGTGGCAGAGATATTAATTATCTCTTTTTTGGTGTACCATATCATGCTATGGATTAAGACTACAAAAGCATGGGCATTGCTAAAGGGTGTTATTGTTATCCTCGTATTTCTGTTAGTTGCTGCGTTGCTTGATATGAGTACTATTTTATGGATTGCGGAAAATGTTCTGAGTCTTGCAGTGATTGCGATTGTGGTAGTACTGCAACCGGAACTTCGTAAAGCTTTGGAAGAATTGGGGAGAAAGAATCTGATTTCTTCCTTTATTCCGTTTGAGGCGAATAGGGAAACAGACGGAAGATTTTCGGATAAAACCATTACGGAAATCGTAAAGGGCTGTATGGAAATGGGAAAAGCAAAGACGGGAGCTTTGATTGTTATTGAGCAGGAACATCGGCTTAATGACTATGAGCGGACGGGAATTCCGGTGGATGGTCTTGTGACGAGTCAGTTGCTGATTAACATTTTTGAGCATAATACACCGCTTCATGACGGAGCTGTGATTGTACGAGGTGACCGTATTACATCTGCCACCTGTTATCTGCCGTTGTCGGATAATATGCAGCTTAGTAAGGAACTGGGAACAAGACACAGAGCCGGGGTAGGTATTTCCGAGGTGACGGATTCTCTTACTATTATTGTATCCGAAGAAACAGGGAAAATCAGTACGGCATATAATGGTGTCCTGAATCGGAATCTGGATGCGGATGGATTGAAAGAGCAGCTTATTAAAGTACAAAATAAGACAATGGAAGAGAAGAAAGTTTTGAAATGGAAAGGCAGGTCAAGGAATGAAAAAAAGACTGACTAATAACTGGGGCCTGAAATTGATTTCTTTTATTTTTGCTGTCCTGCTATGGCTTGTTGTTGTAAATATAGATAATCCTGTAAAGACAAAGTCCTTTGATAACATTTCCGTGAAACTCCAAAACACAAACGTGATTAAGGATGAAGGGCTTGTATATGAAGTGCTGGATTCTACGGATACGGTGAATGTATCTGTCAGCGCACCACGTTCCTATTTGGAACTGCTTAGTAAGGATGACATTGTTGCAGTAGCGGATTTTAATAATATTACGGCAGCAGACACCATTAACATAACCTTTTATTCAAAACGGTATAATGACAAAATAACCAATTTTAAAGGCAATATCGAAAGTGTAAAACTGAATATCGAACCGGAGAAAATGTTACAGCTTGTACTGAAGACAAAGACAGAGGGAGAAGTAGAGGAAGGTTATGTGGTTGGCAAGGTGACTACCGACCAGAATCAGGTACGCATTTCCGGACCGGAATCCGTAGTATCCCGGATTAAAAGTGCAATGGTTTCTGTGGACGTATCGGGAACTACTTCCAATATAGCAACCTATGCGGATGTGAAGTTGTATGATGCACAGGAGAAGGAAATATCTGCCGCCAGTATTAAGAAAAATGTAGATTCCGTGAAAGTGGGAATTGAAATTCTGGCAACTCAGACGGTTCCGATTAAATTCTCTGCTATGGGTGAACCGGCGGACGGATATCGGATGACAGGTGAAATCACAAGTACTCCGTCTGAAATAACCATTGCCGGAAGTGCAGATGTATTAAAAAATATATCCCAGATTGATATTCCGGCAGAAGCACTGGATATAACCGGTCTGACAGAAAGTCTGATAACCAATGTAAATCTGAAAAAATATCTGCCGGATGGTGTCAGTATTGCAGAAAATGATAGCAGTGGAAAAGCAGTGGTTGTTGTAACCATCGAAGAGGTACAGGAAAAAGAACTGAAGCTTGGAAAAAATAATATTGTTATTATGAATGTTCCGGAAGGCTATAAAGCATCTTTGGCAGAGGATAGCGAAATAGTACTGGAGATGTCAGGACTGAATTCGGATGTATCTGCGGTAATGCTGGGAGACATTGTGGGAATCATCGATGTGGAAGCATACATGAAAGAAAAAGAAATAACACGGCTGGAGCCCGGAACCTATAAGGTGGAAATTGCTTTTGATTTAGGGGAAAATATAACAATAACAAAGCCTGTTATGGTTGAGTTGACTATACAGGAGGCGGAGGAATAAATATGGCTAGATTATTTGGTACAGATGGCGTAAGAGGAGTTGCAAATGATGAGCTTACTCCATTGCTGGCAATGCAGCTTGGTCAGGCAGGTGCCTACGTACTTTCAAAAGAAAATGAGCATAAACCGACAATTATGGTAGGTTGTGATACCCGAATTTCCGGTGATATGCTGGCAAATGCACTGATGGCAGGAGCCTGTTCGGTAGGTGCAAATGTGGTTTATGTGGGTGTTGTGCCGACTCCGGCAGTTGCTTATCTTACCAGAAAATACAAAGTAGATGCAGGGGTAGTGATTTCGGCTTCCCATAATCCGGTGGAATTTAACGGAATTAAATTCTTTGACGGAAACGGATATAAATTGCCGGATTCTTTGGAGGATGAAATTGAAGAGCTGATTAAGTCGGATATGCGGGATATTAAATTCCCTCTTGGCTCAGGCGTAGGGAAAATTAAATACAGAACAGATGCAAGAGAAGAATATATTAATCATGCTATTCGTGCCGTGAATGTAAATCTTTCCGGTATGAAAATAGTGGTCGATTGTGCGGAAGGAGCTTCTTATTATACTTCTGTAGAGGCACTTAAGGAACTTGGAGCAGAAGTAGTAGCAATCCACAACAATCCGGACGGAACGAATATAAATGCCAATTGTGGTTCTACGCATATGGAAGAATTAAAAGCGCGTGTTGTTTATGAGAAAGCAAGGGTTGGTCTTGCTTTTGACGGAGATGCTGACAGACTCCTGGCGGTTGATGAAAATGGGGAAGTGGTAGACGGCGACCAGATTATGGCAATTGTAGGAAACCACATGAAACAGCAAGGTAAACTAAAAAACGATACGATTGTTGCAACGATAATGAGTAATCTTGGATTCTTTTTGATGGCAGAGAAGAATGCGATTCATATGGAACAGACCAAGGTTGGTGACCGTTATGTATTGGAAAGAATGCGGGAAATCGGGGCAAGCCTTGGAGGAGAGCAGTCCGGACATGTTATTTTTCTGGATGAAAATACAACCGGTGACGGCTTGCTGAGTGCGTTACATCTATTACAGGTGATGGTGGAAACGCAGAAGCCATTGTCTGAATTAAAAAAGGTGATGGAGGTTCTTCCGCAGGCATTGGTGAATGCCAAGGTACCGAATCATAAAAAAGAAAGTTATATGGATTATCCGGAAATTGCAGAAGCGATTGCTGCTTTGGAAAAACAATTTGCCGGAGAAGGCAGAGTACTTATCCGACCTTCGGGAACAGAACCCTTGGTGCGTGTGATGATTGAAGGAAAAAACCAAGAACTGATTGAAACAGAAGCGAAGAAGCTTGCAGAATTAATCCAAAATTGTATGCTGTAAAGATGGGAATTTGTTCCTGTATTCATCTTGTGAAAAAAAGGAAAAAATGGTATACTGATTAAACAGGGATTTATAGAAGGTAATTCGGGTGAAAAGTAAAGTACAAAATGATGATTATATAGATTTGGAGGAAACGTTATGGTAAGCCAAAAGGTAGTTATTAAGAATCCGACAGGACTACATCTAAGACCGGCAGGTATCCTATGTAAAGAGGCAATGCAGTTTAAATCGCTAATAACATTTACATTTAGAGATAATACAGCGAATGCAAAAAGTGTGCTGAGCGTACTTGGTGCATGCGTGAAATGCGGCGATGAAGTCGAATTTGTTTGCGAAGGCGAGGACGAGGAGATTGCGTTAAAAACTCTCGTAGAGGCGATTGAAAGCGGTCTTGGCGAATAGAGTATGTACGATAGAACCCATGTGTATTACATGGGTTTTTCTTTGTTAGGGAATCTATAGAGAAAGTGGAGGAAAAGCTATGTTAAATTATGGCAGATACAGAAGGAATCCGGTAGTAAACTATCCGGAAAGAGAATGGCCAAATAAGGAAATTGAGAAAGCACCGATCTGGTGCAGTGTGGACTTGAGGGACGGAAATCAGGCACTGATTGATCCGATGATTGTCGAAGAAAAAATTGAGATGTTCCAATTTCTGATACAGCTTGGATTCAAAGAAATTGAAATCGGATTTCCGGCAGCAAGCCAGATTGAATTTGATTTTCTGCGTCAGCTTGTAGACAGGAAAATGATTCCGGATGATGTAAAGGTACAGGTTTTGACACAATGCAGGGAAGAATTGATTGATCGTACTTTCGAGGCAATTGAAGGTTGCAAGCAGGCAATTGTACATATTTATAATTCTACCTCTACATTGCAGCGTGATGTTGTATTTGGAATGGAAAAAGAACAGATTACGGAAATTGCAGTAAAAGGCACGAAAATGGTAAAAGAACGTGCGGCAAAATTCCCGGGGAAAATTATTTTGGAATATTCGCCGGAAAGCTTCACCGGAACAGAACTTGACTATGCACTGGAGATTTGTACTGCAGTACAGGAAACATGGGGAGCAACCAAAGAAGACCCGATTATTATTAATCTTCCGTCTACCGTGGAAATGACAACACCAAACGTATATGCAGACCAGATTGAATGGATGAATAAGCACTTTAAAAACAGAGAATCCATTATTTTAAGTATCCATCCTCATAATGACAGAGGAACCGGTGTGGCGAGCGCAGAACTTGCCATGCTTGCAGGAGCGGACAGAGTGGAAGGGACTTTGTTTGGAAACGGAGAACGTACCGGTAATGTGGACGTACTGAACATTGCATACAATATGTTTTCACAGGGAATTAATCCGGAGTTAAATATTGAGCATGTTAACGATATTATCGAAATCTATGAAAGATGTTGTAAGATACCGATTCATCCCAGACATCCGTATGCCGGAAAGCTGGTATTTACGGCATTCTCCGGTTCTCATCAGGACGCCATTAACAAGGGTGTTAAAGCAATGAAGGAACGCGGCAGCGAAATCTGGCAGGTACCGTATCTTCCTATTGACCCTGCGGATATCGGAAGAGAATACGAACCGATTGTACGAATCAATTCCCAGTCCGGCAAGGGCGGTGTCGCTTTTGTTATGGATACTTACTTTGGTTTCAAACTTCCGAAGGCAATGCATAAAGAATTTGCCAATGTAATTCAGAAGATTTCCGAAAAACAGGGGGAAGTTTCACCGGATCAGATTATGGAAAGCTTCCGTGAGGAATATCTGGATAAGAAAGAACCGATTCATTTCAGAAGACTGAAGGTGGATGATTTAAGCGGTGAGACGAAGTCTGAGTTTGATACAAAGGTGACGGTAGTCTATACAAATAAGGGCGTGGAGAAGAGCTTTGAAGCAATCGGTAACGGGCCGATTGATGCGGTGAAACGCGGAATTGCGGAAGAATTGAATGTGGATATCAAGATTCTGGACTACGAAGAACATGCATTGCAGAGCGGTTCCAATTCCCAGGCGGCAGCCTATATCCATCTGTTAGACAGCAATACAGGAAGTGTGACCTATGGTGTAGGTGTCAGCTCCAATATCACAAGAGCTTCCGTGAGGGCTATTTTCTCGGCAATTAACAGACTTGGATTAGGGCAGTAATGGAAAAGCGGTAGGCAGGAAATTCTGCCTACCATTTTTTTCGGTATTCCAAAGGAGTCATATTTTCTGCTTTGCGGAACACTTTGATGAAGTATCCTGCATTTTGAAAACCGCAACTGATAGCAATCTGCTCAATGGAATCCGAGGTAAAACGAAGCAGAGACTTAGCATGGGAAATGCGCTTTGCTTTTAAATCATTGCCAAGTGTTACGCCAAAGGTTTTTTTGTATTCTCTGGACAGATGGAATTTGCTGATATAAAAAGAATCCGCCAATGTATCCAGATTGATTTTTTCCATGTAATGTTCTTCCATGTAATTACGAATTTGGTGCAGCTTTTCGGAAATCGTAGCAGCCGATTGTTTTTCTATGTTATTTTCCGTGAAACAGAGTAAAATAATATCAGTCAGGCACTTGTGGGAAACCAGTTCAAAAAGAGGATTTTTCGTTTCGTGTGCCTGATAAATCGTATGGAGTGCATCCGTAAACGGAACAATAGAAGACGGTGCAAAAATAAAGGGATTTTCCTGTTCCCGATAGGTTTTGTAGAAAGTTGGGGCCGAAGTCCCGTAAAAATGTACCCACATGAGCGTCCAGGGGTCTTCAAAGCTGCTTTCGTGAGAGTAGGAATGGCTGCAGTCTATCCAGATGCATGTGCCGGCATCCACAAAAAAACGTTCACTGTCAAAGGTAATCGTACCACTGCCGCTTATTACCACAATGAACAAAAAAGAATTCAGATTCTGACGTTTACTGATGTGGGGTTCCACACTGTGCAGAGTACCTACCTCCTGCACATAGAGATAGTTTTTCCTGGCATAAGAAGAAGGGGTTGCAAGGATACGGTTGGATGAAGATTTTGATGTTGTCATGGCACCTCCGTGGGAAAGCAATATTTTACCATAAACGGGCAATATTTTAGGTTGATACTGATATTATACAATAGTATACTACCATTTGTCATAGCAAAAAAAGAGAAAATTATTAAGATATTGAAAAAGGAGAGAAAGAATGAGAAACGTAGCATTGATTACAGGTATTACAGGACAGGATGGTTCTTACCTGGCAGAGTTTTTATTGGAAAAAGGGTATGAAGTACATGGTTTGGTAAGACGTCACAGTGTCTCGATTACAACCCGTATTGATCACATTATCAATTCTTCTTATAATAATGTAAAATTTTTCATGCACTATGCAGATACAACGGATTCCAGCAACCTGATGCGTCTGATTGCAGAGATTAAGCCTACGGAGGTATATAATCTGGCAGCACAGTCCCATGTCGGAATTTCCTTTGATGTACCGGAATATACAGCAGATGCTACCGGAATCAGTACGTTGAAGCTGTTGGAGGCAATTCGTGTAAATGGAGGTCCGTGCCGTTTCTATCAGGCATCTACTTCAGAATTATTCGGCGGACTTCCGGAGACGGCACCCCAGAGTGAAAAGACACCGTTTTATCCGAAGAGCCCGTATGGTGTAGCAAAGCTCTATTCCTACTGGATTACCGTGAATTACCGTGAATCCTACAATATGTTTGCATGCAACGGTATTTTATTTAATCATGAATCCCCGAGGCGTGGTGAAAATTTCGTGACGAGAAAAATAACACTTGCTATCGCAAATATTATGGCAGGAAAACAGGAGAAGCTTTCCCTTGGAAACATGAATGCAAAGAGAGACTGGGGCTTTGCAGGTGATTATGTCAAGGGTATGTGGCTGATGTTGCAGCAGGAAAAACCGGATGATTATGTACTTGCTACCAATGAAACTCATACAGTTCGTGAATTTGTTGAGGCTGCTTTTGCAGAAATCGGTGTTCAGATTCGCTGGGAAGGAACCGGCGTCAATGAAAAGGGTTATGATTCCAAAACCGGTAAACTGCTTGTTGATGTAAATCCGGAGTTCTATCGTCCGGCGGAAGTAGAATTTTTATGGGGAAATTGCGAAAAGGCAGAAAGAGAATTGGGCTGGAAGCGTGAAAACGGCTTCAAAGAGCTGGTTGCCATGATGATGGATGCGGATATGAAAGCTATCGTTGGAGAGAGCAGCGAAGAATTTAGGAAAAAGAACGCATAATGGGAAGGAAAAAACATGAATAAGACAGATAAAATTTATGTTGCCGGACACAGAGGACTTGTGGGCAGCGCAATTGTTAGAAATTTACAGGCAAAGGGCTATACAAACGTAATCGGCAGAACTCATAAAGAACTGGATTTAACCAATCAGGCAGCAGTAAGAGATTTTTTTGAAACGGAAAAACCGGACGTTGTGGTACTTGCAGCAGCAAAGGTAGGCGGTATCAATGCCAATAACACTACACCGGCTGAGTTTGCATACGAAAATATGCAGATTCAGTGTAACGTCATTAAGTGCTGTCATGATTTTAAAGTAAAAAAATTACTGTTTTTGGGAAGTACCTGTATTTATCCGAAGATGGCACCTCAGCCTATTCCGGAGGATGCACTTTTGACAGGACCGTTGGAGGTAACGAATGAAGCTTATGCCATTGCGAAGATTTCCGGTTTGGAAATGTGTAAGTTTTTTAAACGTCAGTATGGCGATGATTTTATCAGCTGTATGCCTACGAACCTTTACGGACCTCATGATAACTATGATTTGTCCGGTTCTCATGTTATGCCGGCAATGATTCGTAAATTCCATGAAGCGAAAGTAAACAACGCAGAAAGCGTTGAACTTTGGGGTACGGGTACACCTCTTCGTGAGTTTTTGTATGTGGATGATATGGCGGATGCCTGCGTATTTCTGCTGGAAAATTACAGCGGAGAACAGCATGTAAATATTGGAACCGGAAAAGAAGTGACAATAAAGGAACTTGCTGAAACAGTACAACGTGTAGTAGGATATACAGGGAAAATTGTTTGGAATACACAGATGCCGGACGGCACACCAAGAAAACTGACGGATGTTTCCAAGCTGCATGGTCTTGGATGGACACATAAAGTGGAACTGGAGGAAGGTGTAAAGCTTGCCTATGACTGGTTCCGTGAAAATGTAGACAATGCACGAATGTAACGGGAGATACAGACGCTAAGAACAGACGGTATGTCAGTGAGGGCAGAAAACTGTGCGGAGGATGTTTTATCATGAAATTATTAAGTGTCATTGTGCCCTGCTATAATGAGGAAGAATCCATAGCGGATTTTTATGAAGAATTGATGAAAAACAGCGGTTTTTTCAAAGAGAAGGATTTGGAAGTGGAAATTCTTTATATTGATGACGGTTCTAAGGATGGAACTGTACGAGAAGTGAAAAAACTGCATGAGAAAGATGAACGGGTGCGTTTGATTTCCTTTTCCCGAAATTTTGGGAAGGAAGCAGGTATTTATGCAGGATTGAACCATGCAAAGGGAGATTATCTGGTGGTAATGGATGTGGATTTACAGGATCCGCCGTCTCTTCTGCCGGAGATGTTTTCCTATATAGAACAAGGTTATGATTCGGTAGCTACCAGAAGGGTAACAAGAAAAGGAGAACCTGTGATTCGCTCTTTCTTTGCCAGAATGTTTTATAAACTGATGAATAAAATTTCCAGTACGGAAATTGTGGACGGAGCAAGAGACTACCGGCTTATGACAAGACAGGTGGCAGATGCGATTTTGTCCATGCAGGAATACAACCGTTTTACAAAGGGAATTTACGGTTGGGTAGGTTTTCAGACCAAGTGGCTGGAATTTGAAAATGTGGAGCGGAGAAAAGGTGAGACTAAATGGTCTTTTTGGAAACTTTTGAAATATTCCCTTGAAGGGATTATTTCCTTTTCCACGGCACCGGCAGGTTTTGCTTCTTTTATGGGAATTGTATTCTGCATGCTGGCATTTCTGTTAATCGCGGTTATTATTGTACGAACGTTAATATTCGGTGATCCGGTTGCAGGATGGCCATCGCTGGTCTGTATAATTTCATTGGTCAGTGGTGTACAGTTGTTTTGTGTCGGAATTGTAGGTCAATATGTGGCGAAAACATATCTGGAAGTGAAAAAACGTCCGATTTATATTGTAAAAGAAGAGTTATAAGCGGTTTCTGTCAAGAAAACGTTAAAAAACGAAGAATATGTCGATTTTGCGATGCCTAAATATTCACAAATTTCCGACTGCGTGATATGATTTCTTTGTATCGCAGTAAAACCAATTCCTCGACAGGGAAAACGGGGAATTGCAGGATTTTGGAAAGGGGAAAAGGGAATGGACATTGCAACGATGCCAGATGTAGAACTGGAACGGTACATAACGAAAATTATGCTGGACGTGGGTGTGCCCGCTCATTTAAAAGGGTATCATTATTTGCGGGAGGCGATTATGATATCGGGGAAGGACATGGAAACCGTAAGCAGCGTAACCAAGCTTTTGTACCCGGAGATTGCAAAACGGTTTCGGACTACGGAACAGAAGGTGGAAAGAGCAATTCGAAATGCCATCGAGGTATCATGGGGAAGGGGAAACATGGAAACCTTCGAGGAACTTTTTGGATATTCCGCAGATTCGGGAAAAAGCCGTCCTACAAACAGTGAGTATATAGCGAGAATTGCCGATAAGGTGAGACTGGACTTACGGTAAAAACAGAATGGAAAAGGGCTGTTACACTTGATGTGACAGTCCTTTTTTGCGAGGAAAGAGTGGAAAACCTTTTACTTAACAAAAATGTCTATTATAATGAAAAGGGACAATGGGAAAACGGAGGTTAGATATGAGCGAGTTAATCAGCATTGTTGTACCGGTTTATAATGCAGAGAACTATATAGAGAAAACGATACAAATGGTACAGGCACAGACCTATTCCGACTGGGAACTGCTATTAGTGGATGACTGTTCCAAGGATGGCAGTGTGAAGAAAATCGAACCATTTTTGTCGGATAAAATTCAGTTGATTCGGAAAGAGAAAAACGAAGGAGCAGCAGAAGCGAGAAATACCGGAATTGACCATATGAAGGGACGGTATTTGGCTTTTTTAGATGCGGATGATGTGTGGAGAGAAGAAAAACTGGAAAAAGAATTACAATTTATGAAAGAGAAGAATTGTGCGTTTTGCTTTACTGCTTATGAGTTTGGGGATGAAGAAGCAAGAGGAACGGGAAAGGTGGTAGAGGTGCCGGAGACATTGACCTTCAAGCAAGCCTTGCCTCGGACAATTATTTTTACCACAACGGTGCTTTTTGATACGGAGAAAATAGACAAAAAGCTGCTTAGGATGCCCAAGGTGCCAAGCGAGGATACGGCAACATGGTGGCAGATTTTAAGAGCCGGTTATACGGCTTATGGTTTGAACGAGAATCTGGCTATTTACCGGAGACCGGCGAAATCCTTATCTTCCAATAAGCTTGTGGCAATCAAGAGGATTTGGTTTTTATATCGGAAGCAGACCGGTCTTTCGGTTTTGAAAAGCGCATATTATTTTGTGATTTGGGCATTTTTAGCAGTATGGCGCAGGATTTAATGAAATCTTGGCATTTTATATAGAAAATGGTATACTATCTGTACAAGCGTCTGCGAGGCAGACAGAGAGGCGTGGATAGTTTTATGAGACGGTTTGAGTCGATTAAAAGGATTATTGTTTTGGAGCTTTCTCTATTGGGGCTTCTGTTTATGACAATCGGATATATTTTCGTATGGTATAATTATTATTTTGAAGTGGTAAGTTGGAGATTAAACTTTTACAGAAAAGGTCACTGGCTGATTATAGCAGTGTATTTCATGTTGCTTATTTTCTTTTCTTATACCTATGGAGGGACTAAAATCGGTTATTTAAAGACGATGGATGTATTTTTTTCGCAAATATTTTCCATTGCAATTGTAAATGTGATTACTTATTTGCAAATATCTTTGATGTCAATGGGACTGGTGGATGTAACGCCCATGCTTGTTCTCTTTGTTTGTCAGATTGTCGTCTCGGGGGCATGGACTTGGGTATGCCAAAGAGTGTACCAAAAGGTATTCCCGCCCCGCGAAATGCTTTTGATTTATGGAGAACGCCCGATACGTGATATTTTGGATAAGTTTGATACGCGACCGGATAAATACAATATTGTGAAATGTATGAATATCAGTGAAGGTATGGAAGCTATTCTGGAAGAATGCCAGAATGGTTATGGTGCGGTAGTTTTGTGGGATATTCCGGCAAAAGTGAGAAATGATTTGATGAAATTCTGCTACGGTCGTTCCATCCGAGTTTATATGATGCCAAAAATAACAGATGTTTTGGTAAAGGGAGCAGATCCGATTCATTTGTTTGATACGCCGATTTTTTTGACGAGAGAGTATGCACTGACGGTGGAACAGCGTATGGCAAAACGGCTGATTGATTTAGTGTGTGCATTGATTTTGCTGGTGATTGCCTCTCCTTTTATGTTGATTACGGCAATCTGTATAAAGGCATATGACGGGGGACCGGTGCTGTATAAGCAGACCCGCTGTACAAGAGGCGGAAAAGAATTTCAGATTTTGAAATTCCGCAGTATGCGTGTGGATGCGGAAAAAGACGGAGTGGCAAGACTGGCATCCAAACATGACAGCCGGATTACCCCTATCGGAAAGTTTATCCGTGCCTGCCGGATTGATGAATTGCCGCAGTTGCTCAATATTTTGAAAGGCGAAATGTCGTTTATCGGTCCAAGACCGGAGCGACCGGAAATCATAGAGCAGTATATGGAAGAAATGCCGGAGTTTGCATTTCGCATGAAGGTAAAAGCAGGGCTTGCGGGCTATGCCCAGGTCTACGGCAAATACAACACAACTCCTTATGACAAGTTGAAGTTGGATTTATTTTATATTGAAAATTACAGTGTTTGGATGGATTTGAAGCTGATGCTGCTGACATTGAAAATTGTATTGAAACCGGAAAGTACGGAAGGAGTCGACCAGAAACAGACGACTGCCTTGAAAGCGGAGAACGACAGCGGAGAAATGAGGCAATAAATGGACTTGGAAAAAGAAATTCTGATGGAAGAGGGAATGGACTTGCGCTTCTTCTTCCTACGATTGTGGAAGAAAATATGGATAATTTTTATAGCAGCACTGGCAGGTGCTGCTATTTGTGCAGGTGGGTATAAGCTCTATCAGCAGATAAATCCGGCAGCAAAGGAATATCGGGCAGAGACGAAATATTACATTGATTTTGCCGAGGACAGCACCGGAATCGGGTATGGATATTATAATGACTATACCTGGAATGATTGGATGAAATCCGATGCCATTTTACAATATACGATGGGGCTTTTGCCGGAGGAAATCGGACAAGAGGAGGTAGAGGAGGCTGTTGTAGCGGATATTATCTCGGATGTGCGCCTTCTGACCATTACTGTGACGGATTCGGACAAAGGGCATGCTGACAGGATTGCACAGGCAACGACGGAGTCGTTAGTCCATTTTCCGGAAGAGATTAAAGAAATTGACGGTATCCGTGTGATAAGAGAGGATGCGGCAGAGGAAGTGATTGTCGGAGAATTGACTAAGAACTGGGGAATTTTCGGGTGCTGTTTTGGAGCCTTGGCAGCTTTTTTTGGGTTGTGTCTTGTGGTTTGTATAGATACGGCGGTATATCTGCCTGCAGATATAGAAAGGTGCTATGGGATTCCTGTGGTTGGTGTAGTTTATGAAAAAGAGGACGGAAGAAAAAAGACGGATGAAGAGGAAGAACTTTTGGCAAACACACAATATTTGCTGAGGGATAAACAAAGGATTGCTTTCGTCGGACTGGACGAGTCCATCAAAGAATATAAAATAACAGATGTTTTGAAAGAGGACTTGCAGGCTGAATTCATGGAGGATGCCTTTACGGACGGACAACTGCCGGATTACGGAAAGCTTCGCGCTACGGATGCGGTTGTGGTTTGGTTCACCTATGGAAAGACAAACGGCAAAAGGGCAGAAAGACTGCTTAAGGATTTGAGGATACAGGATTGCAAGATAACGTGCGCTATTTTATGCGGTGCAGATAGGAAGATGTACCGTAGGTATTTTTGGAAGAAAAAATAGAACGGAGATTGTTTATGGGTTTACAGCTTTTGGTGTCTGCGGTAGGAGAAGAACCGGAGAGACTGGCAGAGAAAATGAATATTTCCACGGAAGCGATTATCATTAATCAGACAGATGCTTTTTCCTATCAGGAATTTGAGCGGAAGGGAAGAGAGATAAAGGCTTATTCTTTTCGGGAGAAGGGGGTAGGACTTAGCAGGAACAATGCGCTTTTGCGTGCCGACGCTGAAATCTGTCTGTTTTCGGATGAGGATATTGTATACAAGGATGACTATGAAAAACGGGTGCTGGAGGAATTTGAAAAACACCCTGAAGCGGATATGCTTCTTTTTAATGTGGAGGTGGCACCGGAGCGACGAACTTACCATATTGAGAACTTTGGGCGGGTGAAGTGGTATAACAGCGGCAGGTATCCTACTTACAGCTTTGCTTTCCGATTAGAAAAGGTGCGGAAAAAAAATATGACGTTTTCTCTTCTTTTTGGGGGTGGTGCAAAATACAGCAACGGAGAAGACAGTCTTTTTTTGAAAGAGTGTATCGAAAAGGGCTTGAAGGTGTACTGTGTCCCTGTTACTATCGGAGAAGAGACAGCGCGGGAATCCACGTGGTTTCGCGGTTATAACGAGAAGTTTTTCTTTGACAGGGGAGTTTTGTATTATTATTTATATGGTAAATTAAAAAAGATAATTGCCCTTCGCTTTTTGTTAAAACATAAAGCAGTCATGTGTCGGGAAATTCATTGGAAAAAGGCCTATAAACTGATGAAAGCAGGGATGAAAGAGGCAGCGGAATAGAGTATGTTACTATATGTGGTGTTGACTATTGTGACAACGGCTTTTGCATGGTTCGTGCAAAGACCGGGTGATAACGGAATTGCAAAGCAGACGCTTACCAGACGAAAATTGCGTAACCGCATTCTTTTGTGTGGTATTTTTCTGTTGCTTTTTGCAGTCTCGGCATGTCGTTATGAAGTAGGAAATGACTATACCAGATATGAGGAATTCTTTCGTTTGATGATGATTGAAGGAAGCGACGGAGTACCTACGGAAATAGGATTTAACTTTCTGGTAAAGGGAATCCAGCATTTGTTCGGTACGGGTGTAAAGCTGTTGATTTTTGCGGTGTTTTCTGCATTGACCGTTTTTTTGTTCTTAAAGGGAATTTATGAGTTAAGCGTGGAATTTTGGTTTTCGTTTTTTTTGTTTATGACCTTTGGCTATTATTTTAACAGTATGAATACCATCCGTTACTATTTGGCACTTGCACTGGCGGTCGTGTCCATGAAGTATGTATTGAAAAAGGAATACGGAAAATTTGTTTTCGTGGTGCTTTTGGCAGCTTCTTTCCATAAGTCAGTGCTCTTGGTGATTCCGATTTATATTCTGGCAGGCTATGCGTGGAAAAAGTGGCAGATGGCATTGTTTGCGGTGGCGGGAATTGCCGGATTTTTGCTGAAGGATTTGGTTTTGAAGCTGATTATTTTCGTCTATCCTACTTATGCGGATACAATTTATCTGGAGGGAGGCACTTCTCCGGTCAATATTTTGCGATGTGCGGCGATTTTTGCGGCAGGGGTGCTTTTATATCGGAAAACCATTGAAAACCATCCCATGAACCGTTTTTTCTTTCAACTGAATTATTTGTCACTGGTGTTGTATTTATGTGGCTCTTTTGTGCCGGAAGTATCCAGAATCGGTTACTATATGAATGTAGGACAGCTTTTTTTACTGCCGGGAATGGTGACAGCACTGCCGGAGGGGAAAGAACGGAAGCTTTGGAAGACATTGATTGTGGCGGCAGCAGTGGTTTATTTTGCGGCATTTCTGTATAAAGCCTATGACCCGTTAATTAAACTGCTTCCTTATAATACATGGATATTTTAGAGGATTAATCATGGAAAAGATTTTTTTTAGTATTATTGTTGTCTGTCTCAATCCCGGAGAGAAGCTGCAAAAAACCGTGGACAGTATTTACTCACAGACGGAAAAGAATTATGAAATTTTAATCAAGGACGGCTGTTCTACCGATGGTGCATTGGAAAAGCTGGAAAAAAGGGAAGGTGTCCGTATCGTACAGCAGACGGATACAGGAATTTATGATGCGATGAATCAGGCAGCGGCACAGGCAAGGGGAGAAATTTTATTCTTCTTAAATTGTGGTGATGTGTTTCATGACAATACCGTGCTGGAACAGGTGAAAAAGCAGGTAACAAAAGAGGCAAAGATCTTTTATGGGAATATTTATTCGGTTCTGACGGAGAGTCTTGTGTCTTCCAATCCGAAGATGGATGCCTTTGGCTGTTACCGGAATGTGCCTTGTCATCAGGCTTGTTTTTACAGAAAAGAACTTTTTGGGGAGCGTGGGTATCTATTACAATATAGAGTGCGTGCAGATTATGAACATTTCTTATGGTGTTTCTTTGAAAAGGCTGCAAATCCCCGCTATATGCCGATTGTGATTGCGGATTACGAGGGCGGCGGATTTTCCGAAACAAAAGAAAATAGAAAGGTGTCGGCGGCAGAACACAAGGAAATCACGGCAAAGTATATGAGCCGGGGACAGCTTTTCCAATATCGGATGATTCTGCTTCTCACACTGGCGCCGCTTCGCAGTAAAATGGCGGAAAGCAAAACTTTTTCCGGTATCTATAACAGGTTAAAGACGGTTCTTTACAAAAAGAAATAATGGGAAAAGCAGGAGAAAAAAAGGAGTCTGGTTAAAACAATGAGAGTTTTATGGCTGTGCAATATTGTACTGCCGGGAATAGCGAAAGAACTGGGAATGCCCCAAAGCAATAAAGAAGGATGGCTGACCGGCATTTCAGAGACGATTCTGGCAGAAAAAGAGAATAAAATAACACTTGGTATTTGCTTTCCGGTAGAACCCGAAAAGGATGGGATTTCGGGAGAGGCAGAGGGTCTGTTCTATTATGGATTTGCGGAAGACACGCTTCATCCTGAAAACTATGAAACGGCATTAAAGGAACGTCTGAAACGAATCCTTGATGCATTTCGCCCGGATGTGGTGCATGTTTTCGGCACTGAATTTCCTCATGCACTTGCTATGGCACAGGCTTTTGGAAAACGGGAGAAGCTGTTGATTTCCGTGCAGGGGATATGCAGTGAATGTGCGGAAAGCTACACCATCGGAGTACCGGACAGAATATGCAGAAGCACCACCTTCAGAGACTGGCTGAAAAGAGATAATATTTTGCAGCAACAGGAAAAATTTGCTCTGCGGGGGGCCAATGAAAAAGCGGCTTTATGCCTGACGGGAAATGTGGCAGGCAGAACGGCATGGGATAAAAAGATTTTGGACAGACTGGCGAAGGGAGCAAGGTATTTTGCGTGGAATGAGACTTTGCGCAGTAATTTTTATCAAAAGGAGTGGAAACCGGAAGCTTGTGAACGGTATTCCATTTTTGTCAGTCAGGGAAATTATACGATTAAAGGGCTTCATCTTGTGTTGCGGGCTATGCCTGAAATTGTGAAGCACTATCCGACAGCAAAGCTTTATGTGGCAGGAGATAAAATTACCGCTTTCGAGAGCTTAAAAGATAAAATCAAAATCGGAACCTATGGAAAGTATTTACGAAGTCTGATAGAGGAAGGAAACTTACAGCAACATGTTGTTTTTCTCGGTAAACAGAGTGCGGAGGAAATGTGCAGCCGTTTTTTGAAAAGTCATGTGTTTTTATCCGCTTCCCTGATAGAAAATTCACCTAATTCCGTAGGAGAGGCCATGCTTTTGGGGGTTCCGGTAGTGAGCAGTGAGGTAGGCGGTGTGCCCAGCCTTTTTACGGATGAAAAGGAAGGACTTTTTTATCCGGTGGAGGATGTACAGAAACTGGCAGAGCAGGTGATGCGCATTTTTGCAGACGATAAGCTGGCATTGCGGCTTTCGGAGGCGGCAAAAATTAGGGCGGCAGTGACCCACAATCCGCAAACCAATTACAGAAGACTTTTGGAGATTTATGATGAAATTAACAATGGTATCTAATTATATCAACCATCATCAGATGCCCATAGCGGGCAGATTATATGAAAAACTGAAAGCGGATTACTGTTTTATCCAGACTATGCCGATGGAACAGGAACGCTCTGCAATGGGGTGGGGGACAGATGTAGCGGCGCTGCCTTATGTAAAATGCTTTTACGAAGAAGCGGAGGAATGCCGCAGACGTATCATGGACAGCGACATTGTGATTTTCGGCGGTGTGGAGGATGAAAGCTATATTGAGGAGCGGCTGCGGGCAGGCAAACCGGTTATCCGCTATTCGGAGCGCATTTACCGGGAAGGACAGTGGAAGGCAGTTTCGCCGCGGGGACTTAAGAAAAAATATCATGACCACATCCGTTATCGAAAAGCCCGGGTATATCTTCTGTGCGCGGGAGCCTATGTGGCATCGGATTTTGCCCTGATTCATGCTTATCCGGGGAAAAAATATTGTTTCGGCTATTTTCCGGCCTTTAAGAAGCAGGACGTGGAGCAACTGATGGAGCAAAAGAGGATTCGCAGAGAGAAGAGCGGTAAGGTGCGGCTTCTGTTTGCAGCAAGGTTTCTTGCCTTGAAGCATCCGGAATATCCGGTGCATCTTGCGAAAGCTCTGAAGGAGAATGGGATTGCTTTTGAACTTTACATGGTTGGAGACGGAGAAGAAAAAACACATGTTATTAATGAAATAGAAGCCTTGGGACTGACCGAAGAAGTAAAGCTGCTTGGCTTTTTAAGCCCGGAGGAGGTCAGAACACAGATGGAAGAGGCGGATATTTTCCTTTTTACCAGTGATTACAGAGAGGGCTGGGGAGCTGTTGTGAATGAATCCATGAACAGCGGATGTGCTTTGGTGGCAGGTCATGGAATCGGTGCAGTACCTTATTTGCTAAAGGACGGGGAAAATGGGTATGTATACCGGACCGGAGATGAGCAGGAATTTATCCGTGTGGGTATGAAGCTGGCGAAAAATATTGCAAAAATCGAACAGTTCGGGCGTGCTTCTTATCAAAGGATTGCCGGGGAGTGGAATGAAGAAGAGGCAGCCGAACGATTGTATGAATTATGTCAGGGGATTTTATCGGGAAACATCAATCCTCCCAAATCGGGTCCGTGTAGCGTAGCACCTGTTATTAAACCGCGTAAAGGGTATCGGTATATGAAAGGCTAGGTTTCTGATATGGCAAATTTGATTTTGAATGCTTTTGCATTTAAGGAGGATTTTCAGACCTCCATGCAGCTTACGGGAAAAATGAATGAAGAGAAGCTGACACTTTATATGGAGAATATTTTTGTTTCTCTGAAATCGGCAGCATTAAAAAATCCAAAGGATGATGTGATGCTGGTAGTGAACGGCAAAGTACCGGAGCAGTTCAGGGAGTTGTTTGAAAAAGAACATATTAAAATAAAAGAGGTTCCTTTTGACCGTTTTGTGATGCCGGAGAATTTTGTATGGGCACTTGCCTTTTTTAAGCTATGCGCACTCTCTTATGTGGTGGAAACGGAAAACTACGATAATTTTTTGTTACTGGATACCGATACCATAACGGTGGAATCCTACGAGGAAATGTGGCAAGAAAGCAAAACGGGCGTTATTTTATATCCTTTGGGACACAGCTTCTGCCATCATGACAGGGAACGGATTCACTCCGATTACGGAAAACTTTATGAAGAGCCGCAAAATCCGGTGCATTATGGAGGAGAATACATTTGCGGTAACCGGAAAGCACTTGAAAAATTTATGGAAGAATGCGGCAGAATTTACGAGAGAATGAAGGAGAAAGAATTTCAGATTGATGACCATACCGGGGATGAGACAATCCTTTCCATAGCGGCGGCAAGAACAGGGGAAATCATTGCTGCAGTGCCTTATATATACCGCTATTGGACCAATGACTTTTATCTGATAAGTACGAATACGATGTACAATCCTGTATGTATCTGGCATCTGCCGGATGAAAAAGAGCATGCAATGCGGTACTTTTACCGGTATTATCGGAAAAAGGGGTGTTTTCCGGATAAGAAACGTTGCATGAAGATTGCAGGAATGAGGGTTGCGAAGCGTCCTATGAACCGCTATACTCTGCAATATAAGATAGAAGGAAAGTTAAAGAAGATAAAAGCTACAGTACACTAGGAGTGGAGTGAGACACAATGATAGACAGAATTTATGTATGTCATACTTTTTATAATGTATATGTGACACTTTTGAAGGAATGCAACCGCCCCAAGGAGGAATGGGGCAAGGCAGATATTGCGCTTAGCACCATGTCTACGGATTTTGGGGATTTGAAAGCACAGCTGGAGGCCTGCGGGATGTTCAGGCAGGTGCATATTCTGGAGGAAAAGAAGGATTCGGATTTCCCGGAGCTTGCCAAATACAAGAAATCCCATCATAATGTGCTGTGGCATATGTGGAATCGGATTATTCTGACAAAAAAGCTGCCCCAAAAGATGGAGCCCTTTATTACGATAGATTTTAAACAGTATCGGGATATTTATGTTTATTGTGACTGGGATCCGATAGGCTGGTATCTGAGCTACAAGCATATTTATTATCATGCAATGGAGGACGGACTGGACTGCCTGAAATATCTGGACGGAGCGCGCTATGAGAATCGGGGACACTTTGAACTGAAAGCCTTTCTGGCAAAGAAAAATATTATTTTCATGCAGAACGGCTATGGGAAATACTGCCTGGATATGGAAATCAATGACCGCTCCGTATTGAAGTATGATTTTGAAAAATATATTGAGGTGCCCAGAAAGCCATTGGAGCTTGCTCTTAGTGCCGAACGGAAGAAGATGATTTTAAAGGTGTTTATGCCGGATGCGGAAAGCTTTATGAAGGAATTGGGGGAAAAGGCGGTGGACGGTAACTGTATGCTGTTTTTGTCACAACCCCATCCTAAGCCCCTGGAAACAAGAGTGCAGATTTGCAGGGACATTATCCGGGATTATGCGAAGGGATGTCATGTTGTCATCAAGCCTCATCCGAGAGATGTGGTGGATTATGAAACGTTGTTTCCGGAATGTACGGTTATTAAAGGAAAATTCCCGATTGAAGTGCTGAATTTTATAGAGGGCGTGCATTTTAAACTGGCAATTTCCATTGTCACTACGGCATTGGACACCATTGATTTTGCGGATGAAAAGATTAATCTGGGGCAGTCCTTCTGGGATGCCTATGAAGACCCCGAACTGCACAATTACAATGCGGCAATTTAGGGAAGATGGCTGCGAAGAGAAGTGATAGAGCGGCGGCTGCGGAAAGGAAAACGTAAGAGGTTATGAAGATTTATCAAAAACTGATGAAGCTGATGAACAAAAAGCAAAAAAGACAGATGGGTGTACTGTTGATTTTGATGTTGATTGGGGCTATTCTGGAGGCTTTGAGCATTGGACTGGTACTTCCGGTGGTTTCGGTCATTCTGACACCCGGAGCTATGGAAAAGTACGGAGAAAAGTATGCGATTGTCGGGAAATTCTATGAAATTTTTCATATTACCACAACCAAACAGTTGATGGTTATTGTTATGGTGGCATTGATTCTGGCTTTTGTTTTTAAAAATTTATTTTTGTTTTTCCAACAGAAAAAAATGTATCACTTTGTATACACGAACCAGTTTTATACGGCACAGCGCCTGCTAAAAAGCTATATCAAAAAGGATTATGAATACTTTTTAAACGCAGATACGGCAACCATACAACGTAGCATCGCTGCTGATGTAAACAATATGTACGGTTTGATTCTGGCTCTTTTACAGGTGATTTCCGAGAGTATCGTATTCCTGACGCTGGGTATCGTACTTTTTGTCATGGATCCGTTGATGACGGTAGTCATTGCCAGTCTGCTTTTGCTTACACTGATTGTGATTAAGAAGATTATCAAACCGATTATGAATCGGACCGGAAAGGAAAATCAGGATTACGGTGCTTCCATGTATCAATGGATTTCCCAGGCGGTATGTGGTATCAAGGAAGTAAAAGTGGCAGGAAAAGAGCAGTATTTTGTGAATGAATATATGAAGCAGGGGCAGGGTTTTGTAAATGCCATGGAGAGGCTGAATCTGTTCAGCAGTGCTCCCAAGCTTCTCATTGAAACGGTCTGTATTGCGGGAATGGTGGCTTACATGTTGATTCTGGTACTGGCAGATACGGATATGACAAGCATGATTTCCATTATTGCGGCATTTGCTACGGCAGCAGTCCGTCTCATGCCTTCGGCAAGCCGTATCAACAATCAGCTTACCCAGATTGCCTATTGTGAGCCCTTCTTTATGAATGTAAGCGACAATCTGGTGGAGGACATCAACGAGGAAAATGTGGATATGTCTTATGCGGCGGAAGCCAAAGAAAAGCTGCCTGTTACGAAGGAAATTGTCTTAAAGGATATTACGTATGCCTATCCGAATACGGAAAAACTGATTTTTGACCATGCGGATCTGACCATTCCGGTTGGGACATCTATCGGTATTGTGGGTGGTTCCGGCGCGGGTAAGACTACGGTAGTGGATATTCTGCTCGGACTTTTGAAGCTGAAAGGCGGTACCATTACCGCAGATGGTGTGAATGTGATGGAGCACTATCGGGAATGGTTGAAAAATATCGGTTACATTCCGCAGATGATTACCCTTTTGAATGCGGATATACGGCAGAACGTGGCATTTGGTGTGCCGGAGGAGGAAATTGATGAAGAAAAGCTGTGGTATGCATTAAAGGAAGCCCAGCTGGACGAGTTTGTAAAGGGGCTGCCGGAAGGTGTGCATACCGGTGTGGGAGAGCGCGGAATCCGTATTTCAGGCGGACAAAGACAGCGTATCGGTATTGCAAGAGCGCTTTATAATGATCCGGAATTACTGATTTTGGATGAGGCAACTTCAGCACTGGATAACGAAACCGAAGCAGCAATTATGGATGCCATTAACCGACTGCATGGTAAAAAAACACTTGTTATTATCGCTCACCGGTTACAGACTATTGAAAAATGCGATATGGTATTCCGGGTAGAGGACGGAAAGATTAGGAAAGAAAAATGAAGCTGAGTATTATCGTACCCGTTTATAATATGGCAGCAGGAGGAAAACTGGAATTCTGCTTAGATTCCCTGCTGAACCAGACAGTAAAAGAAGAATACGAAATTGTCTGTGTAGATGATGCTTCCACAGACAATTCCTTTGAAATTTTAAAACGCTACGAAGAAGAAAATCCGGACAAGGTGTGCCTCATCCGTTCGCCGGAAAACCGCAGACAGGGAGGCGCAAGAAATCTGGGCATACAACAAGCCCGGGGCGAATGGCTCGGTTTTTTTGACAGTGACGATTTTGCCGCCCCCGATATGTATGAAAAGCTTTTAAAAAAAGCCGAAGAAACCGGTGCCGACGTAACCGGATGCCAGTACCAGATTACAACAGAGCAGTCCTTTAAGCCGGGACGTACCGTAATTAACAACACAACCGACCAGACGGGAATTCTCGGCGTCGAACAGTACAAGCTTCTCATGCGAAAGCCGGGCAGTATGGTCATTAAAATTTACAAAAAGGAAGTAATCGACAAATACAGCCTCCGTTTCCCGGAACATGTATTTTACGAGGATAATTGCGCCGCTCCTGTGTGGATGCTTCATTTTAAACACTTTGAACTGGTAGACGAACCTCTTTACTACTACTACCAGCATCAGGCCTCCACCGTACACAGCCTAAGCCGCTCCAAATGCGAAGACCGCATGACTACCGGAAAGCTCCTGGTAGAATGGTGTAAAGAAGCAGGCTTTTATGACCCCTACAAACCCGAGCTGGAGTACCGTTTCACCGAACTATACTACGTCAACACCCTGTTTTCGTATGTAGTGTCCGGCGAACACGCAAGCCTCGCCTTTCTGAAAAAAATGGCAGACGGCATCAGGGAAGAATTCCCTTCCTTCCAGGAGAACCCTTACTATCAGCAAACCTACGACTCTGAACAAAAACGCCTCATTCGTTTGCAAATGAAGTCCGGTCTCTTATTTTTACTATACTACCGGGCCCTGAACGGCTATCGCAACTTAAGAAAGCGCATCAAGCCCTAAGGAATAACCTAAAAAGAAACAAAGAAAACATCCGGCACACTGGAATTTATATATTAATTATGATAAAATAAATTGTTTACAGCAAACTGCCCCTCTAAAAGCCGGGCAGGAAAGGAGTTTAACGTGTTAAATAACAAAACTATTTTAATCACAGGCGGAACAGGTTCTTTCGGAAAATGCTTCACCAAATATGTACTGGAGCATTACAACCCCAAGAAAATTATCATATACTCCAGAGATGAATTCAAACAGTTCATCATGGCAAACGATTTCAAACAATATAAAGACAAGCTTCGTTTTTTCATCGGTGACGTGCGCGATAAAGAACGTTTACAGCGTGCCTTTGAAGACGTAGATTACGTCATCCATGCAGCAGCCATGAAACAGGTTCCGGCATGTGAATACAACCCGAACGAAGCCATTAAGACCAATATCCACGGTGCCCAGAACATTATTGATGCGGCACTGGACAGTGATGTGAAGAAGGTGGTTGCCCTGTCTACGGACAAGGCAGTAAATCCGGTCAACCTTTACGGCGGTACAAAGCTTGTATCCGATAAGCTGTTTATTGCGGCAAATGCCTATGCAGGCAGCAAGGATATCAGTTTTTCCATCGTACGTTACGGAAATGTGGCAGGAAGCCGTGGCTCTGTCATTCCGTTTTTTCAGAATATTATTGATAACGGCGGCACGGAACTGCCGATTACCGATTACCGCATGACCCGTTTCTGGATTAGTCTGACACAGGGCGTAGAACTGGTTATTAAAGCGTTGGAGGAAGCAAAGGGCGGCGAAACTTTTATCAGTAAAATTCCCTCCTTTAAAATTACAGACCTTGCAGAAGCGATGCTTCCGGGGTGTAAAATGCCGGAGGTTGGTATTCGTGAGGGAGAAAAGCTGCATGAAATCATGGTAACGGTAGAGGATTCCATGACAACTTATGAATACGATAAACATTTTATTGTTTATCCGCAGATGGTATGGAGTGAGAAAAAACGACCGGTTCCGACCGGGAAGAAGGTACCGGACGGCTTCTCCTACAGTTCAGGAAATAATACGGAGTGGCTGAGTGTGGAGCAGATTCGTGAATTATTGAAAACAGTAGATGCACATTAGAATGTTTATACAAAGAAAGAGGGACGGTGAGAACTGTCCCTTATCGTGTAAATTTGAGAAGAAAAAAGTTCTTACAGACTATGGTCAGATGGAGGTTAGTCATGGAACAGTTAGCAATAAACGGTGGAAAACCGGTCAGAGATTCAAAATTATTTTATGGACATCAGTATATTGACGAAGCGGATGTAGAGGCAGTTTCCAAGGTGCTGGTCAGCGATTATCTGACCTGTGGACCGAAAATCGGGGAACTGGAGCAGAAGCTTTGTGCGCTTACCGGAGCAAAGTATGCGGTGGCAGTCAGCAACGGAACGGCCGCACTGCATATAGCCTGTCTTGCGGCAGGAGTGGGAAAAGGGGATGAAGTCATTACCACACCCATCACCTTTGCAGCAAGTGCAAATTGCGCTCTTTACTGTGGTGCAAAACCGGTTTTTGCGGACATCAATCCGAACACTTATAACATAGACCCGGCTCAGGTAAAGGAAAAGCTTACGGATGCTACGAAAGCTGTTGTGGCGGTGGATTTTACCGGACAGGCAGTAG
The DNA here is from genome assembly GCA_964449325.1 of uncultured Lachnospiraceae bacterium. Taxonomy (GTDB): domain Bacteria; phylum Bacillota; class Clostridia; order Lachnospirales; family Lachnospiraceae; genus RGIG3002. The sequence continues at coordinate 173,110 of CAYUYJ010000001.1, read as the reverse complement.
AATTGGACGAGTTGTTAAGCATCTGTCGTGAGAAGGGTATTACCCTGATTGAAGACGGCGCTCATTCTATCGGAACGAAATATAAGGGACAGGCGGTAGGTTCCATTGCCGATATGACCACATTTAGTTTCCATCCGGTAAAAACGGTGACAGGCGGCGAAGGCGGAGCAGTGTTGACAAACAGCAAAGAGCTTTATGAAAAACTTCTGCTGTTCCGTTCCCACGGAATTACAAGAAATACGGCTCTGATGGAGCATGAAAGTGAGGGACCGTGGTACTATGAAATGATAGATTTGGGCTATAATTACCGGCTGACGGACATACAGGCGGCACTGCTTATCAGCCAGCTGGACAAGCTTCCGATGTTTCAAAAGAGACGAAAAGAAATCGTGCAAAGGTATGACGAGGCGTTTTCGAAAATGCCCGAGCTGTTTGTACAGCAGGAAATTCCGGAATCCGATACGACGAGACATTTATATATTCTGCGGATACGACCGGAAAAGTTAAACATTGACCGTGCCGGATTTTTTGCGGCAATGGGAGCGGAAAATATTTGCTGCAACGTACATTATATTCCCGTGTACTATATGCCTCATTATGAGAAAATGGGCTACAAGAGGGGATTATGTCCGGAGGCGGAAAAACTATACAGTGAGGAAATGAGTCTGCCCCTTTATTATTCTTTAACCGATAAAGATGTGGACGACGTCATTGCTGCGGTAACAAAAATCGTGGAGGCATACAGGAAATAGTGTGACACTTCGAAATGGAGGATTAAGTTGTATATGGAAACAGATGCAGTTACGAACAGCACATTGGCAATTATTACCGCAAGAGGGGGAAGTAAGCGGATTCCCGGAAAAAACATCAGGGAATTTTGTGGAAAGCCGATTCTTGCTTATTCCATAGAGGCAGCGAAAAAAGCCGGGGTATTTGACGAAATTATGGTATCTACCGAGGATAAGAAAATCGCAGAGACGGCAATGCAGTTTGGGGCGTCAGTTCCGTTCTTTCGCAGTGAAAAAACATCGGACGATTTTGCCACAACCGCTGAGGTACTTTTGGAGGTACTGGAGGAATATGAAAAGAGGGGCAGAAAGTTTACCCATATCTGTTGTATTTATCCGACAGCTCCTTTTGTAAGCGGGGAAAAGCTGAAACAGGCAATGGAACTTTTAGCGGAAAAGCAGGCAGACAGCGTCATGCCTGTCGTGAAATTCTCTTTTCCGCCCCAACGTTGTGTGGTAGAGCGGGATGGAAGACTGGTTCCTAAATGGCCGGAATATATGAATTGCAGGTCTCAGGATCTGGAGCCCCTTTATCATGACTGCGGACAGTTTTATTGTCTGCGTGTAGAAGCATTCTGTACGCAGAAAAAAGTAATTATGGAAAATACACTTCCTGTATTTATGGAGGAAACCGAAGTGCAGGACATTGACACTATCGAGGACTGGAAACTGGCAGAAATGAAATACAGGCTGTTGCATGAAAAATAACGTGGAGATAGACATGGAACAAAAGAGAACGACTTATTTGGATATGTTAAGATTAATTGCCTGCATGATGGTGGTAGGGGTTCATGTTTCCGCACTTTGTCTGGAAAATTTGGATGTCACAAGCATTAATTTTAAGGTTATGAACGGCTTTGACTGCTTTTCCATACTGGGGGTACCGCTGTTTGTCATGATAAGCGGAAGTCTGCTGCTTTCCGAACAGCGGACGGACAGTATCAGGCATCTTTATTTTCATAAAGCCGGGAAGCTTTTGTTTCTCTATTTTTTCTGGTTCCTGTTTTATAATGTCTATAATTTTATTAATAACGGACAGGTCTGGAGCTTGGAAAATGTGAAGCAGGAAATTGTACTGGAAAGTCTGCTTGGCAGAGGAATTTATCATTTGTGGTTTCTGCCGATGATGATTTCCCTGTACCTGCTTACGCCGTTTATTAAGAATTTTATGGCAGACAGGACAAAATGTCTATGGTTTCTCGGACTGTATTTTATACTGGCAATTTTGCTGCCTACAGCGTTAAAATTTGAATTTCCGTACAAAACCATTGTGGCAAGCCTTTATGAACGGTTTCCGAATGTACTGTTTACGGGATATATCGGTTATTACATTCTGGGGCATGTGTTGCATGAGTTTTTACCGAAGCTTTCGGCAAAAGTACTGGCGGGAGTCGGAGTATGCGGAGTGATATTTTTTGCCATAGAAGTGTATGCCTGCAATCTGTATTCGGAGAAAACAGGAGAACTGTCCATTATTCTGAATGATACGATGGCAGTCAATGCTTTTGTGGCATGCACTTGTATTTTTGTATTGGGAAAACACATAAAACTTTCGGAAAGTCGTTTCCTGTCTAAAAGTGCCGGACTGACTTTAGGAATTTATCTGTTGCACCCCTTCGTACTGGATTTGTTCCATAAGGCGGGACTGGATACCTTGTTTGCACCGGCGGCAATAGCGGTTCCTGTTGTAGTGCTTTTGGTGACAGTGAGTACAGCAGTGCTTGTTTATGTGATTTCCAAAATTCCGGTTATAAGAAGACTGATATAGGAGAAAAACATGGGATAGGAAAAGGCTGAAAAGTGCGGTCTTTTTGGTTGGAACGCCCGCAGAAACGGGCAGATGGGAGTAACAATGAAAACATTGGAAATTAACGGACGAAAAATCGGAGACGGATATCCGGCTTATATAATTGCGGAAATGTCCGGTAATCATGCGGGAAGTATAGAACGGGCAAAGGAAATTATCCGGGCGGCAAAGGATGCGGGAGCTGACTGTGTGAAAATCCAGACCTATACACCGGATACCATAACCATTGACTGTAACAATGAGTATTTTCATATTGAGGATGGTACATGGGAGGGAGAAAATCTGTACAGTCTGTACGGAAAAGCATATACTCCGTGGGAATGGCATGAGGAATTAAAGAAAGAGGCAGAGCGGGTTGGCATTGATTTTTTCTCCACGCCTTTTGATAATACTTCTGTGGATTTCTTGGAAAAACTGGACTTCTCCTTTTATAAAATTGCCTCCTTTGAAATGATTGATTTGCCTTTATTACAATATGTGGCATCCAAAGGGAAACCAATTATTATGTCGACCGGAATGGGGAGTATAGAGGAAATCAGGGAAGCAGTGGAAGCTATTTATAAAACAGGCAATAAACAGCTTGCCCTGATGAAATGCAGCAGTGCTTATCCGGCGAAGGTGGAGGAAATGAATCTGGCAACCATTGCAGATATGAAGGCGCAGTTTCAGCTTCCGGTAGGACTTTCCGACCATTCCATGGGTTCCTTGAGTGCGGAGGTTGCAGTGGCAATCGGAGCAAGTATTATCGAAAAGCATTTCTGCCTGAGCAGAGAAATTGAAAATCCGGATTCCTCTTTTTCCATGACACCGGAGGAATTCAAACAGATGGTAGAAGCGGTCAGAACTGTGGAAAAGGCAAAAGGTATCGTAGATTACGGAGTGGAAGAACAGGAGAGAACTAATATTAAGTTCCGGCGCTCCCTCTTTGTGGTAGAGGATATCAAGGCCGGTGAAATTTTTACCGGAAAAAATGTGCGAAGTATCCGTCCGGGCTATGGCATGAAGCCGAAATTTTTGCCGGATGTACTTGGAAAGACAGCGCTGGTTGACATAAAACGTGGAGAGCCGTTGCGACCGGAAATGATTAAAGGATTGAAAGAGTCATAAAGGAACGTCGTATGGAAAAGAGAAGGGAATTGTGGATACGGGCAGATGCCAATAAGGAAATCGGAATGGGACATATGATGCGTTGTCTGACGATTGCAGAGGCGGCAAAGAAAAAGGGGATAAGAACACTTTTCTTTACCGCAGATGAGGAAGGGGCAGGACTCTTACAAGAACGGCAGCAGGATTACCGGGTACTGCATACGGATTACCGTAGTTTGGAGTCAGAACTGCCGGAACTTTTTTCTATTGTCAGGAAAGAAGCCGGACTTCCCCTTGCCGAAAAACTGACAGACATTGTGTTTTTGGTGGACAGCTATCAGATTACGGAAAGCTATATGCGTGCGTTAAGGCAGGAACTTTCAATGCTAAAAATCCGGCTTGCACTGATGGAGGATTACGGTGATGTGCCGTATCAGACAGATATTCTGATTAATTATAATATTTACGGGATAGATTTTTCCTATGAGAAGAATGCACCGAAGACCCTGCTTGGTTGTACTTATATGCCATTGCGGCAGCCCTTTAAAGAGCAGAAGTACCGGGTGCGGGAAAAAGCAGAACATCTTTTGATTACTACAGGAGGAAGTGACAGTTACCGGATTGCGGAAGCCCTTGTGGAGAAACTGACAGAGCAGACAACGATGTATCTGTATGTGGTCTGCGGCAGATTTTCCGATAGTCTCGAGGCACTGCGCAGTATGGAACGAGCCTCCCATAGTGGCGGAATCGGGACAGACTTCAAAAAAGAGGACAGCCGGAGCGGAAGAATAAAGGTTTACACGGATGTGAAGAAGATGTGGGAACTGATGGCGGAATGTGACATTGCCATTTCAGCAGCAGGTACTACGCTGTATGAGCTTTGTGCCATAGGCGTACCCACAATCTGCTTTTCCTTTGCGGATAATCAGATTCTGCCGGGAACCGCTTTTGAAAAGTATACCCCTGTTTATTATGCCGGGGATTATGAAAAAGATAAAACTGTCATGTTTACGAATATTATGGAAAAGGTGAAACAGCTTGGCGAAACGGGAAAAGCCGGACGGGAAGAAATCAGCCGGCAAATGCAGGAGATAGTAGACGGAAACGGTGCGGAGCGCATTGTGACGAAACTTTGGGAATAAAAGGACAGAAAAAACGAGTCGGGAAGAAAGAGAAAGGAGAGCCATGAAAAAGCGGGAAGCTAACTTTGAATTATTACGGATTATTGCTATGTGTATGATAATTGGGTTGCATTATCTGGATAAGGGCGGCGTGCTTGGAAACTTTACGGAAAAAAGCGGCGTACAGGGGCTTCTTCCATGGATTTTTGAGGCGTTCTTTTTCCCCGCAGTAAATGTATATGTGTTGATTACCGGATATTTTCTTGTAGAAAAAGAGATTCGGTTAAAGCGATTGCTTACACTCTGGGGGCAGGTGCTTTTCTATTCGCTGTTGCTTGGAGCACTGGCTTACGCCACGGGAATTGCAGACAAAACGGAACTTAACATTTACAAGGGAGCCTGCTATCTGTTCCCTGTTGTAACCGAACATTATTGGTTTGTTACGTCTTATATCCTACTTTATATTCTGCTGCCTTTCCTGAATCCGGTGTTGCAGAAAATGGAGCAGAAACAGATGAGGAATGGATTGCTTCTGCTTCTTGGCATTTTAAGCCTGTCAAAATCGGTGCTTCCGCTTGCCCTTGCCGTGGACAAAAGGGGCTATGATGTGCTTTGGTTTCTGTGCCTGTATATAACCGGAGCGTATTGCAGACGGTTTGGACTCCCCTATCTTGCAGGAAAAGCCGGAGGGGTTTTGCTTTATACAGTATCTTGTGGGGCTATGGTATTGAGTGCCTGCGCGTTGAAAGAAATTTTTGTAAGAACCGGGCATTTAGAAGATATTGTAACTTATGCCTACAGTTATAATCATATATTCTGTTATCTGGCGGCAGTAGGGCTGTTTTGTTGTTTTTCCTCTTTGAAAATTTCCTCTGAAAGGGTGGGAAAAGTCATCGGAACCTTTGGCAGTGCGGCATTTGGTGTATATCTTCTGCATGAGCATATGGATTTTCGTTATGTATGGGAGAAATGGTTACAGGTGGAAAAGCAGGCGGCTTCTGTGTGGTTCCCGGTACTTATGCTTGGCAGTATCGGATTGGTGTTTCTGATGTGTGCAGTGATAGAGCTGCTTAGGCAAAAATTGTTTGCACAGGTGATAGATATGTTAAAAAAAGGGAAATAGGACAAAAATATGGAAAAAGGAAATCGTAGTGCCAAACTGAAGGAAGGAAACAAGAGCTTTGAATATCTGATTGCGGCGGGCGGGATACTGCTTCTGCTGGTAGTCATTGGTGTGTGTTTTGATTATTATTACTGCGTGAATGATGATACTACTTTGCGGGATATTTTGTGCGGAAGTTATACCGGAGTGCCGGAGAGCAGGAATATTCAGATGCTGTATCCGGTCAGTGCTTTATTTAGTTTGTTTTACAAGCTGTTTCCGGCACTGCCGGGGGGCTTGGAGATTCCATGGTACGGGATTTGCTTATGCATATGCCAGTACGGGGCGTTGTTTCTGATTGCGGCCAGGGCAGCAGGATTTGTAAACCGAAAATGGATGAAAGGGATAATGGTGGCAGGAACGCTTTTGTTTGCCGGAAATATACTTTTGTATGAGCTGGTTTATGTGCAATATACGATGACCTGTGCCATTTTGATGGCGGCGGCAGTATTTTGGTTTTATACTACGGATGCAACCAAAAGTGTAAAAAGCTTTTTGACAGAAAATATAGTCAGTATTTTGTTGGTTGTGCTTGCTTTCCAGATACGAACGGAAATGGCAATTTTACTGTTCCCCTTTCTTTTGGGGGCGGGGCTTTGTAAATGGTCCAAGGAGAAAAAGTTTTTTACGAAAGAAAATATAGTCAAATATCTGGGGATTATCGGAGCAGCATTGGCTCTTATGGGCGGAAGCCTTCTGGCAGACAGGCTTGCTTACGGAACGGAAGAATGGCAGAGGTTTCGGGCATTTTTTGATTACCGGACGGAAATCTATGATTTCCTTGGCTGGCCCGATTACGAAACGAATCAGGAATTTTATGAGGAGGCAGGTCTTTCGCAGGCAGAAGCTGTGCTGATAGACAACTATAATTTTGCTTTAGATGAAAGCATTGACGAAGAAGTACTGAGAAAAATGGTGGACTATCAGACCGGGCAGCGTGGCGGAGACACCCTGTTTCTGATAGACTTTAGGGAAGCTGTGTGGCTGTACGGGAACAGTCTGTTATCCACAAAGTACATGCCTTATAGCGGTCTTGTGTTGTTTTTATACCTGCTTCTTATGATTGTCGCAATCTATAACAGAGACAAATCTTATTTGTGGAAGCTACCTATGTTTGTGGGAATACGTTCGGTCTGCTGGATGTACATTATTTTGCGTAATCGTACACCGGATCGGATTACCCACGGTTTATTTTGGATGGAACTTATGATGCTGTTCGGACTTCTTGCCGTGGAATGGGGAAGAAAAAAGATAAGCAGAGTGACCGTAAGTGTGCTTGCCTGTGTTATTCTTGCCCTCAGTTTACCAAGTCTGTGGAGTCGTGCACTGGGAGAAGGAAGCAGTCGGGAAAAAATCAATGAGGAATGGCTTCTTTTACAAGAATACTGCAAAGAAAATGCGGAAAATTATTATGTTATCGATGTATATTCTACAGTGAATTATACGGAAAAAATGTTTGAAGGGGTTGATAATTCCTACCGGAATTATGATTTGTGCGGCGGCTGGACGTCCAAAAGTCCGCTTTATGGTAAAAAACTTCTGCAAAGAGACATTACAGATTTGGAAAAAGCGCTTGTGGAAAAAGAAAATGTCTTTTTTGTCTCTAAGGTCAATCGGGATGTGGAATGGCTGACAGAATACTACAAACAGAAGGGCATTGCTGTTACCGCGGAAAATGTCGGGAAAATTGAATTAAACGGAGAAGTTCGATTTGTTATTTACAGGCTGCTGTGATATACTACTATAGATTATGAAGAAATGGAATTGAGTGCATGAACAAGACAGTGAAAAAGAGCAGAATGATACAATATATCATTGCGGTATCGGCAGTATTTATCATTCTCATTACGGGCCCTCTCGGGCTGATAAAACATCATCTTACGCTAAAGAGCACGGAAGTCATGTTGGAAATGACGGATCCGGTCAGTGTGGACAACCCCGCTATGCAGATGTTTATTCCCCAGTGTGAGGAAATAGAACGTCTGTCGGTTTTTGTGTGCAGTGAAAATGTGAATACCGTATTGCAGCTGCGCGTGAAGGATGGGGCCATGAATGATTTAAAAGTGGTAACTGCGGATATCAGCGGCATGACGGAAGCGGGTTTTGTAACTTTTGATATCAATCTGGATGTAGAAATCGGAAAAGAATATTATTATACGGTAGAGAGCCTTGGAGAAGAAGTGTTCCTTGCTTTGGAGGATACGCAGGAGTCAGGGGTAACTACGAACGGCATTTATTTTTACAGTGGAATGGAATTTCCGGGAATGAATCTGATTACCCGATATGACTGCGTAGCGGCTCTTTCTCCGAAAAGAGAAGCTGCTTACTGTATCGGGACGGCACTTCTGGCAGCTGCACTTATTTCTCTGGTGCACCGGCTGTTTAAAAAGAAGTTCACGGATACGGAGGTGCTTGTGGGCAGATGGGTTCGCTTTATAGGGAATCCGTTGGTAGCTGTTCTGACCGTAGTGTGTGCAGTGACAATCTGGCCGGTGAAGTTGTTTAGTTCCAGACCTTTAGATATTATTGTTTATGAGAGTGGCGTTTTTCTTTTAGCGGCGGTTTTATTTTACGGCTTGAATCATAAGCGGGATGAAGTGTATGACAAGGTAAAGGAAAAACTGGCAAAATATCGGATTGCCGATATTTTACAGGCAGTCTGTATTGCAGAAGCCATCTGGTATTGCACGGAATATGTAAACGGACTTTCCAACTATGCCCATTACGAGGCATTCCGTTATGTATTAATCTGGCTGTCCCTTGCCATGCTGACAACTTTTACAAAAAAAGAACTTTTGAACCTGATGAACGGTCTATATATTGTACTGGTCATTATCGCCGGGGTTATTTATAAACTGAACTTCAAAGGAGTTCTGGAAGAAGAATCCCTGATGATGCTGACAATTTTTGTGGCGGCAACAGGCGGACTTGTTGTTTTGAATGTGATAAAAAGTCTGTTTCGAAAGAAAGTCAGCCGTGTCAATATTTGCTATGCAGGAATACTTATTCTGCTTGCAGCATTGATGATTATTTTCCGGCATAAATGGGTATGGCCGATTGTGATGACGGTGATGTTTCTTGTTTATTTTCTGCGTTTCGGTGCGTGGAAACGAAAAGGAGTCTTTTTGGATAACCTTGCAAACGGAATCTTACTCAGTTTTGCGGCGGTGCTGATACAGTCCCTTTTGCACAGACCGTATCATTATTTCATGTATGTGCGCTACCCGCTGATTTTCCATACCTCCACCACAACAGCGATTTATCTGTCTGCGGTGCTGTGTGCGGCACTGGCAAAGTACTTTTCAAAGACCAGACATTCGGTAAGACTTGCGGATACATGGAAAGAGCTTTTTGCGGTAGCCGGAGTTGCCGCTTATCTGATTATGACTTTGTCCCGGACAGGCTATGTGGCAATTCTTGTGGCGGGATTGGTGCTGCTTGTAACCACGGCGGAAGGAAAATGGAGGGAAAAACTTCGTAAAATCGGAATACAGATGGGAAGTCTGATATTAGCAGTGTTAATTGTTTTCCCCGTTTGCTTCACAGCTACGAGAACCATTCCGGCAGTGGTGAATGAGCCGTTTACCTATGATATTGAAGTGTTTGTGGATTCCATTGTCAGGGGCGAGAAACCCGATGCCCTGCGCTATATGACAGTAGCAAGATTTGTGACAGTGTTTAATATCCGAATTCTTGGTATGGATGAAAAATCGGCAATGATTTTTGGCTCCGATGATCCGGGATACATTTCCATGATGGAAGAAAGTTATGTTTTTGTAGCATCCGCTGATGAAACGGCAGGAATGAGCGGTGCCAATAACACCATGTTTGATACCGGAGATATCTCAAACGGAAGATTTGATATTTACAAAAGCTACTGGGATAATTTAAACTGGAATGGACATGAAGTGATGAGTGTGGACGGAAAAATCATGCACGCTCACAATATTTACTTACAAACCGCATATGATAACGGAATCGCAGCGGGAGTTGTGCTGGTTGTCCTGAATCTGGCTTCGGTTGTTCTGGCTTATCTTTATTATAGAAGGATGCGGCACACAAGAAGAAATGCCTGTATGCCTCTTGCGGTTATGACGGCATTTTTAGTGGCGGGTATTGTGGAATGGACGTTCCATCCCTGTAATCCGTTTGGATTTATCTGGCTGCTGACGATGGCCCCCTTGTTGTTTGATATGAAAAAAGAGAAGATGAAGAAGAAAAGCAATGAAGAAAAAGAAACCCTTTAATTATCAATTGTTATATCGGAGAGCATGTCTGATTGTATATGACATACTGAGCGTATGTCTTGCCAGTGCCCTCGCCATTATTCTTCGTTTCATGGACGAAGGAATGAGTGCCATACCGGACTACTTTTTGGCAACCGTGTCCAAAATGCTTCCGTTTAACATTGTGATTACGCTGATTATTTTTTATATTTTCCGGCTGTATCACAGCCTTTGGGCATTTGCGGGAGTCAATGAACTGCAGAATGTAGTGGTAGGCTCCTTCTGTTCCGCTACGGTGATGGCAGTGATTATGGTAGTGTTTGATATGCCGATTCCGAAAAGCTACTACTTTATGTATGCGTTTCTGTTGGTTGCGTTTACTTTTGCAAGCCGTTTTTCTTACCGGTTTTTCCGGGGGCTGAAGCATAAGAACCAGAATAAGAAAAATGACACTGCTGTCATGATTATCGGTGCCGGCGAAGCGGGCAACGCGATTATTAAGGAAATTGTATCCAGTAATTATAGTACCATGGTCATTAAATGTATCATTGATGACGACCCGAATAAGTGGGGGCGCTATATTCAGGGAATCAAAGTAATCGGCGGCAGGGATAAAATTGTGGAAGCTGTGGACTTGTATTCCATCGATGAAATATTCGTGGCGATTCCGTCCGCACCCCGTACGGTAATTCGTGATATTTTGCAGATTTGTCAGGAAACAACCTGTAAGCTGCGTTCCCTTCCGGGCATGTATCAGCTCGTAAACGGCGAGGTGGACGTAAGTAAACTGCGTGACGTGGAAGTAGAGGACTTGCTCGGACGTGATCCGATTAAAGTAGACATGGATTCCATTCTCGGTTATGTAAAGGATAAAGTTATTCTTGTCACCGGTGGAGGCGGTTCCATCGGAAGTGAGCTTTGCAGACAGATTGCAACCCATCAGCCGAAACAGCTGATTATTGTAGATATTTATGAAAACAGTGCTTATGACATTCAACAGGAATTGCTTTCCAAGTATGAAAATCTGGATTTGGTCGTACTCATTGCGTCGGTGCGCAATACCGGTCGGATGAATGCCATTTTTGATAAATATCATCCCGATATTGTATACCATGCGGCAGCCCATAAGCATGTACCGTTAATGGAGGAAAGCCCGAACGAAGCTATCAAGAATAATGTATTCGGTACCTTTAAGACGGCACAGGCGGCGGCACAGGCAGGAGCCAAACGGTTTGTTATGATTTCCACGGACAAGGCGGTGAATCCTACCAATATTATGGGAGCCAGCAAGCGTATCTGTGAGATGATAATCCAGACCTTTAACAAGCATTATGATACGGAGTTTGTGGCAGTCCGTTTCGGAAATGTACTGGGCAGCAACGGCAGTGTTATCCCGCTGTTTCGCAAACAGATTGCGGCAGGTGGTCCGGTAACGGTAACACATCCTGACATCATCCGGTATTTTATGACGATACCGGAGGCGGTATCCTTGGTTTTACAGGCGGGAGCTTATGCCAGGGGCGGTGAAATTTTCGTGCTGGATATGGGAGAACCGGTGAAAATCTTGGATTTGGCGAAAAACTTAATCCGGCTTTCCGGCTACAAGGTGGATGAGGACATTAAGATTGAGTTTACGGGACTTCGCCCGGGAGAAAAGCTTTATGAAGAACTTCTGATGGATGAAGAGGGGTTACAGGATACGGCGAATGCCATGATTCATATCGGAAAACCGATTGAATTGGATGAGGATGAATTTTTCAGACAGCTTCATGCATTGAAACAGGCAACAGAAATGGAAAGTCCGCATATTAAAGAAATGATTAAAGAAATTGTTCCCACATATGTGATTGATGCCCGTTACGAAAATAAGGAACAGGCATAGTACCTGTGGGGAAGGGAGAAAGGCTATGTATCGGAAAAGTAAACGTGTGATAGATACCATAATTTCCTTTTTGGGGCTGGTGATTTTATCGCCTGTGTTTCTGGTATTGATTATTGCCATAAAAGCAGATTCCAAAGGACCGATTTTATTCAGGCAGAAAAGAGTGGGTATCCATAAGAAGCATTTTTATATTTATAAATTTCGTACCATGCGGGTAGATACGCCCAAAGATGTACCGACACACCTTTTGGAAAATCCGGAGCAGTATATTACAAAGGTAGGAAGATTCCTGCGCAAAACCAGTCTGGACGAACTGCCCCAGATTGTGAATATTTTGAAGGGGGACATGGCAATCGTAGGTCCCAGGCCGGCACTTTGGAATCAGTATGATTTGATTGAGGAACGGGATAAATATGGAGCCAATGACATCTTACCGGGACTGACCGGATGGGCACAGATTAACGGGCGTGATGAACTGGAAATTGAAGAAAAAGCAAGACTGGATGGGGAATATGTAAGGAAAATGGGCTTTTTCTTTGATATAAAATGTATGGTGAAGACGTTTACCAGCGTATTAAAATCCGACGGTGTGGTTGAAGGCGGTACGGGAGCCATGCAGGAAAAAGAAAAGTAGAGGCGTTTGTATTCCATGAAGACGATTTTATTTATTGTCAATCATAATCTTACGATTTATAATTTCCGTAAGGAACTGGTGAAGAGACTTGTGGAGGAAAAGTACCGGGTTGTGGCAGTACTTCCGGTGACGGAGGATACGAAAAAGCTTACAGAGCTTGGCTGTGAGGTAATCGATATGCCGGTAGAACGGCGCGGAACCAATCCGATTCATGATTTTAAACTGCTTACGGGCTATCGGAAAATCATAAAGCAGATAAAACCGGATGTGGTGCTGACTTATACCATAAAGCCCAATGTATATGGCGGTATGGCAGCGGTCGGATTAAAGGTGCCTTATATATGCACTGTGACAGGATTAGGCGTGGCAATTGAAGGCGGTGGCATGCTAAAGAGGCTGTCACTTCTGCTGTATCGGCTGGGGCTGTCCAAAGTAACAAAGGTCTTTTTTCAAAATGAAGAAAACAGACAGGTATTTGCCGATGCAAAGATTGGAAAAGGAAGGTATGAACTGGTAAGCGGTTCCGGGGTCAATATTGAGGAATATGACAAAATCCCTTTCCCGGATGCGGAAAAACCTGTAGAATTTATCTTTATTTCCAGAGTACAGAAAGCAAAGGGGATTGAAAACTTTCTGGAGATGGCGGAAACAATCAAAAAAGAACATCCGAATACCGTATTCCATATATTGGGGTTCTGTGAAGATGATTATCAAAAGAGGCTGGAGCAACTTACGAAAGAAGGCATTGTATGTTATCATGGAATGCAGGAGGATGTTCGTCCCTTTATGGAGAAATGCCAGTGCCTGATTCATCCTTCCTTCCATGAAGGAATGTCTAATGTATGTATGGAAGCGGCTGCGGCGGGAAGGGCAGTGATTGCCAGCAACATCAGCGGCTGTAGGGAAATCGTGGAGGACGGTGTAACCGGATTTCTGGTAAAGCCGGATGATACTGCAGATTTGACAAGAGCAGTGGAACGTTTCTTGAAAATGCGTTATAATGAGAAAATGGAAATGGGAGAAGCAGGCAGACGAAAGATGCGGCGGGAATTTGACAGGAAAAATGTTGTTTCCGTTTATATACAGGAAATTGAAACTATAATAGGGAAAGGTTTGGTATGAAAAAATGAGTTTATATGAGAAAATCGTAAAAGGCGAAGAAAAAATTTCACTGGTAGGCCTTGGTTATGTGGGAATGCCCATCGCGGTTGCTTTCGCAAGAAAAGTAAAGGTGGTAGGTTTTGATTTAAATGCCGCTAAAATCGAACTTTACAAAAACGGCGTGGATCCTACTAAGGAAGTGGGCGACGAGGTTATCAAAAATACAGCGGTGGAATTTACTGCTGATGCATCTAAATTGAAGGAGGCAAAATTCCACATTGTTGCCGTACCTACACCGGTGAATGATGACCATACACCGGATTTGACTCCGGTAGAAGGAGCCAGCCGTATTTTGGGACAAAACCTTACAAAGGGTTCTATTGTAGTATTTGAATCTACGGTATATCCGGGGGTAACAGAGGATATCTGCGTACCGATTCTGGAGAAGGAATCCGGCTTGAAATGTGGCGTGGATTTTAAAATCGGTTATTCGCCGGAACGGATCAATCCGGGGGACAAGGTACATCGTTTGGAGACTATTACCAAGATTGTATCCGGCATGGATGAAGAAACGTTGGACGAAGTGGCAAAAGTTTATGAGCTGGTAGTGGAAGCAGGGGTGCATCGTGCGGAATCCATTAAGGTGGCAGAGGCAGCCAAAGTAATCGAAAACAGCCAGAGAGATATTAATATAGCATTTATGAACGAACTTTCCATTATTTTCAATAAAATGGGAATTGATACCCAGTCTGTATTAAAAGCAGCAGGAACGAAGTGGAATTTTTTAAACTTCTATCCTGGACTGGTAGGCGGTCACTGCATCGGTGTTGACCCTTATTATCTGACCTATAAGGCAGAACAGCTTGGTTATCATTCTCAGATTATTCTGTCAGGACGCCGGATCAATGACGATATGGGAAAATATGTGGCAGAAAGTCTTGTGAAAAATCTGATTAAAGCGGATATTCCGGTAAAAGGGGCAAAAGTGGCCATTCTTGGCTTTACCTTTAAGGAAAACTGTCCGGATACCAGAAATACAAAAATTATTGATATTGTTAAGGAGTTGAAGGAATACGGAATTTCACCGCTTATTTCGGATGAAACGGCAGATGCCGGAGAAGCAGAGCGTTTGTATGGCGTGAAATTTACCGATATGGAAGCTATCAAAGAGATGGATGCGGTCGTACTTGCCGTTGCCCATGAGGAGTTTAAGAAGCTTGGAAAAGCAGAACTGAATCAGTTTTTCAAGACAGGAAATACAAAAAAAGTACTGGTAGATATTAAGGGACTTTTGAATCGTAAAGAATTTGAAACCGATGACTATTTGTACTGGAGATTATAAAATTGACAGACGGTTTGAAAAGAAAAAACAAACAACAGAATCAGGATCAATTACGAAAAGGGGCAGTCTTACTGTTCCTTATCGTGGTATTTGCGGGTATTTTTTCCATAGGCGGTGTAAAAACTTATCCGGATACGGAAAGCTACCTGAAAATGTATCCCTCACGGGAGCCGGGCTATGCCCTTTTGCTGAACGTGGTGACGACACTTTTTAAGGATAAGGGCTTTTTCGTACTGGGACTTTTGCAAAATGCTTTTGCTGTGTTTGCGGTGTACCGGACAGCCGTTTATATCGGCTTCAAATTCCGGGAGAAAGCGGTGCTTTATCTGACCGTGCTCTGTATGCTGCTTCCCTATGTGGTAACGCCGTTTTTTGCCTCCTCCGGAATTATTTTGTCCAATGCAATGATTTCCGAAGGGGTAACGTTATCCCTATATAATCTGTATATGCTGTATCTGTTAAGAGCGGTATGGGAGGAACAGAATAAGGGGAGAAATTTGGGGATTTCCCTGCTACTGGCTTTTTTGCTGTCGATTACACGGGGTCAGATGATTGTGACTTTGATTGCATGGCTGATTACGGCAGTGGTTCTTCGGATAAAAGAAAAGGATTGGAAAAAGGTTTGCGGGATGGTACTTCTGTTTGTGGGGACACTTCTTTTGCAGACCGGATTTGTAAACAGCTATAACCGGATTGTTAACGGTATCTATACCGGCACAACCTATGGAGATGTAACGATACTTTCCAATGTGATTTATGTGACGGATAAAAATGCCGGAGAAGCAATCGGGGATGAGAAACTGCGACAGCTTTTTTATGAAATTTACGATATTGCTGAGAGCGGTCATATGCTTTATAAGGATGCACCGGAAAGCTTTACCAAGGAAGCGGGCTTTTATTCGGATATGCATGATGATATTAAAGATTTTGCCATTTATCCTACGCTGCAGCAATTTGCAGAAAGCGAGGAAGGCATTACCGATTATATGGAAAAGTGCCTGCGCGTGGACAGCCTTGCTTCAAGCATGACCAAGGAACTTTTGCCGGAATGTATGGGTGCATGGTTTTCTCATTACTTACGCAATGTGGCAGTGGGGCTGATAAGAACCGTCGCCTTTGTACACCCGCTCTTTAATATTCCTTCTTTTTTGGGCTATCTGGTTTTAATCGGTGCGGGAGTTTATCTGTACCGGAAGGAGAAAGAAAGCAAGGCAGTGAAGTTTCTTGCGGTAACGGCTCTTTTGACTGCCGGAAATGTGGCGGCTGTGGCAATGACGATTATGTGCCTGTCAAGATATATGATTTATAATATGGCATTTATATACATTAGCGCACTTCTCTTATTGGCAGAACTATGGCGCTTGAGGAAAGGAAGAAAAAATCATGGGTTATAAACATTTAAAATTTGACGAAAACAGTGTGTTTCTCGTAACAGGAGGGGCAGGTTTTATCGGCTCTAATCTTTGTGAGGCTTTGACGGATATGGGGTATCAGGTGCGTTGTCTGGATAATTTGTCTACCGGAAAACAGGAAAATGTAGATTTGTTCATGGACAGACCCAATTATACCTTTATCAAAGGAGATATCCGGGATTTGGATACCTGTATGGAAGCATGTAAGGGTGTGGATTACGTTCTGCATCAGGCAGCATGGGGCAGTGTGCCGAGAAGTATTGAGATGCCGCTTTTGTATGAAGAGATTAACATTCGTGGTACTCTTAATATGATGGAGGCGGCAAGACAAAACAAGGTTAAAAAATTTGTGTTTGCTTCCAGTTCCTCAGTATACGGAGACCATCCGATTCTGCCGAAGGTGGAAGGGCAGGAAGGAAATCTGCTTTCTCCTTATGCTTTGACAAAAAGAGTAGATGAAGAATACGGGAAGCTGTATAAAAAGCTGTACGGGCTGGATACTTATGCGATGCGTTATTTCAATGTATTCGGCAGAAGACAGGATCCGGAGGGAGCTTATGCTGCCGTACTGCCGAAGTTTATCAGACAGCTGTTAAGCGGGGAAACACCGACCATTAACGGAGACGGAAAGCAGTCCAGAGACTTTACTTATATTGATAATGTAATCGAGGCCAACCTGAAGGCTTGTCTTGCCCCTTCGGAAGCAGCGGGAAATGCATTTAATATTGCTTACGGCGGAAGGGAATATTTGATTGATATTTATTATGATTTGTGTAAGGCTTTAGGAAAAGAGGTAGAGCCTAATTTCGGACCGGACCGTGCAGGAGACATCAAGCATTCCAACGCAGACATTTCCAAGGCAAGAAAACTGTTAGGCTATGACCCGGAATATGATTTCAAAACAGGAATTGCATTAGCTATCGAGTGGTATAAGGAGAACCTGTGATAAATTAGGAAGAGGTAGAGTATGAAAATTGCAGTCAGAATGGATGACATTACCCTGGATATGAACTGGGAGAATTTCCGCTTTTTTCAGGAATTGTTCAAAAAGGCAGGAATTACACCGCTGCTTGGTATTGTACCGGACAATAAGGATGCAAACTTAATGAAGGACGAGCCTCATGAGGATTTTTATGAGGAAATGAGAAAGCTTAAGGAAGAAGGCTATTGTCTTGCCATGCATGGCTGCCATCACCTGTACGGGACTGAAAAAGGAGGAATTTTCCCTCTGAACAACTTTTCGGAGTTCGCCGGAATCTCTTATATAGACCAGCGAAAAAAACTGGAAAAGGGAAAAGAAATTCTTCGTAAAAACGGAATTGAGACGGATATTTTCATGGCTCCGGCGCATTCCTATGACAAATATACGATACAGGCATTAAAAGAGCTTGGATTTACCATCATGACCGATGGATATGGGAAAAGACCCTATATATACAGAGGAATGATATTCTATCCGATTTCGTTTCGACTAAACGGAAGCCTGAAGAAGAAAGAGGGCTATACTACCATGGTGCTTCATGCCAACACGGTAACGGAAGCGGATAAGGAGCGGTACAAAAAAATATTTGAAGAGCATGGGAAGGATATGATTTCTTATTCCGAATATTTGGAGGCTGAACCGGTAAAGAGGAACGGCTTTGGCAGGGCAAGAGAATATTTGCTTGCCAAACTGAAATTCTTCCTGACGTCAATCAGAAACCGATAAAACTTTATTACATAGGAAAAAGTATTTTGGGAAGCCGGAAAGGAGAAGTATGGCAGAACCAATCAGAATATTACATGTACTCGGCAGCACGAACCTAGGCGGGGCGGAAAGCCGGATTATGGATATTTACCGGCATATCAACCGGGAAAAAGTACAATTTGATTTCCTTGTGCATCAGACAGAACAGGGATATTATGAGGATGAAATAAGAAGATTGGGAGGGCGGATATTCCGTGTTCCCCGTTTTAAATTATATAACCTTTCTAAATACAAGAAGGCATTATGCCGCTTCTTTGAGGAACATCATGAATTTCAGGCGGTACACGGACATATGACAAGTACGGCGGCGATTTATCTGCCTATAGCGAAAAAAAGCGGGATACCAATGACCATTGCCCATGCCAGAAGTGCAGGTGTGGATAAAGGTATAAAAGGAAGAATCACTCTGTGGATAAGAAAGCCGTTAAAACGTAGATGCGATTATATGTTTGCCTGTTCGGGCCTGGCGGCAGAGGCGGTATTTGGAAGTAAAAATACCTTGTCGGGAAAGGTCAAAATCATTCCCAATGCCATTGAGGTTGCGCCCTTCCGTTACCGGAAAAGAGTGCGGGACAGGATGCGGAGTGCTTTGGACGTAGAAGATAAATTTGTAATCGGGCATGTGGGTAGATTTCACTATGCCAAAAACCATGAATATCTGCTGCGGGTCTTTGCGAAAATAGCAGAGAAAAGAGAAGATGCGGTTTTGTTTCTGCTTGGGGAAGGAGACTTAATGAAGGAGATGAAGATTACTGCCGTTTCTCTCGGTATTGAGAAAAAAGTTTTCTTTTTCGGAAATCAGAAGGAAACCTGGGACTATTATCAGGCAATGGATTTCTTTGTATTTCCCTCCCGTTTTGAGGGGCTTCCGGGAACTGTAGTGGAGGCGCAGAGTGCGGGACTTCGGTGTCTGATATCCGATACGATTGCCCGTGAGGTACAGATTACCGACCTTGTTACCTATAAAAGCATTGAGGACAGGCCGGAGGAATGGGCGGATTTTGTATTGAAGCATGCGAAATATGAAAGAGAAGACATGTATGAACAGATTGCGGCAGCCGGTTTTGACGTAAAAATGCAGGCGAAACAGTATGAGCAGTTCTATTTAACCGGAGAGGAAAGTTATTTATGAGAAAAAAAATCATGCTGCTTGTGCCGATGTTACATCAGGGCGGATTTGAGCGGATTTGTGCATTGACGGCAAAGCTTTTAAAAGATACCCATGAGGTGTATCTGGTTATTTTCAGTGATAAAGATAAAATATATGATGTAACCGGTGTGAAATTGATAAATCTGGATTTGGGAGCGGTAGAAGGAAAAATCGGAAAGGTTTTCAATCTGGGGAAAAGAGTGCGGCGGTTAAAGAAGCTAAAGAGAGAACTGGCGATTGATATCAGCTATAGTTTTGGAGTGACTGCCAATATTGCCAATGTGTTGTCGAAATGTAACGAGGAGGTTTGGACAGGTATCCGAGGATATGGAGTGCTTCAGGAAACAGGAAAAATGAAGCTGATTTGTAAGTATGCGGATAAGGTGGTAAGTTGTACGAAGGTGATGGAGGAGGATATTAACCGGCTTTTCGGGACAAAATCGTCCGCCGTTTTGTATAATCCTTGTGATATAGCAGAAATTCGCAAGCTGGCAGAGGAAAAGCCTGATGAGAGTTTTACGCAGTTTTTGGAAAGACCGGGGAAGTTGATTGCGTCTATGGGACGTGAGGATGACTTAAAATGTTTTTGGCATCTTTTAAAAAGTTTTTTTCTTCTGAAAAAGAAGCTGCCGGATTGCCGTTTGATGATTATCGGAGAAGGACAATATACAGAGTATATGAAACTGGCAGATGAACTTGGAGTGGCTCAGGATGTGCTGTTTACGGGAGTTTTGAAAAATCCCTTTGCACTTTTGAAAAAAGCGGATGTTTATGCTTTGACTTCGGAAAGCGAAGGGTTTCCCAATGCCCTGATTGAAGCAATGGCATGCGGACTGCCGGCTGTCAGTGTGAACTGTAAGACCGGGCCGGCGGAAATTCTTCATGAAAATTATCAGGAATGTGAAAAGCAGGATGAAGTTTATGTGGGGGATTATGGGGTGATTACTCCGGTATTTACAGGAGAAAAAAATTTGAATGCCGCACAATTCACCAAGGAAGAGGAAATTTTTGCAGTGGAGCTTGAAAAGATGTTGACGCAGGCGGAGCGATATTCTTATTACAGGGAAAAAGCACCGGAAAGAGCAGAAAGCTTCAGCATGGAGGCGTATGTTGCCAATATAGATAAACTGTTGGAAGGGTAAGCTGAAAGGAATAAAAATGAACAGAATTGTATTTCACTTGAACTGTCTGGAGCGGGGCGGTGCGGAACGGGTTGTTTCGGTTCTGGCAGGACAGTTTACAGAGTGGGGCTATGAAGTGTATATTGCCACAGAGTGGCAGGGAGAGGACGAATACGTCATAGACAGCCACATTAAGCGTGTACATGTGGGACTTTCAAAAAAACAGGAAAAGTACGGCAGAATCGGCAAATTTGTGGCACGTATTTTTAATCTGCGCCACTTTTTGAAGCAGACAAAACCGGATATTGTAGTTGCTTTTGCAAGAAAAGCAAATTACCGCGCCCTGACTGCGACCATAGGACTGAAGATGCCGGTTTTAATTTCCGTACGGATCAATCCTGTTGGCAATTATGATTTTTTATCGGATAAAATACAGATTCCGATTTTGTTCCGTCTTGCAGCGGGTTGCGTGTTCCAGACACCGGCTCAAAGAGATTTCTTTCCCGACTATATTACAAAGAAATCCAAGGTGATTTTAAATCCTATTAATCCTAATTTTATTGGGAATCCGATACCGGCAGAGCGGGAAAAGGCGGTAGTGCACTCGGGAAGGCTGGTGGATTTTAAGAATCAGTTGATGCTGATTGAAGCATTTTGCAAAGTGCACGAAAAGCATCCGGACTATGTGCTCAAAATTTTCGGACCGGATTCTTCTGATGGGACAAAGGAAAAACTGGAAATGCTGATTCATGAGAAAAAGGCAGAGGGCTATGTATTTCTTATGGGCTCCAGTGAAAGACTGGAGAAGGATATGATTAATGGTGCGCTGGCAGCTTATTCATCCGATTATGAAGGAATGCCCAATGCTATGTTAGAGGCAATGGCGTTAGGTCTGCCGTTGGTGGCGACGGACTGTCCGCCCGGAGGACCGGCAATGGTCATTACACCGGAAGAAAACGGTCTGCTTGTTCCTGTGGGAGACGTGGACGCGATGGCAGAGGCAATCAATCGTCTGATTGAAAATCCGGAATTTGCAGGAAAGCTTGGCATGGCAGCGGCAGAAATAGGAAAGAAAGCAAGTGTTGAATTGATTGCTTCGGAATGGAAGCAGTATATGGAGGAAATATGTGCGGAATATGCGGGTTCATCTCGAAAAAAAGTATAAAAGCAGAACAACTGAAGGCTATGAATGATACGATGTATCACAGAGGGCCCAATGACAGCGGAGAAGAGTTGTTTGATGTGGCAGGCGGTTATCAGCTTGGTCTTGCACAGAGACGACTGTCCATTCTGGATTTGTCTGTGTTAGGGCATCAGCCCATGCACTCGGCAGACGAGAGACTGGTGATTACTTATAACGGAGAAATTTATAACTTTTTGGAACTGAAAGAGGAATTGAAGGATTATCCCTTTAAATCCCAGTGTGATACCGAGGTGATTCTTGCCGCTTATTTGAAGTGGGGAATCTCCTGCGTGGATAAATTTCAGGGTATGTTTGCCATTGCTTTATACGACAGAAAGACGGACGAACTTTTTCTGGTTCGTGACAGAATCGGGAAAAAGCCGCTTTATTACTGGCTGGATGGGGAAAATTTAGTGTTTGCTTCCGAACTGAAACCGATTATGGAATATCCGGGCTTTCCCAAGACAATCCGCAAGGATGTGATAAAACGGTATATGTTCCAGCAATGCGTGAATGAACCGGATGCCATCTTTGAAAATGTTTATAAGGTAATACCGGGGCAGATTGTGAAGTTTTCCGGCGGCAAAATAGAAAAATGGAAGTATTGGGATATTGCAGAGGTTTACAACCGGAAGAAGACAGAAGCTCCCGGTACCTATGTGGAAGCCAAGGATGAATTGAAGAGTCTTTTGAAGGAAGCGGTAAAAAAACGTATGATTGCAGATGTGCCTCTCGGTGCTTTTCTTAGCGGCGGTTATGATTCCTCGCTGGTAACGGCGATTGCACAGGAACTTAGTGCAGAGCCGGTGAAAACCTATTCCATCGGCTTTAACGAGGAACGCTACAACGAAGCAAAGTATGCAAAAGAGGTCTCCGAATATCTGGGAACGGAACATACGGAATTATATATTGATGAAAAAGAAATGTTTGATATGGTGGAGAGCATTCCGAAATATTATGATGAGCCCTTTGCCGACAGCTCACAGATTCCGTCCATGCTTGTATCGAAGCTGGCTTCCAAAGAGGTGGCGGTAGTGCTGACAGGAGACGGCGGAGACGAATTTTTCTGTGGCTATAATATTTATGACCATGTGGCGCAGGCACAAAAAATTGATGTTCTCGGAAGGTTAACCTACGGTGTGTGCAATCTGCCTCCGTTTCGGCAGCTGAAGTTGATGGAAAAGCTGCCCTTTAAGGTACAGGTAATTGCCGGAAATCATGAGAAAGAAACAAAAACACAGCTCGGTGGTGCTTCCTATATCCGTGCCATTGATAAAATGTTGCCGGAAAGCGGTGTGCCCTTCAAATTTCCGCAGGAGTCCAAATATCGGGAGAAAAACTGGCAGGAAAGAAGAATGTTGTTGGATGAGGAAACCTATCTGCCTGGTGACATATTGTGTAAGGTGGACCGGGCTTCCATGAAATATTCCATTGAGTCCCGTTGTCCGATTCTGGATGTAAAGGTAATGGAGTTTTCCTATCGTCTGCCTCACAGCTATAAATATGCAAATGGTGTAAAGAAGCGGATTTTGAAGGATATTGCTTATGATTACATCCCCAAAGAGCTGCTGGAGCGACCGAAGGTAGGATTCGGTGTGCCGCTTGATAAATGGATGCGTGGACCTTTAAAGGAGCAGCTTACAGATATGTGTAATGTAGATTATTTGAAGCGTCAGGGAGTTTTTGATGCGGATTATGTAAATCAATTTATTCATGAATATTTACGAACCGGAGATAAAGGTCCGGCTTCGGGGGCCAATTTCTCGAAAACTGCGTGGTCATTTTTCGTGTTCCAGCAGTGGTACCGGGAATATATGGAATAAATCCGCACAATGAGAAAGGGACAGAATGAAAAGAATAGCGTTGTTTATCAATTCGCTGCAAAAGGGCGGTTCCGAACGGGTTATGGTAAATCTTGCGGAGTATCTTCGCGAAAATCAGTATGAAGTGATTCTTGTTACCCAGTATAAGAAAGAAGTTGAGTATGAGATTTCGCCGGAAATTAAGAGGGTATATTCCGAGCCGGAGGAAGAAAAACTGCAGGGCGGAAGAATTCATAATTTCAGGGTACGTTTTCGGACTCTGCGCGAAATCTGGAAAACCTATAAGCCGGATGTAATTTTGTCCTTTTTAGGGAAAAATAATCTGATGGCAATATTGACCGCAGCCTTTTTACCTGCCAAGGTGGCAGTTTCCGTAAGGGGAGAGCCTACCATGGAATATGAGGGAAGAAAAATGCAGGCACTGGCAAAATTTCTGTTTGGTTTTGCGAACGGAGTCATTTTCCAGACAGATATGGCAAGGGAATTCTTCCCGAAGCGGGTACAAAAAAAGTCGATTGTTCTGCCGAATCCTTTAAATCCGGCGTTTATGAGAGAACGTTACATGGGCAGGAAGGAAGATGTCATAGCGGCAGCAGGACGATTGGATGAAAATAAAAATCATGCCATGCTGATTCGCGGATTTGCTCTGATTGCGGAAGAGTTTCCCACGATGCAGCTTGTGATTTACGGAGAAGGAGAAAGCCGGGAGAAGTTAGAGAAGCTTGTAAAGGAAATGGGGCTGGAAGAGAGAGTCACACTTCCCGGCAGCGTGTCGGCTGTGGCAGACCATATTGAAAAGGTACGGATTTTTGCCCTGACCTCCAATACGGAAGGAATGCCGAATTCCATCGTTGAGGCAATGTGTCTCGGCCTTCCTGTAATTGCTACAGACTGTCCCTGCGGTGGTCCGGCAGAGCTGATTAACGACGGAGAAGACGGACTGCTTGTGCCGGTTGGAGATGAGCAGGCATTGGCACAGGCTTTCCGTCAGGTACTTCGTTCTCCTGAGTTTGAGAATAAACTGAGGGAAAATGCCTATAAGATTCAGCAGGCGATGGCACCGGAGAAGGTGTGCGGAATGTGGGAGCGGTACCTGAAGCAACTATAGAGTGGAAAAATGATGGGAGAAAAAGATGTTTTTTAATTCGTATAATTTTTTAATTTTTTTTCCGATTGTGGTTCTTGTGTATTTTGTAATTCCGAAACGGATTCAGCACATTTGGCTGCTTGCTGCCAGCTACTACTTTTATATGTGTTGGAACGCAAAATATGCAATATTACTTTTGTTCGTAACAACGGTTACTTATGTGTGCGGAAG
Source organism: uncultured Lachnospiraceae bacterium (assembly GCA_964449325.1). Taxonomy (GTDB): domain Bacteria; phylum Bacillota; class Clostridia; order Lachnospirales; family Lachnospiraceae; genus RGIG3002. The sequence continues at coordinate 148,207 of CAYUYJ010000001.1, read as the reverse complement.
GATTCTTGACAGGCTGACAAAGGACAGGTATAGAAAGATCATTGTCGCATTATGCGTGGCAGGGAATTTGTCGGTGCTGTTTGTGTTTAAATATTTAAACTTCCTGATTGACACGCTGAACGGAATTCTGGCGGGGATAAATGGAGAGTTAGTGATTCCGGAGCACGATTTACTGTTGCCGGTGGGAATTTCTTTCTATATTTTCCAAGCCCTTAGCTATATCTTTGATTTGTACAGAAGTCAGGTGAAGGTAGAGAAGAATTTTTTACGGTATGCTTTATTTGTATCCTTTTTTCCACAATTGGTAGCAGGGCCTATTGAGCGTTCCAGGAATTTGTTGAAACAGGTAAACGAAGAGCATTCTTTCTGCTTTGAAAGAATGCGTGAAGGACTGCTTGTAATGATGTGGGGCTTTTTCTTAAAGCTTGTGATAGCGGATAGGGCAGCTGTTGTGGTGGATTGTGTATACAATGACTATTCCACTTATGGCGGCTTGTATTTGCTTATTGCAACCATGCTTTTTGCAGTGCAGATTTATTGTGATTTTGCAGGTTATTCAACGATTGCTGTGGGTGCTGCCGAAATATTGGGATTTCGACTGACGGAAAATTTTGCACAGCCTTATCTTGCGGAAAGTGTAGCGGAATTTTGGCGCAGATGGCATATTTCACTGACTTCGTGGTTTCGTGATTACTTGTACATTCCGCTTGGTGGAAATCGAAAAGGGAAATTACGGAAGTACTGTAATATCATGATTGTATTTCTGGTAAGCGGATTGTGGCACGGAGCAGAGTGGTCCTTTGTAGTGTGGGGAGGATTAAACGGAATATATCAGGTCTTGTCTGAGTGTTTCAAACCGGTAAGAGAAAAGAGTGTAAAGCTATTGAAATTAACACCGGATTTGCCGGGAAATAGGTTGGCTAAAGTGATAGGAACTTTTGTTTTGGTGGATTTCACATGGATTTTTTTCAGAGCGGATACTATACAGGATGCATTGCAGATTATAAAGAGCATCTTTACGGTGCACAATCCGTGGATTTTGTTTGATTTTTCTTTGTATGAACTGGGATTAGACAGAGCTAATTTCTGCCTGATGCTGTTGGCAATTGCTATTTTGTTTGCGGTGGATATCCTCAAAAAGAAAGGGTATTCCATATGCCGGATTGTTTTGGAACAGGATTGGTGGTTCCGGTGGACATTTTATCTGGCGGCATTCTTTTTTGTTGTAATATTTGGTTTGTATGGAACAAATTATGGTTCTTCGTTCATTTATTTTCAGTTTTAGGAGTCGATATGAAAAAGCGGAAGGTAATCAGTGTCATTATTTTTGTAGGAGTGGTTCTTCTGATCGGAACCTATCTGACAAAGGTATTTGCAAGAAAAGAAAGCAGTAAAATCTGGAACGAATTTTACGCCCAGCCGGAAAATTCCATTGATGTTGTCATATTTGGCTCAAGTTTAACTGAATGTGCAATTGAACCATACTATCTTGGCGGTAAAACCAATTGTTCGGTTTTTAATTTATCAATGTCCGGACAAACCACATCGGTGAGGGGATATTTGTTAAAAGAGGTTTTAAAAACACAATCGCCCAAATTGGTTATTATGGAAACATACCGTTATACGGGTGAGCCGGCAATGAATATTAATACGATTGCGAATAGCATTGACGGAATGCGGTTTTCACGAAATAAGTTGGAATTGATACGGAATGTGCCTATTGAGGGACAGGAAAGTGACCGAATGGAGCTGTTTGTACCATTGTTTGCTTCTCATAATCGCTGGAACAGTCTTGGAAAAGAGGATTTTATAAATCTAAATGGAATGACTGTAAAGTATAAGCGGGGATGGACGGACGGACATGTCGGTATAGAGGCTCAGCCCGCTTGTGTAAAACCCGGCACTGAGAGAGCAAATGTAGTTGATGCGCAAAAGCCTTATTTGGATGAAATAATTTCTTTGGCAAAAGAAAATGATATTTCGTTATTATTTTTTAATCCCCCGAATCCGGAAATTGATGAAAACGGGTATAGGAACTATAATGCAATTTATGGTTATTTAGAAGAACAGGGGGTAGAGTATCTGGATTGTAATTATGCTGAAGAGTTTATTTCGGAAATAGATACAACGGTAGATTATACAGATTATCATCATGTGAATCTGGCGGGTGCTTATAAGACAACCGGGTATTTAGCAGAGTATATAAATAAAAATTATAGCTTTGAAAACGGGAATCACATGGATTCAGCCGAATATGGATGCTATTTACAGAATAAAGAAGAAAAGGTAAGAGCGCAGGCAGATTTGTATGCATATCTTATGTATCTTTATGATGATGATTTTGTAAGTTATATTTCTGTTTCGGATACTTACCGGGAAAATAATGATGAGACAGCCCTGCGGCTCTTGCATGGTATTGAAGCAAAGGAATTGACCATGGAAATGCAAACACAACTCGGAATAGGAGATAATGAAATCAGTTTTGTGATAAAAAACAAATATACGGATCAGGTGATTGATATTGCTAACGTATTTTATGGCAATCCCAAAACAGTGATTCATGAAGTGATTCCGACACAGTAACAGCATTTATGGGTTAATTGTGATAGAATAGATAGTGTTTCGACGAATTTTACAGAAAAGAAATAGGAATAAAATATGGTTATTATACATGTAGTAGGAGGCTTTGGAAATCAGCTTTATTGCTATGCGCTCTGCGAGAAGCTGAAAAGCCTTGGAAAAGAAGTAAAACTGGATATCGGAGATTACCTGCCGGGAGCAAGAGAGCCGGAAAAACGGAAACTGGAGCTTACCCTTCTGGACGGACTTGATTTTCAGGTATGCACGGCTAAGGAGCGTTTTGCCTTAACCGATGACAGTCGTGCCTTTTTTTGCCGGGTGCGGAGAAAGCTGTTCGGTAAAAAAGCTCGGATTTACAGGGAAAATGACCGGTTTGACCCACAGGTTTTTGAACTGGATAACATATATCTGGACGGCTATTGGAACAGCGAGGCATATATTTCGGATATTCTTCCTCTTTTGCAGGAAAAGATAATATTTCCGGTAAGTGAAAATGAGAAAAACCGGATGTACGCGGAAAAAATGAAACAGGAGGAATCCGTCTTTTTACACATTAGACGAAGTGATTATTTAGATCCCTCCTGCATCGACAGATACCGGGATATTTGTACGGAAAGCTACTATCGCAGTGCGGTTTCTTTTGTGAAAGCGAGGCATGAACAGACAAATAACGGAAAAGAATTAAAAATTTATCTGTTTTCGGATGATCCGGAATATGCAAAGGAAACCTACAGGGATTTGGGAGCGGAGATCGTTGACTGGAATCGGGGAAAGGATAGTTTTTATGATTGTATGCTGATGAGTCGTTGCAAATATCACATTTGCGCCAATTCTACGTTCAGTATGTGGGCAGCAAGGCTTTCTGTGAGAACGGATAAGGTGATGATAAGGCCGCTTTACTTTGACCGTTATCAGAAAATTACACCTGAGGAAGTACGGGAAGAATGGACAAACTGGGTGTTGATTGATGCGGACGGAAAGGTTTACAAAGAAGAGTCATGAAAATGGATAATGGTAACGGAACGGTCACGGTGATTGTTCCCGTATATAATACAAAATTGCAGATAGAACGGTGTATTGCTTCCATACGGAATCAGACTTATCAGAAGTTGGAAATTCTTTTGGTGGATGATGGCTCTGATGACGGCTCGGAACTGTTTTGTGATAAAGCAGCCGGTGAAGATACGCGGATTAAGGTGATTCATAAGGAAAACGGTGGCGTATCAAGTGCACGAAATGAGGGGCTTAATCAGGCATCGGGAGAGTATGTTATTTTCGTGGACAGTGATGATTGGATAGAAGAAAACATGGTTTACGATATGATGCAGGCAGCTAAGCAACACGATGTCCCGCTTGTAATAGGCAATTATGTGAGAACTATAGAGGAAAAAGTGGAAAAAAAGAAAGGGAATTTGGAAAGAGAAGAGAAAACTTCCGGTACAGAAGAAACACAGAAGGATGCAGGAAAGGAAAAACTGCTGTCATCAGCCGAAATTTTAACCTTCTATCTTTCTGAGGATGAAAAAATAAGAATTCCGCATAGTGTATGGGGCAAACTGTTTTCAAGAGAACTAATCGGAGAACGACGATTCCCTCTCATCAAACGAACAGAAGAATTGTTGTTTTCCACGGAGATTTTTTGTGATGCGGGACAAGGCGTGTATTTACAAAATGCTTATTATCATTATTGTGATGATAGGGAAGACAGTCTGATGCATGGCACGGACAGCGTGCATACGACAGAAACGGAAATTCCTCTTTTGCTTGAGCAGATAAAAACAATAGAACATGCAGGATTTAAAGAACAGACAGAACTTGCCTATTTCTGTTTCGGCAAAAGATTGCTGTATTTTTATTTGGCATTTCGTGATAAGATGTTAAAACAGGAAGCTTCTTTGGTGAAAAGATATGCAAGACAAAACCGAAACCGGATTTTGGCTTCCCTGAAAAATAAAGCTGAAAAAAAGACAGACAGGTTAAGGATAGGGCTGTTTGTATGGTGGGCGGAAGGCTATTACCGTTTTGTACAGATACACGACAGGTAAGAAGGAGAAAGGTACATGAAACTCTTTAAAGAATTAAATTATATTTTGGATAAAAAGCAAAAAAGGCACCTCGCTGTGCTTGCAGTGATGATTCTGATTGGAGGTATTCTGGAGGCAGTGGGTGTAACTGCTATTCTGCCGGCAGCTTCGGCAATTATTGAGCCGAACAGTGAGTTTGTGCTTGCTTTGGCACAAATGTTTCATGTTGCTGATACAACAAAGATGGTTGTAATAATGCTGGTGGCATTGATGTTTGTATTTATTTTAAAAAATATTTATATGGTTTTCCTGCAGTATGTACAGAATCGGTTTATTGCCAATAATCGGAACCGGATGATAAGCCGTGTTTTGCGTGAATTTCTGAACCGACCTTATGAATTTTATCTGGATGCGGATATTCCAACGGTATTTCGTATTACAGATGCGGATATTCCGCAGGTGTTTTCCCTGTTACTGAGTTTGCTGCTTATGTCAACGGAAGTAGTGGTGGCGATTTGTCTTGGAATTGTTTCTTTAGTATGCAGTTTCAAAATTACCTGTTTTATGATTGTGGTACTTGGTATTATGACACTCCTGATTACGAAAGTGCTGAAACCGAATTTAAGTCGATACGGAGAGAAAAATTTGAAGGTTCAGTCTCGGATTGCCAAGTGGAGAATTGAGGCAATATACGGAATTAAGGATGTAAAGGTGCTTCACAGGGAAAGTTTTTTTGCAGATAATTATGAGGAAACCGGAAAAGTGGGAGCAGTCATTGCAAGACGGTACGCGGTTTTGAATGCGCTGCCGAGAATTCTGTTAGAGACTGTATTTATCGTGAGTATTCTGGGGTATCTGGCAATGGATGTAGCAAATGGCGCAGATGTAACGGCACTGATTCCACAGCTTGCGGCATTAGGAGTTGCAGCAACAAGACTGCTTCCCAGTGTGAGTCGTATCAATACCTATATGACAAACATTGCTTATGAACAGCCTTGTCTGGACTTTTTATATGAAAATCTGGATATGAATAAGCTGGCACTTGCAAATGCCAAGACAAACAAGAGTGCAGTAAATGCGGAAAAACTGACGTTGAACAAGGAAATCCGCTTGGAGGGAATCGAATATGCTTATCCCAATACGGACAAAAATATTTTCTCCGGTGCGGATATGGTCATTCCTAAAGGAAAATCCGTGGGAATTATGGGAACCTCCGGTGCCGGAAAATCGACGATTGTTGATATTCTGTTAGGACTTTTGACCGTAAAAGAGGGAATTATTACCTGTGACGGCAGGGATATTTTTGAAAATTATCCTTCCTGGCTTGCCATGATTGGCTATATTCCCCAGAGCATTTATCTTGTGGATGAGCCGATTCGTAACAACATTGCGTTTGGTATTGCGGATGAGGAAATCAGCGATGAAAGAATCTGGGAAGTGTTGGAAGAGGCACAGTTAAAGGAGTTTGTGAAATCACTACCACAGGGGCTGGATACCGCCATCGGTGACAGAGGTGTCAGATTGTCGGGAGGACAAAGACAGCGTCTCGGTATTGCAAGAGCGCTGTATCATAACCCGCAGATTCTTGTTTTTGATGAAGCAACTTCGGCACTGGATAATGAGACAGAATCCGCTTTGATGGAAGCAATCAACGGATTCCACGGTAAAAAGACGATGGTGATTATTGCCCACAGATTGAATACCATTGAACAGTGTGATATTATCTACAAAGTAGAGAATGAGAAAATTACGGAAACAACGCTGTAGGAAAATGGGCGTGCAAGGAAAGGAATCGGCATGGAAAAGAAAGACGGCAGATTGCAGCTTCCGAATGTGACACTTATTGCAATGACCAGTGTCAATGTAAAGGCTACGGTTGAAGCAATGAAGTATAGTATGCGTGATATCGATTTTGGCGAGGCAGTTTTAGTGACACACCGAAAACCCTTCGGTTTACCGAAAAAGATTCATTACAGACATACGGACAAACTGACGAATATTGACCATTTCAATTATAAAACGGTCTATGAACTGGGAGAGTATGTAAAGACGGATTTTGCGCTTTTGGTGCATGCTGATGGGTTTGTGGTTAATTCGGAAAGCTGGCGGGATGAATTTTTAGATTATGACTATATTGGTTCGCCGTGGCCTGAGCCCGAAAATGACATTATGTATCGGGATATTCATGGGAATATCTGTCGGGTAGGAAACAGTGTTTCCATCAGAAGCAAGAGACTGATGGATTTCCCGAAACAGAGCAACATGGAATGGAAGCCGGGAAAAAGCGGAGAATATAATGAGGATGTCTTTATCTGTTGTGAAATGCGCCATCTGTTTGAGGCAGCAGGAATGACCTATGCGCCTCTTGAGGTTGCAAAGTATTTCGGACATGAACATATGATACCGGAAACGGAAGGAATCCGACCGTTTATTTTTCATAAGTGGAGGGGAAGAAATGCGGAATATCCGAACTTCATCAAGCCTACCATATGGGAAAAAATAAAACGTCCGCTTCGAAAAGTGAAACATTTTTTCATACGATAACGACAGAACTTGGAAAGGAGCAGAACGGCTTATGTGCGGAATTGCAGGATTTTGTAATCGAAAAGGAGACTGGCGGAAGGATATAGAAGCAATGAACCGTCGTATGTTCCATAGGGGACCGGATGCAGGCGGCATTTGGTGTAATGACGACGAAAGCGTAGTATTCGGACACAGAAGACTTTCTATCGTGGATTTATCCGAAAACGGTGCCCAGCCCATGACAAGCAGAAGCGGAAGGTTTACCATTTGTTTTAACGGGGAAATCTATAATTATAAAAAACTGGCGGCAAGACTTCAGGAAGAGAAAAAAGTGACTGCATTCCGCGGAAGCTCTGATACGGAAGTGCTGTTAGAGGCTTTTGAAAGCTACGGAATCGAAGAAACAATCAAACAGTGCAAAGGCATGTTTGCCATTGCACTGTTTGATAAAGCAACAAAGAAAATATATCTATTGCGTGACAGAGTGGGAGAAAAGCCACTCTATTACGGTTATGTAAACGGAGAATTTGTTTTTTCCTCTGATTTGGGAAGTATCCGGGTACTGGAAGGATTTGACAACGAAATTGAAGAAAAAGTTCTGAACGTGTATTTCGTACACGGCTATATTCCGGCACCCTATACTATTTATAAAAATATATATAAGCTGGAACCGGGGTGTATACTGGAAATGGATATGCCCTATCAAAATCCTAAAATCAAGCCTTTCTGGTCTATGACAGAAGCGGCTGTATACGGACAGAACCATCTGTTTACCGGAACGGAAGAAGAGGCGGCAGACGAGCTGGAACGGCTTTTGAAAGAGTCCATTAAAGAACAGATGGTAGCAGACGTGCCGGTCGGAGCTTTTTTGTCGGCAGGGATTGACAGTTCCACAATTGTGGCACTGATGCAGTCACTAAGTGAAAGAAAGGTTAGAAGCTTTACCATTGGCATGGAAGATAAAGCTTATAATGAAGCAGAGGCGGCAAAGGAAATAGCTAAGCATTTAGGCACGGAGCATACGGAGCTTTACATTACGGAGCAGGATGCAAAAGAGGTGATCCCAAGCCTTGCAGGGATGTTTGGAGAGCCCTTTGCGGACAGCTCCCAGATTCCTACTTATCTGGTAAGTAAAATGACGAGAGAGCATGTTACCGTTTCCTTAAGCGGCGACGGGGGGGACGAGCTGTTCTGCGGTTATGTGAGCTATCAATCCATTGACAGAATCTGGAACAAAATGAAAAGTGTGCCTTATCCGGTGAGAAAGCTGGCAAGTGAGCTGATTGTGCACAATCCGTTTGTAAAGGATAAGGTGCATCAGACAAAAGGAATGCTGCTGGGAGCCAAAAATCCGGCGCAGCTTTACGAACTGTCCAATCAGGAAGAGCCGCTTGCGCTTAATGTAAGTAAAAATAAAGAATTTTGCAGCTATAAACACAATGAATACCAATACGGCTCCATTGCGGAACTAAATCACAATATTATGCTGTTGGATATGACAATGTACCACCCGGACGATATTCTGGTGAAGGTAGACCGGGCGGCAATGGCGGTGTCGTTGGAGACAAGAGTACCAATGTTAGACAAAGATGTGGTAGAATTTGCCTGGACACTTCCCATCGACTATAAAAAGAAAGACGGTGTGACCAAACGGGTACTTCGGGATGTGCTGTATCGCTATGTGCCGAAAGAAATGATGGAACGCCCGAAGAAAGGCTTCTCCATTCCGATTATGAAATGGCTAAAGGAGCCGGGACTGAAAGAATGGGCAGAAACTCTGCTTGACAGAAAAACCATTGAAGCACAGGGAATTTTAAATGCCGATGTTGTGGAAAAAATCTGGAAAGATTTTGTGGAAAGAGATATCTGGCGGATTCAGATTTGGTATCTTTTGATGTTTCAGGAGTGGATGGCAAAAGAAAATCTGAGACAGTAAGGCAGAAAAGTTGGAGGATATTACATGATAGGAACAGAAATATTTGAAGGGGCAGGGCTTGGAAATCAGCTGTTTTTCTATGTGACACTGCGCTGTATTGCAGAGGATAAGGGATACGATTTCGGACTTTTGACACCGGAATACTTTGCCAACAACATTCATAGTGACTGTGGACTTTATTTTATGGATTTGGATATGGGAAAGCCGGCTAAAAGAGAGGATTTTACAAGTACCTATGCGGAAAAGGAGGATCGCCTTTTTATCGGAAATTCCATGCATGATTTAACACACGGCTGTTATGTGACGGGAACGGATGAGAAAATGAAAGAGGTAAAGGACGGCACTTTGTTAGTGGGTAATATGCAGGCAGAGGATTATTACATTCACCATAAAGAAGAAATTAAACAGTGGTTGAAGGTAAAAACGGAATATGACTGTATGGAATACAGTAAGGATAATCTATGCATCATTCACCTTCGCTGTTCCGATTATTTAGGTTCGCCGGAGTTATATCTGAAAAAGAAATACTGGATTCACGGTATGAAAAACATGAAGAAGATAAATCCGGATATGGAATTTATGATTATTACAAACGATGTGCGGGAGGCAGGGAAAATCCTTCCGGGAATTCCGGCATACAATTTTGATTTGGCAAAGGATTATTCTATTATTAAGAATGCAAAATATCTCCTGCTTGCCAATTCTTCCTTTGCCTATTTTCCGGTGTTTACCAGTGATACGGTGAAGACGGTGATTGCACCGAAATACTGGGCAAGACATAATGTATCCAACGGCTACTGGGCATCGGAACAGAATATTTATACCGGATTTACTTATCAGGACAGAAAAGGACGGCTGTTCAGTGCTGAGGAATGCAGAAAAGAACTGAAAGAGTATAAGAAAACCTCCTCCGAATACCGAAGAATAAACCGAAAACTGACGGGAGCTGCCCTGTTCTTTGCAACCCTTAAGGCAAAGAGCTTTTATGGCTGGTTTTATTTTTCCAGACTGGCAAGAGGTGTGAAAAGGAGAATTCTGCGGCAGACAAAGCAGGCTTAAACTGAGGAAAAGACAAGGGAATATGCGCGAAAAACAGCGTAGAAATGGGGTAAAACATGATATATGATTGTTTTCAATTTTTTAATGAACTGGATTTGTTGAAATTACGATTAAACATCCTTTCTCCGTATGTGGATAAATTTGTCATCAGTGAGGCTACGGAAACCTTTTCGGGACTGCCGAAGCCCTTGTACTATGAAGAAAATAAGGAAATGTTTGCCGAGTTTCAAGACCGAATTATCCATGTTGTGGTTTCGGATACACCCCCCGGGGATACTCATGTGAGGGACACTTATCAAAAAAACGGCGGAACAAGGGGTTTGGATGGGTGCAAAGATGAGGACATTATTTTGTTCAGTGATTTGGACGAGATTCCGAATCCAAAGGCAATCGAGGAGATCTTAAAGGATTTTCAGCAGGATAAAATCTATCATTTTGCACAGCGACTCTTTTACTGCTATTTGAATATGGAAGAAGTATCAGGAAATCTCCTGTCCTATGCGGGAGAATTTGAGGGCATTGCAAAAAAGCAGTGGATTGGTACAAAAATGTGCAGCTATAAGCTGATGAAAGAAAAAAATATCCGTTTTGGTGAACTGCGTTATCCCCAGTGGAAGGAAATCGGAATCCGGGTTGCGGATGGCGGCTGGCATTTCGGCTATATGGGCGGTTTCGGCGAGACGGATATGAAAAAGCGTGTCAGAGACAAGGTTGTTTCGGCAGCACATCAGGAGTATAACAGCCGTTCCGTATTATCGGAAGTGGAGGATAAAATCAAGGACGGAGAAGATATTTTTGGAAGAGAAGCCAAATTTGTTAAAGTGGAAATTGATGAAAGCTTTCCGAAGTATCTGCGGGAACATCAGAACGAGTATGAGCATCTGATCTTGAAAGAGGAATCGGAGAAGGAAAAGCAACGGCGGCACTTTCATGCGAAGGTACGAAGAATTATTCGGAAATGCGGCCGGGGAGTTAAAAGAATTTTAGGAAAAAAATAAAGGAGAGCACCAATGTCTTTTCAGTCGTATGAATTTATTTTATTGTTTCTGCCTATCCTTTTGCTGGGATACTATGCAAGCAATAAATTCGGGAAACCGAAAGCGGGCATGTTTTTTCTGACTGCCATGTCGCTTTGGTTTTACGGCCGTTATGGAATGGAATATCTTGTCCTACTGGTTGTCAGCGTATGTGCCAACCAGCTTTTGGTATGCGGCATGGAAAAGACTTCAAAAGCTTTAGGCAGGGTTCTTTTTTCTTTTGCGCTGCTGTTTAATATCGGACTTTTGCTTTATTTTAAGTACTGTGATTTTTTTATCGAAAATATCAACAAGGTCTGCGGAACGGATTTTGCATTTCTGGAGCTGGCATTACCGGTAGGAATCAGCTTTTATACGTTCCGTCAGCTTGCCTATGTGATAGACTGTTTTCAGAAGAAAACAAAGCCCTATCCGTTCTCGGAATATGTGGCTTTTTCCCTGTTTTTCCCGTTGATGATACAGGGACCGATAGCCCGGTATGACGAGGTAATTGAGCAGTTTCGGGATGAGGAAAGAAAGCAGCTTTCCTATGTGCATTTATGCAGAGGGTTTTACGCATTTTCCAAAGGGCTTGCCAAGAAGGTATTACTGGCAGATACCCTTGCGCCTATGGTAAATATGGTGTTTACTGACCTTTGGAAAGGAGATTCCACCTATTTATTCATGGGAGCACTTTTTTATACCTTTCAGATTTATTTTGACTTCAGCGGGTATTGTGATATGGCATACGGAATTGGACAGATGCTTCATATGGAACTGCCGATAAACTTTAATTCTCCTTATAAAGCGGAATCGGTTTCCGCATTCTGGGAACGGTGGCATATGACACTGACCAGGTTTTTTACAAAGTATGTGTTTATTCCGCTTGGAGGAAGCAGGAGAGGGATGCTTCGTACCTGCCTGAACACGATGATAGTATTTCTTGTCAGCGGCTTCTGGCATGGGGCAAACTGGACATTTGTACTCTGGGGAGCAATAAATGGTGCGTTTTTGATTGTAGAGCGGTTTATCGGAAAGTGGCTTGCTAAAATTCCGAGGGTCATACGGATTGGTGTTACCTTTTTTATTACCATTTTTTTGTGGGGATTGTTCCGCTCGCCTTCCGTGGCACATGCAAGAGTGTTGGTGATGCGGATTTTTGAAGGAAATTTTGGCCCGGTCAGTGAGAAGTTTATCGATTATTTTAACGAACTGACGGAGGTGCGTTTTTTGCAGCGTTTCGGTTTGGGCGGACTGGTTGAGGCATATCCGGCACTGCCGCTGCTTCTTTTTACGTTAATATGCTTTGCAGTAGTATGGTTTTTCAAAAATACGAAAGAGAAAACGGAAGAGCTTACCTTTGACGGAACAAAGAAATATGGTTTGCGCCTGACGGGGACTGTGGTTTTGTTTACATGGAGTATTATTTCTTTATCGGAAATCAGTGAATTTATATATCTGAATTTTTAGTCCGATGAAGGATGTCGGAAAAGGTATGGAGGAATAGATTGAAAGAACAGCAAAATGCAAAAAAATGGTTTCGGTGCTTTTGTCTTCTACAGGTGGGAATCCTGCTTTGCATCGTTTCTCTTGTAGTAGTGATAGATCCGTATTTTCATTATCATAAGCCGATTGCGGGACTTTCCTACCGGCTTTATGAAGAGCGCTATATCAACGATGGAATTTCCAGAAATTTTGATTATGATGCAATGATTACGGGAACGAGTATGACTCAGAATTTCAAAACAAGTGAATTTGATAAGCTTTTCGGTGTCCGTTCGGTGAAGGAGCCGTTCTCCGGAGCCGGTTTTGAGGAGCTTGCAGACAATTTGGACAGGACGCTTTCTTATAACAAAAACTGTAAAACCGTGCTGATGTGTCTGGATTATAATGGTTTGAACAGGGAACATGACTGGACACAGTATGAGGATTATCCGGATTATCTGTATGATAACAATCCGTTTAATGATACCGCTTATGTGTTGAATAAAGATATTTTGTACAAGGGATGCTTTACCAATCTTTACTTTACATTGGCGGGAATTCCGGCTACAACCTTTGATGAATACGCGGCTTGGGGCTCTTCCTACGGTTTTAAGAAGATTATGGAAAGCTATGACCGCCCGGAAGAAAAAGCGGAAATGGCAGAAGGGCTGACTGCGGAGGAACGGGAGAGGGTGGAGAAAAACATCCGGTTAAACATTTTGCCCGTTCTCGAAAAATATCCCGACACAACCTTTTATTTTTACTATTCCCCGTACAGTATTTTGTATTGGGACTCTCTGGAGATTGACGGCACGATGCAGGCACAGCTTGAGGCGGAAGAAATGGCGACAGATATGCTCCTTAGCTTTGATAATGTGCGGCTGTTTAGTTTTTTTGAGGACACGGGGCTGATTACGAATCTTGACAATTACCGGGATAAAGAACATTATATTAGTGATATAAATTCTTATATTCTGGAGCAGATGAGTCAGGGAAACTATGAAATCAAAAGGGAAAATCAGGCGGCGCATATGGAATTTATGCGGCAGTTTTACCTGAATTTTGATTATGATACATTTTTTAGGGAGCAGGGCAGTTTTAATGAATAAAGAGGAGAACAGAAAATATTTCTTTTATATTACGGTAGGGGTAGCCTTTTTGGCGATTCTCGTTTTGAATTTCCTTACACCAACCATGTCGGATGATTATTTTTATGCAGAAGTAACAAGAAAGGCGGGAAATCTGTGGGGAATTCTGGTCAGTGAATATGAACACTATATGGAACATACCGGAAGAAATGTGGCGCATTTTATTCTGAAATGCTTTTTAAGCGGAGACAAATGGATTTTCAATATATGTAACAGCCTGAATTTTGTAGGGCTTTCCCTGCTTATTTATTACAATATAGAGAAAAAAAGAAAATATGATGTTCCGGTTTATATTTTGATTCAAATGTTTTTGTGGATTTTCAGTATCAGCTTTGGGGAAACCATTTTGTGGGAGACCGGTTCCTGTAACTATCTTTGGGGAACGACGAATATTTTAGGAGCAGTAACATTGTTTAAATTTGCCGTGAGCAGGATGGAGAAAGTGAAGCATACGGTGCTTTGGGGAATTTTACTTTTCTTTTGCGGTGTCATTGGCGGTTGGTGCAATGAAAATACGTCCGGTGGCGGGATTTTGCTGTTATTGCTTTTGATTGGCAGCATGCTTTGCCAAAAGAAGAAACTGAAGCCGTGGCTCTATGCGGGACCGGTTGGAATGGTAACCGGATTTTGTATTATGTTCTCTTCGCCGGGAAACTGGACAAGAGCTGCCCTGACAGAGGATAACTATGGGGGGATTGTAAAATATATTGCAAGAGCCTACAAAATTACGCTTGCCGTCAAAGAGAACTTATTTGTTCTCTTACTGATTTTACTTGTACTCGTTATTTTTGCCAAAGTCCAGAAGCGGACGTGGAAGGAACTGGAGAGCGTTGTCATTTATTTTGTCGTGGCAATGGCAATTTGTTATGTGCTTGTCATGGTACCCACACCTGTGGCGCGTGCATATTTTGGCGCGGCAGTCTTTCTGATGCTTGCCTGTGTGCAATGTTTTGTACTGATTACTGAAGAAGAGACGGTGATTAAGGCGGCAAAGCAGAGCTGTATTTATGGGATGCTTTTGTATATGGTATTTTCCTATGTGGCCGGGGTGGTCAATGCGGCAAGGATTTACCGGGATTACGAGAGGCGGGATGACTATATTCTGGAGCAAAAGGCAGCAGGAAAGACAGACATTACGGTACCGTTGATTCAGGAAGGTTTTGAAACCAAGTATAGCTTTGGATATGATACGGATTTTGCGGAGGATTCCGATTACTGGGTAAATGTTATGGCAGCAGGCTATTATGGGGTAAGTTCCATTTCGGGAGTACCCATGGAGGAATGGGCCGAATATTAAATTGAAAGGCGTGCTGTGAAAGCAAAATGGACGGAAGGGAAGAACGATGACGAAAGCAGAACAGACGATGACAAGAATAGGGCAGGCATTCTTTTATACCGCACTGGTTTTGGAAATGCTGTTCGTACTGTTGGATAAAAGTGAGTATATCATACCATATGAGACGTGGTTTTTCCGTTTTACTTTTTTCTTGTTTGCGGTAAAAATTTTCTGTACCAAATATACGTGGAAAGAGTGGATTGTTATTTTTTTAATGGGAATCCTCGGGGTGGTTTCGTTTGTTTTTTCGGGAAGAGAGGAAATCGTCCGGATAGTAGCTTTTGTGGCAGCTTTTAAAGGAATTGATATAAAAACGGCAGTAAAAGTAACATTCTTTGAAACCTTGTCGGGATGTATAGTGATTATATTACTTGCATTGACCGGTATTTACGGAACGGTTTCCGCGACCGGCTTTTTCAGAGGCGGTGGCGTGGAGGAAACCAGATATTGTTTGGGAATGGGACACCCGAATGCATTGCACTGTATGTTTTTTGTGTTGTTGGTATTAGGTATGGCATTGTACCTGGAAAAGATGAAGTGGTATATGTATGTACTGCTGCATCTGATGAATTTCGGGATGTATTTGCTGACGGATTCAAGAACCGGTATGCTGATGGCAGCGGCTGCTATATTTTTGGCGATGTTTTTGCAGTATGCAAAGCGACTTAGAGAGAAAAAATTACTATATATATTAAGCATTTTGTTTGTTGTTTTTCTCGTTCTGTTTACGGTATTTATCGGGGTATACGGTGTGGACATTCCGATTCTGCGGCAGATTGACATTCGGATAAACGGCAGATTCCAGTGGGGAAAATCAGAAGGCGGTATTCAATATTGGAGTCTGTTTTCAGACCCGGCTAATCAAAGCTATATGGATATGGGCTATATGAAGCTTTTTTACTGGTATGGAATTGTTCCGGGGCTTGTGTATATTACAACAGTCTGTCTGCTGATTTGGAACTGCTATAAGCGGAAATTGTTTGATGCATTTTTGGTGATAATGGCTTTTTCGGCTTATACCTTCATAGAGGCACATGTGGTTTCCGTGTTTCTCGGAAGAAATTATATACTGCTTTTTCTTGGGGCTGTGTGGTATACTATGTTTGGCAGGGAAAATGAGGAGAAACAGCAGCATGGAGGATGAAGAAAATGCAGAATATCAAGCGTAAAAATAAAATGATAGAAACGTATAGTCTGCTTGTAATTGATATGGTGGCACTGGTTATTGCTTATACCATGTCTCTGGTTATTTATGCTGCTACGAGAGTAGAAAATTATGACAGCGGTACTCATCAGATGGGCTATGTGTACCTCATGCTGTTTTGTGTACTTTACAGCGTATTTATTGAAGGAAACAGGGACTTTTTCACGAGAGGCTACTATGTGGAACTGGTGGCCATTGTAAAATACACGGTGACTTTGATGATTGGGCTTGTTATGGTGATGTTTTTTACAAAGGAAATTGCCCTGTTGTCCCGCTTGATTTTTGCTTATTTTGCTGTTATTAATGTAATTCTTACGTATGCCTTTCATATCCTGTTCAAAAAATATATGTTGGTTTATTATCGGAAAAGCAATAACAGCAATAAAGTAATGGTAATTACGAATGTAGAGAAGGCAGAAAAGATTGTCGGTGACCTGCAAGGGGCTGCGGCATGGAATTCCCAAGTGACCTCTGTGGCACTTATGGATGTGAAGAAAACCGGAGAGACAATCGGTGGGATTCCGGTTGTGGCTGATGCAGAGAGCCTTTATGATGTCAGCAAGCAGATGACACTGGACGAGGTATTTATCAGTCTGCCGGATTATAGTCACGAGCAGATAAAAGAAATGATTGTGGCATTTGAAAGTATGGGTGTAGTGTGTCATTATGCCGTGGATTTCATTGAAGTGGAAGACGGAAGTGAAAGGATGATAGAAAATTTTGCGGGTTATGCAGTTGTTTCCTATTCCTTGAATTATTTTGATGTGCGGAGGCTGTTTATCAAGCGGCTTATGGATATTGTGGGTGGGTTTATCGGACTTGTACTGACTGCACTGATTACGCCTTTTGTTGCACTGGCAATCAAAATAGAGTCTCCGGGTCCGGTGTTCTTTTCTCAAATTCGTATCGGAAAGAACGGAAGAAGATTTAAAATCTATAAATTCCGTTCCATGTATATTGATGCAGAGGAGCGGAAAAAAGAGCTGGAAGCCCAGAACGAACTTTCCGGACCAATGTTTAAAATGGAGAATGATCCACGGATCACCAAAGTAGGGAAATTTATCCGCAAAACCAGTATTGATGAAACACCGCAGTTTTATAATATATTAATCGGACAGATGAGTTTGGTGGGAACCAGACCGCCTACCGAGGATGAATTTGAACAGTATAGTATGTATTACAGAAGAAGGCTCAGCATTACTCCCGGACTCACGGGTATGTGGCAGGTAAACGGGCGAAGTGAAGTAACGGACTTCGACGACGTAGTAAAATACGATTTGGAATATATTGATAATTGGTCACTTGGTTTGGATATCAAGCTGATTTTAAAGACTTTTACAAGCGTTTTGTTCCATAAAGGCGCGAAATAAACCGGAGGACAGTCATGGAAGAACAATTTCAGATGAAAACAGCGGTGGCAATGATTATTTTTAACCGCCCTGATACCACAAAGGAAGTATTTGAGGCAATCAGACAGGCAAAACCGCCAAGACTTTATATTATTTCCGATGCACCGAGAGAGGGAAGGGAAGAAGAAAAGAAAAAGGTAGCTGAGACAAGAAGCTATGTGGAAGAGCATATTGACTGGGAATGCGACGTGATTAAAAATTACGCTGAAAGCAATATGGGCTGTAAGAAACGCGTGGCAAGCGGTATTACATGGTTGTTTGAGCATGAGGAAATGGCAATTATTTTAGAGGATGACTGTGTACCGAAGCAGGAGTTTTTCCGCTATGCGCAGGAAATGCTGGAAAAATATAAGGATGACGAATCCGTTTATATGGTATCGGGAACCAATGATTTGCCGGGATACCGGATAAAAGGAGATTATGCATTTTCCCATTTCGCAAGTATTTGGGGTTGGGCTTCCTGGAGACGGGCATGGAGTAAGCATTATGATATTCAGATGACAGAGTGGCCGAAAGTAAAGGAAGAAGGAAAGCTGCGCCCGCTGTTTGCCAACGAATTGCAGTATAAGTTGTTTGTGCGGGATGCGGATAAAATTCACGCAGGTCTGGTGGATACATGGGATTTGCAGTGGGTGTTTACGATTCTGAATAACAACGGTGTGGGTATTACACCGAAAGGAAATCTGATTCACAATATCGGATGCGGCAGGGAGGATGCTACCCATACTAAGGATAATTCCAGAGAAGTAGCCGAGTATGGGGAGTTTTCGTTCCCGATTACTTTTGCCGATAAGGTAACCGTGGATAAAGAATATGAGAAGCATTATACGAAGAAGTTTTATGGAATAAAACGGGTGATAAATGCAGTGTTGCAGAAGGTGCTGCACTGAAAAGAATCAATCAGATTGTTTGCTGTATCGTAAAAAAGTTAGTTACGATACAGCAAATTTTATGCAGAAATCTATAGAAATTCACAACGTTTGGCTATGGTATTCTGTATATGTTCATCATTTTATTGTAAATAATATCTTTCGTGAAATGGGATTCATAAGTTACATGGGCATTCTCACGAAGCTTTGAAGTTTCTGCTTTGGAAAGTGCAGATATATGCTGTACTGCATGGTAAAGAGATTCTGCATTTCCGGTGTGGAAGGTATACCCATTTTTTCCGGAACGGATGGTCTCTGTCAGATTTGGCGTGTCACTTGCAATAACCGGCGTACCGCAGGCAAGGCTTTCCACAACGGTCATGGGGAAACCTTCATACCAAAGAGAAGGAAAAATCAAAGCCTTGGCATTTTTCAAATAAGCAAGTGTTTTATCATGTGGCATAAAGCCGAGGCAGCTTACATTTGTCATTTGATGGTTCTTGATAAAAGCCTTGACTTTATCTTCGTCCGGTCCTGTGCCTAAAAGGAGCAGTTTTTCGTTCGGGAGCTTTAAAAAAGCCTCCAAAAGCACGAAGACTCCTTTTACCTGCTCCAAACGTGCAGCATAAATATAGTAAGAGAAAGAGGGCGGCACATCTGCAAGGGCGGTGTCTGCCCAAAGATTTTCTGAAAGCGCAAGGTAATTTGGTTTTACAAAAATTTTTTCAGGATTTACTACCGAAGAAATCTTCTCTTTATTAAAAGCTGTTAAAGCAATATAGGCATCCGGTTTCCGGAAAGTTCCCAGAAAACGATGGATTTTTAGGGATAATGCCACCATGGCAGTCTGCGCCTTAGAACCCCGATAGCAGCTGTGCTTAACACTGCAGAAAAGCCCCTTTTTCAGGCAATCTTCGCAAATGTGCCCGTTACGGTAAAACAGGGCATTGGGGCAGACAAGCCGGAAGTTGTGAATCGTCTGGACTAATTTACAGCCTTCCTTTTTTGCCGCGTAGTAAGCAGAATAGCTGATGAGCGGTAAGGTATTGTGTACATGGACAATATCAATCTGGTTTTTCTGGATTGCCTTTCGGATTTCCCGGTAGGATTTCAAGGAAAAAACCGTAGTAAAAGGCAGAAAAAGCTTTTGCATTTTGGTGAAGGATTTCAGCTCATCATTGTTTCTTGTATAAAAGGATACACGATGTCCGTGTTCTTCAAGCAAGGCGGCATCCTGTCTGACAACGGTGTCTTCACCGCCTGCAAATTGGTATCTGTTGTGGACAATTAAAATATTTAAGCTCTCTTTTTCTGCCATTTTTATCTTCCTTTTTCTTTTATTCTACTTGATTGTATCATTTTTATGAGGGGATGAAAACATTTTCCTTTTTACTTTAGTGGATATGTGATAAACTATTATATAAATGTTGCAAATAAATAAAGGTGTGTAGAATGAAAAAGATAACCTTAATACCAGATAAAATATATCGAAAACTGCACTTTCTGTTTTGGCACAGACTGCATCCGGGGCGATGGAGTCTCTATCTTTTTCGTTCCTACCGGCATTATCGGCTTAAAAAGAATAAGACGAGTGCAGACTCAGGAGATAAGAGTACGTTGTATCTGACGCAGGAACCGAACCGCGGTGCCGGAATCGGACATCAGATGGGAAACTGGAATTCCGGCTATTGGTTCGCGCAGAAGTTTGGTGTTCGTTATGCCTATTCCCCCTTTTCCAATCCGGCATGGGACAGTTTTTTAGGCTTTGGCGAAGGGGAGATTACAGCGAAAGAGCTGTTAAATCAGGGTTATAAAAAGCGCAAGCTTCCTTATTTTGATGAGAAATCCAAAGAGGATATGCAGCTGATTCAAAAGATAATAGACTCTTATGGTGGAAAGAGAGTCGTCTTTTTTTTGGAGTTGGATCAGTTTTATGAAAAGCAATATGGGGCCATGGAACACATAAAAGAGAAATTCCGCAGTGCGCCTGCAAGAAAAGAA
Source organism: uncultured Lachnospiraceae bacterium (assembly GCA_964449325.1). GTDB lineage: Bacteria > Bacillota > Clostridia > Lachnospirales > Lachnospiraceae > RGIG3002. Next base: position 127,617 of record CAYUYJ010000001.1, on the reverse strand, counting down.
GAGCAGTTGATTTATGAGTCGGAGTATCTGAATATTGCGGTACATATCCGCAGAGGAGATATTGTGATAGGGCAGGAGACGAAAGCCCCCGGACTTACCAAGAGATGGCTTTCCACAGAGTATTATGCAAAGCTTCTCAGGGAAATTGTGACACTGATTCCGGCAGAACAGAAGTATAAAATTTATTTGTTTTCACAGGGAACGGAAGAGGACTTCCCGGAACTGAAGGATATACCGAATATGGTTTATTGCCTTAAGATGTCGGCAAAGGAATCTTTTTTGCACATGGTTAAAGCGGACATGCTGCTTACGAGTAAAAGTTCTTTTTCCTATAAGCCGGCACTGTTGTCTGACGGAATCAAGGTATGTCCGGCACATTTCTGGCACGGTTATCCGGATAGCTCGGATTGGATTGTGGTGGATGAAGAGCAGCTGCTTACCGGAGAGCAGAAGGCGGAAATAAAGAAATTATTGGAGATACGGAATGGAAAAGCTTAAAATTGCTTATGTTGATTTCTGGAAGGGTATGGAACCGGAAAACTATATATTTACCAAAATATTGAGAAAATATTATGAGGTGGAAATCACGGATAAAGAACCGGATTTTGTATTTTGTTCTACCTTCGGACATCAGTTTTTAAAATATACGTGTCCGCGGATTTTGTATGTAGGGGAAGCTTTCTGTCCTGATTTTAATTTATATGATTATGCGATTGGGTTTGACCATATTTGTTTTGAAGATCGGTATTTAAGATATCCGTTCTGTCTGATGAATGAAGAAAATGTGAGACTTGCACTTGCAAAGCAGGACAGACCGGACGAGGATTTCCTGAACCGGAAAGGGTTTTGCAGTTTTGTGGTATCCTCCGGTGGTGGTGTGGATGATTTAAGAAACTGGTATTTTGACAAAATCAGCGAATACAAGCAGGTGGATTCGGGCGGCAGATTCCGGAATAACCTGCCGGACGGTAAGCCGGTGCCGGACAAGCGTGCTTTTCAGGAGAAATATCGTTTCAGTCTTGCTTTTGAAAATACCAGTTTTCCCGGTTATACCACGGAGAAAATTCTGGATGCATGGGCAGCGGGGACGATTCCGATTTATTACGGAGATCCGTATATTACAAAGGATTTCAACGAAAAAGCATTTATTTACTGTAAAGGAAAAGAAGATTGCGAACAGGTAATTGCCAAAATTCGAGAGTTGGAAGAAAACAGGGAAGCCTATCTGCGAATGGCAAAAGAACCTATTCTTCTACCGGACAGTCCGATTAAGGAAATGCTGGAGCCTTCCTATTTAGAGAACTTTTTGCTGTCCATTGTAAAGCAGAAGCCGGACAAGGCAATCCGCAGGAATGCGAAGCTTACCATGTGGGGGCAGTTTTATGAATACCGGATTGGCAAGTGGGAAAAAATGGAGCATCTGCCACTTGTGGAATGGGCAAGAAAGTGGAAGCGCAAGCTGTTTGGTTTGAAGAAAGTGGTGTAGAGCTGGAGAGTGCTATGAGTACAATAAAGAAATTAAATTATTTAATGGATAGAAAGATGAAGCTCGGAGTATTCGGGATTCTGATATTGATTATCATAGGGTCCGTAGCGGAGCTTTTAGGGGTTGCAGTAATAATGCCCGTGGTAAACCTTGCGATTGATGCCAATTATCAGGATAATTTCTGGTGCAGAATCGTGATGAATATCACCGGATATGAGACTCGTGGAAAGATTATGCTCGTGATGATAGCAGCAACAATCGCTATATATATTTTAAAGAACCTTTACTTATCATGGATGTACAGCAGATTATACCAGTTTTCTGCGGTAATTAAGAAGCAGATGGCAGTAAAGCTGATGGAGTCCTATTTAAAACAGCCCTATGCCTTTTTCCTGAAGAAAAATACTTCGGAACTGATAAGAAGTGTGAATTCCGATACGGCACAGCTCTATGAAATTGTACTGAACTGCCTTCTTGTGGCATCTAACGGGCTGACAGCAATTTGTCTGCTTGTGACCTTGCTGGTTACCAACTGGGTCATGACCATGCTGGTTGTGGTTTTACTGGCACTCTGCGCAGGGGTGATTTTGTTTGTCGTTCAGGGAAGAACACGGTATTTCGGAAAACGAAATCAGGAATTATCAGGGTTTCTGATTAAGTATCTTCAACAGACCTTTGAAGGGGTTAAAGAGATTAAAATTCTGAATAATGAAGGATTTTTTATAAAACAATACAAGGAAACCTATCAGGAGCAGACAGATATTGCAAGGAAGTATAGTCTTGTGAATCTGATTCCGAAGTACATGATTGAAATGGTTTGTATTGTAGGGATTATGGCATATCTGGGAGTGAACATTATGTACAATCCCAATTATACGGACATTGTGCCGCAGCTTGCCGGTTTTGTGGCAGCGGCATATAAATTGTTACCTGCCGTTAATGCTCTTTACGCGTATCTGAATACCATTGTATACCACAGGGCTTCCATTGATTTGATTTATCATGATGTAAAAGAAGCGAATGAACTGGATACGAAGGAAGCATATATGGAAAACAACACGGAAAGCTTGGAGTTTCATGATAAAATTGAGCTTTCTCATGTGGATTTTAAATATGATAACAGCGATAAGAATGTATTGAATGATGTCAATCTGGAAATTCCGAAGGGAAAATCCGTGGCGTTTGTGGGTGCATCCGGCGGCGGAAAGACTACCACGGCAGATCTTGTGTTAGGATTGTTATCTCCGGTACGGGGTGCGGTATTGGTAGATGGAAAGAATATTAATACCAACATGGAAGGCTGGAGACGGCAGATAGGTTATATTCCCCAAAGTATTTACTTGACGGACGGCTCCATTAAAAGTAACATTGCCCTCGGAATTCCCGAAAAAGAGATTGACGAAAGCCGTGTATGGAAGGCTTTGGAGGAAGCCCAGCTTAAGAGCTTTGTGGAAGGTCTGGAGAACGGAGTTGACACCGAAGTAGGAGAGCGGGGAATGCGTATTTCGGGAGGGCAAAGACAGCGAATCGGTATTGCGAGAGCATTGTACCGTAATCCTGATATACTGGTGTTTGATGAAGCTACGTCCGCATTGGATAATGAAACGGAAAAGGAAGTTATGAAAGCAATCGACAGCCTGCATGGAAACAAAACCATGATTATGATTGCACACAGATTATCGACCATAGAAAATTGTGATATTGTATACAAAGTAGAAAAAGGAAAAGTAGTAAAGGAAAGATGAGTGTGTAAAAATGGTTATTGTACATTTAAGCGGCGGATTCGGGAACCAGTTGTTTTCTTATGCCTTCGGCTATGCGGTGGCAAAGGAGAGACAGGACGAGCTTTGTATTGATACGGCAATTCAGGATGCAAAGTGGTTCTTTCGAAATCCGGATATCCTAAAAATGAATATTTCCTATGCAAAAAGGATTTCTTATCCTATAAACAGGAAAATTTGGGACAGGGCAATTCTAAATAAAATACGGTTTCGGAGAAGTATTGGTTTGAAGACCGGAATTTTACAGGAAGAGGATTTTAAAGGAATAGACAATCCCATTGCATTTTGCAAAAACATAATGGGTGATATTTATTTAAAAGGGAATTGGGGAAACGAGTCATGGTTTCGCACAGTTTCTGAAGAAATAAAAGAACTGTATACGTTTAAGGACGAACTTTCCGGGCAGGCGCAGAGCATTTACGATGAAATACAGGCAGGCGCCAATGCAGTAACGATTCATATCAGACGCGGAGATTATGTGGATATCGGTATTGCACTGCAGCCGGATTATTATATCCGGGCCATGGAGGAAATAGCAAAAAGAGTGGAAAATCCGGAATTTTACTGCTTTTCCGAGGATTTGGACTGGGCCGGGGAAGCGCTGAAGAAAGCACCTTTTCCGGTACATTATCCTGTGTATCAGTCAGAGAATAAAGGGGTTGAGGATTTCCGGCTTTTGACGGCAGGAAAGCATCAGATTATTTCCAATTCCAGTTATAGCTGGTGGGCAGCATATCTGAACTCCAATCCGGAAAGACAAGTGGTAATTCCGTGTCGTGAGGACAGTATCTGGAATCAGGAATTTATGGTGGAAGGGTGGATTCCTCTTTCCTTTACCATGAATGGGAAACAGAAAGGATAAGAATCATGAAGGTTAGTATTGTTATCCCCGTCTATAATGTGGAGAAATATTTGAGATTATGCCTGGATTCCGTGAGGGCACAACAATTTACGGATTTCGAAGCGATTCTTGTAGATGATGGTTCCGGTGACGGTTCACCTGCGATTTGTGATGAATATGTAAAGAAGGACAGTCGTTTCCGGGTAATTCACAAGGAAAACGGCGGACTTTCCAATGCACGCAATACCGGCGTAAAGGAAGCTTGTGGGGACTATGTTTTTTTTATGGACAGTGATGACTGTATTCATCCTCTTTTACTGTTGAAACTGACCGAACTGGCAGAGCAGTATCATGCGGCTTTGGTACAGACGGATATAGAACAGGTGCCGGAGAATTTTAGCGAATATGAGAAGGAAATAGAAAGCGATTTTACGGTTTATCAATTTGATACGATGGAAGCCTTTTATAATATTGATAAAGACAATCAGAAGCTGGCAAAGGATATCCGTTTGATTACACTGGTGGCATGGTCAAAGCTGTATCGGAGAGATTTGGTGGAAAAAATTGCTTTTCCCGAAGAAATCAAGCTTCATGAAGACCAGATGGTGGCACATCGTTTCGTGGTGGAAGCGGGCGGTATGGTGTTTTGCAGAGCGCCGCTGTATTTTTACCGGAACAGAAAAGGCAGTCTGATTACGGAAGGATGGACGGTAAAGCGGCTGACGATTTTTGACTGCTATAAAGACCGTGTGGAATGGGCTAAAAAGGTGCAGGGCGATAAAAAAAAGGTAGAGGATTTAGTGTATTATATTTACATCCGTTATTTAGTCTGCATGTTTAAAAATTACTGGATGATTACGAGGAAGCTTTCGGGTGAGGAAAAGAAACAATATCAAATGCAGGTAATGGAGCGGTTCCGGAAGGAATTGAAGAACCGGAATTTTTCATTGAAACCGAAGGATTGGGTGATGTTTCACTGTTTTGCTGCGACACCGAGGCTTTTTACCGGATTTTATCAGTTAGCACAGAATTTAAAAGCAAAGGTAAAACGATAATTTGAAATGTCCGCAAGGGCGGAAGGAGTCTTGATGAAAAGACTGGATTGGCTTTTGTATGGTACGGATTATGTACTCAGAGAGAAATGCAAAAATATATATAAAATTCCATATAGTCGCAGAAACGTATATCCTGTGGAAGAAGCCAACCGGATTATGGCAGAGAAAATCCGCTCCGGTGAGCTTTTTTTTGCCGGAAGATTCGGACTTTTTGAGTTGGCGGCAATGCGTGCTTATGAATTTGGCAACCGGAACAAATATGAGATTGTTATGAGACAGATTTATGATTGTGCCGGATTTTTTCCCTATAATTTGATGCTGGGAGAACGTTTTTTACAGGAAATGAAGGAAGCCGTAAAAGAGGTTGATATACTGGCTTGTTCCGGACAGCTTGCGGAGAACTATTTTATGAATAAATATATGGGACAGCAGTCAGTGGGCGCTGAAAATTTTGACGTGATGGAACCGTGGCGTTATGAGCAGCCTTGGTCGGCGGCATTGAAAGGGAAAAAGGTACTGGTAGTCACGCCCTTTGATGAATCGGTGCGGGAGCAGTATGCTGTAAGAGAGAGGCTGTTTGTGGGTACGGATATTCTGCCTGAGTTTGAACTTTTGACATATAAATCATTGCAGACTACGGGCGATTTGAAGGATGAACGATTTGCAGACTGGTTTGAGGCACTGGAATTTATGTACGGTGAAATCAAAAAGCTGGATTATGACATTGCACTTTTAGGATGTGGGGCATACGGTTTTCCGTTGGCTGCAAAAATGAAAAAAGACGGAAAACAGGCAATTCATATGGGTGGTGTTTTACAGATACTTTTCGGGATTATGGGAAAGCGGTGGGACGGAACCGGACCGAACAGTACAACGCATAAAATACGGGAAGACATTGCAAAGTACTATAATGACAATTGGACCTATCCGAAAGCAGAGGAAACCCCGAAGAGTGCCTCAAAGGTAGAGTACGGCCCATATTGGAGATAAGGGAAAGGCTGTGGAAACGAGATGAAAATAACGGTAATTACCCCGACATGGAATCAGGCAGAGTTTATCGAAAAAACGATACAGTCCGTGGTAACACAGACCCATCAGGATATAGAATATATTATTGTTGACAATTGTTCCGACGATGGAACGGAAGAAATCGTGGCAAAATATAGGGAGAGGTATCCGTATATCGTGTATGTCCGTGAACCGGATAAAGGACAGGCAGAAGCTATCAATAAAGGGTTTGCACGGGCTACCGGAGAGATTGTCTGTTGGATTAATTCGGATGATTTTTATTATTCAGATAAGGTTTTTGAAAAAGTATGCAAAGCCTTTGAAGCGGACAGCAGTACCAAAGTGCTGGTAGGCGACGGTATATATTGTGATAAAGAGGGAAATTTCACAGAGCCGATTCCCTGTGACCGTGGCGTGAAACAGTGGGTACTCTCGAGATGGTATTATATTTTGCAACCTGCGGTTTTCTGGAGAAGGGAAGAGGGCTTGCTTCTGGATACGAAATATCATTATGTATTTGACTGGAAATTTTTTATTGGTCTGCAACAGAAATATACCTTCACTTTTTTGCCCGAATGTTTTGCTGTCTATCGCATGTATGAGGATAATAAGACAGGGCTTGACAATGCTTCAAGGAAAAAAGAAATTTATCTGATGCAGAAAGAGCTTGGCATCAGCCGTGCGAATACAGCATGGTGCAAGTTGGTTTATAAAGTGTACGAAAAAGCAGAGAAAACAGGGAAAATGGGTATGAAACGGCTTGTCGGATGGATGAGCCGGGTGTTGTTCCATGTGACGGGAAAGCGAATATGCAGCTTTTAGTAAGAAAACGAAAAGGTTTGGTTTAAAATGATTTTAGGAAAAATAAAACAGAAAATACAAGGCAAGCTTGCCGGAAAATTTGAAATAGATGAACAGATTTTAAATACATTTTGTGAAAGGAATGCAAAACGCTGGAAGGTATCCGGCGATGGAGAAAAAAGTGAAAAAGACAGTAAGGGTTGCATTTTTATCGGATTATTTATGGTAGAGAAATGGATTCCCTGGTTACAGCCTAAGATGCTCTATGCCAAAGGGTTAGAAGAAAGATACGGCTATAAACCGATTGTAATTGATTGGGAATACAATGAGCAGTTAGTACGGTTTTACGCTTCATACGGTATGGACTACGTTTCGCTTAAACAGGAAATGTTCGGAGATTTTTTGGGCTGTCTGTACGGAATATGCCGTGCCTTGGGCTTTTTCCTGTTTGGCGGAACCGGAAAGAAAATGTCAGAAATGAAATACAAAGGTTTAGAGACGGGACATTTCATGTTTGATACGGTCATTCGTACAAATCAGGATATTTATACTGTTCGCAGGGCAAGAAACAAAGTCTGTATAAAAAAAGTGTGGACGGGTTTTTGGACATTGCATACACTGGATAAGTTGTGCAGACGATACAGCCCTAAATATTATTTCTTTGATGATTTGGTATATGATGAAGGCATGATTGTTACGCTGCTCAAAAACAGAGGAGCAAAAATCTGTAAATGCGAACTGAACGGAACACAACTGCATCCTGCCATGGAAAACGGGGAAATTTACTGGCCGGATTTTGAACGTCAGATTTTAAACGATATCATTCATTCATTAAGTAAGGAAGAGAAAAAAGAATATGTGGCGGCGGCAGATAAGCTGTTAAGTGACCGTTTTCAGGCAAAGAACGGAGATGTGCGCGACAGTAAGGCGGCATTTATCGGCAAGAAAGAGGCTGACAGAGAAGAATTGGCAGAGAAAATGGGGTTGCACCGAGGCAGGAAAAATGTAGTGGTATGCTGCCATACTTTGTCCGAAAGTGCACACCGCTGCAGTGAGCAGGCCTATGAGGATACCTATACATGGGTGGAAGAAACCATGAAATTTGTACGGGATAAAGACAATGCCAATTGGATTATCAAAGTACATCCTATTGCAGCCATGAAATATGGAGAGGGCGGCGTTGTAGAGGGGCTATACGAAAAATATAAAAGCGATAATTTATTCCTTTTCCCGGATGAATATAACAGTGCTTTGGTAGGGCAGCTTGCGGATGTAGTTATTACGATTTACGGAACAGTGGGTTGTGAGTACAGTTGTCTCGGAATTCCGGTTGTATTAGCGGGAAAAGCGGTATATTCAGGCTTTGGTTATACGGTAGATGCATTTACGAAAGAGAAGTATGAACAGACCCTTGCGAATATTCAGAATGTTGAACCTTTAACGGAAGAACAGAAGGAGAAGGCAAAGCTGATATTTACATGTCAGAACCGGCGAAAAGAAGTGGAAAAGGACAGTTTTGCAACAAAGATGACGGAATATATTTGGAAGATGGATACCGACTATATGGCAGGCGAGTCTTTAAAAAAACTGAACGGCGAGGCGCTTGAATACATTGACAAAGAGGTAGCAGTGGAAGAGTTGCTGCAGACGGATTATTATAAAGGCGGTCTGGAAGCGAAATAACGAAAAAACAGGGAGTTTTTACTCCCTGTTTTTTCGTTCGGATACGGTGAACGCCGCCACATCCTCGATGCTGCCGGTCAATCTGTTCACGACAACAAATTGCACAGCCGTTTTATTTTCTGTATTATCTTCTCCCAAAGCCAGATAATCCGCTTCTCCACCTTGAATATACAAGTGTCGCTTCCCGTCCTCAGAGGTCTCGTAGTTTACAGCCCCAAAGGTTGTACTGAGTTCTCCTAACGCTTCGCCGTCCAAGCTTTCCCAGATACTTTGCCAGCCGTTGTCCACAAGCAGGAAATAATCCTTGCCGGAATCCGCAGCAGCTCTTAATTTTTCCGGTGTCTGACAGGCAGAAACGGCTTCCAGAGCCGTAAGCATATCTTCGTCCCGCAGCAGTTCAGAACCGACAGGAAAATAAATACAGATACTTAAATCCGTATCCTGAAGCAGTTTCAAATAATTTTCCAAAGAAGCTTCAGCTTTTATCTGATTCAGCTTATATGCCATATACTCTTCCGGACTGTTAAATTTCTGCTTCGCGTAAAAATCCATATCCTCATAAATGGGATTCATCGTGTGGTATAGCTTCCCGGTCTGATAAAACTGCCAGCCGGAATAGTTTTCCGCATCCAGTGCCGGCAAATCGGTCATACATTCTCCATCCGTTACCGAACGGGTTTCCAATAAAGTGCCATCCTCCGCAAAAAAACGAATGGTATGCATATCGCCTGTAGAGGAAGGAAGTGCAAAATCGGAATAAGGGATATTCCAAGTCTCATTTAAATAGTTCAGACGGTTAGCGAGAAAATATTTTAAATACTTGATGTAGCTTTCCTGTTCCATATAGCTCATGGAATCACATTGTACGGTAGCCAAAGGTCGTCTTGTGGTATCCATGGCAATGGAGTCATGAAGCATTTGGGAATACGCATCAATTTTGTTTTCCAACATATCCTCTAAAAAGGGCAGGAGCTGCTCGTAATAGGAAAGGAGCTTATCATAAAACTCCTCGTCCCCATATAAAGGCATATACCAGCCATTCATACTGTCCGGAAAAGCTTCAAGGGAAGCCGTGTAATCCGGTAAAGAGGTTCCCATTGCCCGGTCATAATCCCAAAGAGGCCCTGCTTTCAAAATATCGCTGTTCCGGTCCTTGTAATAAAAGGCGCTCATCCGCATGGCATCCGGATTTAATACAATTTTATCAATGAGAAACTGTTTGGCAAAGGAATCTAAATCCAGATAATCCTTATATCCGGTATCACCCTCTACCAGCATATTTTCTATGTTCTGGATATAGCTGCTGATATAGTCCAGTTCTTCATCAGTGGGAGTTTTGGGGCTTTTCAGTGCGAAGTTATAGCCGCAGAGTGTGGTGGTAAAATAAGCCTCCGCAGGCTCCAGCCGTTCAGTTTCTTCCCGTTCTATCAGATAACCACCGGAAATGTTTGCGGGATTTTCGCTTTTTTCATTTTCCTTATCCAAATCATGGATTTCCACTCTGCCATCAGCTACCGTAACCGCTTCTGTCAGTAAATACAGTCCCTGATATTCACCATTACAGTACAAGTCCACCCAGGTGCAGCCGGGAGTATATTCCAGTCCTAAATAGTCAGCCATTTCATAAATGAGCTTGGTGTGTATTTTGTCATATTCATAATACAAAGCAAGCAGATTCCATTTCTTTCCTGCTTCCAGACCACACAGGGGAGATGCTTTGTCCAAAGTAAACGTATATGCCTTTTTATCAGTAGCAAAGGTGGAATTCCCTCTTGCGGAGATGCGTTTCAGTTTACCCTGATACTCTGCATTGCCGGTGGTGTTCACCAGACTGACAGAACCGGGCTCTTCATACTCCTTGTCTGCATTGACAGCTTCCATGCTTCCGCTTTCCGTCTCAAGGAAAAGGGAAGGGAGATTAGCGGATTTCATAAAAACAACGTCATATTCCTGTCCGTCACACTCAATGGAGTAGGAGGTCTCAGGTTCCCAGGTAAAGCCAGTCCGTTTGGAGAGAAAATCACCGTCTATCGTAAGGAGCTCATCCTTTAAGTAATCACAGTAAATGCGGTTGTCCTGTACAAAGGAGGGAAGAAAGAAATAAGTAATCCCGCTGCTTTCATCAAACCATGGATAGAGTATCCTGTTACCGTCATTTGCTTTTAAGGAAAGAACAAGCGAATGATTTTCGTCTGTATGTAATTGCACATTGCGATTCCGGTCAGAAAAGAGAAAACAGCCAAACAGAATAAACAATACAAGGATACAGAGTAACTGCCATGTTTTTTTCAAAATAACTGCCTCCTAAATACGATATTCTCCGTCGTGGTCAAGGAAATTAATCTGCTGCAGCTCCTTATGCTCTCTCAAAGCGCTGAGAAGTTCGGATTCTCTTGCGGTTTTTAATTCATAGATGACCTCCGTTTCTCCGTGACGGTAGCTGTTAGATTTTTCTTTTACATTTTTTCCGTAGTTGTGCAGAATTTCGTCAATTTTGTCCCAGTCTGTTGTTTCGTCATTGGTGCGGAGAATTAAAATCGAGAAACCTTTGGTATTCGGTAATAATTGCAGTGCCAGAATCAATACGGTCATAATGACACAAAGAAGAACGGCAAGTACTTTTAAGCCTACACCGCAGATGATTCCCGCACTGATTGTCCAAAATAAATACAATAAATCCAATGGGTTTTTTACTGCATTACGGAAACGTACAATGGAAAGAGCACCTACCATACCGAGGGAAACGATTAAATTTGACTGCATGGCAATCATAATGGCGGCCACGATAATCGGCAGTCCGGCAATGGTAATATTTAAGTCACGGGAATAAAAGCCGGATTTGCTTGTACATTTGTATACCGCAAAAATATAAATACCGATAATGGCGGCTACTGCCAGAATAAAAATAATGGAAGAAGCAGTTAAGTCCCCACCACCCGTAAGATTTTCATACACACTTGATTTAATAACATCCTTTGTAGACATGATATTAGTCCTCCTTTAGTTTATCTGTTCGGCTTCTCTGCAAAGCCGGTATTTGGAATAGGTTGTCTGATTCATATTTCCGGTTTCTAAAATTCTTGCGATAAAACCGGGTAAAAATTCATCATATTTGACCTCCAGTACCCGGTCGAATCCGGGAACAGTCCGGTAATGCGCTCTGTTGCCTGCAGCAAATCCCTCAAAATCGGTGCTTGAACGCAAATTTCTGTCTAAAGTAATCCGCACATTTCCGGCATCAAAAACATAGGCCGCCCTGTCATATTCTACGATAACCTTAGGTCGAAGCCCTCTTTCTGAAATTGCCAGATTAAATAAGGTAACAGTACTGTTAAGAGAGGGATGCTCATCAGGGATACACTGTCCGGCAAGCAGACAATTCATTTGTTCAACCGTAATGTTTTCTGCCTTTTTGAAAACGCGGCTGTCTCTTTTGTATTTCACTTCCAGTTTTATGGTTTGAAAAGAATCGTTATAGATACGGATACGGTATTTTTCCCGCAGTCTTGTTCCGTCCTCAGTATCCTGCAAATGTGTGTCATAGTAATCATCGAAATAGACACTGGAAATTTTGTAACCGTCATCTGCTTTCTGATTGCTGTCCGGTCGTAAAACGGATTTCAATCTTGCCTGTATCATTGCCAGTGCCTGTTCGTCGCAGGAAAATTTATCTTCTACGCGATACATAGGTTCCATTTTTCTGCCCCTTCAAAAAAAGACTTATAAGGCAGATTATAGCAAAAAAGATTTGCTTTGGAAAGGATAAATATACAGATTTGCGTTTGAAAGGGAAAGCCTATCTTTCATTGACAGTGTGTAGGTTTATTGCTAAAATATGAGACGAGTAACAGTTAGTTTTAAGAAGGATTCTGAAAATAGATAGTGAACAAAGAAAGAAAACGAGGAAAACAGCATGAATTATGAAAAACCATATGTGATAGCCGAAGCCGGCTGCAATCATAAAGGCGATATGAATATTGCCAAAGAGTTAATCGAAGTGGCAGCTGTATTTTGCAAAGCGGATGCCATTAAATTCCAAAAAAGGTGCAATAGAGAACTTTTGACTGAGGAGCAGTACAATGCACCCCATCCGAATCCGGCAAATTCTTACGGAAAAACCTATGGAGAGCACAGAGAATATCTGGAGTTTACGGTGGAACAGCATGCCCAGTTGAAAAAATGGTGTGAGGAATACGGCATTACCTATTCCACATCGGTCTGGGATTTAACGTCCGCAAAAGAAATCGCGTCCTTACATCCGGAATTTATTAAGATTCCGTCTGCCTGTAACAATCATTATGAAATGTTACAGTGGCTGTGTGATAATTATGAGGGCGAGATTCAGATTTCTCTCGGTATGACGACCCATGAAGAGGAAAAGGCTTTGGTTGACCTTTTTGTAAAGAACGGAAGAAATAAAGATCTGGTTATCTTTAACTGTACCTCCGGTTATCCGGTCCCTTTCGAGGATGTGTGCCTGTTAGAGATTAAGCGTATAAAAGAAGCTTACGGAGATATTGTTAAGAAAATCGGCTTTTCGGGACACCATCTTGGGATTGCTGTTGATGTGGCTGCTTATACACTGGGTGCATCCGTGGTGGAAAGACACTATACCTTGGACAGAACTTGGAAGGGGACAGACCATGCGGCATCTTTGGAGCCGGATGGCGTGCGTAAGCTGGTAAGAAACTTAAATTCCACCTATAAGGCATTAACCTATAAGGAACGGGAAATCCTGCCGATTGAACAGGTGCAGAGAGACAAATTGAAATATCGGAAGCATTAGAGACAGTAAACTCTTTGGATAGTAAAAGGAACCGAGGTCAGAAAGATGAACGTAGCATTTATTCCGGTCAGAGGGGGAAGCAAATCCATCCCACTGAAAAACATACGCCCCATGTGTGGGAAACCGTTAGTCTATTGGACAGTAAAGGCTGCCTGTGACTGTGAAAAGATTGATAAAGTATATGTGGCAACGGACAGTGATAAAATCAAAGAAGCAGTAGAATCCTTTGCACTGGAAAAGGCAGAGGTTATTGGTAGAAGTGCGGAATCTGCCTCCGATACGGCATCCACCGAATCGGCAATGCTGGAATTTGCAAAGCAACGGGAATTTGATAATATTGTACTGATTCAGGCAACCTCACCGATGCTTACAGGGGCGGATTTGGACAAGGGATTTGCTTTGTTTGAGGAGCCGGATACGGACAGTGTACTGTCGGTTGTCAGACAGAAGCGGTTTCACTGGGCAGCGGATGAAAACGGCTATGTAAGGCCTACGAATTATGATGTGTTCCATCGTCCGAGAAGGCAGGAGTTTGACGGTTATCTTGTAGAGAACGGTGCTTTTTATATTACCCGCAGGGAAGATTTGTTAAAAAGCGGGAATCGTGTATCCGGCAGAATGAAAGCTGTGGAAATGCATGAGGATACCTTTTTTGAAATTGATGAGCCAAGCGACTGGCTGATTATTGAAGCCCTGATGAAAAAGAACGGCATGGTGCCGGAAGAGGATTCTGTGACAAAGAAACCGAGCGAACTGCAAAAAAAGGCTGCACAAATTAAGATTTTCCTTACAGACAGTGACGGTTGTCTGACAGATGGCGGTATGTATTATACGGAAAAGGGCGATGAAATGAAAAAATTCAACGCCAAGGACGGTATGGGTTTTCGGCTTCTGCGGGAAAAAGGTATCATCATCGGTATCGTGACCGGAGAAGATGTGGAAATGGTGCGCCGTAGAGCAGCAAAGTTAAAAATGCAGGAGGTTCACTGCGGCATTGCAAATAAGCTTGAGGTCGTAAAAGGAATTTGCCGTAAATACGGCTGTGACTTGAAGAACGTTGCCTATGTGGGTGATGATATCAATGATGTGGAGGTTTTAAAAGCGGTGGGGCTTAGCTTTAGTGTGGCAGATGCCATGAATGAAGCGAAGCTTGCGGCAGATTATGTGACAGAAAGAAAGGGCGGAGACGGTGCTGTCCGGGAAGCGGCAGAGCTACTGATAAATCTTACGAAAGCGAAATAAGGAGGGCATCCGGGGATGCTATTTTCATCAACAGTTTTTCTTTTTTTGTTTTTGCCAATGGTACTGATATTTTATTATCTTCCGTTTACCAAAAACAGAAAGTATCGTAATATGGTTCTTTTGCTGGCAAGCTTGTTTTTTTATGCGTGGGGAGAACCGGTTTTTGTATTTGTTATGCTGTTGTCCGTGCTGTTTAACTGGATAGCGGGCAAAAAAATAGAGAGTGCTGCAGGAAAAAGAAAGAAGTGGACAATGATAGGAATAACAGCTTTTGATATTGGGCTGTTATTTATTTTTAAATATCTGACGTTTTTTATGCAGAACGTGAATCGGTTATTTTTCGGAGATTCACTGTTGATACGGGAGATTGCACTTCCGATTGGAATCTCCTTTTTTACATTCCAGATTTTATCTTACATTTTTGATGTGTATTACGGGAAGACAGCAGCGCAGAAGAGACTGCTTGATTTGGCGCTCTATATTTCCATGTTTCCCCAACTGATTGCGGGACCGATTGTGCGGTATGATACGATAGCGGATGAGCTGGATAACAGGAAAGAGACGAAGGAAGATTTCACGCAGGGGATTGGACGGTTCATTTTCGGATTGGGGAAAAAGGTCATTCTTTCCAATCAGCTTGCAGCAATTGCGGATAAGGCTTTTGCACTTTCGGGAGAAGGTGCGTTGTCTGTAGGAATGGCATGGCTTGGTATTTTAGCCTATACCTTGCAGATTTACTTTGATTTTTCCGGCTATTCCGATATGGCAATCGGTTTGGGTCGATTGTTCGGATTTCATTTTTCGGAGAATTTTAATTATCCCTACATTTCCGGCAGTATAACGGAGTTTTGGAGAAGATGGCATATTTCTTTAAGCCGTTGGTTTCGGGATTATGTGTATATTCCCCTCGGCGGCAACCGGACTGGTAAAGGAAAACATATACGGAATATGTTTCTTGTCTGGCTGCTTACGGGTATCTGGCATGGTGCGAATTGGACATTTGTGCTTTGGGGAATGGTTTATTTTGTACTGCTGTTCTTGGAAAAGTATACCGGATTTGTACAAAAAATCGGAAAAATACCGGCGCATATTTATACCTTGCTTATGGTGATGGTGTGTTGGGTGATTTTCCGGGCAGACAGTATCGGTGCAGCGGGACAGTATTTGGGGAACATGTTCGGAATCGGAGCAGCAGGAGGAATGGACGAGGTATTTCTTTTCTATATGGGAAATTTCAAAGTTTGGCTTCTTGTTTCGGTTATCGGATGTATGCCGTGGACGAAGAAATTACAGGAGCGTTTTGGAGAAAATACATTGTGTCAGCTGGGAAAAGAACTTTTGCAGATTGCGATTTTGTTAGTAAGTATCAGTTATCTTCTCAGAGGTACATACAATCCGTTTGTATATTTTAACTTTTAGCACTATAAGTAGGGAGTGAGGTATGTATGGCAAAGATAAAAAAGGGAATTCCCTATATATCGACAGTCTTTTTCTGCACACTGATTGTATCGATGAGCATTATGGTGATAGCCCAGTTTTTGATAAAGAATATTCTGATTGACCGTAAAGGGATAAAAAACTGGATTACGGATTTATGCGTGACAGGATGGGGCAACAGCTATACGGAAGTTGGTGTAGACTGGGCGAGTCGGTATCCCCACACATGGGAGCAGGCGGGCCGGAGTTTACAACCGGAGGATGAGAGTATGCCGGTGTCGGAACAAGGGGAAGGGATTCTGGAAAAAGCAGAAAGTAAGGGAAAGGCATTTCTCGAAAAATATTCTGCAATGCAGACAACCATAGAAAATTATACCTGTGATTTTCTTCCTTTTGGGATTCCGCTCCAGGCAATCAGCGGCAGTGTTGACAGAGTGACGGGAAATCGTATGGTGGATGAGGAAAATATTTACATCTATTCGGAAAACGGCGGAGTGATTATACGATCGCCTTTTAAAAAGGACGTAACCACGGATGAGGAAGCAATTTGGAATATTGCCGGGAAAATCACGAATCTGGATGAATTTTTAAAGGAAAAGGACATTCCGTTTATTTATGTACAGGCGCCTGTAAAGGAAAATAAATATGATGTGGAATATATAGAAAAATATGGGGAAAATGAAAGCAATCTGATTGCCGACAGCCTGATAGAAAAGCTGGAGAATAACAAAGTAGATTGTCTGGATTTGAGAGATTCGATTTATGAGCAGAATATGGATTTCTATGAGCTGTTTTTTAAAGGGGATACGCACTGGAATGTATATGGAGGCTTGTGGGCGGCAACAGAGATTTCCCGTTATCTGGAACAAAATTATGGGATGCTTTTTGACAAGGAGTATTTACAACCGGATAATTATGACGTGATGTCACTGGAAAACTGGTATATGGGATGTGATGGTTATACAGTGACAATGGCAAATCTGAAAAAAGAAAATATGGATTTGCTGATACCGGAGTTTGAGACAAGCTACAATCTGGAAATTTCTACATTGGATGGAATCCCTACGCAGGGAACCTTTGCGGATGTTATGATTGATTATAATGTTTTACGGAAGAGTAAATATTATGTTAATGCCTATGGAGCGTTTTTGTATTTAAAGCCGGCACTGCTGCAACTGGAGAATCAGATGGGATGGGTACCGAACAAGGGAAAGAAGGTGCTGATTTTAAGAGAGTCCTTTGCAGCAATGGTGATTCCCTATTTATCCATGGAATATGAGTATTTGGATGCGATTACCCCGGAAAAATTTAGCGGCAGTATTCGGGCGTATATTGAAGAAAGTAAACCGGATGTAGTCATCATGCTCTATACCGGACATGGAACGGAAGAAAGCTGGTATGATATAGAGTAGTTACTTGGGGATAATTTCCAAATATAGTTGCAGGTCATTTTGCCAGCTGCTGTAAGCCGGAGTGCTGCGGCGGTCTTCCAAAGGGAAAGCAGCATTCAGATAAGCAGACAAATAAGCGGTGATTTTTTCGGCACCGTAGTAGTTGACGTGAGAGACATCTAAATAATCCGCTGAGGCATCAAATGCAATTTCGTCAAACAATGATTTTTCATTAAAATCAAGGAAGGGCAGCGCGTGTTTGTCCGCAAGGGTCTGAATACCATTGTGGTAGTCTTCGCCAAAGCTTCCGTTGCCGCGTGGAGTTTTAATTAATACTAAGGAAATGTTGTTTTCTTCGCATAGGGAAACAATTTTTTCAAAATATTGTTCCATAGTTTCTAGAGGAGCGGCTGCTTTTGTGGAATCTGTGAACGTGAAGCCTTGGAAATCCAAGGCTTCTTTTTCGGTAGCAATGGAGAAACCCTTAAGAGGATTGGCTTTATCACGAAACAGATAAGTAAAGTCAGAGAGGGACAAATCGCTCCAACGGGAATGAAAGCGCAAAAACGGAAAGAAATAGTTTTTCAGTTCGTGCCGGTCGTCCAAAGAGCAGATTGTGCGGACTGCTTCCAGTTTGTTCGGAGACCACTTCATATAGTCAAAAGCCTTGCGGACGAATTCTTCTTTGGAATTCAATGCCGAGTCGCTATAATAAGGGTACAGAAAAAAAACATCTAAAACCACGACCTTTGGTTTTTGATATTGCAAGGCTTCTTTTAAGAGAAAATAAGAGGTAACAAGATTTTGCTGCTCCGTGCCGAGATTGTAGGAGGTGATTCCTGTCTCTTCGTAAAGCTGCATAGGAGAAACGGCAGTCATAATCTGGCTGCTGCCTAAAAACAACACTTCAATGGAATCCTCTTCCAGTTCATAAAAACCATCCATAACGGCTGTCGTTGCCCAGACACCATAAGACTTAGGAATAAAAACCGGCGTCAGGACAAAAAGTAGTGTAAGAAGCACCAAAAGGAGTGCCGTAATACGACAGCCGAAGGGAAAAATTCCGTTTGAGGATTTCGGATTTTTCATTGTGTTTTTCATCATTAAAAGCCTCCGTAAATAAATGCATTTGCGTCATAACCGAAGCCATAGGTACCGAATACGGCAATGAGCAAAAGCAGAATAAGTGCAGCCGTAAACTGTTTTACAGGATGTAAAGCAGTTAAGCTTTCGGTAAGCGGTTTGCCGTGCTCCGCAAAGTAATCGTAAAGATACAGAATCACAAGAGAGAGTAACAGCACAACTAATTCCGGCAAGGAAAGTCCGAACGATTCAAAGGAAATAAATAAACTGCTTAACCGGAAATCAAAAACGACGGAATATAGTGCAGACAGGCCATCCCTCAGGGAATTGGCACGAAAAATAATCCACGCAGTCATGACAAGGAAAAAGGTAACAACCTGTTGGAGTACCTGCCTGATATGTGTCGGAAATTTGATTGCCGAAAAAAAGCGGTTCCTTATCGAAAGCGTGTATTTCCCTGCGATTTGGAAGCCACCGTGCATCATACCCCAGAATAAATATTTGAAACCGGAGCCATGCCAAATGCCACTTACAAGGAAGGTGGCGAGCAGATTGAAGTCGGTACGAAGCGCCCCTTTCCGGTTGCCACCCAAGGGAATATATATATAATCCCGCAGCCAGCTGCTTAAGGAAATATGCCAACGCCGCCAGAAATCCTTAATAGAGGTAGCAAAATATGGCTGTGCAAAGTTTTCGGCAAGCCGGATGCCAAACAAAAGTGCGGTTCCTTGCGCCAGAAGAACACAGGAGAAAAAGTCCGCATACAGCTGAAAACTATATAGAATACCGGCAGTCAGATAAATTGCTCCGGCAAAGTGTTCTTCCGTGTTGAATACCGCATCCACAAAGAGGGCTGCCTTGTCGGCAATCATCAGCTTTAAAAACAGACCGCAAAGAAGCTTCATAAATCCGGCGGTAACGGTTTTTTCTTCAAAATCATGAGATGTAAACAGTGATTCCTTTAAAACATCAAAGCGGGGAATCGGGCCCTGCAGAATCTGTGGGAAAAAGCTTGTAAACAGAAGAAAACGGAAAAAATTGTTTTCGGGAGCGTATTTCCCACGGTAGATATCCATGATGTAGGCAATCAACTGTAAAGTATAAAAAGAAATTCCGATAGGCAGACCTATGGAAAGGAAACAAATCAACAGTTGCCCTGTCAGCCCCTGGTTGTTTGAAAACGCACGGAGTAAAAAGCCGCTGTATTTTAATAAAATTAAGGGAGACAACAGCAGAAGAACAGCGAACCCGCAAATGAGTTTCTGGCCGGTATGATGGACGGCAGAACTTTTTGGGGACGTTTTGTGTCTATTATGATAGAGAAACTTTCCACAGCAAAAAGCGGCAAAAGAAGTTCCTGCCATGACAAACAGCAGCAGACCGGAACAGCAGTAATAAAAATAAAGGCTTCCTGAAAGCAGCAAAACCGGCTGGAAACGTTTAGGTAATTTATAATATAAAACAAACAATACAGCTACCATTGCTGCAAAGTGAAGTGATAAAAAACTCATACATGAAATCCTTTCATGGATTATTATTGAATAATGTAACACAAATTATATAATGAAATGATAAAATAAGCAAATAGGCAGGGAGAAAAATTGACATTATGCTGTAGAATTGATAAGATACAAATATTGAATTTATAGTTTTTCTTTAAGGAAGGAATGAGCCGGGAAGAGCAGACACATTCCCGGTGAAACGGTGTAGAATATGAACAGAGTATTGGTAACGGGAGGGGCCGGATTTTTAGGTTCCCATTTATGTGAAAGATTATTGGCAGAGGGAAACGATGTTATCTGCGTGGACAATCTGTTTACAGGAAATAAAGACAATATCAGGCATTTAATGACAAATCCTTATTTTGAATTTATCCGTCATGATATTACAGAGCCGTTATATGTGGAGGTGGATCAGATATACAATCTTGCCTGTCCGGCAAGCCCGATTCATTATCAGCATGACCCGATAAAAACCGCAAAGACAAGTGTATTCGGAGCCTTGAACATGCTGGGGCTTGCAAAACGTGTACATGCCCGCATTTTACAGGCGAGTACAAGTGAGGTTTACGGGGATCCGGAGATTCATCCGCAACCGGAAAGCTATCGGGGCTGTGTGAATCCGATTGGCATCCGTTCCTGCTATGATGAAGGGAAGAGAATGGCAGAAACCCTGTTCTTTGATTATCACAGACAGCATGGTGTGGATATTAAAGTAATGCGTATTTTTAATACTTACGGACCAAGAATGCATCCTAATGACGGAAGAGTAGTCTCGAATTTTATCGTACAAGCATTAAGAAATGAAGACGTAACCATTTATGGTACCGGAAAACAGACGAGAAGCTTCTGCTATGTGGATGACTTAATTGAAGGCATGGTACGCCTTATGAACAGCAGAGAGGGCTTTACCGGTCCGGTTAATATCGGTAATCCGGGAGAGTTTACCATGTTAGAGCTTGCAGAAAAGGTGATTGAGCTTACCGGTTCAAAGTCGAAGATTATTTTTAAAGAACTTCCGCAGGATGACCCGATGCAGAGAAAACCGGTGATTGATCTTGCCAAAAAGGAATTGGACTGGGAGCCGCATATTGTGCTGGATGAGGGGCTTAAGAAAACGATAGAGTATTTCAGAAGTATAGTATAGATATGGGGCGGCATGCACTATTTTGCCCAAGGGAGCAAAGATGGATATTTTATATATAGTAATACCTGCTTATAATGAAGAAGCAAATATAAAAAATGTAATTGATGATTGGTATCCTATTGTAGAAAAATACAACGGTGGCGGAAAGTCAAGACTCCTTATTATTGATGACGGAAGCAAGGACAATACTTATCAGATTATGAAGGAATGTGCGGAGAACAGACCACTTCTGGAAGCTGTCACGAAAAAGAACGGCGGGCACGGTGCAACAGTTTTACATGGCTACTATTATGCATTGGAAGCAGGTGCAGATTACATTTTTCAGACTGATTCTGACGGACAGACCATTCCGGAGGAATTTCACGATTTCTGGAAACAGCGGCAGCAGTTTGAGATGGTAATCGGTTATCGGAAAAACAGAGAAGACGGGGCTTCCAGAATTTTTGTGACAAAGGTTTTAAAGCTTGTGATCCGTTTTTGTTTTCATGTGAAGGTTACGGATGCGAATACGCCGTTCAGACTTATGAATGCGGGTACGTTGAAAGAATATATCAAAGAAGTACCAAAGGATTTTAATCTGTCCAATGTGTTGATTTCTGTTATTTATGCCAAAAATAATGTTAGTACGAAATATATTCCGATTACCTTTCGTCCCCGTCAGGGAGGAAAGAATTCCATTAATCTGAAAAGCATTTCAAAAATCGGAAGGCAGGCAGTGAAGGACTTTAGAAAAATCAATAAAGTATTGGATTCCTATAAAAAACAGCAATAAGAGTATAGCTATAGGGAGTATTTATGACAGTTTTTTTGTTTTTAAAACAGCTTGTGGATATGTTTTATCAATATCAGTTTTTGGACTATGGAATGGTAATTCTTGCAGCAGGCTTGTTTTTTTATAAAGTATATAAGGATAAATATACGTTTAAAGATTTAAATTATCTCGATATTACGGTAGTGGCACTGGCAGTCCTTATTACGATTGCATTTTGCAGGGATATTTCCGGCTATAAAATTTATTTTAAGATTTTATCCGGTTTCTTGGTCTATTTTCTGGGAAGAGTATATCAAAAGGAAATTATGGAAAAGGGGCGCTTTTTGGCGACCACCTCTTATATTATTGTTTATGCAAATTTTGCTTATCGGATGGTCAGACAGGATTTTCAGATTTTTCTGGATGCAAGCAGGGAGACAGAATTAAATCTCGGTGAATTTTATTATTATAAAGCGGACATGGGTGTGGCAATGATTATTGCCGTCATTTTTATTTATGCATTCAGTGAAATAAAGTGGTTAAAATGGGTGACGCTTCTTGTCATTTGTCCATACATGGTCTTTTACTCGGGAGCAAGAATGCAGCAGGTGGCATTGGGAATCATTTATTTCTTTGTGATTTTAAACCAGGTGGAAAAGAAAACGGGTAAGGCTTTTAAACTGGACTGGAAGTTGTTTGCGGGGATTGCGGCAGTGATGATAGTCGCGGTAGCGGTGCTGACCATTCTTCCTAAAATTCCGGCATTCCGAGATAGATTTGGGGCAAATTTCGGTTTTGATTTCAGTCAGGGAATTTTTTCGGAAAGACTGATGCACTCAAGGCATGCAATTTGGGGCGGCATTTTGAAATATTTTCATGAACAGCCTTTCTTTACGAAGCTTTTGGGTATCGATTTGGTATCAGAGCCTTTGCATAACAGTGCGGGACTTGCTTCACATTGTACTTATATCAGGATTCTTTACGCGGCAGGGTATATGGGTTTAGGAGCATTCCTTGCCATGATTGGAGAAGCTGTTTATCTGGTGAGTAAGCTGGAGGATAGAAAACTTTTTTATATTATGCTGGAATTATGGGCAATGTACCTTGTAAACGGTATTTCCCTTGCGGCAATTGAGTTTACGCAGATGAGCTGGTTCCCGATGCTCTTTTTGGGAGTGACGGCTTCGGCAGTAATCGGCAGAAAGGCAGAACAATGAAGCAGACTATAAAGGAAAAAAATATATATTTTATTTTATGCGGAACAGCGGTACTTTATCTACTGCTGTTTTCACCATATACAACATTATTAAATAATTATTTCGGATATGATACGGCGCTTTGGCATGTGATTGGACGAGGCATTACGCTGGGGTATGTGCCATATCGGGATTTATTTGAGCATAAGGGTCCGTTACTGTTTTTTATTTACGCCTTTTCATGGCTGTTTGAAAACCAGAGACTGGCTATGTTTGCTCTGCAAAGCGTCTGCTTTTGCATCACCCTTGTCTTTCTGTATAAGCTGTGCAGATTATTTGTAGAGCAGAAAAAGGCATTGGCGGCAATTTTATTTTTTCTTCTTGTATTCTGTGGAACCATCGGGGAAGGTGCCATGTCGGAGGAATGGAGCCTTCCGTTTATTGTGATAACGCTCTATTTTTCATTAAAGTATCTTTTTGAGGAGCAGGAAGAACGGGAACATCCGGTCGGATATGGTTTCCTTTACGGCTTGTGTTTTGGCGTGGTAGCTATGATACGGTTAAATAATGCGGCTCCGATTGCGGGTGTGATTCTGGGATTTCTTATCATTATGGTAAGACAGAAAAAATTTGTCTGCATTCTGAAAAATGCGGCAGCATTTTTGGCAGGAATGATAATTCCGATGATTCCTATCGTTTTGTGGTATTGGAAAGAGGATGCCTTGGATTGTTTGTGGTGGGGTGCTTTTTTGTTTAATTTCCACTATGCTGTAAATGCAGGAGAGGTACAGCCGCTTTGGGAATTGATCCGTCCGTGGCTGATGACACTGCCTTACTTTGTTCTGTTACCATTTATGGTGGGGGAAATAAAGAAGCAGAAGGAAAAACGGGACGGGTATCTGTTGTTTGCCGTTACCATTACGGCAACCATGGTTATTTTAATGTTTGGCTCCTCTTTTTTGCATTATTACACGATTTTGCTTCCTATGCTGACTATTGGATTTTGCATTCTTGTCGAAAGGTGGATAAAGGCAGTAAAGAAGCAGAGAATTGTGATTACGGCAGCCTTAGTGGCTCTGGCACTGCCCTTTTTATGGCAGGCGGCAAGAAATGCAGGAAAAACGATTTTGTTTAATACCCGGGGCTGGTATGACAATTTGGAAGGTGAGATTCGGGATTTCATGAGTCAGATACCGGAAGAAGAACGGGACAGTGTATGGGGAAACGGAACATCCTTTTCCAAGGTATTTTGTATTTCGGAAATTACACCCTGTTTTCCTTATTTTGATAATGGAAACGTGCATTATGTCATGGATCCTGAAATGAATGAACGTACAGTGGAAATGTTTGAGACGAATCCGCCGAAATGGATTATTGTTGCCACAGTCGGAGAAGCCCATATTGAGGCAATGGAAAAGTATATACCGGAAAAATATGAGTTATATGATGTTTCTAATGGCGAAAAACATCTGGAGTTGTATCGGCTGAAGGAAGAGCAGGAATAAAACATGAAAAAAGCGAAAGAGAAAAGAAAAACAAAATGCATTGTATGGGTTATCGTCTTGGTTGGGGCAATGGTATTTCTGGGTGTGCTTGTACTGCTTTTTACCCGTAAATTGTATATTCAGAGAGAAAATCTTTTGATGGCATATGAAAAGGAACTGGTGCCCGGCATTGTGTGCTTCGGCGATTCCCTTACCTATGGTTCGGGCGGAAAGGGTGTGTCCTATCCGTCTGTTTTGGAAGAAGAATTAAAAAAGGACAGAATATATATTCCGGTTGTGAATATGGGAATCGGTGGAGAGAATACCGTAACGATTGCCGGAAGGGCAGGTGCTGTTCCGTTTCGGGTGGAGACATTTGAGATTCCGGAAGAAGCGGTTCCGGTGAAAATTACCTTTTTAGAGGAAGAGGGCAAGGCAATTCGACCGTTGTATCAGGGAGAATCCGGAATCAATCCCTGTATCATAGGCGGCATTGAGGGAAGGATCAGTGGGGAAAAAGACGAACAAGGGAAAATGACCTATTTCTTTACCAGAGAAGAAGCAGGAGAAGGTATGTCAGTGCCGGAAGGCACCGAGGTATCAACCTGGGCTTCGACGCAGTTTGAGGATTATATTTATATAGTGTTTATGGGAGAAAACGGAGGCTGGAAGGAAGATGCAAAAGAATTGATTTCCCAGCAGCAGGCAATTCTTTCCATGCAGGAAAAACAAAAAGGCAAATATCTTGTGATAGGACTTCCTACAGGGACAGCAAAGGAACGGGAAGAATTAGAGGCTGCTTTAGAGGAAACCTATGGAGATAAATTCTTTAATATCCGGGAATATATGAGCACGGAGGCTTTGGAGGATGCAGGAATGAAGCCTACCGAGGAGGATTCGGAACGGATGGCGGAAGGTATGGTGCCGACTTCACTGTTAGTGGATCATATTCATTTTAATGCCGAAGGGTACCGGCTTTTAGGAGAGCAGGTGTATGCAAGGATGAAAGAATTAGGTTATTTTGATGAATTGGAAGCAGTAGTTGAGGAATATGGAAAATGAAAAAAATGATGGAGCATAAAAAGCTTTTCAATTGGATAATCGTTGTACTGTTTTGCTATGGAATTGTGTCGGTAGTGATGGGAGTTTACCGGGGAATGACCGGAAGTATGGATTTTCAGTGGGACAGTACAAAAGTGCTGGCGATGAGGATAAATCCATATCTGGAGTCTATGGAGCCAAGCGGTGTTTTGGAGTCATATGAGTTTGGAAAGTATTATGGGGCATTGGAAGCGAATCAGTTTCCGTCCCTTTTATGGCTTTTGTTCCCCTTTACCCTATTTACCCCTCAGACAGCAAATATTCTTTGGGCGTTTTTTAATCTTGTCTGTGGAGCAGTATTTTTATATTGTATTAGAAAAACTTTTTTGGAGGAATTGACGAAAGAAGAATTTTTGTTTACGACGGCTATATTTCTTTCCGGCACACCGCTCAGAAACTGTTTGGCAATGGGGCAACATACCTTATTTTCTATGGCATTTTTTATGTTAAGTATTTTGCTTGCAAGGAAAGGAAAAAGAACGGCAGCAGGACTTTTGCTTAGTATCAGCTATTTTAAATATGTACTGGTAGTGCCGATTGCTTTATATTATGTTTACAAACGATGGTTTAAGGAATTGATTATATCAGTGATTCCGCATATTGTACTGACTTTTTTTTCCGCATGGTGGTTACAGGAAAGTTTCTTTGATATGCTGATACAGCCGTTAAAGGTTTCGGCAAAACTGGCGGACGAAGGTGCCATTGATTTGGGAAGATGGATTGGTAACGGAACATTTTCTATGGCATTGGCAGTAGTGTTGGGAATGGCTCTTGCTATACTGGTGTTGTTTATACCAAAGGGATATGACAAGGAAGTGATTGCTACATTAATGCTGGTATCTCTGATTTTAATGTATCATCGGTTTTATGATTTCTTTATTTTGGTTGTACCGATGGCTATTTTATGGTTTGAAAAGAAAAGTACGGTTGCAGAAAAGTTTTGTATAGGGGCATCGGTACTTATTGCATATTATGTGTTTAGTGTGTTTATTCATATATGGGGGCTGGAAGGAATACAGTATGAAGCTTTAAGTGTGGTGCTGGCTGTATTTTACTATATATTGACTGCTATAGAATTGACAAATGTGGTAAAATGGACTTTAGAGGAGCGAAAGGAGTCGAAACGGAATGAAAGTAGTATCTAACCGTATGGACAGGGGATTTCAAAAATATCAGGAAGAATTTGAAGCAAAAGCGTTGGAGGTGCTTCGGTCCGGCTGGTATGTGTTAGGCAAAGAAGTACAGGCTTTTGAAGAAGAATTTGCCACTTATACAGGGGCGAAATATAGCGTGGGACTGGCAAGTGGGTTGGACGCACTTTGGATTGCATTCCGTGTTCTTGGAATCGGTGCAGGGGATGAAGTAATTGTACAGGCAAATACTTATATTGCCAGTGTGATGGGGATTACCATTAACGGAGCAACGCCGGTTTTTGTGGAGCCGGATGAATATTTTAATATAGATGTTTCCAAGATAGAAGAAAAGATTACGGATAAAACCAAGGCTATATTGGTAGTGCATTTGTATGGGCAGGCATCCAACATGGCACCGATTAAAGCTCTGTGTGAAAAATACAGCCTCCGTCTTGTGGAGGATTGTGCTCAGTCACACGGTGCAAGGTTTAACGGGCAGATGACGGGAACTTTTGGCGATATCGGCTGCTTTTCTTTTTATCCATCCAAAAACATGGGGGCTTTCGGGGATGCAGGAGCGATTGTGACAAATGATGCTAAAATTGCGGAGGATGTAAAGGTTTTTCGGAATTACGGAAGTGAAAAACGTTACTATAATCGTGTAGTAGGAACCAACTCCCGATTGGATGAATTGCAGGCGGCTCTTTTGCGTGTGCGGATTTTGCATATGCAGGAAGTCACGGAGGAAAAGAAACAGATTGCAAAGCGGTATACGGAAGGAATCAAGAATTCTCTTTTACAGCTCCCCAATGTGCGTGACGGAGCTGATAGTGTCTGGCATCAATATGTGATTCGCTGTGAGGAACGTGACAGATTACAGAATTATTTGAATGAGCATGAAATCGGAACGATTATTCATTATCCGATACCGCCTCATTTGTCAGAAGCCTATCAGTATTTAGGATTCAAAAAGGGAGATTTCCCTATGACGGAGCGTTATGCGGATGAAGTGCTTTCCCTGCCGATATATAATGGTATTACAGAGGAAGAGCAGGCATATGTAATTCAGATTTTAAATAAATTTTGTTAGTCTGTAAAAGGACGGAAACAGGAGCAGTTATGGCAATTCAGGATAAAATTAAAATTTTGGAATTTCCTATGTTGGGAGACGAACGCGGAAATTTGGTTGTAGTGGAAGGAGAACAACAGGTTCCCTTTGTGATTAACAGAGTGTTTTATATGTACGGCTCGGATGCTACCGTGGTGCGTGGACAGCACGCCAATCGGAAATCGGAATTTGTACTGATTAATGTCAGCGGTACTTCAAAGGTGCGTGTGGACGATGGAAAAGAAGAATATGTAGTGGAGTTGAATCGCCCAAGAATGGGATTGTATCTGCCCGCCATGCTTTGGAAGGATATGTACGATTTTTCCGCAGATTCCGTACTCTTGGTACTTACCAATACTCATTATGACGCAAGTGAGTACATCCGGGATTATGATGAATATTTAAAGGAAATGGGAGTAACAAAGAAATGATGAATTTCTGTACGTTGTTTGACAGCTATTATTTGGACAAAGGAATCGCCTTGTATGAATCCTTGGAAAAGGTGTCGAAGGACTTTCATCTGTATATTTTCTGCTTTGACGACAGGTCAAGAGAAATTTTGAGCAAACGGGGAATGCAACATGCCACGATTCTGCACCATTCGGATTTGGAAAGGGAAATTCCGAAGTTGCTTAAGCTGAAGGAAGAACGTTCCAAGGCAGAATACTGCTGGACCTGTACTCCGGTCATTATTGAATATGTACTGACCCACTTTCCGGTGGAAAGCTGTACGTATATCGATGCAGATTTGTATTTTTTTGCAGATCCGAATCAGTTGTTTGAAGAAATAGAAAATGCCGGTGCGGATATTGTGATTACGGAGCACCGTTTCGGTAATTCTCTAAAGGATAAAAGGTATTTAAGACGAAGCGGCAAATATTGTGTGGAATTTAATTACTTTAATCAAACGGAAAATGCCAAAAAGGCACTTACTTGGTGGAAGGAACGCTGCTTTGAGTGGTGTTATCACCTTTATGAGCCGGAGCGCATGGGAGATCAGAAGTATCTGGAGAAGTTTCCCGCATTGTTTGCAGGAGTTCATGAATTACAGCATCTTGGGGGCGGGACGGCACCCTGGAATCTTGCACAATATGAACTGGTAACGGCAGAACAGACGAAAATCAGGCTGAAGGAAAAGCAAAGCGGCAGGGAATTCCCGTTGGTATTTTATCATTTTCAAAATATCCGTTATCTGAGTGAAACAAAGGTCAACATTAATTCCTGCACACATTCCAAAGCATTGAAGGATGCCATTTACAGACCGTATCTTGAAAATGTGGAAAGTGTGCGGAAAGATTTGAAGAAGGATGGAATAGATTTTAGCGTGAAAAAATCATATTCCAGTAATCCGCTCATTGCATTTGTACAGAAAAACATTTTACAGTATAAAATCCGCTCTTTCAGTGATTTGTACAGCTTGGAAGAAATTCGGAAAAATTTGTAATCCGCAAATAGATAAAAGGCAGGTAGGAATATGAAGAAACCTTTTACAAACCGTATCTTGGGGGTGAATGTTGCCGTTACCAATATGCGGGACATGGTCAACTTAATAATGGGTCATGTAGAGGAATTAAAGGGGGAGTTTATCTGCCTTTCCAATGTACACACCACGGTGATGGCATATGAAAGTGAGGAATACCGGAAAATCCAGAATTCTGCATTTATTGCACTGCCGGACGGAAGTCCGTTAGCCTTTGTGCAAAGGCTGCGTGGCTATAAGGAAGCAGAGCAGGTATCGGGACCGGATTTAATGCCGGCTTTGTGGAAGGCTACGGAAAATACGGAGATTTCTCACTATTTTTATGGAAGCAGCGAAGAAACCATAAAAGCCTTAAAAGAAAATTTAAAGAAAAACTATCCGGGGTTAAAGATTGCAGGCATGGAAGCACCACCTTTTCGTCCGCTGACCGAAGAAGAGGATGAAGAAGCCGTTCGGCGGATAAATGAGTCGGGAGCATCCATACTCTGGGTTGGTCTGGGAGCACCGAAGCAGGAAGAGTGGATGTACCGCCATAAGGGAAAAGTAAACTGCCTGATGTTCGGCGTGGGTGCAGGCTTTGATTTCCATGCAGGTACCGTGAAGCGTGCACCGCTTTGGATGCGCAATCATTATCTGGAATGGCTGTATCGTCTGACACAGGATCCGAAGCGTCTTTGGAAGCGGTATGTAAAGACGAATGGGAAATTTGTGCTTCTTTCCGTGAAGGATGCTTTTGTCTGGAAGAAATATACGGAGAAGAATAAAAAGAACCTGTTGATTTATGCCCATTATTATTATCCGGATGTGGCCTCCACGGGACAGATTTTGACGGAACTTGCGGAGGGCCTGAAGGATTCTTTTCATATTACCGTAATCTGCACAGTACCTTCCTATACAGGGAAAATCAGCAGATATTACAAGCAGCACAAATATTATCATGAAAATATAAATGGTGTGAATGTGCTTCGTATCCGCGTACCGGAGTTTCGTAAAAGCTTTGCACCCAGTCGTATTTACAATATTGCATCCTATTTTCTGTCGGCGATAGCGGCAACCTTCCGGGTGGAAAATCAGGATTATGTTTTCACGATTTCCCAACCACCGGTACTGGGTGGAATGCTGGGCGTGATTGGGAAGAAAATCAAGCATGCAAAATTCATTTACAATATTCAGGACTTTAACCCGGAACAGATTATGGCAGTCAGCTTTACAAAAAATAAGTTTGTCTTGAATTTCATGATGTTTTTGGACAAGTACAGCTGTAAGAAAGCGGATAAGGTTATTGTGGTAGGCAGGGATATGCTGGAAACCCTAAAACATCGTTTTCAGGGGAAAGAGAAGGAACAGATGCCGGTTACCTGTTATATCAATAACTGGATTAATGAAAAAGAAATCGTACCTCTTGCGAAAGAAGAGCCACATGTACTGGCTTTCAAAAAGAGGCTTGGCATTGAAGGAAAATTTGTCATTATGTATTCCGGAAATATTGGGTTGTATTATGATTTGCAGAACATTTTAAGGGTCATAGGTAAGTTTCGGGATTATCAGGATGTGGCATTTTTGTTTGTCGGAGAAGGCTCGGTATTGGAGCAGTTAGAACTTTATAAAGCCAAAAAAGGCTTGAATAATGTGTACTTTGCACCTTATCAGGATAAAAAGGATTTAGTTTACAGTCTGAATGCCGGGGATGTTCATTTCGTGGTGAATGCGAAAGGGATTAAAGGCGTTTCCGTGCCCAGTAAATTATATGGTGTTATGGCGGCGGGAAAGCCGGTGTTCGGCATTCTGGAGGAAGGCTCGGAGGCTCGGCTGATTATAGAAGAGTCTGATTGCGGAATCAGTGTCAGTCCGGGTGAATATAAGGAAATCGAAAATCTGATGCGCAGATTTATAGAAATGCGGGATTCGGATGAACTGGAACGCATGGGTAAAAACGGCAGGGAGTATTTAACGAAATATCTGACGAAGGATGTTTCTATTGAAAAGTACCGTGAGGAGATTACCGGATGACCATTTTTTTGTTTTTGAAGCAAATTGTCGATGTTTTATATCCGTATAAATGGCTGGACTACATGATGGTCTGTCTGGTGATTTTTTTGCTCGCCTATCAGATTTTGCTTGTAAGACCGTCTATTCGGAAGAATTTTACCGTATCGGATGGCATTGTGCTTGCATGCAGCCTTTTGCTGACGGTGTCTTTCCTGAAAAACATGGATGGATATGGAATTTATTTTAAGGTTCTGTCCGCGTTCCTGATGTTTTTTGTGGGCAGGGTATATTATGACCGTATACAGGAATGCTATGGTGCATTGGTAACGTCCTCCTATCTGGTGATATATGCCAATTTCATTTATCGTCTTGCCAATAACGGTTTCACATTCGGAACGGGAAATGCCGGAGGGGATTTATATTATTATGATACGGATATGGCATTTGCCATGATTCTTGGTATGGTATTCATTGGAATGCTCGGGAAAAACACGTTGCGGAAACTGTTTACGATAGGATTCGTCTGTCCCTGTATGGTGCTTTATTCTGATGCGGGGATACAAAAAGTAGTTCTTTCAGTCGTATATATTATACTTTTCCTTTATATCGCAGAGAAAGTATCGGGAAAACGGAAGGCGGCAGATTGGTGTTTAACCATGATTGTTGTGGCTTTGCTTGTTTTGATAGCAATCTTTCTGCTTCCGGTATTTACCGATATGGATATCGGCAATGTACTGAAACTGGCAGACGGAAGCAGTCTGAGTCAGGAAAATATGCTCGGAAGATACAGAGGCTGGCGGGAAATCTGGGAATATTTAAGACAGGGCAGCAGATGGAAGCTGTTGTTTGGAACGGATTTATGTTCGGAAAGTCTGCATAACAGCGTATTTTCCAGTATGAACAGTCTTTATATGAAAACCCTGTATTCTCTTGGAATTTCAGGAATTATGCTTTTGGTTGCATTTGTGGTAAGCGTTATATATTATGTGATAAAAGTAAAGGACAGAAAGACCTTTTATATCACTGTGATTCTTGCCGTGATGCTGTTGACTGCAGGAATGACGGTAAGCAGTATGGAAGCTACACAGATGAGTTGGTTTCCGATGATGTTTGCCGGCATGGTGATTTCCTCAGTACAGGTTGAAAAAAGAGAGCGGTATCAAGTTGAACAAGGTGCAGAAGAACGATAAGTATAAAAAGTGATAAGCGTAAGAAAAGCGCGGATGGGAGCCAAAATGAAGATAACGCATATTTGTCTTGCAGGACTTTTTATGGATGGCTGGGGCTATCAGGATAATTTAATTGCAAAGTATCATGTTTCCTTTGGATATGATGTGACGGTTATTACAAACCAGTGGGTCTATGACCAAGAGGGAAATTATGTGAAAACGGATAAAGAGACCGAGACCGACAGGTATGGTGTGAAAATCATCCGTATTCCCATTAAGGGAAATAAACCTTATACTTATAAACTGAAAAAATATGTAGGATTGTACGAGACACTTTGTAAAACCGAGCCGGATGTAATTTTCCTGCACAGTACCCAGATTCGTGATGTGGATGATATTATCCGTTATAAAAAGGAACATTCGCAGGTGAAGATTTATGCAGACAATCACTGTGATTATTCCAACAGTGCCACAAACCTGCTGTCTAAATATATTTTGCACGGCATATTGTGGAAACGCAGTGCATGGAAACTGAATCCTTATGTGGAGAAATTCTACGGTGTTCTTCCGGCACGGGTGGATTTTATGGCCGAGCGGTATAAGCTGCCAAAGGACCGGGTAGAGCTTTTGGTGATGGGGATGGATGACGAAAAGGCGGAGGAAGCGGATAAGCCTGAAATAAAAGCACAGATTCGGGAGAGGTTTGGTTATGAACCGGATGATTTTGTGGTCATTACCGGAGGGAAAATCGACCATGCCAAGCGGCAGACCCTGCTTTTGCTGGAAGCGGTGAAAAACATCAGTAATCCCCATTTAAAATTGCTGGTGTTCGGTTCGGTAGTAGAGGATATGAAAGAACCGCTGAACAAGCTATGTGATAGTGATGAACGGATTACCTATATCGGCTGGGTTAATGCGGATGAGACATATCCGTTTTTTGCGGCGTCAGATCTGGTGGTATTTCCGGGAAGACACTCTGTGATGTGGGAACAGGTTGCCGGACAGGGAATTCCTATGGTAGTGAAGTATTGGGACGGTACTACCCATGTGGATGTGGGCGGTAATGTGGAATTTTTGTACCACGACAGCGTGGAAGAAATACAAGGCGTTTTGGAAAAGCTGATGACAAAGGGCGAAGCATATCAGAAGATGCAGGAAGCAGCGAAGGAAAAGGGGAAGAAGATATTCTCCTACAGACAGATTTCCAAGCGGGCTATCGGCATGGAAGAATAAGGGGAGATGACTTTGAATACGGATAAAAAAGCATTTAAAACGGAATATCAAAAGGCAAGAATCAGTTATTACGGCAATGCGGTGGCGAGAAGACTTATAGGAAAAAATCTGACGGAACCAAAATTCAAACGTCCTGTGCTTTCGGAAGAAGATGGAAATAAGAAACTGGCAGAGTTGATTGCATCCGGAAAGCCTTTTGCTGCTACACGATTCGGAGGAACGGAAACCAAAACCATTGCGGATGTATTGTATACAAGAGCCGGTGGAAAATTTGGCGGTGTAAATGACAGAACATTACAAAGAATTATGGAGCTTTCAGGTTTTTTCCCTGCCGATAAGAAGGCATTAGAGCAGTTTGTAGATTTATATATGGAATGTTGTCCGGATATTGACATGCTTGGTATTTGGAATATTTTATTGCAAAGCTATCTGGCAGATGAATGTGTAACGAACGCACAGCTTGCCGAGCTTCGCATGTTTGAGCCATATTATTTTGCACATCCGTGGACAAAGGAACTGGAAGGGAAAAAAGTGGTGGTCATTCATCCTTTTGCAGAAACAATAGAAAGACAGTATGAAAGAAGAGAGAACTTGTTTGAAAATCAGAAGATTCTTCCGACCTTTGAACTTCGTACTGTAAAAGCGGTGCAGACACTTGCCGGAAATACCTGTGAGCATGCCACATGGTTTGAGGCATTGGATTGGATGTACAGGGAAGCGATGAAGGAAGAATTTGATATAGCGTTAATCGGCTGCGGGGCGTATGGACTTCCGCTTGCGGTAAAAGTAAAACAGGCAGGCAAACAGGCCGTGCATGTAGGTGGTTCTTTGCAGCTTTTCTTTGGAATAAAGGGAAACCGGTGGGATAACCATGAGGTGATTGGCAAGCTTTATAATGAATATTGGGTGCGTCCTTCGGAAAAGGAGACGATAAAGAAAGCGGACAAAGTGGAAGGAAGCTGTTACTGGTAAAAACGCAAACTGAAGAGCAGATAAAGAAAATAGAAAGAATTGTGAGGAAGGAGCGGAAGGTTTATGGCAGAAAAGTGTCGGATTGCAATTGGCATGGAGAACTATAAAGAAATCATAGAAAAAAACTATTACTATGTAGACAAGACACTTTTGATTAGGGATTTATTAGACAAAGGTGGAAAAGTAAATCTGTTTACACGGCCAAGACGTTTTGGAAAGACACTGACATTGAGTATGCTCCGTACTTTTTTTGAAAAAGATGTGGATTATGAAGGAAAAGAGACAGATAATCGTCACTATTTTAATGGAATGAAGATTATGAAGGCAGGGGAAGAATATACCGGGTGTATGGGAAAATATCCGGTCATTAATCTTTCTTTAAAATCGGCAAAACAGCCTGATTTTGCCATGGCATATCATGTGCTTAGAGATGATATATCGAAGGAATTTGCACGACACCGCTATGTCTTGCAGGATTCTAAGAGACTGACAGAGGCTGACAGGGAGAAATATGAGCAGCTCATGAATCGAGAAGCGGAAATGGCAGATTATGCTACTTCGTTAAAATTTCTTTCAAATTGTCTGAATTTATATCATAATGAAAAGGTGATTATTTTATTGGACGAATATGACGTTCCGTTAGAAAATGCGTACTTTGCCGGATTTTATGATAAAATGACAGACTTCATCCGTTCTCTTTTTGAATCTGCCCTGAAAACAAATGACAGTTTGGAATTTGCTGTAATAACAGGATGTCTTCGTATTAGTAAAGAGAGTATTTTTACGGGATTGAATAATCTGAAAATAGTTTCCATATTGAATCCGGAGTTTGGCGAATACTTCGGATTTACACAAACTGAAGTAGAAGCAATTCTTTCGGATTACAATGTGCCTGAAAAAAAAGAGGAAATAAAAAAATGGTATGATGGTTATTTATTTGGTGAAAGTGAAGTGTATAACCCGTGGAGTGTTTTGAATTATGTGGAGATGGCAATTGCAAAGAGAGAGGCATTTCCTCAGCCCTATTGGTCGAATACCTCATCTAACAGCATTATCAGGGAACTGGTAGAAAACGCAGATTCAGATGTAAAAAGAGAAATAGAAGGGTTGATTGCGGGAAATACAATAGAAAAGCCTATTCATGAAGATATCACTTATGGTGATATCAGAAAATCTCAAGATAATTTATGGAATTTTCTCTTTTTCACAGGTTATTTGAAGGCAGTGAGCGAACGTTTTGAGACAGATACGATATATCTTACGATGAAAATCCCAAATGAGGAAGTGCGGTATATTTATCGGAATACCATTCAGGAGTGGTTTCATAAAGCGATAAAACAGGCAGACTATACGAAATTTTATCAGGATATTCAACAGGGGAATGCAGAAGCTGTGGCAGACTTTATGTCAACACAGCTTGCCTCGAGTATAAGCTATTATGATAATGCCGAAAGCTTTTATCATGGATATATGGTTGGAATTTTGAGCAGACTGGAAGGATATGAGATTCATTCCAATAAAGAACATGGAAATGGAAGACCGGATTTAGTATTGAGACCCTTTGACCCGAAGATGCCGGTTGTTATCATGGAGTTAAAACGGGCAGAGAAATTTACTCGTATGGAAATGTTATGTGATGAAGCATTGAGGCAAATTGAAGAAAGAGATTATGCTACAGAATTTTTGGATGAGGGCTATCAAAAAATTGTAAAATACGGAATCTGTTTTTGTAAAAAGAACTGTATGATAAAAAGGGAATAACACAAAAAAGAGCTAAGAGGATATAAGTTTTGATAAAGTTTTTATATACAATTGCCGTGAAATGGAAGAAGAAGAACCTTCCCGGATGGAAATATTTCTATAAATTAAATAAACTGATTCTGAATGTATTATATCCGAAAATGCATAAGGGAGATAAGGCATCCGGGGTGGATGAAAACAGCCCGTTTATTGTTTCATTGACTTCTTTTCCGGCGCGAATTGAACTGGTCTGGATTACGATTGCATCTATTATGGATCAGACGATGAAAGCGGGAAGGATTATTTTATGGCTTTCCAATGAACAATTTTCGGGAACAGACGAGGATTTGCCAAAATCACTTACGAATCTAAAGAAGAGAGGGCTGGAAATCCGTTATTGCAAAAATATGATGCCTCATAAGAAATATTTTTATGTGATGCAGGAAAATCCCGATGCAGTAGTCGTTACGATAGATGATGATATTTTTTATCCCGAAAACCATTTGGAAATGCTTTGGAAGAAGTATTTAGAATATCCGGAGGCAGTGTGCTGCTGGTATGCACATAAAATCGGATATGACAGAGAAGGAAAGATTTTACCGTATAATGACTGGGAGAGTGATGTCTCGGGATATATGGAACCGACCATGCAGCTTTTGGCGGTGGGATGCGGCGGGGTGCTGTATCCGGTGAAGCTGATGCCGAAAGAATTGTTCGCAGAAGAGCAGATTCGGAAGCTTTGTCTGATGACCGATGATTTATGGCTGAAGAGTATGGAAGTGTTAAATGGGATTCCGGTGGTAAGGTGCGTGGAGGACAGTTTGATTTTTTACGGATTTTTACAGACCAGACATAAGGGACTTTTTGCTTCCAATGCGGATAGGGACGGAAATGATGTTGCTATGGGTAACATTTTGGAAAACTATCCGGCGGTACAGGAACTTTTGTATCAGGATTTTTGTGAAAAGAAGGAAAGACAGGTATGGATGAAAGCAGATTAATTACAGTTATCACACCATGTTTTAATAGTGAAAAGACGATTCGCAAAACGATAGAAAGTGTGCTGAATCAGACTTACCATAATATCGAATATTTGATTATAGACGGTGCTTCTACGGATAAGACTGTGGAAATTGCAAAATCCTATGAAAAAGCATTCGGCGGCAGGATGAAAATTTATTCCGAGCCGGACAAGGGAATTTACGATGCCATGAATAAAGGAATCCGGCTGGCAGGCGGAGAACTGATTGGAATTGTAAACAGTGATGATTATTATGAACCGGAAGCGGTGGAGCATATCGTGAAGGAACGGTCTGATACGCCCTACCAGATTTTGTATGGGTTTGAGCGGATGTTACAGGACGGACAGGAAACTTCCATCTGCATTTTTCATCATACGAACCTGAAAAATCAGATGATTACCCATCCCACCTGTTTTGTGACAAAAAAGCTGTATGAGGATAAAGGGGTGTTTGATACGTCATACCGCTATTCTGCAGATTATGAGTTTATGCTGCGGATGCAGGCGGATAAAGAAGTGGAGTTTACACCGGTGTATAAGCTGATTTCCAATTACGCGCTGGGCGGTGCATCAGGAACCGGGGCAGCTTATATCGAAACCATGAAATTATGGCTTACTTATGGAATTATTACGAAAAAGAGATATAATTTTATTGTATTAAAATATAAAATAGGGAAGTTATTTAGATAAAAATGTATGTGAAAGTGATACAATAGGTACCATAGGCGTGAAGCAGGCAGAAAGGAGCAGAAATGGGAATTTATTTGAATCCGGGTAATATTAGATTTGAAGAAGCTCTGAATTCAGAAATATATGTGGATAAAACAGGATTAATAGCATATACAAACGGAATAATGCATACAAACCAAAAATATGTTTGTATCAGTCGTCCGCGCCGTTTTGGTAAATCCATGGCAGCTTCCATGCTTGCGGCATACTACAGCAGGGGATGTGATTCCGAAGAATTATTTCGAAACTTGAAAATTGCGGAGAGTGATAGTTTTTTAGAGCATCTGAATCACTATGACGTGATTATGCTGAACATGCAGGAATTTTTAAGTAAAAGTGATTCCATGAAGAAAATGCTTGAACGGCTAAATAAGTTTGTTATGAGGGAGATTAAACAGGAATATCCGGATGTGGATTATTTCGATGATGCGGACTTGACCCAAAGTATGCAGGATGTATATCAGAAAACAAAGCGGCCTTTTGTAGTCATTATTGATGAATGGGACTGCATTTTCAGGGAATACAAGGGACAAAAGGAAGAGCAGGATAAATATCTGGATTTCTTGCGGGATTTATTAAAGGACAGGGAGTACGTTTATCTTGCCTATATGACGGGAATTCTTCCCATAAAAAAATATGGAACACATTCGGCACTCAATATGTTTAGTGAGTTTTCCATGACAAATCCAAGGCAGTTGACGGAGTTTGTGGGATTTACAGAAAAAGAAGTAGCCAAGTTATGTGAAAAGTATGAAAGAAGTTTGGAGGAAATCAAGGAATGGTATGATGGGTATCGCTTTGAGACGGAGTTCTCCATTTATAGTCCGAAATCTGTGGTGGAAGCAGTTTTATCGGGGGTTTGTGATACTTATTGGAATCAGACAGAAACCTTTGAAGCTTTGCGAGTGTATATTGATATGAACTTTGACGGCTTAAAGGATGATGTGCTTAGTATGATGTCGGGGGAAAAAGTACGGATAAATACCGGAAGTTTTAGCAACGATATGGTCACGTTTCATACAAAGGATGATGTGCTGACGTTATTGGTTCATCTTGGATATGTAGGATATGATTTTGATAACGAAAGTGTCTTTATTCCCAATAATGAAATCCGAAGAGAATTTTTTAATGCGGTGTCTGTTTCTGATTGGGGAGAAGTGTCGAAAACACTTTTGCATTCGTCAGCGACACTGGAGGCTATCTGGGCAGGTAAGAGCGAGCGTGTAGCCCAGGAGATAGAACAGGCTCATTTTGAGACTTCCCATATCCAGTATCATGACGAAAATGCTTTGAGCTATACGATTTCTCTTGCGTTATATACTGCAAGGAACTTCTATACTGTCTATCGGGAACTGCCTACCGGAAAGGGTTTTGCTGATATGGTATATCTTCCGAGAAAAAAGTTTCCGGAAAAACCGGCATTGGTAGTGGAATTGAAATGGGATAAATCAGCGGATGGGGCAATCGGACAGATTAAAAAGAAACAGTATTGTAAGAGTTTAGAGGAATATCAGGGAAATATTCTGTTGGTGGGTATCAACTATGACAAGGATACAAGAAAACATGAATGCGTGATTGAAGAATACAGGAAGTAAGAGGATGGAACAGAAAGAAAAGTGGCTTCGCTACGAAAAAAAATGGAAAATCAGGGATATATATTTCAATAAGGCACTGCGCAGACATCTCATTGTGAAATATCTGCACAGAGAGCCGGTGATGCCTCACTTTGCGGGGCAGTGGGTGATGTCAGTAGAAAAGACGAATGCCTATATTACAGAAAAAATCAAATCCGGGGAGCCTTTTTTGGCGTGCCGTTTCGGGAATACCGAGCTTTCGATTATGACCAGTGTGCTGAAACAACGCATTGTAGGGGAAAGCGCGGAGAATACAAAACGGCTGGAGGAGTGGTTTTACCGTTCCTGCGAGGGGGCGGGCTTCTTTCCGGCAGATATTTCCCTTGCGGAGCCCTTCACCGATTTGATGCTGGAAACCTGCAAGGAAGTGGATTTGCTTGGCATGTGGCATTTGCATATGGAGGACTTTGTCATTGAAGAATATATGAAACAGACAAAGCTTACTTATCTGTTCCGGTTGGAGCCGTGGTTTGGCAGGCATCCGTGGTCTGCGGCACTGGAAGGAAAAAAAGTATTGGTGATTCATCCTTTTGAAGAAACCATAAAGGCGCAGTATGCCAAAAGGGAAAAGCTGTTTCCGGGGAAAAAGGTACTGCCGGAGTTTGAACTGAAAACCTTAAAGGCTTTACAGACCTTTGCAGGAGAGACGGACGCACGGTTTGCCAACTGGTTTGAAGCCCTTGAGTATATGTATGAAGAGGCGATGAAGATTGATTTTGATATTGCCATTTTAGGCTGTGGCGCTTATGGAATGCCCCTTGCCGGAAAGCTGAAAAAAGCCGGAAAGCAGGCAATTCATTTGGGCGGCGTAACCCAGCTTTTGTTTGGCATAAAGGGAAGAAGATGGGAAGAAAACTATCCGAGTAAAATTGCCACATTCTTTAATGAGGACTGGACCTATCCGTCTGTAGAGGAGACACCGAGACGGGCAGGCATCGTGGAGAATGGGTGTTACTGGAAGTAAAGGAGTTTAGTTATGCAGTTGGTGATGATTGTTTCAGCAGAGGATACGAAACGAGCGATTGAAAATCTGGAATTTATTGAGAAGTATCTTCCGGTGGATGAGGTTGTTATTATTGGTAATGAAAAGACAGGTGAAATCATTAGGCAATCGGGACAAACTGTTTCCTTTGTAAATGAAGACACCGTGTACCCTCATATGAACTTTCAATCAATTGATGCCATAATCAGAGAGAAAAGCGGAAAAGAAGGAAGAACCGGCTGGTATTTTCAGCAGTTTTTGAAAATGGCATATGCCTTTAGATGCAAAGACGATTATTATCTGGTTTGGGATGGCGATACCATACCGGTCAGAAAAATTGAATTATTTGATGAAAACGGACATCCCTTTATGGCATTGAAAGAAGAATATAACGAGCCTTATTTTACAACGTTAAAAAATTTGCTTGACTTAAAGAAAATAAGGAAGGAATCGTTTATTTCTGAGCATATGTTGATTCATGCCGGTTATATGCGGGAAATGATTCAGGAGATTGAAGGTCGGGAAAAATTAAAAGGCACTTCCTTTTTTGAGAAGATATTGTCCGCGGTAGAACCAGACATGCTTTCAAGCAGCGGATTTAGTGAGTATGAAACGTTTGGAACCTATGTGATGACAGAGCATCCGGAAGTATATCATTGCATTCCTTATTCGTCCTGCAGATATACAATATCCATGATTGGATATAATCCTTCGCCTGAGCAGATTCAGTGGATGGCAGGAAAATATGAAGCGGTATCCTTTGAAAAGTGGGATTCACCAATAAAAGGAATTACAGGACTCTCTAAAAAAGAATGGTTTCGGAAACTGATAGGAATAGAAAAGTATGACAGTGTTTGTTTCTTTCGGGTTAAAATGAAATTTAAATACAGGGAAACAAAACATAAAATCGGACGATTGGTCAAAAGAGCATTAGGATTAAATAGACGTTAATAGGAGAAAGTCACGTGTTAAGCAGTAAAGTTGTATTAAAGAATAGTGCAATAGGAATAAGCGGCCATATGGTTTCCATGATTTTTGGATTTGTAATACAGAAGTGCTTTTTGTATTATCTTGGATTGGAAATATTGGGAATTAACGGTGTAATTACCGATATGCTCGGTTTTTTGTCTTTGGCAGAGCTGGGAGTGGGCGGAGCGATTACATACAGGCTGTATAAACCTCTGGTAGAAGACGATACGGAAATGATAGCAAGCTTAATGAAGCTATATAGTTTTTTGTATAATGTGATAGGCATTGTTGTTTTTGTGGTAGGTAACATTCTTTTGCTGTTTCTCCCTCTTTTTATGAAGGATGTATCGGTTGATTTATCTTTTGTAAGACTGGCTTATTTTATCCAGCTTCTTACAACGTCTTCTACTTATTTTTTTGCATATAAGCGCTCACTGCTGTATGTGGATCAGAAGCAGTATATATGTAAAATTATAGATATGTGTTGCAATCTTCTGTTTTGCATTCTTCGAATTGGTGTATTGATACTTTTAAAAAACTATGTGATCTATCTGGTATTAATGCTGCTGCAATCAGTACTGTCCAATATGATTGTCTCGGTATATTGCGATAAATACTATCCATTGTTAAAGAGAAAGAATGTAAAGAAATATAGTGAGATAAAGGAAATTTTTAAAGACACAAAAGAAATTCTGATGGGAAAACTGGCAGGTTATGTATATAGTACCACGGATAATTTGGTAATTTCCGGAATTCTTGGGGTTACGAATGTAGGAAGCATGTCAAATTATAAAATAGTAACAAATTCTGTGAAAAATCTAATGAGTAGTATGACAGATTCCATTATGGCAACAGTAGGAAATTTTGTGCATATGAAAGACAAAGAAGCCGCTTTTGTCATGTTGAAACGATATACTTTTGCCAGATATGTAGTAGTGAATGTAGCAGCCGCCGGTTTGATTGTATGTACAGATACTTTCGTGGCTCTGGTATATGGGGAACAGTATTTAATGACAGGACGGATACCGGTGCTTATCGTAATTGATATTTTTATTAGTATGATTTATGGTCCATTGGGAGAGTTTGATAGTGTTTTGGGCTATTTTTCATATGAAAAATGGATTCATTTTGCGGGGGCGGCCTTGAATCTTGGTAGTTCCATCCTTTTGGCTTTTTGGCTTGGAATTGAGGGGGTACTGATTGGAACCTGTCTTTCCCAATTGTTTTTCTGGATATCAAAAAGTATCTTGCTTTGTGGTAAGTATTTTCAATCTTCATTAAAATGGCGAATACTTTGGGGAAAATATATTGCATATGTTGTTGTTGAGGGGCTGGAAGTTATTATGATAAGATTTATATGTAATGCAATGTTTCAAAGTCAATACACTATTTTGAGTTTCGGTGTACAGGTGATGTTTTGTATTCTGATTCCGATAGTCCTTATCACATTATTTTTCGGAAGAACGGATGAATATAAATATTTCCTGAATATTGCAAAAAATTTCGTGCAAAAAACAGAGGGAAAAAGGGATGAGCAGGGCGCAGATAAAGCGCAGGGAAGCGAATAGAGAGATAGGGTGATAAAAATGAACATAAATTGTCCGGTGTCAGAAAAATTATATCGTTTTGAAAGACATTTCAATAAAGAAAATTTAGGTAACAGTAAGTATTTGATAATAAAAAGAGAATGCGGAAGTTCGCCACTTGGATTATTTGCATACTTTATTACCAATACTGCATGGATTGAGTATGCCTTACGAAAGAATTATATTCCGGTGGTGGATATGAAGAACTTTCAAAATGTGTATCATAAGGAAGGGGAGGTCGGAAAAGTCAACACATATGAGTATTTCTTCCGACAGCCTGCGGGAGTCGGTGTGGAGGAAGCATTGGCATCCAAAAAAGCAAGATATGTATGGAATGATATTCCTGATTTCCATCCCAATGAAAGTCTGGATTTTTTCCTAAATAAAGACATTGTTGATTATTATAGAAGGATTGTGCGAAAATATGTTGTATTTCAGGATTCTGTAAAGGAGCATCTGGAAAAAGCAGAGAAGGAAATATTGGGAGAAAACAAAGGCAGGATTCTTGGTGTGCTGGCAAGAGGAACGGATTATACAACCTTGAAGCCCTATAATCATCCGGTGCAGCCTACCGTAGAGGAAATCGCAGAAAAAATTGACTGCTATATGGAAAAATATAGCTGCGAGAAAATTTATGTGGCTACGGAGGATGAGCAGATTCTGCAGAAACTTGAAAAGAAGTATGGGGACAGACTATTATATAATAGACAAAAAAGAGTCAAGAGTACGGATACATTTCTGAATTATAATAAGGAATTTGTAGGAGATACACCGCGCCAAAATGGTCTGGATTATCTGACTTCCATTTATATATTATCAAGATGTAACGGATTGATTGCGGGCAGAACATCAGGAACGGTAGGAACCGTACTTTTATCGGAAGGATTTGAGTTTCAATATATTTTTTCAAAAGGAAGATACGGCTTGGAGGAAGAAATTTTGAGCCACCGTGTCATGTAGTAGAGGATAGGAGA
This sequence comes from uncultured Lachnospiraceae bacterium, assembly GCA_964449325.1. Taxonomy (GTDB): domain Bacteria; phylum Bacillota; class Clostridia; order Lachnospirales; family Lachnospiraceae; genus RGIG3002. Next base: position 83,126 of record CAYUYJ010000001.1, on the reverse strand, counting down.
CAGGAAAATGATAGTAGAAATAGGAGTCAGGTTATTTTTTGTGGTTTCATTTATTTCCTTTGTAGGAAGCGTTTTGTTTTATCCGAAAGCGGAGGAAAAGTTATCGCTCTTAGCAGAAGGGTTAATGAGTATCCTGTTTGTTATGTGCTTTGGCGCCGTGGCAGCAGGGGCATATAAGCTTATTAAGGTACCTGTAAATGTAGGAACAGTCAGTATCATTTATGCAGTTCCGTCTATCATTTTGTGGGCAATGATTGCAGGGAAAAAGAAAGTACAGAAGCTGTCAATCGGGAAAAGAGAAATCTTTTCGGCAGGACTGTTGACCGTTGTATTTCTTGCAGTGGAGCTTACCGTATTTTCTTATGAAATGCGTCCTTCTTATAACTATAATACAGATGCGGGAAACCATCTGGGAGCTGCGCTGGATATCGTGCGGACAGGTAAAGTAAGCGGGATGTACTTTTCAGCATTCCATAATGCTATGCTTATCGATTTATTTACCCCGTTTCTGGAAGAGATTAAATATTATAAAGCTTTTGTTTTTGCAGACTCTCTAGGCTATTATTTCCAGATTCTGTTTATTTATGCCATGATGAGCAGCATTGCCAAAAAGAAAGTAACCGGGTATGTTGCACCGGTTTTAGCTGCACTTTGCTGGCTGGGATATCCGCTTTACAGCTATATTGACGGACATTATGTTTATTGGGGATGGGGAGCGGTTCTTGTATGCTATGTGTTTTATGAAATAGTACAGTGCAGGGAAAAAAAGAGAAGCACGGCATGGCTTGGAGCTAATTTATTGGCAGGCTTTTCAGGAACCGTACTTTGCTATAATCTGTTTGCTCCTGCAGTGTTGTGGGTTCTGCTCATAGTCGGAATATTGGAAGGAAAAAAAAGGAAAATCAAGTTTACAAAAAAGAATCTGCTTCTATTGGGAGGCGGCATTGTCTTCTGTATATTGGTTGCGTTGTTTGGTTATTTTAGCTTTTTTCATGGTTACAGCAGAGAGACTTCCATATTGGCAAGTCTGAGGGTGCATGGAGGATGCTACAGAAACTTGTACAGTGACTTTTTGTGGACACTTCCGATTCTTATTGTTTTCTTCATATACTGTTTTAAGAAAAAGCATATGTATACCTACGGAGTGATTTATTTAAGCCTTGTCGCTTTGCAGATTATTGTATTGTGTGCACATTTTGCGGGAGTGATATCGGGATATTATTACTATAAATTTTACTATCCGCTATGGATAATGCATTGGGTTGTCATAGCATTGACAATGGAAACAGTCAAAATAGAAGAAAGTGAAAAGAAGTATGTCTATTCTTATCTGGCGGTATTGGGCATATCGCTAGTATCCTCATTTGGACATGTTGAGGAGCGGATAAACGAATTAGGACCGGAATGGCTCACAGATGAGGGAACTCTGGGAAATAATTTGTATTACAAGAATATGGAAATACTGCAGCATGATTTTGAAGCGGAAAAATATAGTACGGCACAGTTTGAAATCTGTCAATATGTTATGGAACATTTCGGAGGTACAGATGAAATAGTGTATTTTGCCGGTTGGAAGGACTGCCAAGGACAATCTAACTGGTACAGTGCAATTACAGGAATGCCTAATAATTTGACTTATAGGATTGTTGAATCAGAAGGAGATTCCTGGAAAAAGTTATTGGATGGTGATAAAGTAAAGCGCTATGTCGTGTTGAAGGAATCGGCACTATATAAAGATAACACGGAATATTTCAATGAGAAAAACTGGATTTTTGAGAATGAAGAAGGGTTCATTGTAGAGAACTGATAGTATGCCGGGAGGGAACGGATGAAATTCCATAATAAAGTGACAACGGTCAACTTCATATTAGCCGTGATGGTAGTTTTGCTTCATAGCCAGAACATACTTATTTATGAGGATGTTTTAAGCGATGCAGTGAGTGGAGGGGAGTATTTCATCTCCAATACTGTCGGGAATCTGGCAGTTCCCTCCTTTTTTATGATATCCGCCTACCTTTTTTACAGAAATTATGATAAAAGTAAAATTATTTCTAAATATAAAACAAGGGCAAAGAGCGTACTGCTTCCCTATCTGTTATGGAATCTGATGTATTATATTGCATTTGCAATTCTGGTAAGAATACCGATGATTGCTTCTATTATGCAGACCGGTGAAGTCCCTGTATCATTTAAGGAACTTGTAACATCATTGCTGTTTTATAAATATAACGGGGTTTACTGGTTTATGTATCAGCTTATTCTGTATATCGCCTTGGCTCCTTTAATTTGGATGGTAATGAAGCAAAAATTTGGTTTTGTTTTTATGCTCGTACTATATTTTATTAATTTCGGGTGGAGCCGGATTCCGGCAGTGGCTTATGGAATACATCTGGATATGCTTGTATTTTGGTGTCTGGGTTGCTATTTTGCTACACACAAGGCAGAAATGTTTGAAAAGGTGGAACGGGGAAAAGCGACAGCAGGCTGCTGCATTGCTTCAGTGCTGCTTTTGGGACTCAGATTTGTTATAGAGTTTAACGAAATAAAGCTTCCGTATGGAAATTTTATATTGTATAGCTTGTTGCTTATCAATGTGGTGGTATTCTGGTTTGGGTTGAATGTGCTCCAATATGAGAATACGTTTTGGTGGATGAAAATTACTTTCTTTATCTATTCCGTCCATCCGCTTTTGGTAGATTTTGTAAAGAAAGGTCTGGCTGCAATATTACCGCATAATCAGATGGTGGCTGCTGTGAATTATCTTTTGGCGGCAGGTATCAGTTTGTTGGTTGTTTTTGCTGTTGCAAAATTATTAAAAAAAATCTGCCCGGCATTATGGGGAATATTGAACGGAGGCAGACGTATTTGACTGTAGTAGGAAAAAGACGTAAAATGGTCATGTAGAAACCATGGGCAGGCATGCAAGTGGAGAGAAGGAGATACAAAAGTGTCCGGAACAAAACCTTTGATTATTATCCCGGCTTACAAGGAAGCGGAAAATATAGAGAAATTAGTAGATAACATCATTGAAAACTATCCACAGTATGATTATGTCATTATCAATGATGGTTCGAAGGATGAAACGGCGGCTATCTGTAAAAGACGTGGGTATCGTTTTTTGGATTTGCCGATTAACCTTGGAATTGGTGGTGCAGTACAGACCGGATATAAATATGCACAGCGTAACGGATATGAGATTGCTATTCAGATTGACGGAGACGGTCAGCATGATGTGGCACAGCTTGACAAGGTGATTGAACCGATAGTAAAGGGGGAGGCAGAGGTTGCAATCGGCTCCCGATTTTTGAAAAAGGAAGGCTTTCAATCATCTTCCGTGAGAAGATTCGGCATTCATTTCTTAAGCGGGCTGATTTGGCTGTGCACCGGAAAACGGATATTGGATGTGACCAGTGGCTATCGGGCTGTAAATCGAAGATTTATTGAGATTTATGCAGAAAGTTATCCCAGCGATTTCCCGGAGCCGGAAGCGATTGTGGCAGCTGTCATGCACAGAGGTAAGATTAAGGAAGTTCCGGTAATCATGCAGGAGAGACAGGCGGGTACAAGTTCCATTCATAAATGGAAATCCGTTTATTATATGATAAAAGTAACCCTTGCGGTTATTATTTGTAGGATTAGTTTCGGTATCAGACGATAAGTAGATGCGTATAGGGAGTTCTGTACGGGAGAATGAGAGGAAATTATGCTGTCGGCGAATTTGAGAATTACTTTGATTATTGCAGTGTGCTGCTATTTTATTTTAATATTACTGTTTTTGAAGAGAAGGGCACTGGAACTGAAGTATACCCTTTTGTGGCTGCTTGCCGGAGTGGTGATGGGGATTTTCGTTCTTTTCCCTAATTTATTGCTTCATTTAGTGAAATTTCTGGGTATCGAAAGCCCGATGAACGGACTTTTCGTGTTGTGCATCGGTTTTATTATTTGTATTCTGATGGCACTGACCTCTATCGTTTCAAGGCAGACGATGAAAATAAGAGCTCTGATACAGGAAAATGCCATGTTGGAAAAGCGGCTCAGGGAAGCGGAGCAGTCAAAGCAGCATGAGGATGAAAAGGAAAACGACTGATGTCTTGCAGAAAGGAGAACGTGCAGATGCGTAGTTTCGGTGCGGAAGACCTCACATTTGTCATATGTGCATATAAAGAAAGTCCATATTTGGAAGAGTGCATCTGTTCGTTAAAAGCACAAAAGCTTCCGGTAGATATTGTACTGGTAACATCCACACCAAATGAACATATTGAAGCATTAGTAAAAAAATACGGTCTGGAATATCATATTAACACAGGAAAAGGCGGTATCGCAGAGGATTGGAATTTCGGACTGAAAATGGCAGCGGGAAGAGTAGTCACTATTGCACATCAGGATGATATTTATGAGCCATATTTTACATGGAAAGTATTGGAAAATATTAACAAACATGAAAAAACGCTGATTGCTTTTACGGATTACGGTGAACTGAGAAACGGAGAAAGGGTAACGGATAATCATTTACTGAAGGTAAAGCGTGTGATGCTGTATCCGCTTCGGAGCAGAAAATTGCAGAAGGTAAAGTTCGTGAGAAGACGTATTTTGTCATTGGGTTCACCAATATGTTGTCCTTCTGTTACTTTTGTGAAAGAAAACCTGCCGGAACCTGTTTTTACACCGGGGTACCGGAGCGATTTAGACTGGCAGGCATGGGAGAGAATTTCAAGATTGCACGGTGCTTTTGTCTATTGCAGAGATATTTTAATGTTTCATAGAATACATGAGGAATCTGCCACAACGGCTATCATAGCGGATAATGACAGAACGAAAGAGGATTATGAGATGTTCTGTAGATTCTGGCCGAAGTGGATAGCCCGGATAATTGAGCATTTTTATCGTAAGGGTGAGGATTCTAACGAGATATCATAGAGAAAAAGGAGTCAAGATGCAGCCGCTTATTTCAGTAATCATTCCATTATATCAGGGTGAAAAATATATTGAAAAATGTCTGGACAGTGTCAGAATGCAGCAATATTCTCCACTTGAAATCATTGTTGTGGATGATGCTTCACCGGATCATTCCGTGGATCTTATAGAAAAATACGGAGAAAAACATGGAATTCCGGTAGAAAGTATAGATGCCGGCACCGAGGAGCGGGGCGCGAAAACCGATACTTTGGAGCCGGCTAAAATTGTGATTGTCCACCAGAAAAACCAAGGGCAGGGCGCAGCCAGAAATACCGGAATCAGACAGGCAGGAGGCAGTTTACTGACATTTTTGGATCAGGATGACACTTTGGAGCCCGGAATCTTTGTAAAGATGGCAGAAACGGCAGAGAAGGGGAAAACGGATATTGTTTCCGCCGGATACCGCAGAGTGACAGCAGAGGGAAAAACAAAACAGGAAGTGAAGCTGCAGCAGACAGAGTGGTCCAAATATAAAGTAATCGCTCCGTGGGCGAAGCTGTATCGTACTGATTTTATAAAAAAGAACAGAATTGCATTCCTCCCGGTAGTATTAGGGGAGGATATTTATTTTTTGATGCAGGCATATTCTTATAAGCCTAAAGTAGATTTTTTAGACAATATAGGGTATAATTGGTTAGATAATGAGACTTCTGTATCTAATACGGCACATAAAGAGCTGGCAGAGGATACTTCGTTATTAAAGCTGTATGAAATGCTGGAGGCATTGGAAAACAACAGTGTCCTGAAGGAAGACAAGCTGTATGAATATTTTCTGTTGAAGACAGCAATTTGGGACATTTTATATACAGCGAGGAGCAATGATTATCAGACTGTGCGCCGCAACAGTGCGAAAATATGGAACTGGTTTGAACAACATTTGGAGAATTATGAAGCGAATCCCTTTATCAGTCCGAGAAAGCCACAGGGAGAAAGTGCTGCCATCCGTCTGATTGTATGGGGATATATGAAGCTGAAAAAGTGGAGACTGGAAAAGCTGTTTCTGCGGATTTTGAGTAAATAAGGGCGAAACAACATGTTAAAGCTGAGTGTAATAACAGTATGCTACAATGCGCAGGAAAGTATTGAAAAGACAATGCAGTCCGTACTTTCCCAAAGCTATCAAAATATAGAATATCTGATTATTGACGGAAAATCCACGGACCGCACATTGGATATTGTGCAGGAATATCAGAAAAAATATGATAATATCCGTCTGATTTCAGAAAAGGACAATGGTATTTATAATGCCATGAACAAAGGGGCTTCCTGTGCACAGGGAAACTATATCTATTATTTGAACTGTGGTGACTTGTTCTTTGATGAAAAGACGGTGGAACAGGTGATGCAGACAATCGAAAAGAATAAACCGGATATTCTGTATGGGGATATTGATGTCGATTACGGAACCCACAGACACCGAATCCTCTATGCAGAGCATAAGCGATTGAAGAAGCTGTGGATAGCACTCGGTATTACGGTGTGCCATCAGGCAGTTTTTGCCAAGACTTCCATAGTGGAGGAGAACGGTTTTGATGAGACTTTCAAACTGTGGGCAGATCAGGAATGGATGATGCGGCTTTTGAAGAAAAAGGCAATGGTAGAAACAATCGAAATGCCTGTCTGTATATACGACGGGTTTGGTGCAAGCTCGTCTGCCGATAATCTGGAACTTGTATTTGGGGAATCGGACAGAATAACGAAAAAGTATATGCCATGGATTTATTATATGACGAAACCGGCAAAGGGGTTGTTGCGGATTTATAGGAGATGGCAGAGAAGGAACGGATAATGAATCTTTTATTCATAAATACAAATTTTCATGAAGGCGGTGCCGCTAAGATTGCGAGGCAATTATATTACGGCATGAAGAAAAGAGGGCATAATGTCTATTTCCTTGCAGGATATCCCAGTAAAGAGGATGAAGAATGTATCATTATGAATCCTTCTGCTGTTCAAAAGTTATATAATATTGGAAGCGGCGTATTACAGAATAATCAGGTAATTACAAGACGAAGAGCAAGAAATCTGATTATGAAAATTGTGCAGGAAAAAAACATAGATGTGGTACATTTTCATAATGTATTTGAAAATTATGTTGGAATCAAGGATATTGCATATATCAGCAGGCATTGCAAGGTGGTTTGGACACTGCATGATATGTGGGCAGTGACGGGACATTGTGCACATGCAATGGAATGTACGGGGTGGAGAGATAGGGAATGTATAGGATGTAAGTGTAGAAGGAGTTATCCTGCATTTTATTATAATGATGTACATTATAAATTTAATCTTAAGAAAAAAAGTTTTACAGAAAATAATATAACCTTTGTTGTTCCCAGCAGATGGCTGGAAGAAATATGCCGGGAATCCTATTTAAAGACAAGTAGAATTGTGACCATTGAGAATGGCATTGATATAGAGAAATATAGGCCGCTTGAACGGGCAAAACTTAGAGAGAAATATAATGTAGCAGAAGATCAGATAGTACTTTTGTTTACCGCAGCAGTTGTAACGAATGCAGGAAAGGGAATATCCTATTTGGTCGAAGCTTTGAAAAAAATAAAATACAAAGAAAAGATTACTCTTTTTACAGCCGGAAACGGAGAATTGGGAAAAGAATTGGAAGAATTTGATTTGAGGCAAATGGGTTTTGTTTGCAGAGAAGAGGAAATGAATGAACTATATAATCTGGCGGATGTTTATGTTAATCCCAGTTTCGCTGAGAGCTTTGGCTGTACTGCGGCGGAGGCTGCAGCGGCAGGAACAGCAGTTATCGCATTTGCCAGTGGAGGATTAAAAGAAATCATTACAGAGGAGACTGGATGGCTGGTGGAAGCAGGAAATACCGATGCCTTGTATGAGACAATTTCCAAAGTTACAGAAGATAAAAAGATATTAGAAGAAAAAGGCATTAATGCCAGAAAAAAGTCAGAAGAGTTGTATAGTGAACAGAGGATGCTTGACAGATACGAAAAATTGTATCAGGAAATGCAGACTAAGAATGGAGATTAACTATGTATGCACCGGTTGTCATATTTTGCTATAACAGAAAAGAACATTTGAAAAGAACATTGCATGCGCTTGAAAAGAACAGATTGGCGGAGGAAGCAGAGGTATATATTTTTTCAGATGGATATAAGGGAGAAAAGGACAAAAAAGAGGTTGAACAAGTCCGTGGATTTTTAAAAGAGTACAAGGAAGGAAAAGTTCCTTTTAAAGAATTAACAATATTAGAAGCGGAGAAAAACAAAGGGTTGGCTAATAACATTATTAGTGGTGTTAGTGAGACTATCAGCAGGTATGGAAAGATAATTGTTCTTGAAGATGATATAGTAACCTCGGAAGACTTTTTGGAATACATGAATCAGGCACTGGATTTCTATGAAAAAGATGAGAACATATGGTCTGTTACCGGATACACGCTTCCTTTAAAAGGATTAAAAAAATATAGGGAAGATGTATACTTGAGCTATAGAGCAAGCAGCGTGGCATGGGGCTCATGGGAAAATCGCTGGGAAACAGTCGACTGGCAAGTACAGGATTTCCATGAACTGAGCCAAAGTAAAGAAAAGCAGAAGCAGCTTAATCGTGGTGGGCGTGAGATGTATCGGATGCTGAAAGCCCAACAGGAAGGTAAAAACAATTCGTGGGCAATCAGATGGTGTTACAGTCAAAGTAAGCAGAATAAGTACACTGTTCATCCGAAATATTGTAAAGTTCAGCATATAGGTGGGGACGGAACTGGGGAAAATAGTCTTGCTACGGATAAATATTTTACAGAAATTGATATTACACCCATAACTTTGAAAAATATAGAGCCGGATAAAAAGATATTAAGGCAATTCAGAAATTACTACAGGCTGACACTAAAGGAAATATGGGTGCTGGGAATTGCCAAAATAAAAAGAGACTTAAAAAAATTATGGAGAAAATGAAATGAAACTGGCGGTGCTGTTAACTTGTTTTAACAGAAAAGAAAAAACATTAAACTGCATAAATAAGTTATTGCCGCAATTGGAGCAGTTACCTTATGAATATAAGATTTATGTGTGTGATGATAAATCTACAGATGGAACTTACGAAAGTCTGAAAGCATTACTGCCGGAGCATGAAGTATTTCAAAGTACAGGAAATTTTTACTGGAGCAAGGGAATGTATACTGTCATGAAGAGGGCAGTGGAAGACTTGTGTGATTTTTATCTGATGGTAAATGATGATGTTGATTTTTTTGTAAATGCACTGGATATTATGCTTTCTTCCTACCAAAAAGCGGGTGGAAACTGTGGGATAGTAGGAGCTACAAAGGCAGCAACGGGTGACAAGTATACTTATGGCGGAAGAGATGAGAAGCAGAATAAGATTGAACCATCTGAGAGAATGGAGCAGTGTTATTGGGCAAATTGGAATTGCTTTCTTGTTGATAAGAAAGTGGTGGAAAAAGTCGGATTAATTGATGGTAAATATCAGCACGCATGGGGAGATTATGATTATTCTTTCCGAATGCGTAAGGCGGGATTACGGATGTATATGGCAACAGACTATGTGGGGAGATGTGATGTGAATTCTGTAAAAGGAAGTTATAAAGATGCTTCTCTTGCAAGAATAGTACGATTGAGAAAAATGTTCAGTCCGAAAGGAGTCCCGTTTTGTTCGTATATAAGATATCATATCAGGACGCAAGGAAAAAAAGGTATCTTTAAATATATTTATGGATATATTTCTGAAATTGGATATATTCTAGTTGGAAAGGAAATAAAGTAATGGGCATGTTTCGTGATTCCTTTGTCAGACTACAAGTGAAAGGGTATTATAACTACTATAAATTGTTTAGTAAGAAATTTAAAATATGTTTGGGAAAGAAAGTGCAATTAAATGCATGGACAGAATTTCAGGGAGAAAATCGAATAGGAGATGAGTCCATTATTTTTCATACAAAGGTGGGATTCCGCAGTTATATGGGAGCACGGTGTAAGTTAGTAAAAGCTTCTATAGGAAAATATACCTCTATCGCATCAGATGTTCGTACTGTATCGGGTCATCATCCAATAAACGAGTATATATCGTCCTCGCCGATATTCTATTCCGTTGAATATGGGGGAGGCTATTCTTTGGTAGATAAGGAATATTATTCGGTATATAAATATGCGGATGAAGAAAATGAGAAGCTGGTATGTATTGGAAATGATGTATGGCTTGGCGAAGGGGTTAAAATTATGGAAGGAGTAACAATAGGAGATGGAGTAGTTGTAGCTGCATATTCTGTTGTTACAAAGGATTTGGAGGATTATGGGGTTTATGCCGGAGTTCCGGCAAAATTAGTAAAATATAGATTTAGCCGGGAAGAAATTGAAAAATTAAAAGAGTTTCAATGGTGGAACAAGAGTGAGGAATGGGTTGTAGAGCATGTTAATACCATGCGAAAGCCGGAAGAATTTTTTAAATTAATATAAAAGAAGGAAAAGTGAACACAGAGAACTTTAGGTGAAGAGAAACCAGCCAGCGAAAGGAATAAACAAAAACGTGAGAGAGAATATAAAGAATGCAATCATTGCTGCTAAAAAGCTATTGTATATTTTAAATAAGCAACAGAAACGATACGGTATTTTAGTGATTATTGCCGGTTTAATTGGTGCTATATTGGAAACTGTCGGTGTCTCCGCTATCATCCCGCTTATTAATGCTTTATTAACACCGGAGGTATTGCTGGAAAATGAGTTTTTGAGTAATATATTTGCTTATTTCAATATATTGAATACAAATGAAATAGTTTTTGTGGTTGCGATGGCTACTATTCTATTATATGTTTTTAAAAATATCTATTTTATCTTTCTTTCATGGATGAGAGCAAAATATGCCGGAAAAATAAAAAGAGAACTTTCGGTACATATGATGAAAGTATATATGGATAAAGGCTATCCATTCTTTTTATCCAGAAACACAAGTGAATTATTGCGGGGTGTCATTAATGATGCAAATGGTGTTTATGTTATACTTAATCAAGTTTTGAGAATGATAGTAGATGTTATGACCATAGGTATGATTTGTATTTATATTCTTTTAACAGATTTTATGTTGGCATGGATTATGGTTGCACTTGCAGCATTTTGTTTGATATTACTGCTTGGATTTTTTAAAGGGAAAATGCAAAAATATGGACAAGAAAGTAGAAAATACATGACGATTGTCAGTCAGCAGGCAATGCAGGCAATGCAGGGAATTAAAGAGGTTATTGTAACAAGAAAACAAAAATACTTTATAGAAAATTTTGAAAAAGCTTATATTAAGCAACAAAAAGCTGATGTGGGGCAATCTGTTGGTGCGGAAAGTCCGGGGTATGTAATTGAAGCAATATGTATTATGGGACTTTTGAGCATGATATGTATAAGGATTATGACCGGAAATGTTGATGCGGAAGCAATGTTGCCGACATTATCGGCATTTGTTGTGGGAGCGTTTAGAATTTTACCGGCATTGGGAAAGATTTCAAGTGGGTTTAATACAATGATTTTTTACGTGCCCGGATTAAATGATATGTATAGGCATATGAAAGAGGCAGAGACTAATCAAGAAAATCTTAGTGCCATCTATGAAAATCAGGAAGCGGATTTTGAGAATATTCAGTTTACAAATGAATTGAAGATTGAGAAAGTTTGTTGGAAGTATAGTGAGGAATCGGATTATGTATTAAATAATTTGGATTTAACCATTAAAAAGGGAGAATCTATAGCATTAATTGGACATTCGGGAGCAGGAAAAACTACACTGGCAGATATCATCTTAGGGCTGCTGAAGCCACAAATAGGATGTGTTACGTTGGATGGGAGAGATATTTTTTCCATTGGTAAGGAATGGGGAAATATTATAGCATATGTTCCCCAGGTTGTTTATTTGACGGATGATTCAATAAGAAAGAATATAGCTTTTGGAATTGATGAAAAGGATATTGATGATGAAACAGTGTGGAAGGCGTTGGAGCAAGCACAATTGAAAGAGTTTGTGGAGGGATTGGATAACAAACTTTATACAAAGGTTGGAGAACGCGGGGTACGTTTTTCCGGTGGTCAACGCCAGCGAGTTGCCATTGCAAGGGCATTATATGAAAATCCGGATATTTTGGTGTTAGATGAAGCAACAGCAGCATTGGATAATGAAACGGAAAGTGCAGTTATGGAATCTATAGAGGCGTTGCAAGGAAAGATTACATTGATTATTATTGCACACCGATTAACTACTGTGAAAAAGTGTGACAAGATATATGAAATAAAAGATGGAATTGCGATAGAGAGGGAAAAAAAAGAAATATATTCACAGTAAGCTGGTTGAAATATTAACTTGGTACGGTTGGATGTGCCACAAGGAGAGTACTATATGCTTGAAGTAGTTCTGTGTGATACAATAGATGAATTTGAAAAACGATATAAGAAAATAAGCCCAAAATGTGAGATACTATGTCTGACCAAAAATGCGGAACTGGTTTCAACATGTTCAAGTAAATACAGTCATGTTGAAGTTAAGGTATTAGAGAGTAATAAAAATTATTTGGAGTATGCCGAACAGGTATGGGATATTTTGGATGAAATCAATGCTTGTATTAGTCAGGAAGTTGTTGAAAGAACATATTTATATCATGCAAACTGTGAGCTGGAAGGCTATACAGAAGCAATGCGTGTTTTGGATATGCTTATGTTTTACGATATCTTCGATAATCTATTTTCAAAATGTAAAGATGTTCATGTATATTGTTTTTATAACACAGTATATTATAAAGAAATAGAACAGTTATATTTTTGGTGTAAAAAGAATAAGAAAAATTTTAGTTTATATTTTGGAAAAACACCGTGGGAATTTATGAAACTTCGGCTGTTTGTTTTGACAATATTCGGTGAGAAGGCTCTGGAGGCAGTAATAGAGATTAGCTCCCAAGTAGGATTTAGAAACAGATTGACCAATCTGAAAAGACAGGCAAAAGATTGGAAAAAAGAAGAGCAAGCAATTCATACTGATATAGGAATCTTAAAGCAAGCTGCAAAAGAAAAAGACTATAATTGGACAAAAGATTATCTGGAACAGTTAAGCAAAGAAAAAATAGACTTTCGTATTATTAGTGTCAATGAGAAGATAAAAAGACAGTGGGAAGAATATGGATATACAGCAGATAATATAGAGCGAAGTATCAATATGAATGTCTTAGCGCATGAACTAAAAAAATATAAAAGAGTTAAGAAGAAACAATGGAAAAAACTCAAGAGCTATTTGGATAATTATTCAGATTTAGGGGATGGATTACAATTAAGAATAATCATGAAGAGTCATTTGTGTTATGATGTCAGAGAAGGACTTATTAGTGATGTGGCGGCAGATGAATTTTTTCAAACGCATAGCTACAAGATTATTGATCTACATGCTAATACGAATAGTATCTATTCTCAAATCTGCGGGATGAATGCCAAAAAACATAATCCGTGTGTTAAGATTAGAAATTGTACAGGCAGTTTTCAAATTGTCCGAAAATGTTTTTATGAACCTTACGGCTATTTAAGTGATTTTGGCTTTGTGCAGGACATTGATGAAAGCAGATACAGTAAAGTGGAAAAGCATAGGGTGGAATCAGTCGGAAGAAAGTATCTTATAAAAAATACAGCATATGCAGGAGCGTTTTATGGGAATTCATTTGTACGGGAATCTCTGAAAGAAGAGCTAAGCGTACTTTGGGCACCATCCTATCCATCATTGGGAGCTACCAGCTATTCCCGGTTTATGAGGACAGGATTAACTTTATGTGATTTTTTTGAGAATAATACGGGTAGTCTTCGCATGAAGTTTCATCCCAATCAGAGAAAGAGTGAGATTAATATTTTCCAAGATCGATGTAAGAAATGTAATAATATTATACTGGAACCTATGGAAAACAATATACGGGATGTTTTAAAAAAAGTAGATATTTTGATAACAAATTGTTCTTTAAGTATTATGGATGCCATTGTAGAGCGTAAGGCGGTAATTAGTATAGTATGTGACTATGAATACAGTATGTTTGAAAAATATAAAGAAGGTTTTTATGTTATTCGAGAGGATGATGAACTGTTAAGATTGATGGAACAGTTATCAAAGGATGAGGGATATCGCAAAGAATGGATTGAAGAGAGAATCAGGGTGCAGGATAGTTATTTCGCAGAGGTCATTACAAACGATGTGGAGAATAGCGAGCAGATGCGTATCATCAAGAAGGAGCTTAAGGAGCAGGAGATATAGAATATTGTGTTTTTGGAAATTGCATAGTAATATGTTAGTAATGAATATTAGGAAAATGTGATAACTTTAGAAACGAGGAAAAACAGCATGGTATATGCACCTGTTATTATTTGTACTCTGAATAGATATGAACATTTTAAAAGATGTATTGAATCGTTGGAAAATAATCCTTGGGCAAAATATACAGAGATATTCATTTCCGTGGATTATCCGCCTGAAGAAAAGTATGTGGAAGGGCATGATAAGATTGTAGATTATCTGAATAGCCGGAAATTCAAATTTAAAGAAGTGCATCTGTATGTTCAGGAGGAGAATTTAGGAACATTACCGAATTATCTTTTTTTGCAGGAAACGGTATTTGAACAATATGACAGGCTTATTTCGTTAGAGGACGATATAGAGGTATCTCCGAATTATCTTGAATTTATGGATAAATCATTGGAATATGGTAAATCTGATGAAAAAGTTTTTTGCGTATGTGGTTTTTCTGATTTGATAAAAAAGCCTGCAACAATGAATGGAACGGCATTTAAACTTTGCTGTTATCAATGGGGGGTAGGTATATATAAAGAGAAATGGCTACAAATGGAAGAATCGTTAACGAGAGAATGGATTAATTCAATTGTATTGGACAAAAGAAGGATGTTTAAGCTATTTTGTGAAAGCCCTCAAACGTTTTATTTTTTTCTGGTCGGATATATCATAAATAAGGATAAAGTTTTTTTCATGGATGAAGAGAGGGTGAATCCGATAGATATCACAATACTTATATATATGATAATGAATAATATGTATAGCATATTACCAACCAAATCAAAAGTTCGTAATTGGGGATATGATGGAACGGGGCAGAACTGTGGGCTAAATGAAAACATGTTGCCGCAAAAACAGGAATTGGATATGGAGCAGGAATTTGAATTTCGGTTGGAAACCGATAAAAAAAAGATAAAGATATTAGAACGAAGGAATCGAAAAGCTGGTTGGGAAAGTAATTGGGTACTTTGGAAGTCATTGTTGTATTATTTTTATTTGTATTTTAGGCATAGATTGAGCTAGAATAGAATCATGATGAACTTAGTGTAATATAGATAAATATGTGTTTAATAATATAGTTAGCCAAAATAAAATAAAAAAGCGTTATAGATGTAAAAAAGGAATAATTAAAAACCAAAGGAGAGAAAAGTAAATGATAAATTTAGTTGAAAAAGAGAATTCAATAATTAGAAAGGCTAAAAAGGCGAATAGCGAGAATAGAAAAGTATATATATATGGTTGCGGGCAGATGGGAAAGATTACATGTGATGCTTTGGTGATTAATGGAATCCGTGTTGAGGGTTTTTTTGTGGACGGACAATATTATACTGAAAAAATGCAATATAAAGAAATACCTGTATTGAACATAGATAGATTTGGATTTGATCCTGACAGTATGCTTATTATTGCTATGAGAGATTATGATAGAAATAAAGTATCCGAGTGGTCTAAAAAAATAGAAGTAATTAGTGCGGACATTTTTTCACTACATACTGTAGAAGATTTAGTATCTTTGAATTACGATTATATAAAGCAAAACGAGGAAAAATTCTTACAAATATATGAAGAGTTTTCTGATGAAAAATCCAGAGAATGTATGACGGCATATCTGAATCAAAAAATTAGTGGTGAATACAAATACCTGGAAAACATTTGGGAAAGTAATCAGTATTACGATAAAGATATAGTTGATTTTAGTAAAATAGAGTCATTTGTGGATTGCGGTGCATATGATGGTGATTCCTTTTTGGCATTTCTAAAAAACTATCAAGAAATGGTAGGACAAGAGTATGCAGGCATTTCTTTCCTGTTAGAGCCGGATGAAGAAAATTATATGAAGCTGTTGGGAAATTGTGCAAAATACGAAAAATGCAATGCGATTAAGCTTGGAGCTTGGGACAAGAAAGATACATTAACATTTTCTATTGGAGGTACCTCAAGTGGAATAAATAAAGATGGATGTATTTCTATTAATGTGGATGCAATAGATAACATTGTGGAAGAACAGCGGGTTGACTTTATTAAAATGGATATAGAAGGATCTGAATTGAATGCATTAAAAGGGGCTGAGAAAACAATTAAAACATATCATCCTATTCTTGCAATTTGCGTATATCATAAGAAAGAGGATTTATTATCGATACCACAATATATTAAATCGTTATGTTCGGAATACAAATTTTATTTAAGAGCGTATTCCAGATATACTCAGGAATTAGTTTTGTATGCAGTTTGCGAATAGATAGATTGAGTATAAACTCTATTGTAGGAGGAGTAAGATATGTATGAGCAGAACATTTTGGCACAGAAAAGAAAAATTATTGATTTAGTATATAAAAATAAAATGGAGGCACATCTTTCGCCTGCAATGTCGTTAATGGAAATCTTGAATGTTTTATTTAAAGATATTATGCATATTGAAAAAGGTTGCTTAGATGCTGAGGAGAGTGATCAACTTGTTTTGAGCAAAGGACATGGTTCTTTAGCATTATACGCTGTTTATGTGGAAGAGGGGTATATTTCAGAAGAGGACTTTCAGACATATAAAAAAATGGACAGCAAGTTTGGGGTACACCCGGATCGTCATAAAGTGCCGGGCGTAATGGTTTCCACAGGGTCACTTGGACATGGATTACCTAATGCTGTAGGAATCGCATATGCATGGAAAATAAAAAATAAATCCAATAGGATGTATGTTATAGTTGGTGATGGAGAATTAAATGAAGGAAGCAATTGGGAGACAATTATATTTGCAGCCCGCTATAAGCTAGATAATATATGTTGTATTGTGGATAATAATAATTCTGCCGATAATATGCCGGATATCGAGAGGAAATTTGAAGCGTTCGGGTGGCAGACATGTACAGTTGACGGGCATAATGAGGAACAGTTAAAAACAGCAATGTTAAATACACCTAATGCTCCCTATGTTATAATAGCTAATACGATAAAGGGTAAGGGAATACGAATGATGGAAAAAGCACATGAAGAGTGGCATCACAGAAGTATTTCTGATGAGGAGTATTTGATGATAATGGAGGAATTAAAATAACATGAATGAAATGTTGAATAGATTTTTTGATATATCATCAGACTTAATACAAAAAGACGAAAGAACAATGCTTATTTTCGGTGCAGCCGGTGTAGCTGCTCCTACAAGGTTGAGATGGCTTTTTGAAAAGTATCCGGCAAGAGTGTTGGATGCAGGTATTATGGAACAGGCTATTGTTAGTATGACTGCAGGAATGTCAATAGCAGGAATGATTCCTCTTTTTTATGCTCAATCCCCTTTTATTGTAGAAAGAGCATATGAACAATTGAAAGTGGATTATGGATATCAATTGGTTGGAGGAAATTTTATCGGTTTGGGGGCATCAACTGAAATTGCTGCATTTGGAGCAACGCATTGTTGCCCGGCAGATGTGGAAGTTTTAAAAATGATTCCTAATATGCAGATAGTTGTGCCCGGAAATTTGGAAGAATTTGAGACACTGCTACGTAGCGCATATGCGAATGAATTTCCAACATATTATAGATTAACCAGATATAGTAATTCATATAAAGGAAATGTTGAGTTTGGTAAGGCAAATGTTGTAAAACAAGGGACCAAAGCAACTGTAATAGCTGTAGGCCCCATGCTAGAGCTTGTTATGCAGGCAATTGGAGATGAGGATGTTACAATCCTTTACTATACAACAGTTATGCCATTTGATTATGAATGCATAAAGAAAAATCTAACAAATAACAGAATTTTGTTATGTGAACCATACTATACCGGTGGAGTAACAACAGAAATATTGACTGCACTCCAGGGAGAGATGGTAAAGATGAGTTTCATCGGGTATCCAAAAGAATTTGTGACCAATTATGGCTATGTGGCTGATAATGCTAAACGGTATGGTCTGACAAAAGAAAATGTAAAATGTAAGCTAAATGAATTAGTAAAATAAGAGGAAATGATAATGATTCAAAACAATTTTTTTTATATAGCAAAAAGTGAATTTTGGGCATACTACTTAAACTCAAGGCATGCTGAAGAGTTATTAAAGAAAAATGTTGATAAATCCTTAAGAAAGGATTTATTTAATGAGTATGTAACGGTGATTAATATAGAAACAAGTGCATTTTGCAATCGTAAGTGTGATTATTGTCCAATATCATATTATCCAAGGGAACAGCGTTTTATGGAGGACAAGTTATTTATAAAAATATTAAGCGAAATGCGCGAAATTGATTACAGAGGAATTTTTACACTTGCATTGTTCAATGAACCATTGGCTGATAGGGACATAATGAAGAGAATTAAGACTGTTAAAGAATATTGCCCACATAGTTATGTTCGTATGAATTCTAATGGTGATTATTTAACAAAAGACTATTTGGAAGAGTTGAGCGATGCCGGATTGGACGAAATGTTAGTAACACTTCATATGAATTCCGGTGAAAAATATACAGATGAAGTTGCAGAAAAAAAACTACAGGTTTTCTTTGCTAAGCTAGGATTGGAATATAGTATTACGAGTAGGACGAGTATGCATAACATAAGCTGTGACTTATTATATAAGGGTATTAGGATGTTGGTTGTTACCAATAATTGGCTTGAGGACGGAAATGACAGAGGTGGGGAACTTAAGGAATTGTCAATTGAAAATAGAACGCAACCATGCACAACTCCTTTTAGGGAAGTTGTTATAGATGTAGATGGTAAGGTGCGCTTTTGTTGGAATATTTTCGTGAATACTGACTGCATTGGAAATGTCAATGATTCAAGTGTTTTGGATATATATTTCAGTGATGAGATGGTAGATATCAGGAGAAATCATTTATGTTTTGGAACCAAAGATAGTCCTTGTGTATCATGCAATTTGCAAGA
Organism: uncultured Lachnospiraceae bacterium; assembly: GCA_964449325.1. Classification (GTDB taxonomy): domain Bacteria; phylum Bacillota; class Clostridia; order Lachnospirales; family Lachnospiraceae; genus RGIG3002. Next base: position 64,012 of record CAYUYJ010000001.1, on the reverse strand, counting down.
TAATGCAATTGATTCTTCGGCAGATATAAGAGAAAGATTGCTAATAAATACATCTCAAAATTAAAGAGGTAAAAATGAAAAAAGTATTACTTTTATGCACCAGTCATAATGACTTAGGCTTAATAAAAGCTTTGCGAAAATTAGGATATTATATCGTAGCAACAGGTAATCGAGAGAATTCACCGGGGAAATGCTGGGTAGACAAGTATATTAAGGCAGATTATTCTGATAAAGAATTAATTCTGTCAATTGCAAGGGAAGAAAAAATTGATGCTGTTTGTCCTTGCTGCAATGACTTTGGTGTATATACGGCTGCGTATGTAGCTGAGAAATTAAATTTACCGGGTTATGATTCTTATGAGACTACATTAACCCTGCATAATAAGGATAAATTTAAAAAATTTGCCAAAGAATACGGTATATTGACGCCCAAAACAGAGTCTTATGATAATCCAGAAGTAGCAATGGATAGTATTCAAAATATGGTATTTCCTTTAATAATCAAACCGACTGATGCCAGTGCAGGCAACGGAATTAATAGAGTGCAGAATTATGGGGAAGCGGAGGTGGCTGTGAAAGAAGCATTCTCCAAGTCCAGAGCGAAGCGAATCGTGGTAGAACCATATATTGAAGGAACGCAACATGGTTTTTGTACATTTCTTGTAAATCAAAAAGTTGTTGCTTGTTGTACAAATAATGAATATTCCATTCTAAATCCATATCGGGTAGAAATCGATACCTATCCTGCAGAACAGTGGCAAAATGTTTATCCGATATTGGTTGAACAAATAGAAAAAATAGCAAGTATATTACATCTTAAGGATGGAATTTTTCATTTACAATATATATTAAAAGATGGTACTCCGTGGATTATTGAGGTAATGAGAAGAATTCTTGGAAATATGTACTCAGTGCCTGCCAATATGCTTACCGGAATAGATTGGGATTATTGGGAAGTGCGGGCAAGATGTGGATTAGATTGCAAAGATTTTCCTCGTGTTATACGACAAGAGGGGTTTTTTGCGTATAAATCTATTATGGCAAGTTCTTGTGGAAGAATTAAAAAAATTGTTGTACCGGATGCATACAAAAAGTATATATATGATCAATTCATGTTGCATGAAGTGGGAGATATTATTACTGATAATAAAAGAGACCCGGTTGGCTTTTTATTTATGATGTTTGCAGATGCTGCAGAGATGAAAAGAATATTGATTGAAAAATATAGATGTGATTTGGTTGAGATGGAAGAATAACAGGAGGGTGCATGAACAGTAAAGGAGAGATTTGTTTAGGCGTCGCAGGAGCAGGAAGAGCTACAGAGTTACATATGAATGCATTAAAGCGTTTTAGTGGGGTGCCTGTATGCTATAAAAGAATTATTGCAAGAAGGTTTGAACAGGTAAATCAAATGAAGGAGCGGTATGGGTTTCAAGAGGCCTCGTTAGATTTTGATGATTTATTGACTGATCCTGAAATCGATGTAATAGATATATGTACTCCGCCGTATTTGCATGAAGAGATGATTGAAAAGGCGATGAAAGCCGGAAAACATGTTATTTGTGAAAAACCATTAAGTGGTTATTTCGGGAAAGCCGGGGACAAGCAACCAATCGGACAGAATGTGTCTAAGTCATACATGTATGAACAGTTGTTGTGCTCTCTTGACAGGTTGAAAAAGATAGTAGATTCATCCGGAAAGAAATTTATGTACGCAGAAAACTTTGTATATGCACCGGCTGTTGTAAAAGCAGGAGAGATTATCCGAAAAAAGAAAAGCAGAATTCTCTATGCGAAGGGTGAAGAAAGTTTGAAAGGGTCAAGTTCTCACGTCGCAGGTGAATGGAGTAAGACCGGCGGGGGAACCTTTATTAGAACGGGAGCTCACCCATTATCAGCAATTCTTTGGTTAAAACGTCTGGAAGCTGAGGCAAGAGGAGAGAAAATAACAGTTACCAGTGTTTTGGCGGATATGGAGACAATCACAACAGGTTTGTCTGAATACGAGCATCGTCATATTGCAGCAAATCCGAAGGATGTTGAAGATTGTGGAACAGTAATTTTAAGATTTTCTGATAAATCACGAGCTACCATCATAGCGACTGATACATTATTGGGTGGTAGTAAAAATTATTTGGAATTATATTGTAACGATGCGGTGTTAAACTGTACTTTGACGATGTCAGATTTAATGAGTACTTATTTTTTAGATGAGGAAAGATTAGATGATGTCTATATATCGGAAATGCTGCCGTCGAAGACAGGGTGGAATCATCCGTTTCTGGAAGATGAGATTATAAGAGGATATACAGACGAAATGCGGGATTTCATTGAGTCGGTATATTATGATAGGGAACCGAAGTCGGGGTTTGATTTGGCATATGATACTATTAAAATAATTTATGCTGCATACAAATCAGCGGAAATCGGAGAAGCAGTTTGGTTTTAGATTGAGGACTTTTATAATGAAATATATAAAAAAGTTACCGGACATTTCTGAAATTATGGAAAGGTATCCGCTTAGTTCAAACGATACGAAGAGAAGAAATCTAATAATAACAGATATTAAAAAGATTTTGAGCGGTGAGGATGCTAGAAAAATACTAATTATTGGTCCGTGTTCTGCAGATTGCGAAAAGGCTGTGGTTGAATATACTACAAGATTAAGTAAGTTGCAGGATGAAGTGAAAGAGAAATTGCTAATCATTCCCAGGGTGTATACAAGCAAGCCGAGAACCAGGGGGACAGGGTATAAAGGTTTGCTTCATCGACCGCAAGCTGCCAGTGAACATGATGATATTATTTCAGGAGTGATAGCCACCAGAAAAATGCATCAAAGTGTGATTCAAAACACAGGAATGTTTACTGCGGATGAAATGCTATACCCGGAAATGCATAGTTATATTTCTGATTTGTTAGTGTACACTGCAGTAGGAGCAAGATCTGTAGAAAATCAACAACATAGGCTGACAGCCAGTGGGTTAGACATTCCGGTTGGAATGAAGAATCCTACTAGTGGCGATTATGAGATTATGATAAATGCCATTATTGCAGCACAAAACGAACATACATTGATGTATAATGGATGGGAAGTGACTACAGAGGGCAATAGGTACGCACATGCTATACTTAGAGGATATATTGATATGGCGGGTATTGCCAGACCTAATTATCATTATGAAGATTTAAGGAATTTGTATGATAAGTATTATAAAGAGAATTTGGAAAATATATCTGTAATTATTGATTGCAATCATTGTAATTCTAATAAACAATATAATGAGCAGCCGAGAATCGCGGAAGAAGTATTGGATACATGTAATCGTAATAAAGCAATAAACAGGTTCGTAAAAGGATTTATGGTAGAAAGCTATTTAGTGGAAGGGTCACAACTGGTGGGTGGCGGAATCTATGGAAAATCGATTACAGATGCGTGTCTTGGATGGGAAAAGTCTGAGCAACTGATTTTGAAAATGGCTGAAAAGTTATAGAAAGCAAATAGTAAAGGATGATACAAAATGGATAAAATCATGGTTACGAAATCTTCCATGCCTTCCTTGGATGAGTATGAGGAAGAAATAAAAGATTTATGGGATACACACTGGCTTACCAATATGGGGGAAAAACATCAGAAATTACAGGAGCAATTAAAAAAATATTTGCAGGTTGCAAATATCGAATTGCTCACCAATGGTCATATGGCATTGGAACTTACCCTTCAGGCAATGAATTTGCAGGGCGAGGTAATTACAACTCCATTTACATTTGCATCTACGACGCATGCCATTGTACGTAACGGGTTGGAACCGGTATTTTGTGATATTAATCCGGATGATTTTACGATAGATGTTTCCAAGATAGAACAGCTGATTACGGACAGAACTTCGGCTATTTTACCGGTTCATGTATATGGAAATGTATGTAATGTTGAGGAAATAGAACGAATAGCGAAGAAATATGGATTGAAAGTTATTTATGACGCAGCACACACTTTTGGAGTAAAATATAAAGGGAATGGTATAGGTATATATGGGGATTCCTCTTGTTTTAGTTTTCACGCGACGAAAGTATTCAATACCATTGAAGGCGGAGCTGTATGCTTTAAGGACACTGATTTTGGAAGAAAACTTTACGGTTTGAAAAATTTCGGAATAAGAGGTCCGGAAGAGGTGGACGGGATTGGCGCAAATGCGAAAATGAATGAATTTTGTGCGGCAATGGGTATTTGCAATTTAAGACATGTTGATGATGAAATTGAAAAGAGAAAAAAAGTTACGGAATGCTATCGTGATAATTTGCAAGGTGTAGAGGGAATCCGGTTAAATCCAATACAAGAAGATACTATTTCAAATTATGCATATTTCCCAATAGTTATTGATGAAAAGAAGTTTGGAAGTAGTAGAAATGAAATATTTAAAGTATTAGAGCAGAATGGAATAATCGCAAGAAAATATTTTTACCCCTTGACAAATACATTTGACTGTTTTCATGGCAAGTATGATGTAGATAAAACACCAATTGCACTAAGTATTAGCAAGAGGGTATTAACGTTGCCGTTGTATGCGGATTTAGCATTAGAGGATGTAGAGAAAATTTGCAGAATGGTATTGAAATGTAAAAAATAAAAGCAATATCGGGATGGAAGATTATGGATAAAAGAATATGGAGAAGAGGAATTCAAGTGTAGATTTTACAAAAGGAATATTAATTTTTCTCGTTATAATCGGACATGCGGTGCCGGGAAGTTTAAGCGAATCTATTGTGAGATGGATTATTTACGGATTTCATATGCCTTTATTTATGGCAGTGTCAGGGTATATGTTTGACATGGATAAATATATGCAAAGATCTTTTAGAGATATGTTTAAGAAGTATTTGCGAAGAATTGTAATACCATGGGTTTGCGCGGTGAATATTTATTTTATCTTGAATGTACTCATAAATGAGAATTTGCAGGAGTTGTCCATTAGAGGATATTTGTATGCATATATACAACCGTATTATCATTTGTGGTTTGCAGTTGTATATACAGCGTATATTTTTATTATATGGATTTTTCTTAAGTTGATGAAAAATACTCCATTATCGGAAGAGAAGAAGAGGATTATTCTTCTGAGTATTGCAGTGACAGTATCTGCTATTTGGAAATTTGTCTGTATTCCGCTGGGGATTGGAAATAAGCCATACATTAATCTTATTCAATATTATTTAAGACCATGGCTTTTTGTATTTTTTGTATTAGGGATGATTTTAAGAAAAACCGATATACTTCATAGAAAAATGATACAGGTAATGTCGTGTGTTGGTGTAATAATAGGTTCAATCGTCTTAGTACTGTCATTTTACATAGAATCGGATTTAATCAGTAATATTAATTTTTTCGTGTTGAATTTAAGCCTTACCTATCTTGTATGTAGTGTATTGAGGAAGGATGTTCATATTGAGAATAATATGGTCAGTAGAACTGTAGAATTTGTTGGAAGGCATTCTTATGCATTCTATTTGTGGCATGTGCTTGTGATTGTTTTGATTAAGCATTTTCTTTAGACGTGAAGGAAGAAGAATATGAATAAAGCGGAAAGAATTGATATTATTGACTATTTAAAAGCAATAGCAATTTTGTTTGTTATATTTGATCATATAGGACTTTTCCCGATAGACAGTATTTTGTATTGTTTCATGGTTAGGATGGCAGTCCCGATTTTTATGGTACTCAGCGGATATACTTTCGCAATGTCATATACAAAAAGAAAATCATTTCGGGATATGTATGATTGGAGCTTTGTGAAAGGAAAGTTATTCCGGTTTTTAACTCCGGCAGTTGTTGCTTGTATTATTATATGGTTGGTTAGTGGTAAAAAAGATAATGTTTTACAAATGCTTTTGACTGGGGCTTATGGACCGGGATCTTATTATCCGGGACTAATGCTTCAACTCTTACTGATTTTTCCCATACTATTGAAGGTTTTAGAAGGAGGGAAAAAGGGTAATCTGTTGGTTATTATTGCAGTTAATATATTGTGGGAAGTTTCAGCATGGATGTTTCAATTTAATGATACAATATATCGGATATTGATAATCCGATATTTTACTTATATTGCTTTGGGTATATTACTATATGCGGGAATTAGGCTCCCAGTATGGAGTTTAGTGTTTTTGTTTTGCTGCGGAGTATTGTATATATTTGCAATAGGCAGATGGGGCTATCAACCATACATATTTAAAAATTGGAGTAATACGGCGCTACCTGTTGCATTATATATTTTTCCAATTATGTATCTTTTACTGAATAAAATGGAGCATTTTAAGATAGAAGGATTCATAGGTGAATGTTTTACAACAATAGGAAAAGCATCATATCATATTTTATTTGCACAAATGTTTACGAGGATTATTTGGCAGGAATATGGTGGTATAAATTTTTGGTCGGTTATATTCATTCGGGTAATTGGTTCAGTTGTTTTGGGAGTTGTAATATGGGAGTGTGAAAATAAAGGAAAGAAACTGAAAAGATGGAATGATTGGTTTAAGGAACAAGGGAGATAAGGATGTTATTTAATTCATTACACTTTGCAATATTTTTGCCTATAGTCTTTATTTTGTATTGGAAAATTCCAAGTAAATACAGATGGATTTTACTATTAGTTTCCAGTTACTATTTTTATATGAGTTGGAATGTAAAATATGTTATCTTGATTTTGTTTACAACAATCATTTCTTATACATGTGCTTTACTTTTGGAAAGAACGAATGACAAGAAAATGAAAAAAGTATACCTGTCATTGACATTAGTTGTCAGTTTGGGAATATTATTTATTTTTAAGTATTTCAATTTCTTTAGTAGTATAATCTGTCAGATGCTCAGTTCTATGTCTATACCTATTCATCCTATGACCTTAAATTTATTACTTCCGGTAGGAATTTCGTTTTATACTTTTCAAACGTTAAGTTATGTCATTGATGTATACAAAGGAAAAGTAAAAGCGGAGCATCATTTCGGTGTATATGCTACTTTTATTTCTTTTTTCCCACAATTGGTTGCCGGGCCGATTGAACGTACATCAAATCTGCTTCCGCAAATAAAAGGTGAGCATTCTTTTCAATATGAAAAGGCCTCTTATGGAATCAAGCTTATGGCTTGGGGATTCTTTAAGAAAATGGTTATAGCGGATACTTTGGCAATTTATGTAGACAGGATTTATGGGGATTTATCGCAGTATAAGGGTTTTCCTCTTGTTGTTGCAATCTTGTTTTTTACATTACAGATTTATTGTGATTTTTCCGGCTATTCGGACATTGCAATTGGTACGGCAAAGCTCTTTGATATTGATTTGATGGAAAACTTTAAAAGTCCTTATTTTTCTGCTTCTATAAAGGAGTTTTGGAATCGGTGGCATATTTCATTGTCAACATGGTTTGGTGATTATGTGTATATACCCCTTGGAGGAAATCGATGTAGCAAGATAAGACATTATTTCAATTTGTTGGTTACTTTTTTAGTCAGTGGTTTGTGGCATGGAGCTAATATAACTTTCATAGTGTGGGGCGGTATACATGGACTGATCAGAACAGGAGAGGAAATATTAGGAAACAAGGATAAAAAAGCAGTAGGTTTTAAACGTATCATAAAGATAGTGGCAGTTTTTCTTTTCTGTGACATAGCATGGGTATTTTTTAGAGCCACTTCTCTTCAAGACGCATTTTATGTTTTGCGGAATGCGTTGATTGGCATACACAATCCGATAGCATATTTGGCAGAAGGACTGAAGATTTTGGAGATGGATCGTTTTACGATTCTGTATTTAGGATTGATGATAATATTACTGGGAATATATGACTGGTTGGCTGTGCGTTGTGATGTAATTACAATGATAAGTAAGAAGAATAGGTATATTAGGTGGGGAATATATATCAGTTTATTAGTTATTGTCATTTTATTTTCACAGAAAGGAGAAGCAGCTGAATTTGTATATTTTCAGTTTTAAAAGGTATGAAAAAGTTTATTTTAAAAATATTCTGTGGAAGTTTTTTGGCATTAATTATTGTATTGGCGTTTAATCAATTGTATATTGTAACGGATAAAACAAATGCAGATAACACCCGAAAATTTGCTGCTGTACCAAATGAAATCCAGATTTCCAATCTGGGAAACAGCCATGGAGTAATGGGATTTTGTTATGATGACTATAGTGATAAATATACATGTTTTAATTTTGCATTAATCAGTCAGTCCTTGTCTTATGATTGGCGTATTCTGTCATATTATCAAGACCATTTAGCTGACGGAGGAGTCATGTTTATCACCGTTTCTTATTCTTCTCTTTATGGAGCAAACGAAACAGATTCCGAAGATTTTGAATCAAAGAATAAGAGGTATTATAGTTTTTTAACTCGACAATACATTAAAGAATATGATTATAAACAAGACATATTAGGTAAGATTCCTGTTCTCATATCATACGAGAATTTGTTCAGGGCATTAGGAGGGAAAACTGCAAATACAACGTTAGAACGTTGGAATAATTGTGATGTGCAGGATATAAATTTACGTGAAAATGTAGAAGCTGCATATAAAAGACATATTGGGGATAATAAAACAAATAGCGGATATGTTATCAATGAGGAAGAATTGGAAGCTTTATACGGTATTATAGATATATGCAAAGAAAATAATGTTACTCCCATCATGGTTACAACACCTTATTTGAAGGAATATACGGATTTGATTTCTGTAAATTCACCGGAGTTTTATTCAGAATTCGAAGAGGTGATGTCAGAAATACGGGATAAAACAGGTGTTGCTTATTTTGATTATTCCAGAGATGAACGGTTTTGTAATGATTATACTCTTTTTATGGATGGGGATCATTTAAATCGAAATGGTGCTTTAAGATTTACGAGAATTCTATTCGAGGAGACAAGGCCTAAACTGGAGAAATAAAATGAAGTCCGATGTATATCAGGACTTCATTTTAAAGAAAAGTTTCTTAACAATATTAATAAAAAGTATGGGTAGATATAAACAACAAATATTGGTTAATAGCCTGGCGGTTATCGTATTGGAAATGTTGCAGCGGTTAATGAGGTCTACAATAATCATATGGAAAAGATAAATATATAGAGAGTTTTTTCCAATTATGAAGATTGGAGAAAGTATAGTTTGAGCGGGCAGATTCCATTTAGTTAATAGAGTAACTAATAAGTTATGTAAACAAAATAAGAAAGAAAATATAATAAGTGTATAATAAATGGTAAATCGGTTTGGAGGATTGCTCCAACTTAAATCTATATAGTTGCTATGGAAAAAGTGTGTGAATAAAAAAATAGTTACTATTAGCCCAACAGTATTATGGATTGTTGAGGTAAAATATTTTTTTATGTTAATCCAAAAAAAGATGCCGAGATTTAAAACAAAAAAATAGGAACCACCGAAAACATATCTGCTTCCTAACGCTAAGCCTTCTATGCAGGTGTAATGATAAAAGAGAAGACTGAATAAAAAAGATAAAAATAATAAAATAAGATTTTTAATGATATTAGCGTTTTTTAACAAATAAAGGTTGACGATAAAAGGAGCAATAAGCATTAATTCAATATAAAAAGCCAGAAAATATAAGTGTCCGTTACTTACTTCTAAGCCGAAGTTTTTTAATTCATGCAGAAAAAAACTAAATGAAAAAAAATGTTGGTCGATAAGAATATACGCAATAAGAGCAACAAGATACCAAACAAGCAAGGGCTGGAATTTCCTTTTCAAATAGGTGATATATTGAAAATTTGACTTTTGGGCAGAAATAACAGATGTCATTCCTGCAACCAAGATGAATAAGGTAACGGAATAAATGGAGTAGGATATATTAAATAATGGTAAAGAAACGTGATTAGTTATTACAGCAAACATTGCAAATGCTTTTAGAAAGTCTAAGGAAGAAAAATAAGTATCATTTGTTTTTGAAATCATAATAAATATACCTTTCTATGTGGGGAAAGAATTAAAAATATTAAACTAATTATAGCATAAAAATGAGATTGTTTGTATAATGAATTAGTATTCGACTTATTAAAGTATTAGGAAGTGAGTAATAGATAATATGTTAAAACAATCCATATGGAAAAAGACCTGTATTGTATTATTAATATATATTTTATTTACGGCGGGATTCAATTTCAGCCTCTTATTAGGAAAAAATATCATGAAATGGGATATTATGGATGCCTACTACCCGCTTTGCATGTTGTCGGCAGACATGCTTCGGGAAGGAAGGCTTCCGTTGTGGAATGCAGCACTTCAATTTGGCTGTCCTGCTTACATGATGTTGGGTATCCCTTATTGGTATCCGACAACATTGTTTTTTGAAATTACCACGGGGTATTCTCTGATATGTGTAGGTATGGAATATTGCATGCATGTAGTGCTGGCATGTTTTGGAATGTTTCTCTTGACCAGAGAACATATGGAAGAGAAGGAGTCGGTGAAAAGTTGGCTGATAGCAATCATAGCGGGGGGTTTTTACGGCTTTTCGGGGCTGTTCATTTCTAACGCACAGCACATTATGATTATAATCAGTGCGGCATGGCTTCCATATGTTTTGTTTTTTGTGAAGAAATACTATGAAACAAGGAAAAAACTTTTTCTGATGATAGCGGCACTTTGCATGGGACTAAGTATTTTGGGAGGCTATCCGGAAGTCTGGGTTGCAAGCTTTATTGTATTGATTCCATATTTTGTCATTCATGCAGGGAAAGAAAAGAATTATTTTATAAAAGTGTTGAAAGCAGCGGGAACATATATTGTATTCGGTTGTCTGACCGCTGCAGCGGCTGCCGTATCACTGGTTCCTTTTTTGGCATCTTCAAGGTATATGGGCAGATTGGGGAGTGGCGTTGCAGTCAGTTCCTATAGCATGAGTATGGCATTGTCGGCTATTCTGCCGCATTATTCCGAGTTCGCTAATGCGTTGGGAGAGACTTTGGATATCAGTATGATTAGTCTGTATGTCGGCTTGCTGACACTGGTGCTGATTGGTTGGATATTAGCCTTTAAACTACGGAAAAAGTGGCAGTATATGGGAATCTGTGTGTTTGCTTTTTTGATGATGTTAGGCAACAATTCTTTTGTGCATCCTGTTTTTTATAAATACTTTCCTCTGTTTAAGAGTCTGCGTTTTCCTTCCTTGTGGAGATGTGTTCTTACTATTTTTCTGTTGCTCTTAGTTGCGGAGGTGTTGGAAGTTTTATTGGAAAACCGGAAGCAGATAAAATATCTGGCAGTGGTGTGTGCAGCCGGTGCGTTGGTGTTCTTTATCAGTGGTCTGCTTGTGCCGGTGATACTGAAGGATATAGAGGATTCTGTTTGTGAGGCATTTCGGATAGATTTGGTTCGTGATGCCATTGTTTTGGGGGCATACGGGGCGGCCGGTGCTGTTATCCTGTTTTTGCAGAAGAAGTATGGGAAAAATGGAATATGGATTTTAGGTCTTGTGGTAGCAATGGATATTTTTGTATGCCAACAGAGTCTGCATAGTGTAACAGTGGTGGCTTATAGTCAATGGGACAAGGAGCAGGCGGAGGCGTGTGGAGACTGGGTAGCCGAGAAATTTGCAGTAGATGAAAGCAGAACTCATTCCATAGATTATAGCGATGCAAAGCGAAGCTGGGAAGGACTGAACAGTAATAATATTGTGATGAACCATACCCTTGATGAAATGGGATATTTAAGTGTGCAATTAGATTATGTCCAAAGGTATCGAAAGAGTGAGCATTGCAAAATATCGATGGATGTACTGGAAGTGTATGTAACAGCTGACGTGGTGAGCAAAGAAGATGTGGACTTCGAGGAATGGCTGCAGGATGGCAGTGTATCACCTTATCAGATTTATGTAGAAGAAAATCAGGTAAAGAATAAGCTTACAGAGTCCGACAGTCAGGTTATTATAAATCAATTTATTTCCGGTGATATGGAAATGGAGGTTAGGCAGGAAACAGACGGATATCTGGTCGTACAACAGTCCTATTATCCGGGGTGGAATGTATATGTAGATGGCAGAAAAGCGGAACTTGTAAAGATAAACGAAACTTTTATAGGTGTATATTTGGACGAGGGAGTCCATCAGGTACAATTTGAATTTAAACCGGTGGATTTTTGGATAGGTGCCGGAATTACCTTGTGTTTTTTTGCTACATTGCTTATAAATGTGGTATTGTATATTAGAAAAAGAGATGGAGAGAGTACGGATGTTGCTGGAGAAAGCCGGATTAGTGATGGAGAATAATAATAAAAACCGAAAATGGTGTGGATGGATTCTTAGTTCGGGATTATTTTTTGCACTATTGATGCTTTATCAGAATAAAAATGCATACTATGATTCTTCAAGCTATTGGTTCATGGCATCATCATTTATGACGGAAGAGGGATTTTCGATAAATCCGGCAGTAGCCAGAGGTTATTTTGAGATAAGAGGCTATGTCTTTCCGTTTATTCTGTTTGTCTTGAGAGGATTTGGGCAATTGGGCTGGATAGGCTTCTGGGGGCTTCTTTCCCTATTATATGGTTTCTTTTTTTCCGTTGTATGTGTTGATTTCTTTGAATTAATATTGGATATAAAAGTGTCTGTCGTAAAGAGGCTTGTTCCGACGGTTTGTATTATTTTATTTTGGAAGAGCCTGGTATATTATCCGTTGGCAGATTTGATGGCGGTGGGGTTAGAAATTACAGGTTTATATCTTTTGCTAAAAATAAAGAAAAGTGATGGCACAGGTAATATGAAAGTAACTGCACGGATAGTGGTAATGGCAGTTGGCACCGGAATGCTTTTGTATGAGGCATATAATTCCAGACCGATTTATCAGTATACCGTATATGCGGCTTTGGTACTTTTGTTTCTGGAACGGCGGAAGGAGTTTAAAAGCAGACTGGCAGTTAATGCTGTAACAGCAGTAGGTATGCTGCTTGGTATGATGTTGGTAGCAGCACCGCAGGTAAAGATTAATAGTGAGAATTTAGAGATTAGTTCATGGAAGGTTCCGCTTCAGTTGAATACCATGTATGGAGATACCGGAGAATTGTTGTTCCAAGGACTTGGATTGTTGCGTTATGAAACTACCATTGCAGATGATGTGGAGTCTCCGAGTATGTATTCTTATGATGTCACTGCAGCTGCCATTTTTAATGAAGTAGGCACAGAGGAGAGAACAGTAGCAAATTATGTAAAATTATGGTTACAATATCCGTTTGAGTGTGTTGGAATTTATTTCGGACATTTGATAAATGCTTTGGATGTAAGGTTTTCGGATGTATATATATCAAATATCTCGCAAACTAATTTAATATATGTTCTGGCCTCCTTAGTATTGGTTTACATTGTGTTATTATTAACAAAGCAAAAAATATGCGATAAAGATATTAATAGCAGTTCCATGTGCAAAACAGGGGTGTGGTTAATCTTGTGGAATTTGCCAACAGTATTGGCATTATTGAATGATATTGAACCCAGATATTTTATTTCCACGTGGATATTTTTCTATTGCCTGATTGCTTTTTGTGTGGATTATAAAAGGCTTTTTAAGGAATTTAAGGAGCATCCGATTGTGTATTTAGCAGGCTTCATAGTGTTTGCAGCCGTGTGCTTCAACATATGGGATACCACATATGCGAATATGACGTATGCAGAACGTATATTTGCCAGATAATGTGATTGAGCATGATAATTCCATGTAATATAGTATGTTATGGATTATGATGAATGTAAAGGAGATAAGGCAGTCATGAAACTATCAATTGTGATTCCGGTTTATTATAATGAGGAAAATCTGTTTCCACTTTACGCGGATATAAAGAAAAAAGTAATTGATGTTATCGATTATGATTATGAGATTGTTATGGTAAATGATGGATCTAAGGATAATAGTTTTGAGGTTATGAAAAAGCTTGCCATGCAGGACGAGCATATTCGGAATATCAGTCTTTCCAGAAATTTCGGATCCCATGCGGCAATTTTGTGCGGACTTGCACATTGTACAGGAGATTGTGCCGTAGTGAAAGCAGCTGATTTACAGGAACCTACTGAGTTAATCCTACAGATGGTTGAAAGCTGGAAGAAAGGGAATAATGTAGTTTTGGCGGCGAGAGCTGGAAGACAGGAAGCAAAAAGCCAGACTTTCTTTTCCAATATGTATTATTGGATTGTGAGAAAGACTGCTTTACCCAATATGCCGAAAGAGGGTTTTGACGTTTATTTAATAGACCGGAAGGTAATTGAAGTTTTGAATAGACTGGATGAGAAAAATTCTGCATTAACAGGCCAGATACTTTGGAGCGGATTTAAAACGGATACGGTATATTATGAACGTTTGGCAAGGGAAATCGGAAAGAGTCGGTGGACACTTCGCAAGAAAATCAAACTTGTGATGGATACGTTGTTTAGCTTTTCTACACTTCCGATTACGCTGGTTTCTACGATAGGTGTTATATCGTTCATCGGTTCTCTTGTCTGGGCGTTTGTAGTTTTGCTATGTAAGTTGATGGGGAAAATTGTGGTCAGCGGATGGACCACGTTATTTATCTTTAATTTGTTCAGCTTTGGGGTGATTATGTTAACCCTGGGTATTTTGGGAGGATACCTCTGGAGAACCTTTGATGCCAGCAGAAACAGACCGCCTTATATTGTAGAAGAGAGTAATATCAAGGAAAATACAGGTGATAAAAGAGATGAATGACAGAATTATTCGTAAGCTGGAAATGCGTGATGCGGACGGAATGTTAGAATGGATGCAGGATACTTCGGTAAACTGTTTTTTCCGGTTTGATGCAGGACAGATGAATTTTGCAGAAGTTTCGGAATTTATAAGTAATGCGGATAAGGAAGCGAGAGAAAATCATTGCCATCATTGGGCGGTAGTAAATGAAAGCGATGAATACATGGGAACAATCAGCTTAAAGAAGGTAGATGAGAAGGCAGGAACCGCGGAATATGCAATCAGTATGAGAAAAGTAGCGCAGGGCGGCGGATATGCGAAGAGAGCAACAGCGCAGGTTTTAAAAATTGCCTTTGAAGACTGGAAGCTCAACAGAGTGTATTTGAATGTATTATCTGATAATGTCAGGGCAATCCGGTTCTATGAAAAATGTGGCTTTGTATTTGAAGGAGAGTTCAGAGAGCATATTTGCGTAAGAGGGGAAAGAAAGTCCTTGAAATGGTACGCAATGCTAAAAGAAGAGTATGAAAAAAATAGATAAATGGATTGAACAAATGATTTTGCTTGTCATGCAACCGTTGTGCGCGGTGGTGCATAAAGAATTAAAACCGGAATGGTTAGTTACCATAAAGCAGTTCGTGAAATTCGGAATCGTAGGTTTGTCGAATACCGGATTATCCTATCTGATATATGCAGTTGTGTTAATGATACTAAAAAAACTTTCGCTTTTATCAGATATAGATTATTTCGTATCACAATTTGCCGGATTTTTTATCAGCGTGTTATGGTCATTCTGGTGGAATAACAAATTTGTATTTACAGAGCATACAGACGGTAAATATTCTGTATTGAAAGCATTGATAAAAACGTATTTGTCTTATGCGTTTTCCGGACTTGTAGTAAGCAGCATATTACTTTATGTGTGGGTGGATATATGTAAAATATCGGAATTTATTGCACCACTAATTAATCTGCTTGTTACTGTTCCGATGAATTTTGTATTGAATAAGTTTTGGGCTTTAAAGAGATAAAAAATATCTGCTATTGGTGTGAGGACTAACGTGGAAAGAACAAAAAAGTATTATGAAAATGTTGATATTTTAAGAGGGTTTGCGATTCTGCTTGTAGTCTTAGGACATGCATTGGCAGCTGATAATATTGGAACATCTGATGCAGAGTGGTGTAATGTAATTCATGACTTTATTTATTCCTTTCATATGCCGCTGTTTTTTTTGATTTCAGGATTCTGTTACTCTCGGCATGCAAATTACGGTAAATTCGTTCTTCATAAATGCAGATATCTGTTACTTCCATACGTTGTATTTAATCTTATTACAATCGTAATGCAGAGACTTTTGCCCTTTTTTACCCTTGTGGAGAATGACTGGGCGAAAGAAATCAGACAGATTGTCTTTTATGGTGGTTCTATTTGGTTTGTCTATGTGCTGTTTGAGATTATAATCATTTTTCCGCTTTTTGAGCGGATGATAAACGATAAAGCAGAGAGGGCGCTGTTTTTATTTGTGGTATCTATGGGAATTTACATGGTATGGGGCAGGAACATTGGATTTCTTTGTACAGCGCAGATGACTTATTATATGCCTTATTTTGTAATTGGACATTTGTTTAGAATCATCAATGAAAGAGAAATGCTTTCTTTATCGGTTTTAGAGGGAAAATCGGTAAGGATTCTTTTAATGACAGGTTCTTTCTTGTTGGATTTAGGGCTTCTTTATGTTGTGAATCATTTTGTGAAAGATAGTTATCTTTTGTATTTGCTTAAGGTTTTGACCGCACTTTTAGGGAGTTTGTTTTCTTATTTGCTGATAAGAATAATAACTGTCAAAAAAATCAAATGGATATTAAAACAGTTTGGACAGTATTCACTCCAAATTTATCTGTTTAATGGCTATTTTATTTCAGTATCCAGAACAATGATTCTGAATATTTTAGGCATTCAAAATGTTGTGTTGCTTTCTTTGGCTAACTTTGTTGCCGGATTGGTATGCAATTATGTATGGTGTTACTTTATTTTGAAAATAAATTTCTTCAGATTACTTTTGGGAAAACGAGCGTCATAAAAGTAACAGTTATCGGTGAAGGGAAAATGAATTATATGAAGAGTGTGGGTATTCATAAAAAATATATTGATTATTTACGTATTATTGCGTCAATGGCTGTGGTAATGCTTCATTCTGCTTCCATGAAATGGAGTATTTACGATTATAATACTTTTGAATGGAAGATTTTTAATGCGTACGATTCTATTGTAAGATGGGGCGTACCTATTTTTTTTATGATTTCAGGTGCGCTGTTTTTATCACGGGATATAGAAATACAGGTAATAATAAAAAAATACGTTAAACATTTATTAATTATATTTTATTTTTGGTCTTTTGGTTATGCAATGTTGATGTTTTTCATAACGAAAAGTGTGGAAACATTCATTAGCACCTTTTTAGGGGGATATTATCATCAGTGGTATTTACATGCTGCGATTGGTCTATACTTAGCCACGCCAATTCTTAGAAAGATTGTTGTTGATAAAAAAATATGTAGATATTTTATTGTTTTGTCGCTTTTATTTAGTTTTTTCTTAAGTATGTTCAGTTCTGTTTTCGCTGAACTTGGATTTGAACACGCAAACAATTATATGACAAGTATTTGTTTAAGCGATATCCCATGCTATTTTGGTTATTATGTATTGGGGTATTATCTTGATAATTTTCAAATTGAAAAGAAGAGTATATATGTGCTGGGATTACTGGGGGTATTTTTCACAGGAACATGTAATTTACTAGTGGCTAATATAATAGATGCAAAAACATCAGTGATGTATGCTAATAAATCTCCGCTTATATTATTCACTGCTGTTGCTATTTTTGTATTTGTTAAATATAATACAAATTCTGAAATGGATACATTAACAGAAAGGTGGGGCAAATATACAATGGCAATATATTTAGTGCATCCATTCTTTCAAATAATTGTTGATAAGTTTTGTTTTAGTCCGGATACATTTAATCCAATTATTTCGACACCGTTATTTTTTGTAGCTACCTATATTCTATCGATGTTATTCGCTATAGTAGCTAACAAAATTGCATATGTAAATAAATGGTTTATATGATGTGGGTGCTGAATAGTGCTTGCTATGCAATTAATTTAATAAATTTCAGAAAATGCTTGCACATCTGTTTTCTGCATGTTATTTTGAATATATGGAAGAACTATTCAGGACTTCCGAAAATGTCTAAGTTCCGGCTTTTCGCCAACTAATTCATTCAAAGAAAACCAATATGATGCAGGCAGGCGAAAAGGCAATTCTCCTGTGACTGCAAAGAAACAGGAGGACAAAATATGAATAATGTTAACCTTATGGAAGAACAAAGAATGCACCGTGCTGAGGCGGTAAGAAACACGAACAGCAAGAACATTTTTCGGGAACCGCTGCTGTATGCACAATTCCTGCGGGATAATCTAAATATTCCTGCCCTGAAAAATGTACGGCCGGAGGATATTGAAGATGTTTCGGAGCAATATCGTCCGTATCTTGGAATTGAGTTTGAGTCCGATACGGTAAAAAAGATACGAATCCGCGACGACTCCGGGGAGCCGTTAGAGACACCGTTGTATCTCATATCGCTGACGGAGCATAAAAGCGCAGTGGACTATAACGTGGCAATGCAGCTGCTAAAATACATGGCCTGCATCTGGCAGGAGTATGCGAAGGAGCAGGAACGGGAACATCCCGGCTGCACCAGAACGAAGGGGTTCCGCTATCCTCCCATCCTTCCGGTGGTGTATTATGAAGGGAAACCAAAGTGGACAGCGGATATGCACTTATGTGATAGGGTCATGTTAAGCGGAATATTTCAGAAAAGCATTCCGGACTTTACATACGAAGTTGTACGGCTTCATGATTACGGTAATGAGGAATTATTGAACCGCGGAGATGAAATGTCATTAATTATGATGTTCAATAAGATTCAGGATGCAATGGATTTGGAGGAGTTTCTGCAAATTCCGTCGGAGAAGCTTAATGACATCATAAAAGATACCCCGGAGTATATAGTCGATGTCATTGCCTCTGTCATGAAGGCTTTGTGTGTGAAAATAGATGCCGGCGAGGAAGAGACAGACCGGTGCATTCAAAAAGTAAAGGAGCGCAAAATGGGCTATTTATTTGAAAATATGGAAAAGATGAGCATACGGGAAGAGCGCAGGTTGAGAGCAGAGGCAGAAGAGCGGGCGGATGAAGCCGAGAAACATCTGGAAGAAGCAGTGAAACGAGCGGAAGAAGTAGAAAAACAGGCGGAACAGCGTGTAAAAGAAGCCGAGAAACAGGCAGAAAAGCGTATAAAAGAAGCCGAGAAACAGGCAGAAAAGTGTATAAAAGAGGCAGAGAAACGTGCAGCGGAAGCCGAGAAAAACGCTAAGAAAGTTTTAGAAGAATTAGAGAGAAAGCAGTGCTAATGTATACAAGTCGTCAACCATTTCTTTTATAATAAACTTTTTTATTTTCTTAATTTTTCCAAAAAATAATTTACTAATACAGCAATATGACGTAAACTATACTAGATATGGTATGTGTTTATTGTGTAAATAGCACATTTAGAAACGGAAAAACGAGGGAGTGTTGAAATGAAACGTCACATCATATGCAGAATATTCAGTTTTGCGTTGGCAGCAGTATTAGTAGCGGAAAGTTCCATAAGTGCTTATGCGGCACAAGTAGATGGCAATCCGGAAAGCATCACAGAGACTATGCCGGAAGAAGGCACGGCGAACGAGAATGAGTCACCGGAAGGAAGCACTTCTGTGACTGAAACGGGAGAGTTGACAGAAGGTGAGCAGCCAGCCACGACTGAAATTCCTGAAGAAAGCGAGAGTGCTTTAGAATCCAAGGAAGTACCGGAAACGGAAAGCGAAACAGAAACTGAATCAGAAGGAGAGACAGAAACGGATTCTGAGGTCGAGACGGAAACAGGAGAGGTTCAGACAGAAAGTGAGACGGAAATCAGCATTGAAATGCCGAAAATTACGTTGGATGGGGCAGGAGCTGCTTTAGTAGCGCCAATATTGCAGAAACCGTCGGTAAGTGCAAGCGGACCGGTAACTTTGACGTGGAGTACCGTTACGAATGCGGAAGGATATCGTGTTTACAGAAGCTTAAGTAAGACAGAAGGTTGGGCACTTCTGGCTGATAAGATTGTCAGTGAAAATAGTTCTGCTACCTATGTGGATAATGAGGCACAGACAGGAAACATATATTATTATAAAGTATGCGCATATGTCCTTGAAGAAGTAGAAGGAAAAGAGTCCGTAAAAGAGGGAACTTTCTCAGAGATTGTGGACAGCACAGTAGCTGTTGAGAGTATCAGTCTTTCTGAAAAGAAACTTACCTTATATAGAACCGAAACAAAACAGTTATCTTATACATATGAGCCGGTATATGCAACGCTTGGAGATGTGACATGGACAAGCCAGAATGAAGATGTGGCGACTATAACTGATAAAGGGATACTGAAAGCGGTAGGGGCAGGCAGCACCACAGTTACAGTAAAAATCGGTGAGAAGACGGCACAATGTGATGTGACAGTTACAGCAGCTAAAATATCACTGAATAAAACTGAAATGACGGTAAGAACCGGATCGAAAAGCGTGTTGAAAGCAGTTGTAATGCCGGCAGATATGCAAAGCGAGCTTACATGGAAAAGTAGCAACGAAGCCGTTGCTAAGGTTAAAAATGGTGAGGTAGAGGCAATAGGCGCCGGAGAGACAATTATTACAGCAAAAGTAGGCGAGATAACAGCAGAATGTACGGTAACGGTTGTGGTACCGGTTCAGTCTGTTTCTTTGGAAAAAGAGAGTATTGAAATAGAAAAAGGGGGAAATGCGAAAGAATTAAGAGTTTCGGTTGACCCCGAATATGCGACAAATCAGGAAATTCAGACAGAGGTAGCAGATGAAAGTCTGGTAAGCTGTACAGCGGAAGCTGGTAAGTTGCTGTTGACTTCCAAGGAGAGAATCGGGAAAACTACGGTAAAAGTCACGGTTGACGGACAGAGTACGGTGCTGACGGTTAGTGTAGTCGAGGAAGAAACTGACGAGGATGACACTTCCGATATCATTCCGGTAAGAAGGTTGAAATTTATAGATAGTGTAACGAATACAGATTTATCGGAAGAGGAAAAAACCATTTTTCTGACCACTGAAGGGGAAAATACATGTGCCTTGAAAGTGAAGGTACTTCCGGCAGCGGCTACTGATAGCAAGATTATATGGTCTTCTTCGGATAATAAGGTAGCAGAGGTATCGAATACCGGCGTTGTTACGGCGAAAGGAACGGGTGTTGCGCAAATAATCGCAATGTCGTCCAATGGAATCAGTGACAGAGTTCTGGTAGTTGTCAATGAGTATGATGACATGGCTGAGGAAGTCAAAGTAGAAATCAGCAACAAGTATAAGGACAGAACGATATATTGCTACGCAGACGGAACAAGCTATGTAAATCCACAACCTAAAACCTATCAGATAGAGATGGAAGACACACGGTTAAGCTATACGTATCGTTCAAGTGATGAGAAGGTAGCAACCGTGAATGAAAGCGGTCTTGTCACAGCGGTTTCTCCGGGTAAAGCAGATATTATTGCGCTGAACCCTGAAAGTGGAAAGAGCGATGCTGTTACAGTTACGGTAGAGAGACTTGTGGAAGAAATCAAGCTTCCGGTCAGCAAAACAACCATTGTTGTAGGTACCACCATGAAGCTGAGTGCAGAGGTGCTGCCGAAAGAAGCAACGGATAGGACATTCAGTTGGAAAAAAGAAAACGATCCGAAAAGTGCAAAGGCTGAGTTGAATGAGGAAAAACAGTTATTGACCGCTAAGCAGCCGGGTGATATTGTGCTGAAAGCGATTGCGAATGATAGTGGAAAAGTAACTGCAATAATGGAAATTAAAATTGTAAATGCGGGGGACAGCAATGAAGATGATGTTAGTCCTATTTCCGGCAGTTGCAGTTTGACTTACAACGGAAGGAATGTGGGAACAATTAAAAGCGGGACAAGCATTCCGCTGACAGTTAGTATTAAAGATAAGCAGAGAGTGGATCTTGACCCTGCTAAAAAGACAGTTGCATATAAGAGTTCTAATGAGAAAGTGGCAACTGTTGATGAAGCAGGCAGAGTGACAGCTGTCGCAGGAGGAACAGCCAAGATAGTTGCAACGGTCATGGATGGAAGCAATGTTGCAGGAACCTTTAGTGTGAAAGTAGAACAGCGTCCGGAAGATATTAACTTTATCAGAGATACGTTTTTGGTAGCACCTGGGAAAACGATTACGTTGACACCGACTTTTGCACCGGTGAATACCAATAGTAAATATAAAAAAGTAAGTTGGGAAGTAGTTGATTTGATAGTTCCCGATGCAGAAAGTTATACACCTGAACAGAAGAAAAACATGGTAACAGTGAATACATCCGGTAGGGTAACGGTAGCTAGGACAACACCAGCAGGAGTCATCGCAACGCTACGCTGTACCAGTAGTGTATATGATTCGGAAACAGAGAGTGGTTTTCAGCCTCATAAAGAGGTTTCTATTGTAGTAGGAAGTTCCAAAGTGACGGAACTGAGATTGAAAAAAACGGCAGTAGAGTTTACAATAGAGCATTCCAAATTAGGTGAAGAAAGAATGCCTGCTATTGAATTTACAGCGAAAGGGGCTGATTCGGAAACAAAATATCAATGGACAAGTTCTGATAACGATATTATTGATGTGGATAAGGATAGTGGAGAGATAACAGTAAAGAAATACGGAACAGCCAAGGTGACCTTGTGTGTGGATGATGCAAGAACGGCAACCGCAACGGTAACTGCTTATCCGGTGAAGAAAGGACAGTCAATAGCGGCGGTTTCGACCAGCTATGGAATACAGCAGGCAGGAAATGACGGAAATGCGTCTGTACAGCTTTTATTTTGGAATAAAACTACCAAAGAATATCTGAAAGCGGAAAATCTTACCTTTACCAGTTCCAATCCTGATTTAGTCTATGTGGATGAAAAAGGTATTGCTTATGCCAATCCGCAGGCAGAGATTATAAAAGATACGGCAGTGACGATAACAGCAGCCTTGACAGATGATCCACTCAAGCGAAAAGCGATTACAAGAGTAATTGTATGGAAGCAAAATCAAGTAAAAAGAATTGATTTTGAATATTGGGATTTTGATGGTAATAAGGTAGAAGGTGTAACGGATTACATTGAAGAAAAATTTTTGGAGCAGGGAAGCTTTAAGCTGAAAGCTACAGCGTTTGGAGCAGATAATAAGGCAATAAGGGGGGCAAAATTATCTTTCTTCATATCGGATTCCTCGTTAGCATCCATAAAGTTGGACAAGAAAGACAAGAGTGGAAATACACTCATTGTTACTGTAAAGAAGCCTGGTAAGTTCAAGATAACCTGTATGGCAAAGGATAACATGAGCAAGAGCAGGCAGCTGTCCTTTGGTATATATGATGGAAAACCAATACTGAAAACGGCAACATTGGGGACAATTAATAAAAAGAGTACATTTGGAACGGAAATGGAAGGTTCTAAGGAATATGTAGTGATATACAGTGATGAACTGTTTGAAATGGAAGGAGCTTATGGTAGTTCAATTAAAGACAATATCTCGGTTGTTGAAGCGAAACTGAAGAGAAAAGACAATAAAACAGTATATATGGAAAATGCCATTAAAGTATTGTCAAGAGGTGATGGGAAATACCAGTTGGCGATGATAAAAGAGGAACTGGATAACATGAAACCCGGTACTTACAATATTACTTTGGAAGTGGAAAGAACAGCAATGGAAGTGGAAGAAGGTTTTGGGAGTTGGAAAGGAAAGATTACTGCCAGCTTCAAAATCGTAGATACCATGCCAAGTGTTAAAATTGCCAATACAATAGTGAACAGTTTCGAGGTGGGAACATGGACAAAACTGAACATAACGACGAAGGAAGAAATAGAAAATATTACGTTGGCAACCACTGGCGATATGAGCAATTATTATGAAATTGCAAGGATGCAGGACGGATGGTATATAGCCATTAAAGAAGAAAAATTTGATTCTTGTGCAACTAAAGTAATCACAGGAAAATTCAATGTGACATTGAAAGGATACGCAGAGCCGGTGACTGTGAATGCAACAGTAACCGCTAAATCCACGCAACCATCATTAAGGCAACTCACTGTGCCGGATATTCTGATTGATACGGACAGGGCGATTGAAAATAGGGCACAGATTATACTGTATAATAATACAAAAAAAGAAAACCTGACGGGCTATACCGTTTCACTGAAATCCGAAAAAGGAGCA
The DNA here is from genome assembly GCA_964449325.1 of uncultured Lachnospiraceae bacterium. Taxonomy (GTDB): domain Bacteria; phylum Bacillota; class Clostridia; order Lachnospirales; family Lachnospiraceae; genus RGIG3002. The sequence goes on along the minus strand of CAYUYJ010000001.1, from coordinate 39,961 downwards.
AAGTGGACAATTAATCAGCCGACAGTAAGCAATCAATTTGATGTTACGCTTACAGACAGTGCGCTTATGGCAAAAAATGCTGCTACCTACAGACAAAGAATTGTGGTTAGTAAAGAAGGTTGGAGAAGCCCGATTGAACTGGATGTTACAGTAAAGGCTTCCAAAGCAAGGACGAATCCGGGAGTTGTATTCGGAAAGACTAGCTTCACGTTAAATGCAATGGCTGAACAGGAAACCTATTCTCTGACAGCAAAGCCGAACAAAGGGAATGTCACGTTAAAAGAAGGAGACTGGACAATTCTTGGAGAAGTAAAAACCAGAAGTAAGGTATACAAATTGGAAGAGCTCTTTACGGCATCTTATCAGAATGGAGAATTATGTATCGGATTACAGGAAGGTGCTTTCGCGGATAAAAATTTAACCGCATCCTATTATGATTTGCAATTTGAGGATGTTTTTACAGAAACCGCTTATGATACCATAAAAACCGGTAAAATCAGAGTATATGTGAACAAAAAGGCACCAACAATCAGTGCGGTAAGCTTTGCAGGCAAACTGGATTTATTAAACCGGAAAGGCTCTACATTGACAGGAACAGTAAGCATAAGCGGAATTAACGGAAACATTAAGAGCATATGCCTGGCAAACGGAGACGACAGTACTTTCACGGATAATTTCTATTGCTCATACACAGGAAATAAGTTTACTATTTATGCAAGAGAAGCAGCGCAGTTATCCGTAAAAGCCTATACCGGAAAGGTGAAGGTGACACTGGAGAACGGCTATGAAATGGAAAGAGCAATTAAATTTGCTCCGACACAGAGCACACCGGCAGTAAAGGCTATTGCAAGTCAGACGTTATACAAAGCGGCTGCAGATAACGAGTTAGACTATAATCTGAATAAGTGTATGCCAAGCGGGGTCAGAATTAATAAGCTAGTAACCAAGGTACTCCCGGCAGGACTCAGCGTTGAGTACGATAACGGTCATGCCTATGTATTATTGAATGATGATACAATGAAGGCAGGAACCTATACGATAGAAGCTGATGTATACTTTAAAGGTGCTCAGAAAATAACCGGTAGCGACCTTGGTAAACCGGTAAGAGTCAAAATCAAGGTTTTGGTTAAAGAAGGGTAATATTTGAGTTTTAGAAAAAGCGTGATGAAAGAGAATTATGTATGAGGAATGACAGCGGGAGTTACGATGGACAGTACCCCGCTGTCTGCTTGTGTTTTTACGAAAAACGGTGCTTTTTTCCTTAATATTCCTTTAATTACATTGCTCTCCTTCTTAGCTTGTGCTAAAATAGATTTACATAAGTTGTATAAATAACAAGCAAGTGATGCTTGAGTTACGAGTAAGGAAAAGGAATGTGTATACATAATGAATTTAAAGATATGCTTAAAAAATAAATTAAAGAGAATATTTATTTTAGGATTGGCAGCGGGAGTTACTTTCAATAGTATCCCGCTGTCGGCTTATGCTTCCACAATTTACCAGTCGGAAGCTACAACGGAAACAGAGCCCATAACCGAAGACGGAGCGACATTGGAAGGCGAATCGACAACCGAATCTGAAACAACAGAAGAGACAGAGCAGACAACCGAATCTACCATACCGGACGAAACGGAGTCGGAGTCAGAGTCTGAAGTTGAAGGAGAGACAGAAACCGGAACAGAGACGGGAACTGAAGCAGAGACAGAGACGGAAACTGAGACGGAAACAGAAACAGAAACAGAAACAGAAACCGAAACAGAGACGGAACTGGAAACCGAGACGGAAACAGAAGTCGATTTAGAGGCAGAATTTCAAGAAAAACTGGCGCTGTTAGTGGAGGAGGCGAAAAAGTCTCTTACAGACCTTTTGCAGTCAGAGTATATTATGGCCCTTGTATATCTGTGCGACAGCTATGCGGTTAAGGCAGAACCCGATTTTTCATCTGCTTCGGTAGAGAAACTTGGGAGCGGCTACACGGTATTTATTACAGACATGGCGGTAGATACGGAAAACAAGAAGATTTGGTATAAGATAATCTTTAGTGTGAACGGGGAAGAAAGCACAGGCTACATAGAGAGAGAGTATCTTGCCTATTCCAATGAAAACTTCCTTGCATGGGAAGAAGAATATCTGGAGCCGATTGAGACGCTGCTTTCGGAAAGCGGCGTTCCGATGTCTATTTATAATGACACAGCCCCGGTGCTGAACGGATATTCGTCTGATATCGCACAGTTTCCGTCATCCTACCAGACAGCTTTACAGGCATTAAAAAACAGCCATCCGAACTGGACATTTGTTGCGTTCAATACCGGCCTTAACTGGAATGAAGTTGTGAGTAATGAGATGGTCGGTTCACGAAGTCTGATTTATTATACGGCAAAGGATTCTTTCAAGAAACAACAATATGACAGCAAATGGTATTATGCTTCTCAGGAGGCGGTAGAATATTATTTGGACCCGAGGAACAGTTTAACGGAGAGTGCTGTTTTTCAGTTTGAACAGCTTACCTTTAACAGCAGCTATCACAATGTGTCGGCAATTCAAAGCTTGTTAAACAATACTTTTATGAAAGGGACGGTACCGAGCGCAGGTGTCACTTATGCACAGGCCTTTTATAATATTGGAAAAAGCAGAGGAATCAGCCCGTTCCATCTGGCGTCCCGCGTTGTACAGGAGCAGGGAGTGAATGGGACTTCGCCGTTAATTTCAGGTACCTATACAGGATATGATGGGCAATATAAAGGATATTATAATTATTTTAATATAGGTGCTACTTCTGCGAACCCTGTTCAAACAGGTCTTGCGCGTGCAAAGAAAGAGGGATGGAATACACCATATAAGTCCTTGGAAGGCGGAGCCAAGTTTATTGGAAACGGGTATATATTGCAGGGCCAGGATACGTTGTATTTACAGAAGTTTGATGTGGAAAGTCAGTACAACGGATTATACTGGCATCAGTATATGCAAAATATTCAGGCACCCACAACGGAGGCATCCACGACTCGTTCACAGTATAGTCAATCCGGTTCCCTGAACAGTACTTTTGTATTTAAAATTCCGGTCTACAATGGTATGCCGGAAACGGAAACTATGAAGCTTTCGACTAACAGCGTAAGCTTAAAGGGTGGTTATGAAGTTACCATAACCTATACAATTACCAATAAAGACAGTGGGCTAAAAGCCTGTTCCTCTTCTGCTCCTGCTGTTGCATCTGTAACACCGAGCAGTAAGACAGTAGATTCTGCAAATAACAAAGTAACAGGTACCGTGAAAGTAACGGCACTCAGTCCCGGCAGTACAACAATAAGCTTTACATCGGCAAATGGTGCCACAGCCACCTGTAAAGTTACCGTAGTGGCAGATAATATTACCATAAAATTAGACCCACCCACCGAGAAAGAACTGAAAGCCGGTCTGTCCGATGGAAGCTGTGAAGGAACCTACATAGACCTTACCTATACTATCGACAACCCGAAGAGTCGGTTGACCTCTTGTACATCCGGTGAGGTAAACAGTGCCGGAAAAAAATTGCTAAAGATATCGAAGCGGCCAGAAGCTGTGAAGGACAATGTCGTGGAAGGTACTATCCGTCTTACCGGATTAAATCCCGGTACAGCGAAAGCAGTCCTAAAGAGTACCTATGCAGGCTCCGCAACCTATACGGTGACAATTATCCGCTTGCCGGAATCCATTGAATTTACGGAAGAGCCACAAAGTGCAATCAGTGTAGGCAATAGCATGGCATTGCATGCCGAAGTATTTCCGGAAGATACTGCAAACAAGAATTTTACATGGAAAAGTTCTGATGAAAGTATAGCAATAGTTAACGCAGAAACCGGAAGAGTGACCGGAATAAGCAGTGGTACGGTTACGCTTACGGCAACCGCAGAAGAAAAGAGCCTGAAGGGTAAAACGGTTTCATTAAGCCGGACAATTACGGTCGTACCTGCTGTAAAGGAGGTAAAAATCGCAGCGAATAAGGCAGAGCTTTTAGAAGGTGAAACCTTTGCATTGAATGGGGAAATTATTCCGAAGGAAACTGCCGATTATGTATTAGCGGGAGAAATGAAACAATTTTACACGCTTACCTATCAGTCTTCTGACGAAGAGATAGCAGTTGTGGATGAGCATGGTGTGATTACTGCTAAAGGATTGGGAAATGCAGTGATTACGGCTATTGTAACAGATAGGACAACACCTTCCAACACAAAGACGGCGACTTGTCTGGTCAGTGTTGTTATGAAAGAGGAAGCAGAACCGGAAATTCCCGGGTACAGCCATGTTCAGCCTGAGAAAATAGAAGTTTATAACAAGGATACAGCTGTTTCTGTGACAGAGGCATCTTATACGTTGATAACGGGACAGAAACTGACTCTGGGATATAAGGTGCTGCCTGAAAATGCAGATGTGGAAAATGTCAGCTGGGAAAGCAGCAAGCCTTCTATTATAAAGGTAGAAGAAAAGGAAGATGGTACAGCGACCATACTTGCGGGAACAAAAGGCAATGCCACAGTGACGGTATCAACGGACAACGGCATTCAGAAAACACTCTGCTTTACAGTGGAAGAAAAGTATACGGTGGAGCAGGTAAGCCTTGATAAAGAAGCTGTGATTTTGTATGTAAACGGCAGCAACGAAGAAACGGAGCAGGCGGAAGGCGGTTTCTATGCGGATGTACAGTTAAATGTAACGCCAAAGGACACACCGGAAAATGGAATAGAGTATCAATGGAGAAGCAGCAAGGAAAGTGTAGCTATTGTTGACGAAAACGGAAAAGTGACGGCGAAGGGTGTGGGAACGGCAGTGATTACCGTGCAGGATAAGGGAGGAAGCGGAAAGTATGCCCAGTGTACTGTTACCGTAAAAAGCTGTATTGAGAAGATAGAGACAGATTATTCCGCACTTTCCCTGCAACCTAACAAGCAGATAACGATTTCGTCTGTCATTTTCCCGGCAGAGGCAACCGATAAAAATCTGGTATGGGAAAGCAGTGATGAAACTGTGGCAACAGTAAGTCCGAAGGGTGTTGTCAAGGTACTGAAAACGGCACAGGCAGGAAGTATGGCAGACATTACTTTGACGGATACCGTAACAGGTATTTCCAAAACAATGCCGCTGACCGTGGCAGAAACAGCATGCTACAGTGTTTCCCTGTATGTCATGGTGGGAGAAAGCGTTGATAAGAGCACGAAACTGTCTGCAAAGACCCTATATCAGAATGGCAGTGATGCAGAGCAGACCTTTTTTATCGCAGCAGAAGGGCTGGCAAAGGACAAGTCACAGCTTGAAGGGCTGTCCTTCTATGCAGTAAGCAGTAATGCGAACGTAGCAGAGGTATCCAAGGCTTCGGGTACGGACGGAATAGAAGATAATACCTTTCAGGTAAAAGCCATAGGAAAAGGCACGGCAAATATCACCATCTATGCGGCAGACGGAAGCGGAAAGAGTGCAACAGTACGCGTAACGGTCAATGTTTATCCGGAAGAAGCACAGGTACAGAAACAGGAAGTTTATCTGACAAGGGGAGCAAGCGAAACCTTAAAAGTGACAGTGAACCCGGTGGCGGCAAATGATAAGTCTGTGATATGGAAATTTAAGGATGATACACCGGTGGAAGGCTTCCAGATTAATTCGGCAGGAAAGGTAACGGTTGCAAAGACTGCACAGGCAGGCGATTTTGCAGAATTTGTTGCAGTAACCAAAACCGGAGGAATCGTATCGGATACCTGTACGGTACGGGTGGTTTCCAAGAAAGTGACAAGCTTAAAGCTGGATAAAACTTCTCTGATTATGACGGGATTGGGAACAGCAAAATTAACCCCAACCATCGCGCCCGCAGATGCGGATGTACGGGAGCTTTCCTTTACAAGCAGTGATGAAACAGTGGCGGTAGTAAATGAAGAAGGGCTGATTACAGCGCAGGGCTTTGGAACGGCAGTGATTACCGTGCAGACTCTGGACGGCAGCAAAAAGGCACAGTGCAAGCTGACGGTTGCCCCGATTGATAAGGCCTATAGCTTATGTGCTGTGCAGGCTTCACATCAGATTCAGAAGTACGCATTGGATGTGGACAGCAGGTGCTGTTTACAGATAAGAAATCAGTTTGGCAGTATACTGGATAACAGTCTGTTTACCTTTACAAGCAATGACAGCAGTATTGCGCAGGTAGATGAAAACGGTGTGGTAACGCCCAATCCGGCTTATAATCAGGAAAAGAACGGAAAAGTGACCATCACGGCCGCACTGACAGATGATCCCTACAATAGAAAGGTGAAATTTACCGTGACTATTCTTGCAAAAGAGCAGGCAGAGTCCATTTCTGTTATGGCAGAAGTTTCACAAGGAGGAAGTACGCTTGTTAATCCGGAGAGCATGCAGGTGACTTATCTCGTATCGGACAACACAATTACCTTTACGGCAGAAGCTCTGAATGTGTACGGAAATAAACTGGATACGAAATTAAACTGGGCAGTTTCCGATACATCCATGGCCACGATAAAACCGGATAAGGATACGGGAACAGCAGTACTTACCGTGAAAAAGGCAGGCAGCTTCTATATTACCTGCACCGCAGATGATACTTGGAAAAAGAGCCGGAAAATCCGGATTACTTCCGTAGATACAAGACCGATTCTGAAGCAGAGTAAGCTTTCAGTAAGCAGATACAGAGAAACCGAACAGGGAGCAGGCGGAATTGTTTATGTGAAAACAGACAGCTTCTCACTGGCTGCGGCAAAGGGCTTCCCGATACAGAGTGTTACGGTAACCGATTTGGCCAAAGGAAAAACAACCGTTGATTCCACAGGAATTCTGGTGGAAACGGATACAAACGGAAATGCTGCAGTATTGATACCTGACACAACTTTGCAGCTTATGGAGAATGGCACCTGCAAGGCTAATCTGGTTGTAAAGGTAAAGGGTGAAACAACACCGGGGCAGGAGACTACACTTGATTATGTGTTCCCCGTTACCATAAGCGTGGGAAATACACAGCCCAAGGTAACGGTTAGGGCAACGGACATCAATGTACAGAATGTTACAAAATTACAGTCATCGCTTGTGATTACTGCACCCGCAGAAGTAGAAAGTGTGGAATTGGTACAGGGACAGAGCAATCGGTTTGATACAAGGTTTGAAGTAAAACAGCAGGCCGGAAGCTTCAGCTTGAATTTTATAGACCGGGAAGGCTATCGTGCAAAATCCATTACTGGAAAGCTGATTGTTAAACTGAAAGGTTATCAGCCGGTGACAGTCAGTGTCACTGTAAAGACACCGGATACAAAAGATATGATTGAACCGCCACGGACTGTTGTATTGGACAACGGAAGCTATAAGGGCAGTCAGTTTGTCAGTCTGTATAATAAAACAACGAAAGAAACTTTGTCTGATTATGAGCTGACAGTGCCGGAAGATGCCAAACTAAGTGTCACGAAGAATTCGGATGGTACTTTGGTAATCAGACCTAATGATAAAACACCGGTAAAAAATGGTGTAAGTGTACTGGTGACGGTGCAGGTTATGGCATTATCCGATACCGGTACTCCGCTTTGGGCAGTACCGGTTAATGTAAGGCTGAGTGCCAAAATATATACGGTTGCACCGAAGGTGACTTTGGGGACGCCTACGCTGACATTAAACAGACAGATTGCAGGTGAGGTAGTAGAAACAACAATCAAAACCGATAGAAGTAATGTAGAAATCGCACAGGCTCATGAATGGTTAGTGAAACGCTACGATACGAAAACCAAAAAATATATAGAATGTAAGGAGGATGAGCCGGTAAAATTCTCTTATGATAAGAAAGGAATACTGCGTGCTACTATGACAGGCATATTGGCGAAGGGCACATATAAATATCAAATTTCCCAGATTGCAGAAGATTATCCAAACGTAACGGTAAACCTGAATGTCAGTGTAATTGATGCAAAAGCCTCTGTTAAGATTACCACGAAAGGAAGTTTGGACTTGTTAAAGAGGGCAGATTCTACCCTACAGGGAAAGGTTGTGTTGACAAATACCAAGGGGGCAATCAGGTCCATTACCCTGTTGGAAACAGACGAAAATGGTAATCTCGTAAAAGATGAGCAGGGAAACTGTGTGAAAAACAGCAGTTTTTACAGTACATGGATAGAAGATAATACGTTCCGTATCAGGCTGCTTCAAAGCGCCTCTATGACTACCGGCAAAAAAGTTCTGCCTGTAAAAATTGTTTTGGAAGGAGGAACTGTCTGGTATACAAGCGTGACCTTCCAAATCGGGCAGAGCACCCCGACGGTAAGTACGCCGAAAACGCAGACGCTCTATAAGTCAGAAGAAAATCCTACGGTGGTCTATGATATGAATACACAGATTCCAAAGGGTTACCGGATTAGTGCGATAGAAAAAACAGCTGTGCCGGAAGGAATCGGTGTGACGGTAAAGGACGGCAGAGTGACAGCAACTTTGACAGACCTTTCCATGAAGCCGGGAACTTACAGCATAAAAGTAAAACTATATTTTAAGGGCGCACAGCAGATACTCGGCAGCGCACAAGGAAAAGCGGTGGAAAAGACGTTGAAGGTGGTTGTAAAAAACGGATAAGGGAAATACAAAAGGGAGATAAAGAAAAGGGTCAATAGGCAGGAGTGCTTATTGACCTTTTGTATTCGGTCGAAAATACTTCTAAATGGTATTGTTTTATTGAATTTTTGCAAATAAAAGTATATAGTAAACTTATATATGGAACGAAGATTTACGGAGGACAGTGGAAGAACAGGAGTGGGATATGGGAGCAGAAAACAAAAGAAGAAAAAAATGGTTACGAAGGACAGCAGCCGTATTAGCAGCTGTTCTTGTTTTGGCGGAATTACCGGTACAAGTTACTTTTGCTTCACAGACAGAGCCGGTCACGGAAGAAAGTATTTCGTCTGTAAACATAGAAAAAGCGGAACCGGAGGGAGAAAGCCAAACGGAAAGCGGTTCAGAGTCAGAGACCGAGAGCGAAGCAGGCAGTGAACCGGAAACAGTGTTGGAATCCGGGACAGAACCGGAAGGCAGTCAGGCAGAAGAAACTTCTGAGGAAGAAAGCACGATAGAAGAAATAACAGAGGAAGAGACAACCGAAGAAGCAACAACAGAGGAAGAAACAACAACTGAAGAAGTAACAACAGAAGAAGAGACTGTTTCCGAAGAGGAAGAACAGCTTGACTATATTTACGGCAGGGAACTGACCGAGGAAGAGATTGCGGCTCAAAAGGCGTTGGAACCGAAATATCTGCCTGAAATGGAAGTTTTTGAACTGCCCGAAGTAAACAAGAAAAGAAAGATATTCCTGGATGGCACTTCCGGTGTGACACTGGAAGCAAGCTATGATGCAAGAGAAGAGGGTATTCTGAATCCGGTAAGAAATCAGAATCCATGGGGAACCTGCTGGTCTTTTGCGTCACTTGGAATTATGGAAAGTGCTTTGATTAAAGAAGGGGAAGTAGCACAGAACGAGATTGATTTATCGGAAAGGCATTTGGCATATTTTGTAGGACATACCGGTTATGATGTATTGGGAAACGCAAGTGGAGATACGATTACCTCTTCTCCTGAAGATTATTATCTCGAAAAAGGCGGAAATTTTTATTATGCAGCCATGAAACTGATGAACTGGCAGGGGGGAGCGGCAGAAGCGGATTATCCATATATCAATGCTTATTCTGTACCGGATTTGGCAACAGAAACGGCACAAAATGATATCGCTCACATAGAGAATTGTTTCTGGTTGCGAACCTCGGCGAATGATGCGGACACGATTCAGGCAGTAAAAACAATGATAAAACAGTATGGTGTTGTTGCATGGAGTTATTATCATGATAACATCTATCGAAATTATAGTACTTCAGCTTATTATAATTACGTAAATACAAAGACGAATCATGCCATTATGGTTGTAGGTTGGGATGACAACTATAAAAAGGAGAACTTTGGTAATGCAAGCAATCCTGAAACGCAGCCCACCAAGGACGGTGCATGGATTGTAAGAAACAGTTGGGGCAGTACTTGGGGAGACGGGGGCTATTTTTATATATCCTATGAAGATCTCTCGTTAGGCTCCGGCAATGGTGCAGCCGTAATGACGGCAAACCTTGCAGATGATTATGACAACAATTATTTCTATGGAAATACGGCATCATACGATTATAACGGATATTATTATCAGGCAGCACAGGTGTATCAGATAAAAGGACTGAATACCGAAAAGGAAAAGGTGAGCGCAGTATCTTTTATGATTGCCGGTGCGGAGACGGAATATAGTATTCAGTTATATAAAAATCCAGAACTGGAAGATGGCGTAGTGGTTAATCCGGGCAGTGGAACGGCAATGTTGGATACTCCGGTGACGGGAACAACTTCTTATGCAGGATTGTATACGGTAAAACTGCCCACACCGGTTACTTTTTCGACCGATGATTATGTGGCAGTGGTGATTACCTTCCCGAACAGAGACGGTCTTATGTATACAGACCAGTCTGAAGGGGCGGGCAGTGATTGGGAGCAAGTAAATGAGACGGCTCCGGGACAGAGCTTTTATAGCTATAGTACCGGTAGCTGGGTTGATATGCATAATCTTAGCACCCCACGTTCCTTCCGAATTAATATGCTGACGGAGAATGTGGAAGAGACGGCAACGGTTCCGGTTATCAGTAATATTGACGCAACCGAACCGGTGGGCTTCGATTCTTCTCTTTTCTATAATATTCGATGGGCCAGATGCAGTAATGCGGTTGGGTACGAGATATATCGTGCCGAAACAGAAAACGGAACCTATATCAAAGTCGGGGAAACAGGGGCCGGTGTCAGAACATACAAAGATGCTATAGGAAAGGCAAATTGGCAGAAAGATTATTATTATAAGGTCAGAGCTCTTTTTGAAAATGATGTATTCACGGAGTCGGAACCGGTTTTGGCAGAGAGTGAAGGAATCCTGCGTACGGTGCTTAATTCTGTAGTAAATACGGGAGACCAAATTACCATAAAATGGAAAGCAGTGAGTGGTGCGGAAGGTTACCGGATAGAACGGAAAGAACAGAGCGAAACATCGTTTATTCAGATTGCAGATGTAACCGATGCAGACAGTACTTCTTATGTAGATGATATCAGTGCACTGGCAATGGGGTATTATGAGTATCGCGTGCAGGCGTATACGGCAACAGAGACTGCAGAATGGTCTGAAAAAATGACCGTTGCAAAAGGGTTAAGTTTAAGCATTACGCCACTGACATATAATACGGCGAAATTTGAGTGGCCTGCCATAGAAGGGGCTGATAGGTATAAGATTTATATACAAAATGGAGATGCTACGCATTCGTATACAACAATTTTTTCTATCTATGTAAGCAATGCAACCCAAGGTGCCCCCTGTGAATATGTGTTGAATTTGAGTAGAGCAAGTAACTTTAAGACGGGTGATACGCAGACTTCTTATATAGAAGCTGTGGATACGGCGGGAAATGTACTTTCTGCTTCCGGAAAGATTACCTTTCATACAAAGCCAAATCCTCTTACTGTGAGCGCTTCCAATGTGAATAGAAAGATAACGTTTTCATGGACAGGAGGAGAGGGATCAAGCGCAGTCTATATTTACAGGAGCATGGATGAGGAGAATCCGGGGGATGAGCCATACGCTGTGATAACAGACACGGGAGTTTGTGAATTTGAAGATAGTGAATTTGCGGAATATGGAGTTTACTATTATTGGCTTTATCCGGGAGTTACCAATTTCACGAATGAGATTATATATGGAGATGGATATTCCTATCAAGCTACTATAGCAATGGACCCGGTTGTGGTGACAAGCATAACAGCCTTAAATGAAGGTGCGTTAAAAATTGTCTGGGGATCCGAAGAAGAGGCGGATTCTTATTCTGTTTACCGGTGTACGGAAGAAACGGGAACCTACCAATTACTTGCAGAGCATGTAGCGGTTTCAGAATATGTGGATGATACGGTTATTACAGGAAAGACCTATTATTATAAGATTACGAGACATAAGGGTGGGAAAAGTTCTGCTTTGAGTGAAACGATTCCAAAAAAGGGACAGACCGTACCGGATAAGCCGGTTCTGGCAGAAGCTACATACAAGAGCATTACTGTTGAGAATAATTTCAATTATGAATATGCTATTCAGACTTCAAGTTCAGTGACAGCGGGCACTGCTTTTAGAAGTGAATCAGACGCAAGCCTTATGTTTGATAATCTTACACCTGCAACAGATTATTATATCTTTGTAAGAACAAAAGAGTCTGTAACAGGAGAAGAATCCGTTTACGGTGAAAGTCTGCAGGCTCGCACGGCAGAGTATCCTTTTAGCAGTCAAATAAAGTTTTATGCAGTGGACTATGCTTCTCAAATAGAAGCTTTTACAATTGATGAAAACAGCAGCATGGAACTGAATATCAGAAATCAGTATGGTGAAGTGCTGGATAAACAGTATTTTTCCTTTACTTCCGCTGACCCGTCTGTATGTACGGTGGATGAAAACGGAGTTGTCATACCGAATCCGTCCTTTACCGGAACAAGAGATAAAAAAGTTAAAATCACTGCGGAAGCGATAGGCGACCCGTTGAAGCGAAAAGTCACATTCTATGTAACCATCCTGACCAAAAAACAGGTAGCCTCTGTGGAAATTGATAAAATAACGGATGGAACAGCCGAAAAGGTAGAAGAAACGGTAGGACAGAAATTTGTAAAAGGGACTACCCTGACCTTCCGTGCAAAAGCCTTTGACAGTAGCAATGCGCAGATGGACAATCCTGCTTTAAACTGGAGTATCAGCGATAGTTCGATTGCCTCTTTGAAGGTGAACAATGACAAGACAGTCACGGTTACTTTGAAAAAAGCCGGAAGAGTAAATCTTACCTGTAAAGCAAAGGACAGCTGGCAGAAAGAAACTTCCATACAGATAGCGGCGTATTCTACCGAACCGGTTATCAGTACAACGCAGGTAACGGTGAATAAGAAAGCTTCAGAAAAGGCATCAAATAGAATTTCCGATGCTTTCACAGTACAGGCAAAAAACGGTGCGACGGCAAGTACACCGGTCATTACAGAAGTGAAGACGGGAAGGACAATCCTCACGCCGGAAACCGGATTGAATAAATTCAGTGTGGTAACAAATTCGGACGGAAGTTATAGCATTGCCATGGAAAGCAGCTTTTTGGAAACAGTCAAAAATAATACTGTTTATTCGGTTGCTTTGCATACGGATATCGGTGGCATCCCCGAAATCAGCGAAAACGGAACTATCCCAGAAAGCTTTACGATGAAGGTAAAGATATTGTCAAAGGAACCGGCGGTTACGGTAAAGGTGACGGATATTAACCGCATTTATGTGCAGGAAGAGGACTTGAGGGGATGTTTGGTACTGAAAGCACCGGATACAGTCACAAGCATCAGAGTATTGTCCGCTGCGGAAGGACAGGTAAACAATTTTGACAATTATTTTGAAGCCGTAGAGGGTGCAACTGGGCAGTGGTATTTGCAGTTTGACGATTCCACCGGAAAATACAACAAGAGAAGTATCAGCGGAAAGCTGGAAATTACGGTAAATGGCTATGAACCGGTAATAAAGAGTGTTACGGTAAAGACACCTTCCAGTCTGCCTGTTGTGAAGCAGCAACAGGTTCCGACCATACAGACAAAGACTTCAAGTCTGGCAACAATCAGTTTGTATAACAGTACGAAAAAGGAACTGCTTGACCATTTCATGGTACAGAAGGTTGTATCGGTGGCGTTGGAATGTCCGGAGGAAAACACGGTGTTATCTGACGGAAATGTTACATTAGCTGTGAAGGATGGAGCAGAGGTAAAAGAAGGAGCGACGTTGAGCGCAACGTTGACAGTGATGGAAGTGAATGCAGAGGGCGAGAATTGCTGGCAAAAACCATTGAATGTCAAAGTGCAGGTTAAGGTATACAAGGACAAGGCACCTTCTATATTCATGAAGCCGGATAGCTTTACCTTAAATAAACAGACTCCGGGAGAAAAAGCGAAGACCGTGTTAAGCTTAAGCTGTGAAAATGTACCGGTATCCGAAGACAGTACATGGCAGTTGTATGCCTATAACAGTAAGACAAGAAAATACGATTTACAGGGCGCGGGCTATACCGACTGGCTGACCGTTACTTATGAGGAAAGCAGTAAGGAAGTAAGCGTGGGCTTTGTGGAAGAGAAAAGCAGCCAGATAAAGGATGCAACTTACAAGTTTAAAATCTCTCATGTGGCAGAAGGCTACGAGGAGGTTTATAAAGAAATAACCGTAAAAGTAATTAATAAACAACCGGCAATTACCGTAAAAACATCCGGAAAGCTGGATTTAGTAAAACGAGCGGACTGCACATTGAGCGGAAAACTGACTTTGCAAAACATTCCTTCCGGTGTGAGTGAGGTAATCGTTCAGAACGAAGACCGAACCGGTGCAAACCCATACTACCGGGCAGAACTGGCAGCAGACGGTAAAACCTTTAAAATCAGCATGACGGAAGCGGGCTTGGAAACACCCATGACCACGGCAAAAGTGGTACTTCCGCTTGAAATACAGCTGGAAAACGGGCAGAAGGTTCAGATGACCATGAGCTTTAAGCCGGTACAGTCTACTCCGGTCATCAAAGTACCAACAGCAAAGACTTTGTATAAATCTTTACCGGGACTGTCAGTAGATTATGATTTGACAAGTGGTCAGACAGCCGGAACGAAAATCAAAAAGATAGATACCGTGGATGTTTCGGAAGGAATCCGTGTGACGGAAACGGAAGAAAACGGACATCTGAAAGTCGAACTTAGTAACAGAGGCATAAAGAGTGGTACTTACAAGATTAAGGTGAATATTTATTTTGAGGGAGCACAGGTGTTTACGGGCTATCCTGACGGAAAGCCGCTTACAAGAACCATCACGGTTAAAGTTGCAGAATAACTGAATTTTATGCATAATGTATAAAAAAACGATGGAAAATCTTGAAAAAAGGAAGAAAAACGATGCACTTATTTGTCAAAACGTGACAAATTAAACAAACTTTTCTAATCGCGGTCAAATGGATTGCAACATGAATTTTTTTATCCTAAAATAGAGTATAAGAGCAGTGAGTTCGGCTCATTGCTCTTATATTTTTTTGACAGATATTTCTTAACTTATATGTTAGGAATAGAAGTGTTTGAAAAAGGAGGAGAAACATGACAAAAGCAAAAATGAAACATCGGATTTTGGCATTTATGTTGTGTCTTACCATGGTGTTTGGTGATTTTTCTACGGTATTTGCCGCAGAGCCGAATACAGAAACGACAGTAGTGCCGGAAACAGTTTCACAGCAGGAGACGGAAACGCCGCCTACTGTAGAAGAACAGGAGCCGGAGACTCCGCAGGAAAGTAGTGGAGAAACGGAAGAGTCTTCAGAAGAAGAAGGTTCTGTGGAAGAAACCACTACAGAAGAAGTAACGGAAATAGAAACTGTTATAGAGGAAACAGAGACTGAAACAGAAACTGTAACAGAAACTCCGGTACTAGACACTGCAGACGGTACAGAAGGAAAAGTAGTAGTTTTGGTGGATTATAATGAAAGTATCGTAGCAGATACTTTGCAGGAGGCTATAACAGAAGTAAATCAAAAAGTAGCAAGCGGAGAAATTTCGGAAAATTCAACGGTTCAGATTACTTTGAATGACGATGTTTCTGTTGGTGGAGATGATTTGTTTCGTACTACGAATGTAGATAAAAAAATAATATTCATGTTGTGTTTAAATGGGCACACTGTTAACGTTACAGACGATGCTACTATTAGTGGCTGGCAAATAACGGGTTCCGCTGCTTCTCAAGGAACAATCAATGTGGATAAAGATGCTACATTAACTATCGAACCGACATATATAGTAGATAGTAGTTCAGAGGGGTGTACGACCAAACTGAGTGCCTTAAGTATCAAATTTGATGCAACATCAGAAAAAAATACAAGTCTTGTGATTGGTAATAGTGCTCTAAATACTAAAGTAAAAATTAATGAAGTCAAAATTATTGAATTAGCATCTCCTATTCAGTTTAGAGGAAATGTTGAAATTGATGCAACTAATATTGAAAATGATTTTGTAGTTGAAACCAATTACGGGCAAAGAGTCAAATTCCAAAGAAATGCTTTTATTAATGCAAAAGAGATTGAATTAAAAGGTACCATGGCGCTACAATGCGACATGTATGTGGATAACTTTATTGTGCGTCGGGGTGAATGTCTTGAATTGCAGGGTACTGCTCAAATTCAGGATATTACGTTCACAGAGGAGAACTACGGTTTACAATATGGATTACTTATTGACTTACAGACAACAACATGCACGCCGGATAACAGTGAAAAGAAGGGTAATGTAATTTTCTTTAAACCGGTTATATTACCGGAAAACTTATCAAAGGCGGTTGTTTTTAAAAAATCAACCAGAACTATGGACACAAATTCGACAGAGGATGTTTCCTATCAGACTTCTTCTTTTGAAAACGACGAGAAATTAGCAAGTTTATTTGAAAGTCCAAGTGTAACCGGTAGCGATGTTTTTGGCATTTTGGATGAAGAGGAATTAACTCCTATTCGTATTGGAAACGAATTAAGAGTTGCCGAAAAGTGTGTTACTGTAAAATACTATTCAGGGAATGGTGGGACAAAGGAAGTATCCTATGAATCTTTTAAGGCTGCTGTAGATGGTCTTTCTACTGATTTTGGCGGTCAGGAAGGCAGATATGAATTTTCTATCGTTAATGACTGCCGGTTACAGGAAGATATTGTAGTGCCTTCCTTTGTTGATCATATTGATATTGAAGCCGGAGAGGTTGGATATGATTCTACAACAAGTGAAATCCTTAAGAAAGTGGTGACAATTGATTTTAATGGTCATAGTATTTCCACAGTAAATGGGTCAAAAACATCTTTCTTCCTATATGAAGGTGTTTATATTAAAGATTCTACAGAAAGTGGTAATAGTAAATTTAATATCTATATCCAAGAGGGCTATAGTGCTTTAGGCATATTCGCTAAGAGAAATAATGAAAAGCTTGTTGTGCCTAATTCAACAGCAGTTTCTGAAGAGGATAAATGGCTTGTAGCAGAACGAAATGGAAAAAACATTGTTGAAAATGTTGCAATCAATATTCCGAATTCATTTATGACGCTAAATGGCGGAAATATGGCTGAGGATGCTTACTTTTGTCTGCCTTCTCAAATCAGCGTAGGAGCGATAATGGTAGAGTCCGGAAACTGGAAAGTGGATGGAAACGTAAACATCAGAGGTCTTTCCGTAAGTGGCGCAAGAGAGGGAGTTAATGAAGCAAAAGTAATTTTTGACATTTTGAATATTGGTCTTGGTACTTGTGGGATTGATATAAGGGGGTATGTAGAAGCAAATGGATTTAATACATATACATATGCAATGCATATTTATCCTACAGGAACTTTAAAAGTAAATAATAATATTACTTTATTAAAGAATTCTCCAATCTATAATGAAGGAATCATTGAAGCTAAAAATATTAAGGCTGAGCCGGCTTCATTAGCTATCTTTACAGAAAATACAGGTGTTATTAAGGCAGATAGTTTTATTGTTCCAAGTGGTGAATTTAGAAATGGAACAAACTATAATGTAACACGTGAAAATAAGGGTATTGCAGATATTGGTACTATGAACATTAAAAACTTTACCAATGGTACAGTTGGTGAAAGTGACGGAAGTATTTTTATTTGTGATGATTTCGTACAGACAGCAGGTGGAAAAACAAACCTGGAACCATACTCTGCTATTGTTGTTAATAATAGTGCAAAAATTTATAATCCGGTCATCGGTGGCGAACGTAGGGAATGGGGATATGTAGGTGTCAAATTATATAAAAAGCCCGGAGCAACGATTGATTTGCAGGGAAATGTAGTAAGAAAAAATGACACTCTTACATTAGATTATGGTTTAGTAGATACACAGGGTGAGGAGAGATTTTCCTATAAAGAAGATTTTGCCATTACATTAAAAGAGATAAGCCAGAGCGAAGTTTTATTTACTACTACTATGGCACAATTCCCACTTGATTGGATTAATTTAGAGCAGGCTTCAGCGGAAGTTGGTATGTATCAGCAGGGAAAAAGTGTTTGTGCAGGCACAAAGGGGATTTCCATTTATACACGTGCTACAGATGGCGCAAATGAGGAATTGATAATGTCCTTTGTGTTGTGGTCTGATGCTGCTGCTTATATAAATACACTTTCTAACGCTGCCATGACTTATGTTGTGAAACTGAGCGATAATGTGTATATTGATGGTCCGCTGACCTTCCCGACAAAGGCAGCAGGTATTGAATTTGTTGGTGCTGCAGGAAAAGTAGACCTTACATACAAGGGAGATATTTCCTTAACAACAGACACTGTTTTTGAAAATATTAATTTAAAAGCACTTAATGCAAAGACAGGAGAAGAAGGATACAATAGTATTGTCAAATTAAATGGTAAAAATCTTACTTTATCAAATACAACGGTTGATTTGGCTTCTGTTACCGGAACAGCTGCTTCTGATTTAAAAATAGAAGGAAAAGGTGGAGATACACCAACTGTAAAAGTAACCGGTGCAATCAGTACACTTCGAAGCATGGAAGTAAAGGGAGCAAACTTAGAAGTAGGTACTGCATTAAAATCTACAGTGGCTGCAATTAACAATGTAAAAGACTTTGTAGCAGATACAGCTTCTATTCAGGTATGTAATGGTTCAACAAGCATTACAGGCGATGTATCACTTAAAGATGCAAGCGTTGTTTCAACAGGAAAGATAGCTATTGCCGGAACTGCCAAATTAGAAACGGCAACTATTGATACAGATGGAATTCTTTCGTTGAATAATGTAATCTCCTATAATGATAAGAACCGTTTGTCATATGGTGGAAATGCAAGTACCAATATCCTTACAATTACAGGAAATGTTTATGGTCCGGATAGCGGCGCGGAATATTATGGTGATGTTAAGGTATACGGACCAAATGGAGAAGGAAAGTATGTGATTGGTTCTGCTGAGGCCGGTCAGGAACACATCATCCGTAAAGCGGCCATTACGATTTGTCCAAAGGCATTGGAAAATACAGAGTATGCACGGGATGATTCACTTTTAAATGCAGCAAAAGTACAGGCAGAATGGTTTGTTGTAGGAAGTGGATTCAATAATCCGGCTAACGACCAAAGAGAAAGTGTGAACGGTCTTACCCATAAAAAAGGAACCACTATTGTTTATGGTGCACTGGAAAACGAAAATGTCGTATTAAAGGTTCGGGATTACAGTGAAGCTGAAAACGCGGCTCCCAATTATGCTGTTTATGGAAGCTATGAAACTTTACAGGAAGCCTTTGATGAAATCGAGCGTATCGGGAACATAGAAGGCGAGTACTTAATTCAGCTTAAAGATGGTACAGCTGCAACGGATGTAAATAAAGGAAAAGACTTAACAACACCGGCGAAAGCAGGACATATTGTTATCTGTTCTGATGATAAGCAGCCGATTCTTTACAAGAGTAAGTTTACTTTAAAGACCTATCTTGCACTGGATAATGTTGAACTTGTTCCGCAGATGGCAAGTAACTCTATTGCATTGAACGATTATTGGCTGGAATTTACCAATGGAACAATCATCAATAACGAAGGAAAAACTACCGCAGTAGCAGGAAGCGGTGTTGCGAAGAATTCCGGTATCAGTGTGTATGGCTGTGAACCGATTACTTTTAGTGCCCTTACCAATGTAGGAAACCTGTATTTGGAAGGTGCAGAGATTGTTGTAAACGGCGTTATCAATGTCGGCAACATTGAAGTCGGAGATACCGGAGAAGGCGGAAAGTTCTCCGAGCTGATCGGTCTGGCAACCGTAACCAGAGCAAAAGATGGTACAATCAGTAAAATTGTACCACAGATTACTATTAATGGTATTGTCCGCGGCGGTGATTTGCTTTATTTGGAATTACAAGAAAAGCAGACGATTGACAAAGTAGCAACTTATGTACCAATTGACTTTTCGTCAGAGGAAGCAGGAAATCTGCTTGAATCAGGAATCCAGATTGCAAAAGCTCCGAATGTTCCTTCGGATAAAGTTGTTGTTTCCGATGAAAACGGAATAACAAATGTCAGCGGCACTTTGACAAAGGCAGCAGGCTATTTGGTTTACCGTGGTGGACAGGATGCAGTTTCTTTATATTATGAAGATGAATATGGCAATGAAGTGGAAACAGGCTGCCGTACCTTTGCGGAAGCAGTGACGGAAATCAACAATCTGAAGACTAAACGGGATTATGAAATACGTTTATTAGCGGAAGGTGAAGAGGATTCTTTAAAGACAGCCGCAGTCCTTACCATGCCAAATAAGAATTATGTAAATACCTTAAGAATTACGGGTTGGGATAATGGTATGCCTACAGCGGTTGACCTGTATTATCTGAATAACATAACGTTATCCTCCGAGGTGATTTTAGGAGAGGTAAACTTTGTACAGGTAGTAAAAAATCCGGATAAAACGGATACAGAAACCCCATATATTCGGGTGGACAATGAGGCTGCAAAGGGAGATTATCCGGGCGTGGTTGCTGTTAACACAGCCGGCAATGCACTTAGAGTGGAAGGAAACGTTACATTCAATACACCGATTAACTTAAACGGTGGTACGAAGGGAACTTTGTCCGTGGAAGGCGGAAGTATTGGCACAATAACCAATGGAATAGCAGAAGGCGACCTTGAGAATAAAAACATTATTTGCGGTAGTGTGACAGGTTTTGCGGAAGTGAACTTATCGGGTACTGATTTTGAAGTAACACAGTATGTTACAAAACCTAATGGATATACTGCTGCTAACTTCCAGGCAACGACCTTGAATCTGAATAGTGGTTTAATTCAAGTTGGTTATGGTAATGAGTATGAGGAAGAAGGTACAGAAGAAAATGTTCTGAAGAATGCCGGTGGTAACGCAACGATTAAGAGTGCGAACTTAAGCAATGGTACACTGGAAATAAACGGTAAGGCTGCGCTTACCAATGTGACGTTGTCCGGAGACTCCGAGATTAAGGCAGAGAAGGATTTCAATATTACAGGAACTCTGACAAGTACTACAAGCAATGCCACTTTGATTTCCAGAAGAAAGAGTGCGAAAAATCCGGTACCGTATCTGAATATTACCGGAACGGTTGTATTGGAGAACCTGGATAATCCGATTCAGGTAGGCGTAATGGCGGCAGCGGATGAAGAAGATCCGGATGCTATGGCAAAACTCGAAAAGACACCGAATGCACCAAATCCAACAGCAGAGTTATTAACTGCACAGCTTTTAACAGCAAAAACAGCTACAGCAGAAATGTTTAAGCCAATGTTCGATAATGTGCAAAGCGAAGCATATAGTGATGCAAATGCCGGCGGATATATTCTGGCAAAGACAGGAGCCAATATTTGTGTATATTATGGTGATGAAGTCGGAGCAGCTCTCTGCAAAGAAGAGGTAACGGATTTGTCAGAGGCTTTGGCAAACGGAAAACTGCTTGCTTATTACCCGACCTATAAGGATGCGGTAACTGCTTTGGAGGCAAGAAAGGACAAAACAGAAGAAGACAACACATACACGATCCTGTTATTACAGGATATCGGAAGTGAAGATGTGGCAGCTGCTCTTACTATGCCAAAAACAGCAGCGAAAGTTACGATTGCATGTGATACCGAAGGGGATGTGGCAAAGAACATTTATTACACCGGAAATATCACGCTTGGCGCGGAGACTTCATTTACTAATGTAGTCTTCCAACCGGTAAAGAAATCCGGCAGCAGTTATGTAGGTACAGTTTCGGATATTATTACCGGAGTAAACAATTTGTATTTGACAAATGTTACCGTAGGAGAAACCTCCGGTATGGCATTACGCAACATTAACGGTAATGCAAAACAGAATACATATTTAGAATCCAAAGACCTTACAGTGACCGGAAATGTCATGAATTCCAATGAGGTTTGTGTATCTGACGTTACAACCATAAATGGAAATGTAAAAGCAACGACGGTCAGAATCCTGACGACAACCGGTGAAGATAGAAGCAATGTGCTTACGGTGAATGGAACCTTTACTACTGACTTCTTAGAATTAGAAAACGGTACATCACTGGATGCCCAAAAGAATGCAGTTACTATTAAAGATATTTCCTATGGTGAAGGAAACAGAATCACCTATGGCAGCAATGCAAAAGGTGCACCGAATTTAACGATAAAGGGCGAGGTAAGCGCCGAGACAGGTGCAACGCTGGAACTGAATCTGATTCCAAGTGATACAGCGAAAACTGCTGATGCTTATGCGCTTAAGATAAATGAAAAAAATGCAGCGCAAGTTGCTTTGAATGATAGTCAGAAGCTGGCAGTGATTGAAAAGGCACCGCTTTCTACCTTCACTATGAAACTGAACGATGATACAGTAAAGAATGATGTTTATGAAGTGGTGAAAGCAAATAAAGGTGTGTATGTGGTTAAGAAGGATAGTCTTGCCGCAGCAAATACAGTAGTCCTTGACGGAAATATGGGGTCTACGTCATGCCTTGATTTCTCACAGGCAGTCAATGAGATGAATAGTGTGAATGATGCAGAAGCTGACTATACTATTAAGGTTGACGGTGACATTACAGATACCAATGTAACGGATGCATCCGGTGTCAGCGCATTAACATTGCCTAAAGTTAATACGGCAAATACTCTTTTGATAAGCGGTACTGGGGAAAATATACGCTTCTCGGGAAATATTGCTTATGCGGGACAGTTACATGTTCGTAATATTGTATTAAATCCGGTAAATGCAAAGGAGATTCTGACCAATGTTGCCATTACAGTGACAAAGGATAAGAAAGGAAATGCCGAACTTAATCTGGATAATGTTACCACTGTTGCGGACCTGAAACGTCAGAATGGTGAAACGGTAACTGCTGGATTTATTTCCAAAATTACCGGAACCAAGGATGTAACGAACCTGGCTATTGTAGACAGTAATTTCAGACTAACGGACGGAATCACTAATGTGGACACTCTGAAGCTGGAGGATGCAGGTCTGACTACCGGCGGTGCAGTAACGATTAATAACCTTGATTTGAATCAGCAATATCAGTGGGATGCATTTGGAAAGACAACCGTTTCCAATATCCGGATAGACGGCAGTGTGACGGATGACAGCTACATCGCATCGAAGCAGACTGCAAAAACTCTGGTACCGCAGTTTACGGTTAACGGTAGTGTGAATAATGCTACAGGCAAGCAGGTTGTATATAAAGTTATTAATGCAGATAAAACTATGGCAGATCCTGCGGATGAGATTTATGTAGACACATATAAAGATGTGAGCCTTGTAATTGCACCAAAGGCAAGTGCTGATATGTTCGTGGCATATCCGTTTGCAGATGATGACAATACCAATGATGAAGATATTAATATTGCAGCAGGAGACCTTGTTTCCTACAAGGATACTACGAATGCAGTAAAAAATGGTGACAAAGCCGACATGATTGTTAGGGTTACAAAAAATGGCACAAGTGTCACACATGCGAAATCCTTTGATGAAGCAGTTACTGTTATTAATAATTTTGCAGACTCGGAGGCAGAGTACACAATAGAGATTTTGCAAGCAGGAACCGCGGAAACTCCGAGTGAGATTAAAACTGCAAAGAGCGGAACGGCTTATGGAGCACTGACCTTGCCAACCAAGGCAGCAGCTGTTACCATCTCCGGTTCGACAGACGGAGGAGAACCTACGGCAGTAATCTGCTACACCGGAAAATTGCAGCCCGGCTGTAATGTAACCTTTAAAGATATTTTACTGACAGAAGGAACGGCAAAAGTAGTGAGCGGGGAATCGGTATTTACACCGTCCTATGAAGTAACCCCGGCAGTAGCAGGAGCATATACGCTTACCTTTGACGGAAAAGCAGGAACCTTAAAGAATGACAGTGCAAGTGGAACAGAAGCAGAAGCTGATTTGGTATTTAGCAGCGTAAGCGGTACAAAAGGAACCATAAACATTGTCGGTGAAAGCAATTTAGCTTCCAAGAAGGTTTATGTAAAAGGTGCTTTATCCATTAATGTACTGGAACTGGCCGGATACACAGAGGCAGTGACAGAGAAGGATATTACCATAACTGCACTCAGTTTAGACAGTACGGCTTCTCTGGAAGGTAAAGGGAAACTTACCGTAAAAGAACTGACTGTAACAAATCATGCAGCAGATAATGCGGAAACAGCAGTGTTAAAGGCAGAAAAGGCGATGGCGCTTACAGACATTCAGGGTGAAAATCTGGATGCGGATGATGCATTGTTGCTTGAAACCTGCTTTACATCCATTACAAATGCAACGCAGCAGTCTTTAAGTCAGCTTTCCATTAACGGAAGCATTGAAGATGTACAGGTTAACATTGCAACAGAAATGTACGACCTCGCGACAAAGACCTACCACAAGATGAATATGGATGAAGCGAAAGAGCTGAATGTAGTAAATGCAGATATGGCACCTGCAAACACTCAGAAAATTGCAACTATGCCGAAAGCATCCGTAGCAAATGTTGCGGTTTATGTAGCAGACAATATGGATTCGTGGACAAAGCTGGAAAACATTGATTTCTCAGACAACGGCGGAGATGTAGTACCGGTATTAAATTATAAATATGACAGTGGACTCTATATTACTACATCAGATCCTGTAGTCAGACTGGAAGGAGAGATAGAGACAACAGTAGGCGAAAGCACCGGAAGACAGCAGATTTATAGTACGGAATTTTTAAGCTGGGAGCAGGCAGTGAAGGAAATTGACCGCATTGCAAATTCGGATATGTATTATGAACTTGTTCTGTTAAAGGATGTAGGAAGTATTGCACCAATCACAGAATTGACATTGCCGTCGAAGGCAGCGGAAGTAATCATTACTTCAGAGAATGGCAGAAACATTTACTTTACTAAGACCGCCATTACATTAAAGTGCAATACAGTGTTTGACAATGTAGGTCTCATGGCAGTGAAGAAGATGGGTACCGGAACGAATATATGGTATGAGTCAACAGGCTATAATATTACGGTAGGCAATTTCAGTTTGACAGAAAAGAACGTAAGGCGTGTAACCCAAAATGAAGATATGAATCGTGCTTACTTTGAAAACATGCCTGATATTATTTCCGGTACAGCAAAAGGAAGCTTTACCTTTAAGAAATGTGATACCGGTGTGGATGATAACGATTATCTGTATGCGCCGGCTACAAAGATTACCAATGTAGGAACCGTGACAATTCTGAATAAGAATGAAACAGAGCATATCCCCACAACGGTTGACGGAGAAGGAAATACGGTAGAAGACAGAGAAGCAAGAAATGCAAGAAGAGTATGGCTTGATATGGAAAACGGAATGAGCGGGGTTACTAGTTTAATCCTCTATCCCGATACGGAAATAAACTGTGGTGCAGGCGATATCAGTGTGAAGAATCTGACACTGGCAGGAGAATCCCGTGTATCGGCGAAGAACCTCACCGTAACCGGTATTACCACTTTGGATAACAGTGACATCAACATCGGAACAGATACTATTGGCGACGGAAAAGTGAAGCTGGCAAATGTTGTTATTGCCGGAAACTATAACCTCATCCGTGCAAAACAGGATAAGAACGGAAAGAGCCAGTTAGAAATCACCGGTACGATAACATGCGCAGAGAATTATATGTATGATCCCGATAGGTCAGCTATTTGTGTAGGTATTCGTTATAACAACAGTAGTGAGAAATATGCAAAGCTATATGATGGAATGACCTTGCTTACAGCACCCAAGGCGACATCCTCGTGGTTTGGTATTGAATACAGTTGGACACCGGGAGAGAACGAAACCGGAGAACCATTCGAGGGTATGGGTGAATGGACGGATGGATATGATGTATACAAGTCCGGTAAAGAAATTAAATACGGCAAATGGGATTTTGAGGCTGTCCTTGAAACATCGACAGGAGCTCATTCCAACTTTGCAACCTTTGAAGAGGCAGTCAAAGAGATTGATTCGCTTGCCCTTTATAAACCGGGAACCAAAGAATATGAAGACTATGCAATCCTGCTGGTGCAGGATGTGCATATAGGCAATGACAAGGGGAATGGGGCTTACAGTGCCCTGTCCCTTCCTTCCAAAGTATCGGAACTGAACATTATAGGCGATGGAACTGCTATTTACTTTAGTGGTAATGTGACGCTGAAGAGCAATCTGTATATAAATGGAGTGAATCTGCAGCCAAGAAAAGCAGTAAAAGGAGAGGCAGTTGCTACGAAAGCAAACTACAATGTCGGAAAGTACTGCTTGTCCATGTGTGACACATGGTCCTACGCCGAGAACAATAATCCTGAGACAGGAGAGCCGGAAGGACAGAACCTGTTCGGAAATGTATCCGGAACCAAGGGAGGCAGTCTTGTGATTATCGGCCAACCGGATGAAAATGGTACCGTGACAGAACCTTATTATGTAGAAGTTGACAATATCAGTGGTGTCATCGATGTAGAAATATGTAATGAAGCAGTGCTTCGGGCGAATGGAAACCTTGCCTTGAATAATCTTATATTTACATCATCATCTTCTTATGAAAACGGAGAATTAGATGTAAACGGTACATTTAGTGCAAATCTTATTGAAAAGGATGGACTTGGGGTTGCCAAACTGGTAAAACCGCTTGAAAAAGACATGAAGATTGTCGGTGATAAACAGACAGAAAAAGCAATTATTTTTAATCATGCCAAAAGCGAGAGTCCGGAGCTTAATCGTGAATTTATTAATGTGACTGTAAAGGGTGCAGGTGCTCCCGGAACAAAAGTCATGAGCGGAGGCTATGTCAATATCGAAGAGTTAGAAGTTTTCGATATTGACGGATTTGAATATCAAACCTATAAGAGCGGAAGTGATATTTTCATGGGAACTCCTATGGACTAGTATATCATTTAATATTTGAATACACTTTTTGAATGTTTTGTGTTATACTCTAATCAGTACTATCGAAGGGAGTATAATCATGAATACACCAAAGCGTTTGATACTTACAACCGAACACAGGAGACAACTCGAAAATCTTGTAAAATCCGGCATGACTCCGGCAATCATCATACAACGTGCAAAAATACTGCTTTTGAAAGCAGATGGACGTTCAAATGATTCTGTTGCGGATGAACTTGGCATAAACAAGAGAACAGTTCTCCTTTGGACCCAGAAATATCGTAACCGTTCTGCCGAGGAAACACTGGATGATATTCTGAGCGTTTCCGAGGGAAGAGGGCCAAAAGAGGAAATCTCGGGCGAAGCAAAAACCTGGATCTTAGGTATTGCCTGCCAAAAGCCGAAAGACCTCGGATATGCAGCAGAAACATGGACGAATTCAGCATTAACCAGACATATTCGCCAATATGCGGAGGCAGCAGGATATCAACGTCTCACAACTATTTCGGAAAGCAGTGTGTTTAATATTCTTTCCAAAAGTAATAACAAGCCGTTCCGTGTTCAGTATTACTGTGAGCGGCGAGATCCTGACTTCGACAGCAAAATGCATAATGTTCTTCTTGTGTACAAACAGGTCTCTCTTCAGTTCGATGAAGAAGGTAATTTGATTCCGTTTGAAGGTCAGGTAACCCATGTCCTTTCATATGATGAAAAACCTGGAATACAAGCCATTGCAACAACAGGAGAGGATCTCCTTCCTAATGAGGATCATGGCACCATAAAGCGTGATTATGAGTATAAACGGCTTGGCACAGTATCGTTGCTTGCCGGTATAGACCTCCAGACTGGTGAAGCAATCCCTCTGGTTAGTGATACACACAACAGCAGTGATTATATTACTTTCCTTAAGAAACTGGATGCCAGATATCCCCAGGGAGACAAGATTCGTCTCGTCCTCGACAATTTAAAGGTGCATTCATCTGCTGATGTGCAAAAATATATATCAACCATACCTGACAGATTTGAATTCGTGTTTACACCAAAACATGCATCGTGGCTCAATCTTGTAGAAGGCTTTTTCAGTAAAATGACAAAGCAGATGCTGAAGAACATACGGGTTAAAACAAAAGATGAATTGGTAACCCGTATCTACAAGTATTTTGATGAGATTAATGAAACTCCGGTGGTTTACCATTGGACATGGAATCTAACGGACATTGATGCATCTGAAACTGTGGTTACTGAAACATTTTCAAAAAGTGTAGCCAATTAAAAAATGCTATACTAGTAAACGAAAATACAGAATGAGAAATCCCAAACTGTAAAAAGGAACGAGGAGATAGATTTTAATCTGTCTCCTCGTTTTTGCTATGTAAAAACAGATAATTATGGTAAAATGGAGAAAATAGTCTGATTACATTTGATGTAGGATAATCTGACCTTTACGACAGGAGGAAACGTATGAGTAAGTATCGGAAAAACAATGTGGCAAGACGTGTATTAGCTATGTTCCTTGCTACAATGCTGGCAATACCTTCTTCTTCGATTACTGCATTTGCAGCGAATGGAGGAGTTGATCCGAATGCAGTTTTGAATCAGGGACAGCTGTCTGGTGAGAACGAAGGAGAAACGGTGGTGGAAACGCAATCGGATTCTGAAACGGAAGAACCGGACAGTACAGAAGAAGCAAGTACAGAAGAGGCAGGAACAGAAAACGAAGGAGCTACAGAGGAAACAACAGAAAGTACGGAATGTTCCACAGAAGAAACACAGTCTGCTACTGAGACGGAAGAAGCACTGACAGAGGAAACGTTATCAGAAGAAACAAGACCGGAAGAAAATCTTGTGGAGTTATACAGCGATACCATTTTTCCGGTTAGCAATGCAGGTATCTCATCCGATGGAGAAAATCAATATGTCATTCACTTTGAGTATGAGGCCTCCTTATTGACAGAGGGCGGAACAGCAAAAGCCGTTTTATATGGAAGCGATGACCGGAATCTTCCTATTGAGGAATGGGAGGAAGTGGATAGTCTGACGGGGGAAGTATTTCAGACCAAAGAAGAAGAGAGAGGAGAAATCAAAACTTTTTCTTTCGAGGAAACATGCAAATTCAGACCGGATAAAGGGGTTGTTGATGGTTATGACTATTACGCAGTAGTGGTCCGGGAGACCGCGGAAAATGCCGGTGAACCGGTGATAATTGATGCAACAGACATTGTTTATGCAGAACAGGAAAATGATTCGGATTACGAGGGGATTGCATTTCTTGATGAAAACGGACAGAGAATTACCAAACTGGAACTTCATGAGGGAGAATCCAAGCTTGTAAGAATCGCACTGATAAAAAAGGAATCAGGCGAGTATATTCCGTTGGATAATCAGGTGCATGAACCCAATGGTGCCGTAGATATTAAAACAGCTTTATTAGCCGGAAACGGTAATTGGTCCTATACATGGTCTGTATGTGATTATAGTGATGAAGCAAATGACCTTAGGACAGAATATATTTATGGTAAGGATTATGATTTATTTTACAGTGATGATGTTTCCGCAAGGAGTTACTATGATGATACTACGATAAAGCTTGCATGGACGAAGGAATACATTCTTGGTATCTCGAACTATATTACCGGTACAGGGGTGACACCGGAAGGAGAATATCATTATATAAAGTATGATGTGAGGTTAGGGAATGACTGCCTGGCAAAGGGAGGTAATCATACAGCAGTGCTTCCGGTAAAGGTTATTGCAGCGGATGGAAGTTATGGTGCTCCTGAGAATCCTGTGAAGTATGATTCTTCCATTACCAAAGAGCAGGAATGGCAGGCTGTCAGAGATACAATGGTTGCTCGTGAAAATAAATATTACGGAATTGTCATGGAACAAGGAGACGAACTTCCGGATGGAACAGCAGCTTACGTCTATGACATCTATGATTTTTATGATGAGAGAGACGATATGCTTCCTGTGGAGGGAGATTACCTTCACTGGTCGATGGGAGACCGGGAATGGATTACCTTTGGGGAACCGAGCGAATACAAAGATGAAAATATCGCTTACTATAATGAGAAGTACCATATGTATACGTATCCGCAGGAGTTTATTACAACCGCCTATGAAGAACAGCTTGTAGATGAGAAAATTGAAAGCCTCCTTTCGACCGATGCTACGCTTCATGCGGCTTATGATAAATATACAAGTAACCCGGATGGAGACAATGCCAAAACGGAAGCATTGCAAGCTATTTATGACTGGATTCAGGCAAATGTATCCGGAAATGTAAAAGGGGAAAAGGAGTCTGTAGATAACAGACGTACACCAATGTATCATACGGTCTTTAGTACGTTGTTCATTAATAACGGCTATGATAGTAAGCCGGGTTCCGGTACCTGTCAGGCGTTTGCACTGTTATTTACAAGACTAAGCAGAGAATTTGGGATTCCCAGCAAGGTCATCATGGGCGTAGACCCGAATGCCCATACTTACAATATAGCGCAGTTTGAAGATGCCTGGTATTATGTAGATGCTTCAGGAAGCACTTTTAAGAAAAGCTATACAGAATTTAGCAAAGCAGATGAACAAAGTCAGTTTGCCATGTACTATTTTACAAAGAATTACACCAGTAAAATTAAGAACTATGGCAGGAACGATGCGGTATTGGAAATAGTAAACAAGAGTGGTGAGATGGTTTATCAGGCGGCTAATTTTGATGAAGCAGCACAATTCCTTGTAGATGCTCTTGAACAGGAACAAAATGACAATAATGGAAATATCAACTCAGAATATACGATTAAACTGATAAAAGATTTTAGTTTGTTTAATTTTGGTAATGCGTCGTACCCTTCTTATGACAGTTTTGACTTGCAGGGGGCATACGATCGATATACGAAATATATTTCCATTAATTTAAATGGTCATACACTTACGGTACCAAAAAGTCATGTACCGGAAGAATATCAGACATTTGGTGGAGAGACAACCTTCCGCGCTAAGAGAATATATAATGGCAAAATAGCAATTGGGCAATACACCGGAGTTACCTTAGATGGTGCAGACTTTGAACAGCCAAATGGGGAGCAGTTGTATTTTACCGGTGAAAATCTGACTATTTCCGGTTTGGGTACTCTTGTTGTATCCAGAAATATGGAATTGAAGGATTCTGTAAATGTAAATGGAGTCGGAGAACTGATTGTGAAACCCGGAGTAATAGTTGCAGGAAATATCAACGTTCCCAAGTTATCTTTTGATAATTCCATATTTATTGATGAAGGAAGATATATCGTAAGGCATGCCTTCGGCAATGACATAACATTTTATGGTGATGTTACAACCCAGTATTTGTATACATTTTTGTATGATGAAAACGAAGTTTATAAAGAGCAGGATATTATTTTTGAAAATTTAATCGTTACAAAAGGCTCCAAGATCTGTCAGGGAAGCAACTTTGTCATTCGTGGAAACATAAATCTCAGCGGTCGTACCTATATATGTAATGAAAACGGAGCAACCGGTTGTAAAAATGTTTGGTCAAAATGTATTGACTTTTACGGAGGAATTTATGATCCGGCAACAATCAAACTGGTAAGAACACAAGGAGAAAAGATTGCGGAAGGCAGGGTAGTTATCAATGGTATTATTGATGCATCCGACACAGAAGCTTATTATCGCGCTTGTGTCGGTGAACAGCCACTTACCATTGTGCCGGTAAATAGTGCTTATGAACCGGAAGAGTTTAAGTTAAACGACACGGTAGGTACCTTTAGAAATTGTACTTATTATATTAGCAGATTAGATTCCAATACCGGGGATAGCAATATAGCAGCATCCGGATTAACAGCGCAGAAACTGACTATTGATAATGTGGAACAGTTGATTCATATACCTTATTCGGAAGGAGAAATGGATCTTTTTGATGATGTACTTCAGATAGCAGGGAAGTCTATTACTGTCAGCACAACCAATGAAGACGGAACAATTGTCAATGACTTAAGAACCTTTACCAGATGGGATCAGGCGGCAACTTACATTAGTACATTAAATAACGCATCCACACATTATTTGATTTCCCTGTCAGAAGATATTACGGCAAGGGGATCTCTGACATTGCCAAAAGCAGCAGCATCCATTACATTTAGAAGTACAAAGATGTCACAGGATAACGAAAAGGAGAAGATTTCCATCCGGTATGTGGGTGACCTTAATCTTACGATGGATGTAAGCTTTGAAGATGTTGAGCTTATAGCACAGACCTACAATGCCACCACCGGGACATATACAGATGGCTATAAGAGTGTAGTGAAGTTAAATGGAAAAGTACTGTCGTTAGATAGCACTACTATGGAAGCGTCTACGGTTACCGGTTCAAAGGGCTCTGCGCTAGTATTGAAAAATGAGTCATCTATATATGCAACAAAGGCAGTTTCGGGAATTTCTGCTCTTGAATTGTATAGTTCTGTTTTGACAACAGAGGATACTATTTCGGTAACGGGAAATACCCTTATAGATTCTACCGGTGAACAGAGCGGAGGTTCGAATTTATGCGCCCGTAAAAAGATAAACCTGGTTAATGTAATCAGCAATGGTTCTAAAAACAGAATTGTTTATGGAGGAAATACTTCCACTGATATATTAACAATTAGCGGAACGATATCGGGAGAAAATACAATGTTTCGTAATCTGGACGAGCAGGAATATGGTCCTTATGTGAAAGTGCGGACAGACGCGATTATTCTATGCCCGGATACGTATAGTGTAGTAGACCCTGTTGCAAAGAAGACGGTTACAAAAGCGTTTGATGAACTGACAGAGGAAGAAAAGAATCATCTGACAATAGCTAATGCTCCAAAGGCAGACGCTTCCTGGTTTGTAGTGGAGGAACAGGAAGATGTTGTGCCGACTTACAAAACAGGAAATGAACTGAAATATGGCAAGTTAAACACCAATGTCATTCTTTATATGAGTAGCGATGAAGGACATGAATATGCAATAGAAAGCGGATATTCTACACTTGCAGAGGCATTTAAAAGAATTGATGAACTGGCAGTTCCTTCCAATTACTATACAGTAGAAATTACAAATTCTACAGACTTGGCTACCGACACGACAGGAGCGACAAGTTCTAAGGTGAATCCGGCATTTCCAAGTAAATTAAAGAAATTGGTTATGACATCAAGAAACGCGGAAACAGTATTATTTTTCAAAGATACGATTACCATTAAGAGTAATGTAGAGATAGAAAATATGCTTCTTCAGTCTTCTGCGGCAGCAACCATTGCACTTGGTAACTTTGAACTGACATTTAGAGATTGTAAGCTTATGGATGCAGCCGGAAATTATGCGGTGAAATGCGTAAAGGGTGGTGGAAGTAAGGGAGCCTCTAAGCTGATTTTGGATGGAACTGCACTTCAAACTACAGCAGATATCAGTAATGTAGGAACGGTGTTTGTTAAAAATAGTCCTATGTCATTTGGTGATTTTCGCTCCGACTTACTGGCTGGTACCGGAATGAATATCGGTACATTGGAGATTGGTGCTTCACAGACAGTAGAGACTCGTGGAAATACAATTTTGAACCATGTCATCCATGATGGCAGTGGCACACTCATCATTCCGGCGACCGTAACGAAAGTGACGAGAAGGACAGCAACGGAGGAAGTCGGACAGGTTTCCAAAATAACTCCTATGCTGACCATTAACGGATTGGTTAATAATAAAGCAGGCGATGCATTGCAACTGAAGCTTACGCAAAAGCTTACAAACAGTGAAAAGCAGTATTATTATGAGGTAATTGATTTTAGTGAAGAAATAGAACCTGCAGCAGGAAAAATGACGACTGCCCTGAAAAGGGCAGGAGTCTGGCTGGCTAAGGCAGCAGGAGTATCAGCAGATATGGTTGTCTTATCAGCGGATAATCACGCTGAAGGTGGAATTCTGGTTAAGACCGGAGGTTATCTTGCCTATCGTGAGTGTGATGCGAATGTAGTTCTTTCTTACACAGATACAAACGGCGTAGCAGTAGAAACTCCATTTACTACATTGACCGAGGCCATAACAGAGATAAATAGTATGAAAGTGAAGCGGGATTATGTCATTGCGCTAACAGATAAGGCTACACTTCCGGAAAGAGTAAGCAATGATGAAAATGCTCTTTATAAGGCACCGGCTGCGTTGAAAATGCCAACTGCAGCATACGTAAATTCCTTAACCATAAGACCCAAAGAGGACGGGGAAGATAGTGCTAAAATTTACTTCCAGGGAGCGATATACTTTACATCCAATACAACATTGGAGAATATTGCATTTGTCCGGATGGCTAAAACAGGTACCTCTTACAATTTCGCAGAAGAAATAACAGAGTATCCGGCTGTAACAAATGTATCTGCCGGTGGATATGCCTTGAACTTAAGAGGAAATATTACGTTCAATTGTCCTATTAATTTAGCAGGTGGAACAAAGGGAAGTATATCTTTTGAAGACAATGCAGCAATTTATACTTTTACAGCAGGCAGAGTGAGTGAGAAGAATGTCATTTATGGTATGATAAATGGCTTCACAACCTTAAATGTGACAGAAAATCTGTCTGTACAGAAGTATAGAACCAAAGCCAATGCGGCTCTTACGGGTGGAACCCTGCAGGCAGAAAATGTGTTTGTAAAAGGTGACAAAAACCCGGTTTTGACAGTAGAAGGTAATTTCACCGCAACAAATACAAAGTTAGATTCCGGCGATATTGTAATCAAAGATGTCTATGACGGATATTCCAAGAAATATGCCGGAGCAAAAGCTTCCTTTAAAGATTTGACCATTACAGGAGCGGATATGCGTTCTGCATGGAGCGGAGATAAGATTACCATTCGTGCGGATCGTGATTTCAATATATCCGGAAAGCTGACATGCAGTACCGAACTTGCTAAGCTTGTAACAAGACAGAAGTATCACACTGTGGTCAAAAACAGAATTCCATACTTAAATATCAGTGGAACGGTTGTGATAGAGGATTACGGAAATAACAATGCAACAAGCCTTGGAGACAGAATGGAAGTTGAAGTGCTTTACAGCAATGAATGTTGGGATAGTGCTTATATTCATGCCAAGGGCATACAGGCAGAAACGGCACAGGATACAGATGCTGTTTCCTTAGTAGGTGCACCGTCAAATACAGCCCTTGTGCTCACTACAACAAAGGGCACAGTAGACCAGTTTAGACTTTCTCCTGCCAATATTCCGACCGGAAGAAATCAGAACCGTTTTGATGCGAACAATACAGACGGATATATTTTGAAAAAAGCATCCGGGAAGCTCTATGCATATTACGGAAATGAAGTGAAGGTTGCAGTAGTTAAAAATGGTGGTGAAGATGGAAGACTGGATCTCATTCCTTCCGAAACGGTGCTGGGTTATTATCCTACACTGGCAGATGCTGTCGCGGACGTAGATGCACGGAAAGACAAAAATACTGCCTACACGTTTATTTTAATGCAGGATTTGGGAGTGAAGCAGGCAGAGTATGAGCCAATTGTGCTGAATCTTCCAACTTATGCGAAGGAAGTAACCATAACCTCTTATGCAACTGAAATATTGACGGATAAGAAAGCGGTTTTCTATACCAATAAGATTTCCCTTAAAACGACGACAACGTTTAGCAATGTAAATCTGGACGGGGTTGTTTTAAAGAATAAGATTGCAAATGGTGCAGCGTTAGATATTGCAACAGGAGCAAATAACCTGACACTTAACGATGTTGCGACAGGTGGTCAGATTGCAGAGGGAGTCATAAACAAGGAACAAATAGGTATCAAAAACATAACCGGAAATGGAAAAAATAAGCTGACACTGGCATCAGATGAACTGCAGATTTCCGGTGGGGTAACAGGGTTTGCAGAGGTTGCACTTGCTAATGGAGTCAGGACGGATATTTCCGGGGCGCTGCAAACCACAGTACTAACCTTTGCTTCCAATGAAAAGGTCAATGTAAAGGGTACCATTACCATAACGGATATTCATAATGAAAATGGTACTCTGGAATATTATAAGAATGAA
This sequence comes from uncultured Lachnospiraceae bacterium, assembly GCA_964449325.1. Taxonomy (GTDB): domain Bacteria; phylum Bacillota; class Clostridia; order Lachnospirales; family Lachnospiraceae; genus RGIG3002. The sequence continues at coordinate 3,952 of CAYUYJ010000001.1, read as the reverse complement.
ACAAGCCGTAAAACTAATCTTACTATAAAGGGACATATTACGAACAGTTCACCTGCCAACAAGCTTAAACTGGTACTTTTCCTTGCAAAACCTACAGGAAAAATCACTACGTTTGAAACCATAGACAATATCCTGCTTGCTAAGGTGAACAATAAGGTGGATATTGCTACAGCAACGAAATTGGTTGCTACCATTGAAAAAGCGCCACTTGACGCCTATACAGTTATGGTTTCAGAGGATGTGACAAAGCCGGATTGTCAGAGTAGGAATTTTGACATTGACGCAGGATTACTTAAGGCAAATAGAGGCATTTATGTTTATGACCGGAATTCTGATGTTGGTGATTTCAGCGTAAGCCTTTCTTATGTGGAAGAAGGAGTGAACCATCAGGTTATTTGTCCGGATATGGCACAGGCTGTGAAGGAGATAGAAGCAATAAATGCTCCACTTAATTCCTATACTATTACAGTGCCGGGAGAAATTCTGGATACAGATGTGACATCAGATACGACCCCTGTCAGTGCGTTTAAATTGCCGGCAGCCGGAAAAGCCTCAGAGGTTATCATTACAGCAGAAGCCTTAACACCTGTCAGATATTCCGGTAACATTTCCTATGCCGGAAAGCTGCACATAAGAAATATCATTTTTAATCCGGCAAAGGTTTCCGGAGCAAATATTATCCCAACAGATACGGCGATTTCTTCCACTTCAGCTGTAATAAAGACGGCAGGCGGTAATCAGACTGTGCAGGGATTGACATTGGAAAATGTAACTACTTTGTCAGATGTGTTAGCAAAAGCTAATCCGGCGAACTGTCCGGTTGATGCAAAAAGAAATCCGATAGGGCTTCTTACCAAGATTACAGGTACTAATAAGGTGACGGAAGTTTCCATGAAAAATTCTGACCTGAGAATAAAGGAAGGAATCAGTAATGTTAAGGAATTGCACTTGCAGAGTACGGATTTAGTAACCGGAAAAACAAGTACGATAGGCAATCTGTATCTGGAAAATGCAGTAGATGGAAGCAGTAGTCTGACGCATACATGGAAAATGCTTGGAGCAACCTCTGTAGAGAATATTTATGGCATAAGTAACAATACTTACCTTGCAGCTGCACAGACTGTTAAGGGGGTGCCTAACATGACTCTTAAAAACAGGGTGGCAAGTGGAATGATTTACATAAATCTTCTTAAAGCAAGCTCTACTTTGTTAGCACCACAGTCTTTTGAAGTGTATGAGAATGCCTTGGAAGGTCAGCTTGCCTTGGAAAATGCAAATCTGATTACGGCAAAACTGGAAAATACAGATAAGTTCAAGGGATATGTTCCGGGTGATGCGACAGATGTTTCTGACTGGATAACCTATAAGGACAAAAACGGATATGTAAAAACAACATCCGGAGAAAATGTGAAGGTTCGCATAGAACAGTATTTTGATAGTGAACCGGAGAATATTTCTGAGACCTATGCGGGTGGAATAGCAGATGCCGTTAGTATCATTGAAAATATGAACGATAAAAATGCAAGTTATCGTATTTACTTATCGACAAATGCAAAAACCGGTGCTGTAGGCACCAATGGAACAGAAAGTTATGCAGCATTTAGCACACCGACGAAAGCAAAGCTTGTGACATTGATTGGTGATGCTTATGCAGGAAACGGGAGCTATGTTGATGATGGAATCACGGATAGGGTTACTGTTTCTTATACCGGTGCATTGACAACAAAATGTAATATTGCCTTTGAAAATATCATCTTTGATGAAGGTGCGCTTAACAGTGGTGTATTTTCTTCAAACAATATAGTGACATTGACAACAGGAAATTTTGATATGGCCTTTGATGAGGAGTGCGGATATGTCAGGGATGATGCGAAAAATAGTAAGTATGGCGAGGAGGCTTTGGAAGCAGATCTTTTATTTGGAAGCATACAGACAGGAACCAATAATGCTTCTTCATCGGGTATCACAGTGGAAGGAAGAAAGGTATATTGCATAGGCGATGTAACAATGAAAAATGTTACTCTTAGCAGTAGTACAGTGTTATCTGCAGGTGGAAAAATAACCATTAGTGGAAATACTTTCGTGAAGGATAATTCTGTAGCAGAAATCATACCGGGTAATGGAAAAGCGCTTGCCCTTAACAATGTTTATGGCAACAATCCTTCAGAGCTTATTCTGCATTATTATTACACTAAGAATGCATCCTATCCTAAAACAACGGGTCAGCTATCCATAAATGGTGTAGTAGAGCCGGATGGCGGAGAAAATACCTTAGAGGTGAAAATAAGACCAAACCTATATAAAAACGGAATTGATTTTACTCCCGCATCCGTGTATGACCTTGCAGATTTACAGGTATATACGACGAATTTTGCCGGAGTCACTGCGAACCGGAAGCTGGCGACTATTCCGAAAGCGGCAACTGAAAGTATACAAGTACAATTTTATAATGGAAGCGCATGGGTAGATCTTGATTCATCCTATCATGTTGGAAAACATAATAAGGGATTCTATATCATTGGAATGAATCCGGTAGTAAGTGTAGAAGGATTTCGTGATGAAGGATATACAAGGAAGATATATGAATCTACCTTCACCAGTCTGGTTGATGCAGTTACAGATATTGAAAATTTAGGTAACACCGGCATTTGCTACAGACTAACTCTAAGTGAAATGGAATATAATGGTGGAGTAGAAGGACTCGGTATTACAAAGCTTCCGACAAAAGCAAAAGAGATTACAATAAAGGGTGAAGCCGGACGAGATATGCTGGTATTCTTTACCGGCAAAAAGCTAACCTTGGGATGTAACACGGTTCTTGAGGGAATAGTGCTTCAAGGTGGCGCAACTAAGGCAGATGTTCCTATCTACACTTCAAATGCATATGATATCACTTTAGGAAAGTATAGCCTGACGGAGATTAATGCACCTTCCGGCATAAAAACTTATCGAGATGGATATCCGCTTGATATAAACCAAAATGGAATCAGAGGAACCATTATGGGTGGTGCAGGCTCCTCCTACACCCTTAAGTATACAAATCCTGCATTAGTGGAACGGGATGGGTATTTAGATATACTTGCGGACAATATTTCGGGAATTACGAATGTGAGGTTTGAGAATGAAGTAGAAGTAGGAAATAATCATGAAGAAACCCATAAACCTGTTTGCATTACAGTGAACAAAGCAATTAAGAACGTAACGAATCTTTCCGTTGAAAGTAATTGTCCGATGGAAGCCTCCACAAAAGAACACATGAGGCTTGTGGTAAATGGCTCAGTAACGACAACCAATGGGAAACTGAAGAATGCGACGTTATTTGGAAATGATGTGACAATTTCAAAAAAGACAACGTTAGAAAAGGCAAAGATAAAAGCAGGATCTTCCAAAATCGGGGATGGTAAAATTAAGCTAACAGATGTAATATTGGCTGACGGGTACAATATTATTGATGGTAAGCAGAATAAGGATGGAAAATCTTTACTGGAAATTACAGGTACCATTTCTAAGACCTATGATGGGGAACAAAGAGCCATTGAGGTTGGCCTGCGTTATTGTGATGATAGCAACTATGCAAAATTAGGCAACAACTTTTTGCTTCTCACAGCCAAACAGGTAATGCCTGACTGGTTTGTACCAATGTATGATTCAGAGAATGAAAAATTCATGGGTCCAAAAGAACGATGGAATGCCGGTGGATATGGATTATACAAGGAGGGTAGCTCGATTCTCTTTGGTAAAAGTAGTCATTAAATATGTTTAAACAAAAAGAAGAAATGTAATAAAAAAGTGTCGCTGCAGAGCGACACTTTTTTTAATATGACTTCGCTTATGGATGTAACCAAAAGAGGCAGCCAGAATGTCAAAAAATGCTTGCACATTTGTTTCCTACATGTTATCTCGTCTTTGACACTTTTTTGCAGTCAAAAGTCCCACAATGCCAGTATTTATG